>NZ_JGYX01000003.1 GCF_000741215.1 Bifidobacterium pullorum subsp. gallinarum
CGAATCGCACCTGTTTTTAGTCAAGTTGGTGTTTCGGTTTTCGTCAGGTATTTTTTCGGTTTTGGGCGTGGGTGTGCGCGGTGTGTTTATTGGTTTGGGTTTGCCGAACATGAGTGCCTGGCTGATGCGGTGGCTTTGTCCGGTGAACTCGATGAGTCGTCCGTGGTGAACGATGCGGTCGATGATCGAGGCGGCGAGTTTGTCGTCGGCGAAGATCGTGCCCCATTTGCTGAACTCGATGTTCGTGGTGAAGATGATGCTCCTTCTCTCGTAGCTGCCGGCGATGACCTGGTAGAGCAGTCTGGCGCCGTCGACGTCGAAGGGCACGTAGCCGAACYCGTSCMGGGATGATCAGATCGGCTTTGGCGATGTCCTTGAGCATGGTCTCGAGGGTTCCCTCGCGCTTGGCGCGGCCCAGCTGAAGGACGAGCTCGGCGGTGGGCAGGAAGCGTACGTTCATGCCCCGGTCGATCGCGCTCATGCCCAGCGCGGTGGCCAGGTGGGTCTTGCCGCGTCCGGTCTTCCCGTAGAACACGAGGTCCTGGGCCCTGCCGACGAAGCCCCTGGGAGAGCAGCTCGTCCCGGGCGTACCCGTCGGGCAGCTTCACGTTCGTGAAGACCGTGGCCGTCCAGCGTCTTGGGGACGGGGAACCGGGCGCGGCGCAGGAGCCTGGCGCGCTTCGAGGTCTCGCGGTTGTCCAGTTCCGTGCGCAGCAGCCTGTCGACGGCCTGGAGCTGCCTGGGCGTGGCCCATGCCAGCAGGTCGTCGATGGTGGCTTGGGAGATGAACAGGGCGCGGGCCCTCGCCCGCAGCCGGTCGATGTCCGTGCGCTCCTCGTTCCTCTGGCTCATGCGTTGTCCTCCCTCCCGGCGAACGCCAGGTCGTATTCGGTCAGGTCGACGGGCTCGTCGTAGGCGACGGGCTCGGTCCCGGCGGCGTGTCGGGCCGCGGCCAGGCATACGCCGGCGCGGTCGATGCCGCCGGTGGTCTCGAGGATCTCGGCCATCGCCGCCACCGCGTTCGCCCATCCGCTCTCGCGTTCGGCCTGCCGGAGCGTGCGCAGCCCCTCGGCGAGGACCGCGCGCTCCTGCCCGTCGAGCCATTCGCGCAGCGGGTCGGGAAGCGCCTCTCGGACCTGGCTGTTGGGCCAGGCCCCGGGCCTGTCGCCACGGCAGCCCGATCCGCAGGGACGGGTCGTCGCTGCTGGTGGGGTTGTCGCCGTAGGCGCGCGGATGCGTCGTGATGCGGGCCCCGGAGGCATCGAGCAGCTCGACCTCGAACGCGCGCAGCCCGACGATCAGCTCGCGCCCCGCATGCTCGGGGCCGGCCGCGTACCGGTGTCTGCTCTCGACGGTGACGATCCCGTACTTGTCGGCCTTCATGCGTTTCCACGTGACCACGTCGAAGCGTGTCTCCGGCAGCGCCAGCAGCGCTTTGCGGTCCCCGCGCGGACAGGTCCGTCTCGCGCCCGCCCTTGCGGTAGTGGTCCTTGTCGCCCAGCGCGAGGCACCGTTCGAGCAGCCTGGCGTTGAACGTCGGCATGCTCCACACGCTCGGCACCGGCACGAACAGCTTGCGGCGCACCGCGCCGACCCGGGACTCCACGCCGCCCTTCTCGTGGCCCGCGTACGTGTTGCAGAACACGTATTCGAACCCGTAATGCGCCTGGAACGACTGGAACAGGCGCGTCAGCCTCACCCGTTCGAACATCCTGCGGCCCACGCCCGCGGCGTTGTCGAACACGATCCGCGGCGGCACGCCGCCCAGCCACTCGAAGATGTCGCGAAGCGCCTGGCACGCGCACTCCGCGTTCTCCCCGGGCATCAGCTGGCTCGGCCCGACGTTCGAATACGGGAAATCCAGCACGAACCGGCGCATGCGAGACACCTCGCCCCGGAACCTGACGTCGACCTCGCCGAAATCGGCCTGCGCCTCGCCCGGATGCCACACCAGGTCGAGGTAGCCGGCCTCGCGCTCCGCGGCGAACTCGCGCCGCAGCTGCGCGACCTTCCTCGTCACGGTCGACAGCGACACCTCCGCCCCGTACTCGTCACGCAGACGCTCCCATATCCGGGTCGCGGTATGCCGCTGCTTGCGCCACGTGCAGCGATCCTCCGCGAGCCACTGCTCGATCACCGGCACGTAACGGTCGATGACCGACTCCGCGTGTTTCCGCTTGACCGGCGGCCTGGGAGACAGATCCCCCGCCTTCAGGTACTTGCGCACCGTCGGCTCGCTGACGTTCTCGCTGCGCGCTATCGACGCGATCGACTCGCCGTTCATCCTGCGACGGCGAATAGACTGGACTTTGGGCATGCTGATCATAACCTTTCCGGACCTCCTTGACGGAAAACGAAGCACCATCAAGATAAGGCCCACGGGTGGTCGGCATGCCTTTGCCTAAACCCGAAAAAACTACATGACTAAAACGGGGTGGTGACGAAATGTTGGACTCCTTGAGCGGGGAGGAGTCGTCATCATGGCGAGGTATTCGAGGGAGCAGCGCAGGCGCGCGGCGGAGTTGTACGAGCGGTACGAGCACAGCGCGGCGGACGTGATCCGGGAGCTGGGGTATCCCAGCAAGGAGGCGTTGCGCATGTGGCATCGCGACTGGCTGGAGGAACGGCGCACGGGGATCCCCTCCAGTCGTGGCGAGCATTATTCGAGGTACACGGATGGTCAGAGGCGCGCGGCGGTGGAGCATTACCTGACACATGGCAGGCGTCTGAGCAGGACCATACGCCAAATGGGGTATCCCAGCCGTGAGGTGCTGGCGGCGTGGATCGACGAGCTGGCGCCCGGGGAGCGCGCGGTCAAGCGCGGCCCGGTGGCGGACGAGGTCAGGCGTATGGCGGTGGCGCGGCTGGTCGCGGGCGGCGTCACGTCGCGGCAGGTCGCGGCCGAGGTGGGCGTGGAGGCGTCGGTCGTGAGAAACTGGAAGCGTCAACTGCTGCGAGAACCGGTATCGGAGGGCGATCCAGTGAGACCGGATGATCTGAGGGAAGAGGACGATGGCGCGGCCCGTCCGGATCATGACGTGCCGGACCTGGAGGGGCTGGTCGCGGAGCGTGATCGTGTACGCGCGGAGGTCGAGCGGCTGCGCAGGGAGAAACGGGAGGCGGAGATCGAGCTGTCGATCCTCAAGGGGGCGTTGGATCTGGTGGGAAAAGAGCGGGGCGCAGACCCGGACAACCTGACCAATAGGGAGAAGACGATCCTCGTCAAGGCCGTCAGTGCCGGACATGGCATCCCCGCGGGGCGTCTGCTCGCCCGGGTCGGTCTGGCGCGCAGCACCTACTACCATCAGTTGAACGCGATGAACAGGCCGGACAGGGACGAGGGGCTGCTCGCCCTGGTGCGCGACGTGTTCGAGAACAGCCTGCGCCGCTACGGCTACCGGCGGGTGTGGCTCGAACTGAGAAACGCCGGGATCGTCGTGTCCGCCAAAAGGGTCATGCGGCTGATGACGCGGCACGGGCTCGTCCCCTTGCTCAAGCGGGCCCGGCGCTACAGCTCGTACAAGGGCGAGCTGACCAAGGCGCCGGACAACCTCGTCAATCGCGTTTTCCATGCCGAGGAACCGAACCGGCTGTGGGTCACGGACCTGACGGAGTTCTCCATCCCCGCGGGCAAGGTCTACCTCAGCCCGGTGATCGACTGCTACGACGGGATGCCGGTGGCCTGGACGATCGGCACGAGCCCGAACGCCGAGCTGGCCAACCGGATGCTCCGCGACGCGTGCGCCACGCTCGGGGACGGGGAGCGTCCGGTCATCCACTCCGACCGCGGTTGCCACTACCGGTGGCCCGGGTGGATCAGCATCTGCAGGGAGAACGGGTTGACCCGGTCGATGAGCGCGAAGGGCTGCAGTCCGGACAACGCGGCCGCGGAAGGGTTCTTCGGGCATCTCAAGCAGGAGTTCTTCCACGGCCGGAGCTTCACGGGCGTCACCATCGAAGGGTTCGTCGAACAGTTGGACGGGTACATGCGCTGGTATCGGGACGAGCGGATCAAGCTCGCCTTCGGCACCAGCATCGCCAAACGAAGACGCGAGCTCGGACTCATGGCATAATCAAAGAACAAGGACACCGGAGTCCAACAAAACGTCACCACCCCCAAACCTCAACAAACAATTGAACAAAAACACCTGTCGGACAGGGAGAAGGCGATGCCGGTCGACCGGCCGGGGCCGAGGTATTCGCTGAGGTCGATGGTCTCCTTGCCGCGGTATCGCGCCCAGCAGCTACCACTGCCACCACGCGAGAACGGGGGTCGATAAGCACGGGGCCCTGCGCCGCCGCGTCGCGGACGTGTTCCGCGAATCGAGGGCCGATACGGGTATCGGCGGGTCAGGGCGGCGCTGGGCACCGGGACGTCGGAGAAGGTGATTCGCGGGATCATGCGCGAGGACGGGCTGGTCGCCCGTGTTCCCGGACGGCGGCGCTACAGCTCATGCGAGGGCGAGGTCACGCCCGCGCCGGGCAACCTCGTCGGCAGGGACCTCCGCCGCTCCCGCGCCGAACGTGAAGTGGCTCACGGACACCACTGTCTGTGAACAATGGTGAGTGTGCCGGATGATCGTGAGGAAGTTGACCGGTTGAGCGGTCCGGATTGAGCCGTTTCATCTTCTTGGCATGAAGGAGGCGTCGGCCCCGTCCCGTTCGGATTAGATTCCCGAGTTGAGTGTGGTTTCTCCCGGTGTAGGAAAGGATATGACGGTGCCAACGCCCATACAACAACGTATCAGGATTCTCGATGCCCGGGGTGTTTCCTGGCGTCGGATCGCCAGGGAGGTCGGGGTGTCACGGCAGACGGTCCGCAAGTACGCGCAGTTGGAGGACTGTTCGCCCAAGCCTCCCGTGCGCGCGGAATCCAGATCGAAGCTGGACCCGTACAAGCCGCTGATCGACAAGTGGCTGGAGGCGGACCGGTTCATGCCCCGCAAGCAGCGTCATACCGCCAGGCGCGTGTACGACCGGCTGGTCGCCGAGCAGGGGTTCGACGGCTCGTATCCGATCGTGCAGCGGTATGTGAAGCGTTGGAGGCAGGAGCATCGCGTGCCGGGCGAGGGGTACTTGGAGCTGGAGTGGTCGCCGGGGGTGATGCAGGTGGATTTCGGGCTGGCGCAGGCCGCGGTCGCCGGGAACCGGACGGACGTGCATTGCCTGGTGGTCTCGTTCCCGCATTCGAACATGCGGTATGCGGTGGCCCTTCCCGGGGAGAACGCTGAATGCGTGCGCCGTGGGGCTGCGCGTGGTGTTCGAGCATATCGGGGTCGCGCCGCTGGTCATGGTGTCCGTACGACGCCACCGGCGCGGGGCACCGGGTCGCGTGGGACGGGATCACCGTGGTGGACGTGTCCCCGGCGGTTCATCGAGCATTACCGGATCGAGGCCGGGTTCTGCAATCCCGCCAGCGGCTGGGAGAAGGGCAGTGTGGAGAACGCGGTCGGGTTCCTGCGCCGCAATGTGATGGTGCCCCTGCCGGACGCGGAGTCGTACGCGCAGTTGACGAGGTTCATGCTCTCCCGGTGCGACGAGATCGCCGAACGGCCGCACTACCGGTTGAAGACACCGGTCGGCGACCTGTCCGCGCGTCGGGCGCGCGTTGATGCAACGCCTGCCGTCCCATCCGTTCGACGCGTGCCGGTGGGAGATACGCAAGGCCGATAAGCAGGGGGTCGTCGAGATCGACTCGCACCGGTACCTCGCCGGCCCCTCCTGGCACGGGTGGACCCTGGACGTCGGCCTGCGCGCGTTCGACGCGGGGGATCCGCACCCAGGACGGGCGCTCGGTCGCCCGTCTTCCCCGCGTCTACGGGAAGGATCCCGGGACGGTCAGGAACCCGGCCTCGCTGCTGCCCGCGCTGGCCAGGAAGACCCGCGCGTGGGGCGAGAGCCCGATCCGTGGTGATTTCCCCGACAAGCTGCGTCTGGCGATTCGCAAGCCCGGGACTCCAAGCAACGCCAACGCACGTTCCGTCTGATCGCCAAGGCGTCGGACGCCAGCGGGTTCGAGGCCTCCGCAGCCGCCGCCGAGCGCCTCGTCGAGCAGGGGCACGGCATCGACGAGGCCAGCCTGATGGCGTTAAGCCGCCGGATCGCCGCGGGCGAGACCCCGCACGACGAACCCGCCCCGGACCTTCGCGACTACGACCGGTTCATGAGGCCGGCCGAAGACAGGAAGGAGGCATGATGACCAAACCCGGAACCGCACAGCCCGACACGAAACGCCGCCGCGCGTCGACCGGACGCATGATGGACGAGATCATGGAACTCGCCCGACAGCTCCCGTTGACCCGACAGGTCCTCGCCGACCAGCTCGAGACGGCCACGCCAACGCAGATGGAGTTCATGCACGCGTGGATGCTCGCCGAACTCGACTCCAGGGAGCGTTCCAAACGCGCGCGCCTGCTCAAGCAGGCCGGGTTCCCCCAATCCAAGGAACCCGGGCGGCTACGACCGGGTCGCCCCTGCGGTTCCCCGTCGACTACGGGCGTCAGGCCCTCGAATCCCTCGACTTCATCGAACACGCGGAGGACGTGGTCATGTTCGGGCCACCCGGCACAGGCAAGACCCACCTCGCCGTCGCGCTGGGGCGCAAGGCTTGCCGGCGGGGCATCCCGGTCAGGTTCTTCACCGCCGCCGAACTCGTCATGCGACTGCTGCGCGCCAACGCGGAGAACCGGCTCGACAAGGAGCTCACCCAGATCGGCAAAGCCGGGCTCATCATCCTCGACGAGCTCGGCTACGTGCCCATCGACGAGGAGGGCAGCCGCCTGCTCTTCCAGGTCGTGACCAACGCGTACGAGCGGCAGAGCGTCATCCACGACCGCCAACATCGAGTCCGGCGGATGGGGCAGGATCTTCGGCGACCCCAACACGGCACGCCGCTTGTCAATCGACCGCACCGTCCACCACGGCAGGATGATCAGATTCGAGGGCGAGTCCTACCGCAAGACCCACGCCCTCATGCAATAACAAACAAACACAACCAAACAGGACGGGACCAGACGCTCAAACGGCAACAAACCAGCCGATCACCCGGTCAACTTCCCCACGATCAAACGGCACGCCCGAACTTGACGCAACACACACCACGCGGGATCAAGGCCCGTGACGGCAAGGTCTGCCTTTCCCCGATGATCGACTGCTACGACGGCATGGTCGTGGCGCACACGGTCGGGACGTCGCCGAACGCGGGACCGGCGCGACACGATGCCGGGTCCGGGCCACCGCCACGCTGCGTGCCGACGAGCGTCCCGTGGTCTCACGGCGACCGCGGATGCCGTTACCGGTGTCCGGGATGGCTGGACCGGATGAGCCGGTACGACCTGGTCCGGTCCATGGGCGCGAAGGGGTGCAGCCCGGACAACGCCGCGGCCGAGGGGTTCTTCGGTCGTATGAAGACCCGGGTCCGTGCATCTCCGGGCATTGGGAGGAGCGTACGTGCGAGGAGGCCGGCGGCCTCGCCGGCGAGTGCATCCGTTGGTACAACCATACGAGGATCAAACAGTCGCTGGGATGGAAAAGCCCGGTAGGATACAGAACAAGCCAGGGGCTGGCCGTATAGGAAAACAACTCCAAGAAAACGTCCGCAGCCCCCAACCCTTCAACTAAGGCGCTTTCTTCGGTTGTATTCTTGGTCGAAAAACAAACCTACAGGAAGCGCCCCTCACACCTTCGTATTCAACGGCTCAACGACGAGCCACCACCCACGAAAACAACACAAGAGCCAAACTATGCGCATCATATAATCGAACACATGTCGTCACCGTCCGGCCATGAAACGCGGCGGCGCTATCCCAATTAAAACCCACCAACTTCTTTCATGAAAACGAACAAATCCATGCATGGAATGCCGAAGTCTTCAGCAACGGCCGGAATCTTCACGCGTTTCCACGGACGCCCCGCCGGGTCCGGTTTCGTCTCAAACGTCACGATTGTCGACCGAAATGCCATGGCGGTAGCGAGCAGCCACGGATCGGCTACCGTTTCAGGGGTCCAGTCTCTTACCGCTTTCGGTTGATACCGCATAGGCGTCGTGGCGATATGCGATAGCACTTGCCGGTATCCATTCAGGATGCTCGCATCGTTATCAGTGACAAGAACCAAGGACCTGACTGCATCAAGCTGTTTGTCCAACTCGTCGGAAGCATGACCGTAGGTCTCATCACGGACCTTGTCAATGATGCCGAGGACTCCTCTTCGAATCAACCCGAACAGCCGACTCCAGAACAACTCGGACAATTTGAAGTCAGGGCTGTAATACTCGTTATACGGTCTCATCAGGCAGTTGGCGTCGATGAGGTAGCTGGGAGTCGGATCGTCGAACAACGCTCCCTGGGTAAGAGTCAAGTCCGAATCGCTCATGGTTCAACCCTCTTCAGCAATTCCTGGAAAGTGCGTCGGTTCGTTCCAGTCATCCGATACGCCTCGGTGTAGGAGGTCCGGCCTTCGGCCACGCTGGCGACGATGCGGTCAAGCAGCCGATGATCGAATCTGCTGCTTTTCGTAGCGTAATAGTTGCCGCCAGAAGAAACATTGCGGGATTTCTGAGTAGCTGTCCATTCCTTTGCACGCTTGCATACCGCGTCATACTGCTCTTCTGAAATATACCTGTGGTGCAATGCGCGCAATGCGACCGTCACCCAGGAAACCGGGAACAGTTTTCTTACAGCTCGTATCCGTTCATCCGCGTCACCACCTGCGGCGCCCCACGCCATGGAGAAGTCCTCATCCGGCATCAGCAACGCAGTGGCCGCGGCATTGCAAAGCCGTTCAACGGGCGTGACTGCGACAGAAACGGATTTATCGTTATACAATTCGTCTTCGCCAAGCAGAATATGGGCAAGTTCATGCACCAATGAGAACAGCCGTGCCGATGCAGGCTCATCGGCTCTGTTGATGAATACCAACGGCGCATATTCGTCAATCAAAGCGAACGCACGGAATTCTTCAGGATCCAAACGACGGCGCACGTTCTCCCCCACGATGCCGCTCATCATGACGATGATTCCCGCTTGTTCGGCGTGGTCGCGCAGATATACAAATGCGGTGTCCGGATTAGAATTTGCCCCGTCACGATACCAATATTCATCAAGTCGCAGCACCTGTCGCAACGCTTCGGTCAAACCGGCACTGTCAACATCGACAGCAACAGACCCCACGAAATCGAAAGGTTCCTCATCGTGATCAATCCGGTCCTGCCGGGCCCAATCCTGCAACGCGGACATGGCGTAAACCGTATCAACCAGATCCCTTGACGGCTTTCGATCGATATCACGACTCCCAATTGTCCTGTGCGCACACACCGGAGGCGTATCATCAATCGGCTGTGAAAGGAAGAAATATCCGAACGGCACCTGCAACCTGTCGCTTATCGTTCGAATGTCCTTCACCGTCGGCAGGGAAGCACCGCTTCTCCATTCTCTGATGTTGCTCAGCTGTGCATCAGTCAGCCGATCCTTGCTGCCGATATTCAATACCCAATCAAGAATCCGGGAGGGCACATTGATGCCGACGGATGTTTGCATCATTGCCCCTTTCCGAAAACGTAATATACTCGTCGCTTCATTGTATCGGTTCTCGCGCCCCGTCGCTAACGTTGCGTGCCATCATAATCGCCGAACGCATCACGATGTCGCCATGCCTGTCAGATGACGGAAGAGCTCGGGATCCAAGGGTTTGGCCAGTCGCAGGTTGGCGACGGCAAGGTTCATGGTCGCATCCCCGTCGCCCTCGGCCTTCCGCGTAATGGTGCGCAAGTCGTTGAACGCAGCGACGTGTCCGACGTAGTAATACTTAGCCTCGTCGGATTCCTCCTTGCGCATCACGAACAGCGGAATGAAATGGTTCTCCTGCCAACCCTCCGAACCATAGCCTTCCTTCATCCACATAAACTCCGGAGAATTCACGGTGCGGTTGTTCTTGCTGAAATACCGCATCTCCTGCAAGCCGAGAAATCGGTCGTCATACTGGCTGTTCGCGTACTTGACAAAGATCGGCATGGTACCGGTTGTCTTATGGCAGAAGTAACCGCCGACATTCTGTCCGTTCATTTCATCGGACCAGCCGAGCAGCCGCATGACATCGGCCAGCTTGTACTTCTGCTCGTACAGGAATCCACGGTCGAAGCCCCTACGCCCCGCACGGGCACGTTCGAACATCTCACGGCACACCATCAACCCGCACCGAATCGTATCGGCAAAGAAGATACGGAACGTACGGTTTCCGGACAGCATTGCAGTAAACTCCGCAGACAATCCCACGCCACGCTCATCGTCGACTTCAATCAATGGCGTTCCACCGAACCGAGACCGATTCGTTGCCGTGAAATACGAATAGTCCAATACCCGCAACGCCGACTGCATCTGCTCCGCCGTGAGATACGCATCCGGGAATCGCCGTGTAATCGCCGCGGCCAGTTCCGCCACGGAACGCGATCGGGAGGGATGCCACGAAACATCGTTCTCCCCCGCATCGCCGATCCGCTCCTCGCCGAACCGGCAGAGTTCATCGAGGATGACCAGTTCGTGCGGCCGCAGTCCCGGCAGCAACAATTCCGTCGCCATCTTCAACATTGCCGACTCAGCGTCACTCACCGGATCCAAGCAATCGAGGAACGCCATGCCATCGCCATTATTCTTTCCTCGGCTGAGACTGCGCTCGCGCGACCTGACGAACGACAAGTAATCGCCGCTCTTCGACGCCATCGTCATCGGCAATGACGGGTCGTACGCGTACACATCCGTCAACATCGGAATGCGTGCAAGTTCGTAGCGCAGCTGGCGATAGTGTTCACTGAGTTTCTTCATCTCGGACCAGTCGGCATGGTCGAGCGCACTCAGCACGCGTTCCCGCGCAATCCTGTCGAAACTGATCGAGCTCAACCCAATCGACCGCCGTTGCAGGTTGCGTCGCGCCACATCGCGATCGCCGGTGTTGCCGTACAGCGCCACCGGAATCAGATAATTGTTGGCGTAATTGCCGATGAAATCGATGACGGTAACGCTTTCCTTACCCGCGCACTTGCGCAGGCCGCGCCCCAACTGCTGTGTGAACACAATGCTGGACTGGGTGCTGCGCAGCATGACAATCTGGTTCAGCGAAGGGATGTCGATGCCTTCATTGAACAGATCGACGGTGAAGATGTAGTCGAGTTCGCCTTCTTCCAGCCGCCGCACCGCCTGCTCACGTTCCGCTGCGGACACCTTGCCGGACAGAGCGATGGTGCGGTACGCCCGTTCCGTCTGCTGGTTGATCTGCGTATTGAATAGTGCGGACAACCGTTCCGCCTCGTCCACGCGACTGCAGAACACCAACCCGGTGACCTGCTGATGGTACGGCGTGTAGGTCTGGATTTTGTCGATGATATACCGCACACGCTCCGGCGTGGCCAGCTGGCCGATCTCGTAACGCAGCTGCCCGGTGTTCCCATCATCCGCCGTAAGTCGCGTGCCGTCCTCCCCGAGGTATTCGGCCACACCGTAATAGTGGAACGGGCAGAGCATGTCCTCGTCAAGCGCGCGCTGCAGCCGGATCTCGTAGGCGATGTTATGGCCGAAACAGGAGTAGATGTTATAGCCATCGGTACGTTCCGGCGTGGCGGTCATGCCAAGCAGGAACCCCGGATTGGCGAAATGGTTGAGGATCCGCTGGTAGCGTTCGGCGCCAACGTGATGCGCCTCATCGACGAGAATGTAGTCGAATTCGTCGGCGGCGAACCGTTCCAGTATCTCCGGCTTACTCAAGGTCTGCGCCATGGCGAACATATACCGGCAGTTGGTGTTCTTGCTGCTGCCGGACAGCAAACCGAGATCGCCATCCGAACAGCCGAGCACTTTCTTGTAGGAGGCCATCGCGTTCTTGAGGATCTGTTCGCGTTCGGCTACATACAGCATGCGTCGTGGATTGCACTGCCGCACGTCGAACGCGGAGAGATAGGTTTTGCCGGTGCCGGTGGCGGAAATGACGATGGCACTGTGTTCGCCGTCCGCACGCAGCTGTTCCAGGCTGGCCAACGCTTCGCGCTGCATGGCGTTGGGTTCGATCTGCTGGCGTTCGCGCTCTTTGAGGATTGCGGAACGCGATGGTGTCTGATGACGCAGCTCCTGTTCGTAGCGTTGGAAATCCTCTTCGTATTGGGTAATCCACGCCTCGGTGAGCGGTTCGGAATCGGCAAGCTGGGATTCCATCTCCGATTGGATTTGGTCGACGAGTTCGCCGCCTTCCAGGGACGAGACTTTGAGATTCCACTCGCGCTGAGTGTTCAGGGCCGTCTGGGTCAAGTTGGAACTGCCGACATACAGATTGTAGTAGGGCTGCCATCCTCCAGATGGCGGGCGAACACATACCCCTTGGGATGGAACGGCTGGCCTTGCGCGCCCGAATGCGCCGATCGGTCCGTTCCGCCGTTCCAGATGCGCACGTCGACGCCGGTGACATGTTTAAGCCGCAGCAAGTCCCAGAATGCGGCCGGGGTGTTGAAATGGTTCTTGGTGGAGGTGATGAGGCGACTACGTTGCGCGCTGCCGCTACGTTCGGCACTGGATTTGAAGTCTTCGAATAGGGATTTGACCGCTTCGGCGGAGACGAAGGCGACGGACATATCAAACGAGTCGGCGTTCTCAAGTTCCTCGCCGATGACGTCTCCCATGGTGTTGCCGGGATGGTTGGCGATGAGACGGGGCGCATAGATACCGGGAGCGTCGGGTCTGCGTTTGATCAGCCCGGACATGACGTCCTCGAGAACGGATGAGGTGGCGCCGGGTACGTGTTCGATCAGCTCGGACGTGACGTTGTCAAGAGGGGATTCGGATGCATCGGTCATCGTGCTGCCCTGCTTCCGATCAAGGTTCATGACGGAAATGAGCTGCACAGCTTCAACGTCTGCAGGAGCCCAGTAGAGCGATGGCATATCCTCAGGCCGTTCCCACCGGATTTCCTGATGTTCAGTCAGACGAGGTGTGCCCGATTCGAGATGGCAGATGAACGTAGTGAGTTGCACTGTGCCGAAATCGTAACGTTGGATGGATGTGCACACCTCATCGGCGATGGTGACTTCGCACAGCAGTTCTTCTTCGATTTCACGACGCAACGCCTCACGACGGCTCTCCCCCGGCTTGACCTTACCGCCGGGGAATTCCCAGTAACCCGCAAGGGATTTCCCATTGCCACGGCGAGCGCACAATACCTTGCCGTCGCGTACGATGGCGGCGCCGACCACGTCGATCAGTTTGCCTGTGTCCGTGCCGACCGTTTCGTTCTCTTCCACCACGAATCCGCCCCTTCGCTCAAACGACTACTCGGAACAGATCCAGGATACAGCGAAATCTCACTTTTTCGACACGTCTGACTCGCAAGAAATAAAATCCATATCAGGTATTCTGCAAATACCACTCGTTTAGAAAAAGGAACAAGCATGGCGCGTAAAAGCAAAGATGTCGACCGCGATCCGGAACTCATCGCCGATATGACGCTGCTGATGCTATATCTGCTGTCCGACAAGGTTGGACGCAGCCGCTCCGCACGTTGGGTCGCCCCGACTTATCTGGACGCAAACGCTCTGGACCAGCTTGTACAAGACAAACTCATCGAAGACAATGGCGACGGTTCCGTCACGTTCACCGAACAAGGACTGGACAGCGCGCAGTACGTCCACGACGTATTCCTCGAGACCGCGGACGTGGTGGATATGCTCGAAGAACGGTTGTTGCTGCTGCTGGCATTGCAGCATACCGATCCCAAGGAACTTCTGAACGAATTGAGGGGAAAGAAGGGGCAGCCGGTAATCGCCGCCAAAGGCGATACCGCCGCCACGTCCCACGCGAAAAACACATCCTCCAAAAGCAGCAAGGGCACCGCGACCAGCACAACGAATCCGACGGACGGCTACGACCCGGCGCAGGATCAACGCGCGTTCAGAATCCAGCTCACGCTACGTGGATACGGGAATCCGCTGTGCTGGCGACTGATAGAGGTGCCCGCCTCGTACACGTTCCTGGATCTGCACGTCATCATTCAGGAATGCATGCGATGGATGGACTATCATCTGTTCGATTTCCGCTTCACCAGCAACGGACAGAAGCGTCAGTTGGACGAGCACGGCAACATGTATGACGATTTCTCCGACTGGATGACACCGGAGGAACGAAAGCGACAGCCCGTCAAATCGTTCTCGCGCGACGTTCATCTGGGCGAGATATTCCCACGAACCCGGACCGCGGTGTACTCATATGATTACGGGGACGGTTGGGAGATCGACGTCAAGGTGGTCAAAACGATCAAGCATCGTGACCACGATGAACCCCTGGTACTGGACGGCGACGGCGCCGCGCCGCCGGAGGATGTGGGCGGCCCGGCCGGGTATGCCGACTTCCTGCGCACCATCAACGGAGAGAACGGTCCCGAGCGGCAATATCTGCTGGAATGGTCCGAAGACCAGGGATATCTGGATCATTTCGATCTGAAGGACACACAGGAGCGTGTGGCCGATTGGCGGTTCCACCTGGAGGAGTTGACGAAGAATCTGGATCAACGGGGCGCATGACAAGATAACGTCCGATTTCAACGATGGGACACCGCATTTGCGCGAGGCTTCGAACACAACCGTTTCCGCGACAAAACCCAGCGTTTCGCGACAGGATTCAGCGTTTCACGACATAATCCCGTCGTATTCCCGACATACCCTGTCGTTTCGCGACATAATCCCGTCATAATCCCGACATTTTCGCGACATGACCCGCAGTTTCGCGACATGTCATCTTCCTCGCAGCAACGCAACGTGTCGTGGTAGGCAAGACCTCTTCCTCAAGAATCGTTTTCCCACGTCACAGCATATCCTCAAACGGACATTGAGTCTTGCAGTTTTTTCTGCAACACGGGATCGACTGCGAACAGGTATAAACCATGAACGCCTCGTTTGGTTAGCACTCCAAGCTGTTTACGAATACATTCGCGCTTGAAATACTCAAGATCCTCGCTAGTGGAGATATCTTTGCGACTACTGGTCACGCCTGGGTCACAGCTCATCTCAGGACGGTACACAATGCAGTTGCGATCTTCATCGTATCCAACAGACGGGCCGATGATGACACCCGCGTAGTTCAAGTCAAACCCTTGGATGGTGAAGTACGAACCGACCTCGTTCTTAGTGGATTCGTCACTCGCCCACGATTCACCGGTTTGACGTTTTTCTCGTTCCTCGTCCTCCAAGATATCCTTTGCCCGATTCCATCTGCGTCTAAACACCTTCACATGTTCAGGAATCTCGGGATCTCCGTCAACGTAATTGGGCCGTCGCCAGGCACCCCGATATTGTTGTCCGTCGCAGTGCCATTCATAGTCAGGGTCGTAATACAAATCCACGGTTCCCAATGCATCACCTGAATCATACGGCCAATCAAACGTAGCTACCACGCGACACAAATCACGAGGTTTTACCGCAGCACGCTTGGTCTTCTTCTTCCGCCCCTTTGCAGGCTTCGTTTCCTCTGCGTCTTCCTGACGAGACAAAACCCAGTCTCGTTTCTTGTTGATTTCACTAAAAACCTCTTCAGGTGATGAACAAACCTTTATCTCATAAGGACAGCCTAACGTCAGAGTGTTATCGCCGTCCTCGTCCACCATGCTGATTCTTGCAGTAGTGTCCTCGGGAACCAGCCGAGGTAGTTGCGCACAGCGAGAAGACAACGCATCAATCCACTGGATGACTTCATCACTCGCATCAATCCGGTATTGACAAGTCAGATTAATCCTGCTTACCGGATAGGAATCCGTGATAATAACCTCTTTGCCGTCATTCACCTTAGCATTGCTGTAATGCCCCGTAAACGTCAATACACTATCCACCGAATCAGCGTCCGCAACATAACCGTTCTCTTCAAAACCAAGCTGCCGCAACGTATTCGGATTCCACCACTGTTTTCGCTGCATGATTTGCTCAGGGTCAAATACGGCTACGACCACCTTTGCCCTACGTAAAATCTCGTGCAGGTGACTTTCAATACCGCTTTGCACCTTCTGCGTAAACAGCAGATGCGCCTCATCAATAAGCACTACATCCGCACGACAATTCTCCCCTGGAATCTCCGTATAGTCCCACGAGCTGGTCCCAACGGACAGTGAACGATCATTAATAAACTTTGTCGGACGAGAAACACATTGCATTGACTGTTTCTGCAGCCCTTGCTTTGTGGCCATGTCATCGTAAACTTTACGCTGATCTTCGTTATTCACCAGCAAACATACACGCTGTTTGTGATTGGCGGATTCTGAAGTGTTCTCATCTGAATCCAGATTCAGTGAATTTGCCAATTCGTAGAACAGCGTACTGAGTAGAATGGTCTTCCCCGTACCGGCGGCGCCACCGACAAGAATGAGCCGTGTATCTCCTGGGCTCCGCCATCGATCCAGGCAATCGAACACCGTCTTTTCGATATCCCTCAATGCCTCATGCTGTTCTTTTCCAAGCTTATGGAACGGCGAAACCTTATACAACGAAGACTGCCAGATCTGCTCTTCCGGAGGGAAAATGCCGTCTTCGTCTTTCGATACAAGCTTCCGCCAAGCAGCGGAGACAATACTGTCCAGATAGGTCGACGTATAGTATTCGTCCTGTGGATTGCCTCGACCATTCAGACAATCGACATGATCAATGGACTTCATGTAGTCGATGAGTTTGTTCTCAACGTCCAAAGTCAGCGATTTATTGAAATGCCGCTCCCAGATAACGTATTGATTGACATCTGCACCGTTGCTGACCGCATCCGTTATCCGTTGATCCGCGTTCTTCTCCGTCTCCAAATATCTTGATAACGCATGGTCGGCGGTGACTTCTCCATCGGCATCATCCGCATGCAAAGATTCCTGATTGTCCGCGATATCTTCAGTACGACTTTTTGTTAGAGTGATATGCTGAACCGTACGGTCAAGAATGTGTTGGCTCTCCCCTACATACACATACCACCTATTCCCTGATTTCGCACTACTTCCGCCGGCGGTCGTGGTGTTTTCAAACCAGACGATATATACCGTCGGCCAATTCAGCAGATGGCTCTTTTCCTTGCCATATCGATCAATCAGCTTCTCAGTCGCCACTTCAAGGGAAGTTCTCGGGCTGACCCAAGCGTCAGCTCTTGTTTCGAGAGTGGTCTCAAAAACCTCGCGATATCGATCCACGGAAATGGTTTTCCCGTTTTCGGTATCAACGCCGGCGTAAGGTACCTTCACGATACAAAACCGCATCTGTTCAGCTGTCCCACTCATATTCACATGGTACCCATGGAATACACTATTGACTATGATTTCCGATTCAACCATCGACCTTATCCGCACCTTTGTCCGAGAGCGCGATTGGGACAAGTACCATGCACCCGGTAACTTGGCCAAATCCGTGAGCATCGAAGCTGCGGAATTGTTGGAATGTTTCCACTGGAACGACCAGCCATGCGAAGACGATCTGGAACACATCCACGAGGAAATCGCCGACGTCATGATCTACTGCATCATGCTCGCCGACAAATTGGGTTTCGATCTCGACGACATCATCCGCGACAAAATGCAGAAGAACGCAAAGAAGTACCCTGTCGAATCCTGTCAGTAATCACCACTCATCACTTGTCGCCGTTCATTTTCCGGAACGACATTCTCTATTCGGACATTTACAAGCGCCACCCGACTAGTCTTTGCGCGATTCCGGAAGATTCTGCCGGTAAACGGTTACTTTGCAGGTGTATACGCGCCAATGGAATGACGGGTCGATGTCAATGCCGTCCTCCCCGTAGCAGGTGGTATCTCTAACTTGGCAAATCAGCCGTTCGTTTTCGGACAGGTCGTCCAGCATTCGAGAAAGGAACCTGTCGTCGAAATCATGGTAGGGGGGTATATGGCAACGTGATGTCGTCATCCACACGATGGAACGAGTATCCCCACGGGTTGATTTCCTTGGAGCAACGACGAATTTCAAGCATATCCCCCTCCTGGATGCCGGCGACGGACCGTTCCAGCGCGATATTGCGAGTGGATCGTCCATCATTCCATGTCGATTCGGCCCACAGTTCGGCGATGCCCATTTTCGTCATATTGTCCGGAGAGGCATCACTGAAATCATCGGGCGTCACGCTCTGGGCGAAGGCTTTCTGACCACGCATGTCGATGGCCTCGTTCAGATTCCGCGCATCCGCATACTCATCCGATAAATAATCGAAGACGTCGAAATACGGTCTGTCATACTTCTGCGGTTCCGGCAATCCGATTGGGTCGTTTTCGTCGCTTACCGCTGAATCGCCGGTTCCGGGTTGGGCATGAGACAGCTCCGGGTCGTCATGTTGGTCGCCGTCGGATGCGGAACGATTGCCCATAGTCTCACCTCGCTGTGCATCATTGACCATTACACGCTCATGGTACATCCCACGCCCGGTTAAGCGACTCGGCCTTCTAGTTCAACCATCGCATTCATTCGCACCTTTGTTCACGAGCATGGTGCTTCACCGTGAGATTGCAAACACAGCAGGAACGATAACACCTTTGCTGCTCCTTCACATAGTCCGGTTGACAACCAGCCCGAGCGCCAAGGAAAAGGTATGACAAAAACCAATATAGAGGAGGAAACGGCGAGGTCTCAGCACGATCTTCAAGGCACCTAGATTGGTGATTTGCGTGGCAGGACCTGCGAGCATCAACAATGCGGCACTGCCGATGCTCATACCGTCCACCAGCCACGCCTGCAGCAGCGGAATCGTTCCTCCGCCGCAGGCGTAGAGCGGCACTCCGATCGTGGCCGTCATCAGCACGTCCAACGCTTCATCCCCTCTGAACAACGTCGTTATGACTTTCGCCGGCACATATCGCCGCAGCAACGCGAACAGCAGGACACCGGCCAGGAAATACCAGCCGCCGTACCATGATACGATCAGCTAGAGTTTGAGCAGGATAGCGCTCCATCTTGAAGGCCTCCAACCAGTTACCCCGCATGCCGTTTCCGAAAAAAGGATGCGGCGGTGGGGAATGGAGCCGCACATGCACAGGGGCGGCGTGATATGCGCACCAATTCGCAGGGTCAACCATGCAGACCGATCTTGCCTAAACGTGCCCAGAATCAACAGACCGCAGCCGTGAGAATCGACATACCGGCTGACGAAACCACTGTCCTTAGCAATAGACCGCGACCCGTGCATGTCAGCACGGTCGGACACCAAGCAAGGAATCGCCTCATATCAACCCTCTCATTGCTTACACATTTCCGTCTCCAAGTAGCGGATGACGTTCAGGAACATTCCTCGGACAGACGCTCCACGGTTGCGATCCCATCAGTGACGAACTGATAACGTCCGGTTTGTTGCGCATTTTGGTTGAGCTTTGAAAGGAGACATGGTCCGTCGCCGGGGTACGATTTCAGTCGCCAAACAATCAATCGCAGTTGGAAAGAGGCGACGGAACCATGCCGAATCAGATTCTACAGGTCGACGAGAACATGCTCGAGACGAAACTCGACCGTTTGGTCAGCGAGAAGGTCGAGGAGCTGCTGAACGCGATGCTTGACGCGGAGGCCGACGAGATCACGGGCGCGGCCAGGTACGAGCGGTCCGGGGAACGGAAGGCGTACCGGGCGGGCCACTACGAGCGGAACCTGACCGTGAAGGCCGGCACCATGACCCTGAAGGTCCCGAAGCTGAAGGGCGCCCTGTTCGAGTCGGCGGTCATCGAACGCTACCGCAGGAGGGAGGAGAGCGTCGAGGAGGCGCTGATCGACATGTACCTGGCGGGAGTGAGCACGCGTCAGGTCGACGACATCAGCAGGCTTTTGTGGGGAGAGCGCATGCCCTCCCAGACCCTGAGCGACAAGCTCAAGCGCGTGTACGAGGACATCGACCTGTGGCGGAACAGGCCGTTGGGGCGCGCCTACCCGTATCTGTTCGTGGACGGCGTGTGGCACAAGCGCACGTGGGGCGGGAGCGTGGAGAACGTCAGCGTCCTGGTCGCGATCGGCGTGGACGATACCGGCCACCGGGAGGTGATCGGCGTCGCGGAGGGCATGAAGGAGGACCGCGCCAGCTGGGAGCAGTTCATCAGGTCGATGATCGAACGCGGCCTCAGGGGCGTGCGCCTGGTCGTCGGCGACCGGTGCGCCGGGCTCGTCTCCACGGTCAACGCGATGCTGCCGGACGCCAGATACCAGCGGTGCATGGTCCACTTCATGCGCAACGTGCTCTCCAAGGTCAGCCACCGGCACACGGCGTGGGCCGCGTCGGCGCTCAAGGCCGTGTTCGCCATGGAAAGCCGGGAATCCGCGCTGGAGAAGGCCGGAAGCGTGGCCGCGCAGATGGACGACAGGGGCCTGAAGGCCGCCGCCTCATGCCTGAGGGAGGGCATGGGCGAGGCCACGACCTACCTGCTCGACGAGTACCCACCGGAACACCGGCGTCGGATCCGCACCAACAACATGATCGAACGATTGAACAGGGAGATCCGCAGGAGGACACGTGTGGTCGGCAGCTTCCCGGACGGCAGGAGCGCGCTCATGCTCATCTGCGCGCGCATCCGCTACGTCACCGCCAACCAATGGTCCACGCGACGCTACCTGGACATGTCCCGGCTCGGTGACACCATGCAGACAACCGACTGAAACCGACCCGGCAACGGGCCGACCACATTTGCGCAAGACTTCGGGCACAACCGACGAACTGGTCCCGAAGGTTTCCGCGAGGTGCCGGAACTGTAAGACCGGAACCGTAAGACCGGAACTGTAGAATGGATGCGGTGCCATATCGGCAAAGGACTGCAACGCCGCTCAGGCAAACGAATTCGACGATTAAGCGAGGTGGCTGATGGATAGCAGCAATTGGGCGTGGACACGCGAGCCGAAGGACTACGTCATCGGCAACGATCGCATCGAGATCACCACCGCGCCGCACACGGACCTGTGGCAGCGCACCTATTACCATTTCCGCAACGACAACGCCCCGGTCCTGCAGATGGAGACCGCTGAGCGGTATTTCAGCTTTGTGGTGAAAACCGATTTCTCCGGAAGCCATCACCGTTTCGACCAGTGCGGCGTGGTGATGTATCTCGATAGCGAGAACTGGCTGAAGGGTTCCATCGAATACGAGAATGACGAGTTCCAGCACTTGGGCAGCGTGGTGACGAACAACGGCTACTCCGACTGGGCGACCACGGCCATTCCCGCCACCATCAAGTCCATGTGGTACCGGTTCAGCCGTCGCGAGGACGACTACTGCATCGAATGTTCGCAGGACGGCGTCAACTTCTCGCAGATGCGTATCTGCCATATGGCCAAGGGCGACGGCACCATCCGGTTCGGCGTCTACGCCTGTTCGCCGGAGGATTCCTCGTTCACCGCGGTCTTCACGAACATGCGGATGACGGACTGCCAGTGGCGGGCGCACGACGGGCAGCAACCCGACGCCGAGTGATTATCAATACAAATCGACAACCCGACATCTCCTAAGAGCAACTTGTAACACAACAGGCAAAACCAAGCGAGTGCTTCGCAGCAAAATCAATGCATGCGGAACACTGTTCGGTAACAAAATCAAAAACGCTCAAGAATTTGGGGATGTTGCAGAACGCTCACAACACAGAATCGTAGAGGTAGTAGGTGGTGGCGGATCCGTCTTTGCCCGGAACGGTACGTTCGATGCGACGAGTCAACCCTCGGTGATCATAGAAGCCCACGTTGCAGCCCGTGTTGGTGTACAGGAAGTACCGCTGCGCACCGGCTTGGCGGAACGCCTGTTCCATGCCGTCGAACAGCCGGGCACCAACGCCCGAGCCCTGCATCATACGGTCGAGGATCAGCAGAATCACCTCGGCGTCATAGGTATGACCCTGCCGTCGTGCGGTGGCGGACATCAGCTCGCCTTCCACACCGAGCGCCATCAATTCATGGGCACCCCGGCGGCCTTCGGTGGTACGCATCAGTCGGAGCATGGCCTTGCAGGCGGCCTTATGGTGGCGATTCACAGGAAAACGCCCGCCAGTCTTTCGGTTGATATGCCCGAGCGCCACGCCCACCGCACGCCCTCGATATTCCGCCACGATGGCCGTGGTGGTGCGGGCCAGGCAAAACTCCAGATCGGCGCGAGCCACCATGGTCTGTACCTGAGGTTCGCTATCGGCATACCAGGTGCGGCGCAGCAGATCGACCAGTGCATCGATGTCCGCACGCCGCATCGGCCGCAGACACACGGTATTCAGCGACATGCAGGCTCCTTTCCTCGGATTTGTTCCGCAATAACCGACCATTGACGGGGATCACAGTTCCTTGCGCAGAACAATCATATCCACCAGCCGAACGCCGCATTCGATAATCGGATGATCGTAATGATCCGTGAAGAAATGCTCGATCCTATGGGAGCGAACGAAACCGCACTTCTCATAGAACGGTATCGTCAGAGGGCTGTCGCCCGTGCCGACCTGCAGTACGGAATATCGCCCCTTACACGTTCGCGCCACAAAATCGAGCAAGGCCCTCCCGTATCCGAGCCCGTGACATTCCGGAACGACGGCGATGTTTTTGATCTCCAGAACGCCATCGCCCTCATCCGTTACCACGCATTCGGCTTTCACACCATTATCGTCAAGCACATACATGACGCCACGCTCAAGATATCGGCCCACCATGCTCTCCTGTTCATCGGCGAGCAGCAGCAATGGAAGGAAACGCTTCCTATCACCGGTTATCTCTCTGATTTCCATAACGGTTCACCATCTCATGGACACATTCGATCAACAATCCATCATACGGTTCGCCAATCTCAGCCAGGACACGACTCAGTGGGCGGATTATGCGTTCAGTGGGCGGGTCATCATGGATGACCAAAGTCCGAAGGCTCAGCAATCAAGCCATTCCGCCGGTTAGGCGACGGCGCATGTCGTCGACCATCCGCCCACTGAAGCGTGAACCCGCCCACTGAAGACCTCAGTGTCCGACAGCAGCCGGTGGGGAATGCCCGATAATACAAGGATGCATTCGGCAGGAAACAGCTGACGTGATACGAACGGAAATGTCCGTCAACGCAAGGATGTCCTCGGCGGGGAAAGCATCCGGCACGATACGAGTAGGAATGTCCGCCAATGCGAGAATGCCCCGCAGCGCCACCCTCACACATGCAGCGCGATACGATGGAAATACCACCATGGCGTCAATGATTCGGCGAAGGAGCATGACATGGCCAAGCTGCGCAAGATGCTGGGCGATCCCACCGGGCCGCGGGCCAAGGCGCTGATGGCGCTGATCGATACGCAGAGCGCCTCCACGTTGGGTCGTTGGGCTGCCGCATACGCCGAGGAACGGTATCTGCCGATACTAAGCCGCCGCCGCTCAGGACAGCCCGTGGACGACCGGTTCGCCACGGCCATCAAGCAGGCGATCGCCTGTGCCGACGGCAACGCCACGCTGAAGGACGCCAAGCCCGCATTGAGAGCGGCGCTGGCCGCCGCCCGCGAGACAGGTGACGCCGACCCGGTGGCGCAGGCCGCCGCCCGTGCCATCAGCACGGCCTGCGGTGTGATTCAGACGCCGACGAATGCCCTTGGCTTCGCCTTCTATGGCGCGGCGGCCGCGGCGTACGACCAGGCCGGGCTATCCGCCGACTCGGCGGAGTATGAGCGTCTGGCGGATATGGAATTCGATCGGATCATCGCGTCATTGCGGCATGCGGCCGTTGATGATGAGCCGCACCCTGTCAAGGTGCGGTGGAACTGCTGAGCCGAGGTTGGCGACGCCACTAACGCAGATAACCGCGCGGGTGCACGACGATTACAGCAACGCCGTCAATTCCAGCAACGCCGGGCCGGCGATGACGCCGCCAACCAGCGTCAGCAGCATGCCCAGGAACACCATCGGACGGGCCGGCCCCTCCGACCAGCCTTGCTGATGGCGGAGCGTCCGCACGCCATAGGCAATGCCGGCCACACCGAATGACGCCAACCCCATCAGCAGCATCGGACCGCCCAACACCAGCAGTCCCATTTGAGAGAACAGATTGAGATCCAACATGGTCATGTTCCTTTCCTGGTCGTCGATGAGTCCGAATCGTTGCTGTATGACTTCAGCATCCCGCATATCGTGCCGATTCTCATTCATGCGTCGGAATGACCTTTCATATTCCGGCATGTCGCACCGCCCCGCCACTCATCCTTAAGGATTACGGGTATCCCCCATCGCCCCGGTCCGCTCCGCTAGACCAAATCCGCACGTTCCATCACGAAACAGCACACGCAATTCACAAATGCCCCGACCAAATA
The DNA here is from genome assembly GCF_000741215.1 of Bifidobacterium pullorum subsp. gallinarum. Classification (GTDB taxonomy): domain Bacteria; phylum Actinomycetota; class Actinomycetes; order Actinomycetales; family Bifidobacteriaceae; genus Bifidobacterium; species Bifidobacterium pullorum_B. Next base: position 24,271 of record NZ_JGYX01000003.1, read on the forward strand.
ACACATGATTCAAACACGACACGAATGAACATCACTTGTGTTTCGTTTTCAAAAAAATAACACGTTTTTTTGCGGCCCGAAATTCCGCGGAATACGCGCGCCCACAGCTCCCGATAACGCAAACAATCGCATGTTCACTTAATTATCCCCGTCGCGAAGGTGCTATTGTTAAACACGTAAGCCATACGGCGGACACCACAGACTTCTTGTGAAGTTCACAACATAAAATGTTCGTTTCACCCGACGAAACGAACACAATACCAGTCATCGCGGCGACGCGATGACAGAAAGGCAAGAACCATGGCAGACGATAAGAAGGTCATCACCGTCAACCTCTCGATGTTCGGTCAGGACGCCGCCGCCAAGACCGCGGCCGCCAACAAGGTGGCCAAGGAGCTGGGCATCAGCGACGAGGCCCTGGCTCAGGTCGAGGAATTCAAGCAGCAGCTCACCCTGCATGACGCCTGGGATCTGCCGTTCATGGGCTATGTGAACGAGGACGGCTATGGCTACGCCTACGTGCCGGACGCCGCCATCTGCACCGTGCCCTACTGGGATGCCCATCAGGCGTTCCTGGATCTGCCGTATGACGTGCAGACCGCGTTCGCGATCCGCATGCTCTTCACCCACCGCCCGGTCGACCGCTATGGCGCGGACATGTTCCTGCACTATCAGCGCGGCATCAACGTCAAGTGGGAGGGCGAAGGCGCCAACGAGTACTGATCCCGACGCCAAGGCTGCGGGCCAACACCCAGTCCGGGAGCCAAGGGCTGAGAGAGCAGAGAGATAGACGAGGGCCGGTTTCCGGCGCAATGGCGCGCTGGAAACCGGCCCTTACTTTTCGCCGCAGGCTACTCCGTCAGTGGGCGGAGCGGGATGCCCGGCCCCGCAGCCGGAAGGCCATGGCCAGGCAGACCACGGACAGGGCGCAGATGGCGGTCATGACGGCGAAGGTCCAGGCGCCGCCGACCGCGGTGGCGTGAGCGAACTCCGGCGAGCCCTCCTCGCCGGAACCGGCCTGCGCCACCGACAGGATGGTGGAGAACAGCGCGGTGCCGGCCGCGCCGCCGAACTGCATGGAGGTCTGGAACACGGCGTTGCCGTCCGGGGTGAACGCCGGGGGCACCTCGCGCAGCGCACTGGTCATGATGTTCGAGAATTCAAGCGCATAGCTCAGCCCGAAGATGAAGTACAGTCCAGCCAGCAACGCGGGCGTCAGATGCATCGAGCACACCAGCAGCAGCACCGTGGCGAACGTCGCCACCGCGAACGCGGTCAGAATCGGTCGGGTCGGACCGAACTTGTCATACAGCATGCCGCCGATCGGAGCGCAGAACGCGCCGATCAGCGCACCCGGCAGCACCAGCGCGCCGGCCACGAACGCGTCGGTGCCCAACGACAGCTGCGCCAGATTGGTGATCACATAGCCGAAGCCGATGCCGACCATCGGCAGGATCGCATACGGCAGCAGATGCAGCAGCACAATGCGATTACGCAGGAATCCGAGTCGGATCAGCGGCGAGAACGAACGACGCGACGACCAGCCGAAGAACAGCAGCGATCCGATACCCGCCACCAGGCTCACCACGGCGACCAACGCGGGCATCGTCATCTCGCCGCCGCTGACGGCCGCGCCGACCGCCACGCCGGCCTGGTTGAGGAACATGATCAGACCGCACAGCGCCAGCACGATCGCCACGAACTGCAGCGGGTTGAGCACGGCATCCTCGGTCGGGTGCTTCTGCTGGATGCACTTCAGGCCGACCGGCAGCGAGATCAGCAGGATGATCGGGATCACGATCACGAAGATCGCCCGCCACGGCAGCACGCTGGTCACCGCGCCGCCGACGGTCGGGCCGATGGCCGGCGCCACGGTGATCACCAGCGAGCCGACGCCCATCAGCCGCCCCACCTTGGAGCGCGGCGACTGTTCCAGAATGATGTTCATCATCAGCGGCGTGGCCATGCCCGAGCCGATGCCCTGGATCACGCGCGCGGCGAGGATCAGCGGGAACGCCTGCGCCACGATCATGATCAGCGAGCCCAGCACGGCCAGCACCACGGCGGCCACGAAGATCGTCTTGTTCCTGAACCGTCGTTTGATGAATGACGACAGCGGCATGGTGGCCGCCACGGCCAGCAGGTAGATGGTGGTGATCCACTGCACGGTGGCGGTGTCCACATTGAATTCCCGCATCAGCTGCGGGAACAGCACGGTCATTACGGTTTCGGTCAGGATGCCGATGAAGGCCAGTGATCCGACCGCCACGATGGCGCCGATCAGCTTCATCGGAATGCGTTCGTCGGCCGCCGCTCCCCCAGCGGTGGTCGCTGCTGTTGTCTCACACATCTCCACGGTTTCACTCCTCTTATCTTGTCTCCCGCTCCCGGCGGGCCGACATATGAGTGTAATCGACTGCGGGACTATGTTTCATATGCTGGAATGCATAAATGGACGGCCGCCGTGGCCGGCGAGCCGTCCGTGGCCATCTACACGAATGCACCGCCCCGCACAAGCGAAACATCGCTGTCCAAAAACAGTTCATGCCCATGGACATGTTCCTGGGTGGCACGGGCGAGCGGGCAACCCGCATCGCATGCTATTCGATAAGGCCCAGTTCCTTGAGCTTGCCGGTCAGCTGCGGATTCGTCGGTTCCACGAACACCGTGCCATCCTCGAACAGCAGCACTGGGATGTGCTTCTGCCCGCTGATCTGCTCGGCCCGCTCGGCCGCACCCTCCTCGGATTCGATGTCATGGTGGTTGTAAGCCACATGGTACCGGTCCAGCACCTGCTTGGCGCGACGGCAGTCGCCGCACCATTCGGCGCCGTAGAATTCGATTGTCGATGCCATAGCTCCTCCTTGTCTCACGACGCATGCCATGACGCACATCACATATCATGACGTATGTCATGGCGTCACATGTCGTCCATCGTTCCGTCCCGGCGGTCAATCCCGCCATCGGCGGCGTTCCCGTTCATCGTACCCGCCGCAGGTTCCCTTGCGACCGCATCACGCTGCCGGCGTAGCCATCAGCGGGGTGGCCCGCAGGGTCAGGAACGCGCCGCGTCCACGAACGCCTTGAAGATCATACGGCTGCGCGCATCGACCTTGTGCAGGAATTCAGGATGCCACTGCACGCCCCAGCAGAACCGCGAGCCGGGGCGGTACAGCGCCTCGATCACGCCATCGTCGGCCTTGGCCATCACGGCCAGTTCGTCGGCAACCTCGCGCACCGCCTGGTGATGGTAGCTGTTGACCGCGATGCGGCTGCCCTCCCCTGCCGCCTCCATCAGGTCGGCGAGCGGTGTGCCGGGGACCAGATCGACCTCGTGCCCGAGCAGGTCGTACGGCGGGTTCGGCATGTGGTGCTCCACGTCGCTGGGCAGTTCGGTGGGCAGGTCGTGCCACATCGTGCCGCCGAGCACGGCGTTCAGGATCTGGACGCCGCGGCAGATGCCGAGCATCGGGGTGTCCGTGGCGATGACCTCGGGGATCAGCAGCGCCTCCATGCGGTCGAGTTCCGGGCTCAGCTCCGGATTCATCGCCAGATATTCGGGCGACGCGGTCTCGCCGTACATCTCCGGTGCCACGTCCTGCCCGCCCGTGACCAGGATGCCGTCGCACAGGGCGACCAATTGGCGGATCACGTCCGGATCCTCGGTCAACGGCAGCATGACGGGCGTGCCGCCCGCCTCCGTGATGCCGTCCATGTATCCGGGCAGCATCCACAGGCTCTCCAGCTTGTAATCCATCAGCGGCACCACGCCGATCAGGGGTCGTGTATCCATCTGCAACGCCTTTCGTCTCGCGCCGTCATCATTCCCTTCATTCCGCACGTTACCATCATCCCCGTCCCGCCGAACGCGGAACGGGCGGAATATCACGGCATATACAGAGCACGCGGCATACACGGCATACACGGAGCACGCAAAACACCGGAGACGCGCGGACCACCCCCGTAACCACAAAGGGCGTGCCGGGCGGACAACCGCCCCGCACGCCCTTTGCAGGAGAAAGGAAAGGAGAAAACGATGAAGTTTGGCGCATGACGCGCCGATCATGTCACCCGTTTCCGATGCCGGCCCACCAGGTGAATCGGCACCGGAAACGGGTGGCGGTCATTCTTTTTTACCCACCGCCGAGACCACACGCTGCAGCACGACGAACACGAGGATCATCAGGCCGACGACGATCGTGGTCCATTCGGCCGGAACGCCGAAGTCGGAGGTCAGCGGGTCGATGATGGAGCGCACCAGAGCGCCGACCACCGAGCCGAGCACGTAGCCGAAGCCGCCGGTGACGATGGTGCCGCCGATGACGACGGCCGCGACCGCGTCCAGCTCCCAGCCGGTGCCCACCGTGTTCTTGGCGGAACCGATGTTCGCCGTGTATACGATCGAGGCGACGGCCGCCAGCGTGGTGGAGATGAAGTAGATCAGGTACTGCGTGCGCTTGACCGGCAGGCCCATGAGCTCCGCGGAGGAGCGCGATCCGCCGATGGCGTAGATCGTGCGGCCGGTGCGGGTCTTGTGCAGCAGGATGTAGCCGAAGATCACCACGAGCACGGCGATGACCACGCCCATGTTGAACGACAGGTCGTTCGAGATCTTCGGGTTGTCGATGATCTTGATCTCCGCGCTCACCCAGTCGAAGTTGTTGTCCTCGGGCAGGACGAGCGAGTCGGTGGAGATGATCGAGGCGATGCCTCGGGCCAGGAACATCGTGGCGAGCGTCGCGATGAACGGCTGCATGTTGAATTCCTCGATGAGCACGCCCGCCAGCAGGCCGAAGGCCATGCCGATGAGGATCATGACGATCATCGCGATCGGCGCGGGGATGCCCGCCATGGTCATCTTGACGCCGACGACCGCGGTGATGGCCACGATGGCACCGACCGACAGGTTGATGCCGCCGGTGAGCACCGGCAATGTCATGGCCACCGCCAGGATGATCAGGTAGGCGTGGTCGATGAACAGCGAGGAGAAGAAGCCCAGACGGGTGTAGGTGCCGAAGAGCGCCTGGCCCATCACGAGCATGAGGATGAAGATGACGACGGCCGCGATGGTCGGGATCATCTGTGCGTCGAGCCGACGCGACTTCTTGGCGGTCTTCTTCACCGCCGTGGTGCTTGCGCTTGTCATGCTGTCACCGCCTTGGCTTCGGACTTGAGCGCGCGTTTGCGTTTGATTTCGGCGCTGAGACTATGGATCTTGGGGGCCTGCATCACGCAGATCACGATGACCACGACGGCGAAGAACGCCGGGGTGGCGGCCGAATCGATGCCGAGCGTGATGATGGTCTTGCGGATCATGGCGATGAGGACCGCACCGATGGCGCTGCCGGACAGCGAGAATTTGCCGCCGAGCAGTGAGGTGCCGCCGATGACGACCGCCAGGATGGCGTACATCTCAAGGTCCTGACCGGTTTTGACCACGTCGACGCGCATGACGGACGCGGTGGCGAACAGGCCGGCGATGGCGGCGAGCAGACCGGAGACGGCATAGACGAGGAAGAGGATCTTCTTCGGCTTGATGCCGGTCATGCGGCTGGCCTCCTGGTTGATGCCCACCGATTCGATCATCATGCCCATCGCGGTTTTGCGGCACAGCAGTCCGACCAGGCACACGATGATGATGGCGATGACGAAGTTGGCGGGAATGCCCAGGATGAAGCCGTTGGCCATCCAGCGCAGCGGCTCGCTGCCGGCCACGGAGCCGGCGTCGGTGTTCTGGCCGGCGGTGATGACCTTGGCCAGACCTCGTCCGGCGAGCATCATGATAAGCGTGGTGATGAATGGCTGCAGGCCGAGCATCGAGACGAGCGCGCCGTTGATGCAGCCCAGCACCAGGCCGACGAGCAGCGACAGCAGGATGGCCAGCCACACGTTCAGGCCGGAGACCAGGAACTGCATGGCCGCGGCGCCGGCGACTGCCATGACCGAGCCGACCGACAGGTCGATGCCCGAGGTGGAGATGACCAGGGTCATGCCGGTGGCGATCATCAGGTAGCGGGCCGATTCCTGGAGCATGGTGATCAGCGGGCCGGCCAGGCCGCCGGTGTTCTCATTCCAGCTCAATGACAGGAACCCGTGGTCGAAGATCGTGCAGATGACGATGAGCACGATCAGTGCCACGACCGACCAGGTGAGGTTCGAGGACAGCAGCCGTTTGAGGATCGGATTGCCGGCATCCTTCTTGGTGTTGTGACCAGCCATCAGGCCTCCTTCCCTGCGTTGTTGCTGGCGATGGTATCGACGATGGTCTCCTGGGACACCGTGGCGTCGTTCTCAAGCTCCGCGATCTTCCTGCGGTCCTTGAGCACCTCGATGTTGTCGGACAGGCGGACGACCTCCTCCAGCTCGGAGGAGATGAACACCACGCCCATGCCCTGCTCGGCCAGATCGAGCACGGCCTGCTGGATCTCGGCCTTGGCACCGATGTCGATGCCGCGGGTCGGTTCGTCCAGGATGAGCAGTTCGGGGTGGGTGGCCAGCCACCGGGCGATGAGCACCTTCTGCTGGTTGCCGCCGGACAGGTTCTTGATGAGCTTGTTCGGGTCGGCGGGGCGGACGTTGAGCTCCTTCATGTACTTGTCGACGATCTCGTCCGCTTCCTTCTTCGGGATCGGCTTGAACATGCCGCGAATCGCCTGCAGGGCGATGAGGATGTTCTCACGCACCGTCAGGTCGCCGATGATGCCTTCGTCTCGACGGTTCTCCGTGGAGTAGGCGATGCGGTGCTTCAGCGCGGTGTGCGGATCGTTGATGGAGACCTGGTTGCCGTTGAGCTTGTAGGTGCCGGTTTCGGGCTTGTCCGCGCCGTAGAGCAGACGTCCGAGTTCGGTGCGTCCGGAGCCGAGCAATCCCGCGAAGCCCACGACCTCGCCGGCGTAGATGTCCAGGTCGGTCGGCTGGATGGAGCCCTTGCGGCCCAGGCCCTTGACGGACACGATCGGCTTCTCGTCCGCGCCGATGGCACGGCGCTCCTTCTTGGCGCCGATCTGGCTGAGTTCCTCGGCGCTCTTGCCGATCATCATGCTGATGAGCTCGTTGCGAGGCGTGTCCTTGGTCATGACCTCCTTGATGAACTGGCCGTTGCGCAGGATGGTCAGACGGTCGGTGATCTCATAGATCTGGTCAAGGAAGTGGGAGACGAACAGGATCGCCACACCGGAATCGCGCACCTTGCGCATGATGGCGAAGAGGTCCTGGACCTCGTTGGCGTCGAGCGAGGAGGTCGGTTCGTCCAGGATGAGCACCTTGGCGTCGATGACCATCGCGCGGGCGATGGCGACGAGCTGCTGCATGGCGATGGAGATGGAGTTGAGCGGGGCATGGGGGTCGAGGTGGCCCAGGCCCATCTGGTCGAGGTACTTGCGCGCCTCCTGATGGGTCTTCTTCCAGTTGATGCCGAGGGGGCCGCGCACCTCGTGGCCGAGCATGACGTTCTCGCCGATGCTCAGGTTGGTGCACAGGTTGACCTCCTGGTACACGGTGGCGATGCCCGCGTTCTGCGCGTCGCCGGTGCCGTTGAAGGTCTGGGGCTTGCCCTCCACGGTGATCGAGCCGGCATCGATCTTGTACACGCCGGTCAGCGCCTTGATCATCGTTGATTTGCCGGCGCCGTTCTCGCCCATCAGGGCGTGGACCTCACCGGGGTAGAGACGAAGATCGACACCGTCCAGGGCCTTGACGCCCGGGAACTCGATCGTGATGCCCTTCATCACGACAATGGGTTCGTTCTGTGTCATCATTCTGCCTTAAAGCTTGAATTGTTATGATTTCGTGACATTGCGCCACTATGGCGGACGGTGCGTGCGGACCGGGTGACGGTCCGCGCGCACCGTCCTGAGATAAGAGGAGATGGTCGGAAATCAGTCGAGATCAGTAGGCGCGGGTGCCGGCGTCCAGGGCCTCCTTGGCGCTTGCGGCGTCGAAGGTCTGGGAGTCGATGACGATGTCGGACTCGACCGTCTTGCCGTCCAGATAATCCTTGACCGCGGTGGCGGTCTGCTCGCCGAAGATCGGGTTGTACTCGATCACGAAGGACAGGTCGCCGTCCACGAGGGCCTGCAGCGCGGCCTCGGTGCCATCGATGGTGATGATCTTGACCTGGCCCTTGAGACCGGCCTCCTCAACGGCCTGGGCGGCGCCGAGACCCATCTCGTCGTTCTGGGCGAAGATGAACTGCGGGTTCTCGCTCTTGTGCTTGTCCAGCAGGCCGGCGGTGACGGTCTTGGCCTCGTCGGTGGACCAGTTGGCGGACTGCGATTCGAGCACGGTCACGTTGTCGTTGATGGCGTTGTCCCAGCCGGTCTGGCGATCCTTGACGACCGACAGGCCCGCGGGGCCTTCGAGGATGAAGCCGTTGGCGCCGTCCGGGAAGTTCTCGTTGACGAAGTCGGCGGCCTGTTCGCCGGCCCATTCGTTGGACGGTCCGATGTGGGACACGATGGCCGAGGCGGCCTCCGGATCGGTCACGTCCACGTCACGGTCCACGGTGAAGACCGGGATCTCAGCCTCCTTGGCCTTCTTCAGCGATTCGTCCCAACCGGAATCCTCGGTGGAGGACAGGACGATGGCATCGACCTCGTCGTTGACGAACTTGTTGAACGCCTGGATCTGCTTCTGCTGGTCGTTGTTCTGGGTCGGCGAGTAGATCAGGTCGAAGCCGGCCTTCTTGAACGCATCCTGCAGGTCGTTCTCGTTGGCGGTACGGAAGCCGCCCTCGGGGCCGACGGCCACAAAGCCGATCGTCGGCTTGCTGTCATCCCCACCCTCGGCGTTGCCGCCGTTGCCGCACGCGGCGAAGCTCAGCAGAGCCGCGCCGGACGCAACCAGGGCGATGGCCCTCTTCCAGTTCTTCATAAATACTCCTCCTCGAGTCACATGCATCCAAGGTCTTCCCCAGACGATTGATGACGGTGTTGTCATCGATGGTTTCCAGTATCCGCGGCGTGCCCGCATGGCTCAATCGGAGAGGATAACGATTCGATAACAGCTTGATAACGGAACGATAACATCGCCTGTTTCACGCCGTTCACCTCGCCGACATCGCCTCGGCCTGCGAGTATACGATGGTCCACGCGCCCTCCAGCGAACCGCTGGCCGTCCGGACGATGCCCAGGTCATCGAACACGGCCAGCCGGTGATACCGGGAGACGTCACCGGTCGCGATGGATGTCACCGTACTGTCCGGCAGGCTCTGGGCCGTCTCTGGCCCCGGCGTCAGCTGGCGAAAGGCCTGCTGCCGTGCGGAGGCGCCGTCCGTGGCGTAGACCAACGTGATGTCGTTGTAGAACGTCAGCATCGACACATCGGATCTGGATGAGACCCGATGCCAGGTTTCGCAGAGTCGCTCCGCCATGCCGGTACCGTTACGCACGATGCCTGCGATGAGAACGCCCTCGTCGGGACCCCCGCCGACGGCCATCGCCAACCTCGCGCCCTCCGGGGAGACCGCCACGGCATGGATCGATCCCGTACCCAGATCAGGCACGGCAATCCGCGCCGTCCGCCCCTGCCGTGAGACGACCAGTGTCCGCCCATCCGGTGCCACGCCCCAGACCTCGCCCTCGACCCCTTCGGCAACCGTCGACACCGGCGCACCGTCGAACAGCACACCGCAGGGCATCCCCTCGCCGTCCAGGCATTCGGCGACCCCATCAGCACGCAGCACGGCGCCACCGGATTCGCCGAACACCAGGGCTTCGGCCTCATCGATGCCGGTGTTCTGAGCCACACGCACGGGGCTTGACGATTCGAGCGAGACCACGTTCCCGCCGCTTAAGGCATACAGCGCCTCCTCGTGGTCGGCCACGTCCAAGCCCACGGTGCCTTCCGCGCCGCTGTAGGTTTCACCGCCCGAGAGCACGTTCACCTCCTGCCCGTCGGTGCCGTCACCGAGCGTCAGCCGAATCTGCCGTACGAGCATCGCCTGCGATGCGGCGTCGAGTGCGGCGAAGCCTTCATCCAGACGTACCGCAACGCCGTCGGACTCCATTGGCACGGCATCGGCCTGCAGCCCCACACGCCCGTCGGCCACGTCGCTCACCGCGCCCTCCAGCCAGTCGGGCACGCCGCCCAGCAGCTCCTCCATCGCGCGGGTGCGCCAGTTGCGCCAGCTCAGCCAACGCACATCGGGCACCATCGTCGTGCCGGTGACATCCGGCCGGTACAGAGACACCTGGCGGAAGGCCTGGTCGAAACTTGCGACCGAGACCATGACGCCCTGCGGCAGCTGGTCGATGCGCCACTGACCGTCCTGCCGGTGCAGTGTGAAGGTCACCGTCCACGGGTCATCCCCGACCGCGGAGTACAGCCCCTGGCCGTCGATCCTGCCGATGATGTGGAGCGTGGCCTGGATGAGGATGCCAGCCTCATCCATCGACGAGCCTCCGTCCACGTTCGGCTTGCGTACGAAGGTGGGCGCACCGGAGTAGATAATCGCCGACTCGTCGCCGTTCCAACGCTCCGCGGCGCCATCCGTCAGGAACTCACGGGCCACCGCAAACCCATCGCTCTGCACGCCGGCGGGCATGGCGGCAAAGAACCCCTCGACCACGCTTTCGGGCTGTGCATCCGCCTCCGGCCCGTCGGGCACCGTGTACACCCGTCGATCCTGCCGCTCGATTGGCGCGAGCGTCGTCACGTCCCCCCCGCGTCGGCAGACCGAGCGGGGCGGAGCATGCGCCCGCGGCACTCACCGACGCCGCGCAGACCAACGCCGCCATCGTGCGGATCAGTTTCCTCACCTTCATCGTGCCTCCTGCCGCATCAATTCGAACATGCCGTTGTCGGATACGCCGAAACCCCCGACCGTCCGCATGCCATCGCCTGCGAAGTCCATCGGCAAATCGGCGTCGGGCACGGGACCGTCCTTGGGGTCCCTCGGCAGAATCAGCAGGAACCACGTCCCCTCGCCCGGGCGCGACCGCACCCTCAGGTCGCCGTTGTGCAGCCACGCATCGGACAACGCGATCGACAGCCCCAGCCCGGAGCCTCCCGTCAGGCGCGAGCGCGATGGGTCGGCGCGCCAGAATCGGTCGAACACATGGCCCACCTGCTCGTCCGTCATGCCCACGCCGTAATCGCGCACGCTGATGACGACCGCGTGGCGGTTGGCTGCAAGCCGTACCTCGATCGGCCTGTCGTCGGAGGAGAAGTCGATGGCGTTGTTCAGCAGGTTGCGCACGATTCGGATCACGCGCCGCGAATCCAGTCTGACGATGACCGCGACATTCGGCAGAACCATGGAGATCGTCACCTGCTTGGCCGCCGCAATCTCCGCCACTTGTTCCACAGCCATGCCGATGGGCTCACGCACGTCGGTGTCCACCAGGTCCAGGGAGGCGTATCCGGCGTCATACCGGGAGATCTCCAATAGGTCGATCAGCATGGTCTGGAACCGGCCGACCTGGTCGCTGAGCAGTTCCACCGTTCTCCGGGTCGGCGGGTCGAACCCGTCGCGGCGAGTGTCCAGCAGATCGCAGGCCATGCGCATCGTGGTGATTGGGGTGCGCAGCTCATGGCTCACATCGGAGACGAACTGGCGCTGCCGGACGCCGATATCCTCAAGTTCGTCGATCTTCTGCTTGAGCGAGGAGGCCATCTCGTTGAACGAATGCTGCAGCGTGCCGATCTCGTCACGCCGGTCCTCCACCACACGGGCGTCCAGGTCGCCTGAGGCCAAGGTCTCCGCCGTGGCCGCCACCCGTTTGATCGGACGAACGATGCTGTGCATGACCATCCAGACAAGCACTCCCATCACGGCGCTCAGCGCCAGGCACACGAAAGCCAGGTTAAGTTGGATGCGACCCAGGGACTCCTGCTGGGTTGCGAACGAGAACAACGCGAACAGTTCCAGGTCCCCCACCGGACCAAATTCGAGGATGGTGCCGAGCACCGCGCCGGGTGGCCCGGCCGTGTCCGCATCCACGGTCAGGGACACCGGCTGGTAGAACACGCTGCCGTCGGTGCTGCCGGCCACGCTGCTGCGCATCTCGTCGCTGATCAGCGGAGCGAACGTGGGCTCCGTGGAGATCGGCACGATAGCGTTGCCGGAGGTACTGCGGCTCCACAGGTACACGCCCACCAGGTTGGCGGCGCCGTCCTGCTGCATCGAGGATGCCACGGAGGCGACGAGTTGCTGATAGCGTTCGTTTTCGGATGCATCGGCGGATTCCAGACTGTATTGGGCCTGGACCACCTGGTTGGAGAAATCGCTGCGCGCCTGGTTGGAGACCTGGTCCAGCAAGGTGTTGCGCACCAGCATCATCGACACGACCGTGAACACCACGGCCACCACGAGGGCGAGCAGCACCGCGAACGCCGCGGTCCGCGCACGCAGCGAACTGTGCACACGCCCCGTCCACCGATGCAGATGGAGCCATGGAAACCGACGTCCGGCGCTTCCCGCATCCGACCGCGCCCCGCCGGCACCGCCCGTCCCGCCACCAAGACGTCGATTCCGACCGGTGCGGCCGATGTCCGTATGGGGCGTCACGCCGCACATCCCGCCACGGGAGCGACGAACTTGTATCCGATGCCGCGCACGGTCCGGATGATCTGCGGATGTTCCGGATTCGACTCCACCTTGGCTCGCAGCCGCTGGATGTGCACCGTCACCAGACGGGTGTCGCCGGCGTCCTCATACCCCCATACGCTTTTGAGCAGGTTCGCCCTGCTGATGACTTCCCCCGCGTTGCACGCCAGCACGTACAGCAGCTCGAACTCCATCGGGGTCAGCTGCAGGTCCGCACCGTCCTTCTGCGCCAGATGCTCGCCACGGTCCATAACGATGCCGCCGCACTCGATATGCCCCGAATCATTATCCCTCCCCCCGAAATGAATCCCATTGGTGGGTGTGGGGATACGCAGGCGCGCCCTCACCCGGGCCACCAGCTCCGCCACTTTGAACGGTTTGGGGACGTAGTCGTCGGCCCCGGCCTCCAGTCCGGTGACGATATCCTGCGTATCCGACTTGGCGGTCAGCATGATGATCGGCACGCCGGAATCCCGTCGGATCATCCGCGCCACCTCCACGCCGCCCATGCCGGGCAGCATGACGTCGAGCAGCACCAGATCCGGACGCACGACGGGCAGCACGTCAAGCGCCCGCAGCCCATCCGCGCACACCGTGGTCCGGAAGCCTTCACTTTCGAGCACGATGGACAACATCTCCCCCAACGCCTGGTCGTCGTCCACGATCAGGATCGTTTTCGTTTCGGATTCCGGGTTGTGCACCTCATCCCCCTCACATCGATGGGGCCGCGCCGTTGTGCGGCTCCCACATGCCGTATCGTCCGAACCGTTGTGGGCCGCTTGGCGATGACGGCCTGCGCGTTCCTGCAATCAGTAAGTCATTGTACCGTGGTCCGGGCGCACCTCGTCACGCGGCACCGGCGGAACCGCCCCTCGTTCCTCCCTGCGCTACCGTTCGCCGTCGGTTCCGGGCTTCGGCCCTTCGGCATGCAGGATGGCGCGGATGCGGTCCAGCCTTGGCTTCACCTCATGCTCATAGCCACGATCGTTCGGATGATAGTATTCGCGGCCCACCAGTTCGTCCGGCATGTACTGCTGCGGTGCCACGGCACCCGGCCAGTCGTGCGCATACCGGTAGCCCTCATGGTTGCCCCAGTCCTTCATCAGCTTGGTCGGCGCGTTGCGCAAATGTAACGGCACCTCGCCGATGCGCCCGGCGTCCACGTCGGCGAGCGCCTGGTCGATGGCCAGGTAGCTGGCGTTGGATTTGGGCGCGGTGGCCACGGCCACGGTGGCTTCCGCCAGGATGATGCGTGCCTCGGGCATGCCGATCATAGCCACGGCCTGCGCGGCGGCGACCGTGACCTCCAGGATCTGCGGGGCGGCCATGCCGACCTCCTCGGCGGCGGCGATCATGATGCGCCGGGCGATGAACCGGGGGTCCTCCCCCGCACGGATCATACGGGCCAGGTAATGCAACGCGGCGTCGACGTCTGAGCCGCGCATCGATTTGATGAATGCGGAGATGACGTCGTAGTGGTCGTCGCCGCCCTTGTCGTACCGCACGGTGGCCACGTCCATGACCTGGCTGACGACCTCGGGGGTGATGATCGGCCGGCGCGCGCCCTTCTTGCGGGCCGTGTCGCCGGTCATCGCCCCGGCGGCGGCCTCCAGGATGGTCAGGGTCTTGCGTGCGTCGCCGCCGGCCATGCGCACGATCTCGTCGACGGCCTCGTCAGTGGCCCTGACCTCGCCCTTGAGCCCGCGCGGATCGTTGAGTGCCCGCTCGATGAGGGTTTTGAGGTCATCGGGTTCAAGGGATTCGAGTTTGACGACCACGGACCGGCTGAGCAACGGTTTGATGACGGAGAAGCTCGGGTTCTCGGTGGTGGCGGCGATGAAGGTGACGTCGCGGTTCTCCACGCTGGGCAGCAGCGCGTCCTGCTGGGATTTGGAGAAGCGGTGCACCTCGTCGATGAACAGCACCGTCTCCTTGCCTTCGGCCACGAGCCGCCGGTGTGCGCGGTCGAGCACGGCGCGCACATCCTTGACGCCGGAGGTCACCGCCGACAACTCCTCGAACACGCGGCCGGACTGTTTGGCCACGATGTAGGCCAGAGTGGTCTTGCCCACGCCAGGCGGCCCGAACAGGATGATCGAACTGGGCGCGGTCAACGAGCCCTTGGATGCGGGGTTCGCCAGACGGCGCAGCGGCGAGCCGGGCCCCAGCACATGGTCCTGTCCCACCACCTCGTCGAGCGTGGCGGGGCGCATGCGCACGGCGAGCGGACGGGTCACATCCTCGGGCGCGTCGGTCGCGGCGAACAGGTCGGCGTCATCGGTCATAGCCATCAGTGTACTCGCATCATTCGAACTGTTGTTCGAATACGTGTCGGCGGCGCGTCAGTCGCCCACGTGGTAGTCATGGAAGACCACCTCGCCGGATTCCTGCGTGGCATCCAGATCCACAACGCCCTCGATGGCCCAATCGTGGTCGCCGTCGGAGTCGTCGATGATCTGCCGCACCTTCCAGGTGTGCTCGTCGCGCTCATGCGAGTCGTCCAGCATGAACAGCTCGGCGGAACGCGCCTGCGCGTCGGTGTTCACGTATTCGTGCGCGTCGTAGTAGTCGTCGAGCGCGTCCTCCCACTCGTGCACGCCGTAGCCCCAGTCCTTGTCGAGCGCGCCGAGCTCCTCGGGTCGGTCCAGGTCCATGAGCTGCACGCGGCGGAACATCGCGTTGCGCACGAGTACGGTCAGTCCGCGGCGGTCCTCCACCACGGCATCCCTGGCACCCGGGGCGGCCGAGTTGAGTGCGGCGGTCTCCGCATCGGCCGCGGCGCCCGCGTTCTCCCACTCGTCCACCAGGCTGGAGTCAATCGAGCGGACGACCACGCGCAGCCAGGCGATGATGTCGCGCAGCTGCTCGTCGCGTTTCTCGAACGGCACGGTGCGGGACAACGCGCGGTACGCGTCCGACAGGTACCGCAGCAGCGTGCCCTCGGAGCGGGCGATGTTGTAGCGTGCGATGTATCCGGTGAAGTCGGAGGCGGTCTCCACCATGTCGCGCACCACCGACTTGGGGCTCAGCCAGTAGTCGTTGGCCCACGGCACGTCATGCCGGTACTGGCGGAATGCGGCGTCGAGCAGGTTCTCAAGCGGCTTGGGGTAGGTGACCTCGGCCAGACGCTCCATGCGCTCGTCGTAGTCCAGTCCCTCGTCCTTCATCGCGGCCATGGCCGCGTCGCGCGCCTGGCGCTCTTGGGCGCGCAGCACCTGCTTGGGGTCCTCGAGCGTGGATTCCACCATCGAGATCACGTCGAGCGCGTAGGTGTCGGATTCGGGGTCGAGCAGTTCGAGCGCGGCCAGCAGGAACGGGCTCAGCGGCTGGTCGAGCGCGAAATCCTCGGGCACGTCCACGGTGGTGAAGTAGTCCTTGCCTCCGTCGTCGCGATCCTCGGTCTCGATGACGCCGGAGTCGAACAGCGTGGCGAAGATCTCGTCGGCGCGCCCATGCAGCTGCTCCTTCTGCTCGGCGGTCTGCTGCGAGTCGTCGATGAGCCGGTCCACGCGGCGGCGCGCGTCGCCGCCCTGCGCCACCTCGTTGAGCACCATCGAGTGGGTGATCCGCAGATGCGGCACCAGCGTTTCGGGTGCGGCGTCGATGAGCTTGTCGAACGTGTTCTCGTTCCACGTCACGAACCCCTCGGGCGCCTTCTTGCGCTTGATCTTCTTGAGCTTCTTCGGGTCGTTGCCGGCCTTGGCGACGGCGCGCGCATTCTCGATCTCGAACTCGGGGGCCTCGGCCACCACCAGGCCTTCGGTATCGAAGCCCATGCGGCCGGCGCGCCCGGCGATCTGGTGGAATTCGCGGGCACGCAGGCGGCGCATCCGGGAACCGTCGAATTTGGTGAGCGCCGTAAGCACCACCGAATGGATCGGCACGTTGATGCCGACGCCGAGCGTATCCGTGCCGCAGATGACCGGCAGCAGCCCCTGCTGGGCGAGTTGTTCGACCAGTCGGCGGTAGCGCGGCAGCATACCGGCATGGTGGATGCCGACGCCGGTTTTCAGCAGCCGCTGCAGGATCTTGCCGAATGCGGTGGTGAAGCGCGTGCCCTTCATCGCCTCGGCGATGGCCTCGCGCTGTTCGCGGCTGGAGACGCCGGTGGAGGCGAGCGCCTGCGCGGTGGTCAGGGCCGCGTCCTGGGAGAAATGGACGACGTAAATCGGTGTCTCATGCCGGTTGAACAGCAGTTCGACGGTGTGTTCGAGCGGTTTGTCGGTGTATTCGTAGGTCAACGGGACCGGTCGGGGTGCGTCGGCGATAATGTCGACGTCGGTGTCGGTCATGTCCTCGAGTTTGTCGGCGATGGCGTCGACGTTGCCGAGGGTGGCGCTCATCAGCAGGAACTGGGTGCGCGGCAGGGTGAGCAGCGGCACCTGCCAGGCCCAGCCGCGTTCCGAATCGCCGTAGTAGTGGAATTCGTCCATGGCCACGCAGCCGACGTCGGCGTGACGGCCCTCGCGCAGCGCCTGGTTGGCCAGGATCTCAGCCGTGCAGCAGATGATCGGCGCGTCCGCGTTGATATGCGTATCGCCGGTGATCATGCCCACGTAGTCGCGCCCGAACGCCTCGACCAGGTCGAAGAACTTCTCGGAGACCAACGCCTTGATCGGCGCGGTGTAGTAGGAGCGCCGGCCGGTGCACATCGCGGCGAAATGCATGGCGAGCGCCACCAGCGACTTGCCGGAGCCCGTCGGGGTGTTCAGGATCACGTGGTCGCCGGCGAGCAGGTCCATAATGGCCTCCTCCTGGTGCGGCCACGGCTGGACGTCCTTGACGTCCTCGACCCAGCCGAAGAAGCGCTCGTAGATTTCGTCGGTGTCGATGTTGCGCCCGCCGCCGTACCAGTCGGGTGCCAACGCCCCCAACGACCCGTAGGCCGCGTCATGTCCCTGTTCCTCTGTCATACCCCGAGTCTATCGGCGGTGACGAACAAGCCTGACCGTCACCACGGTGGCGATGGCGGCCGCGGCGACGACGATGGCCGCGATCACGGCGATGCGGATGGGGGACGTCGCCTCCGCCTGCGGCTCGGCGTCGGCCTGTGCGGCGGTCCGGTTCGGTATGCGGTGCCCGCGCACCAGCAGTCGCTGCGTGTTGATGCCGTACGGCGTGCACGTGACCAGCGTGCAGTAATCCTGATCCGGATCGATGGCCAGGTCGTCCATGTCATAGGGGTCGACGGTCACGATCTGGTCCACCTGATAGGTCAACGTCCTGTCGAGCACATGGATCATGAAGACGTCGCCCTGCTCCATGTCGTCGAGGTCGGTGAACAGCTTCGAACTCGGCAGTCCGCGATGTCCGGACAGCACGGCGTGCGTGCCCTGGCCGCCCACCGGCAGCGAACTGCCCTCCAGATGGCCGGCACCCGACTGCAGCACCGATGCGTCGGTGCCGTGGTAGATGGGCATCGAGACATCCAGCTTGGGGATCTCCAGATATCCCATGATGCCGGTGTCGGAGACGTCGAGCAGATTCTCGTACTCGGTGGTGTCCGCGGGGGTGGGGGTGAACCGGCCCTCGTCGGCGGTCAGGTCCGCATTGTATTGACGGGCGGCCTCAAGCAGTTCGGCCACATGGGCCTCGTCCATGGCGGAGGTCTGCTCAGTGTACTCCACGATGGCCTGCGACTGGCGGCGGGAGTTCCACCAGTTGCTGACCGTCGGATACAGCAGCAGTCCCAGCCCGGTCAGGAACACGACCGCCAGCGCGATGCTGGACAGGCCGATGCGCCTGCGGGCGTGGGACCGCCGAGTCCCACCGCCGGTGGGACGACGCGTCCCGCTCCTGTGCCTGCCGGCCGGGGAACGGGACACGTTATGGTTCATCATCGGTTCAGCACACCGTTCACTTCACGCGCTTGCGGGACAGGAACACGATGGCACCGAGCACCAGCGCACCGCCCAGGGCGTAGAAGATCGCAGTGCCGATGCCGCCGGTGGAGGGCAGCTCGTTGCCGGTCTTGTTGACGATGTGGACGCCACCGTCGCCTTCATGCCAGATGCCGCCGTCGACGGTCGCGTCGATATTCGCGTCCTTGACGGCGATCTCGACACGTCCGGCGAGCTTGTTGTAGCCTTCGGGGGCCTTGGTCTCCTCCAGCCAGTAGGTGGTGTTGGCGTCGAAGCCCTTGATCTCAAGCTGACCGTTGACGGTGGTGATGGTACCAACAGCCGGCTCGCCGTCCTTCGCGAAGCGGTACACGCCGTCGGACACCTTCACCAGCGGGATCTCTTTGCCGCCGTTCTCGGCGTCGTAGAGCTTGAACTTGGCGCCATCCAGCACCTTGTTGTCACCGTCGGTCTTCACGACATCGACCTTGTAGGTGTAGGTCTCGGTCTCCGACGGAGGGGTGAACCGGTCCTCGGGCTTAGCAGCGTTGCCGTACTCAAGCTGGGTCTTGTTCGGGTTGGCAGACGGGTACACCGCAGCCTTCTCGTTCACCACGGCGTCGTAGGTCACGACGATGTTGGTATCAGAAGTGATGGTGTCGAGGTAGGACTGGTGGAAGACGATCTCAAAGGTGCAGCCGTCGGTCAGACCGGTCGTCTTGACGGTGTAGTTCGCCGCGGCAAGGTCGGAACCGCCGACCTGGACCTTGATGGAGCCGGCGTTAAGCGTCAGGCCTTTGGACATGACGTCGTGCAGCACGTAGCTCTCGGCTCCCGCCTTGGCGGTGATGGTGGTCTTGAACTCGACGGTGTCGCCGATTTCGGCGGTGTTCTTATCACCCCACTCACCGGTCGAATCCTCCTTGACCTCCTTGTTGATACCGGGCAGGTCGTTCTTCTCCTCCATCACCACGTCGGGCGTGGTGGTGTCGAGAGAGCAGAGGGTGCCGACCGTGGTATCCACGAGGTAGTAGCCGAGGTTCAGACCCGTGAAGCTGACGGTGGCACTGTCCGCGGTCTTGGTGGCCTTGGCCGCGATCTTGGCCTCCGTGGCGTGCGCCAGCGCGGCCTTGGCGAAGGCTTTGACGTCCGCACCCTTGACCCAGGTCACATAGCCCTCGTCAATGGAGACGTACTGGGTCTGCTTGGCAAGCCAGTCGGCCCAGTCGGTGTTCGCCTTGTAGGAGTACACGCCCTTGTCGGTGTTGTAGCTCTCAAGCACGAGGACCTGATACGCGTTGTATGTATGCCCCGGCTCGGCATTATTGATGGTGATGGAGCCGTTGTCGTTATTGGTTCCGTTCGCCGCATACGCGCTGGTGGGCAGCAGCATGGCGATGGACGCGAGAATCGCGAAGATCAGCGCGACCAGTTTGTTTGGTTTCCTCATGGGTGTTGTCCTTTCTTGCATTGTTCCCCATTAGGTATGTGTGCAGCCCGTTCAGGACCGCAGCGGGTTGGTTGCCTGATTTCTGCGGCGCACGCCGTACACCACGGCGAACGTCATCAGTGCGAGACCGCCGACCGTCAGTGCCCAGACCCCGGTGCCGCCGGTGGCGGGCATCATCGGCCGATACGTGTTGGTGAACAGGACGATGCTGTTCTTGCCCTTAGGCGTCGTGCCGGTCACCTCCGCCGACTGGTTGGGTGTTCCGTTGTCGATGGTGTTGCTGACGGTGACACCATCGGGCACGTTGGTTTCGGTAATCTTGTAGTGGGTCCCGTGCTGCAGGTAGTCGATGATGACGTACTCATTGGCCTTGAGCTTGAAGGTGCCATTGCCGTCGGACAGCAGCGAGCTCTCGATGCGGTTGCCCTTAGGGCCGTAACGAACAATCGAGTAGTCGGAACCCTGCGCCGAACCGTCATCAGACGAAATCGCGATGTCAAAGCTGAACTCAGCGTCGGGATCGGCGGTGCCTAAGACCTGCTTCTGCACCTTGAGCTGGCCGTTCTGGTACTCCGGCGGCACGGAGGAGACGGACGGCAGAGTGAACTGCATGTAGCAGGTGGAACCGGACAGGCCACGCTCGGTGTAGTAGAACTTGAGCGTATGGGTGCCGGCATCGCCCTTGGCGATGTAGTCCCACAGGTTCACGTACTCGCCGACGGAGCTGTGCACGCCGCCGATATCGCAGACGAGCTTGCCGTCGAGGAAGACCCACATGTCGTCGTCGCCGAAGAAGTAGTACTCCAACGGGCCGACGTAGTCCTCGGTCAGCGTGAACTGGATCTCGTACTGCATGCCGAACAGGTTGTTGTGGTCAAGACCATCGTCGCTCGGCGGATACAGCTGGTTGCCGTCATAGCCAACATATTTTCCACGGTCCATATAGTCGCCGGTCAAACCATCCTTGCCTGGATGACCATCCATCGGCCAGAAGTTGTTAGTCCAGATGTGATCGTAGACCGTCTCACCGGTCACCGGATTGTTGAACTGCTCAAGTCCGTCTAAGACGTTGGTCGAGCCATCATTGACCGAGCTAAGCGTATACGTGTCACCCTGACGGTTGAATCCGAGCGACCAACCGTTGTACGTCGTCTTGCCGGTCGCGGTGCCGCCGTCGAACATCTTGGGTGCATTGACGCCGCCGGCGTATTGGATATGCCCGTTCTCGTCGAGCCCGGTCACCAGGCCGAACGTCGTGCCCTGCAGGTCGTTGTTCCTGTTGGGTTCATTGAACTTGTTGAGCGTGTTACCTTCCCAGCTCTCATTCCCGAGTCCCGTGCCCGTGTTGACGTTGCCGAAGGCGAGCTTGGCACCGGATCCGGAGTAATTGCTGGCGCTGTTGATGCCATGCGAACCGTTCGTGCCATCCCACGTGGTTTTACCGTCGTCGGTGATGTCGAAATCATAGAAGATCGCGTCATTGTCGTAGCCACCTGGCGTCTGGTTGGCCACCAGACGGATGACGGTGCCTTCCTTGATGTAGATGGTGTTGGGCTCATTCGCCTTGTCCGGGTTGTTGGTGAAGTGCAGCTCGGTCGCGACGACGATATTCTTGTAGACGGTCCAGTCCTTCTCGTTCGTGCTTGAGGCGTCCTTGCCGTCCTTGAGCACCCACACCTCGTTGGCCGTGTAGTTGCCGTTGTTGCGGAAGACATTCACATACGGCAGGCTCGGTGCCTCGAAGTAGTCGTACTGGTTGGCGGAATACAGCTCGGTGAGCTGCATGTGCGTGCGGATCTCGCGCTTGCCGTTGCCGGCGTCCACAAGGTACAGGCCGGTTGTGGAGGGGTCCTTCTGGCCGTTCTTGGGCATGATGCCGCCGTTGTTGACACCGCCGTTGTCGGTGTCGATGATCTTCAGGTAACCGTTGTCATCCCTGTCGGTCACTTCAAGGTTCGCATAGTACTGCACGGTGAAATGAGGGTTGAGCGCCGAGTTGGCGGTCAGGCCCAGCATCGGCTCGGTGCTGTCCAGCGTCACGTCCAGCGTCTTCGTCTCGTCCTCGTTCTGCGAGACCATCACGGTGCCGAGCTCCTCGGTCGCGCCGTTCAACGCGGTGACCTCCACGCCGGTCTCCGCTTCGGCGGCCGCCTTCGGAGCGGCGCCGGCGGCGACCAGCGCGTCACTCGGGGTGACTGTGGCGGTCAGCTCGCAGTCGGACATATCCAGTGTCCGCCCCTGGTAGGTGAATCCGAAGTCCAGCGCGGTCACGTTGAGCACGTCGCCGCTCTCGTCCTTGGACTCGGCGTAGTCCTCGACGGCCTGCCACTCCGGCTGGCTCTCGTCGAGCACGTCCACGCTCATCGCCAGATCGCTGGACGCGGAGTCCACCACCATGTCGGCCGCCGGGGCTTCGGCGTCGGTCATCGCGGCGGTGCCCCGCACCGTCACATCGACGGTGTACTCGTCGTTCCCGTAGGTCAACGTCTCGTCAAGCGTCACCGCATCGGCGGATTCCTCGGCCTTGCCGGTCGAAGCCCCCGACTCCTCGCCGGTCTGCGTCGGCGTGGCCGCCACCGGTGGAACCGAATCGGCCTGCGAGGCCGGCTCCGCCGCGGCGGAGGGCGCGTACAGGCAGACCGCCGCCACCAATGCCGCTATTGCTGGGCGTAGCTTTCTCATGGTTCTCTCCTTAGCGTTCCGACGGCGCCGATAGCGCCGCCTCCATGGATTCCCTGGTCGTAGTAGTGGTATCGGCCGCCTCCATCGAGGAAGCCGTTCCCCGAGCTTGTCCAGACGGGACTCGATGCAGGCGAGACGTTCCTCGATGCGCCGCATGCAGGCCATCACATCCATCGGCGTCGGCTTGCCTACATCCGTTGCGCGTTGCGGAACGGCCCCGCCGCGTTCGCCATCGGAGACGCTTTTGCTCCAGCGGGCGATCGCCCGTTCGATGCGCTTGTAGCCGATGAGGCGGGAGGGCATGCCGGCTTCCGCAAAGATCCGCGACGCCGATTCCCCGGCACAGTACCGACGCATGCACTCTTCCTTGAATGCCTCCGTATAGAAGATGCGGTCACCGGTCACCCGTTCCACTGCAGGCAGCGACGACAGATACGCACGCTCCCGGCTCGTGAACGATTCGTGATGACCGACCGTCGTCATTCTCAGTCCCCCTATGCAAGACAGGCTCCTGCCTTGAATCAATACCCCCCCCCCCAGACCACCCCGAAACCATGCATCCACTCATCATCGAGACATTGCATAGGGGGGTCTTCCCCTACTATCGCTCACGCATACACATGCATACAGTTCACTCCCAACCGCCTCGCGCGGCGGTCATCACCCCTACCACCGCCCCCGACTCACGGACCCGCCACCGGTATCCCCACAACCCACCGGCGTGTCGCCTTGCCGTCCCCACCGTCAGGGACAGCGACTCACTCGGCTTCGAGGCGACGGCGCACTGCGTCGGGATCGACCTCGAGCGGCGGCCAGGTCAGGTTCATGTTCTTCAGCGTGGTGCGCAGCAGCTCGGAGACCACGGCCCGCGAATACCAGCGGTTATCGGCGGGGACCAGATACCAAGGGGCGGCGGGCGTCGACGTCCTCTCGAACACCTCCTGCCAGGCCGCCATATAATCGTCCCAGCGTTCGCGGGCGTCCAGATCGCTCTCGTCGAACTTCCAGAACTTGGTCGGATCCTCCAAACGCCCCAGGAAATGCCGCTTCTGTTCGTCGCGGCCCACCACCAGGAAGATCTTCAGCACCGTGCATCCATCGGCCGTCAGATCCCGTTCGAACCGGTTGATCTCGTCATACCTGGCACGCCACACCTCCTCGGGATAGGTGCCGTAGACATGCGGCATGACGATATCCTCATAATGCGAGCGATCGAACACCGCGATCCACCCGTTCTGCGGCAGCTCGCGCCTGATGCGCCACAGGAAGTCGTGCTTCAGCTCCTCCTCGCTGGGTTTGCCGAATCCGTGGTAGTGGATGCCCATCGGGTCGCCCTGACGGAACACATGGCGCACGATGCCGCCCTTGCCGGAGGCATCCATGCCCTGCAGCACGATGAGCAGCCGACGCCGTACGCCCTTGACGCCGTTGGCATACAGCAGTTTCTGGAAGCGTGCGATCTCGCTGGAGCTGATGTCGATGAACCGTTCGCCGTCCTCGCGGTCGCCTTCGAATCCGGGGGTGTCCGTGGTGTCGATCCCGTCCACGCGCACACCTTTGTGGAACATGAGCCGCTGCGCCGGCGGCAGCGACCACACCATGCTCAGCAGGTCGCTGGATTTGGCGGCGCGGGCCATGCGTTCGGAGAGCGTGCCGCTGTTGTCGATGCTGCTGACGCTGTCGAGCGCCGCATCCAACGCCCTGTCGATGAGACGCCGGTCGCGTCCCTCCTTGCGTTCCTTGCCGTCCCTGATGTCTTTGGCGTCCTTGCTGTCCTTGCCCATAGGACCAGTCTATCCGTGTCCCCGCCAGCCGCGGAATCCACGGGGGTGTGAAAAACGCCTGCCGTATGGGATGGCGGGCGCCGATCCCATACGGCAGGCGTAACTGAAGGCACACCCGATGACGGCACGTCGGAGGGCGGTTACCGCCCACAGACATCAGTCAACGGGAACCAAGCAGATGCGTGTCACTCCCCCTTGGCCGATTTGCCGGACGTTCCGGAATCGGATCCCTTGCCGTCCTTCGGCCTGGCCTTGAACAGTTCGCCCAGTTCGGGGAACTCCATGGTCTGCGGATCGACCTGGCTTTCGGGGTGCGTCTCGTCGTACCCCTGCATGTACCGGGTGCGACGCCATTCGCGGATCGAGGCGTTCGAGCCGCGGTGGTGCACATGGTACTGGCGCGGGCCGGCGCCGGCGGTGAACATCTTCTCGTCCACCTCCTTGGCCACGGCGATCTGGTTGATGTTGGAGGGGTCCATGATCGCGATCGGCGCCACGGCCTCGGCCTCGGTCGGCGCGGCCGTACGCTGGCGCATCTTCTCCGGCAGCCATTCGGCCAAGCGGGACAACAGCCAGCAGAACACGAAGTAGATCACCGCGGCCACCACCAGCGTCTGCAGGATGTTGAAGTACATCGAGCCGAGTCGGCGCGATTCCTGCAGCAGATCGGTGTACATGATGATCGAGCCGAGCGCGGTGTCCTTGAGCACGACGACCAGCTGGGTCACCGCGGCGGGCAGCATGGCGAACACGGCCTGCGGCACCTCGATCTGCATCAGCGACTGGGTCTCGGTCAGACCCAACGCCAGCGACGCCTCGCGCTGGCCGCTCGGCAGGTTGCCGACGCCGGAACGCACCAGCTCGGCCACCACCGACCCGTTGTACAGCACGAGCGCCAACACCACGGCCCAGTACGACGAGTTGCCGATGCCGAGGAACGCGAACCCTCGCCAGAAGAAGATCATCATCAGCAGCACGGGGACCGCGCGGCAGAACTCCACGACCACGGCGGAGACGCCGCGCAGCAGCGGGTTCGGCAGCAGTCGCCCGATGCCGAAGACCAGGCCGAACGCCACGGCGCCGATGACGGCCAGGATCGACGCCTGGAGCGTCATCCACAGGCCGGGCAGGTAGAAGTCGGTCCAGGCTTCGGCCTCCAACGCCGGCTTCCACAGCTCCCAGCTCAGCTGGTTCTCGCCGTCCGGCGGTGCCGCCAGACGCATGAGGATGAGCACCAGCACCACGGCGAACACCGCCGCGGCGATAATGTTGGCGATGCGGATGGTCCGCAGCCCCTTGGGGCCCGGCTGGTCGAACAGCACCGAGCTTTCGTTCTTCTTGGATGTGGATGCCATGGCGCTCACCTCCTCACCGCGAGCTTATTGGACAGATACGTGGTCAGAATGCCGATCGGGATGATCAGGATCACGTATCCGATGGCGAAGATCAGGAAGATCTCGATGATGGCGTCGGCGTGGAACTCGATCATCTCGCTCATCAACGACGAGGTTTCGGTGGAGACGGACGCCGCGGCGGCCACCGTGGAGTTCTTCAGCAGCGCGATCAGCGTGTTGCCCAGCGGCGCCACCGAGCCGCGGAACGCCTGCGGCAGGATGATCAGCCCGGCCGACTGCATGAAGTTCAGACCCAAGGCGCGCGCGGCCTCGGCCTGGCCGAGCGGCACGGTGTTGATGCCGGAGCGCAGCGCCTCGCAGACGAACGCGGCCGTGTACAGCGACAGGCCGGTCACGGCGAGCCAGAAGAAGTTCGTGGCGAACGTGTCGGAGAACGTGAGCTTCAGCTGCGCGTACGCGCCGAGCACCATGAACACCATGATGATCGTCAGCGGCATGTTCTTGAACAGTTCCACGTAGCCGCCGGCCACCGCCCGCAGCGAGGAGATCGGCGAGATGCGCATCATGACGAGTACGACGCCGAGCACCAGCGAGAACAAGGCCGACCACAGGGTCAGCTCGATGTTCACCAGGAACGCGCCCAGCACGTCATACTCGCCGAACAAGGCAAGGAAATTATCCATCTCACTCCCCTTCCGTTGGCGTCGGCGGATTGTAGTCGGGGTTCGGGCTGTAGTCGGTGCCCGCGGTGTTCACCTCGATGGCACGCTCCCAGGAGCCGTCCTCGATCATCTTCTCGATGGCGTCGTTGATCTGGGCAGCGAAGTCGGACCGGCCCTTCTTGATGCCGACGCCGTAGTACTCCTGGGTGAACGGCTTGCCCACCACCTTGAGCTGTCCGCGGGCGGCGGAGGCCAGACCGGCCAGGATGATGTCGTCGGTGGTCACCGCGTCGACGATGCCGGAGAACAGCGCCGTGGCGCATTCGGCGTAGCCGGGCTGCTCCATCAGCTGCACCTCGTCGGCGAACTTCTCCTTGACGGTCACGGCGGAGGTCGATCCGGTCACCGAGCACAGGCGCTTGCCGTTGAGGTCCTCGGGGCCGTTGATCTCGGTCTCGTCGTCGCGCACGAGCAGGTCCTGGCCGGCCACGAAGTACGGGCCGGCGAAGTCCACGACCGCCTTGCGCGAATCGGTGATCGAATAGGTGGCGATGATCATGTCGACGTCGCCGTTCTGCAGCATGGCCTCACGCTGCGCGGACGGTGCCTCCTTCCAGACGATCTCGTCACGGGTGTAGCCGAGCTCCTCGGCGATGTACGTGGCCACATCCACATCGAAGCCGACGTAGGTGCCGGACTTCTTGAAGCCCAGGCCCGGCTGGTCGAACTTGATGCCGATGCGGATCTTGCCTTCCTCGCTCGCGCCGCATCCGGCGAGCGACACCGCGCAGGCCAGGGCGCACGCGGCGGCGAGCGCACGGGTGATGATGTGTTGCTTCATACGCGCCTCCGCCGTCAGTGGGTCAGGATCTTCGAGAGGAAGTCCTTGGCGCGGTCGGTCTTCGGATGGTCGAAGAACTCGTCAGGCGTGCCGGATTCCAGAATCCGACCGTCGGCCATGAACACGATGCGGTCGGCCGCCTTACGGGCGAAGCCCATCTCGTGGGTGACGCAGATCATCGTCATGCCCTCGTGGGCGAGTTCGACCATGACGTCCAGCACCTCGTTGACCATCTCGGGGTCGAGCGCGGAGGTGGGTTCGTCGAACAGCATGACCTTCGGCCGCATGGCCAGGGCGCGGGCGATGGCCACGCGCTGCTGCTGGCCGCCCGACAGCTGGGACGGCATCTTGCCGGCCTGCGAGGCCACGCCGACGCGGTCGAGCAGGTCCATGGCCAGGTCCTCGGCCTCCTTCTTGTCCATGTGGCGGACCTTGATCGGCGCAAGCGTCACGTTCTCGAGGATCGTCTTGTTGGCGAACAGGTTGAACGACTGGAACACCATGCCGACCTCGGCGCGCAGGTTCGCCAGCTCCTTGCCCTCCTGCGGCAGCGGCTTGCCGTCGACGCGGATCACGCCCGAGTCGATGGTCTCCAGGCGGTTGATGGTGCGGCACATCGTCGATTTGCCCGATCCGGACGGTCCGACGACGACCAGTACCTCGCCTTTGTTCACGGTCAGGTTGATGTCCTTGAGGACGTGCAGCTTATCGTAGTGCTTGTCGACGTGGGACAGTTCGACCAGCGGATAACCGGCGTCCGACCTCCCTGTTGCCAGCGTCTCCGGCTGGCGCATCTGCGTTGTTACTTCATTCTGTTCTGACATAAATCGTCATTATACCGACGCGCTGTTACGAACCGATTGCCGTCGATCTCGTCCGCGCCCGTATATGCGGGAACCCCGGCCGAACGGCCGGGGTTCCAAGCGTTATCGCATGCGAGGAATATCAGTCCTCGTCCTCGTCGGGATCATAGTCGACGCCGGTTTCGGCGCGCTGCTCGTCCGTGATCGGGGCCGGGGCGCCGGTCAGCGGGTCGCGGCCGCCGCCGGCCTTCGGGAAGGCGATGACGTCGCGGATGGTGTCGGTGCCGGCCAGGATCGAGGCGGTGCGGTCCCAACCCAGGGCGATGCCGGCGTGCGGCGGGGCGCCGTACTTGAAGGCCTCGAGCAGGAAGCCGAACTTCTCGTCGGCCTCCTCCTTGGTGATGCCCAGGACGTCGAGGACGCGATCCTGGATGTCGTCACGGTGGATACGGACGGAACCGCCGCCCATCTCCTCGCCGTTGCAGACGATGTCGTAGGAGTCGCTCATCGCGTGCTCGGGATCCTGGTCGAAGGTGTCGATCCAGTCGGCGGACGGCATCGTGAACGGGTGGTGCATCGAGGTCCACTTGGAGTGGCCGACCGCCACGTCGTCGTCATCCTCGTCCTCGGTGGACTTGAACAGCGGGAAGTCCACCACCCAGGTGAAGGCGAAGTCGTCGGGCTTGAGCAGGCCGGCGCGATCGGCGAGCTCCACGCGCACGGCGCCCAGCAGGTTCTGGGAGGAGGTGCGCGGACCGGCGGCGAAGAACACGGCGTCGCCGTCCTCGGCGCCCACGGCCTCCTTCAGGCCCGCACGCTCGGCTTCGGACAGGTTCTTGGCCACCGGGCCCTTGAGTTCGCCGTCCTCGGCGAACACCACGTAGGCCAGGCCCTTGGCGCCGCGCTGCTTGGCCCAATCCTGCCAGGCGTCGAACTGGCGACGCGGCGTGGCGGCGCCGCCCTTGAAGAGCACGGCGCCCACATACGGGGCCTGGAACACGCGGAACGGCGTGTCCTTGAAGTAGTCGGTGAGCTCGATCAGCTCATTGCCGAAGCGCAGATCCGGCTTGTCGGTGCCGTACTTGTCCATCGCCTCCTGCCAGGTGATGCGCTGGATCGGCAGCTTGACCTCGTAGCCGGCGGCCTTCCAGATCGCCGCGATGACCTTCTCGGCCATCGCGATCACGTCCTCCTGGTCCACGAACGCCATCTCCATGTCGAGCTGGGTGAACTCGGGCTGGCGGTCGGCGCGGAAGTCCTCGTCACGGTAGCAGCGGGCGATCTGGTAGTAGCGCTCGACACCGGAGACCATCAGCAGCTGCTTGAGCAGCTGCGGGGACTGCGGCAACGCGTACCAGGAGCCGGGCACCAGACGGGCGGGCACGAGGAAGTCGCGGGCGCCTTCAGGCGTGGACTTGATCATCGTCGGGGTCTCGACCTCGGTGAAGCCCATCTCGTCGAGGGCCTGGCGGGCGGCCTTGGCCATGTCGGAGCGCAGCTTGATGTTGCGCTGCATGGACGGACGGCGCAGATCCAGATAGCGGTACTTCAGGCGCACGTCCTCGCCCGGCAGCTTGTTCTCGGATTCGTTCTCGAGCGCGGTGGAGACCTGGAACGGCAGCGCGTCGGACTTGGCGAGGATCTCGATGGACCGGGCCACCACCTCGACCTTGCCGGTGGCCAGATGCTCGTTCTCGTTGCCTTCCGGGCGCAGGCGCACGGCGCCGATCACGCGGACCACGAACTCGCTCCTGAGCGGTCGGGCCATCTCCTCGTCGTTGATGACCACCTGAACCAGGCCCGAGCTATCGCGCAGGTCCACAAAGGCCACACCGCCGTGATCGCGACGACGGTCGACCCAACCGGCGAGCGTCACCTGCTCGCCGACCAGCGCTTCGGTGACTTCGGTGGCGTGATGTGTTCTGTAAGCCGTCTGGCTCATGCTGCTTCCACTCCTTGAATCTCCACGGTTTGCCGGGCAACCAGCGTATCCGGCTCCCACGACTTGGCATCGGCCGGTTCCTGGTCGCCGGTCACGATGTTCTTGACCTCGTCCACGGCTTCCGGATCGCTCCGGTCCGCAGGGAACCACACGTACGGAATGCCGAGCTTGTCGGCATACTTGATCTGCTTGCCGAGCTTGGCCGCGGTGGGGGCCACGTCGGTGGCGATGCCGCGGGCGCGCAGCCGGCCCGCGATCTCGTTCGATGCGGCGCGGTCCTCCTCGTTCCACACGGCCACCAGCACGGCCGCCGGGGAGATCCGGGAGGCCTTGGCGCCGGCCGTGTGCAGCATGTAGGAGACCAGGCGGGACAGACCGATCGACAGGCCGACGCCCGGGTACTTGCGGTTGCCCTGGGAGGCCAGGTTGTCATAGCGGCCGCCCGAGCAGATCGAGCCGAGCGATGCCGCGCCGTCGAGGAACGTCTCGTATACGGAACCGGTGTAGTAGTCCAGTCCGCGGGCGATCTTCAGGTCCGCGATCACCGAGCCGGGGCGGATACGGGCTGCCTCGTCCACGATCATGGCCAGGGTGTCGAGCCCCTGGCGGGCCAGCACGTAGGCGTCGGAGTCGGTGGCGATGCCGTGCGCGGCGCACAGGGCATCGAAGCGTTCGGCCAGTTCCGCGCCGTTCGCGGCGGTCAGGTTGGCCAGCTCCAGGCAGGCCGCGGCCTGCGCCTCGCTGGCGCCGCACTCGCCGACGAGCAGCTTGGCCACCTCGTCGGCGCCGATCTTGTCGAGCTTGTCGATCTCGCGCAGCACGCCTTCGATGTCGTTCAGGCCCAGACCACGGTAGAAGCCCTCGGACAGTTTGCGGTTGTTCGCGTGCACGGTGGCCTTCGGCAAGCCGAACTCGCGCAGGGCCTCCAGCGCGGAGACCATCACCAGCGGCAATTCCACCTCGTAGTGGTCCGGCAGTTCCCCATTGCCGATCACGTCGATGTCGGCCTGCACGAATTCACGGAAACGGCCCTCCTGGGGGCGTTCGCCGCGCCAGACCTTCTGGATCTGCCACCGCTTGAAGGGGAAGGCCAGGTCGTTGGCATGCTCGACCACATACCGGCTCAGCGGCACGGTCAGATCGAAGTGCAGGCCCAACCGGTCCTCCACCGGGGTGTCGTTCTCCTGACCGACCTCCTGCAGACGGCTCAGCAGGTAGATCTCCTTGCTGGTCTCGCCTTTCTTGAGCAGGCTGGAGCCCGGTTCCACCGCGCGTGTCTCGATGCCGATGAACCCATTGAGCTCGAAAACCTTACGGAGCGTGTCGATGACACGCTGCTCCACAACACGTTCAGAGGGGAGCCACTCTGGAAATCCTGATAGTGATGCACCTTTAGCCACGGTTCCCTATAATACATAGAGGTTGGTGAAAATAACCGGTCGTGGCCGGCTGTTTTCCCGCCCCTCACTTACGACAAGCCTAAGGAGCTGGCCATGGCCGACGAGAATGTCACCACACCCGAGAACACCACCGAAATCACCGAGCAGGCAACGGCGCCCGCTCCCGAGGAGACCGTCGTCGTCGAGGAGACGACCGTCGTCGAGGAAACGGTGGCCGAGGCCCCCACGCCGGCGCCGACCCCGGCCGCGATGCCGAAGCCGCATGCCCCCTCCCCCGCGGCGTTCGCGAAGAAGACGCCGCAGCAGCATGCGCCCAAGCGGTCGACCGTCACCTATTCCCAGGCCGACGTGACGGCGGCCGAGGCATTCGGCCGCGTGGACGACAACGGCACCGTGTTCGTGCGCGAGGGCGATGCCGAACGCGAGGTCGGCCAGTTCCCGGACGCCTCCAAGGAGGAGGCGCTGGCGCTGTACGCACGCCGGTATCTGGATCTGAAGGCCAAGCTGGACCTGTTCGCCAACCGTCTGAAGTCCGCCAACGTGAAGAACCGTGAGATCGACGACACGCTCAAGACTCTGACCGAGGAGACCGCCGAACCGGCCGTGGTGGGCGACATCGCCGCCATCAAGGCGCAGTTCGAGGAGCTGAAGGCCGAGGCCGCCGCCAAGAAGGCCGCCATCGCCGAGGCCCGCAAGGCCGCGATGGACAAAGCCGTGGCCGAGCGCACCGCGATTGTGGAGAAGGCCGAGGCACTGGCCGCCTCGCTGGGCGACAACACGAACTGGCGTTCGACCGCGGACAAGTTCCGTAATCTCTTCGAGCAGTGGCAGGAGCATCAGCGCACCACCATCCGCATCGACAAGGCGGATGCGGACGCGCTGTGGAAGCGGTTCTCCCAGGCCCGCACCACGTTCAACCAGGCTCGCCGCAAGTGGGCGCAGGCCCGCGACAACGAGCGCAACCACGCCCGCGAGGCCAAGGAGGCGATCATCGCCGAGGCCAACGAGATCAAGGACTCGACCGCTTGGGGCGAGACCTCCCGCAAGTTCAACGAGCTGATGGGTCGTTGGAAGCAGGCCGGCCGCGCCGGCCGCAACGAGGACGACGCCCTGTGGGCGCGTTTCCGCGAGGCCGCCGACACGTTCTTCAACGCGCGTCAGGCCGACCGCGACCAGACCAACTCGGCCGAGAAGGAGAACCTGTCCAGGAAGGAGGAGCTCCTCAAGCAGGCCGAGGCGCTGGTGCCGGTGGCCGACGAGGCCGCCGCCAAGAAGGCGCGTCAGGCGCTGGCCGCCATCCAGGAGGAATGGGATCAGATCGGCTATGTGCCGCGTGAGGCGATGCACCGCATCGAGTCCCGCCTGGATGCCGTCGACCGTCAGATCAAGGCCGTGGAGGACGCCGCCTGGAAGCAGACCGATCCGGAGGCCGACGCCCGCAAGTCCAGCTTCGAGGTGCAGCTGACCGCTCAGCTCGCCGAGCTGGATGAGAAGATCGCCGCCGAGATCGACCCGAAGAAGAAGGCCGCGCTGGAGGCCGAGAAGGCCACCAAGGAGCAGTGGCTCAACGCGATCCGCTAAGCCCCGTTCCAAACCGGTTTTCACTGGTGCACCCCCTCTTAGGGGGCGCACCTTTTTCATATCCCGTGTCGGTTCTCCGGTGCTCGGCCACCGCAACCGTAGCCTCGTTCGCTGATGGTATGAGGTGGCCCGGTCGCCATGGCAGAATCCATGACGCCCGGGCCACCTCCATCACCTATATCGTGTGCACGACACCGTCCGGCGTCATTCCGTGGGCTGCTCCGATTCCGCAGTGTCCTCGGCAGCGGACGCGGCACCAACGAGTTCGGGTTCCTCGAAACGCTCGCCGCGGAACGTGAACTCGCCGAGGATGCCTTCACCCTCCGCATCCACGACCACGCGCTGGCCGTCTTCGAGCTCGCCGAGCAGGATCTTCTCCGAGATGGCGTCCTCGATGTCGCGCTGGATGACACGGCGCAGCGGACGGGCGCCCAGCAGCGGGTCGAAGCCCTTCTGCGCAAGCAGGTCCTTGGCGGCGTCGGTCAGTTCGAGCGACATGTGGCGGTCGAACAGGCGGTCGTTGAGCTTGTTCACATCCAGGTCCACGATCTGGCGCACCTGCGGTTCGGTGAGCTGACGGAACACGATGATGTCGTCCAGACGGTTGAGGAACTCGGGACGGAACTGCTGCTTGAGCTCCGTGCTCACCTGATCCTTCATCCGCTGGTAGCTCGACTCGGTGTTCGACCCCAGGCTGAAGCCGGTATTGGCCGACTTGGCGATGTTGCTCGACCCCAAGTTCGTGGTCAGGATGATGATCGTGTTCTTGAAATCCACCTTGCGGCCCTGGCCGTCGGTCAGGTGACCGTCATCCAGCACCTGCAGCAGCGTGTTGAAGATGTCCGGATGGGCCTTCTCGATCTCATCGAACAGCACCACGGAGAACGGCTTGCGGCGCACCTTCTCGGTGAGCTCGCCACCCTCCTCGTAGCCGACGTATCCCGGGGGCGCGCCGAACAGACGCGAGGCCGCGTACTTCTCGGAGAACTCCGACATATCCACGCGGATCAGCGCGTCCTCATCGTCGAACAGGAACTCGGCCAGCGCCTTGGCCAGCTCGGTCTTGCCCACGCCGGTCGGACCGGCGAAGATGAACGAACCGGACGGACGCTTGGGATCCTTGAGCCCTACACGGGTGCGGCGAATCGAACGCGACAGCGCAGAGACGGCCTCGTCCTGGCCGATGATGCGCTTGTGCAGCTCGCTCTCCATGCCCAGCAGCTTCTTGGACTCGGCCTGGGTGAGCTTGAACACCGGAATGCCGGTGGACTGGGAGATCACCTGCGCGATGACATCCTCATCCACCACCATCTTGACGTCGGATTCGCCCTCACGCCATGCCTGCTCCTTCTGCTTGCGCTCCTGCTCCAGCTTCTCCTGGCTGTCACGCAGCTCGGCGGCCTTCTCGAAGTCCTGATCCTTGATGGCCTTGTCCTTGTCGGCGGAGATCCGCGCGATCTTGGCATCGAGCTCCTTGAGCTCCGGCGGCGCGGTCAGACGCTTGATGCGCAGGCGCGCACCGGCCTCGTCGATCAGGTCGATCGCCTTGTCCGGCAGGTTACGGTCCTGGATGTACCGGGCCGAAAGCTCCGCCGCGGTCTGCAGAGCGGCATCGGTGATCGTCACATGATGATGGTTCTCATAGCGCTCACGCAGGCCCTTCAAGATCTCGATCGTTTCCGCGATGGTCGGCTCGGATACCTGAATCGGCTGGAACCGGCGTTCCAGCGCCGCATCCTTCTCGATGTACTTGCGGTATTCGTCGGTGGTGGTGGCTCCGATGGTCTGCAGCTCGCCACGCGCCAGCATCGGCTTCAGCATATCCGAGGCGCCCAACGCGCCATCGGCCGAACCGGCGCCGACGATCGTATGGATCTCATCGATGAACAGCACGATGTCGCCGCGGGTCTTGATCTCCTTGAGCACCTTCTTCAGACGCTCCTCGAAGTCGCCACGGTACCGCGAACCGGCCACCATGGAACCCAGATCCAGCGAGTAGACCTGCTTGCCCTTCAGCGTCTCCGGCACGTCGCCGGCCTGGATCTTCTGGGCCAGGCCTTCGACGACGGCGGTCTTGCCGACGCCCGGCTCGCCGATCAGCACCGGATTGTTCTTCGTACGGCGGGAGAGCACCACCATCACGCGTTCGATCTCGTTGGTGCGGCCGATGACCGGGTCCAGCTTGCCTTCCGCGGCCTCGGCGGTCAGGTTGCGGCCGAACTGGTCCAGGATCGCCGAACCGCTCTGGTTGCGCTTGTCGGCCACGCCACCGGCGTTCGCCAGATCGCCCTTGCCCTTCTCGCCGCCGGAATTGCCGCGAATCAAGTCGATGGTCGTGCTGCGCAGCTCGCCCAGGTCCACGTCCATCTTGATGAGCACCTGGGTGCCCACGCCCTCGCCCTCACGGATCAGGCCGAGCAGGATATGCTCGGTGCCGATATAGCTGTGGCCGAGCTGCAGGGCCTCCCTCAGGCTCAGCTCCAGCACCTGCTTGGCGTGCGGGGTGAAGGGGATGTGGCCGTTGGGGGCCGCGGTCCCCTTGCCGATCATCTCCTCGACCTGCTTGCGGGTGTCGTCCAAGGACACGCCCTTGGCGGTCAACGCCTTGGCCGCAATGCCCTCGCCTTCGCGAATCAGACCCAGCAGCAGGTGTTCGGTGCCGATGTAGTTGTGCTGGAGGGCACGAGCCTCCTCCTGCGCCAACACGATCACGCGCCGCGCACGGTCGGTAAACCGTTCGAACATGCTTGTCCTTCCAATTGTGATAGTCCACATCACTCTACCGATTCGCGGTGACGTTTATTTCCCGTTCCCCGCGAATTGCGCTGTGGACGCAAAACGTTGTCTCCTAGGCGTTCTGTGCAGTCGAATCGTCCGGATCCGCGGAATCGTCCGATTCGGATTCCGGTTCCGGCTCCACCCGCACGGACGTGTCGGTCTGGCTTCCGGACTCCCCGGCGGCATCCCGCGCGTCGGCGGATTCGGTCTCGAACCGTTCCGTGTCGGATCCGTCGGGCTCGTCATCCGCATGCTCCGCGGAGGGGACGACGTCGCCGCTCAGATCGATCGTCTCCTCGACCTGCGGCTGTTCCGCAGTCACCCCGGTCTCCTCCGTCTCGTCAACGTCGTCCTCGGCGGTCACGTTCGCATCGATGTCCTCGTCGGTGGCCTCGTCCTCGTCGCGGTCGTTGATCCGCTCGATGAGTTCAACCTCGGGACTTTCCTCGCGCGGGGCGTGGGCGATGATGTCGATATGCAGATCATCGAACGCCGGTTTGGACTGCACCCACAGATGCGTCGGCTCCGGCGGTTCGATCTCCGAGTGCTCGCCGCACCCGTGGTCCAGCGACACCACGCGGCCGTCATCCGGGCTCCACTTATTCGCACACACGCCGAACAGCAGGTTCAGCTCGCCCTTGAGCGGCACGAAGAACCCGCAGGTGGCGCAGGTATGGCCTCCGGCCGTCTTGGTCGACAGCGACTTGGGGCCACGCGGCCCCTCGTACCAGCGCTTGGCGGTCTGGGAGCGCCCCAGGGGACTCAGCACGTGCCTGCGGGACAGGTCGAACTCATCCACGGCATCATCCACGTCGGATTGCGCGGTCGCCGCAACCTCAGAATCGCTCCCCTCCCCGGACTCGGCATCGGGGGGCGTCGGCACGTCCTCGGACGAAGCCACTTCATCGCTCGCCAGCACGGCTGCCGCGTTATCGGCACCATCCTCCGTCTGCGGCCGCTCATCGACCGGTTCGGTGCGGCGGAATCCCTCCTCCAGCCGCGGATCATCCGGATCGGTGCCAATCGAGTCGGTCACCGACAGATCGGTCGGTTCCAGACGATCCTTCCACGGCACCCATTCCGGCGGACGCAACGCCTGATCGGTGGGCACCAGCGACGATTCGTTCACCGTCCAACGGTCGAGCTCCTCATCGTGGAAAAGCGTCACCGACCACTGCCATCCCTCATACCCACGGTATTCGGTGGCGAACCGGAAGTCGGTCACGCCATCGCCCATGTCGATGGCTTCCACGAACGCGCCGACCTGATCCGGGTCATCGGCCATCGCTCGGGCCACGCTACGGGCGATCGTCTGTGGGTCCAGCATCATATCGGGCATGTCCGCTCTCAGTCCTCCACGTCAAAGTTGTCGGCTACCGCGCGCAGCAACGTCGCCAGCTTCTTGCTCTCGGCGGCGGACGGGTACCGGTGGCGGCGCAGACCGTTGCCGGCCGCGTCCAGCAGCTTGATCAGGTCCTCCACAATGGCCGCCATGTCGTCAGGCTTCGGGCGGGTGGCCTTGACCAGGGACGGCGCGGAGGCGATCAGATGCACGTTCATGGCCTGCGGCCCCCTGCGGCCGTCAACCACCGAATACTCGACCTTGGCCCCCTTGCGCAGCGTGGTCACGCCCTTGGGCAGCGCCGACGCCGACATGAAGACGTCATCGCCCTCCTCGTTGATGATGAAGCCATATCCCTTATTCGCATCGAACCACCGCACACGTCCACTCGGCATCTCACACCTCGTCTCTGCTCTATACCTCTGGCACGGACCCTCTGCCCGTGCCATCAAACCGACCTCTTATTCTACCTCACGCCATACCTATGCGGCCTATGGCGTAACGGCCCGCACTACGGCTTGCGTTCGACACCTCGCCTGTCCGGCTTATCCGGTTTGGAGGGTTTTGCGGATTTGGCGGATTTCGGGGCGAACAACGATTTACCGGACTTCTGCTGCTTGGCACCCTTGGCCTGTTTGCCGCCCGGCGAGCTCATGACGGGGATCTCGACCGGAGCGATCGGCAGCACCACAACAATGGTCAGGCCGCCGCCGTCGGTCTGGCAGGCGCAGATGAACCCGTGGTGCGCCTTGACCACCGATTCCACGATCGCCATGCCCAGTCCGGTACCGCCCTTCTGCCGGGCGCGCGAGGGATCGGCCGTGTAGAACCGTTCGAAGATGCGCGCCCGCGATTCGGCGGGCACGCCCGGTCCGTGGTCGCTGAAACGCACGACGGCGTACCGCATGCCCACGTGTACGGATTGGCCGACCTCGACGGCGTCCAGGAAATGCCGCAGCGACTGCTCCGTAGCCGGCATGCGGCCGAGTGAATCGCCGCCGATGGAGGCGATGACCTCCCCCATCGACACCTCCACCGGCGAGTCGGCCGGGGTGTACCGATGGATGTTGCCGACGATGTTCGTCACGACCTGGCGCAGGCGCGATGCATCCCCATGCAGGGTGATCGCGGGCAGATCCTTGAGTTCGAACATCAGACGCGACGGTTCGTCCCCCTGACGCGGCATGAATCCCACCGCACCGCAGGTGATGCCGCGTTCCGGATCCAGCGCGTGCAGGTCATCGGCAGCGTCCTTGACGATTGCGGTCAGGTTCACCTGCTGCGTGATATCGATGCCACGGCCTTCATCCAGCCTGGCCAATGACAGCAGATCCTCCACCAGCACGGTCATGCGGGAGCTCGACGCCTCGATATGCGCGATGGATTCGTCGGCGCGTTCCAGGGCGCCGGGCATGTCGCGCTGCATCTTGTACAGTTCGGCGTACCCGTGGATGGCGGCCAACGGCGTGCGCAGCTCATGGCTGGCGTCGGAGACGAACCGTTTCATCTTGTCGGTGGTCTCCTGCTGTTCATGGAAACTTCGTTCGATCCGCGCCAGCATGGCGTTCAATGATGCCGACAGCGAGCCGATCTCCGTGTTCTCCGGCATGGCCGGGATGCGCTGCTTCAGATCGCCCGCGGCGATTTTGGCGGCGGTCTTCTCGATGCGCTTGAGCGGGGCGAGCGTGCCCTGCACCACCAGCATGCCGAGCACGCCGCCGAGCAGGACGACCGCCGTGCCGACCATGATGCAGTACCGTGTCAGGCTGGATATGGTGTCGATGGAATCGCCCAGCGGCAGTCCGATGAAGACGATATTGACGAAGTTGTCGTTCTGCATGACGCGCATCGCCACCACGCGCCAGGGGGCACGGGCCGTCGACAGCGTGGAACGGCTGGGGATCTCCCCGCTCAGGTGGACAATGGCCGAGGTGGTGAACGGTTCGCCGAACACCACGTCGCCCATGGTGCCGCTGGCCGGCAGGATCGGTTCCGACACCACGCCTTCGGCGATGGTCGGCTTCAGCGGCGTGGTCAGGATGTTGGCGTCGGTGTCCCTGATCTGCAGGAAATAGCTCGTCATGCCGGACGAATTCGTATCGCTGTCACGCAACGAGTTGATGTTCTGGAACACCAGGTTGGCCTGCTGGACGATCTGGGCGTCCACCTTCTCCAGCAGGTAGTTGCTCACCAGCTGGCGGATCGAGAACGAGATGCCGGCCACGCCGATGGTCAGCAGCACCAGCAGGGTGGTGACCAGCTTGGTGCTCAATGAGATGGCGTTCCACCGCTCCCTGACGATCCGCCTGATCGCGGACTCCTTGCCCGGGGTCTTGGAAGGTTTGCCGCTCCCCGGCACGGTCGGCGGCACGGAGGTGTCCGCCCCGGTGCCGTGGGCCGCAGTGCCTTCCTTGACCATCAGGCCCCCTGAACGGTCTTGGGAGCGCGGATCATATAGCCGATGCCGCGCTTGGTCTCGATCAGCGGCGCGACCTTATGCTGTTCACCGTTCTCGTCGGTGACCATGATGCCGTCGACCTTCTTGCGCAGATAGGAGATGTAGGACTCCACGATGGCGGCGTCCCCGCCCCAGTCGTACTGCCAGACGTGGTCGAGGATCTGCGCCTTGGACAGCACGCGGCCCTCGTTGTCCATCAGGTAGCGCAGCAGCTTGTATTCGGTCGGGCTCAGGTCGATCGACTGGCCGGCACGGGAGACGTCGTGCGAATCCTCGTTGATCTCCAGATCGCCGACGCGGATGATCGGGTCATCCTCCACCTGCTCGCGGGTACGCCGCAGGATGGCACGGATGCGGGCCACGACCTCCTCCAGGCTGAACGGCTTGGTCACATAATCGTCCCCGCCCACGGTCAGGCCCATCACCTTGTCCTGGGTGTCATCCCGAGCGGTCAGGAACAGCACCGGGGCGTCGATGCCCTCCTGGCGGATGCGACGGGTGACGGTGAATCCGTCGATATCCGGCAGCATGACATCCAACACGATCAGATCCGGCTGGGCCTTTTCGATGACCTCGATGGCCTCGGACCCGGAAGCGGCGGTCTGCACCTCGAATCCGGCGAAATGCAGCGACGCCACCAGCAATTCCCGGATGGACGGCTCATCATCCACAACAACAATCGATGCTTCAATGGTTTTGCTCATGCTTCCAGCTTCATCCCTTTGACTGACGTTTTC
This sequence comes from Bifidobacterium pullorum subsp. gallinarum, assembly GCF_000741215.1. Lineage (GTDB taxonomy): Bacteria > Actinomycetota > Actinomycetes > Actinomycetales > Bifidobacteriaceae > Bifidobacterium > Bifidobacterium pullorum_B. The sequence goes on from NZ_JGYX01000003.1 coordinate 64,473, forward strand.
CTGAATGTTCGCTGTAGGTTGAGGTCAGGCGCTGTGACGGCCACGCGGTTTCCTGCGCAACGGCCAACGGGATTTCCGGGAAGCCGGCTCGGGTTCCCCAATCGGTTCCGATTCTTCGACCGGTTCCGTCTCGATCGGCTTCGTCTCCTCCACCGGTTCCGATTCGGCCGGTTCCGTCATCGCCTCGGTCGGTTCTGCTTCTGCCTCGGACAGTCCCGTGTCCTCGGCAACGGTTTCGGTCGTCTCCGCGGGTTCCGTCTCGTCGGACGGCTGCCGCCGACGGCGGCGCCGAACCAGCATGACGACCACGACGATCGCCAGAATCACCACCACGCCACCGAGCGCCGCCGCACCGATCACGATGACCGACGGCGAGGTGGCGGTGCGGTACACCACATTGATCTGTTCGATCATGTCCAGCGCCGAAGCGGACCAGTCGGGGGTGTCGTTCTCCACCAGCGGATCGAGTGCGGCCTGGGAGAGTTCATCCACCGTGCTCTGACGATGCAGCCATTCATCGGAGTTGGCCGACACCGCAACCACCAGGTTGCCGTCGTGCGAGGCCACGGCCAGCAGCACGGTATTGGGTTCCGGGTCGGTGGATTCCAGCACATCGCTGGCCCATTGATCGACCTGTCCCTCCCCTGCGCTGAACGACGACAGGTACAGCAGACGGACCGATACGCCCGTCTGTTCATGCAACTGGTCGATGGCATCGGTCACCTCGGTCACGTTGGATCCCAGCAGGTTCTCCGTATCCGTGATGGAGCTGGTGAGCGCACCGCCGTCCAGGTCCGGATCCGTGTCCTCCCCGGTCTCGTCCGCAAGGCCGACGGGAGTTATCCACATGATCAGCGCAAGTGTCGCAGCAAGTGCGGAAACCAGCCATTTGCAAGGATTGGACACCGCAGCGGACAGCCTGCGCGCCGTCAACCGTTCGACCACAATACCCGTTTTCCCATCCGCGTTATTCGATTCCGACATACCCTCCACCATAGCGGTCGGCTGAGTCAATGTCGTCCGCCCACGGCAGCCAGCAACCCCGAATACGGAAAGGAACATCATGGCACAGTATCAAGTGGATCCGGAACGCATCCAATCCTCCAGCGCGGCGGTCTCGGCATCGATCGCCTCGATCAGGGAGGCCACCGGCGGCATGGTCGCCAATCTCAACGCGCTGCAGGACGCCTGGCGCGGCACAGCGGCCACCCAGTTCGCATCGGTGTTCACCCAATGGCATGCGGCGCAGCAACAGATGGAGGCCTCGTTGGAATCCATCCAGAACGCGCTGACCCAAGCCTCCATGGTCTATGCCGATGCGGAGATGCAGGCCTCCCGGCTGTTCGCGGCCGGATGATGGGCGGCGCCCGCCCCGGAACGCACACCCGCGAACGCACATAATGCAGAAGGGAGACACCCGTTACGGGGTGTCTCCCTTCCGTTACGCTATGCGCATCCGCTGCCCCTTACCGGGACGGCCGGATCAGTAGCCCATGTCGGCGTTGGCCGGAGCGGCTGCCGGCGGTTCCGGCTTGTTGGCCACCACGGCTTCGGTGGTCAGGAACAGACCGGCGATGGAGGCGGCGTTCTGCAGGGCGGAACGGGTCACCTTGACCGGGTCGGTCACGCCGGCGGCCAGCAGATCCTCGTAGGTGTCGGTGGCGGCGTTGAAGCCCTGGCCCTCCGGCAGCTCACGGACCTTGTTGAAGACCACGTCACCGGAGACGCCGGAGTTCTCGGCGATCTGCTTGATCGGGGCTTCGATGGCGCGGAACACGATGGCGGCACCGGTGGCCTCCTCGCCGGACAGCGAGGTGATGGCCTCGTCGGTCTCGGCCTTCTTGGCGGCCTGGACCAAGGCCACGCCACCGCCGGGCAGCAGGCCTTCCTCGATGGCGGCCTTGGCGTTGCGCACCGCGTCCTCGATGCGGTGCTTGCGCTCCTTGGCCTCCACCTCGGTGGCGGCGCCGACCTTGATGACGGCCACGCCACCGGCCAGCTTGGCCAGACGCTCCTGCAGCTTCTCGCGGTCGTAGTCGGAGTCGGTGTTCTCGATCTCGGCGCGGATCTGGGCCACGCGGGCGGCCACATCCTCGGCGGAGCCGGCACCGGAGACGATGGTGGTCTCGTCCTTGGAGACGATGACCTTCTTGGCGGAGCCGAGCACGGACAGGTCCACGGAGTCGAGCTTCAGGCCCAGCTCGTCGGACACCACCTGGGCGCCGGTCAGGATGGCCATATCCTGCAGCATGGCCTTGCGGCGGTCGCCGAAGCCCGGGGCCTTGACGGCGCAGGAGTTGAAGGTGCCGCGAATCTTGTTCAGGATCAGGGTCGGCAGCGCCTCGCCGTCAACGTCCTCGGCGATGATCAGCAGCGGCTTGCCGGTCTTCATCACGAGCTCGGCGATGTGCACCACGTCCTGCTGGCTGGAGACCTTGCCGGAGGTCAGGAGGATGTACGGATCCTCGAGCACGGCGGTCTGGTCCTCGGCGTTGGTGACGAAGTACGGGGCGATGTAGCCCTTGTCGAAGCGCATACCCTCGGTGAACTCGAGGTCCAGGCCGAAGCGGTTGTTGTCCTCAACGGTCACGACGCCGTCCTGGCCGACCTTGTCGAGAGCCTCGGCGATCTTCTCGCCGACTTCCGGATCGGCGGCGGAGATGGTGGCGGTCGCGGCGATCTGGTCCTTGGTCTCCACGTCCTTGGCGGCGGCGATGAGCTCCTTGACGATGACGTCGGTGGCCTTCTCGATGCCGCGGCGCAGCGCGATCGGGTTCGAACCGGCGACCACGTTCTTCAGACCCTCATGCACGAGGGACTGGGCCAGCACGGTGGCGGTGGTGGTGCCGTCGCCCGCGACGTCGTCGGTCTTCTTGGCGACTTCCTTGACCAGCTCGGCGCCGATGCGCTCGTACGGATCCTCAAGCTCGATCTCCTTGGCGATGGACACGCCATCGTTGGTGATGGTCGGGGCGCCGTAGGTCTTGTCGAGCACGACGTTGCGGCCCTTCGGGCCCAGCGTGACCTTGACGGTGTCCGCGAGCTTGTCGAGACCCGCGAGCATGCCCTGGCGGGCTTCCTCGTTGTATGCGATGATCTTTGCCATTGTTCCTCCACATATGGCTACACGGTACTGTTCCCACTCGTGAAACCGCGGAGGACATCCAGCCGTCAGCTGCCGGTTATCACTCTTGGCCTCCGAGTGCTAATTGGGACATTAGCACTCTCGGGGCCCGAGTGCCAACCTCGCCACGGCGATTGCGCTGTTGGCATGAAAAGATCACTGTGCGGCGATGTACACCACCACAATCGGATCGGCGATGCCGGTGGCCTGCTCCACCGTAGCGATGCCCAGGGTGTCGGCGATGTTCTGCGCGGTGGCCAGATCGGTTTCGTTCTGGTACCACACCACGTTCATGGACGGCAACGCGCCGCCGGAGGGATTGGCCGCGATGACGCTCGTGTACCCCACCGACTGCAGGACGCCCGACTGCTGGGCGGCGTACCCGTTGACGCCGGTGGCGTTGATGACACGCACGGACGTGTTGTAGTTCACGGTCTGTTCGGGCTGGGTCTCGGGCTCGGTCTGCGGCTCCTGCGTGGCCGCGTCATCCGACTGCGCATCGCCCTCGCCGACGTCCTGCCCCTCATTCTCGCCCTGATTGGCGGCGTCGTCCTGATCGTCCGCATCAGCCTGCGCGTCATCGCCATTATCCGCGGCGGCATCATCCTGGCCGCCCTTACTGTCCTGCGCGGTCTGCGCGGACTGCTGCGCCCACGGCCAAGGCACCTTGTTCAGCTCTCCCGAGGCGATACCCCATGCCAGCAATCCGGCGAGCGCCGCCACCACGATCACCACGACGAACGGCGCCACACGCACCGCCAGCGACCGGCGGCCGCGGTGCACCCCCACAGGTCCGCTCGGCGGGTTGTCAAAGGCGTCGGTCGAGTACGATCCGTAGGTTTCCTTCTCAGTGTGCGCCATCAGAGCTCCCTTTCATCCGCATTCCAAGCACGAGTGTAGCCGTCGCCATCGCCAGAGCGTGGCAATGGCCGGCAGCATGTGCCGGATGTGCACAGGATCATCGTATGGGCCTCCTACAGTGGGATCCATGAGTACCGCACATGTCAAGCCGCTATCCGAACTGATCGACCCGGGTTGGGCCGCCGCGCTGGCGGATGTGGAGCCCGTGGTGCACGCCATGGGTGATTTCCTGCGCGCGGAGTTGGCGGCGGGCAGGCATTACCTGCCGGCCAGCCGCAATATCCTTCGCGCGTTCACGATTCCGTTCGACTCGATCAAGGTGCTGATCGTGGGACAGGACCCCTACCCGACGCCGGGGCATCCGGTGGGATTGAGTTTCTGCGTGGCTCCCGACGTGCGGCCGCTGCCCAAGAGCCTAATCAACATCTACAAGGAGCTGGTCAGCGATCTGGGTGTGCCGGCTCCCGCCAACGGCGACCTGACCCCGTGGACCGAGCAGGGCGTCATGCTGCTCAACAGGTGTCTGACCGTGCAGGTCGGCCGTCCGAACAGTCATCAGGGCAAGGGCTGGGAGCAGGTCACCGACGCCGCCATTCGCGCGTTGAACGCGCGCACGGATGAGCAGGGACGTCCCAAACCGCTGGTCGCTATCCTGTGGGGGCGCAACGCGCAGACGCTGGAGCCGCTGCTGACCAACGCGTTCATCATCAAATCCCCCCATCCCAGTCCCCTGTCGGCATCACGGGGGTTCTTCGGCTCCCGTCCGTTCTCCCGGACCAACCAGGCGTTGGTCTCCATGGGCGCGAAACCGGTAGATTGGGCGCTTCCCGCAGCCGACGTTCCCAACCAGCCGCTACAATAACTGACCTAAGCGAGTACAACCAGCCGATCGGAAGATATCATCATGCCGCTTTTCCCCATCCACCAGTCCGTCCCGCAGCAACCGACGCCCCCCGCAACGCCACCCACCACCGGCCTGCTGGCCAAGGACGACGTAACGCGGGCCCGTCAGCTCGCCGACCTGCTGCGTGCACGGTTCGCCCAGACCTTGGTCGGCCAGGACAATCTGCGCGAATCGCTGATCGTCACGCTGGTGGCCGGCGGCCATATCCTCATCGAATCGGTGCCGGGCCTGGCCAAGACCACAGCGGCGCAGACGCTGGCCACCGCGGTGTCCGGCACGTTCAAGCGCGTGCAGTGCACGCCGGACCTCATGCCTTCGGATCTGGTCGGCACGCAGGTCTTCGATTTCGCATCCCAGCGCTTCGCCACGCAGATCGGCCCGATCCACGCGAACTTCGTGCTGCTCGACGAGATCAACCGTTCCAACGCCAAAACCCAGTCGGCGATGCTGGAGGCCATGGCGGAGGGCGCCACCACCATCGGTGGCGAGCGGATCGAACTGCCCAAGCCGTTCATGGTCATCGCCACGCAGAACCCGATCGAGGAGGAGGGCACGTTCAACCTGCCCGAGGCCCAGATGGACCGTTTCATGATGAAGGCGGTCATGACCTACCCGTCCGCGGATGAGGAGCGCCGCATGCTGGCGTTGCTCACGCAGCGCGGCTCGGACGTGGTCGACGTCAACGCGCTGAGCCACGACGTGCTGTCCATCGCCGATGTGGAGTTCCTGCGCAAGTCGGCGCGACGCGTCCATGTCTCCGATGCGATCATGCGGTATGCGGTCGATCTGGCCGCCACCACGCGCGGCGCCGGCTCCCATCCGTTGCAGGGGCTCGATTCGCTGGTCCGTCTGGGGGCCAGCCCCCGTGCCTCGATCGCGCTGATCCGCATCGGACAGGCGTACGCGCTGCTGTCCGGCCGCGACTATGTGGTGCCGGAGGATATCAAGGCCTTCGTGCACGAGGTGATGCGCCACCGCATCATGCTCACGTTCGAGGCGCTGGCCGACGGCGTCTCCACCGACCAGGTCATCGATTCGGTGGTCAAGGCGGTTCCCGTCCCATGATCCAAGGCGCCCGTTCCAACGATTCGATCCGCGCTAGGATCGAGGCGCTGGGCACTTCGCTGAGCCTGCCCACCGTGCGCAAGGCACTCGGGGTGCTGGAAGGCGAGCATGCCTCGCAACGCCGCGGCGGCGTGGACGAGCTGATGGATATCCGCGTCTACGAGCCGGGCGACGAGGCGCGCCATATCGATTGGCGCACCAGCGCCCGTGTGGGCCGCCCGATGGTGGTCCAGCGCGAACGGCCATCCACCAGCCGGGTCTGGCTGCTGCTCGACGTCGGCCGGGAGATGACCGGTTCCTGCCCGTCCGGCGAGCCCGCCTATGAGGTGGCGGCCAACGCGCTGCGCATGTTCGCCGCGCTGAGTCTGCGCCGCTCCGATGATGTGTCGCTGGTGTTCGGCGATGCCGCCAGCATCACCCGCGTGCCGTTCAACGGCGGATTCGCCCAGTTCGAGCGCACGCTCGACCAGGCGTTGCAGCGCTCATGGGATCGGCCGCGCAACATCGATGCGCTGCTGGACTACGCCCGGCGCATACGGGACCGTCAGGCGCTGATCGTGCTGGCCACCGACGAGCACGCGTTGCGGCAGCGTCATCTGGAGGCGATTCGCCGTCTGGCGCAGACGCATCCGATGGTGTTCATCGATGTGGCCACGCTCAATCCGTTCGATTCGCGGACCGGGCGGAACTGTCCCGTATATGACGGCACGTCGCGCCGCGCGGTGCCGGCGTTCCTGTCGAACGCGCGTTCCCGTGACGAGGTCGCCACCCATCGCGCCTATCTGGCGGCCGCGCTGAACCGCGAGCTGACCCGCTGCGGATCGCATATGATCCGTTCGGATTCCAGCGCCGCCATGTTCGAGGCCTTCGTCCGTCTGGTGTCCGTGACGTTGGCGCGGTCGGGTCGGAACCAGTTGCGTTCCGCCGCCATGCCGGAATTGCGGATCGGAGGTTGATATGACGTCATCCCTGAACACGGATGATCTGACCGTCATCCCCCAGCTCGATCTGACCGTGCCGCTGGTTGCGGCGCTGCTGGTATGTCTGGCGGTGATGATTGCCGCGATCGTACTGGCCGTGGTGTTGTCCCGTCCCAGGCGCAAGCCGCGTGTCTCGGCTGCGCGGGGCGTCCACGCCGCCGCAACCGGCAAGTCCGTCTGGCGCAACCGCATCAACGCCATCGTCGAGGATCACGACAACAACGTCATCGACCGCGAGGAGGCGTTCCTGCGTCTGGCCGCCGTCGCCCGCGACTACGCCTCCGCCGTCAGCGGCCGGGATATGAGCGCCCAGACGCTGTCCGATCTGCACCGCGGCGACCGGGACGCGCGCCACCGCGACGGACTGAACCTGTTGCGGCAGACCATCGAAGCCCTCTACCCCGCGGAGTTCGCCGACCCGCAGTTCAATAGCGCCGCTCGGCAGACCGATGTGAGGCAGGCCGCCGAATGGGTGTCGACGTTGGTGGAAAGGTGGCGGTAATGACATTGGCTTGGCTATGGCCTTGGGCCGCCGTGGCGCTGCTGGTGGCTGCGGTGGCGCTGGTAGTGGTGATCGTGGCGGTTTCCGTCCGGCGGCACCGCCATGACGAGGGGCTTCGTGTATTCAGCCTTGACGATGACCTGGAGACGGAGCACGCCTCGAAGCTGTTCCATCAGTGGCGGCTGCTCAACCGCGGCGCCGTGGCGCTGCTGACGGTCGCGCTGCTGTTGGCGGTCGCGCTGTCGGCCCGCCCCGCCCAGGTGGATGCGGACAGCGAGCGGGCAAGCAGCCGCGACATCGTGCTGTGCCTGGATGTCTCCGGCTCCGCGTTGCCGTATGACCGCCAGGTGATCGGCACCTACCGGGATCTGGTGCGCAGCTTCGAGGGCGAGCGCATCGGTCTGAGCATCTTCAATTCCACGTCGCGCACGGTGTTCCCGCTCACCGATGACTACGAGCTGGTGACCGCCCAGTTGGACGAGGCCGAGCGTCTGCTGCGCGGCGTGCAGTCGCAGGACGATATCGAGGCGATGAGCGACGAGGATTACCAGCGCATCTCCGACTGGCTGGACGGCACGCAGAACCGCACGAACGCCACGTCGCTGATCGGCGACGGCCTGGTCAGCTGCGCCGCCATGCTGCCGGGATTCGCCTACGGTTCGGCCCCGCAGACCGACGGTGAGCGCAACCGCGCCGCATCGATCGTGCTGGCCACCGATAACGTGGTGTCCGGCGATCCCACATACACGCTTGGCGAGGCGTTGGACCTGACGGCCGCGGTCGGCATCGGCGTGGACGGCCTGTATTCCGGCCCGCGGGAAAGCGAGGACGGCGCCGAATCCTCGGATATGCGCACGTTGGTGGAATCGCACGGGGGCGTGTTCCTGACCCAGTCGAGCGGCGATTCCGTCAACGATCTGGTCCGCAGGATCGACCAGCGCAGAAGCGACGAGCAGGATGAGCATACGCGCTCGGCGCTGGTGGATGCGCCCGGTTGGTGGACGTTGGCGCTGGCCATCGCCGCGGGCGCATGGCTGGTGGTGTCTTGGAGGTTGCGGCGATGAATGCACTGACGTTCTCCCCCGCGCTGGGTTGGCCGGTCGGCGGCGCGATCGCCGCGGTCATGGCGGTGTTGGCCGTGCTGGAGGTGGCGCTGTATGTCCGGCGCCGTGGTTCGAGTGACGAAACGTTGACGGCCTGCATCCGACGGACGGTGATAGCGCTGCTGGTGGGGGTCATGGCGCTGACGCCGAGTGTGGTGACGCCGACCACCAGTCGGGCGGTGAACGCCACCGATGTGGTGATTGCGGTGGACGTCACCGGTTCGATGGCCGTCGCTGACGCCCGGTACGGTTCCGATGAGCCGGTCAGCCGGATGGACGCCGCCAAGCAGGCGGTGCACGGGCTGACCGCGATGTATCCCGACGCCAGTTTTGCGGCCGTGCGCTTCGGCGCTTCGGGCACGTTGGATGTGCCGCTGACGCCGGACAGCATCGCCATCGGCAACTGGGCCGATACGCTGGCCGTGGAGGCCACGTCGGTGTCGTCGGGTTCGAGTCTCGACGCCCCGCTCGTCCAGCTGCTGCTGACGTTGAGGGACATCCGCGAGCAGCATCCGGACGACGCGCTGCTGCTGTACATGATCACCGATGGCGAACAGACCTCGAACCGCACGCGGCGCACGTTCTCCACGCTGCGTCGGTATCTTGACGACGCGTTCGTCATCGGCGTGGGATCCGCCGAGGGCGGGAACATCCCGGTTGTCGCCGATGGCGTGGGCGATTCGCCGGACGGCGAGTGGGTGATCGATCCGGCCACCGGGCAACCCGGGGTATCCGTGATGGATACGGGCAATCTGGAGGATCTGGCCGACGAGATGAGCGGCACGGCGCTGCTGATGGACGCCACGCGCACCATCGACTCCGGCGCCTCCGAGGAGGCCTCCCACCGTTGGAGGGTGACCGAAACCGCCAAGGAACGTACGCGACTGACGCCGTTGGTCTGGCCGCTGGCCATGGTGCTGGTGCCGCTGCTGGTCTGGGAGCTCGGCGCGTGGCTGGCCCTGTCGAGGAGGCTGATATGAGTCCGAAGTCCGGAAACGCCCGCGCCCCGCTTGCCGTCCGTGTGGCGATGGTGGTGATTGCCGTGGTCATGGCTGCCGCCACCGCATGGGCCGCCATCAACCTGTACGCGGCGGTGTCCTGCAACGATGCCGCCCGAACGCTGGAACAGAACGTGTCCGATGCCTCGCAGGACGCCGCGGATCTGGAGATGCTGCGCATCCGGCAGCAACAGGTCGATGACCAATTAGATGACATGCAACTGTTCTCCGCGCTGCTGTTGCCGCAGATCCGGCATGCCGTGGAGGGCAACCTGAACACCTCCCGGCAGTTGACGCAGCGTACTCAGGAGGAGATCGACCGGCAGCAACAGGGCGGTACGGACGATCAGCAGGCCGACCAGCCGATTGACGGTCAGGATGCCGAGGAACTGCTGTCCGGCGGCGGTCTGACCGAGGAGCAGCGCCAACGCATCGAGGAACTGCTGCAGTCCAACCAGTCGTCGACCCCGTCCGAGTCCACGGAAACCTCCGAGGCGGAGGATTCGGACGCCACCGGCGACGGCAACGAGCAGACCGAGGTCAAACCCTGGTGACGGTGACGGTGATGCTCGCCGCACAAGCGCCGCTCCGGGACGACACGCCCGAATGTGGATAACCGGGCATCGTTCGACCACATTGCTTCCCCGCGCTGGACTGTCCGCATCTCCGGCGCGTTCAATGGGGATATGAACACCACCACATTGCTCAGTACCCCGGTGCCTGCGGATGGCCTGCCGGCCTCGCCATCGCTTCATGCCCTGGCCCCGGCCGATGCCTCGCCGTTGGGCACACTGCCGATGGCATCGATCACCCCGTTCGCCGCCCAGGTCTGCCGGTGCCGGCAGGCGGCGGCGGACACCTACACGCTGGTGCGCACCGCGGCCCAGTCCAGCGCCAACGCGGCCCAGTCCACCGCGGTGACGGTGGCCACAGCCGAGCGTCTGGACTGGATCGGCAATGCGGCCACGATGTTCCGCCAGCGGCTGCGTGAGCTGAATGCCCGGGCCGGACTGTTCGCGGACCGTGCACAAGCACGCTGCTCGAGTGTCGGCAGGTGCGCCATGAACTGGCAGGTCACATCCACGATCAGCGGCGGGCATGCGCACTCCGCCGCCACACTGGAGGAGTACTCGGGCTGCGCCGCCGCATTGAACGACGCCGCGCGACAGTGGAGCACCCTGGCCGCCACGTGGAACACCACGATGATGCAGGTCGGCGGACTGCGCATGAGCGCGCCGTTGTGTCCGGCACTGCAGTCGGGGAACGTCGCGGCCGCGGGACATGTCACGTTGCCGTTCCAACGCATCGTTGACGACTGCGGCGATCATATCCGCCAATGCCGGTTGTTCTCCGACGAGCTCACCGAGATGGCCGAACTGTTGATCCGCGCATACTCGCTGTATTCCGAGGCCGAGCGCACCACGCAACGAGTGGTGACCGAGCTCATCCAAGTCGGCGCGGCGCTTTTCCCCGGTCATGCGGCGGCCGCCACCGCGGCCATCGCGGTCGGCGGGTTCATCGGCGGGTCACTGGCGGAGGGAGGGACGAACGGCATCCATGCGCTCGATGCCACGGCCTGGGCCCAGGAAGGGCTGATGTCGGGGTTGGCGTCGAAGGTCGCCGGCATCGGCGGCTTGAAGGGTGCGCTGTCCACCGACGAGGTCAACCGGGCGGCGGGAGGCATCGCCTCGGTGACGGCACCGTTGTATGGAGCGTTGCAGGGTGACGCCCTGCAGGTGAAACAGGTGTACTCGCGCACCGAAGTAGTCCGCGAATCGCACTCAGTGGCCGAGGCGATGGAGAACCTGCGCCGGTTGGGCGAGGAACGGTTGGGCAAGATCGATCTGAACAGCGGGCTCGAATATGGCACGATCGCCATCCAGGAATACCGGAAGGCCGACGGCTCGTCGTCATGGCTGGTCACGATCCCCGGCACCGACGGCAAGCTCGATTCGCCGTTCGGCTGGCCGCAGAACGTGGAGTTGATGAGCAGCGACCCGGAACAGCGGATGCATGCCGACAGCGCCCGCATGGTGCTGGAGGCCATGGAGCGGGCCGGCATCGGCAAGGACGAGCCGGTGGCGCTGATCGGGCATTCGCAGGGCGGCATCGTCGCCGCAGCGATCGCCTCCGATATGGCCGACCAGTACACGTTCGAGCATGTGGTAACCTGCGGCTCGCCCGTCGCCAACCATCCGATCCCGGAGAGGACCTGGGTCACCAGCGTTGAGATCGACGACGAGCTGGTGGCCGCGTTGGATGGCGCGGCCAATCCGGCGACCGAGAACTGGCTGACCGTCACCGGCACCGTGCACAAGGCGCCCGGCAACCTGACCACCAGCGTCAGCGAAGAGGGGTACTGTGTGCCGGGCATCGGGCCAGGCGCCGAGGACCCGTTCACGGCGGCCAGCGTGCGCGATACCGGCGAGGACAAGGAGATCACCCACTGGCTCAAATACCATCAGGCCGCCTACCAAAACGCCACCGATCTGGGCTCTCCCGCCGTGCAACGCCATGAGGCGCACTTCCAGGAGGTCCTGGACGGCGAGCTGGTCTCCACCACCTACTGGCAGGGCCGTATGACCGCATACGCCACCATGGCGCCGGGCGAGCCGGTCAATCCACCCCGCCTGTGATTGCCGTTCCCGATCAGGAGTGGTTTCTTGTATACAAGAAACTGGCGGCCATTTCCGCAATGCCTTCTTGTATACAAGAAATCAAAGCAGCCGCCGCAGTATCGCGAGGTGGTGAGGGTGCACGGCCGCTAGGTCTTGCTTGTGCCGGGACCGGTGCCGTCATGAACCGTAGGTCCCATATCGAGGGTGATGGACAGTGTCATGCCATCCATGGCGGCATATAGCCGCATGCCCATCGATTCTGCCAGGGAACTGACCGCCCCGCTGGCGACGAACACGGCGATGATGACGCCGGCCACCTTGCTGCGGACGATGGTGTGCAGCGCCGTCACGATGAACGTCACGGCGACGACGCCGAGGATGTTCAGTCCGGCCAGCCGCCAGCACGATCCTCCCGCGCCACGGCCGTGCCGCGTCCCTCCGGACCCGGTGACTGCCAGACTACGGAGCCGTTCTTGCCCAACACTCGCGCAAATCTTGCGAATTCGTGACGTTCCGTCCCGCCCGCGCCCTCATGCTCCGGCGGGCGGGCTGAACCACCCGTGCCGGGGCCGGGACCCGCGTTCAGCGGGGCACGGTGAGCTTGACGCCCAGCCCCCATACCGTGCGGATGTATCCGTCGGTGCCGCTCGCCCTGAGTTTGGCGCGAATCTTGGAGATATGCGCGGTCACGGTGTTGTCGTCGACCGTGTACGGCTCGCCCCAGCACAGCTCGTACACCTGCCGTTTGGAGAACACCGTGTCCGGGTGGTTCATCAGTAGTTCGATGATGGCGAATTCGATGTTAGTCAGCGACACCGGCCCATCGTCGATCCGGAACGTGTGAGCATCGATGTCCAGGCGCCACCGACCGATCTCGAGCACCGTATGCCCGTCGTCGGGCGCCGCCGCACGGGCACCGCCACCCGCGGGTTCCGCCCCGTCGGCGTACCCTCGACCGCGCAGCTGCGCCCCGATGCGGGCGGACAGTTCATCCAGGTCGAAGGGTTTGACCAGATAGTCGTCGGCACCCAGGCGGAGCAGCCCGATACGATCGTCGACCGCGCCGCGGGCGGAGATCACGACGACCGGCACGCCGGAGCCGGACTCACGCAGCCCGGCCACCAATCGATCGCCGGAGATCCCGGGCAGCATCAGGTCGGTGACGACCAGGTCATACGGCTTGCCGGCGTCGGTAGCCCGTTCCAGGGCCATCCGCGCCTCCGACCCCGAATAGGCGGACACGCAAGCATATCCGTCCCGTCCCAACCGCTCGCACACCACCTCGTTGATGTCGGCGTCGTCCTCCACGACGAGAATCCGCGTGTCGTCCATCGTCCTCCCTCCGGTCGTCCCGGACCGGTTCCGGGTCCGCGCACCCATCCATGCCGTTTCGCGGGGTGCAAGTACTCTGGTAAGCATGAAGCTTACCGATATCTCCCCCGCAATCGCATTGACCCCCCTGGATGGCCGTTACCACAAGCAGACCGCCGACCTCGTCGAATATCTGAGCGAACCGGCGCTCAACCGCGAGCGCATCCACGTCGAGGTCGAATGGATGATCCTGCTGGCCAACGGATTCGACGGCAACGGCAACCAGCCGATCGTCGAGGGCGTCCAGCCGTTCACCGAAGCCGAGATCGCGTTCCTGCGCGCCATCCCCGAACAGTTCGGCGCCGAGGGCATCGCCGCGCACGCCGCGCACGAGGCCGTCACCCATCATGACGTGAAGGCCGTGGAGTACTACATCGACGACCAGATCGACAAGGCCGCCGCCGTACTCGGCCCGGACACGCAGCTCAACGAGCGCATCAAGACGCTGGTTCACTTCGCGTGCACCTCCGAGGACATCAACAACCTGTCCACGGCGCTGTGCGTCAAGCAGGCGATGGAACAGGTCTGGCTGCCCGCGTTCCGAGCGATCGTCGACCATCTGGCCGCCAAGGCCGAGGAGTATCGGGACATGCCGCTGCTCTCGCTGACGCACGGCCAGCCGGCCACGCCGACCACGCTGGGCAAGGAGCTCGCCGTCTACGTGTACCGCCTGAACCGTCAGCTGAAGCATCTGGAGTCCCAGGAGTACCTGGGCAAGATCAACGGCGCCACCGGCACCTTCGGCGCGCATCTGGCCGCGCTGCCCGAGGTCGACTGGATCGCGGTGTCCCGCGAATTCGTGGCCAACCGCATGGGACTGACCTGGAACCCGCTGACCACGCAGATCGAAAGCCACGACTGGCAGGCCGAGCTGTACTCGACCGTCTCGCATGCGAACCGCATCATGCACAACCTGTGCGTGGATGTCTGGATGTACATCTCGCGCGGCGTGTTCGCGCAGGTGCCGGTCAAGGGCGCCACCGGCTCCTCCACCATGCCGCATAAGGTCAACCCGATCCGCTTCGAGAACGCCGAAGCGAACTTCGAGCTGTCCTGCTCGCTGCTGGACACGCTCTCGGCCACGCTGGTGGAATCCCGCTGGCAGCGCGACCTGACCGATTCGACCACGCAGCGCAACATCGGCTCCGCGCTCGGCTATTCGCTGCTGGCGCTGAACAACCTGCTCGGTGGCCTGAACTCCATCCATCCGAACGCGGCCGTGATGGAGCATGAGCTCGACGCCAATTGGGAGGTGCTGGGCGAGCCGATCCAGACCGCCATGCGCGCCTGCGAGCTCAAGGGCCTGCCCGGCATGGACAAACCCTACGAGAAGGTCAAGGAGCTGATGCGCGGCCACGAGATCAGCCGGCAGGACGTGGAGCGGTTCATCGACGGCCTGGCGTTCGACGATGAGACCGCCGCCCGCTTGAAGGCCCTGACCCCCGCCACCTATACGGGCGTGGCGGGCACGCTGGTCGATCTCGACCGCTGATTCGAATCCGTTCGATAACCACCGACCTCCCGGCATTGCAACACCGGGAGGTCGGTCCGTCCCAAGGTAGGTGGATGGATGAGCGAGGAACACACGAAGCGCGGCAATACGGAACCGGATGTCACAACCGATGGGGATGTTTTCATCGACGACATCCCCCCTCGGCGCACCCGGGATTTCGCCGATCTGATGCACGCCGCCGGGGCATTGGTCGTCGCCGCGCTCATGCTGCTGGCCGCGGTGTATCTGCGGGGGCTCACGGCGGGCGTGGAATCCGACGTGCACAACGCCGGACAGGCGATCGGCTGGGTGATGGATGTACCGGCCTCGCTGCTGCAGCAGATCGTCACCATCGCCATCGTGGTCAGCGTGCTCTTCCAGCTGCTGGCCAACCGGGAATGGCTGCAATCCGCGGTCTCACTGGTCGCCATGTTCGGCGGGTACGCGGCCGTGTGGGCCTTGTCGTCCGTGATCACGTTCATCGGCTTCGAACCCCTGATCCAGGGTCTGGAATCCCCCGGTGCGCTCAGCGGTTCGGGGCTCATCCCGGATTTCTATGCGGGGTTCGCCGCCTTCCTGACCATGGCCGGCCCGCGCCGCATGCGCTCCGCCGTGAAATGGAGCTGGAACACGCTGTATATGCTGGCCATCCTGCTGGTGGTGCTGTCCTGGAATTCGGTGCCGGGCGTGGTGTTCTCGTTCGCCGTGGGACGGATCGTCGGTATGGTGTTCCGTTTCGCCATAGGCACGCGCAACCAGGGTGTCTGGGGACAGCGAATCGTGGAGGCGCTGCGGAGCATCGGTCTCGACGTGGCCTCGCTGGTGCGCCGTCCCGAGGCGCACGCCGAGTCGGGGGTGCTTCGGACCACGCTGGATGACGACCTGTCGGAGAACTCGCGCATCTATGACATGCTCGACGGGCGCGGCCGGCGCTTCACCGTTTCCGTCATCGACGGGCAGTCGCATAACGCCGGGTATCTCAACCAGCTGTGGGAGTGGCTGCGGCTGACCGGCGTCACCATGCGCCGCGACCGGTCCGCGTCCGACGCCGTCCATCATCATCTGACGATGCTGCTCGGTCTGAACAACATCGGGCTGTCCGCGCCGCGGCCGTACGGCATCGTGGACAGCGGCGAATCGTCCCTGCTCGTGCTGGACGCCGATTCCACCGCCCTGCCCTGCAATCTCAACACGTTGAGCGACGACGATGCGATCGCGCTGATGCGCTATCTCGACGTGGCGCACCGGCGGGGATTCTCCCATCACCGCATCACACCGGATACGCTGGGCCGGCTGCCGATCGGCACGCCGATCATCGCCGGATGGCATAACGGCGACTGCACCAGCACCAACGCGAATATGGACATCGACAAGGTGCAGCTGCTGGCGCTGTTGTCGGCACTGATCGGCGTGGACCGCACGGTGTCGGCCGGCAGACGGGTATGGGGCGACGAGACGTTGGTCTCCCTGCTACCGTTCGTGCAGAAGGCGGCCATACCGGCGGCCACGCGCGCCCTGAACCCGTGGAGCAAGCAGCTGCTGGACTCGCTGCGGGAGGCGCTGCGGGCCCTGGCCCCGCAGGAGGTGTCCGAGGCGATGGAACCGGTGACGATCTCCAGGTTCAACATCCGGTCGTTCGTCACCATCGTGCTGCTGATCATCGCCGTGTCGGTGATCTTCACCCAGCTGCGCCCGGATGAGGTCATCGATGCGGTGTCGAACGCGAACCCGGTGATGGCGGTGCTGTGCGTGGTGTTCGGGCTGATCGCCTGGGCGGGTTCGGCGGTCACGCTGGGGGCGTTCATGGATCCCGAGCGGCGCGATGTCCTCGGCCTGTTCTGCTCGCAGGCGGCCTCCGGCTTCACCGCGGTCTCCATGCCCGCCGGCGTGGGCCCCGCGTTCGTGAACCTGCAGTTCCTGAGGAAAAGCGGGTACCGCAATACGGCGGCCACGGCCATCATGAGCGCGGTCTGGGCGATTCAGGGCGGCACCACCATAGCGATGGTGCTGCTGATCGGCATCTTCACCGGACGCAACATGCTCTCGGGCATGATTCCGACGAATACGCTGATCATCGCGATCGCCACGGTGGCGCTGCTGGCGTCGGCGGCCATGGCCATTCCCCCGGTGAGGCGTCTGCTGGCCGAACGCTATCTGCCGATCGTCAGGTCATACGCGCGGCAGCTGGTCAACGTGCTGACGCAGCCCAAGCAGCTGGCGATCGGACTGGCCGGCGCGCTGGTGCTGAACATCGCCACCGGATTGGGGTTCTGGGCGGCTCTGCTCGCGTTCGGCCATGCCACCAACCCGGTGGAGACCACGTTCGTGTTCCTGCTCGCCAACGCCCTGGGCTCCGCGGTGCCCACGCCGGGCGGTCTGGGCGCGGTGGAGGCCGCGCTGACGTTCGCGTTCACCTCGGTCGGGGTGCCACCCGCCGTGGCCCTGTCGGCCACGCTGGTCTACCGTGTGGCGTTCTACTGGCTGCGCATCCCGATGGGCGCCCTGGCCATGAAATGGTTGGACCGGCACAATCTGATCTGAAATTGTGTCCCTTTTTGTGCAAAGTATGGCGAAAACCCCTGAAATATGCGGTTCCTGCCAGTTTTCTGCGCTATCATCGGTGATGAACGTTGGATGCCGTATCAGTATCGGCATCCCCTGACCCAAGAAGGATGCTGTATGGCATACAACAAGTCTGATCTCGTGTCGAAGATCGCCCAGAAGTCGAACCTGACCAAGGCTCAGGCTGAGGCTGCTGTCAACGCTTTCCAGGATGTGTTCGTCGAGGCCATGGAGTCTGGCGAAGGCCTGAAGCTCACCGGCCTGTTCTCCGCCGAGCGCGTCAAGCGCGCCGAGCGCACCGGCCGTAACCCGCGCACCGGCGAGACCATCAAGATCCCCGCCTCCTATGGCGTGCGCATCTCCGCCGGCTCGTTGCTGAAGAAGGCCGTCACCAAGTAATCGTCCTTTTCGAAAACACTGGTGCCATGTGGGCCCCGACCATTGACGGTCGGGGCCCACATGCGTGTTATCGGGCTATTGCAACGCCTCCATCAGGGACCGGAAATCAGCCGTCGGCGAATCGTCGAAGGGGTCGAGCAGCACCGATTCCCTCCGCACCGGAGCGGTCAGCGTCAGTCTGGTCCAATCGCAGGCGTAATGCGCCCCCGCGGCCTGCGCCGCATGCACGAACCGTCCGCGCAACGCGGCACGCGTACCCGCCGGCGGTTCCATCACCGCCTGCTGGACGGCGTCGTCATCCAGCAACGTCCGCATCGCCCCATGGGACACCAAAGCATCGTATGTCCCGCCGTTGGCGATGTCGTGATAGTCCAGATCGATCTGGGCCAGACGGGCCTGCGATACATCCGGACGCCGCGAGGTCAACGCCTCCAGCAGACGGCGCTTGGCCACCCAATCCACCCGGTCGGCCAATGCGTCGAACGCCCCGGCCGCCACGGCGTCGAGGATCCCCCGCCACTGCCTGACCACCATACGGGCACGGGTGCGTCCCAGCGAACGGTCCACGGCATCGCCATGCGTCTCCAGCCAGCGTTCCACCACCGTGCAATACCGGTATTGCAGGGCCAGCGCGCTCACGCCGTAATCCGCTCCCCCGTCCGCACGCGCGGCGTCGCAGCGGAATGCCGCGGGATCCGCCAGTTGGAGCCGTGCACCGCGGCAGCTCAGGTCACGGCTGACGGCGCGGTTGGCGGCGTTCGGATCCGCCATCGCGCAGGATTCGAATCCGGTGGGCCTGCCATGCCGGAGCGCCGATTCCATCACGCACAGCACCAGATGCGTGGTGGCCAGCTTCATCCAGGTGGCGAACTGGGAGCGGTTCGAATCCCCGATGATCACATGCAGACGGCGGTAGGCATCCGGATCGGCATGCGGTTCGTCACGCGTGTTGACCATCGGACGGGCACGCGTGGTGGCCGACGAGACCCCCTCGTCGAGGAAATCCGCACGCTGCGTGATCTGGAATCCCTCGGATGTCATCCGTCCCGCACCGGTGAAGATCTGGCGGGTGATCAGGAACGGCAGCAGCTGCTGTTCGATCATCGTCAGCGGCACATACCGGCGCACCAGATAGTTCTCGTGGCAACCGAAGGAATGTCCGGCGGAATCGGCGTTGTTCTTGTACAGATGCACATGCAGGTCGGTCCCATGCCGCTCACGGAGACGTTCCTGGGCGCGCAGCGCCAGCCGGCGCATCACCCTCTCCCCGGCCAGGTCCTGCGCCAGCGCGTCCATGGGGTCGCGGGCTTCGGCCGTGGCGTACTCGGGGTGCGAGCCGACGTCCAGATACAGCCGGGACCCATTGCCCAGATAGGTGTTGGTGGACCGTGTGCGGGACACCACCGGCGCGAACATCTCCATGGCCACCAGGCCCGCGTCGTCGGGGGCGTCGTCTCCGGTCATGCTGACGCCGTATTCGGTTTCGATGCCGAAGATCCGGTCGAACCGGTCCGGACGGCCGGACGCGATGCCCGACTCCTCCGCGCTCCGGGTCGGCGCCGTCCCCGAGGTGTCCGATATCGGATGATTGCCGCTGTCGCGCAGCTGGGGCATCACTCGCCGCCTTTTTGCACGAAGCTGTTCACGTATTCCTGCGCGTTCTGCTCCAGCACGCTCTCGATGTCGTCCAGCACCGCATCCAAGGCGTCCACGGTCCCGTCCGTCTGCGACGTGTCGACGGCGACCGCCTGCTCCTGCGGCTGCTGGGCCGCCTGCTCCTGCTGCTGTGCGAATTCCTGCGGCATTTGTGCCCCTTTCCGCGTCCGTGCCCGCGCCGGACCCACCGGCGCACGATTCAGGCGACTGCTCAGTTCTCGATCAGGTACGGTCGCAATTCGTTGATGATGATGCCGTTCGAGGCGACCACGTCATTATCGCTGCGCCAATGGATGTCGGTGCCGTTCCACTGGCGCAGCTTGGCCTGCGACTCCCACACCACCACGGCGCCCGCCGACACGGCCGGCACATCCCAGGTGTGCAGATGCGGCTCGAAATAGGCGTCATAGGTGCCGTCGGCCACCTTGCACAGGTCCAGCGACACCGGCCCCACGCGCTTGATGTCGGTCGGCCGGCCCGCGATCGCCGACACCACCTGCAGGGCGCGCATCGATTCCTCCTGCACGTACGACATGCCGAAGCTGACCACCGACCCGTCCAGCGAGGGGGTGGTCGAGGGGATGATCTTCTCACGCTTGTCCCCGATCGGCGTCTTGCGCACACGGATCGCGCCCATGCCGCGCACGGCCATATACGTCATGTCCAGCGCCGGGGCATGGACCACGCCGAGGATCGGCTGGGCGGAACCGTACTCGTTGACCTCGAACAGCGAGATGGTGATCGACCATTCCGGCATATTGCGGATGAAGTTCACGGCGCCGTCGATATTGCCGGGGCACCAGTAGCGTTCACCGGGGCGGCACTCCTCCGGACGGTCGTTCCACAGGCCGTTGAACGGTTCGAGCTGCGTCAGCCTCTGGCCGAGGAAATTCATCAGCTTGTAGTTGATGTCCAGGTCGAACTGGGTGGATTCCTTCGGCACCTTCAACCGGTTCAGCTTCCGGGGCGTGGTCTGTTCGCTCAGCACGTGCTTGCCCGCGTCCACCGCGATGCGGGCCACGGCCAACGTCATTTCCTGCAGTTCCATCGTCATCTCGTTTCGTCCTGCGCCGTGTTCCTGATTCCGGCGGTTTCTCATTCGTTACTTCCAGTGGGGCGATTCTACCGGGTATTCCCGGTATCCGCACACAACGCGCCGAACAGTCCGGCCGCATCACACGATTCCTCCACGGCCTGTTCGCATCGATCACGGGTATGCGCCAACGGGTCCGCACAATCCAGTGTACGCAATCCCGAGGGCAGGCTCGCATCGCGGACCGTCAGCCGGGACCACGATGCGGCCACCGTCTGTTCGGGGTAGCGCCGCACCAGCGCGGCGCGCAGCCATGCACGGGTGTCGGCGGGCGGTTCGTCCGCCGCCCGCGCCACCTGTTCCCGTCCGTCCAGATGCGCCATGGATGCCGACAGTCGTTCCGTCAGCGATGTGCCGGGGTCCAGCGCCGCCCAGGCCAGGTCCAGCGCCGCCAGCCGCGGATCGTCCCAACCGGCGGCCGCGCCCGCCATGCCGGAGCGCGCGGCCGCCGCACCCGCCGGGGCGCCGCCCGTATGCCGCTTACGGCGGTAGCGTTCCATCAGCTGCCATTTGAGCAGCCATTCCAACCGCGACGCCTCGTCGCGCATCGTCAGGCGGGCGTCGTCATCGGCGTGGCGCACGGCGGCCACGTCGGCCAGGGCCTGCCCCCACATCGCCATGACCCGCGCTGTCGATTCGTCCGGCCACAACGGCTCCCCACGGTTGTCGGTGCCGTACACCGTGGCGGCGAGCGCGTACACCGCGCCGCGCAGGCGCACCTGCATATTCCACGCGTCGGTCGACTCCCCCGATTCCAGCGCCAACGGGGCGGCGCATGTCAGGTCACGGGAGACCGTATGCAGCGCATCGACCGGATTGGCCAGCGCCAGCCCGTCCATCAGCGCCTCGAAGTCGAGGCCGCCCTCCTCCGCGTGTTCGAGCAGCCACAGCAGCATGGAGGTGGTGCCGAGCTTGAGCAGCTGCGGCACGTCCATCCGGTTCGCGTCGCCGACGATGACGTGCAGGCGGCGGTATCGCGCCGTGCTGTGCGATTCGTCACGGGTGTTGATGATCGGACGGTCGAAGGTGGTCTGCAGTCCCACGCGCATATGGATGTAATCGGCGCGCTGGCTGAGCTGGAAGCCCGCCTCCCCGCTGTGCTCGCCCAGGCCCACGCGCCCGGAGCCGGCGTAGATCTGGCGGCTGACCAGGTGGGCGGTCATCAGCGCCGTGACCCGGTCGAACGGCACCGCGCGGTCCATCATATAGTTCTCATGCGTGCCCCAACTGGCGCCCTTGCCGTCCACGTTGTTGCGGTGCAGCTCGATGACGGTGCCGGTGTGCGCGCTGGCGCGGCGCGCCGCCGCGGCCATGATCAGATCGCCGGCGTGGTCGTAGCGCACCGCGTCGAACGGGTCCGTGGTCTCGGGCGACGAGTATTCGGGGTGGGCGTGGTCGACGTAGACGCGCCCGCCGTTGGGCGCGATCACGTTGACGATGTGCAGCTGCGGCTCGTCGGTCAGCATATCCGGGTGCGCGGCGGCACGCGGCAGGCGGTGGCCGCGCGCGTCGTTGACCGGATCCTCGCCCCGGTAGTCCCATCGGATATGCGAGGTGCGGGGGTCGGCCGCGGCCGCCACCACGTCGAAGGACAGGCGCACCGGATTGTACCGGTCCACGCCGCGTTGGGAGACGGCGTACTCGGTTTCCGTGCCCATCACACGACGTACACTCATATCGACTGCCTTTCCTACGCGGTCCGTGCGTCGCCGGCCGGACGGATGCGGGTCACGCTGCCGGATTCGAATCCGGCGATCCGCGACCATTGCACCGGGTCCGCGTCCAGGATGGCGTCCACGCTCTCCCGGAACTCCTCCTGCGCGGCCATGGCCAGCATGTCCACGCTCAGCGCGGCGGCCGCGCCGGTTTCGATCGAGGCCTTGACCGCACGGGTTTTGGCGCGGTCCACGATGTTCTTCAGCATGGCGCCGGAGACCACGTCGGACATGTGGATGGCACGCCATTGGCCGTGCTCGTCGCACACGTCGCACACATGCCGGTGCTCGTCCTGCGCGTAGATGTCGCCCACCAGCACACGGGCCAGGGCATGCGCGTCCACGCCGTGCTCCAGCGGCAGGTCGTCGGTCAGGTAGTGGCGGATGATGTCGTCCGCCTGGCGTGGTCCGGGCCGGTCCACGCGGATCTTCACGTCCAGACGGCCCGGGCGCAGCACGGCGGGGTCGATCATGTCCACACGGTTCGAGGCACCGATGACCATGACGTTGTCCAGCTGTTCCACACCGTCGAGTTCGGCGAGGAACTGCGGCACGATGGTGGTCTCCACGTCGCTGGAGACGCCAGAGCCTCGGGTGCGCAGCAGCGAATCCATCTCGTCGATGAACACGATGACGGGGCGCCCCGAGGCGGCGCGTTCGCGGGCGCGCGCGAAGATCAGGCGAATCAGACGCTCGGATTCGCCGACGAATTTGTTGAGCAGTTCGGGGCCTTTGACCGACAGGAACACGCCGCCGGATTCGGTGCCTTCGGCCAGCATGTGGGCCACCGCCTTGGCGATCAGCGTCTTGCCGTTGCCCGGAGGACCGTACAGCAGCACGCCCTTGGGCGGGTTCAGATTGTAGCGTTCGAACAGTTCGCGGTGCAGGAACGGCAGCTGCACGGCATCACGGATGCGTTCGATCTGCTCGTCGAGGCCGCCGATGTCCGCGAACGTGACGTCGGGGGTCTCCTCCAGCACCAGGTCGGCGTCGTCCTCGCCGGGCAGCAGTTCCAGCGCCAGACGGCAGGAGGGATCCACCGTCACCCGGTCCGAGGGGCCCAGGCTCACGCCGGCGAGCGCCGTCGCACGGCGGACCACTGTGGGATTGCCGGCGTTGTCCTCGACGATCAGGCGACCGTCGTCCAGGACCTGCGCCACGCGCCGTACCGTTCCAACGCCGTCCACGTCACGCTGGTCGACGAGCACCATGTTCTCGTTGAGCAGCACGGTCCGGCCCGGTTCGAGTCCGGCGGGGTTCAGCGACGCGGCGATGGGCACGATCATGCGGCGCGTTCCGGCGATGACCTCCGCGCTGGCGTGGCGTACGCCCTCGTCGTCGATATGGCTGCCGTCCACGCGCACCATGGTGGCGAAGGTCAGCGGCGGCCGGGTGATCTGACTGATCTGCGCCTTGGCCTTCGCCAGCTCCTTACCCGCCCGGTTCAACGCTTCGGCCAACGCATGGTTGCGAGCCATGAGCCGGTCGTTCAGGGCCGCCAGATCCTGTAGCGACTGCGCATCCTGCGTCATTCGGACTGTTCGCCTCCGTTCCGTTTGCCCTTCATCAGGTTGCGGACCCAGCGGATGAGCAGCAGGATGACGGCCACGACGACGATGACGATGACGATGTTCTCGAAGGCGTCAAGCACGCCGAGGATGGAGCACCATTGGTCGCCGAGCAGATAGCCGGCGCAGATCAGGATGGTGTTCCAGACGGCGGAGCCCAGCAGGGTCCAGCCGCTGAACGTCAGGAAGCTCATCTTGTTGAAGCCTGCCGGTATCGAGATCAGCGAGCGGACCACCGGGATCACGCGCCCGATCAGCACCGACCAGTGGCCGTATCGGGTGAACCACCGGTCGGCCTTGGCCACGTCATCACGATCGACGCCGGGGATTCGGTCGACGATGCGCTGGATGCGTTCCAATCCGATCCATCGGGCGATGCCGTACAGGGCCCACGCGCCGAGCAGGGAGCCCACGGTGGCCCAGATGATCGCCTCGATCACGCCGAAGCTGCCGCGCGCCGCCGTGAAGCCGGCCAGGGGCAGGATGACCTCGCTGGGGATCGGGGGGAAGATCGATTCCAATGCGATGGCCAGCGATACGCCGATGCCGCCGACCGCATCCATGATCGACACCAGCCAATCCGTAATGGATCCGATGATGCCCCCCTCGTTGGTCTCGCACAACGGGGCGGCTGCGGATAGTAGAACAGAAAAACCCATACCTGACATTGTTCCATATTGTCCCAGCGATTACCGAAAATCAACGGTATGCCCGAAGAAACTTCGCAGCCCCTTGACAAGCCGACGCTGACGCGGCCCGGATTGCTGGTCATGGACGTGGACTCCACGCTGATCGACGAGGAGGTCATCGACCTGTTGGGCGAGGCCGCGGGAGTGGGCGACCGCGTGGCGCGGATCACGGCCCGCGCCATGGCGGGGGAACTGGATTTCGCCGAGGCGCTGCGCGCCCGTGTGGCGTTGCTGCAGGGCCTGCCGGCATCCGTGTTCGCCAGGACCCGCGCCGCCGTTCATTTCACCACCGGCGCCTTGGAACTGATCGACGCATTGCACGGCCACGGGTGGACGGTCGGCGTGGTCTCCGGCGGCTTCCATGAGGTGGTGGATGATCTGGTGGCCGACGCCGGCATCGACCATGCGTTGGCGAACCGTCTGGAGGTCGTCGACGGCGTGCTGACCGGCCGGATCGTCGGTCCGATCGTGACCCGCGACCTCAAGCGGCAGTCGCTGGTCACCTGGGCGCAGGCCGACGGCGTGCCGATGAGCCAGACCGTGGCCCTGGGCGACGGCGCGAACGACATCCCGATGATCCTGACGGCCGGGCTCGGCGTGGCGTTCTGCGCCAAACCGGCCGTACGGGCCGCGGCACCCCACGCCATCGACGAGCGCGATCTGACGCGCGTGCTGGAGCTGCTGCGCTGAACCGTGACACCGCCCGCTACCGCTGCACAATGCCGGTGACGGACGGTCGGGTCCCCTCAGTCGCAGTATGCGGCCTCGCCCAGGCGGGCGCCGCGCGCCCAGTCCGCGGCGCGCATCGCCTTCTTGCCCTGCGCCTTGACCTCGGTCAGTTCCAGCGGGTCGCTGGCGGTGCCGACCCAGACGTTCTTCTTGCCGACGCGCAGCATGCCCGGCTTGAGGTCCGTCGGCACGGCGGGATGCGTCATATCGGCCGGGCGGGCGGACAGCACATGCAGGACGACCGGCTCGGCATCGTCCTGCGCATGCAGTTCGCACCAGGCGCCCGGGTTGGGCGTGCAGGCGCGGATTTGCCGGTCCACGGCGAACACCGGCACGTCGAAACGGATGCGGGCGTCCTCCACGGTGATCTTCTCGGCCTTCTCATAGGCGCCCTGCGGCTGTTCGACCGGCACGATCCGGCCCTCCGCCATGCCCAGCAGCGCGGAGGCCAGCAGATGCGAGCCGTCCTCGGCCAGACGGGCCAGCAGTTCGCCCGAGGTCTCATGGGCGCCGATCGAGACCGTGGATTGGGCCAGGATCGGGCCGGCGTCCATGCCGCGGGTGATGCGGAACACCGTGGCGCCGGTCACGTCGTCACCCGCCCAGATGGCGCGCTGCACCGGTGCGGCGCCACGCCACTGCGGCAGCAACGAGAAATGCAGGTTGTACCAGCCCATCGGCAACGCGTCGAGCACATCCTGCTTGAGCAGTCTGCCGTACGCCACCACCGCGGCGGCTTCGGCGCCGGTGGCGGCCAGTTCGGCGATGAAGGTCTCCTCGCCCGGATCGGATTCGATAACCGGCAGCCCCAGTTCCATGGCCGCCTGCTTGACCGGGCTGGGCATCAGCCTGCGTCCGCGCCCGGTCGGCGCGTCCGGACGCGTCAGCACGGCCACCACCTCGAAATGCTCGGCATCCCCGGCCAACGCCCGCAAGGCGGGCACCGCCACATCGGGGGTGCCGGCGAACAGCACCTTCACCATCATCGACTCCTTAATCATGCTCCACTTCGCTGCCGCTGCACGCCATCAGGACGTGCCGCCGAAGCCTTCGGTCACTAGGCCACCGCGGGGATGTTGACGCCCGCCTCGATCAGCAGTTCGCGCAGCCGGCGCGGGTCGCTGAACCGGACGCCGCGGATGCCCGCGGCGTTCGCCCCGACGATGTTCATGGCCTTGTCGTCGATGAACACGGCGGTTGACGGGTCGATGCCGAACTCGCGCAGCGCATACTCGTAGATGTCGCGGTGCGGCTTGCGCAGCCTCACGTATCCGGAGACCACCTTGCCGTCCAGCTGCTGCAGGATCGGGCAGCATTCCTCGGCGATCGGGTAGAGCTCCCTCTCCCAGTTCGACAGCCCCCACACGCCGACGCCCGCGGCCTTCAGATCGTTGACCAGCACACGCGCGCCGGGCACGACGCCGACCAGCGAATCGCGGAAGTTCGCCACGTAGTATTCCAGGATGTCGGCCCATTCGTCCCCATGCGTGCGGCGCATCCACGCGATGGCCTCCTCGTGAGAGGCACCGCCGTCCATCATGTCGTTGGCGTCATAGAATCCCGAGATGTCGTTGTCGAGGAATTGCTCCACGGTCCGTTCGCTGTACCGGGGCACCAGCACGGCGGCCGGATCCCAGTAGATCAGCACATTGCCGAAATCGAAGATCACGTTCTCGATCGGCCTGCCCGCGGCCGCGGCCGCCGCATCGTCGGCCACCATCACGTCGTAATCCATCTCCGGCTCGCCCGGCCATCCCTTCACGGCGTCCTCCTTGCCATCGGTCTGCGTCGTCGTCCGGCTGAGGCCGCACGGCGGTATCCGTCCCCAGTCTAGCCGAGACGGCTCCCGTCAGATCAGATCCTTGGGGTCGAGTTGGAACCGCAGCTCCCCCGGCTCGCGTGCGGCCACATGCCGTGCGACCTCCGCACGCAGTCGTCTCGCCAGTTCGGCGCGTTCGGACAACGGCACCCGCACCACCGCCTTGACCCGGTCCTGCGTGGCCTCAAGCTCGCGGGCGTCGATCGTGCGCGGCTGTGCGATCGGCACGGGCCCCCATACCGCCGGCACACCCCCCTGACCGGTATCGATGACGGCGAGGTCGCCGGTGAACGCGCCGATATGCTCCAAGGCCGCACGCACCACATCGCGTCGTCCCCACACGCATGCGGCGCCGACGACGGGCGGCAGCCCGGTCTCCGCGCGTTCGGCGAGCTCCTGCGCCGCCAGGACCCGGCCGTCCCACAATGCCAGCGACCGGGCGATCACCGGGTCCGTCTCCCCCAGCAGCAGCGCCTGCCCGCCCCGGGAGCGCGGCGCGCACATCGATACCACGCGCATCCACGCCGTCAACGTGTCCTCGCGGGCGTCCACCCCGGTGCCGTACAGGCTGGTCCAGGCGTCCAGAATCGCCACGGCGCGGTATTCCGTATTGCCGGCGCCATCCCCGCGGACCCGCGGCTCGGCGCCCAGCGAGGCGATCACGATCATCGGGGCGCAGGCCACGTCCTCCACGATGCCGCGCGGCTGGCTGGGGCTGGACACCACGATCGGCACATGACGGAACAGCCCGCGCAATTCCTGCGCGGTGCCGGCGGCGCCGATGCGCACCACGCGCATCCGTTCGCCGCCGCATCCCGGGCACCGCCACTGCACCGCCGCCGCACCGCACCACAGACAACGGGGCGTGCCCTGCCGCAGTCCGGCCAACGGCCCCGTACAGCGGGGGCAGCGGGCGCGGCGATGGCAGGCGGCGCAGCTCAGCGTCTCGTCGATGCCGTCATGGGGCACCGACAGGAGCACCGGCCCGCTTTCCAACGCCTTGGACAGGATTGCGACGGCGGTATGCGGCACGCGGGCGCCCAGCGTCGTATCCCCCAGTCGCCCCAGCTCCTCGCGGTTGAGCCAGCGCACCCAGGGCATCCGTTCCTTGATCACCGACGGCAATGGCCTGATGGACGTGCTGAACCCGCTCACCGGGGTCTGCGCCACATGGTTCGCGCCGCATTCCCATTGGCTGAACGGGCTGCGCGCCTGCGCCATCGCCACGAACACGCCGTCATGGCTGCGGGCGCGCAGCCGCAGCACGCCGCGGGCGTGGGCGTATGGCATCATCCCGTCGGCATACTGGTAATCGATATCCTCCAGGATCATGAACAGCGCCGGGCCCTCGACCGGCGCATACATCGCCGCCCGCGTGCCGATCACGCAACGGACCGTGCCCGACGCCACCGCAAGATACGCCCGATACCGTTCCGCCGGTGCCAGCGAGGCGTTCAGCACGGCCACGTCGCCGTCGTATCCGCCGTTCGCGGCACCGGTCCGCTCGAACATCCGCAGCCCCAAGCCGGTCAGCTCACGGGACAGATCGTTCACCTCGCGCATCGTGGGCAGCACGATGACCACGGCCTTGCCCGCCGACATCGCGGTCAGCGCCATCCAGCCGGCCAGACGGCACCATTCCCCCACCCCGGGCAGCGGATCAACGGCGAATGCACGGAACCGACCGCCGTGCAGCGCATCGTCGAGTCCCTGCAACCCGTCATAGGAGGACGCCAATACCCGCCGGTATTCATCCGGCATCCGCCGCAGCGCCTCGGCGGCGGCACCGCGGCGGGTGAACGGCGCCACCATCTGCTGTTCCTGCTCCACACGAGCCACGCGCGGCGGCACCGCCAGCCGCAGGATGTTGGCGCGGGTCCCCCCGTAGGCGTCCGCGATCCGGGTGATGTCCTCGCGCATCGAGGCGGGTACCACCACCTGGGGGCCGAGCACGCGCTCCAGATAGCGCAGCGACGAGGACGGCGTATCGCTGTGGTCGGCCCGTTCCCAGACCACGCCGTTGACGCGCCGGCCGCCGAACCTGACACGGACCAGAACGCCGGGGCGGACCGATTCCGACTGCCGTTCGTCGATCAGGTAGTCGAAGGTCTGGCCCAGATGGGTGGCCTGCACATCGAGCACCACCCGGGCGATCGGACGCTCCGACGCGGCGGTCCGTTCCGCAGGCGCGCGCTTGCGGCGCTTGCGCGGCGCCAGGCCGTCAAGCGCCAGCTGTTCGGCGTCCGGTGTACTCATGCACTCCAGAGTAATGCAGCAACCATGCGGATGCGACTCATGACTTACCGGATGGCGGCCTGCAGCGCCTCGACCCGGTTCGCGCGCTCCCAGGTGAAGTCGGCGTCCTCGCGGCCGAAATGGCCGTAGGCGGCGGTTTTCGCATAGATCGGCCGCAGCAGGTCCAGTTCGTCGATGATGGCGGCCGGGCGCAGGTCGAACACCTCGCGCACCGCATGCTGGATCTGCTCGCGACTCACGCCGATCTCGGTGCCGTACGTGTCCACGTTGATGCTCACCGGGTCGGCCACGCCGATGGCGTAGGCCACCTGCACCTCCACCTTGTGCGCCAGGCCGGCGGCCACGATGTTCTTGGCCACCCAGCGCGCCGCGTAGGCGGCGGAACGGTCCACCTTGCTCGGGTCCTTGCCGGAGAACGCGCCGCCGCCGTGGTGCGCGGCACCGCCGTACGTGTCCACGATGATCTTGCGGCCGGTCAATCCCGCGTCGGCGGCTGGCCCGCCCAGCACGAACGAGCCGGTGGGGTTCACCAGCAGGCGGTAATCGTCATGCGCCACCGTGCCGCCGCACACCTCGTCCAGCACCGGGCGGATCACATGCGCGGTCAGCTGGTCGGCCAGCCATTCGCGGGTGGCCTCGGGGTCGTGCTGCGTGGAGACCAGCACGGTGTCCACGCGCACCGGATGGTCATGTTCGTCGTACTCGATGGTCACCTGCGTCTTGCCGTCCGGACGCAGATGGGGCACGATGCCCTGCTTGCGCACCTGGGCCAGCCGGTACGACAGCCGGTGGGCCAGGTGGATCGGCAGCGGCATCAGCGCGTCGGTCTCGTCGCAGGCGTAGCCGAACATCACGCCCTGGTCGCCGGCGCCTTGCGCCTCGTAGCGCTCCTCGCGGCTGGCGGTCGACTCCCGTTCGCGATTCAGCCGTTCCACACCCTGGTTGATCTCCGCGCTCTGTTCGGTCAGCGACACCAGCACGCCGCAGGAGTCGGCGTCCAGACCGATCCGGGAGCTGGTGTACCCGATGCCGCGCACCGTGGAGCGCACGATGCTCTGGATGTCGCTGTAGCCCTCGCTGGTGACCTCGCCGAATACGAAGAACTGTCCGGTGGTGGCCGAGGTCTCCACGGCCACGTGGGAGTGCGGGTCCTGGCGCAGCATGTCGTCCAGGATCGCGTCCGAGATCTGGTCGCAGATCTTGTCGGGGTGGCCCTCGGTCACCGATTCCGCCGTGATCAATCTTGCTTCCCTCATCATTGCGCTCCTTCTCGTAGTCGTCGGGGCACCCGCTCGGCACCACCGCGAGGGGGCATACGTCATCGGCACGGCCCGATACGCGACGTCCCGGCCGGTTCCCATGCCGCTGGCACGGTTCCCGGTCGGGACGTACTGGTGATGGAGGCCGGCTGCGGCGATCGGGCCGCGCATCTCGCCCGCCGGCACCTCACGAAGATCAGTTGCCCTCGCTCAGATCGTCCTCGCCAAGCGTCTCCTCGAGCAGGCCGCTGTCGATCTCACGGAAGGCGATGGACAGCGGCTTCTCCTGGTTCTGGTATTCGACCAGCGGGCCGACGTTCTGCAGCAGGCCCTCGTTGAGCTGGGTGAAGTACGAATTGATCTGACGGGCGCGCTTGGCCGCGAAGATGGCGAGCGCGTACTTGGAGTCAGCATGCTCCATCAGATCGTCGACGGGCGGATCCGCCAGACCCTGCGGGGTGGGATCGGTACCGAAAGCCATATGATGTTCTCCCATGCTTGAGAATACGTATTCCAACCGTGTAAGTATACCCCACCGCCCCGATATAGCGGCCCGTTCCACGATGTGACCAGCGGCGGGCGGCTGTCCCCTCACCTCACTTGAATGGTGAGCATGGAAATGCGTTCTGAAAAACTGATGAAGGACCGCACCTTCGCGGGTGCGCGCGCCCTGTATCGTGCCGCTGGCGTCGACGCCAAGGATTTCGGCAAGCCGATCGTGGCCATCGCCAACTCGTTCTCCGAATTCGTGCCCGGCCACGTGCACCTGCAGCAGGTGGGCCGCATCGTCTCCGAGTCCGTCAAGGCGGCCGGCGGCATCCCGCGCGAGTTCAACACCATCGCCGTGGACGACGGCATCGCGATGGGCCACACCGGCATGCTGTATTCGCTGCCGAGCCGCGACATCATCGCCGACGCGGTGGAGTATTCGGTCAACGCGCACTGCGCGGACGCGCTGGTGTGCATTTCGAACTGCGACAAGGTGACCCCGGGCATGCTGATGGCCGCCCTGCGCCTGAACATCCCGACGATCTTCGTCTCCGGCGGCCCGATGGAGGCCGGCACCACCGTGCTGCCCGACGGCACCGTCAAGAAGAACACCGACCTGATCGACGTCATGTACGCCACGGCGGACGACAACGTCTCCGAGGAGGACCTGCTGGCCTACGAACGGACCGTGTGCCCGACCTGCGGCTCCTGCGCCGGCATGTTCACGGCGAACTCGATGAACTGCCTGACCGAGGCGATGGGCCTGGCCCTGCCCGGCAACGGCACCACGCTCGCCTCGCACGCGTACCGCAAGCAGCTGTTCGAGAAGGCCGGCCGCGTGATCGTGGATCTGGCCAACCGCTACTACCATGAGGACGACGCCTCGGTGCTGCCGCGCTCGATCGCCACCAAGCATGCGTTCGAGAACGCGATGACGATGGATGTGGCCATGGGCGGCTCGACCAACACCGTGCTGCATATCCTGGCCGCCGCGCAGTCCGCCGACGTGGACTTCACGCTGGACGACATCGAGCGCATCAGCCACACCGTGCCGTGCATCTGCAAGGCCAGCCCGTCCGGCGAGTGGGAGATCTCCGACGTGCACCGCGCCGGCGGCATCACCGGCATCCTCGGCGAGCTCGACCGCGCCGGCAAGCTGCACCGCGACGTGCATTCGGTGGACTATCCCTCGCTTGAGGCCAAGCTGGACGCCTGGGACATCATGCGGCCCACCTGCACCGACGAGGCCAAGCGGCTGTTCCATGCCGCCCCGGGTCATATCGTGTCGCCCGATCCGTTCACGCACGAGACGCTGTTCGACTCGTTGGACACCGACCGCGTCAACGGCGCGATCCATGACATCGATCACCCTGCCGTGACCGAGGGCGGCCTGGCCGTGCTGCGCGGCAACCTGGCGCCCGACGGCTGCGTGGTCAAGACCGCGGGCGTGCCCAAGGAGATCTGGAAGTTCCATGGTCCGGCGTTGGTTGTGGAATCCCAGGAGCAGGCCATCGAGGTCATCCTCAATGACACGCTGAAGCCCGGTCAGGCGCTGATCATCCGCTACGAGGGCCCGAAGGGCGGCCCGGGCATGCAGGAGATGCTGTATCCGACCTCGTTCGTCAAGGGCAAGGGCATCGGCAAGGAGGTGGCGTTGATCACCGACGGCCGCTACTCCGGCGGCTCCTCCGGCCTGTCGATCGGCCATGTGGCCCCTGAGGCGGCGAACAAGGGTCCGATCGCGCTGGTCAAGAACGGCGACATGATCGACATCGACATCCCCGCCCGCACGATCAACGTGGAACTGAGCGACGAGGAACTGGACGCCCGCCGCGCCGAGATCGAGGCCGGCGACGGGTACGTGGCGCACCGCGACCGTCAGGTCTCGCAGGCGCTCAAGGCGTACGCCGCGTTCGCCCGTTCGGCGGACAAGGGCGCCACGCGCGATCCCGAGCTAATCAACAAGCTCAGCGGCCTGGCCTGAGCGCTCAAACCGGGCGCCCGCTGAACCACAACGGGTTCCCGGTTGGCAGCAGATGGGCTGGGGGCAGACGGAGTCATTGACACTCCGTCTGCCCCCAGCCCTTATTGCAACACTCCACGCCCCCATCTGTGTACCGGACAACGCCGCTCGCGTCATGTCTCAGCAACCGATGGAACCGGGCGGATTCGACGCTCAGTCCAAGCCGTATTCGCGGGCGATGACGGACCATAGCTCGCCGGCGGCGCGATCGACGTCGTCGTTGACGATGACGACGTCGAATTCGGATTCGGCGGCCAGTTCCACACGCGCGGTCTCCAGTCGCCGATTGCGCTGCTCCTCCGTCTCGGTGCCACGGCCGATCAGTCTGCGGACCAGTTCGTCGAAGCTAGGCGGTGCCAGGAACACCGTCACGACCTCCATGCCGAGCTCCGCGGCACGTTCCTTGACACGGCGGGCCCCCTGCAGATCGATCTCCAGAATCGTGGGCACATTGGCGGCCAGATGATCCAGCACCGGCTGCAGTGGCGTACCGTAATGCGCCATGCCGTGTACCACGGCGGTCTCCAGGAACCGGCCGGCCCGTTCCTCGGCGAGGAACTCCCCTTCGGAGACGAAATGGTAGTTCACGCCGTCCACCTCGCCCGGACGCGGGGCGCGGGTGGTGGCCGACACCGACAGCCAGATCTCCGGATGATCGGCGCGCAGCTTGGCCTCCACCGTGCCCTTGCCCACGCCGGCCGGGCCGGTGAGCACGATAAGGCGACCGGCGCGCGGTCCCGCCTCAGACAGGTTGTTCATGTGGTTCACTCGGCGTCGTCCTCCGTTTCGTCGGCCCCTTCCTGCGTGGCCTCCATCAGCGCCTGGCGCACATCCAACGCGATGGCCTCGGTGGCCTGCGACAGCGAGGCGATGTCCGGGCCATGCGCCGCGATGAACCGGGACACGGTGACCAGCACATTGCCCTTGGTGCCCTTGAACACGGTGCGCAGATCCTTGGCCTCGGCACCCTGCCAGCCGTAGCCGGGAGACAGGATCGGGCCGGTGAATTTCGCCGGGTCCACGCCGCTGTCATCGATCCACTGGCCGATGGTGGCGCCGATGATCAGGCCGACCGAGCCCATGCCGTTGATGCCCTTGTTGAACTTCTGCGCGGTGCTGGCGATGCCGTAGGCCACGGTCTTGCCCTTGTACTCGCCGCTCTGGCGGATGGCGGTCTGCATGCTCGCGCCCTCCTGGTTCGAGGTCAGCGAGGCCACGAACACGCCGCGGCTGTTGTTCAGGGCGTCGTTGATCACGCCCTGCAGGGAGCGGGCGCCGTAGTACGGCAGCAAGGTGATGGCGTCGGCGAGCATCGGCGCCCCCGGCTTGAAATAGGCGTCGGCGATGGCCGAGATCGTGGTGGGCAGGCCGCCGTGCAGGCAGTCCACGATGGTGATGATCTCCATCTGGCGGGCCGCATACAGCACGCGTTCGAGCGCGGCGAATCCCTTGGACCCGTACCGTTCGAACATCGGCACCTGGAACTTGACCGCGGCGGCGCGACCGTTCGCGGCCTGCAGCATGCGCATCGCGAACAGTTCGGCGCCGTCGGCGTCCACGTTGTACCCCCAGTCGGTGAGGAGTTTCCGGTGCGGATCGATGCCCACACACAATGGACCATACTTGTCCATGGAATTCTTCAATCGCAGACCGAAATCGGACCTGCGCATCTGAATCTCTTCACTGCTGACGGTCTCGGCCATCGTCATCACGACCTTTCCAAGTCGAACAACTGCTGAGCATGCTCCTGGATGCTCATGATCTGATAGTCGTTGCGCTTCACCGCCTCAATCGCCATCAGCACGGCCGAGAACTCGGTCATGGTGGTGAACTGCGGCAGGTCGGCGGCAATCGCCGCGGCGCGGATCGAATAGCCATCCGACCGCGATCCGCGCGAGTTCGGCGTGTTGAGCACCATGTCGATCTTGCCTTCTTCGATGAGCTCGACGACGTTCTTGCCCACGCTGCCTTCGGCATGCTTGATCTCCACCTGAGCGTCGGCGGAGGTGTCCACACGAGCGGTGATCTTGTCCACGATCTTCGATTCGATGCCGTACCGGCGCAGCACCGAGGCGGTGCCTTCGGTGGCCCACAGCGTGAAGCCGAGCTCCACCAGACGCACGGCCATCAACGGCAGCTGGCGCTTGTCGGAATCGTTGACCGAGATGAACACGTTGCCGCTGGTCGGCAGGCCACCGTCATAGGCGGCCAGCTGGCTCTTGGCGAACGCGTGCGGGAAGTCGCGGTCGAAGCCCATGACTTCGCCGGTGGAACGCATCTCGGGGCCGAGCAGGATGTCCACGGTCTTGCCCACCGGGGTGCGGAAGCGCTTGAACGGCAGCACCGACTCCTTGACCGCCACCTGCTGGCCGACATGCATGACGCCGCCGTCGCCCTCGGGCAGCAGCAGCCCGTTGGCGCGCTGCTGGGCGATGGTCTCACCGGCCATGATGCGGGCCGCGGCCTTGGCCAGGGCCACGCCGGTGGCCTTGGAGGCGAACGGCACGGTGCGCGAGGCGCGCGGGTTGGCCTCGATGACATACAGCGTATTGGCCATGAACGCGTACTGCACGTTGATCAGGCCCTGCACGCCGCAGCCCTTGGCGATGGCGTAGGTGCCCTCGCGCAGACGGCGGATCTGGTCGTCGGACAGCGTGGACGGCGGCAGGGTGCAGGCCGCATCGCCCGAATGGACGCCGGCCTCCTCCACATGCTCCATGATGCCGCCGATGTACAGCTCCTCGCCGTCGAACAGCGCGTCGACGTCCACCTCGATGGCGTCCTGCAGGAACTTGTCGATCAGCAGCGGCGAGGGCAGACGGCCGGAGACCACGGTATCGGCCTGTGCCTCGGCCAGCGCGCGGTTCACGTACTTCTCCAGCTGCGCATCGTCGTAGACGATCTCCATGCCGCGGCCGCCAAGCACATAGCTCGGGCGCACCAGCACCGGATAGCCGATCGAACGGGCGGCCTCCTGCGCCTCCTCCAGGCTCAGCGCGGTGCCGTACCGCGGAGCGTTCATACGGGCCTTCTTCAGCACCTCGCCGAACAGTTCGCGGTTCTCGGCCAGATCGATCGATTCGGGCGTGGTGCCGAGGATCGGCACGCCGGCGGCCTTGAGTCGGGCGGCCAGCGACAGCGGCGTCTGCCCGCCGAGCTGGACGATGACGCCCTTGACCGGCCCCATCTTCTTCTCCGCCTCGTAGATCTCCAGCACGTCCTCGAAGGTCAGCGGCTCGAAGTACAGGCGATCCGACATGTCATAGTCGGTGGAGACGGTCTCCGGGTTGCAGTTGACCATGATCGTGTCATAGTCCTTGCCGAGTTCCTGCACCGCGTGCACGCAGGTGTAGTCGAACTCGATGCCCTGGCCGATGCGGTTCGGGCCGGAACCCAGGATGATGACGGCCTCGCGCTCGCGCGGGCGCAGTTCGGTCTCGTCGGCGTAGCACGAGTAGTAGTACGGCGTGACCGCGTCGAACTCGGCGGCGCAGGTATCCACGGTCTTGTACACCGGGCGCAGACCGAAGGCCCAGCGCAGCTCGCGTACCGTGTTCTCGCCCTCGTCGCCCAGACCCCGCAGATGCGCGATCTGCAGATCGGACAGGCCTGCCTGCTTGGCCTTCTTAAGCAGCCGGAAGCTCAACGTTTCGGCGTCGCGCACCTCAATCGCGGTCTCATTGATGAGCGTGAACTGCTTGAGGAACCACGGGTCGATCTTGGTGGCCTCGAACAGCTGCTCGATGGTGGCACCGCCCCAAATGGCGCGCTGCAGCTGCAGGTAGCGGTCCTCGGTCGGGGTCTTCATGGCCTTGAGCAGCTCGTTCACCTCGGCCTCGTCCGGACGCTCGCCATCCCAGCTGAAGCCCATGTGGCGCTTGTCGATCGAGCGCATGGCCTTGCCCAGGGACTCCTGGAAGTTGCCGGCCAGCGCCATCGCCTCGCCCACGGACTTCATCGACGTGGTCAGGCTGGGATCGGCGCCCGGGAACTTCTCGAACGCGAACCGCGGCACCTTGGTCACCACGTAGTCGATGGTCGGCTCGAAGCTGGCCGGGGTGGACTGGGTGATGTCGTTGCGGATCTCGTCCAACGTGTAGCCCAGGGCCAGCTTGGTGGCGATCTTGGCGATCGGGAAGCCGGTGGCCTTGGAGGCCAGCGCCGACGAACGGCTCACGCGCGGGTTCATCTCGATGACGATGATACGGCCGGTCTCCGGGTGCACGGCGAACTGGATGTTGCATCCGCCCGTATCCACGCCCACGCCGCGGATGATGGCGATGCCGATGTCACGCAGCTTCTGGTATTCGCGATCGGTCAGCGTGAACACCGGGGCCACGGTGATCGAATCGCCGGTGTGCACGCCCACCGGATCGACGTTCTCGATCGGGCAGACGACCACCACGTTGTCGTTCTTGTCACGCATCAGCTCGAGCTCGAATTCCTTCCAGCCCTCGATGCCCTCCTCCAGCAGCACCTCGTCGGTCGGCGAATAGTGCAGGCCAGCGCCGGCGATGCGGTGCAGCTCCTCCTCGTCATGCGCGATGCCGGAGCCCAGGCCGCCCATCGTGAAGCTCGGACGCACCACGATCGGGAAGCCCATCTCCTCGGCGATGCGGTCGACCTCCTCCATCGAATGCGCGATCTCGGAGCGTGCGGATTCGGCACCGGCGTCCTCCACGACCTTCTTGAACAGTTCGCGGTCCTCGCCGCGGTCGATGGCCTCCAGCGAGGCGCCGATCAGCTCGACGTTGTACTTCTTGAGCACGCCGGCCTCGCCCAGCGCCATGGCGGCGTTCAACGCGGTCTGGCCGCCCAGCGTCGGCAGCAGCGCATCGGGGCGCTCCTTGGCGATGATCTGTTCGAGGATCGGCGTGGCGATCGGCTCGATGTACGTGGCGTCGGCCATCTCGGGATCGGTCATAATGGTGGCCGGGTTGGAGTTGACCAGGATGACGCGGATGCCCTCCTCGCGCAGCACACGGCATGCCTGGGTGCCCGAGTAGTCGAACTCGGCGGCCTGGCCGATCACGATCGGGCCGGAGCCGATGACCATGACGGACTTGATGTCGGTGCGTTTAGGCATTGCGGGTTTCCTCCTTGGACGAACGCATGAGATCGACGAAACGATCGAACAGATACGAGGCGTCATGCGGACCGGCCGCGGCCTCGGGATGGTATTGCACGGAGAACGCGGGGATGTCGACGCACTGCAGGCCTTCGACCACGTCGTCGTTCAGATCGATGTGGGAGACGAACACCCGGCCGTACCGGCCGTCACCGTACGGGGACGGAACCGTCTCGCCGATCGGGGCGTCGACGGCGAAGCCGTGGTTGTGCGCGGTGACCTCGATCTTGCCGGTGGTCATGTCCTTGACCGGCTGGTTGATGCCGCGGTGTCCGAACTTGAGCTTGTACGTGCCGAACCCCAACGCGCGGCCCAGCAGCTGATTGCCGAAGCAGATGCCGAAGAACGGGTATCCGGCGTCCAGCACCTGGCGCAGCAGCTCCACCTCAGGCTCGGCCTGCTCCGGGTCGCCGGGGCCGTTCGAGAAGAACACGCCGTCCGGGTTCAGGGCCTGCAGCTGTTCGAAGGTGATGGTGGACGGCACCACATGCACGCGGCAGCCGCGTTCGGCCATGCGGTGCGGCGTCATGGCCTTGATGCCCAGGTCGACGGCGGCGACGGTGAACAGCGGCTCCTTGCCCTCGTACTCGCCGCACGGCTCGATGGTGTAAGTCTGCTTGGTGCTGACCTCGTCGTACAGGCTCAGCCCCTGCATCTGCGGAGTGGCCTTGACCTGGTCGAGCAGATCGTCGATGGCGCGCAGACGGCCGTTGGCGTCCTCCAGGGCCTCACCTGAAAAAACACCCGCACGCATCACGCCTGCGGAACGCAGATGGCGGACGAGCTTGCGGGTGTCGATACGGCAGATGCCGACGATGCCGTTGGCGATCAGATCATCATCCAGACTGCCGGTGGCACGCCAGTTGCTGACGTTGGGACTGGGTTCGCGGACCACGTACCCGGCCACCCAGATCCTGGAGGATTCCGGGTCCTCGCCGTTGATGCCCGTGTCCCCGATGTGGGGGAACGTCTGCACCACGATCTGACGGTCATAACTCGGATCGGTCAGCGTCTCCTGATAGCCGGTCATGCCGGTGGCGAAGACGATCTCACCACAGGTGGAGCCACGCGCGCCGTAGGGCTCCCCCACATAGACCTGCCCGTCCTCCAACACGAGAACGGCATCGTCCTTGGAGAACATCACGGCTCCGGAATCGGTCTGGTTCACCAAAACCCCCTTTATCCTTGGGTCGAATCTACCCTTTAGAGTACCGGCCGGTTGGGACTCGCAACCGGCCGGAATCCTTGAAAAATCACTCGTTAGCTGCGGACTCGCCGGACTGTTCGGCGGTGTCGGCATCGGACGGAGCCCCCGCGGGCCCATCGCCCTGGGCGGACGTATCGGCCACGGTCCGCTCGGCGGCGTCCTCCTGCGGCGCGATCTGCGACTTGTCGGCGCACACGGCACTCAGCAGGCCGTGGATGAACGACGGGGCGTCGTCGGCGCACAGCGTCTTGGCCAAGCCCAGGGCCTCGTCGATGGCCACCTTGTCCGGTACATCGTCGTTGAACAGGATCTCCCAGGCGGCGATACGCAGGATGTTGCGGTCCACAACACCCATGCGCTTGACCTTCCACCGGGTGGAATGCTCGTCGAGCACGCGGTCGATCTGACGGCGGTGGTCGGCCACGCCGCGCACGATCTCGATGGCGTAATCGGGCAGCGGGGTCTGGGCGCCAGGCAGGGCGATGCGCTCAGCAAGAAGGGACAGGATGTCCTGTCCCTTCTCGTCCGCTTCGTACAACGTGTTCAGAGCCCTCTTGCGGGCGGTGGAACGTGCCATGAAGCTCTCGGTGTCCCTTCTTCAGGTCAGTTGTTCTCGCGACCCAGATAGGAGCCGTCGCGGGTGTCGACCTTGACCTTCTCGCCCTCGCCGATGAACAGCGGGACCTGGATCTCGGCGCCGGTCTCCACGGTGGCCGGCTTGGTGCCGGCGTTGGAGCGGTTGCCCTGCAGACCCGGCTCGGTGTGGGTGATGGTCAGCACCACGGAGGCCGGCAGTTCCACGCTCAGCGGGGTGCCGTCATGGAAGCTGACGATGCAGTCGGTGCCTTCGAGCAGGTACTTGCTCTGGTCGCCGACCAGGGTCTTGGGGATGTAGATCTGGTCATAGGTGGTCATGTCCATGAAGACGTAGTTGTCGCCGTCCTCATAGGAGTACTGCAGGTTGCGGTTGTCGACGGTCTCGAACTCCATCTTCATGCCCGCGTTGAAGGTCTTGTCCACGATCTTGCCGGACAGCACGTTCTTGATGGTGGTGCGCACGAAGGCCGGGCCCTTGCCGGGCTTGACGTGCTGGAACTTGACGACGGTCCACAGCTGGCCGTCCAGGTTCAGGACGGATCCGTTCTTGATGTCATTGGTAGTCTGTGCCACTGTTGTTCACCTATTCACTCGATGGTTGTTGGCAACGTTCAAAATGAGCCTTGCCTATTATGCCACCACGTCTATACAGGAGCTTCGAATCGGCCCCTATCCGAACCGGATGACGGTATACGACCCGCCAGCGAGGGTGCCCGGATATGCGAATGCCCCGGAACCGCTGGGGTTCCGGGGCATTCGGTATGCGCTAGTTCAGGCGCACCGAGTCATCGACTGATCGGAATCAGGCGAGGATCTTGGTGACACGGCCCGAGCCGACGGTGTGGCCACCCTCACGCACGGCGAAGGTCAGGCCCTCCTCCATAGCGATCGGCTGGATCAGCTCGACGGTGAAGGTCGCGTGATCGCCCGGCTGGACCATCTCGACGCCTTCCGGCAGCTCGATGACGCCGGTGACGTCGGTGGTGCGGAAGTAGAACTGCGGACGGTAGTTCGAGAAGAACGGCGAGTGACGGCCGCCCTCGTCCTTGGTCAGGACGTAGACCTCGGACTCGAACTTGGTGTGCGGGGTCACCGAACCCGGCTTGGCCACAACCTGGCCACGCTCGACGTCGGTACGGTTGATGCCGCGCAGCAGCAGACCGGTGTTGTCGCCAGCCTCGCACTCATCCATCTGCTTGTGGAAGGTCTCGATGGAGGTGACGGTGGTGGACTGGGTCGGGCGGATGCCGACGATCTCGACCGGGGTGTTGATCGGGAGCTTACCACGCTCGACACGGCCGGTCACCACGGTGCCACGGCCGGAGATGGTGAAGACGTCCTCGATCGGCATCAGGAACGGCTTGTCCAGATCGTGGACCGGGGTCGGGATGTACTCGTCGACAGCCTTCATGAGCTCCTTGACGGCCTCGACCCACTTCTCGTGGTCCGGAGCGTCGTCGTGCAGAGCGCCGTAGGCGGACACGTGGATGACCGGGCAGTCGCGATCGAAGCCGTTCTCGTCGAGCAGGTCACGGACCTCTTCCTCAACGAGCTCGATGAGCTCCTCGTCCTCGACCATGTCGCACTTGTTCAGGGCGACCAGGATCTTCGGAACGCCGACCTGAC
The DNA here is from genome assembly GCF_000741215.1 of Bifidobacterium pullorum subsp. gallinarum. GTDB lineage: Bacteria > Actinomycetota > Actinomycetes > Actinomycetales > Bifidobacteriaceae > Bifidobacterium > Bifidobacterium pullorum_B. Next base: position 106,306 of record NZ_JGYX01000003.1, read on the forward strand.
GGGCGAGCAGCACGTGCTCGCGGGTCTGGGCCATCGGGCCGTCGGTGGCGGCCACAACGAGGATAGCGCCATCCATCTGGGCAGCGCCGGTGATCATGTTCTTCACGAAGTCGGCGTGGCCCGGGCAGTCCACATGAGCGTAGTGACGCTCAGCGGTCTGGTACTCGATGTGGGCGATGTTGATGGTGATACCACGCTGCTGCTCTTCCGGAGCGGCGTCGATCTGGTTGAAGTCGTAGGCCGGGTTGACATCCGGGTACTCTTCGTGCAGCACCTTGGAGATGGCGGCGGTCAGGGTCGTCTTGCCGTGATCGACGTGGCCGATGGTGCCGATGTTAACGTGCGGCTTAGTACGCTCGTACTTTGCTTTTGCCATTGTGTGTTGTCCTCCTGGACGTCTCGTAGTACTCCCCGGGTTTGCGGCCCGAGGCACTCGCTACATTGTACTGGGTTGCTGGGTTGTGTGCCACTTTGGTGCCCCGAACCCAGTCAGCGCTACAAAATTCTAGCGCTGACTGGAGACAGAAGCGACCATTATGGCTGCGCGTGTCACTCGCCGCGCTGGGCCTTGATGATCTCGTCGGAGACGTTCTTCGGAACCTCGGCGTACGAGTCCATCTGCATGGTGAACATGGCGCGGCCCTGGGTCTTCGAACGCAGATCGCCGATGTAGCCGAACATCTCGGACAGCGGGACCTTGGCGTCGATGACCTTGACGCCGGTGGCGTCGGTCATGGACTGGATCTGGCCACGACGGGCGTTCAGATCGCCCATCACGTCGCCCATGTACTCCTCCGGGGTACGCACCTCGACGGCCATGATCGGCTCGAGGATGACCGGGTGGGCCTTCGGGGCCGCCTCCTTGAAGCACATGGAGCCGGCGATCTTGAAGGCCATTTCCGAGGAGTCGACGTCGTGGGTCTGGCCGTCGGTGACGGTGGCCTTGACGCCCACCACCGGGAAGCCGGCGAGGACGCCGGACTCCATGGCCTCCTGCACGCCCGCATCGATCGAAGGAATGAATTCCTTGGTGATGTGGCCGCCGGTGACCTCGTTGTGGAACTCGTAGGTCTCGCCGTTCTCGGTGTCGAGCGGCTCGAAGTTCATCAGGACCTTCGCGAACTGGCCGGAACCACCGGTCTGCTTCTTGTGCGTGTATTCCTGGTTCATGACGGCCTTGCGGATCGTCTCACGGTAGGCGACCTGCGGCTTGCCGACGTTGCACTCGACCTTGAACTCGCGGCGCAGACGATCGACGATGATGTCGAGCTGGAGCTCGCCCATGCCGGAGATCAGGGTCTGGCCGGACTCCTCGTCGGTCTTGACCTGGAAGGTCGGATCCTCGTCGGAGAGCTTGGCCAGGGCGATGCCCATCTTCTCCTGGTCGCCCTTGGTCTTCGGCTCCACGGCCACCTCGATGACCGGATCCGGGAAGGTCATGGACTCCAGGGAGATCGGGGCCTTCTCGTCGCACAGGGTGTCACCGGTGGAGACGTTCTTCAGGCCCACGAAGGTGTAGATGTTGCCTGCGGAGGCACCGTCGACCGGGTTCTCCTTGTCGGCGTGCATCTGGAAGATCTTGCCGACGCGTTCCTTCTTGCCCTTGGTGGAATCGAGCACGTTGTCGCCGGGCTTGACGGCGCCGGAGTACACGCGCACGAACACGAGCTTGCCGTAGAACGGGTGGGTCGAGATCTTGAAGACCAGAGCCGAGAACGGATCGGACACGACCGGCTTGCGGTCGATCTCGATGGACTCGTCCTTCGGGTCGAAGCCGACGATGGACGGCACGTCCTCCGGGCTCGGCAGGAAGTCGACCACGGCGTCCAGCATCGGCTGCACGCCCTTGTCCTTGAACGCGGAGCCGCACAGCACCGGGTAGGCCTCACGGGCCACGGTCAGCTTGCGGATGCCGGCGCGGATCTCGTCCTCGCTCAGCTCGCCGGACTCGAGGTACTTCTCAAGCAGCTCCTCGTCGGACTCGGCGACCATGTCCAGCAGCTCGGCGCGGTACTGCTCGGCCTTGTCCTGCAGGTCGGCCGGGATGTCCACGGTGTCGTAGTGGGCGCCCATGTCGTCCTTCACGTCGTTCCAGACGTAGGCCTTCATGCGGATCAGGTCCACGACGCCGACGAAGTCGTTCTCGGCGCCGATCGGCAGCTCGACGACCAGCGGGGTGGCGCCCAGCTTGTCCTTGATGGTCTGGACGGAGTAGTAGAAGTCAGCGCCCAGCTTGTCCATCTTGTTGATGAAGCAGATGCGCGGGACACCGTACTTGTCGGCCTGACGCCACACGGTCTCGGACTGCGGCTCCACGCCCTCCTTGCCGTCGAACACGGCGACGGCGCCGTCGAGGACGCGCAGCGAACGCTCGACCTCGGCGGTGAAGTCCACGTGGCCCGGGGTATCGATGATGTTGATCTGATACTTGTCCTCGGTGTCGTGGGTCTGACGGTTCCAGAAGCAGGTGGTGGCGGCGGACTGGATGGTGATGCCGCGCTCCTGCTCCTGCGCCATGAAGTCCATGGTCGAGGCGCCGTCATGGGTCTCGCCGATCTTGTAGTTCTTGCCGGTGTAGTACAGGATACGCTCGGTGGTGGTGGTCTTACCGGCATCGATGTGGGCCATGATGCCGATGTTGCGGACCTTGTTCAGGTCAGTGAGCACGTCTTGTGCCATGAGTGTTTTCCTTAGCTCTCGTTATCGAGTGATTACCAGCGGTAATGAGCGAACGCCTTGTTGGCCTCCGCCATCTTATGAGTATCCTCGCGGCGCTTGACAGAGGCGCCCAGGCCGTTGGAGGCGTCGAGGATCTCGTTGGCGAGACGCTCGGCCATGGTCTTCTCACGACGGGCACGGGAGAAGTCGGTCAGCCAGCGCAGCGACAGCGTGTTGGCGCGGGCCGGCTTGACCTCGACCGGCACCTGGTAGGTGGCGCCACCGACGCGGCGGGAACGCACCTCAAGGCTCGGACGGATGTTGTCCAGGGCGCGCTTCAAAACGGCGACCGGCTCCTGGTCGGTCTTCTCCTTGACCATATCGAGCGCGGAGTAGACGATGTCCTCGGCGATCGACTTCTTACCGTCCAGGAGGATCTTGTTGATGAGCTGGGCCACGACGGTCGAGCCGTAGATCGGATCGGGCAGCAGCTGATGCTTCTTGGCAGGTCCTTTACGCGACATATCTCTTACTTCGCCTTCTTTGCTCCATACAGGGAACGACCCTGCTTACGGTCCTTGACACCCTGGGTATCCAGCGCGCCACGCACGATGTGGTAGCGCACGCCCGGCAGATCCTTCACACGGCCGCCGCGCACGAGCACGATGGAGTGCTCCTGCAGGTTGTGGCCCTCACCGGGGATGTAGGCGGTGACTTCAACGCCCGAGCTCAGGCGCACACGAGCGACCTTACGCAGAGCCGAGTTCGGCTTCTTCGGGGTGGTGGTATACACACGGGTGCACACGCCGCGGCGCAGCGGGCTGCCCTTCAGGGCCAAAGTCTTCGACTTCTTCGGCTTGGCCTGGCGTCCCTTACGGACGAGCTGTTCAATCGTAGGCAACTGAATTCTCCGATTCGTTGGTTGTTCTTCATCTGTGGAGCCGCCACACTGCGCCCACACTTCCCTTGAATCGGAAAGACAGCCCAGTCCACCGGCCCGATGGCCCCTTGTCCTCCTGCCGCCGCATTACTGCGCGCATTCCCGCGGACTCGGGGATGTCCCGCCCGCCCACGCCTGTCACATAAGGCATGCCGGCGGCACACACAAATATCTAGGATAGCAGCACACCGGACAGCGCCCTGGCCTGCGTGTCGTGACCAGACCCGGATAGTGCTATGACAAAGGCCCCGCCGAAGCGGGGCCTTGCTGGGGTGGATAACGCGGCTCGAACGCGCGACCTGCTGAACCACAATCAGCTGCTCTACCGACTGAGCTATATCCACCATGTGTGTCATCCGGTCTCCCGGATTCGCACAACAGATGGATACTATACAGGATTTTCCCGACAACGCGAATTCGGCGCGTCGCGCCGGTCCCGCACGACGGGAAACGGGGTCGATCACCCAGCCGCGTACACCAGAAACGCACACCATCAACCAAGACATGTGCTGTTTCGTTCGCTGCAACCGTATGCAATGAGCGCTACGAAACATTGGGTTTTCGCGGCACGAACAGGGTGGACAATGTGCGTTTTGCCGGGTATACTGAAAGCGGAGGCCGGAGTTATGGTCGGATGGGAATCCATCAGGCGGTAACGAAGCACCGATTCCTTAAGGTTCGTGCAACGCCTCCAATAACGCAACAGGCAGTGCCGGCGGACACGATGGAGATGGACGAGCAGGCAAGGTGACAGCAACGGCAAGGTGGCCGGAACGTCTGCCGGATGATGTGGATGGATAGTGGTATCGAGTGATGGTATTGGTTCCGCGCAGGGCGGCGCGGCAGAACTGAAGATGATGACCTCCTTTCGCGGTGAGGGCCCGGATCCCAAGGCAGGGACCCGGGCCCTCACCGTATATGCCGGGCGCATCGGAGGTCATAGACCGGCTTGAGTCAGGGAATATAGACCGGCACATAGGCCAGAGTCATAGGCACAGATCGTGCATCCGGAGTCGGCCGCCCTATTGGCGCTCGGTGGCGATACACTGCACCTCGGTACCGCTTCCACCCACCGTTCAATCGACAAGGAGTCGACCATGCTGTCCTTCGAAAACGACTACTGCTGCGGCGCGCACCCCTCCATCCTGGAGCGCCTCGCCGCCACCAACGCCACCCAGCATCCCGGATACGGTTCCGACGACGTCTGCGCCGCCGCCGCGGAGAAGATCCGCCGAGCCTGCGCCAGCCCCGAGGCCGACGTACGGTTCCTGGTCGGCGGCACCCAGACCAACCAGACCGTCATCGACGCCATCACCCCGCCCTACGCCGGCGTGGTGGCTGCGGACACCGGCCACGTCAACGTGCATGAGGCCGGCGCCATCGAGGCCACCAGACACAAGGTGCTCACGCTTCCCCACCACAACGGCAAGATCGACGCGGCTGAGCTGCGCGACTACTGCACCACGTTCTATGCGGACGGCAACTATGAGCATATGGTCTTCCCCGGCACCGTCTACATCTCCCACCCCACGGAATACGGCACGCTGTATACGCTAAACGAGCTGGAGGCGCTGCGCGCGGTCTGCGACCGCTTCGGCATGAAGCTGTTCCTCGACGGCGCGCGTCTCGGCTACGGCCTGACCGCCGATGGCACCGATGTCACGCTGCAGGACATCGGCCGCCTGACCGACGTCTTCTACATCGGCGGCACCAAGGTCGGCGCGCTGTTCGGCGAGGCCGTGGTCTTCCCGAAGAACGATGCGCCGGCGCATTTCCTGACCCTGATCAAGCAGCACGGCGCGCTGCTGGCCAAGGGCTGGCTGCTCGGCCTGCAGTTCGACACGCTGTTCGAGAACGACCGCTACATGACCATCGCCCGCCATGCCAACGAGGCCGCCGCCCGCATCCGCACGGTGCTGCGCGAGCGCGGTTACACGCTGACGATGGAGACGCCGACCAACCAGATCTTCATCACCATGGACAACGAGACGATCGCCCGTCTGCAGGAACACGTTCGCCTCGGCTTCATGGAGAAGGCCGACGACACGCACACGGTGATGCGCATCTGCACCGCCTGGTCCACCACCGACGAGCAGGTCGACGAGCTGATCGCCCTGCTGTGACGCTGCCATGACTCCGCCGTGGCACCGCCGAACGGTGCACGGGCACTGGGCCGGTGACGGATCCGTCGCCGGCCCTACGCGTTCCGTGCCCCGGAACGTCCGGCGATGACCTCGCGCTCCATCGCCACGAACCGGCGGACGCTCGCCTCCACCGAATAATGCGTCCTGGTGTGTTCGGCGTACCGCGCACCCCATGCGGACAGCTCGTCCGGGTGATCGATCCACCAGTCGATGCGCTGGGCGAGCGCCGCCACATCCCCCACCGGGAACAGCGACTCGTCCAACAGCGAGAACTGTCCGGCCGCGCTCAGACGCGACGCGGCGATCACCGGCACCAGGCCGCTGGCCATGCCCTCGATCACGCTCACCGATTCCAGGTCGGCGATGGACGGGTGCACGAACAGGTCGCCGGACCGCAGCAGCTCCGGCATCTCGGTATTGCGGTGGAAGCCGATCTCCACCTGTCCCGGCAGCAGACGATCCGCCGTCCGCTGCAGTCGCCTCTTCAACGGTCCGGTGCCGGCGATCGTCAGCCGGATGGAGGAGGCGTGCCGGCACATCGCCGCCGCACGGATCAGCGTGATCTGGTCCTTCTCATTGCTCAGTCGGCCCGAGGCCACGATATGGAACGGCGTCGGCGCCGGAACGCCGCCGGCACGCTGAGACTTGGGCGTGAACCGCGGCTCGTAGCCGTTCGAGATCACCGTGATCGGGGTCTTGTACCCATGCGAGCGCAGCAGGCTCGCACCGAGTTCCGTGGGTACGTGGATGCGGTCGACCTTGGAGAACAGCCACCAGTCGAACAGACGGTAGATGATCGCGTCGATGCCGGGCACATGCTTGAGCGGCCCGGCGGAGTAGGTGATGTTCTCGGGCTGCACGTGGTACCCGGCGGTGACGGGGATGCCCATCTGCCGGGCCATCCGGCAGGCGTGCTGGCAGAACCGGAACGGCGTGTACAGGTGTACCACGTCCACGCCGAGGAACGCGGCACGGAACAGGGTGTCGCTCGGTTCGGCGAACTGCATCTGCTGCTTCTTGGCCACCCAGCTGACCAACGGCACATGATTGACCCGCGCGGGGAAGTCGGGGGCGCCGATGCCCACCAGACGGACGCGATGCCCCTGCCGTTCGAGTTCATCGGCCCATTGCAACGCCGAATTCGACGTGCCGTTGCCGCGGTTGCCTGAGGTGTCAACCACCATGGCGATGGTCAGCGGCCGTTCGCCGTCCCCATACCTTTGCTCGTTCATCCCCTCATTCTATCGCCGCGCGCCGCTACCGCCGCAACATCGCCGGACGATGGCAGAATGTGAGTATGACGCACAACACGATCGACCAATCCGCCAACCAGTCCACCGCCGCCGTTCCCGTTCCCAACGCCGGGAATGGGACGGACCATCCGCTTGGCACGCCGCTGGGCAGCCGCGCCACCCGCGTGCTGTTCCTAGGCGCCGGCGAGTTGGGCAAGGAGGTGGTGATCGAGCTGATGCGGCTCGGCGCGTGGGTGTGCGCCGCCGACTCGTACGCCGGCGCCCCCGCCCAGCAGGTGGCGCATGAGGCGCGCGTGCTGGATATGGCCGACGCCGCGCAGCTGCGCGTGTTGTTCGACGAGGTGCGCCCCGACATCATCGTGCCGGAGGTGGAGGCCATCGCCACCGGCGAGCTGGCCGAGGCCGCGGCCGCGGGGATGCAGGTGGTGCCGAGCGCCGAAATTGCGGCGATCTGCATGGACCGCGAACGGCTGCGGGTGATTGCCCATGAGGAGCTGGGGCTGCCGACCACGCCGTACCGTTTTGCCGGCACATTGGAGGAGCTGCGCGCCGGCGCCGAGGCCGTGGGGTATCCGTGCGTGGTCAAGCCGGTGATGAGCTCGTCCGGACACGGCCAGTCGGTGGTGCGATCCGCCGACGGCATCGACGCGGCGTGGGTGGAGGCGCAGACCGGACGCCGCGCCGCGGGCGAGGGCGACGTCTCACGCGTGATCGTGGAGGCGCTGGCCCCGTTGGATTACGAGCTGACCGTGCTGACCGTGAGCTCGTCCGCAGGCATTGTGACCTGCGCGCCGATCGGACAGCGCCAGGAAAGCGGCGACTACCGCGAGTCCTGGCAGCCGGCGGCCACCGATGCCGCGGTGCTGGAGCAGGCCCGCCGCATCGCGCGGACCGCCGTCGAAGGGCTGGTCGGCAAGGCCCAAGCGACAGGCGAGCACGGATGGGGCGTGTTCGGCGTGGAGCTGTTCGTGCTGACCGACGGTTCGGTGCTGTTCAATGAGGTCTCCCCGCGCCCGCACGATACGGGCATGGTGACGATGGCCTCGCAGCGGCTGAGCGAGTTCGCATTGCATGCGCGCGCGATCCTGGGCATGCCGGTGACCGAAGCGCATGCGGCACTCTCGATTCCGCAGGGGGCGGCCGCGGCCAGCCATGCGATCGTGGTCGAGGGCGAGGGCGAAGCCGTGTTCTCGAACACGGCCGAGGCACTGGCGGAGCCGAACACCGACCTGCGCATCTTCGCCAAGCCCGAGGTGCATGGACACCGGCGCATGGCGGTGGCGCTGGCGATCGGTTCGAACGCCGACGACGCGCGCGCACGGGCCGGACATGTGGCCGATACGCTGCGCGTGGACGTGCGCTGAATCTTCTGAATTGATTTCCGGACCGTGACGCATCCCGGTTGTGGATGTGTCACGGTCCGTGGCATCGATGCGGGAGTGCGGCATGTCCTGAGCCGTGTCGGATGTAGTCGGCGCTTGGTAGCCTGTACCTCGTACCATTCACCCTTGATATCCCGCGATTTGTCGCGGTTTGCGAAAGGTAGACCATGGAGAAGCTGGAGAAGCTCTACGAGGGCAAGGCCAAGAAACTGTATGCCACGGATGACCCGGACGTGCTCTGGGTCGAGTACATGAACCAGGCCACTGCGGGCAACGGCGAGAAGAAGGCCCAGATCGAAGGCAAGGGCTCGCTGAACAACCGCATCACCTCCGTGATCTTCGACCTGCTCAAGGCCCGTGGTGTGGACAGCCACTTCGTGCGCCGCATCTCCGAAACCGAGCAGCTGGTCAAGAAGATGGACATGTATCCGTTGGAGATCATCATGCGCAACACGGCCGCCGGCTCCTTCGCGAAGCGCTACGGCGTCGAGGAGGGCACCGAGCTGAAGAAGCCGATCCTGGAGTTCTGCCTGAAGTCCGATGCGTTAGGCGACCCATTCATCAACGAGGACGGCATCGTGGCCCTCGGCCTGGCCGATGAGGATGAGATCGCGGAGATCTCCCGTCAGGCCCGCGCCGTCAACGCCGCCCTGCTGGACATCTTCGCCAAGATCGACGTCAAACTCGTCGATTTCAAGATCGAGGAGGGCAAGACCTCGGACGGCGCGATCCTGCTCGCCGACGAGATCACCCCCGACACCTGCCGCCTGTGGGACCAGAAGGATCACAGCGGCAAGATCGAGCATCTGGACAAGGACCTGTTCCGCCGGGATCTGGGCAATATCATCCCCGCGTATGAGGAGATCTACGACCGTCTGATGGCCCTGGCCGCCACCGAGGGCGTCGATTCCGCCGAGTGACATCCGCAAGGCCCGCATTCGCAAGGATGCGGGCCGTATTGACTATCAAGGAGCAACCAATCGTGGTTTTTCGCGTATATGTGGAGAAGAAGCCCGGATTCGACGTCGAGGCGCAGCAGCTGTGCGGCGAGTTGAGGACCATCCTGGGCGTCGAGGCGCTGGAGGGCGTGCGCATCGTCAACCGGTATGACGTGGAGGGCATCAGCCAGGAGCTGTTCGACCAGGCCACGCCCACCGTCTTCAGCGAGCCCCAGGTCGACACGGTGAGCGCCGATCTGCCGGACTTCGGCGGTGCCGCCGTGTTCGCCGTCGAATACCTGCCCGGCCAGTTCGACCAGCGCGCCGATTCGGCCAGCGAATGCATCCAGCTCATCAGCCAGGGCGAACGCCCGACCGTGCGTTCCGCCAAGGTGTATGCCCTCTCCGGGGCGCTGAACGACGCCGACATCGAGGCCGTCAAGCACTACGTCATCAACCCGGTCGAGGCGCGCGAGGCATCGTTGGAGACGAAGACCACGCTGAGGATGGAAGTCGCCCAGCCGGGCAAGGTGGAGGTCATCGCCGGCTTCAATGATCTGGACGACGCAGGCCTGCAGGCGTTCATCGATGAACGCGGCCTGGCGATGGATCTGGCCGACGCCCGATTCTGCCAGCAGTATTTCCGCGGTGAGCGCCGCAACCCGACGATCACCGAAATCAAGGTCATCGACACCTACTGGTCGGACCATTGCCGCCACACGACCTTCGGCACCCGCCTGGAGCATATCGAGATCGATGACGCCGTGGTCAAGGCGGCCTTCGACCGGTATCTGGCCATGCGCCGTGAGCTGGGGCGCGACGAGCGCCCGGTCACGCTGATGGACATGGGCACGATCGGCGCCAAGTGGCTCAAGTCCAACGGCATCCTGAAGAATCTGGACGAATCCGACGAGATCAACGCCTGCACGGTGAAGGTCAAGGTGGACGTGGACGGCGAGATGCAGGACTGGCTGTTCCTGTTCAAGAACGAGACCCACAACCACCCCACCGAGATCGAACCGTTCGGCGGTGCGGCCACCTGCATCGGCGGCTGCATCCGCGACCCGCTGTCGGGCCGCTCCTACGTGTACCAGGCGATGCGCGTGACCGGCGCGGCCGACCCCACCGTGCCCGTCTCGCAGACGCTGGAGGGCAAGCTCCCCCAGCGCAAGCTCGTCACCACGGCCGCGGCCGGCTATTCGTCCTACGGCAACCAGATCGGCCTGGCCACCGGCCAGGTGGACGAGATCTACCACCCCGGCTACGTGGCCAAGCGCATGGAGGTCGGCGCCGTGGTGGGCGCCACCCCGGCCGACCATGTCCGCCGCGAGGAGCCCGCCCCCGGCGACAAGATCATCCTGCTCGGCGGCCGCACCGGCCGTGACGGCATCGGCGGCGCCACCGGCGCCTCCAAGTCGCAGAATGTGGAGAGCCTGGAGGATTGCGGCGCCGAGGTGCAGAAGGGCAACGCCCCGATCGAGCGCAAGCTGCAGCGTCTGTTCCGCCGCGGCGACGCCTGCCGTCTGATCAAGCGCTGCAACGACTTCGGCGCCGGCGGCGTGTCCGTGGCCACCGGTGAGATCGCCGACGGCCTGGACATCGATCTGAACACCGTGCCCAAGAAGTACGAGGGCCTGGACGGCACCGAGCTGGCGATCTCCGAATCCCAGGAGCGCATGGCCGTGGCCATCGCCGCCGAGGATGTGGACGAATTCCTGGGCTACGCCCGTGAGGAGAACCTGGAGGCCACCGTCATCGCCACCGTCACCGAGGAGAAGACCCTCAAGATGACCTGGAACGGCGACGTGATCGTGAGCCTGTCCCGCGAGTTCCTCAACTCGAACGGCGCGCCCAAGCATATGGACGTGCATGTGGAGTCCGGGGCCGGCTACACCAGCCCGTGGATGTCCGGCTCGCTGGCGGAGCGCATGCACACGCTGGTCACCGACATCAACGTGGCCTCGAACAAGGGCCTGTCCGAGCGTTTCGACTCCACGATCGGCGCGGCGACCGTGCTAATGCCGTTCGGCGGCCGCAGGCAGCTGACCCCGAATATGGCGATGGTCGCCAAGTTCCCGGTGTTCGGCGAGACCACCACCGCCTCCGCGATGGCCTGGGGTTTCAACCCGTACATCTCCGAGAGGAACCAGTTCACCGGCGCGTATCTGTCGGTTGTCGAATCGCTCTCCAAGCTGGTGGCCGCCGGTTTCGAGCATGAGAAGGCGTACCTGAGCTTCCAAGAGTATTTCGGCAAGCTCAAGGATGATCCGACCCGCTGGGGCAAGCCGGTGGCCTCGGTGCTCGGCGCGCTGATGGCGCAGGCCGACCTGGGCGTCGGCGCGATCGGAGGCAAGGATTCGATGAGCGGCAGCTTCGAGGATCTCGACGTGCCGCCGACGCTGATCTCCTTCGCCGTGGCGGTGGGCGACATGCGCCACGCCACCTCCCCCGAGTTCAAGAAGGCCGGCCACCGCATCGTGCGCATCGCGCCGCGCTATCTGGACGACGGCCTGACCCCGGACAAGGACGGTCTGCTGGCCGCGATGACGATGGTCGAATACCTCGTCGACTTCCATGACGCGGTCGCCGTCTCCACGCCGGGCTACGGCGCGACGGCCGAGGCGCTGTTCAAGATGACGCTCGGCAACGGCATCGGTGTGAGGCTCGATCCGTCGATCGCGATCGACGACCTGTTCACCCCGGCCTATGGCTCGTTCCTCGTCGAACTCGACGACTACGCCGAACTGCCCAAGGTCACGAACCTGGTGGAGGTCGGTCAGATCGGCGTGACCTGCGAGGATTACGTGTTCGAGGCCTGCGGCGAGACGTTGAACCTGAACGACCTGCAGGACGCGTGGGAGGGCGGCATCGAGTCCGTGTTCCCGTACCGCAGCAAGGACGACGCGGCCAAGGCCCCGGTCGAGACCGTGTCGTTCGAGGCGGCGAAGAAGACCGTGTACACAGGTGCGCCGGTGGCCAAGCCGCATGTCATCATCCCGGTGTTCCCCGGCAACAACTGCGAGTACGATTCCGCCGCCGCCTTCGAGCGTGCGGGCGCGGATGTGACGACGCTGGTCATCAACAACCTGACGCCGGCGGCCGTGGCCGAATCGACGCAGGCGCTGGTCGATGAGATCCGCAGGAGCCAGATCGTCATGATTCCGGGCGGCTTCTCGGGCGGCGACGAACCGGACGGTTCCGCCAAGTTCATCACCGCGTTCTTCCGCGCCCCGGCCGTCACCGAGGCGGTGCGCGATCTGCTCAAGAACCGCGACGGTCTGATGCTGGGCATCTGCAACGGTTTCCAGGCGCTCATCAAGCTGGGTCTGGTGCCGTTCGGCGACATCGTGCCGATGACCGCGGACTGCCCGACGCTGACGTTCAACACGATCGGCCGTCACCAGAGCCGTCTGGTGCGCACCCGCGTGGCCTCGAACCTTTCGCCGTGGCTGGCCAAGACCGCGGTCGGCGATGTGCACACGGTGGCCATCTCCCACGGCGAGGGCCGTTTCGTGGCCTCCGATGAGGTGCTGGCGCAGCTCAAGGCCAACGGCCAGATCGCCACGCAGTACGTGGATGAGTCCGGCGTGCCGTCGATGGACCTGGGCGCGAACCCGAACGGCTCGCTGCTGGCCATTGAGGGCATCACCAGCCCGGATGGCCGCGTGTTCGGCAAGATGGGCCATTCGGAGCGCTCCGGCAACGGCCTGTACGTCAATGTGCCGGGCAACAAGTACCAGCCGATCTTCGAGGCCGGCGTGGAGTACTTCACCGCTTGATCTCGGTCAACCGGTCATATGGAGGGGCGGACGCTGACGGCGTCCGCCCCTCCATTCATATTCCGGGTGCCGCAGTACCCCTCCTCCGTGTCCGTGTCGTCATCCCCATGTCGTCGTCGCCCCGCGACAACACGCCGGGCAGGATACCAGAAATCAACGGAAATACAAGTCTTGTTTTTCGGTCATGCCGCTCATATGTTGGGAGGCATGACCGTTATGGACACCACACCGCCGGCCGGCCCCGGCACCGCGACCCCAACACGCGGCCCACGCACGCTGGCCGGCTGCCGGGCAGGCGACACCGTCATCGTGGACGGCATCGACCTGGATGAACGGCATCGTTTCCGGTTGATGGAACTGGGGTTGCGCGCCGGTGTCGTCATACGGGTCGTGCAGCGCAGCGGCTTCGGTGGCCGCGTCGTGGCGCGGGGTCCCGAGCGCATCGCGCTGGACGGCGGCACCGCACGCGCCATCCGCGTGAGAATATCCGACGACACCGAGGAGACGACGCGATGACCGCACCCATGAACGGCCTTCCGCCTCACACGGCCGAACACGGCGATCATGCCCACCGGCGCGGGTTCGGCGCACTGTTCGCCGGCCGCGGCGACCAGACCGTGCGCTTCGACCGACGGGATACGGACCGCATGAGCGTTGTCGGGCGCGATGGCGGTGCACGCACGGAGGCCACGGACGGCGAGCACGAAGCGGATGCGCTGCGGCATGTCGTGTTCGTCGGCAATCCGAATGTCGGCAAATCCTCGCTGTTCAACACGCTGCTGGGCGCCCGCACGAAGGTGATGAACGCCCCGGGCACCACCGTGCTGCTGGAGACCGGACGGCTGCATTATCGGGGTCCGGATGGCAACGGTCCCGCCGAGGTCTGGGACTGCACCGACACGCCCGGCACCTATTCGCTGCTGCCGCTGAGCCCCGATGAGAAGGTGGCCGCGGACGCGGTGATGGGTGCCGAGGGGCTGCCCCGTCCCGATCTGGTCGTCGCCGTGCTCGATGCGACGAACATCGCCCGCTCCCTGTACTTTCTGGCCATGGTGGTCGAGCTGGGGGCGCCCACCGTCGTCGCGCTGACGATGAATGACCTGGCCGAAGCCCAGGGTTGCGGCGTCGATGCCGAACGGTTGTCCGCACTGTTGGACGGGTTGCCGGTGGTCGCGGTCGACGGTCGCACCGGCGCGGGGACCGACCGGCTGGTCCGGGCGATCGCCGACGGGTTTCGGGGCACACCGGTGCCCGAGGGGTTGCATCCGCTCACCGGCACGGCGAATGTGCGTGCATGGGTCGAGGATCATGCCGATGCGCGCTTCGATTGGGCGGCGCGTATCATTCGCGGCCTTGACCTGCAGATGCGGGACCGCGTCACCCTGTCCGACCGGATCGACCGCGTGCTGCTGCATCCGGTGTTGGGCATCGTCATGTTCCTGGCGGTCATGTATCTGGTGTTCCAGGCCACCACCACGCTGGCCGGTCCGATGCAGGACTGGTTCGACGTCACCGTGCGCGGCTGGCTCGCCGCCATGGTCGATACCGTCTTCTCATGGTTCGGTCCGGCGGCGTCCACGGGCTGGGCGCATGCGCTTGTCGTCGACGGCGTGCTGGACGGCGTGGTGACCGTACTCACGTTCATCCCGCCGATGGGCATCATGTTCCTACTGCTGTCACTGTTGGAGGATTCGGGGTATCTGGCGCGCGCGGCGTTCGTGATGGACCGCGCGATGCGGACGATCGGTCTGGACGGCCGCGCGTTCCTGCCGATTATCGTAGGGTTCGGCTGCAATCTGCCGGCGCTGGCGGCCACCAGGACGCTGCCCGATTCCCGGCAGCGTGTGCTGACCGGCATGCTGATCCCGTTCTCCTCCTGCTCGGCGCGTCTGTCGGTGTATCTGGTGCTCGCCTACGCCTTCTTCCGCGGCCATGCCGGATCGGTGGTGTTCCTCATGTACGTGCTGTCGGTTGCGGTGATCCTGCTGGCCGGCCTGCTGCTGCGGCATACAAAGTTCCGTGGTCTGAAGCCCGAACCGTTCGCGATGAGCCTGCCGCCATACCAATGCCCGCGGCTGGTCATGCTGATCCGTTCGGTGCTGGGGCGGCTGTGGGGCTTCGTGCGCGGGGCCAGTTCGGTTATCGTGACGATGATCGTGGCGCTGTGGGTGTTGCAGGGCATCCCGGCGACGCCCGGAGCCGGGTCGTTCGGCCAAGTCGAGGACGTGCACGATTCGGTGTACGGCGTGGTGGCCGACGCGGTCGCTCCGGTGTTCACGCCGGCGGGATTCGGCGACTGGCATGCCTCGGCCGCGCTGATCACCGGATTCGTGGCCAAGGAGGTTGTGGTCGGCTCGATGTCGCAGTCGTACAACGTCGCCGGCGGGGATGACGCAACGGAACAGCGGCAGGGCGAGGGGACGCTGGGCGCACGGCTGCGCGAATCCTTCGACGCCTCCTCCGGCGGGCATGGCAGGGCGGCCGCGGCGGCGTTCCTGCTGTTCGTACTCGCCTATACGCCGTGTCTGGCGACGGTGGCCGAACTGAAACGCCAGTATGGGTTCCGGACGATGCTGCAGACGGTGGGGGTTGAGCCTGACCGTGGCCTATGTGCTCGCCGTCGCCACCTTTCAGCTGCTGAGGCTCGTATGGTAAGCGCGCAATCAAGCCGATGGCGGCGTGCCGGCGGTTCCGGCACCATGCCGCCCGACCGTAGGCATGCGGATGGCGATGCCGATGCCGTCACGCAGGTGATCGCCGATCTGGAATCCGGCATGACGCTTGAGGCGTGCGCCCGGCACCGCGGGCTGCCCCGCGGAT
Organism: Bifidobacterium pullorum subsp. gallinarum; assembly: GCF_000741215.1. GTDB lineage: Bacteria > Actinomycetota > Actinomycetes > Actinomycetales > Bifidobacteriaceae > Bifidobacterium > Bifidobacterium pullorum_B. The sequence goes on from NZ_JGYX01000003.1 coordinate 122,220, forward strand.
TCGTGGCGATGATCGCCGACCACGCGCGCAGGACCGGCAGACTGCAGGTGATGGATCTGTCCCCGCGCGCCGCCTGCGGCGAGGCCTGGTGCAACCCCGACCCCGGTTCGCTGATCTGCGCCGGTTGCCCGCTATTGCCACGGCATAAACCCACCCCGCAAAAGCGGGACCTCGACCGGGACCAAGCTGCTGGATTGCCGCACGCACTGCGGGATGGGCTCCGCGTCGGCGGCACGGGCTCGCCGCATGGCGGATTGCTCGCCCGTCTCCGCAGCCGCCGCGGCTGAATCCACGGCTCAGGCCGGCACCCAGCCTTCGGCCAGACCGTCGACCGGGGTGTCGGCCAATGCCATGTCATGGTCATTGCTGCGGGCGGTCTCCGCAACGACCTGGTCGTAGCCGGCCACCGCGGCGAACGGCATGAACTGGGCGGCCCGATTGTGTCGTGACATCGGCGGATGCCGCCGCGAGACGTGATGCGGCAGGTTGATGATGTCGTCATACCGGTGTGTGGTTTCAAGCGCCATGGCGTCCTCCGTTCATGCGGCGTGCCCTCCGATCTGCCGGTTGCGCTGTTGTCCGGTGGCACCGGGCTCCATGTTCATGGCCTTGATGACGGCGTTTCTGCCGAATTTGCGCTTGACGTCCAGCAGCGTCTGTTGGATGTCTCGTTCACGGGTCACCGCCGATTCCCCCGCATTGCCAGGCTGTCCGCCGGAATCGTCCGTGCCCCGCCGCACCCCGTCGTTCCGATGATCGCCGACCTGGCCCACGGCAACGGCGTCCTGCGGTTCCCCATCCGCAGCCAGCGCGGAGAACAAGTCGGGTTGTTCATACCCAACATCCCCCGTCCTCGATTCCTCCGCCGGATGCAGATCGTCAGCGACCACGGTGATCCGACGCACCATCAGCGAGGGATCGACCAGCCGGTTGAACAGCTCCGTCATCGCCTCACGCAGCCGGCTCGCCGAATCCGTCCGCTTCCCCAACGGTATGGAGCCGTTCGCGGGTTTGGGGACCGTGCGTCCGTATCGGTCCTTCTTCACCGGTCCGGCGTATGCATGCGTTCCCCCGCTCTTACCCGATGGCGAGCATTTCAGTTTGGACGGGTCCACATTGCCGATGTCATACCCCACGGCCAACCCCACGCGGCCGGCCAGCACCCCTTGGGCGGTCAGGTCCAGGGCCAGTGTGTCGGCCATCTCCTTGGCGATCAGCCGTGCCGTGGCGAAATCGGCCGGCCCCTGCAGCACCTGGCCGGAGCTGATGCTGTGGCCTTCCGGCCGGTACGCCTTGATGTCGGCGATCGTGCACGGCTCCCACCCCCAGGCGTGGTCGATGAGCAGTTCGGCGTTGACCCCAAACATCCGATAGAGCAGGTCCTCGTTGTAATAGTCGGAGGCGGAGCCGAGCGAGCAACGGGCGATATCCCCCATGGTCAGCAGCCCCTGCGCCTCCAGCTTCCTGGCATACCCGTGTCCGATCCGCCAGAAATCGGTCAACGGGCGGTGATCCCACAACAGCCGCCGATAGGACATCTCATCCAACTCGGCCACACGCACGCCGTCGGCGTCGGCGGGGATGTGCTTGGCCACGATGTCCATCGCCACCTTGGCCAGATACAGATTGGTGCCGATGCCGGCTGTGGCCGTGATGCCGGTGGCGGCCGCGACGTCGCGCACAATCGCGGCGGCCATCTGCCGCGGGGTCATGCCACGCGCGCGTAGATACCGCGTGGCGTCGATGAACACCTCATCGATCGAATACACATGGATGTCCTCGGCGGCCGCATACCGCAGATACACACGGTAGACATCACCGCTGCACCGCAGATAGTGCGACATACGCGGCTTGGCGATGACCATCCCGACCGCACGTTCCGGATGGTCGGCCAGCTCGGCCGCATCGAACGACTCCCCCACCAGACGCCGGCCCGGCGCCCGCAGACGGCGCTCTTCGTTGACCGCCCGCAACCGTTCACGCACTTCGAACAGCCGGCACCGCCCCGGCAGCCCATACGCCTTCAGCGACGGGGAGACGGCCAGGCAGATCGTCTTGTCCGTGCGCGACTCGTCGGCCACGACCAGATGCGTGGACAGCGGGTCGAGCCCGCGTTCGACGCATTCCTCGGAGGCGTAGAACGACTTGAGGTCGATCGCGATGCATGTGCGTTCCGCCATCACGCCTCCTTCCGCCGTACCGATGCGTGTCCCGCGGCGGCGCCCTACCGCCCGCCGTACCGTCCAGCATAGCAGATAATTCGAACATTTGTACGAACGTCTGCCGACGCATCCCGACCCCATGCGAACGCGGCGTGTACGCCGGGTGAACTTCCGGAACCGCGCGGGGCCCCGCAACACCCCGGTATGTAGCCCTGCGTTGGTATCGTTGTGATGTAATGCTCCACGCCTTGACAAGGAGGCATCAGGCTTGTCCGCCGAACTTGAAGACATCCACGAGGAATGCGGCATCTTCGGCGTCTGGGGGCACCCGGACGCAGCCCGACTGACGTACTTCGGCCTGCACGCGCTGCAGCACCGCGGACAGGAGGGCGCCGGCATCGTCTCGAACGACCATGGCCATCTCATCGGGCACCGCGGGCTCGGCCTGCTCACGCAGGTGTTCTCCGACGAACGCGAGATCCAGCGGCTCAGGGGCGACCGCGCGATCGGCCACGTGCGCTACGCCACCGCCGGCTCCGGTTCCACCGACAACATCCAGCCGTTCATCTTCCGCTTCTCGGATGGCGACATGGCGCTGGCCCACAACGGCAACCTGACCAACTGCCCCACGCTGCGGCGCGAACTCGAATCCCAGGGCGCGATCTTCCGCTCGAACTCGGATACCGAGGTGCTCATGCACCTGATCCGCCGCTCCGAGCAGCCCACGTTCGTGGACAAGCTCAAGGAGGCGCTCAACACCGTCCACGGCGGGTTCGCCTACCTGCTGATGACCGAGAACGCCATGATCGGCGCCCTCGACCCGAACGGGTTCCGACCGCTCTCCCTGGGCCGGATGACCAACGGCGCCTATGTGCTCGCCTCCGAGACCTGCGCGCTGGACATCGTCGGCGCCGAGCTCGTGCGTGACATCCGTCCCGGCGAGATCGTGGTGGTGGACGACGACGGCTACCGCATCGACACCTACACCGACCAGACCCAGCTGGCGATCTGCTCGATGGAGTTCATCTACTTCGCACGCCCCGATTCCAACATCTACGGCGTGAACGTGCATTCGGCCCGCAAGCGCATGGGCGCCCGGCTGGCGCAGGAGTCGCCGGTGGACGCCGACATGGTCATCGCCGTGCCGAACTCCTCCCTGTCCGCCGCCTCCGGCTATTCCGAGGCCGCCCATCTGCCGAACGAGATGGGCCTGATCAAGAACCAGTACGTGGCACGCACCTTCATCCAGCCCACGCAGGAGCTGCGCGAGCAGGGCGTGCGCATGAAGCTCGCCGCCGTGCGCGGCGTGGTCAGCGGCAAGCGCGTGGTCGTCGTCGACGATTCGATTGTGCGCGGCACCACCTCCAAGCGTCTGGTCCAGCTGCTGCGCGAGGCCGGCGCCTCCGAGGTGCATATGCGCATCTCCTCGCCGCCGCTGAAGTACCCCTGCTTCTACGGCATCGACATCTCCACCACCAAGGAGCTGATCGCCGCCAAGAAGTCGGTGGAGGAGATCCGTGAGTTCATCGGCGCCGATACGTTGGCGTTCCTCAGCCTCGACGGCCTGATCGAGTCGATCGGACTGAACGCCGACGCCCCGTACGGCGGCCTGTGCGTGGCCTATTTCAACGGCGACTACCCGACCGCGCTGGATGACTACGAGCAGGAGTTCCTGGCGTCCCTGACCCCGGAGGACCGTGTGCGCCTCCCGAAGTTCGCACTGGACAAGAGCGACTACCAGGGCAACGAGTTCTCCTGCCAGAAGGGGCTCAAGCCCGGCGAGTGGCCGCCCAAGCAGTAATCCGCGGCACACCCCGTCATCATCATCCCATCGTCTATCCGCAACCCAACCAACCATCGCAGCGGCAGCTGCACCAAGAAAGGGAGATCATGCCCAAAGCGTATGAGAACGCTGGAGTCAGCGTCGAAGCCGGCTATGAGGTCGTCAAGCGCATCAAATCCCATGTGGCACGTACCGAACGCCCCGGCGTGGTCGGCGGCATCGGCGGCTTCGGCGGCCTGTTCGACCTCGCCTCGCTCGGATACCGCGAACCGGTGCTGATCTCCGGCACCGACGGCGTGGGCACCAAGCTCGTCGTGGCCAAGATGGCCGGCAGGCATGACACCATCGGCATCGACTGTGTGGCCATGTGCGTCAACGACATCGCCGCCCAGGGTGCCGAACCGCTGTTCTTTCTGGACTACATCGCCTGCGGCAAGAACGACCCGGCCCTGCTGGAGCAGGTCGTCTCCGGCGTGGCCGACGGCTGTGTGCAGGCCGGTGCCGGTCTGATCGGCGGCGAGACCGCCGAGATGCCGGGCATGTATGCCGAGGACGAGTACGATCTGGCCGGCTTCGCCGTCGGTGTGGCCGAACGTTCCGCCATCGTGGACGGCTCCGGCATCGCCGAGGGCGACGTGCTGATCGGCCTGCCCTCCTCCGGCGTGCATTCCAACGGCTTCTCGCTGGTGCGCAAGGCCCTGTTCGAGCAGGCCGGCTACACGGTGGACACCACGCTGGACGAGCTGGACGGCAGGACGCTCGGCGAGGTGCTGCTGGAACCCACCCGCATCTACGTCAAGGCGTTGAAGCCGCTGTTCCAGGCCGGTGTGGTCAAGGGCGTGGCGCATATCACCGGCGGCGGGTTCATTGAGAACATCCCGCGCATGATCCCCGACGGTCTGGCCACCCGCATCGAGCTGGGCTCCTGGCCCGTGCCACCGATCTTCGATGTGATCGAGCGTGCGGGGAACGTGGAGCACACGGAGATGTTCAATATCTTCAACATGGGCGCGGGCATGGTGCTGGCCGTGGCGGCCGATCGCGCCGACGAGGCGATGGCGCTGCTCTCCGGCAACGATGAGCCCGCCTACCGCATCGGCGCCGTGGTGCGCAAAACCGTGGACGACGTGGAACTGGCCTAGGTTTTTTGAGGAGGTATGACTATGAAGGTTCTGGTTATCGGTTCGGGCGCCCGTGAACATGCCATCGCCCACGCGCTGCTGCGTGGCGGCAGCGTCGACGAGGTGACCGTGGCCCCCGGCAATCCGGGCATGGAGCTCGACGGCATCCGCACCCAGCGGATCAACCCGTCGAACCACGCGGCGATGATCGACTTCGTCAAGGACAACGAATACGACTGGGTGTTCGTCGGTCCCGAGGTGCCGCTGATCGAGGGCATCGTCGACGATTTCGAGCAGGCCGGCATCAAGGCGTTCGGCCCGACCAAGGCCGCCGCGCAGATCGAGGGCTCCAAGGACTTCGCCAAGCGTCTGATGGCCCGGCACAACATCCCCACCGCCCAGTACCGCACCTTCGACGAGCTCGAGCCGGCCGAGGACTATGTGCGCGAGCACGGCGCCCCTATCGTGATCAAGGCGGACGGCCTGGCCGCCGGCAAGGGCGTGACCGTGGCGATGGACGAGGATACCGCGCTGCACGCGCTGGAGGACATCTTCGTCGACCACCGTTTCGGTTCGGCCGGCGCCAAGGTGGTGATCGAGGACTTCCTGGAGGGTCAGGAATTCTCGCTGATGAGCTTCGTGCACGGCACCGATTTCTGGCCGATGCCGATCTCGCAGGACCACAAGCGCGCCTATGACAATGACGAGGGTCCGAACACCGGTGGCATGGGTGCCTACAGCCCTGTGCCGCAGATCGGGCAGGACGTGGTCGATGCCGCCATCGAGACGATCGTGCGCCCGACCGTGGAGGCCATGGCCGCCGAAGGCACGCCGTTCACCGGCATCCTGTACGCCGGCCTGATCGCCACCGCCGATGGCCCGAAGGTCATCGAGTTCAACGCCCGTTTCGGCGACCCGGAGACCGAGGTCGTGCTGCCGAAGCTGACCAGCGACCTGGGCGCCGGCATCGACGCGATCCTCAACGGCGGCGTTCCGGAGTTCGCCTGGGATGAGGAGCACGCCACCCTGGGCGTCGTGCTCGCCGCCGACGGCTACCCGAACAACGTGATCAAGGGTGCGGCGATTCCTGAGATTCCGGTGGACGAGTCCAGCCACGTGTACTACGCCGGAGTGGCCTCCGCCGAGCATGGCGGGCTGATGGCCTCCTCCGGCCGCGTGCTGCTCGTCGAGACCACCGCCGACGACATCAAGGCCGCGCAGGACAAGGTGTATGCCATCATCGACAAGCTCGACACCTCGGGCATGTTCTACCGTCACGACATCGGCGCCAAGGCGCTGAACGCCTGAGCCGCGGTACCGTCCTAACGCCACGGACCCCTGGCGGGCATCCCGAGACCGGGTTGCCCGCCAGGGGTCCGACCGTATGGCGGCTGCCGTAGCCTCGCTACACCAGTTTGCCGATGATCGCGATCAGCTTCTGACGCAGATCGTTGAACGGCGGGTAGATGAACTGGAGCGTATCCGGGAACAGCGGCTTGGAGATCACGGTCTTCTTGTGGCTGAAGACGCGGAAACCCTCCTTGCCGTGGTAGGCGCCCATGCCCGATTCGCCGGTGCCGCCGAACGGCAGTCGGCTGGAAATCAGATGCCCCAGCGGCAGCGAGTAGCCGATCGCGCCGGCGTTCACGTCACGCTCGAACACGCCGCGCGTCTTCGGATTGCGCGAGAACACGTAGGCGGCCAACGGACGGCTGCGCGCGTTGATGAACTCGATCGCCTCGCGGGCGTCCTGCACTACGATGACCGGCAGGATGGGGCCGAAGATCTCCTCCCCCATCACCGGGGCGTCCGGCGAGGTGCCGAACAGCACGGTCGGCGCGATGTACCGGTCGACACGGTCGGTCTGCCCGCCGCAGACAATCTGGCCGGCGGGGTCGTCCGCGTCGCCCTCCTGCGGCAGCAGCCGGGACAGCCGGTCGAAATGACGCTCGTTGATGATGCGGGCGAAGCTGTGCGAGGCCTGCGGATCCTCGCCGTAGAACTCGGTGACGGCCAACGCGATGCGTTCGGCCAGCACCTGGGCCACGTCCGGCGTGGCCAGCACATAGTCCGGTGCCACACAGGTCTGGCCGGCGTTGGTGAATTTACCCCACGCGATGCGCCGGGCCGTGGCGGCCAGCGGCACGGTGCCGTCGACGAAGCAGGGCGATTTGCCGCCCAGTTCCAACGTGACCGGGGTCAGATTCTCGGAGGCGGCCTTCATGACGATGCGGCCGACGCGCCCGCCGCCGGTGTAGAAGATATGGTCGAACGGCTCGGCCAGCAGATCCGTGGTCTCCTCCGGGCCGCCCTCCACGACGGCGATGGCGCTGGTGTCCATGTACCGTTCGATGAGTTCGGCGGTCAGATGGGAGATATGCGGCGAGAGCTCCGACGGTTTCAGGCAGACCGCGTTGCCGGCGGCGATGGCGTCGACCATCGGTTCCAACGACAGCAGCACCGGATAGTTCCACGGCGAGATGATCAGGACCACGCCCTTGGGCTCGTTGATGGTCCAGCCGACGGCGGGCTGCAGCAGCCAATGCATCGGCTTGGGGTGGCGCGCCGACCACCAGCGCATGCGACGACGGACGAAGTTCGCCTCGCTCAGCACCAGGTCGATCTCCATCAACAGCGTCTCCGAGGCCGGCTTGCCCAGGTCCGCGGCGACCGCGTCGATGATGGCCTGCTTGTTCTCGGTGATCATGCGGCACAGCGCGTTGAGCTGACCGCGGCGCCACGCCAGCGGCTTGGTGACGCCGGTGGTGTAGGCGTCGCGCAGCCGGTTGAATACTTCATGGGTCATGTCGAACGACTCCTTGTCACTTGCGGCCGGTGAAATGGTCCATGCCCTCGTTCAGACCGAAGATGCCGTAGATCGGGTCGGCGATCTTGGGCGGCAGCGCGGCCACGAATCCGGCCACGGCGGCGAACGGCGGCATGATCAGGCGTTCACGCCCTTTGGCCACGGCCTCCACGATCCTGTCCGCCACGGCCTGCTCCTTGAGGATCGGCAACAGCAGCGGGAACTTAGTGGTCACGCCCTCGAACATGCCGGTGTCGATGTAGTACGGGCAGACGGTGAGCGTACGGATGTGCGAGCCGGCCTTCTTCAGCTCGCTGCGCAGCGAGCTGGTGAAGCCGACGGCCGCGAACTTGCTGGCCGCGTAATCGGTCTGACGGGCCACGGCCACGATGCCGGCCGCCGAGGCCACGGTGACGATCGCCGCGCGCTGCTGTTTCTTGAGCGCCGGCATGAACGCCTTGGTGGTCCAGAACAGGCTCAGCACGTTCACGGCGAAGGTGCGGCGGATCTGCTGCTCGGTCAGGTCCTCGAACGGCGCACCGGAGACCACGCCGGCGTTGTTGATCAGTACGTTGACGCGGCCCAGCGCATCGATCGTGTCGGCGGCGGCCTGCTGCACGGCCGCGTTGTCGGTCACGTCCACGGTGAAGGCGATGGCCTTCGGGTCGGCCGGATCGGCACCCACCTGCGCGTTGGCCATGTCGGCCGTGGTCCGGGCGGCCTCGCCGTTGATGTCCCAGATCGCCACGCGCCCGCCTTCCTCGACGATACGTAGCGCCATCAGCCGTCCGATGCCCGAGCCCGCGCCGGTGATCACCACGCAGGCGCCCGCATAATACTGGTTCGCTTTCATGACCGCTCCTCCTTTGCAACAGTGCCGAAACTATGCATGATGCCGACCGGAACGGCCGGTCGGCATCATCCTTACTATGTATCGTAACGCGTCACGTCACGAGGCAACGCCTAACGCTCGGGCGCGTCCATGAATCCGAGGTCCTTCAGGTAGCCGTCACCGGCGGTGACGTCGTACTGGATGAGCTTGTAGTCCTCAAGCAGCTGCCGGGTGGCGGCGTCCATCTCCGATTCGACCATCGGGTTGCCGTCGGCGTCCAGGTAGATCGGCTGGCCCTCCGGGATGCGGGACCAGCCCTGGATGTTGTTCACCACCGGCGGCTCCATGGCGCTGACATGCTCGTGCATCTGCGTCAGGAACGCCAGGAACGGCGAGACCTTGGCGTTCATGTGCTCGGCGGCCTGCGCGATGAAGTAGTTCGGCGAGGTGTAGTCGCTGTTCTCGTTCTTCGTGCCCTGGCTGCTTGATGCCTTGTTGGACCAGATGAAGTAGTCGGTCAGGTGCAGGGCCAACGAGTTGTTCTGGTCCTCGCCGGCGGTCGAATAGATGCCGGGCAGGTGGTCGCCGTAGAACACCACGGTGATCGGCTTGTCGATGGCATCGAGTTCGTCGAGGAATTCCGCCGTGGCCTTGTCGGAGAGCGAGACGCCCTTGGCGTAGGTCTCGATCTCCCGGGTCTCGTCCTCGCCCAGCGGTTCGGCGCCGTCCGTGTTGGTCACCGTGAACTCGTTGTCGGAGTACCAGTCGTTGTACGGCATGTGGTTCTGCATCGTGATGACGGAGATGAACTGGTTCGCGTCGGTCGATCCGACCTCGTCCAGCACGCTCCGGTAGGTCGCCGCGTCGGACACGTACGGCGACTTGTCGATCGTATCCCGGTGCGCGATGACGTCGTCGCCCTCCAGCGTGTAGAAATGCGAGAACCCGAACTTGCGGTAGTTGGTGGCACGGGAGTACATCGACGGCTCGTACGGGTGGAATCCCAGTGAGTTCTCGGCGTCGCCCCACATCTGGTTGACGCTGGGGGTCCACCGCTGGCTGGGCACCAGCTGCTGGTACGGGCTGGTCAGCGACGAGTTGAAGTTCGCCATGCTCATGCCGGTCAGGCTCATGTACTCCAGGTTGGCGGTACCTCCTCCGTAACCGGAGGAGAGCATCAAGCCGCCGGTGGTCTGCTCGCGGATCGCGTCGACCTCGGGGGTCGCCTCCTGGTTCAGCTCGATGCCGGGCACGCGGGAGGGGTCGGAGAACGATTCGTTGAGCACGAAGATCACGGTGCTCTCGTCCAGGTATTCGGAACGGGTCTCGTTCATCGCGTCCGCCGCATCGGCATACCGGGCGGCAACCTCGCGCATCGTCTCCTCGCTGTAGCCCTCCGGCTCATCCATGACCTTCGGGTTGAGCTGGCGGACGAATGCGACGACCGGACCGTTGCGCTGCGCGTCATAGACGGAATCCCACATCGAGGGGATGTCGCCCAGCGCCGAGGAGAATACGTTCGCCCAGGAGCCGACGGTGCCCACATGCATGGTGTACACGCCGAGGAACAGGGCCGGGCACAGGATCAGCAGCAGCCGGACCGCCGCAGCCATGCCCGGGTTGGCGGTGCGGATCATGCGCCCATGCCTGGCGTCGATGCGGTTGAGGCCCACGCACAGCGCCACGATCGCCGCGAACACCGCCACGGCGCCGAGCACCACCCATTGCCATCCGGCCGGCACGAAACTCATCAGGTTACCGGTGTTCGACCCCAGGAAGCCCAGGTCCGACGGCAGGATCGCCTCATACCGGATGCCGATCTTGAAATGCTCGATGACCGCGATGACGATCGCCACCGCCAACAGCACCGGCGTGGCGATCCAGAAGCGGTTGATCAGCATCAGCAGCACCATGTAGATGACGCCGACCAGGATCATGTTGAGCACCAGTACGAAGTTGGCCTTGGTGAACATCTTCACGATCAGGTCGCCCAGCCCCACCAGCGGGCTGGAAAGCTCCACGCGCGTGCTGGACATCGTCACGCCCCACTGCAGGATGGCGACCGCCGCGAAGTCGAACACCAGGAACAGCACCGCGTACAGCCACCCGGGGAATGGCTTGTGCCGACGTTTCGTCCGCGGCTGCGCGCGTTTGATATCCAGTTCCTCGATGTCGGCCATGCCTGTAGATTCGCTCATATCCTGCACCATGGGGTCCGTGCCCGCTCCTTCCTTGACGCATACAGCCACCATTGTGGGCACGGCACGCGTGTCCTCCAAGTGAACGGACGGTTTCTTTACGATTGTTTCCAAACCATACGATAGTAGACGCCGCCACGGTCATCGCACCGGGTTCACCCTGAAGATTCCCTGATTCTTCCCCGACCGTTCGGGGGGCTTGGCCTGCAACCGCCCCGCTCCGGGTTCCGCCGTGTCAGTCCAGCAGATCACGGATCCGATCGACCAGCGTCCCCATCCACGCCACCACATCGTCGCATCCGTCGGGCAGCTGCTCCCCCACCTCCAGCACGGGCACATCCGCGGCCCGGGCCGCGTCGGACAGCTGACCGCCAGCGGCGTCGCCATGCTGGCTGTTGACCACCAGCAACCGGGCGGCGCCTTCCGCCAGCAGGTCGGAGAACGCCTTGAGGTCGGCGGGCCCGGGCTCGCTCTCGTTCGACACCGCCTGCAGGTACCCCTGCGGCGTGACGTCCTCCATCCCCAGATCCTCGAACAGGTATGCGGCGACCGACTCGGTGGCCGCATACGGCGAGGACGCCGAAGACTCGCGGATGGCGGCGATGTCGTCGTCCAGCTGCCGCTCACGCTCCTGCCACTGGGCATTCAGCCGCCGGTAGTCGTCCACGTGTTCGGGGTCGGCGGCGACGTAGGCGTCGGTGATCGCATCGGCGGCGGCCGTTCTGGCTTGCGCGGAGAACCACAGGTGCGGGTTGCCGCCTTCCTCGACCCCCGCCAGCGCGCCGACGTCGATCGTGTCGATGCCGGCGGTCCCGGCCGCCGTGGACGCCCAGGTGTCGTATCCCGCGCCGTTGACGACGGCGATGTCCGCCGACGAGATGCCCGCGATGTCGGCGGTCGTCGGTTCGTAGTCGTGGGGATCGGCCGCGGCGTTGGCGATCGCCGACGTCACCACGACATGTTCGCCGCCGAGCGCCTGGGCCATCGTGCCCCATTGGCTGACCGACGCGGCGACGTCCAGCGTGCCGCCATCGGCGGATCGGGACGCCGGGGTGCAGGCGGTGAACGCGACGGCCGACAGTGCGGCGGCCAGCACCGCGCCGATGCGGCGGGCATGGCGGCGGAGGGTGCGGGAGTGGCGGAACGATGACATGCTGTGGTCCTTTCTGCGGTTCCTGTCTGGATTCATGCCCATACCCTATCACATATTGATAATCATTTTCAATAAGAGTGTCGCAAGACACCCCGCAGCCATCGCTTCGACCCGCACTTCATCGGAACTTCGCCGATTCGCGGCATTCCCCGCAGCCATCGGCCCATCGTCGAGCATGCGAGCCGTCATCGGCGCGGCCGCTCTCCCATGGCCGCATCAGGCCCCATCTCGACATATGCGAAACCGGCGGAACGGACGCGCAACGTCCATCCCGCCGGCGGAGACGATCAGTTATACAGACCGGCCACATTCGGCCAGCTATACACGGTCAGCGGCAATCGGGGCACAGGCCGAACACCTCAAGCGTGTGCGATTCGACCGTGAACCCGTGGGCGTCGGCGATGCCGCGCAGCCACGATTCGCTGGGCGGCTCGATCTCCACGGTTCTGCCGCATCTGACGCACACCAGATGGTGATGATGCCCGTCGTCTCCGCACAGCCGGAACAGCTGCTGGCCGTCCAGCCGGATCGTATCGGCCAGGCCAGCGTCGGCGAGCGCGTTGAGCTGCCGGTACACCGTGGCCAGCCCGATATGCGTGCCGTGCTCCTCCAGCCAGCGGTGCAGGTCCTGCGCGGAGATGAATTCGTCGTTCTCGCGCAGGGCCTCGCGGATGGCGTCCTTCTGCCGGGTCTGCCGCTGCACCATGACCGATTACCTCAGATCATCCCAGCAGCCGGTGGATTCCAGAGCGTCCACACAGGCGGCCGTGTCATCGGTCAGCACGGTGATGTGACCCATCTTGCGGTCTTGCTTGACCTGGGCCTTGCCGTAGTCGTGCACGTTCCATTCGGGATGCCCGCCGATCAGCGCGCGGGTCGGTGCCACATGCTGGCCGAGTACGTTGACCATCACCGCCGGGCTGAGCAGCTTGGGCTGCGGCAGCGGCCAGCCGGCGATGCCGCGGATGTGCGCGTCGAACTGGTCGATCGAGCAGGCCTCGATGGTGTAATGCCCGGAGTTGTGCGGGCGCGGGGCCAGCTCGTTGACCAGCACGCGGCCGTCCCGGGTCACGAACAGTTCGATGGCCAGCGTGCCGGCGAGCTTGAAGCCGTCGGCCAGCGTGCGGGCGAGTTCATGCGCCCTGGCGGCCACCTCGTCGGGCACCTCGGCCGGCGCGATGGTCATGTGCAGGATGTTGTTCCGGTGCACGTTGCGTACGATCGGGAAGGTGACATACCGCTCGCCGTCGCCGGAGACGAGGATCGAGGCCTCGAACGCGAAGTCCACGAAGCCTTCCAGGATCGCCGGCGGGAAGCCGTCGTCAGCCCAGACGCGTTCCAGGTCGGCGGCGGAGCGCAGCACGATCTGGCCGTGGCCGTCATAGCCACCCTCGCAGGTCTTGAGGACCGCCGGGTATCCGATCTCGTCCAATGCCGCCTGCAGGTCGGCGCGGGAGTTCACAGCCCGCCACGGCGCGGTGGCGATGCCGTGATCGTTGATGAAGCTCTTCTCGGCGATGCGGTTCTGCGTCACGCGCAGCAGGTCCGTGCCCTGCGGCACCGCGCACTGCCCCTCGCCGGAGCCGCGCACCTCGTCGAGCGCATCGGCGTCCACGTTCTCGAACTCGTAGGTGAGCACGTCGCTCTTGGCGGCGAGTTCGCGGATGGCGGTCTTGTCGTCATACGCGGCGACGATCTGGAAATCGCCGACCTGCGCGGTCGGACAGTCCGGGGTCGGGTCGAGTACGCCGACGCGGAAGCCCATGTACTTGGCGGACAGGGCCATCATGCGGCCCAGCTGGCCGCCGCCGACGATGCCGATGGTGGCGCCGGGCATCAGACGCGTGACCGCGCCGCGGGTTTCCTCAGACAAGCTGGGCATTGGATTCGGCCACCTTCTCCTTGAGTCCGTCACGGTACGACTGCAGCTTGCCGGCCAACTCCTCGTCGGTGGTCGACAGGATGCTCACGGCCAGCAGACCGGCGTTGGTGGCGCCGGACTTGCCGATGGCGGTGGTGGCCACCGGGATGCCGCCGGGCATCTGCACGATCGACAGCAGGGAATCCCAGCCGGACAGGGCGTGGGACTGCACCGGCACGCCGATGACCGGCAGCGTGGTCTGCGCGGCGACCATGCCGGGCAGATGGGCGGCACCGCCGGCACCGGCGATGATGACCTTCAGACCGTTGGCGCGGGCGTTATGCGCGAACTCGGCCATGAGCTCGGGCGTGCGATGCGCGGAGATCACCTGCTTCATGTACGGCACGCCGAACTGGTCGAGCATCGCGCACGCATGCTTCATGGTCTCCCAGTCGCTTGACGATCCCATAATGACCGCAACCTGCGGTGTCACATCTGCCATATCAGCCTCCCGAAATCAGTGGCAAAGAATACGACCCACTCTAGCGGCGGGCGGGGTCAAGTCCGTCTTCCGACCGCCATACCCCAACATGCCCGGCTTCTGCGGACTCTGATCTATCGTGACCGTGACACAAGTTCCAGAAATGGCGGAATTATGACGTTTTTGAAATTCCTCACACGGCCACAAAGTGTCAGAGTCCGTAGAAACCGGGTGTGTTGATGAACGGTCAAACACGCAGTACCAGTTTGCCGAAGACGTCGCCGGCGGCCATGCGGGCGAAGGCAGCGGGCGCCTCGGCCATCGGGTAGGCCGCGTCGATCACCGGATGCAGGTCCGCATGCTCGACGAAGCGCAGCAGTCGGGCGAAATCCTCACGGCTGCCCATCGTGTTGCCCTGCACACGGATGTCCTGGAAGAACACGCGGGTCAGTTCGGCCCGGGCTGGTCGCCGGTGGTCGCCCCGCAGATCGCGATCGTGCCGCCGGGCCGCACCGATCTGACCGAATGGCCCCAGGTGGCCGCCCCCCACCGACTCGATGACGGCGTCGACCTTGCGCGGCAGGCGGGCCCCGGACTCGAACGCGGCGTCGGCGCCGAGCTCCATCGCCTTGGCGCGCCTGGCCTCGGAACGCGAAGTGACGAACACCTCCAGGCCGGCCGCGTGGGCCAGCTGGATCGCCGCGGTGGACACGCCGCCGCCCGCGCCTTGGACGAGGATCGTGTCGCCGGGCTTGACGTTCGCGGCCGTGAACACCAGCGAGTAGGCGGTCAGCCAGCTCGTGCCGAGCGCAGCCGCCTCATCCATCGTCAGGTTCGCGGGCTTGGCGAACACGTTCGCGCTGGGCACCGCGGTCTTCTCGGCCATCGTGCCCGGATAGTACTCGGACAGGATCGTACGGCGCTCCCCCGGCATGACGCCGTGGCCGTCATTGCCCACAACCGTGTACAGCACCACCTCGCTGCCGGCCTTGAGCCCGTGCCGGCCGGGGATGTCCTCGTCGAGGATGCCGGCGGCGTCGGTGCCGAGGATCATCGGCGTCTGGGATTCCGCCAGTCCCACGCCCTGCAGACTCCACAGGTCGTGATGGTTGACGGTCGCCGCCTTCACGGACACCGTGGACCAGTACAGGCGCGGCTCCGGCTCCGGCATGTCGCGGACGTCCAGCACGGACAGCGGATTGTCATGGTTGATTCCTGCGGCGATTACGGCCTTCATCGGCACTCCTTACAACGGCGGACGGTTCCACCTGCCATTGTGCGCGAACGACGAGACCGCCAGGCCGCGGCGAACAACCGACGGACACGGCCGCAGCCCGCAGCCTGGATGGACGGCGGCAGATGTGAATCACGGCCGGGCGTCGGACCATGCGGGCACGGGGCACGCCCATGCGGCACGACACGCCAGACACCCCCTGATACGGAGAACTCGGGGACATTTCCGGACGCGACGCGTGTGTTCCCGCATCGTCGTCTACAATTTCGCCGGTACTCATCGGAAGAAGGAGTGTGTGCATGAACGGCGAACTGTTGGGACGAATCGGATCCCCGGCCGATGTGAAAGCCCTGGATCCCGCCGAACTCCCGCAGTTGTGCGCCGACATCCGCTCCACGCTCGTCACCTACGGCAAGGCCCATGGGGGGCATATCGGGTCCAACCTGGGGGTGGTCGAGCTCACCGTGGCGCTCCACCGCGTCTTCGACTCGCCCCGCGACCGCATCGTCTTCGACGTCTCGCACCAGAGCTACGTGCACAAGATGCTCACCGGCCGCGCGCAAGCCTATCTAGATCCCGACCGGTATGACGAGGTAACCGGATTCACGAACCCCGAGGAAAGCGAACACGACCAGTTCGTGCTCGGGCACACCGGCACCTCGATCTCGCTGGCCTGCGGTCTGGCCAAGACCCGCGACATGATGGGCGACCTCAACGGCGGCAGCGGCATCGGCAATGTGATCGCCGTCATCGGCGACGGCTCGCTCAGCTCGGCCATCGCCTTCGAGGGGCTGAACAACGCCGCCGAACAGGGCGGCAACCTGATCATCATCGTCAACGACAACGAGATGTCGATCGCCGAGGACTTCGGCGGCATGTACGGACCGCTGGCCCGACTGCGCGAATCGGGCGGCACCGCCGAACCCAATCTGTTCCACGCCTTCGGGCTGGATTACCGCTATGTCGAGGACGGCAACAACGTGGCCGCGCTCGTGGAGGTGCTCGAACAGGTCAAGGACATCGACCATCCGATCGTCCTGCATGTGCACACGCTCAAGGGGCTGGGTCTGGACGCCGAGGACGCGGCGGCCGGGCTCGTCGAGGGCCGTTGCGAGGCGAACCACTGGCAGGATCCGCTGTCCGCCGCCGACCGCCTGCCCGGGGCGCGTAAATATTACGGCGAGATGGCGATGCGGGCGTTGGAGGAGCGGTTCGCCACGGAGCCGGGCCTGGTCGTCATCTCCCCCGCCACCCCCGGGTCGAACGGCATCACCCGGGCGTTCCGCGAGCGTGCCGGCGCGCACTACGTGGACACCGGCATCGCGGAGGAGCATGCGGTCGCCTTCGCCTCCGGCATCGCCAAGGCCGGCGGGCGTCCGGCGCTGGCCACGTCGGCCACGTTCTTCCAGCGCACCTACGACCAGCTGCAGCAGGAGCTGGCCCTGAACCGCACGCCGGCCACGCTGCTTGTGTTCGGCGCCGGCATCTCCGACGCCGATAACACGCATTCGGGCGCGTTCGACATCGCGATGATGTCCAACATCCCGAATCTGGTATGTCTGGCACCCACCAGCGGCGAGGAGTTCCTGCGGATGCTCGCCTGGTCGACCAGCGCGGAGAACCACGATCCGGTCGTCATCCGCGTGCCGGGCGACATGATCCTGGACGGGGAGCGCGAAGGCCATTACCCGGCGTTCCGGGCCGACGAATGCCCCGAATCGTTCACCTTCATCGGGCAACGCAGCGACCTGCCCACGCCCCCGGCGCCGGATTGCCCGTGGAACCGGTACCGGATCAGCCATCTGGGATCAGAGGTCGCCCTGATCGGCCTCGGCGATGCCTATCGGATCGCCGAACAGGTCGCGGCCGAGCTGACCTGGGACCCGAAGAATCCGATCGACGCCACACTCATCGACCCGCGGCGGTATGACGCGTTGGACTACCGGACGTTGGACGCGATCGCCGCCGGGCACCGCATCGTCGTCACAATCGAGGACGGTCAGCTGGACGGCGGTTGGGGCGAGAAGATCACCGCATACTACGCCTCGCTGCCGTCGCTGTCCCGGGACCGGCAGACCCACTACCGTGCGACCATTACGCCGCAGCATGTGCTCAACTTCGGCGCGGACAAGGAGTTCACCGACCGGGTCCCCATGGAACGGCTGCACGACCGGTACGATCTGGCCCCCGGACGCATCGTGGACCGCATCCGCACCGCGCTGGCGTCAGGCCGGTGATCACGTCGCGTTCCTGATCGCGTCCAACGCGGGGATCCGCACAGCGCGGTTCGCGGGCTGGAAGCCCGACAGCAGGCCGATTGCGGTGGAGAACGCGATTGCGAACAGGTACAGCCACCACGGGATCACCGACACCCGCGTGGCCTCCCCGCCTCCGATCACAGCCGTGACGACGCCCCGCACGTCCGCGCTCGCGAACGACACCAAGTTGATGGCCACGGACGCGATCGCGCTGATGACGCATCCGATGACGCCGCCGAGGAATCCTATGGCGCCTGCCTCACCCAGGAACATGATGCGGATGTCGCGCACGGTGCAGCCCAACGACTTCATAATGCCGATCTCGCGGGTGCGTTCGGTGACGGACATGATCATGGTGTTGGCGATGCCGATGGCCGCGACGAGCAGCGACACCGCGCCGAGTCCGCCGAGGATCAGCTGGATGGAGCGCGACTGCTCCTCCAGACTCTCGCGCATCTGGCGCACCGACGAGGTGCCGAATCCCAAAGCGCGGATCTGATCCTCCACCTCGCCCACCTGCGCCATGTCCGTGACCTTGACCAGCGCCTGGTCGTAGGCGGAGGCGCGCGCGGACGAGGGGTCGGCGTCGCGGACGAGCTGCTTCAGGTCGTCGAGCGGCAGGATCAGGCCGCTGGACGTGGCGCCGCCCTTGTTGTAGTCCTCCTTGAGGATACCCACCGGCGTCAGCGCGGTCTCCAGCGGGGTGCCCGCCGCCCCCGCGTCTCCCGCCATCACGCCCTCGGACGACAGCAGGCCGTTGAACGAGGGACCGGCGACCAGGGTGAGCGGCGTGGTCAGCGGATCGAAGAACGGATCGGGGTCGTCGGCGGCCTCGCGGCACGTCCCGGTGGATTCGTCGAACACGCACATGCCGCCGGAGCCGCGCGAATGATGGCGCATGCTGTCCTCGCCGGCGCGGAACCGGTCCATGAAGTCGTAGGCGGTGTATTCGCCGAGCAGCACCTCGCCTGAGCGCAGCGGGGCGCGCCCTTCCAGGAGCACATATCCCATGGCGTCGAGCTGGGTGGTGTCGATGCCCATGACCTGCACGTAGTCGACCACGTAGCGGTCGCCGCCTCCCGTCTTCAACGAGGCCGTGTACGGCATCGAGGCCATCGGCGTGACGCCCGCCACCTGCGGGATCGAACGGAATTCCTCGACGGCCTTGTCGTCAAGCGCGGTCTGTTTGCCGTCGATTCCGCCGCCGGCTCCCGAACCGCCCGCATACACGGTGATGATGCTCAGATCACCCATCGACTCCAGCATGCGCTCGTTCTGCTCGTTGATTCCGGCGCCCAGGGACACCATCAGCACGATGGAGCAGCAACCCACCACGACGCCGAGCACAGTCAGCACGGTGCGCGACTTGCGGCGCAGAAGATTCTGCCGGCACAGCCGCAGGATGTCGGCGAACCTCATCGCCGCATCCCATCGTCCCCGTCGGCGATGACCTGCGTCCGCTCGCCGTCGGCGGACGATCCGTCGCCGGGGCGGGTCCCGTCTCCGGACCGCGCCGGAAAGCCGGATGCTCCCGCGTCATCGGCTGCGACGCCATCCAGGGTGCCGGCCTCGGGATCCCCGCCATCCCAGTCGTCCCAGTCCCCGTCGTCCGTCTGGCGGGCCGCATGCCGCGCGCGACGGCGACGCGCCAGCACCACCGCCAGCGCCACGGCCGGCACGGCCAACGCCGCTCCCCCGGCGATCCACGCCCACAGCGGCACCGTCGGCTCGGGCTCAGGCTCCAGGTCCATGCCCTCGTCGGTGTCGGGGATGCTCTCGCTGACGTTGAGCGTGATCGGGAAGTCTCGGGTCTTCGCCTCGCCGTTGGGGTCCTCATAGCTGATGCGCAGCGTCGCGTTCACCTCGCCGGCGGCCAGCGGGGTGAACGCGAAGCCGACGGCCCCGGTGCCGCCCGAGGCCACGTTGCCCAGGTACTGACTGGGCACGGCGCTTTCGATGCCCTCGCCCTCGATGCTGGCCTCGACGTTGGCGATGTCGGCCTTGCCCTTATTCACGTAGGCCATCGTCACGGTGGCTTCCTCGCCGGCGTACGTCGATTCGGGCAGCACGGGGTCGTTGATCTGGAAACGGTCGGGCTGGACCACCGGCACCGCGATCCTGATGTCGCTCGAGCCGCTGCTGCGCACGCCGGCATCCACGTATTCGTACCGGAATCCGACCGTCACGGCGTGCGCGCCGCTGGCGGCGCTGCCCAGCGCCTGCATCGGCACGCTCTGGGTGAGCGAGTACCCGGCATCGAGCCAGTCGACGTAGAACGTGTTGGTGCCGCCGGCAATCGAGAAACTGTCGCCGCCGTCGACCGTGACCACCATGTTCTGCACCGCGACGCGACCCATGTTCTGGAACGTGTAGCCCAGCGTGAAGTCGCCGCCGACCGCGGCAGGGGCGTCGCCGTAGGTGAAGTTGGTGATGATGACGTTCGGGACGGGCCCGGCCGCCGGCGCGGCGGGGGCGGTCGTGGCGGCGTCCGCCGCCGGATCGTCGTCCGCGTGGGCAAGCGGCGCCGGCAGCAGCGCCACGGCCAGCGCGAGCGCCGCCGCGACCAGCGCGATCCATGCGACGGGCGTGGCCACGCGGCGGGATGCGGGTTGCTCCATGATAGTGGTCCTTCCTCGGGTCCTGTTCAGTGGGTGTTCAGGGTGTCGTCGACGATGCGGCCGTCGAACAGCGTCACGATGCGGTCCGCATAACGCGCCATGTGGTCGTCGTGCGTGACCAGCACGATGGTCTGGCGTCGCGCGTGCGCGAAGTCGCAGATCATCTCCATCACCTCGACCTTGGTCCTCGAGTCGAGGTTGCCGGTCGGCTCGTCGGCGAACACGACCTGCGGACCGGCGATGAAGGCGCGCGCGATGCCCACGCGCTGCTGCTGCCCGCCCGACATCTGCGCGGGGTAATGGCCCATGCGCCCCTTGAGGCCCACGCGTTCCAGCATGGCACGCGCGGCCCGCTCCCGTCTCTGCCTGGACACGCCGCGGAACATCAACGGCATCGCCACATTCTCAACGGCGTTCAGCGTGGGCAGCAGGTTGTACGACTGGAACACGAAGCCCAGATGCCGCTGCCGGAACACCGCCAGCTCACGTTCGTTCAACGACGAGACGGGGACCCCGCCGATGCGCACCGAGCCGCGCGTCGGCTTCTCCAGCCCGGCCAGCTGGTTCAGCAGCGTCGACTTGCCCGATCCGGACTCGCCGAAGATGCAGCAGATCTGGCCGCGGGGCACGGCCAGGTCGATGCGTTCGAGCGCGACCACCGACTCGTCGCCCACCGGGTATTCCTTGCGCAGGGCGCGCACGTCGATCATGGGCCGTCGGCGCGCACCGGGCCGCCCCAACCGGTCCGCGCCGGAATCCGGAGAGGTACGTACACGTTCCGCGGACCGATCCGCACCTGGTGGCAACGCCATCTGTTCCCCTTGTCTAGACCGCCGTCGGTGCGGCGTATATGCGTGGACGGCCCGACGGGGCCGTGTCGCCAACACGACGATGTTCCCCGAAGTATACCGGTATCGTCACGGCCGCGCCACCCCTAGGGGGGGGTGACGCGGCATGCGCGCGGGGCACGGTCGGACGGTCCGATGGAAGGGCCCGCGTGCTATAGTGGTGTGTTGGTCTCCGCCTCCGTAGCTCAGTGGATAGAGCGACATCCTTCTAAGTTGGCGGTCGCCGGTTCGAATCCGGCCGGAGGCACCGAATGCCGTTGCGATGTGTCGCATCGCAACGGTAGACTGCAGTCATGGGGACCACACAGGAATCCTGGCCACAGGGGGCCGAAGACGCCGATCAGGTACAGCGCGATCCGAATCATGCCGACAACGCTTCCGATACGCAATCCGGCACCGAGCCGGCACTGTCATTCAACGAGATCCAATCCGCATGCGAGCAATCAGGTCTCACCCTGGATGACGTCCTGACGGAACGCCTCAGCCGGCACACCTCCGAGGCAGACCCCGCGGACGCCGCATTGCTGCTGTCCGACCAATGCCCGTTCTCCACGACCTGCGTCAGGTTCGCCGACGACTCCAAGGACACGATCATCGGCAGATCGAGTTTCGGCGGCTCTCTGCTCCGCCAGATCAGCGAGGCCGAAGCGTTCCTGGATGCCGACGGCACCGATGCCGCCTGGCCGCCGAACGCCGTGCGCGAGGCGCTGACCAATGCGATGATTCACCGGGACTACCGGTATTCCGGACCAACGATCGTCAACCTGTTCCGCACACGCATCGAGATCATCTCCCTGGGCGGTCTGGTTCCCGGATTGAGCAGCGACGATTTGCTCAACGGAATCTGTCAGCCGCGCAACCCGGAACTTGCAAACGCATTCGCGCTGCTGGGCTGGAGCCAGAACTGCGGCGTGGGCATCCAACGCATCATGGACGCCTATGCGGACGCGTCGGACTACCCTCAGCTGCGCGTCGGCCCGGGATCGGTCGCCGTCGTCCTGCCGATACTCTCGCGCCTGCATCTGTCCACCGACGACGACGCCCAGAGCGCACCGCCGGCACCGGCTCCCACCGCCAAACGCTACGCCTTCCCCGCCATGTCCGGCGAGATGGCGGGCCCCACGAACACCGCCGGGCCGAACATCGTCTGGTTGGCGGCGCCGCCCCCTGCGTCCGCAAGCCCGGCGGCCTCATTGGAGGCGATGACGTTGCGACTGCTGGCCACGGCGGGACTGCCGCTCTCCCGCACCGAGATCGAGACCACGCTACAGCTGGACAAGAACCGCAGCACCCGCGTCCTGCGCAATCTGGAACGACAGGGCAAGGTCGTCCGGCAGGGGCGCTCCCGTGCCACGCGGTATCGCCTCGCCTGACGAGGCACGGCCGCGCCGCCCCGCTCCCGAGGCCGGCATCGCCCGCCCGAGGCCGGCCTCGCCCGCCCGACGTCGGGCCGGTCACTCCACCGTGACCAGCGTGACGCTGTATGGCTTGACGGCTATGGCCACATGCACCTGGGCCGATGACAACCGGTATTCGTTCACCTCATGCCGGATATCGCCCCGGGCGGGTCCCATGTACTCCAGTGACCGCTTGTCCTGCGGCCGGCCGTGCAGGGTCTCGACGCGCATCGTCGGCATCCTCCGCCGCGAACCGCCCAGCGCCCGCAGCCCCGATGACACATCGAGCGTGACCTGCACCGACTCACCGCCGACATTCACCAGCTTGATATAGCGGCGCGACCCCTGATCGCCCGTGGCCGACACGAACAGCCGTTTGGGTGCTTCCGGGCTGACCGAGCACGCGTAGGCCAACGACCCCACGTTGGCGGAGAACAGCCGCTGCACCTCATAGTTCACGGTCGGGTTGACGTGCGCGGGGTTGAATTCGATGAGGTTCTGTTCCCATCCCTTGCCGGGGATATGCGCCAGCAGCGGGGCGTATGAGGTCATGTGCACCACGTCGCTGTTGCGCTCGCAGCCGGTGAGGAACGCGGCCTCGGCGAGCGCCGACCGCCATTGGCAGGCTGTGGCGTAGCGTTGCGGCTGTCCGGCGAAGTAGCCGTTGGCCGAGTACTCACCGAAATAGACGCCCGCCCCGCAGCGCGGGTAGTCGTCGAAGCGATGGGCCTGCGCGATGAACCAGTCGGGTGAATGGTAGGAGTGTTCGTCCACGATGATGGCGTCGCCGGTGGCCGATCCGACGGCCGCGACGATGGTCTCCGGCTTGTTCTCGACGCCCGTGTCCCCATCCGTTCGCCCGGATGCGGTGTCCCCGGCACCGGCGGCACCGCCGATGGCGGCGGCCACGCGGGCGACGCTGCGCGCGTGCTCCCAGCTGCGGCGCATCGGCAACGCGAACGGGAACAGCCCCGCGCTCATCACGCACAGCATGGAGGGGTCCTTGGCGTGGATGGCGCGTGCGATGGCGTCGTATTTGGCCACATAGTCGGCGCCGTAGTTCTCGTTGCCGATGCCGATCATATCCAATCCGAACGGCTCGGGATGCCCCATATCCGCCCGGATGCGGGCCCACCTGCTCGTCTCGGGGTCGCCGTTGGCGAAATCGATGAGATCCAGGTAATCCTGCACGACCACATCGCGGAAATATTGCGAATCGATATCGATATGCCGCGGATCGCGGTACGGCGACTGGCAGGTGATGCCGGCGAACAGCGTCGGCAACGGCTTGGCGTTGAGATCCTCGCACAGGCAGAAGTACTCGTAGAATCCGATCTGGTAGCTCTGCGCGTAGCTGGACCCGTCCGGCGTGCGGAACCCCCACATGCTGTACTGCTGGCGGCGGGCCGGCAACGCGCCCACCGTGTCCTTCCACCGGTATTCGTTGCCCGGGGTCACCCCCTCCACGATGCAGCCGCCGGGGAACCGGATGAAAGAGGGCCTCAACGCGGCGATCGCCTCCACTAGGTCGCGCCGCAGC
This sequence comes from Bifidobacterium pullorum subsp. gallinarum, assembly GCF_000741215.1. GTDB lineage: Bacteria > Actinomycetota > Actinomycetes > Actinomycetales > Bifidobacteriaceae > Bifidobacterium > Bifidobacterium pullorum_B. The sequence continues at coordinate 146,512 of NZ_JGYX01000003.1, forward strand.
CTGCCGAACCGCCACTTGGGATCGCCCCTGCCCCAGTACTCGGCATCCATCAGCGTCACGCAGTCCAAATCGCAGACCACGGGCTCGCCGTCGCGGCGGATCAGGTCGATGCGCAGCTTGCCGTACTCGGTTCCCCGCCCCTGCAGGGAAGCGGCCAGCAAATGCCAGTCGTCCGCTTCCCGACGGACCGAGGCCTGCGGATCACGCGCCGACACCGTGGCGGCCGATGCCGACGCATCACACCGGAACGTCGCGGCATCCGTGAGCGGCAGCCCGTACCGATCCACCACCGACACGCGGATATCGCAGTCGCCGGCGACGGGGCGCAGGACCATCGAGAACTCATACCCATGCCCCTTTACGATCGACATCGCGCAGGCATGGGCGTTCGCGCCGCCGCCGTTGTACCCCAGGTTCTCCACCCGGGCGGGCGCCGGTTCGATGCCATGCCCGCCGTGCACGGACAGGCGCGCATACCGGCTGTGCGGATGCACCGGGGGCGCCGGACAATCAGTGGATACGGGGCGTCCGTGCTCGTCGGGCCGTTGCGTGCCGCAACTGACGGCCGACAGCCCCTCGAACTGCCAGAACCGCAGCGGATCGGATTGGGCGCGCCACCGCTGCGACCCCTGCACGCGCAGGCTGTGATGGTCGAGGTACACGCCGTCGAAACTGTAGTTGTTCACCATATTGGCGTTCAGGCCGCCGTCGGCCCCCAGATTGATGTCCTCGAAGAACACCCCATACAGCCGATCGCTTACCGCATGCGTCGGCTCGCCCACCGTCACCGTCACCATATTCCTATTATCCCTCCGGACACCCCCGGCCCCCGCGGCACACCGCATCCGACACGATACGTCGTATCGGGGCCCATGCCCCTGCGGGGTACGTAGGCCCGGACGGCGGACACCGCCGAACACCGCGAATTCACCCGATGTTCATCCGGGCTTCAGTTCACCGCCCCCGCAGGCTCACCCGGGGGCGATACGCTGGCCCCGTCCGCCGAACCGCAGCGGCTTGACCTAGGAGAACGACGTGCAGACTTCCACGGGAATCAGGGAACGCATCGACCATGTGTACCCCTCGTTGCGTCCGGCGGAACGTGCCGTCGCGCAGTATGTACGCGATCATCTCGCCGAGGCGTCGGAGCTGACCGTGGGCCAGTTGGCCGAGGTCGCCCGCGTCAGCGAGCCGACGGTGATCAGGTTCTCCCGCAAGCTCGGGTTCGGCGGCTACCGTGAACTGCGGTACGTGTTGCGTCACCCGCAGGCGGAACGGCAGGCCACGTTCGACCCGCTGGAGGGATTCGACCTCAATCCGTGGGACAAGCTCGACGACGTGCCCGAGAAAACCGTGAACGCCGCCAAAACCCTGCTGGATGACCTGCTCGCCTCGCTGGACCGCAAGGAGCTGCACAAGGCCGTCTCGCTGATCACCCGGGCCAGGCTCATCGACATCATCGGCGTGGAGAACTCGATGGTGCCCGCCACCGACCTGTTCACCAAGCTCAGCTATCTCGGGCTGACCTGCCGGCTCAACGCCGACGCCTACATGCAGCAGATCGGCGCCGGGCATCTCGAACCGGACGACGTGGTGGTGGCCTTCTCCCATTCGGGCCGATCAGCCGACACCATCAAGGCGCTGCGTCTGGCCAAGTCCCGCGACGCGCACACCATCGTCATCACCAACACCCCGGACGCGCCCATCGGCAACTGGGCCGATGTACGGCTGCTGGCCGGCCGGGAGGACCGGAAGATCTACGGCAGCGCCATCTTCTCCCGCACCGCGCACATCGCCATGGTCGACATCCTCTACATGGCCGTAATCCTGAGCGACTACGGCCGTTTCTCCACCGAGCTCGACCGTTCGGGGCGCTACATCCAGGACCGCGGATTCGGGGCCTGAACCTACAGAACTACGCGCGATTCGTGTAGTTTCACCCGGAGTTCACGTTCCTTTCCCCCACCTTTCTTCCGCGATGGCCGATCGGCCGCGGCACCGGGGCGACGATGGAATTACGGACGGATGCCGTCCGGCCCCATAGCCGAACATCGAACCCAGCCGGCGAACGGGCCGGCACCCATATGACGGACGGACAGACGCCCTTCGCCCCGTCCGCGGAAGGTAGTAGCGAACCATGCTCGAACTGAAGAACATCACCAAGTCGTTCGGCGACACCCCCGTGCTGAACGGCATCAGCCTGACCCTGGACAAGGCCGGATCATGTCGATCCTCGGACCCTCCGGCGGCGGCAAGACCACGCTGCTGAACATCATCCTCGGCATCACCGACGCCACCGGCGGTCAGATCCTCTTCGACGGCGAGGACCTGACCCGGGTGCCGATGGAGAAGCGCGGCTTCAACATCGTCTTCCAGGACTACGCGCTGTTCCCGAACCTGAACGCCTATGAGAACATCACCTACGGCCTGCGCAACAATCCCGGCGTCTCCAGCGAGCAGGAGATCAAGGAACGACACCCCGGAGAACATCATCGAGCATCCGGTCAGCGACTTCGTGCGCGACTTCATCCTGCACCAGCTCGAGGTCAAGCGCAACAACATCTACTCGCTGTTCTCCGAGGACCACGCCGCCGACCCCGCCCGCCGCGAACCGGCGCTCGTCCGCGCCTGAGAGGAGTGATCCACCATGTCGGTCGAATCCATCCAGGCGGGCAAGCAGCTGCCCAACATCGCCCCCGAGATCGTCAACCATGAGCGCCGCCCCTCCAAGCCGAAGCAGACCGAGCTGTGGGTACTGCTGGCGGTTGTGGCGGTCGCGTTCTGCGCGTTCCTGATCGTGCCGATGGCGCTGGTCGTCATCAAGTCGTTCCAGACCGGCGACGGCGCGGCCACGCTGAGCAACTACGGCGCAATCATCGCCCAGCCCGAGTTCCTGACCTCGGTGCTCAACTCGCTCAAGGTGGCGAGCGCGTCCGCACTGGTCTCGGTGCTGCTCGCGTTCCTGCTGGCCTACACGGTCAACTGCACGAACGTGCCGTCCGGTCTGAAGAAGGCCGTCTGCCTGCTCACCCAGGTGCCGATGCTGCTGCCGACCATCACCTACGGCTTCGCGATCATCTACAGCTTCGGCAATCAGGGTCTGATCACCCGTCTGTTCGGCACCCAGCTGTTCGACATCTACGGCTTCACCGGACTGATGATCGGCTACGTGATCTACACGCTGCCGACCTGCTTCCTGCTGATCAACAACAGCTTCCAGTTCGTGGACAAGAAGTTCATCATCGTCTCCCACATCATGGGCGACAAGCCGTGGACCACGTTCCTGAACACCATCCTGCGCCCCCTGGTCGGCACGCTGGCCGTGGCGTTCATCCAGGCGTTCTTCCTGGCGTTCACCGACTACGGCATCCCGACCTCGGTCGGCGGCACCTATGACGTGCTGGCCATGACGCTGTACAACCAGATGCTCGGCTCGATCCCGAACTTCAACCGCGGCGCCGTGATCGCCGTGTTCATGCTGATCCCCTCGATCCTGTCGATCATCCTGATGACGGTCCTCGAACGCTACTCGATCCGCTATTCCAAGGTCTCGCAGGTCGAGCTGCCCAAGGGCCCGGTGCGCGACTGGCTGTGCGGCATCGGCTCGGTGCTCACGCTGGCGTGCGTGCTCTCGCTGTTCGCGGTGATTCTCGTCATCCCGTTCGTGAACGAATGGCCGTTCGACACCTCGTTCACCCTCTCGCACATCACCGCCCTGTTCACCGAATCCGAGCTGAGCTCGGTGTACACGAACTCGCTGTACGTGGCCGTGATGACCGCCATCATCGGCTGCCTGTTCGCCTACGCCGCTGGCCTGGTAACCTCCCGTTCCAAGCTGCCCAACTGGGCCAAACGCGCGGTGGACTCCATGAGCTCGGTCATCAACACCGTGCCCGGCATGGTGCTCGGCATCGCGTTCCTGTTCGCGTTCTCCGGCAGCTCGCTGCAGAACACGTTCTGGATCCTCATCATCGCGAACATCGTGCACTACTTCGCCACGCCGTACCAGATGATCAAGGACTCCCTGACCAAGATGAACGGCTCGTGGGAGACCACGGCCAAGCTTATGGGCGACAACTGGTTCAAGACGATCGTGCGCGTGGTCACCCCGAACGCGTGGCCGACGATCCTGCAGGTGTTCGGCTACTACTTCGTCAACGCGATGGTCACGATCTCCGCGGTCGTGTTCCTGACCGGAGCCCGCACCCAGGTCATCACCACCGAGATCTCCGCGCTGCAGCATCTGGCCGAGTTCGATCAGATCTTCGCGCTGTCGATCCTGATCCTGGCCACCAACCTGATCGTCAAGGGCGTGGTGGCGGCGGCCACCCGCGAGCGCGGCACGGTCACCATCCGCCAGCGCGTGGTGCAGGTCGCCACCGCCGCGATGACGGTCCGCCGCGATTCCCGGCTCGTGGCCGCCGAACAGGCCTCCCGCTCCGGCTCCCCCGACTTCCCGCTGCCGACCACCGACAACCGTCGCGGGCGCACCATCTTCACCGGCACCCTCTCCGGCATCCTGGCGGTGCTGCTTGTCGCCTTCGGATTCGGCGCGTTCTCCGGCACCGCCGCGGCCGACGGCCAGGTCGTCATCTACACCAACGCCGACGACGAGGCCGTCACCGCGTTCCAGAACGCGCTGAACGCCAACAGGTTCGAGAACAAGTACGTCATCCAGAGCTTCGGCACCTCCGAGCTCGGCGGCAAGCTGCTCGCCGAGGGCAAGGCGCTGGAGGCCGACCTGATCACGATGAGCTCGTACTACGTGGATTCGGCGCAGGAACGCAACCATATGTTCGCCGACCTGACCGACGTCAAGTCGCAGCTGCTCCAGGACAGCAGCAACTCCACGGCCCCGGCGTACCGCCGGCCGACCACCGTGCAGGAGGGTGCGATCTTCTACAACACCACCGTACTGCGCGACGAGGGGCTGCCCGTGCCGCAGTCGCTGGCCGATCTGGCCGATCCGATCTACGCCGGGCAGATCTCGGTGACCGACATGGAGGGCTCCTCCACCGGCTGGCTGATGGTCCAGGCCATCGCCGACGCCTATGGCACCGGCGAGGAAGGACGCGAGATCCTGACCGGCATCTACCGCAACGCCGGCCCGCACCTGCAGATGTCCGGCTCCGGACCGCTCAACTCGGTGCGCTCCGGCGAGGTGGCGATCGGCTTCGGCCTGCGCCACCAGGCGATCGCCGACAAGAACGAGGGCCTGCCGATCGACTACGTGGATCCCGAGGAGGGCAACTACTCGCTGACCGAGTCGGTGGCCGTGCTCGACAAGGGCGACCGGACGAACCCGCTGGCGCAGCGGATGGCCGCCGCCATCATCGACGCGGGCCGCCCCGAACTGCTCCGGACCTATCCGAACCCGCTGTACGTGGGCGAACAGGCGCCGGACAACGGTTCCGCGAACCCGCAGGTCTTCCCCGAGCCGCTGACCGTGGACCTGCTGCAGGCGCACCAGGACTTCTCCGAGGCCTGCAAGCGCGAGGCGCAGGGCAAGTAGTCCCGCCCGGACGCGTCCCTCCCCTTTTGCACGAATCGGCCGATTCTTACGTTGGCATCGCAACCATATGGCCGTTTCCGCAAGAATCCCCCGATTCGTGCATTCCGCCCCCCACATCTGTACACCGCAACCATCAAGAAAGGCACACCCATCACCATGAACCGCGACTACAAGCTGCTGACCCCCGGTCCGCTGACCACCACCCGCACGGTCAAGGAGGAGATGCTCTTCGACCACTGCACCTGGGACGACGACTACAAGGCCATCACCCAGAAGATCCGCGCCGACCTGCTTGAACTCGCCCACTGCAACCCGTCCGAGTACACCACCGTGCTGATGCAGGGCTCCGGCACCTTCGGCGTGGAGAGCGTGCTGACCAGCGTCATCGGCGCCGACGAGAAGGTGCTGCTGTGCACCAACGGCGCGTACGGCGACCGTCAGGTCAAGATCTGCGAGCACGCCGGCATCGACTACGTGCAGTACGCCGAACCGTACGACCGGATCCCGGATACCGCGCATGTGGCCGAGATCCTCGACAACGACCCGTCAATCACCCACGTCTCGATGATCCACTCGGAGACCACCTCCGGTCTGCTCAACGACATCGAGTCGGTGGCCCGCGTGGCCAAGGCGCACGGCTGCACGTTCATCGTGGACGCGATGAGCTCGTTCGGCGGCGTGGACATTCCGGTGGCCGACTGGGGCATCGACTTCCTGGTCAGCTCCGCCAACAAGTGCATCCAGGGCGTGCCCGGCTTCAGCTTCATCATCTGCAACACGGCCAAGCTGGAGGCGTCGCGCGGCAAGGCGCGCAGCCTGTCGCTGGATCTGTGGGACCAGTGGAACACGTTGGAGAAGGACGGCGGCAAGTGGCGTTACACCTCCCCCACCCATGTGGTGCTCGCGTTCAACAGGGCGCTGGACGAGATGAAGGCCGAAGGCGGCATCCCCGCGCGTTCGGCCCGCTACGCCACCAACAACCGCATGCTGATCGCCCGCATGAAGGCGCTCGGCTTCGGCACGTTCCTCAAGGAGCATCAGGGTCCGATCATCACCACCTTCACCTACCCGGAGGGCGTGAGCTTCGACTTCGCCGACATGTACGCGTTCATCAAGGAGCGCGGCTACGCCATCTACCCGGGCAAGCTGACCGACGAGGAGACGTTCCGCCTGGGCAACATCGGCGAGATCTACCCCGACGACATCCGCCGCGTGACCGAGCTGTTCGCCATGTACATGGCCGAGCGCGGACTGCTCGAACCCTGCGCCGGCACCACCGACATCGCCACCGCCATCGAGGCGATGGACGAGGCGTCGGCCGCCCTGTGACAACCCGATAACCGCATAGCAAAGGATGTATCTGATGACCAACCGTTTCGACGCCGTGATCTTCGACTGGGCCGGCACCACCGTGGACTATGGCTGCTTCGCCCCCGTGCAGGCGTTCGTGGAAGCGTTCCGCGAGTTCGGCGTGGAGCCGACGATGGATGAGACCCGCCGGCCGATGGGCATGCTCAAGCATGACCACATCAGGACGATGATGGGCATGGACCGCATCGCCCGCGCATGGGAGGACGCGCATGGCGCCGCCCCCACCGATGCGGACGTGGACGCCGTCTACAGCCACTTCGAGCCCAAGCTGCTGAGCATCCTCGACCGGTTCGCCGACCCGAAGCCGGGGGTGATCGACGCCGTGGCCGCGCTGCGCGAGGCCGGATTGAAGATCGGCTCGACCACCGGCTACACCGACGCGATGATGGAGATCGTCGTGCCGAAGGCCGCCGAGCTCGGCTACGCCCCCGACCATTGGGTCAGCGCCGACGGCACGCAAGGCTTCGGCCGCCCGTACCCGTACATGATCTTCCACAACATGCAGGTGCTGCGGCTGATGGATGTGCGCCGCGTGGCCAAGGTCGGCGACACGATCTCCGATATCAAGGAGGGCAAGAACGCCGGGGTGTTCACCGTCGGCGTGACCGAAGGCAGCTCGCAGATGGGCCTGTCCCTGGCCGAGTTCGAGGCGCTCTCCCCCGCCGAACAGGACCGTGAGCGGCTGATGGCGCGTGAGGCGTTCCTGGAGGCCGGCGCCGACGCGGTGATCGACACGATGGCCGAGCTGCCCGCCCTGCTGCTGGGCTGAACGCGCTCATCGCCCCGGCATATGCCGCAGAGGCACGGTTCTCAAGGCGCACGATCTCAGCTCAGCCTCAGCCTGCGGCTCCAAGCCACAGCTCGTGAGAACCGTCTTCGGGTGCGTGTTGTCGTCTCCGCGCGACAACACGCACCCGAAGTGATGTCTAGGATGCCGTGTTGTCGCATCCGTGCGACAACACGGCATTTGCGTATCCTCCGCCGGTTCAGCGCAGGTGTTCGTTGAAGAACGTCTCCAGCTTGTCGAACGGGATCGCGTCCTTGCCACCGCCGTCATACAGGTCGGTGTGCACGGCGTCGGGGATGATCAGCAGCTCCTTGTTGTCCGTGTACGGGTTGTCCTTGACCATGGCGGCGTAGGCGTCGCGGCTGAAGTAGCAGGAGTGGGCCTTCTCGCCGTGCATCACCAGCACCGCGCTGCGGATCTCGTTGACGTACCGCAGAATCGGCTGGTTCAGGAACGACATGCATCCGATCACGTTCCATCCGCCATTGGAGTTCAGGGAGCGGGGATGGTAGCCACGCGGGGTCTTGTAGTAGTCGTGGTAGTCCTTGACGAAGAACGGGGCGTCGTCCGGCAGCGGGTCGACCACGCCGCCGGCCAGCGCGTACTCGCCGTTGCGGCAGTCCGCGGTCCGCTGCGCGTTCAGCGCCCGCTTCTTCTCGTAGCGGGCGTCGGCGGAATCCTCCGCATCGAAGTAGCCGTTGGCGTTGACGCGGGTCATGTCGTACATGGTGGACGCCACGGTGGCCTTGATGCGGGTGTCCAGCGCGGCCGCGTTCAGGGCCATGCCGCCCCAACCGCAGATGCCGATGACGCCGATGCGTTCAGGATCCACGTTCTCCTGCACGGACAGGAAGTCGACGGCCGCCTGGAAGTCCTCGGTGTTGATGTCCGGTGAGGCCATGTAACGCGGTTCGCCGCCGCTCTCGCCGGTGAAGGACGGGTCGAAGGCGAGGGTCAGGAATCCGCATTCCGCCATCGTCTGCGCATACAGGCCCGAGGCCTGCTCCTTGACCGCGCCAAAGGGGCCGCACACCGCGATCGCGGCCAGGCGCCCGGCGGCGTTCTTCGGCTCGTACAGGTCGGCCGCCAACGTGATGCCGTACCGGTTATGGAAGGTGACCTTGCGATGGTTCACCAGCTCGCTTTGGGGGAACGTCTTGTCCCATTCCTCGGTAAGGTTCAGGGGCTTGGTATCCGCCATGGTTCATCGTCCTTTCCTTGCGATGTCCGCTGCAACCGAATCCGTCGGGTCTGCCCGGGCTTCGGAGAGCCGTGATTCCGTTCTTCCGCAACTTGCAGTATGATCATAGAAGTTAAAGTCAACTTGAGGTCAAGCATCATGGTGTGTCGCCGCGAAGGAGAATCCCATGCACTATTCGATCGGCGAGGTATCGGACATCACCGGCATCGCGGCGTCCACGCTCCGCTATTACGACCGTGAGGGCATGTTCCCCGCAATGGAACGCTCCTCCGGCGGCATCCGCGTGTTCTCCGAGACGGAACTGGCCACGCTCAAGGTGATCGCATGCCTGAAATCCTCGGGCATGCCCATCAAAGACATCAAGGAGTTCCTGGACTGGTGCCAGGAGGGCGACCCGTCGATCGGCAAGCGTCGCGAGATGTTCCACCGCAGGCTCACCGAGGTCGAGTCACAGATCGCCGAACTCGAACGCACCCGCAACATGCTGCGCTACAAGTGCTGGTATTACGACACCGCCTCCGAAGCCGGCACCGAGGACGCCGTACGGGACCTCCCCGACGATGCCATTCCGGAGGACCTGCGCGATTACCGCATCTGAACAGGGCCGCGCCAGTGGATCCGGCGACACCCTTCGGCCATCCACGAGGCCCATCTCACCCGACACTCCCGGCCTACTCCGGACTCTGCGATATCGCGACTGTGATACATGACGCAAAAACATTGGAATTCCAACGTTTTATAGACTTACAGCACAGTCACGATGTCGCAGAGTCACGATGCATCACAGTCCGGATTCATCCGGGAGTGTCGTCCTCCACGTAGTCGAGGATGTCGCCGGGCCGGCAGTCCAGGGCCTCGCAGATCGCGGCGAGCGTGGAGAAGCGGATCGCGGTGACGTGGTTGTTCTTGATCTTCGACAGGTTCACGTTGGTGATGCCGACGCGGTCGGCCAGCCAGTTCAGACTCCGACCGCGCTCGACCATCATCCGGTCCAATCGCAGGACGATCCGGCCCACGCCGCATCACCTCCACTTATCGCTGCCATTCAAGACCGCTACACCAGTCCATCCATCTCATGCTGCATGGCCGCACCGCTCTCGAAGACGTGCGCCAACGACCAGCAGAGCAACCCGAGCATGACGAACACCACCGAACCCAGCCCCACGGAGACCGAAGCCCCCAGCAGGCCGCATACCGCCGCCATCACCCAGGAGACGACCGGCAGCGCGATCAGACAGGATCCCACGAAACGGAACGACCGCACCATACGTTCGCCGAACGGCCCTTCCAATCCGCCACGGGAATGCTCCCACTCCTTCAGCCGCAGACATACATCGGCGATTTCGTGAAAGACCAACGCCATGCATACCAGTATGGCGAGTTGGGCCACCAGCACCAACGCCACCAGCGGATAATACACCTCGTCACGCATGCGCCCACGCCCCAGATACACGTCCACGTCCAGGAACGAGCCGGACACCGAGATCGAGTCCGCATACACGCGATTTGCATCGGCATCCACCACGATTGCCGAACGGTTCATATACAACAGCACGGCTCCCACGACCAGCCACGCCACACCAAGCCAGAGCACGATCTCTATGATTCTGGCGATCACCGATGCGATGCCGTTGCCCCTGGCCCACTTCACACCAATTACCTGTTTCATGATGCAACCTCCTTGCTGCATCCATAACCATGTCCTATATCTCCATAATATCCCTAAAATTAATGTTTGTCGATAAATGTATATCGTTTTGCGATATATACACTGTCTCTCCCTTGGGATGACTCATTACCGTCTCCACCCATCCCCCACCCCTCAGCATCCAAGTTTCTGTTTTCCGGACCTGATACATCGCGACCGTGAAGCGGGAGCCCGTCAACGGCGAGCGGTCAGCCGACATTGTTGCCGTAGACCTGGGCCTGCAGGTCCTTGCGGGCGGTCTCCATCTGCGTAATCTGGCCCAGGAGAGCGATCTTCTCCTCGCCATCCGGCAGCATGGCCATCTTGCGCTTGGCCGCGCCGATACGCCGCATGAACCCCATATCCAGCAGACGCGCCAGCAGTTCAGAAGCGTACTGCCGCTCCGCCGGGGTCGCCGGACGCAACTGCACCGCGGCCGCCCCGCCACCACCGATGCCGCCGGCCGGCGCGGGCACTTCCGCCCCGTCATCGCCATGTTCCGGAGCGGGCAACGGCAACGGCATCACCGCCAGTTCGTTGATTACCGGTTCCAGCAGCGGGCCGCCGGCCTTGGTCAGGTTGTGCATCCACAGCCCCTGCGGCGTGTCGTCGCTCGGCAGCCCGCCGGCGGCGGCGATGGCCTGGAACAGGGAGCGGAACACCGGCGTCATGAAGTTCGACAGCGTCAGCTGCCCGAACCAGCCGCGGTCGATCGCCCGCGGCACCTGGATCAGCGTGGCCATGAACTGCTGTTCGCAGATGAACACGGCGTCGTCGATCCGGTAATATGTCTGTTCGTTCGCGTCGCGACGTTCGAGCGCCTTGCGTGCCGCCGGATTCGCGTACGGATTGCGCCCCGACTCCCCCCGCGGCTCGCGGGAGGCGGCACCGGCCGCACCGCACCTCCGTTTGGACGCGTAGGCGTCCTCGTCGCGCACGTTGAGGCGTCGGCGTTCGTTGGCGACCTCGCGCTGCAGGACGTCCAAGTCCACGCCGACGCGCCGTGCGGCCTTGCGGGTGTACAGGTCGTGCAGCGACCGGTCGCGGATCTGGGCGATCAGTGGGGCCACGGCCTTGACCGCGCCCATCTGCCCGGTGGTGAAGGTGGTGTCGAACCGCCCGATCGCCGCGTCGATGACGAAGTCGTACAGCGGTTTGGCCCGCTCAATCAGCGAGCGCACCGCCTCGTTGCCGCGTTCGATGCGCAGGTCGCAGGGGTCGAGGTTGTCGTCGGCCACGGCCACGAAGGTCTGGCTCAGGAACGCTGAGTCCAGGCCGAAGGCGTGCAGCGCGGCCTTCTGTCCGGCCGCGTCACCGTCGAAGGTGAAGACGATGCGCGAGCTCAGCGCCTGCCCCTCGACCTTCAGCGGCCCGATGAGCTGGATGGCGCCGAGGGAGTCGTCGGCGATGAGACGGCGGACGATCTTGGCGTGCTCCGCGCCGAACGCCGTGCCGCAGGTGGCGATGGCCGTGTCCACGCCGGCCAGGTGGCAGGCCATCACGTCGGTGTACCCCTCCACGATGACCACCTGACGCTTCTTGACGATGGCGGCCTTGGCCAGGTCGATGCCGTACAGCACCTGGGTTTTGCGGTACAGCTGCGTATCCGGGGTGTTGATGTATTTGGCCGCGATCGCATCATCCTCGTACAGTTTGCGCGCGCCGAACCCGAGCGTGCGTCCGGTCGAATCGCGGATCGGCCAGGTCACGCGGCCGCGGAAGTAGTCATAGACGCCGCGTTGGCCGCGCCGCGCCAGCCCGGCGTCGAGCATCTCCTGCTGGGTGAATCCCTTGCTCGCCAGGTGGCGGACCAGGTTATCCCACCCTTGCGGCGCATAGCCACAGCCGAAGCGTTCGCAGTCGGCCTGACTGAAGTTGCGCCCGCCCAGCAGCTTGCGCGCGGCCAGCGCCTCCTTGCTCATGATCTGGGAGACGAAGAAGCGTTGCGCCTCCTCGTTCGCCTCCAGCAGGCGCGCCCGCTTCGAGCCGGTATGCTCGTTGCGTCCGGAACCGGATTCGTAGTGCAGTTCGATGTGGTAGCGGTCAGCCAGCACCTCGACCGCCTCGCGGAAGTCGATGTTCTCCTGCTGTTCGACGTATCCGAACACGTCGCCGCCCAGACCGCAGCCGAAGCAGTGCCAGACGCCGAGCGAGGGGCGGACCGAGAAGCTCGGGGTCTTCTCGTCGTGGAACGGGCAGAGGCCGACGTAGGTGCCGGTGCCGGAAGGCTTCAGGGTTACGGATGCGGATACGATGTCGTACAGGTCCGCGGCAGCGCGCACCTTCTCCACGTCTTCCTTCTTGATCATTCCGGCCATGGTTTCCAGAGTACCGCGTGGGAGCGGATTACGCCGCGCCCGACGCCGTCAGCACAGGATGGAATGCAGGGCGAGCGCGGAGTTGTCGGTCAGGCTGGCCACCTGGTCGATGACCACGCGCAGCCGTTCGTCGTCGTTGGTGGCCTCGTTCCAGTCCTGCAGGAACACCGATTCGAGCGCGTCGCTCGGACGCGGCGAGTCGGCCATGAGCACGTCCACCAGATCCTCCACGATGCCGAGCTCCTCCTGATGGAACGGTTCGCGTTCGCGCGGCGCCATGACGAAGTACACGGCGATGCCCTTGAGCGCCAGGATCTCGTAGCTGGTCTGTTCGGGGATCGCCAGGTTGGCCGAGTATCTGGTCAGCGGGCCGCCGCCGTAGGTGGCGCGGGTCTCGCGCTCCACCGACCAGGCGAATCGGCCGATCAGCGTGCTGGTGATGTTCTTCAGCTGCGCCAGCGCCTGCCTGGAGCCGTTGAAATGCGCCGGGAACATATGCTCGCGCCGCAGCCGCTCCAGAGCGGCGACCAGCAGGTCGGGGTCCCAGCGCTCGCCGTACCACTCGCGCGTGATCTCCACGATGCGGTCCACGATGCGGGAGTCGGCCAGGACGATCGGATTGAACGCCCCGGTGGCGATGGCGTCCTCCACGTCATGCACGGAGTAGGCGATGTCGTCGGACAGGTCCATCACCTGGCACTCCATCGGCTTGGCGCCGGCCGGCGCGCCCTGCTTGAGCCAGCGGAACACGTCCACGTCGTCCGGGTAGACGCAGAATTTCACGCTGCGGCCGTTGCCGCCACGTGCCACGGCCTCGGCGTAGGTCCACGGGTACTTGACCGCCGCGTCGAGCGAGGCACGGGTCAGGTTCACGCCGGCCGAGCGGCCATCGTCATGGAATATCTTGGGTTCCAGCCGGGTCAGCAGGCGCAGCGTCTGCGCGTTGCCCTCGAACCCGCCGATGCCGGCGGCGATGGTCGCCAACGCCTTCTCGCCGTTGTGTCCGAACGGCGGATGGCCCAGGTCGTGCGCCAGGCAGGCGCAGTCGACCACGTCGGGATCGCAGCCGAGCATCGCGGCGATCTGCCGTCCGATCTGGGCGACCTCCAACGTGTGCGTCAGCCGCGTGCGCGCGAAATCGTCGGTGCCGGCGACCAGCACCTGGCTTTTCGCACCGAGCCGACGCAGCGCGGAGGAATGGATGAGCCGGGCGCGGTCGCGTTCGAAGGCGGTGCGGTTGCGTGATTTCGGAGGCTCCGCCGCCCAACGCTCCTCGTCGAACGCGGTGTAGCCCTCGCTGTCGGGCAACCGCTCCCCCGAACCGACCATCGGCTCCATCATCGTCTCCTCGCCGGTCCTACAGGATGCTGGCGGGGTCGAGCAGCCTGAGGTCGTCCTCGGACAGCACCTCGCGCGCGTTCAGGTACAGGCGCGGGATGCGCCCGCGCAGGCAGGTGAACACCTCATAGCTGATCGTGCCGGCGGCCCGCGCCCAATCGTCCGCGGTCGGCTCGCCGTAGGCCTCGCCGCGGCCCGGGCCGAACAGCATCACCGTATCCCCCTCGTGCACGCCGAGCTCGGCGGCGGAACCGCACAGGTCGAGCACGAACTGGTCCATGCACACGCGGCCGGAGACATGCAGCACGCGTGGGCCGTCCACGGTCATCACGCGCACCGGGCCGCCGGGCTTGTCCACGTGCTGCGCGCCCTCCACGTCGAAGCCGGAGGCGGAACGGTGGATGCCGTCCGCGTAGCCGATCGGCACGATCGCGGTGCTGGTGCGTTCGCCGGTCAGGTAGGTGCGTCCGTAGGAGATGCCATGCCCGGCCTGGACATCCTTGACCGTGCCGAGCTGCGCCTGCAGGGTCATGGCCGGCCTGAGCCGGTACTTGGACGGCGTGCCCATGGCCGGATCGGGCTCGTAGCCGTACAGGCCGATGCCGGGACGGGTCAGCTCGAAGCGGATCTCCGGGCGGTCGAGCGTGGCGGCGGTGTTGGCCAGATGCCGGATCTGCGGCGCGATGCCGGCCTGTTTCATCAGCTCGGTGAACGCGTTGAAGTTCTCGATCTGCTGGTCGGTGGCGGCCACGAACTCCGGCACATCGGGGGCATCGGCCACGGCCAGGTGGCTCCACTGGCCCACCACGCGTACCAGTCCCTCCTTGGCCAACGGCGCGAGCCGCGCCACCGCGTCGGGGAAGTTCATCTCGGTGAAGCCGTTGCGGCCGAATCCGGAATCGACCTTGACATGGATGAACGCGGTGCGACCGGTGGCGCGCGCCGCGGCGGCGACCAGCTCGATGCCGTCGAGGGAGCCAACCGACACGTCGATGTCGTTGGCGATCAGCTCGTCGAGCGGCGCGGTGGGCCCGCTGTACATCCAGGTCAGGATCCGGCAGCGGTCCAGCCCGATGCCGGCTTTGCGCAGCAGCAGCGCCTCGCGGGCCTGCGCGGTGCCCAGCCAGGTGGCGCCGCCGGCGAGTGCGGCAAGCGCGGACGGGATCAGGCCGTGGCCGTAGGCGTCGGCCTTGACCACGCCCATGACGGCGGTGCCGGATCCCGGCCCGCCGCATACCTCGACCAGATGCCGCATGTTGTCGCGCAATGCGGCGAGGTCCACAATCGCCTGCGCCGGGTATTCCCGGAGCGCACGCTCGTAGTTCGCCTTGCCCTGTTCGCCGGAAAACCGCCATTGCGGTGCTGCGTTCAACGTCATGGTCTCCATTGTGTCCCCTTGCGGTGACGAATACGGTGGCGTTCCGTCACATATTCCGGGTTTTGTCACTTTTCGGCGTATGCCGTGCCGCCCGCCCCCGAGGTGCACCCGTCGGCATGGCCGGCGCCGGCACGAAACACGCCACGCGGATGCCGGTCACCATTCGTGGCGCTGGTAGGCGATGCGGGTGGTGTCGGTGGGCCGGTCGAGCAGCTGGATCAGGCCGCAGCGGGCGAATCCGCAGGTCTCCAGCACATGCTGCATGGCCTTGTTGTTCGGATGGGTGTCGGCGCGCACGTTGCCGTAATGCTTGAGCGCCCAGACGATGCAGTCGCGCGCGGCGTGCCTGACCAGTCCCGCCGAGGCGATGCGGTGGATGGTCACGTAGGCGTCGTTGTCGAGCCAGGCGCCGTCGATATGTCTGTAGGTCGGATCCTCCCCGGGGCAGAGCGCGAACTGGGCCAGGATGCGTTCCCTGCCGTCCACGCGGTCCACGAGCAGCATCGTGCGATGGTTGGCGATGTCGTCGAGGACGACCTCCTCCTTGGGGAATGTGGTGCCCCATTGCGTGGGGTTGCCGCTGCGCGCCATGAGTTCGCGGGCGTGCGCGTAGATTTTCTGCATCTGCGGGAAATCCCGCATTGTGGCGTGACGGAACCGCCGCGCAGGCATCGTGTCGGTCAATTGGTCCTCATCTTCCTCGTCGTCAACTGACCGATAAAGCTAGCACGGCGTATCGTCTTACGCGCACGCCCGTCCACGTGGTGACGTCCCGCATCATCATGACCATGGCCGGACGATGTCGTCGAGCCATCCTCATGACGATTTCCCGCTTGCGATGCGGGACGTTCCACGCGCGCGGGGTTCGCGCTGCCCTTGTGCGGCGGCCGCTCAGACCACCTTGCGTTCGAATGGGTCGGAGCTGATGCCCTGGGCCAGGATGTCGCGGCACCACTGCCTGGCCGTGAACAGGCTGTGGTCACGGTAGTTGCCGCAACTCTCCGCGGTGGTGGCGGGCACGTCCTCCCAGGTGGCCTCGTTCGCGATGAATTCCAGGGATTCCTTGAGCGCGCGGGCCACGTCCTCGGTGGAGTGCTCGCCCCAGGTCAGCAGGTGGAATCCGGTGCGGCATCCGAACGGCGAGCAGTCGATGTATCCGGGGATGCGTTTACGCAGCAGGACCGCGATCGTGTGTTCGATGGTGTGCAGGCCGCCGGTCGGGATGGCGTTCTCGTTGGGCTGGACCAGGCGCAGGTCGTAGTTGGAGATCACGTCGCCGTTCGGCCCGGTCTGTGTGTCGATGTAGCGCACGTACGGCGCCTTGACCTTGGTGTGGTCCAGCTGGAAACTCTCCACCACCGGCTTGTTGTTCTCGCTCATCATGGTCTCCTTTGCTATTGGCTATTGGTCGAATACCGTCCATTATCCGCCTGCGGCTCTAGACAGACTCCGCGATGGCCGCGAGGAACCGTTCACCGTAGAGGTTCAGCTTGTTCTCGCCCACGCCGTTGACCTCCAGGAACTCCTCGGGGCTGGCCGGCCGTTTGGCGCACATATCACGCAGGGTCTTGTCGGAGAACACGATGTACGGCGGTTTGCCGATCTCCTGCGCGATGGTGCGGCGCAACGCCCGCAGCCGTTCGAACAGCGCCTCGTCGCCCTCGGTGAGCTCCGCGGCCTCCTGTGCGGCCACGGCATCCGGCCCGCCGACGCCACGCCGTGATGTGCCCCCGTGTCCCGCAGCGTTGCCGTGCCGCCGTTCCACACGCTTGATCTCATAATGGAATCCCTCGTCTCGGGTCTCCCCGGCCCGAGCACCGAAGTGCACGGTCGGCAGCCGCCCCTCCGAGATGAACAGGAACCCGTCGGTGGCCATCTGGCTCAGCACATCCCGCACCCGCGCTTCGGGCACGTCCCGCAGCATGCCGTAGGTCGGGCATCGGTCCAGTCCCCGGGAGACCACGTCCTGCGCCCGCGAGCCGCGCAGCACGGCCACGATCTTGCCGGAGCCGAACCCTTGGTTCACATCGTGCACGCACATGCTGATCGCCCGCGCGATGTCGGTCACGTCGATGGTTTCGAAGGTGCTCTGGCAGTTCGAGCAGTTGCCGCAGCGCGCATCACGCCCGTCATCCGGCTCGCCGAAGTACCGGGTCATGTACCGGTGCAGGCAGTCGGTGGTCCGGCAGTAGCCGATCATGCCGTCCAGCAGCCGGCGTCGGCTCATCCGCACGACCTCGCGCTCCTCGGGGTTCAACCGTTCGTTCCCGTTGTCGGTGTCGAGCAGACGCCGGCGGGTCACGATATCGCCCTCGTTCCACAGCAGCGTGCACCGGCTGGGTTCGCCGTCACGCCCGGCGCGCCCCGCCTCCTGATAGTAGGCCTCGATGCTTTCCGGCATGTTGTGGTGGATGACGAAGCGCACATTCGATTTGTCGATGCCCATGCCGAAGGCGTTGGTGGCCACGACCACCGGCACCCGGTCGGTGACGAAGTCGCGCTGCGCCCGCCCGCGCTGGTCGGCCAGCATGCCGCCGTGGTAGGCGACCGCGATTGGTTCGGACTGTGCCGCATCTTCCCCGGCCGCGGCACGCAGCTGCAGCACCGTACTGTTGAGTGATTCGGCGAGCGCTTCGGTCTCCTTGCGCGTGGAACAGTACACAATGCCGGAATCCTGTGGATGCACGGCGATATACTGCGCCACCCACGCAGCCTTGTGCTTGTTTTCCATACGGATGACGTCGAAATACAGGTTCGGCCGGTCGAATCCGGTGACGGTCACCACCGGATCGCGCAACCCCAGCAGCGTGACGATATCGCGCCGCACACGTTCGGTGGCAGTAGCGGTGAACGCGGCCACAGTAGGCCGCTGCGGCAACGAGGCGATGAACTCGCCGATACCGAGATAGGCGGAGCGGAAATCCTGTCCCCACTGGGAGACGCAGTGCGCCTCGTCCACGGCGATGAGCGCGATCGGCACATGCGCAGCGAACTGCCGGAATCGTTCGGTTTCCAGCCGTTCGGGGGCCACATACAACAGCTTGACTTGTCCAGCGGCGGCCTGGGCCAGCACCATGCCTTGTTCGTCCGGATCCTGCGTGGTATTGATGTACGCGGCGTTCAGACCGGCGTCGTTCAACCCGTCCACCTGATCGCGCATCAGTGAGATCAACGGCGAGATGACGATGGTGATGCCCGGCAGCAATGCAGCAGGAATCTGATAGCACACGGATTTGCCGGCACCGGTCGGCATGACGCCGAGCACGTCACGCCCGGACATGATCGTTCCGACCAGCCCCTCCTGCCCGGGGCGGAACGAATCGTAGCCGAAGTACCGTTTGAGCGCGGCCAACGCCCGCGCCGCGGCACCGCCCGCGCCGTTCATGACATACGTATTACCCGAGATGTCCGCATTATCTGCGGTCTCCACGGTGCCCGTGGTGCCCGCCATATCCGCATCGCCAGTCATACCGCCCAAGTCTAGCCGTGCGCCGCTGACGACGGTAGATATCTACCGATATTGCGCGGCCAACGCCGGCGCGGACGTGCGCTCGACCACATCGCCGAATCCGTGGGCGCGCATCCAGTCGTCGTTGAAGATCTTCGACATGTAGCCGCGGCCGGAATCGGGCAGCAGCACCACCATCAGCTGGTCCTCGTCCAGATCACGCTCGCGCGCGTACCGGATCGCCGCCGCGACGGCCATGCCGGAGGACCCGCCGACCAGCAGCCCCTCCTCGCGGGCGAGCCGCCGCGTCATCTCGAACGATGCGTCGTCCGGCACCGCCACGATCCGGTCCACCACGGACGGGTCGTAGACCTCGGGCACCTCCTCCTTGCCGGCGCCCTCCACCAGGAACGGATGGATGTGCCCCTGTCCGGACGAGAACACCGACCCCTCCGGATCGGCGCCGATGACGGTGACCGCGCCGCCGGAGACCTCCTTCAGGTATCGCCCGGTGCCGGTGATCGTGCCGCCGGTGCCGATACCGGCGACGAAATGGGTGACGCGCCCCTCGGCATCCCGCCAGATCTCGGGGCCGGTGGTCCGGTAGTGGCTCTCCGGGCCGTTCGGGTTCGCGTACTGGTTCGGCATGTAGCCGCCGGGGATCGCGTCGGCGAGCCGGCGGGCGACCGAATAATACGATTCCGGATCCTCGGGATCCAGACCGCTGGGTGTGACGACGACCTCGGCGCCGTATGCGCTGAGCACGTCGCGTTTATCCTGCGAGATCTTGTCCTGCATGACGGCGATCATCCGGTAGCCGCGCTGCTGGGCGATCAGGGCCAGACCGACGCCGGTGTTGCCGCTGGTCGGCTCCACGATGACGCCGCCGGGTTTGAGCTCGCCGGAACGTTCCGCGGCGTCGATGATGCGTTCGGCGATGCGGTCCTTGGACGAACCGCCGGGATTCAGGTATTCGACTTTGACCGCGATGGTGGCGCGCACGCCGGCGGTGACGCTGTTGAGACGGATGAGCGGGGTGTTGCCGATCAAATCGGTGATACGGGTGTGGATGGTCATGATGCTGCTTTCTGCGAGTTGTTGACGGTTGCGGAATCGAAATCGGAGAACAGACGATGCGACCGCGGGTGCGGCCCGATTCAGCGACAACAACAGCAGCGAATAATCATGCTGCGAGCATAGCAAAGCCGGACACGGAACCATCATCCCGCGTCCGGTATGCAGACACCTCGGTCGTGATGGTCACGCCATCGCCTCGATGCCGGGACGAACCTCTCGTCGGCGAATGAGCAGCCATGATGCCGTGCCACACAACAACGAGACCACCACCATGCTGCCCAGCAGCGGCCACAGGCTATAGGCGGACTCCCGCCCCATGCCCACGCCGCGCTGGTACACGCCCATCATGAACGCCAGCAATCGGTCGACTGTATCCCGGATTCCCGACGGCACCAACCGCCCGTACAGCAGTGCGACGACGAACGCCACCGCCAACGCCGCAAGCACGCCGCGCACTTGCAGACGCGCCGCCAATTCGCCGAGCGTCTGACCGATCATCGCGGCCATCATCAGGAACGCGAACACCGCCAGAGTCAACACCAGCCAATTGATGCGCGGCATCGGCACGGCGGTTCTGCCAAATTCATCAGACAGATAGCGCGGATTCCATGACAGCGTATACGGATACCGGGCGATCATCTCCGCCCGCCCGACGAATATCTGCCAGGCCGGCACGCGAATCACTACAATGTCCACCACCGCCACAACGGTCAGCACCGCACCCACCGCAGCGGCGATGCAGGCGTTGCCCGCGAACTGCGTGGTAACAATGGTCCGTCGCGACACGCCTTGGCAGATCAGGAACCGGAACATCGACCAGGAGGCTACGGCTGAGGTCGCCAGGGTGAACGAGCACAACCAATAGAGCATGTCATGATCCGGGGCCACGATACCTCCAAGCAGGTGTCCGACGCCGGCCAGCAGCATGTCCAACACCAGCGCAACCACCGCGACGACCACACCCATTGCGATCCACCGGCGCTCCCGCATCCAGGCAATGCGTCGGGTCCGCCGCGCAGGCCCGTCCCCACGGATACCAACCCCTCTCAACAATCCACGATCACCCATGTCAATGCCTCCTTTGCACCAATCGGGTCATATACGTCTGCAGATCAGGGGTTCGCGCACGCACGCCATCCGGCAGTCCGCCTGTGATGAAACCGGATGAAGCGGCCACGGACGCGGATGCACCACCCTCCGGCTCAGATGCCGAGACCATGCCGACCAGTGCGCTGACCGAATCGCCCCGATGCTCCACGTCCAGCACTCGCAATCCGCGACCAGCCGCATACGCGCGGACGACGTCGGACGGGCCGACCAGCAACGCCGCATGACTGCAAAGGTCCTGCACCTCGAACGAGTCGATACGTCGACCTTGATCGATGATAACGGCCCGTTCCAGGATGTCGGCGAATTCCGCGATCTCGTGAGTGGCGATCACAATCGTGCGCGACCGACGACGGTACGCCTCCAACACCGCCTCCACCATCAGCCGCCGGTTCACTGGGTCAAGCCCGGTCGTTGGCTCGTCCAGAAACAGATAATCGACCGGCATGCATAATCCGATGAGCATGCGCGCCATCGTGCGCTGTCCAAGCGAAAGGCGGCCATAGACCGCATCCGGAGACAAGCCGAATCTTGCCACCAGCTCCCGCGCCAGCCCGAGGTCAAACCGTCCGTCCATATGCGCACAATCCGCAAGCATGGCGGACAAGGTGACGCCGTCCCACCAAGGCAACCGCTCATTGGCCAAGTAGACGCGCGCCATCAGCCGCTCGCACTCCGCCAACGGTTCCCCATCCAACACGATCCGGCCGGTATCGGGAATCAGCCGATTGCCGATGCATCCTAGCAACGTCGATTTGCCGGCACCGTTGCGTCCGAACAGACCATAGATAACGTTCGGTTCAAAGGTGACGCTCAACCGATTCAACGCGGTCGAGCCGCCATACTGTTTCGTCAATGCCGTCACTGACAAACTCATTGTCGGTATCCCTTCTCGATCAGCCCGATAAGCTCCTGGCAACCGATTCCCAGTCGCCGCGCCTCCGCCACCAGGTCGGTGACGCAATCGCGCTCAAATCGCTCCCGTTCCTCGCGGCGCAGCCGCTCCATGGCCCCGGGAACCACGAACATGCCAAGTCCCCTGCGTTTCTCCAGCAGCCCCTCATCCACCAACATCGTCATGCCTTTGAGCACGGTGGCCGGATTGATGGTGTACGTACGGGAGATTTCCGTGGTGCTGGGCACCTGTTCGCCTTCGGGGAGAGCACCCGAAGCGATGCCCGCACGCAACTGGTCGGCCACCTGCACGAACAGCGGCTGCGGACCGGAGAAATCAAAGTCCACGCCTTCACCTCCAACGATCGCGATTCCAGCGCCCAACTTAACTGGTTAGTTACTTAACCAACTAACCATATAACCATGATAACGCCGCGTCATCGTTCCTGTCAACGTCATGCAATCAACAAATGCCGGCAATATGCTCCGATTCACCGCCGCATCCCCGCCCGCTCACTTCACAGGAACCACCGACATAATGGACGCCGGCGTGCAGCGCCAACGGCCGACGATGGTCGCAGCCCGCAGTCAACGTGCCGCCAAACCGTCACCGTGTAACATCTCACCATCCGGCAACACCCCCCGGCACGGCCCGCCGGCGCTCCCCTACAGCACGGACTTCAAGTACCGCCCGGTGAGCGAATCGGGGTTGTCCGCTATGTCCTCGGGCGTGCCGACCGCCACGATGCGGCCGCCGTCCTCGCCGCCGCCGGTGCCCATGTCGATGACGAAGTCGGCGTTGGCGATCATATCCAGGTCATGCTCGATCACGACGATCGTCGCACCCCCGTCGAGCAGTCGCTGCAGCACGCCGATCAGCGTGCGCACATCCAACGGGTGCAGGCCGGTGGTCGGCTCGTCCAGCACGAACATCGACGTGTGCTGCCTCCTGCCCAACTCGTTCGACAGTTTCAGCCGCTGCGCCTCGCCGCCGGACAGCGACGGCGTATCCTCGCCGAGCGTCAGGTACCCCAGACCCAACGACGACAGGGTCTCCAACGCCGCATGGATGCGCCGGCACAGCGTCGGCGCGATGAGATCGCCGCGACCGGCCGGCACGGCGTCGGCGTCCCGCACGCTCGACCCGGCCCGCACAACGTCGTCCCGCGAAGTCGGGTCATCCGACGTGGATGACCCGACTTCCCGCTCCGCATCCTTCTTCGAGTCGAACACCGCCAACGCCTCGTCCACGCTCAACGCCAGCATCTGCGGCATCGTCAACCCCCGCGGGCGGCCCGGCGTCGCCAGGCGCACCGCATCGGCCTCCGGACGGTAGCGCCGCCCCTCGCAGCTCGGACAGGGGATCGTCACATCGGGCAGGAACTGGATGTCCAGGTCCACCCGCCCGGTGCCGTCGCACTGCGGGCAACGCAGCGAACCGGTGTTGTAGGAGAAATCGGCGACCTTGTAGCCCTTCCCCCTGGCCGCGTCCGTGCCGGCGAAGGCGCGCCGCAGCATGTCCATCACGCCCGAATAGGTGGCGAGCGTGGAGCGCACGTTGATGCCGATCGGCGTCGAGTCGACGATGCGGACGCGGTCGATACCCGCCGGATCGATCGACGTAACGTGCGCCGGCAGCGGACAATCCTCCGTACACGCTTCGATCGCCGGCACCAGCGATTCCAGAATCATCGTGGTCTTGCCGGAACCGGAAACGCCGGTGACGGCGGTGAGCCGCCCGCGCGGGATCGCGACGTCCAGGGCGCGCACGGTGTGAATCGGCGCGGTGGCCATGCGCAGCCATCTGCGGTTAGTTGCGGATTCGCAACTAACCGCAGACTGCTCCGCATCCACGTCAGACTCCGCCACCGCCACGTCTTCCTCCTCGATATCCGGGAACGACGCAACTCCCGCCGCGGACGCGCCGGAGATAGCGGGCGACTGCCCTGCCCAATCAGTCGGCAACGGGCCCGTCCAATCCGCCGGCAACGACGGAATTGCCGCTCGCTCACGAATGACCGACGGCTCCCGACCGGTCAGGAATCCGGCGATGCGGGATTCGGGGTTCACGGCAATCTGTTCAGGCGTGCCCTGCGCGAGAATCCGCCCGCCTTCCCGTCCGGCGCCGGGCCCCATCTCGATGAAATGGTCGGCGGCGCGCAGCACACGCACGTCATGGTCGACGAACACCACCGAATTGCCGGCGTCGAGCAGGTCATGCATCACGCCGATCAGCCCCTCGATATTCGCCGGGTGCAGGCCGGTGCTCGGCTCATCCAGCACGTACAGCACGCCCGTGGTCTCGTTGCGCACCGCGCGCGACAGTTGCGCACGCTGGCGTTCACCGGTCGACAGCGATGCCGACGAGCGGTCCAAGGCCAGATACCCCAAACCCAGCTGCATCAGACGGCCGCCCATCTCCTGCAGCGTGGCGACCAGCGTCGCCGCCATGTCCCGCATCTCGGCGGGCAGCGCATCCGGCACGCCCTTCGCCCATGCCAGCACGTCACGCAGCGGCATCGCCGTCACCTCGGCCAATCCATATCCGCCGATGCGCGGGGCGCGCGCCGCCTCACTCAGGCGCGTGCCGCCGCAATCCGGGCAGGTACGCTCCACCAGGAACTTCGCCACCTTGGCGAACCGCTTCTCGTCGACAGCGCGGTCGAGCTCCTTGAGCACGGTCAGACGCGCGTTGCGGAACGTGAAATCCAGATCATGCACCCCCTTCATCGAGGTGACGACGATATGCTTCTTCTCCTCCGGCCCGTTGAACACGATCTCGCGTTCGGCCTCGGTCAGCTCACGGAACGGCACGTTCGTGCGCACGCCGAACTCCCGGACGATGTCGGGCTGCACATTGAACCCGAACGTGCGCCATGGCACCACCGCGCCCTCGTCGATGCTCAGCGACTCGTCGGGGACCAGGGTGGCGTCGTCCACGTCGCGCACGATGCCGGTGCCCTGGCAGCGCGGGCAGGCGCCGGTCGAGTTGAACGCCAAGTCCTCGGCGCCCGGCGGCATAATCCGCTCCCCGCATTCCTCGCAGAACATCGGCGACTCCGCGGCCACCGCGATCGTCGGCGCGTGGTAATGGCCGTTCGGACAGCGGTGGCTGGCCAGGCGGGAGAACATCAGCCGCAGCACGTTCAACAGTTCGGTCATCGTGCCGAAGGTCGAGCGCATGCCGCCCGCACCCGGACGCTGGTGCAGCGCCAACGCCGGCGGCAGGTAGCTGATCGAGTCGACCTGCGGACGACGCGCCTGGGTCATGCGGCGGCGCGTGTAGGTGGACAGCGCATCCAGATACCGGCGCGACCCTTCCGCATACAGCACGTCCAACGCCAGCGAGGACTTGCCCGAACCGGACACACCGGCGATGCCGACCAGGGAGTCCAGAGGGATGT
Organism: Bifidobacterium pullorum subsp. gallinarum; assembly: GCF_000741215.1. Lineage (GTDB taxonomy): Bacteria > Actinomycetota > Actinomycetes > Actinomycetales > Bifidobacteriaceae > Bifidobacterium > Bifidobacterium pullorum_B. The sequence goes on from NZ_JGYX01000003.1 coordinate 172,034, forward strand.
CCACGTCCACATTCCTCAGATTGTTCACGCGAGCGCCGCGCACCTTCACCGCGTCCGGACGTCCACCCATCGCATGCTCCTTTCGCCGTTCCCCACTCCCATCGTAACGGTGCCCGATGCGCACGGGCTCAGACGCACCAGCTCCCGAAGCTGGCCGCGACCCGCCATATGTCGCGCAATTTGGCAACATGCGCGGGCAGGCCTGCCTTACGTCGGCGTGTCGGCGCCACCCGTAGGAGGGTGGCCCGCACCGCCCGCGGCTAGGATGGAGGCATACGACCCAGCGCCGAGTCACATACCCGGCCATGAAGGAGATCCCATGTCATCCACTGCATCCATACCATCCGTCAATCCGCCCGCCGCGAATCCGCCCGCGAGTGCGCCCGGCCGGATCCCGCTGCTGATGAGGATCTACGGCGTCATCTGCTTGGTCAGCGGCGCGACCGTGCTCGCGTGCGGCGCACTGATCATCTGGGCGCTGGCCACCGGCGGCACCGATGCGGTCAGCCACTCGCACCATGTCACGCTCACGGTGACGCTCACCGTCATCCAGCTCGTGCTGGTCTTCCTGCACAGCGTGGCCGACGTGGTCTTCGGCGTCTCGCTGCTGCGTAACCGGAGACGGCACGCGGCGCTTTACGCCTATCTACTGGTGCTGCTGAACATCGTGATCGGCATCATCACCATCATGCTGTTGGGCTTCAAGGGGCATGTGGCCGATCCGCTGATCCGCATCGCCATCCTGCTGGTCATCGCCTCCACGGTGGATCCCTCGCTGCGCCGCGAGCGCGAGCTGGCCAGGCAGCGGCGCAACAAGGAGCTGGAGCGCGAGGCGGCCGCCGGCACGCTCGGACGGGCCAAGGACGGCCGCGGATTCATTGCGCTGAACTTCTTCAACCTGTTCTGGGTGTTCACGGTCTGCTGCGTGATCGGCCTGATCATCGAGACGGTGTACCACATGGTGATTGTGGATCCGGGGCACTACCAGGATCGCGCGGGCATGCTGTTCGGCCCGTTCTCGCCGATCTACGGCTTCGGTGCCACGCTGATGACCATTGCGCTCAACCGGTTCTACAAGGCCAATCCGGCCATCATCTTCCTGGTGTCGGCGGTGATCGGCGGCGCGTTCGAGGCGGCTACCAGCTGGTTCATGGAGACCTCGTTCGGCGCGGTGGCGTGGAATTACTCCGGGTTCACGATTCTCGGCCTGTTCCCCGATCCGATCGCCACGCTGACCGGCGGGCGCACCAGCACGCTGTTCATGTGCATGTGGGGCGCGCTGGGATTCGTGTGGATCAGGTTCTGCCTGCCGTGGCTGCTGCGGCTGATCAACCATATCCCCTGGCGCTGGCGGTATGCGGTCACCACGGTGTGCGCCCTGCTGATGCTGGTCGACGGCGTGATGACGCTGCAATCATTGGAGTGCTGGTACGACCGGGAGTCCGGGCTGCAGCCGAACTCGCCGGTCGAGGTGTTCTACGCCAAGCATTTCGATAACGACTACATGCAGCACCGCTTCCAGAGCATGACGATCACGCCGGAGAAGACGGCCCGCGTAGAGACCGCGGATTGAGGTTCGCACTACCTCGGGCATTATTTTCCGACCCCGCGAAATAGGCGGGGTCAATCGTGAAACCCCGAGGTAGTGCGAACGACTGTGGTCAACACAACGGTTGTCCGACCTCCCCAACACCCGCCAGCGGACCGGGGACCACGGCCACGCCGCGGTGCGCACCGAAGTAATCACGGTCGAAGACGATGCGTGTGCCATCGGGGTTCTCGAAGCGCTGCTCCGGTTCGAACGCCCGGCCCAACACGTCGCTGTCGACCATGCCGGCACGGAAATCGTCCAGCACGTCATACAGGTTCGTCTCCAGACGCGGCCGGCCGTCCTCGCCGACCGTCACCTCCACGCTCACCGGATGCTCGGCGTCCACTAGGCAGTCGGTCTCATGCTCCCATGCCTTCGCGCCGTTGAAGTACACGTTGCCGCGGCACCAGACCGGCAGCGCATGGTTGTGCGCCGGATCGAGCTTGACCATGTCGGGGGTGTCAGTGTCCATGTCGAACATGGCGATCCACTCCTCGTAGGTCGGGTATCCGTTCCACACATGGGTGCCGACCTCGCGGTTCTCCTCGTCCTTGCCGTCATCGCTGTCATGCAGCGTGACGAACGGCTCCGCCGGCCACTTCTGCACGAAGATGTTGTTGTAGAAGCGGTCGTCGCCGTGCAGGATGGTCATGAACCCCATGACCTCGGTGCGGTGCGGGATATGGTACGGGGTGTAGCGCGGGCCGGTGCCGCCGCCCACGCAGGTGAACGCGCCGCAGATCAGGTTGTGGACCATGGCCACGCCCTGGGTGGCGAATCGCAGCGTGGCGTCGGACAGCAGGATGTTGTTGTCGATCAGGGTGGGTCCGTGTCCCACTTCCACGAACAGGTCCTGGCTCATCATGCCGCCCTTGAGCTGCTTGGCGAATGTCGGACGCTGGTTGTCATGCAGCAGGTTCTGGCTGATGCGTGTGCCCTGCGCCTCCCAGTCGCACCAGATGCCCATCGTGCAGTGGTGGATCCAGTTGCGCCGGATCGTCACGTCGATGGCGGCGTGCATCTTGATGCCGGCGATCTCTGCGCCGCCCAGCTCCATCATGTTGTTGATGTGGTGGATGTGGTTGTCTTCGATCAGCGAGAACACGCCGCCCATGCGTCCGATGACGCCGCCCTGCTGGCAGTCGTGGATGTTGCAGCGGCGGATGATGTGCCCGCCGACCTTCTCCTTGAGCCAGCCGTGGTACTGGCCGCGGCAGACGGCGTCGCGCTCCATCTGGGTCGGGCTCTTGACATGCCGGGTGGTGAAGTAGTGGTCGTTGTCCGGATCGTAGTACTTGCCCAGCGAGATGCCCGCGCACTTGCTGTTGCTGATCTCGCAGTCCTCGATGATCCAGCCCTTGGACCAGTGCGGGCCGATCATGCCGTCCTGGTAGGCGGCGGGCGGCGCCCATGTGGTCGCGGCCTTGGTGATGGTGAAGCCGCTGACCGTGATGTAGCCGATCCCGGTTTCGGATGGCATGAAGCATTCGCGGCGCACGTTGATCTCCACGTTCTCCTCGTTGGGGTTCCGCCCCTGGAAGTTCGCGTAGATCACGGTCTGGCCGCCGTCCTGTTCCGCATACCACTGGTAGACCGAGGCTTCCGGCTCCCATGAGGTTTCGGAGGGTTCGGCCTTGATGCAGGCCTCGATGCTCGCCGCCTCGTACATCGCCTTGTCGTTGAGGTAGACGACGCCGGTGTGCTTGCTGCGGCCGGCGAAGTACCAGTCGCCGTACACGTAGGTGGCGTACGGGTTGTAGTCGCCGAATACCGTGTTGTCGACGCGGGCGACCCATACGTCGCCCTGATATGGCTCCCAGTTGCGCACTTCCTCGGCGCCGGTGATCACCGCGCCGAGCGGTTCGACGCTGCGGTAGGTGATGCGCGCGTCCTCGGTGCCCGCGTGGCGGGGGTCGACGTATTCGCGGTAGATGCCCGGGGCGACCAGCACCTCGTCGCCGGGCATGGCGATGCGCGCCGCATCGTCGATATGCCGGAACGGCCGGGCTGAGGTACCGTCGCCGTCACGTTCGGCGTTGATGTCCACATAGATCCGCATCTTGGTTCCCTTCGCGTCAGTGCAGGATCCGGAGCGGCGTCGGCACCGCCCCGTTTAGTTTGCTCGTTTTACATATTAGCGGCGCCCGACGAAACAATCTATAGGACACGCGCATCCCGCCGAAATCAACCGATGCAACGATTACGTCCGCGCCGGGGATCCAGGGACACCGCGATGCCCCACAGGCATAGGCCGCCGTGCTCGCGAACCGGTTCGTAAGACTCAGGAACGCCGCAGCGAGGCGCAGAAGGGTTCGATACCAGACATCTGCCGCAAATTCGCCGCATTATCGCATACTCCCGCCCAAAAGAACAGTCTTGTTTTTCCTGTGTTCGTTCGTTACCTTGACAACCAGATGACCATCCGTCACCAATCCGGCACACCCGCCCCTCCCCGGGGTGCGGGGAAGCCCACGAAGGAGACACCATGACCGACGCACAGCGCACCGCCTCTGACACCGCCAGCAAGGCCCGTGGGTTCGCCGCTCTTTCCATTCCCGATCTGATTACGATCGGCGTGTTCACCGCCATCTACTTCGCGCTTGTGGCCGTCTGCACGTTCGCTTCGGCCATCATCTTCGCCGGATTCGGCTCGATTCTGCTGCCGGCGCTGTGCGCGCTGGTCGCCGGCTGCGGACCATACCGCGGTCGGCGTCGCCGCGCGTTCCGGTTTGACGGCAGGCATCGGCTCCGATTGGATCCGCGCGCCAAACTGTTCCTGCTGCTGGAGGCGAACCTGCTGCTGTTCTGCCATGTGAACACTCGCACCGAAGCGCTGCTCACCGCACTGTTCCTGCTGCCGTTGTTCCTGTCCGGCAGAATCCGCTCGGGCGTGCGATTCACACTGATCTACGGCGCGCTGCTGGCACTGAGCCTGATCGAACCGCCCACTGAGGGCCGGGGCGCATGGCTGGCCATTTTCCCGATGATCGCCGTCGGCATCCGCATGCTGCTGCCCTGCCTGATCACCGGCGCATTCGCGTTCACCACCACCAGTCCCGGAGAGTTCACGGCGGCGCTGCGCCGCATGCACGTTCCGGAAGCCGTCATTATCCCCTGCATCGTGGTCATCCGGTTCTTCCCCACTCTGCGCGAGGACTACCGGCATATCCGCAACGCTATGGCGCTGCGCGGCATACCCTCCGGAGGCGGTTCGCCGCTGCGGCACCCGGCGCAGTCATTGGAGTACATCATCGTGCCGTTGCTGATGAACGCCACCGTGGTGGCGCAGGATCTGTCCGTGGCAGCCATGACCAAGGGGCTGGGCAATCCGGGCCGCCACACCAGCATGACCGATATCCGCATCGGCATACCGGATTGGGCGATCATGATCCTCTGCGCGTTGCCGCTCATCCTCTTCCTGACAGGAGTGCTATGAGCAACAGTCCCACCCCACCCATCGACATGAACCACATCGTCATCGACTCGAATCGCATCGCATTCCGCTACCAAACCGCAGCCACCGCCCAATCCGCGGATACGCCACCCGTCATCCCAGCGGCGCTGGACGACGTTACGCTCACGATTCCCCATGGCGAATTCGTGGTGCTCTGCGGCCAGAGCGGCTGCGGCAAGACCACGTTCACCCGGCTGCTCAACGGACTGATCCCCACGTTCCACACCGGCGATTTGACCGGCACATGTTCGGTGTATGGATTGCGCTCTGGCCATTCCTCAATCGAGGAGTACGCGGCTGTGGTGGGCAGCGTCTTCCAGAATCCCAAAACCCAGTATTTCAACGCGTTCGTAGCCGATGAGCTTGCCTTCCCCTGCGAAAACGCCGGATGGGAGCCGTCCGCGATCCGCGAGCGCATGCAGGAGGTCGCCTCATCGTTCGGCATCACGCATCTGCTGGATCGGAGCATCTTCCGTCTTTCCGGCGGGCAGAAGCAGCGGATCGCCGTGGCGGCCGCCTGCATGCTGCGGCCGCGGCTGCTGGTGCTCGACGAGCCGACCAGCAATCTTGACGCCCAGGCCATGGCCGATCTGAACGCCATGCTGGCGCAGATCAAGGCCTCCGGCGTCACGATTGTGGTGGCCGAGCACCGTTTGGCGTGGTGCGTCGACCTGGCCGACCGTTACGTGCTCTTCGATTCCGGCCGAATCGCACTCGACTGTTCGGCCGAACGGTTCCGGGATTTGCCCGAACGGCGGCGCGAACGCTGGGGGCTGCGCGCGTTGGATATGACACCGTTCCATGCCGCGGTGCGGCAGAGCGTTGCGAATGCCGGCCAATCGCGAACCGATGCTGCCCCCTTGCCGGCGAACGGTACTATTCAGGATCAGTCAGCCTCGGGCACTGCGGTGATCGCAACCCGCGGGCTGACTGTTGGATACCGTGAAACCCGCGTGTTCGGGCGGTTCCGCAGACGCCGCCCCGATGCCGCCGCGTTCAGCCGAACAATCCCCGACCTGACATTGCACGCCGGTAGAATCGTGGGGCTGATGGGGCATAACGGCGCCGGCAAGACCACGCTGGTACGCACCTTGGTCGGGCTGGCCAAGCCGTTGGACGGCGGCATACTCCGGTACGGCGAGACGGCCTCACCTTCCGAGCTGACGCGTCACGGGTTCCTGGTCATGCAGGACGTGAACTATCAGCTGTTCGCCGACTCGGTACGCGGCGAGCTGCTGCTGTCCACACCGTATCGTGACGAATTCGACGCACCCGAGGATGTTCTGCAGGCCGCCGACCGTATTCTGGCCGATCTGGATCTGATGGAGCTGTCCGACCGGCATCCGATGAGTCTGTCCGGCGGGCAGAAGCAGCGCACGGCCATCGCATCGGCGTTGATGTGCAATAAGGAGCTCATCGTATTGGATGAGCCGACCAGCGGCCTGGACCTCAAGCATATGCGTCAGGTCGGGGCGCTGCTGCGCACGCTGGCCGACCGCGGCAAAGCCGTGCTCGTGGTGACCCACGATGAGGAGCTGGCCGCGCAGTGGTGCGACGAGGTGGTGATGATCCGACCATAGTTCGCACTACTTCGAGGTTTTCTGATTCAACCGCCGTTTTCCAAGGGGCGTCTCCGCGAAACCCGAGGTAGTGCGAACCGCTATGATGCAGCCTCGATCAGCGTGCGGGTGTACGCGTTCCTCGGCTCCCGCAGAATCCGGGCCGTCGGGCCCTCCTCCTCAACGCGGCCATCGTGCAGGACCACGATGCGGTCGGCCAGATGCTGCACGACGCCCAGATCATGGGAAACCACGATCAGCGCCATATCCGGCGTCCGCCTGCGGATGGCGGCGAACGCCTCAAGGATCTGGACGCGTGCCGCCACATCGATGGCGCTCATCGGCTCATCGGCCAGCAGCACCTTGGGATTGTTGACGATGGCGCGCGCAATGGCCACACGTTGCGCCTGTCCGCCCGACAGATCCACCGGATACCGGTTTAGGAACGTCGAGGGCTCCAGACCGACCGTATCCAACGCTTCGGCGCAACGGCGGGCGACGTCATCGGAGCCCATGCCGCGGTGGCGCAGATGCAACGGCTCGCCCACCGAACGCGCCACCGTCCACCGCGGATTCAGCGAGGCGAACGGATCCTGATACACCAGTCCCGAATCCCGGCGCAACGCCTGATAACCGGCGGCACGGGAGCCGCACGTCACATCCGCGCCTTGGTATGTCACCGTTCCGGCGTCAGCGGTCTCCAATCCCAGCAGGATGCGGGTCAGCGTGGATTTGCCCGATCCGGAACCGCCGATCACGGCCAGGCACTCCCCCGCATGCACCGCAACCGACACGTCGAACAGCACCTGCCGACGCTCGGACCGCCGTCCGAACCATTTGCCGATATGGCTCCCCTGCAGCACCACGTCATTCGCCATGCTCATGCCTCGCCTTCGTGTTCGTCCGCTGTTGCATCGTCTGAGGGCGCTGCGCCGCGGTCCGTCTCCCGATCGGCACCTTCCCGCGACACGCGCAGGGTCAGGGTTCGGGCCGCCCGCACCAGCCGCGCGGTCCGTTCGTCCTGCGGCGCGGCGAGCATCGTGGCCGTCTCGCCGGTTTCCACCACCGAACCCTCGTCCAGCACCACGCAACGGGTGGTGGCACGCGTCAGCACCGAGAAGTCATGGGTGATGAACAGCATCGAGGCGCCCGCCTCATCGACCAGGGACACCAATAGATCCACGATCTGCCGCTGGGTAATCGAGTCGAGCGCTGTGGTCGGTTCGTCGGCCACGATCAGCCGCGGCGAGGTGATCAGCGCGGTGGCGATGCCGACGCGCTGCCGCTGTCCGCCGGAGAGTTCGTGCGGGAATTTGGCCGCGACGTCGGCCGGTAGACCGACCTTGGCCAGCATGGCGTTCACGCGCTCGACGCGTTCGGAACGGGTCAGATCGTAGTGCAGCCGTAACGGCAGCTCGACCTGCCTGCCCACGGGCAGCACCGGATTCAATGAGGCGCCCGGATTCTGGAAGACCATGCCCGTATACCGGCCGCGCAGATCGGCCAGCGTGCGGTCGGCGGCACCGATGACCTCCGCGCCACTGAGCATGACTGAACCGGTCACCATCACATCCGGCGGCAACAGCCCCAACATCGCGCGGGCGATCATCGACTTGCCCGAACCGGATGCCCCGATCAGACCCACGCGCTCCCCATCGCCGATCGACAGGTCGACGCCGTGAACGATCTCCTTGCCGCCGATGGCGATGCGCAGATCGCGAATATCAACGCCCATGGCCGTCCTCCTCCATGCGGGTCGCGCCCGCAGCCCGCCGCAGTTCCGGATTCGTCACCGGGTCGATCGCATCGCGCAAGGCGTCGCCGAACAGGTTCAACGCCACAACCGCCACGGTCACCACCAGTCCCGGCCACAGCACGGTCAACGGATACACGGTGATGAACCGCACGGTGGTGGCCAGCGAATGCCCCCAACTGGGGGTGCCCGACGGCACGCCCACACCCAGATAGGTCAGCCCCGATTCGGCGAGCACCGCGGTTCCCGCGGACAGCGACAGCTGCACCAGCATAACCGGCAGGATATTCGGCACGATATGACGGAAGAACACATACGCGCCCGACGCCCCGTTGGACACCGCGGATTCCACGTAGTCCGACTGCGCGGCCAGCAGGGCCTGCGGACGCGCCACGCGGGCCAAGTTCAGCCCGTATCCGAAGCCACAGGCGATGACGATCACCGCAATCGAAGCGCCCATCGGCACCGCCAGCACCAGGGCGATCAGCACGGTGGGGATCGAGATCAGCGCGTCGACCACCACCACCGAGGCGCCAGCCAACGCCGTATGCCGCGACACCATGGCGGCCACGAACAACAGCCCGAGCGCGGCGGCGACCAGCACCGTAAGGATCACGATGAGCAGATCCGTGCGGGAGCCGGCCATCAGCCAGCTGAACACGTCGGCGCCGGTACCGTCCGTACCCAGCCAATGCTCGGCGGAGGGCGACTGCCAGGTGTGGTAGCCGTCGGTCCGCATCAGCGGCTGCGGCGTCCAGAACAGCGACACCACCGATATCGCCGCCCACAGGCCGAGCACCACCAGCGGGAACCGGCCGCCGGCGTGCCGCCACATCGACCGCAACACCGTGGCGGCGTAACCGATTGCAGCCTTCATGCTGACACCTCATTTCCACCGATGGACGCCTTGAGCCTGGGGTCCAGGGCCCGATGAGCCAGGTCGACCAGCAGGCCGATGAGCAGGAAGAACGCGGCGAGCATGAACAGCTCGCCCTGTACGGCGATCAGGTCGCGGTTGCCCACGTCGGTCACCAGGCCGGTGCCCAGACCGGGCAGGGCGAACAGGTTCTCGATGACCATGACGCCGGTGATCATCTCGGCGAAGGTCAGTCCCACCACGGACACCATCTGCGGCATGGCCAGCCGCAGGCCCACCTGCCGCACCGCCTGCGTGCGGGTCATGCCGCAGGACATCGCCATCTCGATGTATCCGGAGGCGGCGAGCTCGCCCAGCGCCGACCGCGTGTACCGCATCAGGCCGGCGCCCACGATGATGCCCACGCTCAAGGCGGGCAGCACCAGCGAGGTCAGCGCCTGGACGGGGGCGCCCCAGCCCGCGGCCGGAAAACCCTGTGAGGGCAGGACTCCGATCAGGCCCACGCCGCGGCCGAACAGCAGGATCAGCAGCATGCCGCTCCACAGCGCGGGAATGGCTCCGCCGACGATGGAGACCAGCCGGTAGGCGGCGCGGGCGCGATGCCCGCGGGCCAAGGTGGCCGCGCACCCCAGCGGGATGCCGATCACCAGGGCGACGAGCAGGCCGAGCGTGATCAGCGGGAAGGTGATGGAGGCCCGCACCCCCACCTGCTCGCTGACCGAACGGCCGGTGAGCATGGAGGCGCCGAGGTCGCCGTGCAGCAGGTTCGCGCACCAGTCCAGGTACTGCACGGCCAGCGGACGGTCAAGCCCCAGCTCGGCGCGCAGTTGGGCCACGCGTTCCGGCGGCGAGTTCACGCCGGCCATCACCGCGGCCACATCGCCGGGCAGCACGCGCAGCATGGCGAACACCGCCACCGAGATGGCCAGCAACGCCACCACGAACAGCAGCAGTCGCCGCAGTACAAACCTCATCGGTCACTCGCTTTCGTACGCCAGATTCCACAAAGGCAATTGGGTCTGGTTGAGGTTCACCGGGAAGCCCTCTACGCCGTTGACCCATGCGGTGGTGATGCGGTAGTTGAACAGCCAGTCGGCGGGCGCGTCCTCGGACACCATCCGAGCCGCCTGCCGCAGCAGGTCGTCGCGAGCCGCGTCATCGGTGGCTGCGAGCGCCTGCGCGTACAGGCTCTGCACCTCGGGGTTGTCGTAGTTGTAGTAGTACTCCGGATCGGCCCACTGGTAGAAGTCGTGGCTTTCGTTATGGTCCACGAGCGAGAGGTCGTAGTCCTTGTTCGTGTACACGTCCTGCAGCCAGGTGGAGAATTCCACCACCTCCACCTGCAGGTCGATGCCGATCTGTGCCAGTTGCGAGCGCAGCTGGTCGCCCAGGTCGGTGCCGTAGGTGTTCGAGTATTCCAGGCGCAGCGTCAGCGGGTTGTCCGGCCCGTACCCGGCCTCTGCCATCAGCTCCAGCGCCTTGTCCACATCGTGCGGATACAGGTCGGTCAGGTCCTCATATCCGGGATCCAGCGAGGGGATCGGCCCGCCGAGCGGCGCGTCGGCTCCGCCGCGCGAGGCGATGAGCTCCTCATGGTCGATGGCGTACCGGATGGCCTGCCGGATGCGCGGATCGGATGTGTGTTCGCCGGCGCCGTTGAAGGCCAGCACGTATTTGTCGGTGCCGTCCCCGGCCTGTACCGTGTAGTGGTCGGGGTCGTCGGCGAATTGGCCGGCCAGGTTCTCGCTGATCGGCGCCAGCACCTGCACGTCGCCGGAGGCTAGGGCGTTGACGGCCGCGTTGTCGTCGGTGAAATACCGGACGACCACGGTTTCAGTCGCCGCCCGATGCTCACCCCAGTAGTTCGGATTGGCCTTCAGCGTGATCGAGTCGTTGGCGCGGAACTCGCTGACCAGATATGGGCCGGATCCGATGGCCTCGGTTTTCATGTCGTATTCGGCGTCCTGGTCGAAGACCAGGCCGCAGCGTCCGGCGAGCGTCCACAGCAGGTTGGAGTTCGGCGCGCTCAGGCGCAGCTCCACGGTGTTCGGGTCGACGGCCGTGATCGAGCCGAAGTTGGTCAGCGAGCTGGCGTCATGGTACTGCTTGCCCACCAGTTCTTGGATGGACCAGACCACGTCATCGGCGTTGAGTTCGTCCCCGTTGGAGAAGCTCATGCCCTCGTTGAGGTGGAACGTGTAGGTCAGTCCGTCCGCGCTCTCCTCCCAGCTGGCGGCGAGCGCGGGCACGACCTGGTTGTTCTCGTCCCGGGCCACGAGGCCTTCGTACACGTTGCCGATGAGGATCTGGTCGAGCGCCGACCCCGACTGGTTGCGGATGTCCAGGTTGGTGGGAGCGAGTTTCAGCCCGATGGTGACGGTGTCGCGTCGCCCGGCCTGCTGTGTTGCGGGACGGTTGACGATTGCGATGATGCCAATGACGACGGCCACCACGGCCACGGCCGCGACGGCGATCCACGCCCACGGACGGCGATGCGGCGTTTTGACGCGGGCGTTGAGCGAGGCGTCCGTGCTGGCTTCGTTGGTCGGTGATGCGGGTGCTGTTGGTGATGAGGTTGCGCCGGTCCGGCCGTGCGCACCTGGTTGTTCAGCCATGACAATCCTTATGCGTTGCGTATGGTGATGCTGCGATTCGTTTGTTGCGGTTGGCCGCCCGTCCGGGTCGTCCACCGCGCTCCATTGTAGACCCGCCCCATGTCCGGGCCGGTATGATGGAGGCATGTTACTTGCAGTGGATATCGGCAATACGAATATCGTGCTCGGTTTCCTTGAGGGGGAGCGGATCGTGGGCACGTACCGGATCACCACGAAGGCGGATCACACCTCGGACGAGTATGGTCTGATGATCACCGAGTTCCTGCGGATGAGCGGGTACTCGCCGCAGGATGTGGATGACGTGATCGTGGCCTCCGTGGTGCCGAAGGTGATGCATTCCTTCCGTGCCAGCATCGTCAAGTTCCTGGATATCGACCCCATGGTGGTCGGCCCCGGGGTCAAGTCAGGGATGAACATCCGCATCGACGACCCGAAGTCGCTGGGGGCCGACTGTCTGGCCGACTGCGCCGGCGCCTACTACGCGTACGGAGGGCCTGCACTGGTGGCCGATTTCGGCACGGCGACCACGTTCAACTATGTCGATGCGCGCGGCACGATCACCTGCGGACTAATCTCCCCGGGTCTGCGCACGGCCGCCGCCGCGCTGTGGACCGGCACCGCGCAGCTGCCCGAGGTGGAGATCACCCGCCCGGATTCGATTCTGGCCACCGGCACGAAGACGGCGATGCAGGCGGGCCTGTATTACAACTTCCTCGGCGGCATAGAGCGCACCATCATGCAGTTCCGCGAGGAGATCCGGGAGGATTTCCAGGTCATCGCCACCGGCGGACTGGGCCGTGTGTTCATGGACGACACCGATCTGATTGATGTCTACGACCCGGATCTGATCTTCAAGGGCATGGCCAAGATCCACGCCCGCAACGTCTGACAACGTCCGACGCGGCCCGGCACCGGCACCCCGACCGGTGGCGGTCCGGCTTCCGAGCGGTCCGAGCCGTCAGGAGGCGCTGCTCATCGTGAATCCCTGATTGGTGCCGTATTCCAGCAGGTCACGCTGCCAGAGGGCCACGCCGTCCATCATGCTCACGCGTTGCCCGGGGTCCTCGGGCAGCGTGATCTCCTCGCCGTCCGCGGTCCGCTCCCCCGCCTCGATGCGGGCTTTGGCGGTGTTGTACCGCAGCGCCTTGGCCGACCATCGATAGGCGGTGCCGACGGTGTCACTGAAATCGCTGCGCGCATACACCTCGAACGGCAGGTACTGGTACCCCACCGACACCTCGCGCGCGGCCTGGGCGAGCACTTCGTTGAACCGTTGCCCCCCGAAGTACGGGATGTCGATGCCCCGCGAGTCAGTGATGGTGGTCCGGCTCAAAAACTCCTCGTCGTTCAGCGTGGCGTTGTCCGCGGGGAAGGCGCCGCCGGCCACGCGGGTGGCGATGCCCTGCGCATCATGGCAGACATAGTCGATGAACCGGAAGGCCGCTTCGGGCTTGCGAGTGGAGCGCAACACGCCCATCGCCGATCCACCGTTCTCCGCGTTGGTCCGCACGCCGTTCTCGGTGGGCATGGTGGTCACCCGCCACAATCCCGATCCTCCGGGCACATCCGCCAACAGCAGGGACGGCATCCACGCCCCGGAGAACAATGACGCCACCTGCCCCGCGCCGAGCGCCGCCTTCCACTCGTCCGACCATGTGGTCAGGTTGGTGGCGACCAGCCCCTCGTCGATCATCCGTTGCCAGAATGCGGTGAACCGGGCCACGCCGGCGTCGGTGTCCAGACAGACCGTCACCTCCTTGCCGTCGGCGGAGGTGAGAAACGGCCGGCCGCCGGCCAGCCAGACCATGGCGTTGAAGAAGCTGGCGTCGCCGGCGTCGGCCGTGATGTACACGCCGATCTCCTTGAGCTTCCTGGCGGCCTCGTAGTAATCGTCCCAGGTGCGGATGGACGCGGCGTCGACCCCCGCCTGGCGGAACACATCCTCGTTGTAGAAGAACGCCATGGGGCCGGAATCCATCGGCAGCCCGTATACGGTGCCGTTCAGCTGCACCGAGGACCAGGTGCCCGGCGTATACTGCCCGGCGTAATCCGCCACACGATCGGTGATGTCGAGCAGCTGTCCGCTGACCGCGTATTGCCCGAGGGCATAGTACTCCAGCTGCACCACGTCGGGCAGGTTGTATCCGTCCTGAATGAAGCGGTTGAGGTTGGTGTACCCGCTGGTGGCGTCCAGTTCCACGCGGATATCCGGGTTGGCCCGCTCGAAATCCTCGATGACGGCGCGCATGCTGGGTTCCCAGGACCACACGGTGATCACGGTGCGCGTATCGGCGGCGGCCGCGCAGCCGGAGGCCAGCGTCAGCAATGCGGCGCCGAGTCCCGCCGCCGCGATGCGGCGTATCCGCCGCCAGGCTCCCCCGTCACGCGTCATACCCGCTCCTTCAACGTATTACGGCCCTGCTGCACCATTCGGGCCCGTGTGCACCATGTAGTGTACGGCATCCGGCTGGATGCGGAACCACCACCCGCGGTATGCACACCGAATTCCCGCCGTCCGCCGACGCCTCCCATATCCCGCGGCCCTGTCCCGCAGCGCACCACAAACGAGGCGGCCCGCACCGGTATCAGGTGCGGGCCGCCTCATCGGTATTCAGTTATTGCTGCGAGGATTCGTTCACTCGACGGTGTAGCCCTGCTGCTCGGCGTACTCCTTGAGCGCGGTCTCCCAGGAGGCGATGCCCTCCTCGAGCGTGATGGACTTGTCGGTGAAGGCGCCGCCGGCATGGTCGGCGTAGACGTTGCGGGCGTTCACCTCGAACGGCAGGAACTTGTAGCCAGTGGAGACGTTGGCCGCCGCCTTGGCCAGGACCTCGTTGAACTTCTGGCCGCCGAAGTACTCGTGGGCGTTGCCCTCGGAATCGGTCAGCGAGGTCATGTTCAGGAAGTCCTCGGAGGCGAGGGTCTCGTTGTCGGCAGGGAAGGCGCCGCCTTCCACACGCACGCCGACGCCGTCGGCGTTGTGGCAGGCGTACTCGGCGAACTTGTACGCGGCCTCGGCCTTGGCCTCGTCATCGGTCTTGATGACGGCGAGCGAGGAGCCGCCGTTCTCGGAGTTGGTCTCGGAGCCGTCGAGGGTCGGCATCTGGGCGATGCGCCACTTGCCGTCGCCGTCCGGGGCACCGGAGAGCAGGTTGTACGGCATCCAGGCGCCGGTGAGCAGGGAGGCGATGGAGCCGTCGTTCAGGCCACGGTTCCACTCGTCGGTCCAGCCGGCGGTCTTGGTGTCGATGAGGTCCTCATCGATGAGCTTCTGCCAGAAGTCGATGAAGGACTGGACCTTGTCGTCGCCGGTCAGGTTGATCTTGACGGAGGTGCCGTCCTCGCCGGTCTCGAACGGGGTGGCGCCGGCCAGCCAGGTCATCGAGTCGAAGAAGCCGGCGTCGCCGGAGTCGGAGGTGATGTAGGAGCCGGTGGCGCGGACCTTCTTGGCGGCCTCGTAGAAGTCGTCCCAGGTGCGGACCTCGTCCGGGTTCACGCCGGCCTTGTCCATGACTTCCTTGTTGTAGAACCAGGCCATCGGGCCGGAGTCCATCGGCAGGGCGTAGACGCCGTCCTGGATGGCCACCGAGGCCCAGGTGCCCGGGGTGAAGAAGTCGGAGAAATCGTCGGCGCCGTAGCCGGACAGATCCTGCACGTAGCCGCGGATCACGTACTCGGGCAGCGCATAGTACTCGA
Source organism: Bifidobacterium pullorum subsp. gallinarum (assembly GCF_000741215.1). Lineage (GTDB taxonomy): Bacteria > Actinomycetota > Actinomycetes > Actinomycetales > Bifidobacteriaceae > Bifidobacterium > Bifidobacterium pullorum_B. The sequence continues at coordinate 187,579 of NZ_JGYX01000003.1, forward strand.
TCTGCGCCAGATCCGGAGCGCCGGAGCCGGCCTCCATCGCGTTGTTCAGCGCCTGGTACTCGTCCTTGTTGGTGCCGGCATTGGTGATGGTGACCTTGATGTTCGGGTTCTCCTTCTCGAAGCCCTCGACGGTACGGGGCAGCGTGGAGTCCCAGGACCAGACGGTCAGCTCGATCTGCTCGTCGCCGGAGGCGTCGCCGGCAGCGTCGTTACCGCCGCCGCAAGCCGCGAGCGGCAGGACCATGGCCGCCGCGCCGAGCAGAGCAATGATGCGCTTATTGAACTTCATCGTTCTTCCTTCCTTATGAGGTAGCAATCTTGAATCCGTTGGTTGCGAATCCTTGATGTCATGGACGACATTATCACAGACTGAATGTTTACGCAAACACGAAACGCGACACACCTTCGAAACCGCATGATTTCAAGGAAATTGCAGTCCGCGTGTTTCGTCTATAATGAAACCACATCACTACATTCGGTAACGCAAACAAAGGAGTTCCCATGACCGATGGCACCACCGCGGCCGCGGCGCCCGACACCACCGCCTCCCTGGAGGGCATCCGCCCCACAGCCGACGTGCCGCGCCGCCTGTTCGGCTCGTTCGTCGAGCACCTCGGCCGCTGCGTCTACGGCGGCATCTACGACCCCGACCACCCCACCGCCGACGACCAGGGCTTCCGCGCCGACGTGCTCGACCTGGTCCGGGAGCTCGGCGTGACCTGCGTGCGTTACCCCGGCGGCAACTTCGTGTCGAACTACAACTGGGAGGACGGCACCGGCCCCCGCGAGAGCCGCCCCGTCCGCCGCGACCTGGCCTGGCACTGCACCGAAACCAACGAGATGGGCATCGATGACTTCTACCGGTGGAGCCAACGCGCCGGCACCGAGATCATGCTCGCCGTGAACATGGGCACCCGAGGCCTCAAAGCCGCCTTGGAAGAGCTGGAATACGTCAACGGCGCGCCGGGCACCGAGCTGGCGGACCGCCGCGTGTCCAACGGCATCCCCGAACCGATGGGCATCCGCATGTGGTGCATCGGCAACGAGATGGACGGCCCCTGGCAGGTCGGCCACATGACGCCCGAGGAGTACGCGCTGGCAGTGGACAAGGTGGCGCACGCCATGAAGCTCGCCGAGTCGGGACTGGAGCTGGTGGCCTGCGGCTCGTCCAGCGCCCATACGCCGACCTTCGGCACCTGGGAGCGCACGGTGCTCACCCGGGCCTATGACAATCTGGACTTCGTCTCCTGCCACGCCTACTACTACGAGCGCGGCGCCAGGAACCTGCAGGACTATCTGGCCTCCTCCGAGGACATGACCGGCTTCATCGCCACCGTGGCCGACTGCGCCGACGATGCCAAGGCCGCGCATGACGGCGATCACGACATCGCGCTGAGCTTCGACGAATGGGGCGTGTGGTACTCGGACGTCTGGAACCAGCAGGAGGCCGAGTGGAAGGCCGCGGCCAGCGAGGGCCTGCATCCCGAGCCCTGGCCGAAGGCGCCGCATCTGCTGGAGGACATCTACTCGGCCGCGGACGCCGTGGTGGAAGGCTCGCTGATGATCACGCTGCTCAAGCACTGCGACCGGGTCCGTTCCGCCTCGCGCGCCCAGCTGGTCAACGTCATCGCCCCGATCATGGCCGAGGAGCAGGGGCCCGCATGGCGGCAGACCGTGTTCTACCCGTTCGCCGAGGCCGCGCACCACGCCAGGGGCATGGTGTACGTGCCGGCACTCGACGCCCCGTCCGTGCATACCGAGGCCTATGGCGACGTGGATGCCGTCGAGGCCGTGGTGACGTGGGACGAGCACGCGCGCGAGGGTCTGCTGCTGGTGGTCAACCGCGACGTCGAGGCCGCGCACACGCTGTCGGTGGACCTGTCCGGGCTGCCGCAGGCCGATGCGGCGAACATGCGCGTCACCCATGCGATGATGCTGCATGACGACGATCCGCACCGGCAGAACACGGCTGAACAGCCGGATGCAGTCGTACCCGTGCCGCTCGACGCGAACGCCGCCGACGGACGGGTGTCGTTCGCGCTGCCGCCCATCAGCTGGGCCGCCGTGCGGTTCTCCGCCGCTCCCGACTCCCTGTGACAGGGGCCGATGCAGCCGGCCGGTGGGGTGCGACGCGCCCCACCGCATTGCGACCCATACCGGCGATGAAGAGCGACATATAGCGAATGGGGAGGTCTCCGATGCGGAGGCCTCCCCATTCGCGTTGGTGTTGGCGTCAGCGCCTGACGATGACGACGCCATTCGGATCGAGTACGGCCCGACCGTCCTCGACATGGCCGAGCGAAGCCACCAGCGGTTCGCCGTCCGTCTCCACGCTCACCCGATCATGCGAACGGTTGAACAGGAATTCGAACCGGTCGGCACCGTCCTCGGATACGCGTTCGATGCGCATCACACGGCCGTCGGACTGCGGCAGCTCGAAGCCGATCGCCTCGCACATCGCCGGCATCGACGCCGCCAGGCCCTCGCGCCCCAGACGGCAGCCGACGTAGACGGTGGAGCCATCACCGTAGCTGTTGGCCACAATCGCCGGCGAGCCGTCCATGCCGACCCACGGTTCCGACTTGAACGATGCCAGCACTGTGGCCGTATCGGCCGTGGAGGTGATGACGTCGGCGAAGTCATGCGCCACGGTGCCGTTGTCCAGATCCAGATGATCCAACGCGCCGGGGAAGTCGCCGCCCATCGGGGCGAACTCCTCGATGCGCACGCCGACCACGTCACGGATCGATCCGGGATAGCCGCCGAGCCAGATGTGGTCGCGCTCGTCCGAGATGCCCGTGTAGTACGTGGCGAACAGTTTGCCGCCCTTGGCCACGTAATCGCGGACGCGTTGCGAGTTGGCCTCGTCCAGCAGGTATACGCTCGGCAGCACCGCCGCCTCATAGCTGTCCCAATCCCCACGGATCGGCACCACGTCGGCGGTCACGCCGTTGTCGGCGAAGGCGCGGAACCAGGCCAGCGGCTCGGTCCAGTGACGGACCTGCTGCGTCGGGGTGGCCGTGTGCTCGGTGGCCCACTGGCTCTCATAGTCGAAGACCACGGCCACCCGGGACTTGGCCAGCCGCGTGCCCGTCAGCCCGTGATTGCCCAACGTGGCCAGATCGGCACCCAGCTCGCACACGTCGCGGAAGTCCTGGCTGTCCTCGCCGGCGTGCGGCAGCATAGCGGTGTGGTACTTCTCCGCACCGGCCTTGGATTGCCGCCACTGGAAGTAGCAGATCGCGTCCGCGCCCATGGCCAGATGCGCCAAGGAATCGCGTACCAGCTGGCCGGGCTCCTTGCGATAGTTGATCGGACGCCAGTTCACGGCGCCGGTCGAATGCTCCATCAGCCACCACGGGTTCTTGCGCGCGATGCCGTCCACCAGCGAGGCGGAGTAGGCCAGTTCGTCGAAATGCTCCTCACCGGGGGTGAAGTAATGGTCGTTCGAGACGAAATCGACCTCGTAGCCCCAATCGTCGTAGTCCAGACCGGTGCCGGGGGCCGAGACCATGAAGTTCGTGGTCAACGGACGACCCGGGGTGATCTCGGCGAGCAGGTCGCGCTCGGCGATGTAGAACGCCTTGAGCGCATCCGAGCTGAACCGCTTGAAGTCCAGCAGCTTGCCCGGGTTCATGAAGTTGCCCTCGCCGATGAAGCGCGGCGGGATGATCTCCGAGAAGTCGTTCATGCGCTGCGCCCAGAAGGCCGTGCCCCACGCCTCGTTGACCGCGTCGATGGTGCCGTAGCGCTCCTCGCACCAGCGCTGGAACGCGTGCATCGCGTCGTCGGAGTAGTCGAAGCGGTTGTGGCAGCCGTATTCGTTGCTCACATGCCAGGCGACCACATACGGGTTGTCCTTGTAGTGCTCGGCCATTCTGCGGCACAGGTTGAGCGCGTACTCGCGGAAGACCGGGCTGGTGGGACGCCAGTGCTCGCGCGCGCCCGGCCAGCATACGTGGCCGTACTCGTCGCGCCACAGCACCTCGGGGTGCTTCTGGGTGAGCCACATCGGCGGCGATGCGGTGGCGGAGGCCAGGTCGACGGCGATGCCGGCCTTGCCGAGCTTGTCGATGATGCGGTCCAGCCAATCGAAGTCGTATACGCCTTCCTGCGGCTCGATCTTGGCCCACGAGAAGATGGCAACGGACACGACGTTGACGCCGGCCTTGGTCATCAGGCGGATGTCCTCGTCCCAGACCTCCTCGGGCCACTGGTCGGGGTTGTAGTCGCCGCCGTACCAGATGCGGGCCTGCTGCCCCTCCAGGGGCTGCGGCCAGCGGAATGCTCGATGTGTGTTCTTCATCATGATGAATGTGTTCTCCCGGTATTCATATGGTCGTGGTCTTGTACTGCATTGCGGAAGCATGTGCGGCATCCGGCGGCGCTTGGATGATGCGCAGCAGTCGGAATCGTTGCATGGGCCCCCTTTCTCGGCTACGGCCATACGGTACACAATGGGCGCGGACCGTTCGCCCGCGCCCATTGTGGTCGGTCATGTCGTCGGGTGTTATTCCTTGACGGCGCCGGCGGCGAGGCCGGACTGCCAGTACTTCTGCAGCAGGAGGAACGCGATGACCAGGGGGATGATCGTGATCAGCGAGCCGGTGATCACGAGGTTCTGGATCGCGGTGCCGCCCGCGGTGTTGGCCTGGTCCTTCCACTGGTTCAGACCGATCGTCAGCGGGTACCAGTCCGCGTCCTTGAGCATGATCAACGGCAGGAAGTAGTTGTTCCACGTCGCCACGATCGTGAACAGGCTCGTGGTCACGATGCCCGGCGCCAGCAGGGGCAGGCTGACCTGGAAGAACGTGCGGAACTCGCCCGCACCGTCCACGCGCGCGGCCTCCAGCAGCTCCGTCGGGACGGCCTGCTCGCTGAAGATCCACATCAGGTACAGGCCGAACGGGCTGATCAGGCTCGGGATGATCATCGACCAGGGCGTGTTCGTCAGGCCCAGCTGGGCGAACAGGAGGAACTGCGGGACCGCCAGCGCGGTGCCCGGCACGCTGATCGAGCCGATGATGACCGCGAACACGGCCTTGCGGCCCGGGAAGCGGAACTTGGCCAGCGCGTAGCCGCCCATGATCGCCAGCAGGGTCGCGCCGCCCGCGCCCACGACCACGTACAGGATCGTGTTCAGGAACCAGCGGCCGAAGATCCCGTCCTGGTAGGTGAACACCGTCACGATGTTGTCCCACAGGTTGAACTCGCCGCCGAACCACAGGCCGAACGTGCTGGTGAAGTCCGCCTGGGACTTGGTCGCGTTGATCAGCAGGTACACGAACGGGAACAGGCAGTAGATCGCGAACAGCGAGCACAGCACGGTCATCAGGGTCGAACGCCGCGGGTTGGCCACGTTCGCGAACCCGGACTTCGCGGCCCGCCTGCGCTCCGCGGCCTCGTCGCGAGCCACGCGCCTCTGCCGTTCCTTCTCCGCCTTCCTGGCGGCCTTCTCCTGGGCCTTGAGCTCCTGCATGGCCAGACGATGATTGGTTGCGCTCGTCATTTCATCTGCTCCTTCATGCTGTTGAGCTGCACCGCGTACGCGATCGCCATCGTGATCACGGCCATCACGATCGCCATGGCCGCCGCGTAGTTGCTCTGGTTACCCGAGAAGCTCAGGTTGTACGCGTACATGTTCGGCGTGTAGTACGTCGTGATCGCGTTGCCCGGCACCATGTTCTGCAGGATGTTCGGCTCGTTGAACAGCTGGAACGAGCCGATGATCGAGAAGATCACCGTAATCGCCAGCGAGCCCTTGAGCTCCGGGATCTTGATGCTCTTGACGATCTGCCACTCCGACGCGCCATCAATGCTCGCGGCCTCGTACAGGCTGTGCGGGATCGTGGACAGCGAGCTGTAGAAGATCAGCATGTTGTAGCCCACGAACTCCCACGTCACGATGTTGCCGATCGACGCCAGCAGCACGCTAGGCGACAACACGTCCAGGCTCGTGCCCAACAGGTCGTTCAGCGACCCGACCAGGCCGTACTTCGCGCCGTACATGAAGCCCCAGATCATCGTGGAGACCACCGCCGGCACCGCGTACGGCAGGAACGTCGAGATACGGAAGAACTTCGCCCCGTGCAGCTTCATCGAGTCGATGCACAGCGCCATCACCGCCGACAGGAACAGCATGATCGGCACCTGCACGATCGTGAACAAAGCCACCCTGCCGCACGACGCCCAGAACTGGTCGTCCCCGAACAGGCGGATGTAGTTGTCGACACCGACGAACACCGTGCCGCCCACCATCCGCTTCTCGAAGAACGAGATATAGATCGCGTACACGATCGGGATGATGAACACCAACACGAACACCACCGCGAACGGCCACATGAACTTCCAACCACGCCAATCAGGCTTATGCTTATTCACCCGCACCGTGCCGGACGATGCGGATGGGCTTGCCGCTGTCATATCCTCACCCTCTCCTTCGAAGGAAAATGCCGCGGACGACTTCGGATCATCCCGAAAACTTCCTCGGCCCGAAAAATGTTTGCGTTACCATAATATCACCATTGGCGACTTTGTCCACTTCGTGTCGGTTCTCGCATCCGCACGAGTAGTCTATAATGGTGACGAAAACAATGGAGTCAAGTGGAGGGGAATCATGGAACGTTCATCGGTGTCCATGCAGGACGTGGCCCGAGCCGCAGGCGTATCCCCACAGACCGTCTCCCGCGTGGCGAACGGCAGCAACGCCGTGCGTCCGGAGACGCGGCAGCGCGTCGAAGCCGCGATGGAGCGACTCGGGTATCGCCCCAACTACGCCGCGCGGGCGCTCAAGCACGGGCAGTTCAGGAACATCGGCGTCGTGCTCTTCCACATGACCACATTCGGCAACGCCCGCATCCTGAACGGCATCGTGGAGGCCGCCGAGGACGATGGTTACGCAACCACGCTGGTCACCATCGGACACGGCCACGTCCGCACGTTGCAGGCCATTGCGGAGCGGATGAAGCAGTTGCCCGTGGACGGCGTCATCGTCGTGCTGGAGGAGCGCATCGCCGATTTCGACGACTTCGAGCCGCCCAAGGAACTGCCCTTCGTGCTGGTCAACGAGAGCGCCGCCAACCACTGCCCCACCATCGACGCCGACCAATACGGCTGTTCCACGGCCATCGTCGACTACCTGCTCAGCAAGGGGCACAAAACCGTCTACCATATCACCGGTCCGTCCGCATCGCAGGCCGCTCGCAGCCGCGCCCGCGGCTGGCATGAGGCGCTGGAGCAGTTCGGCGTCCCCATCCCGCCCACTTACGTAGGCGATTGGGGCGCGGACAGCGGCTACCAGGCGGGTCTGGCGCTGGCGCATGAAGCGGATTGCACCGCCATCTACGCCGCCAATGACCAGATGGCCTACGGTGCCATCCTGGGCCTCAAGGCCGCCGGCAAGCGCGTGCCGGAGGATGTCAGCGTCATCGGCGTGGACGATTCGCTCAGCGAGATCGTGCCGCGTCTGAACCTGACCACGATGCGCATGAAATTCGAGGAGATCGGGCGGGAGGCATACTCGATGGTGCGCAGGATCTGCGACGGGGAACGCGTCCCCGTCGGCGTCAAAACCGTCATCCCCACCGAACTGATCGAGCGCAGCTCGGTCCGGGAATTGAACGGCTGACCTTCCGGACCGGACCGGTCAACCGTTCAACCCCAACGGCACCCGGGACACGAAACGTCGCGGCTCCCCCGTCACCGGGTCGTCGAACTCCAGACTGCGCGCCACCAATTCCAGCGGCCGGCTGAAATCGTCATAGGCGCGCGTCTCGATGTTCGGATACAAATCGTCGCCCACGATCGGCAAGCCCAGCGACGCCATATGCACGCGCAACTGGTGGGTTTTGCCGGTCCTGGGGCGCAACGTGTACCGACACACCAGTTCCCCGGCGGATCGAACCAGACCGCCGCGTTCAATCACGGTCTCCGCGTTGACCGCCCCCGGAATTTCGTACGCCTGCAACCGGCCCCGGTCCTTGACGATATGGGACCGCCGCACCAGCGGAAACGGCCGGGGCGGCGCCAGCGGCGCGACGGTGCCGGTTTCGGGGCGCACAACCGGCGCGCACGGCGCCAGGCACTCGTACACCTTCCGGGTCCGACGCTCCTGGAACAGCATCTGGTAGGCACGGCGCAACGCCGGATCCCGCACGAAAACCACCACGCCGGCGGTCAGCCGATCCAGACGATGCGCCGGGGTGATACCCGGCTCGCCGTACCGCTCCCGCAACCGGATCAGCGCCGTCTGCCGGTACCACATGCCGCGCGGCGTGGTGGCCAGGAAATGCGGCTTATCGACCACAATGATGCCGGCGTCCTCGTAGATCACGTTGCATTCGAACGGGATCACCGGCTCATCGGTCACCCACCGATGCGGCTTCATCTACTCGACGGTCACCGACTTGGCCAGGTTGCGAGGCTTGTCCACGTCATACCCCTTGAGATTGGCCATATCCATCGCGAACAGCTGCAGCGGCACCACATCCACCAGGGGGCTCAGCAGCGTCGGGCAGGCGGGGCGCCAGAACACGATGTCGGCGTACCGCTCCGCGTCGGGGTCGCCCTCCTCGGCCACCGCGATCGTATACGCGCCGCGGGCCTTGACCTCCTCGATGCCGGAGATCACCTTGTTGTGCAGCGTGTCGCGCCCGCGTGCGGACGGCACGATCACCACCACCGGCTCGCCCTCGTCCACCAGGGCGATCGGTCCGTGCTTGAGCTCGCCGGCGGCGAAGCCCTCGGTGAACGTGTAGGCGATCTCCTTGAGCTTCAACGCGCCCTCCATGGCCACCGGATAGCCGACATGACGGCCCAGGAACAGGAACGAATGGGCGTTGAGCATGCGCTTGGCCGCACGCTCGATCGACTCCCGCTGGGTGTCCAGCACCCACTGGATCTTGTCCGGCATGGCCTTGAGGTTGTCGAGCACCTGATGGATCTCGTCGCGGAACATCGTGCCCTTGACCTGCGCCAGATACAGGCCCAGCAGGTAGGCGGCCGTGACCTGCGCCACGAAGGCCTTGGTGGAGGCCACCGCGATCTCCGGACCGGCGTGGGTGTACAGCACCGCGTCGGATTCGCGCGGAATCGTGGCGCCCTGCGTATTGCAGATCGCCAGCACACGGGACCCCTGTTCGCGCGCGTGGCGCAAGGCCATCAGGGTGTCCATCGTCTCACCGGACTGCGAGATGGCCACCACCAGCGTGCGCGGTGTCAGGATCGGGTCGCGGTAGCGGAACTCGTGGGCGAGCTCGACCTCCACCGGGATGCGCACCCAATGCTCGATGGCGTATTTAGCCACCAGACCGGCGTATGAGGCCGTGCCGCAGGCGACCACGATGATCTTGTCGACGGAACGGAACGCATCCGGTTCGATGCGCACCTCATCGAGGACGATATCCCCCTTCTCGTCGAAACGGCCCAGCAGGGTATCCGCCACGGCGGCGGGGTCCTCATGGATCTCCTTGTCCATGAACGACGGCCAGCCGCCCTTCTCGGCGGCGGAGGCGTCCCAGTCCACCGTGAACCGCTTCGGCTCGGTCACCTCGTTGCCCTCGAAATCGGTCACTGTCACCGAATCGGCGGTGATGCAGACGGCCTCGTCCTGCCCCAGTTCCATCGCCTCCTTGGTGTAGGCCACGAACGCCGCGACATCCGAGCCGAGGAAGTTCTCCCCTTCGCCCAGACCGACGACCAGCGGGGAGTCATGGCGCGCGCCGACCACCACATCCGGCTGCCGGCAGTCCACCGCCAGGATCGTGAACGCGCCGGTCAGCTGCCGGGCCACGCGGCGCAGCGCCTCGAACAGATCGGGCTTGCCGGTCTCGGCGATCACCTGCTCGGCCATCTTGCCCAGCAGCTTGGCCGCCACCTCGCTGTCCGTGCTGGATGCGAACGAGTAGCCTTCAGTCTGCAGCTGGCCCTTCAACACGTTGGCGTTCTCGATGATGCCGTTGTGGATGATGGCGATGTTGCCGTCCGCGCTCAGGTGCGGATGGGCGTTGTTGTCGCTCGGGGCGCCGTTGGTGGCCCAACGGGTGTGGCCGATGCCCACCGTGGCCTCCGGCAGGGCGTGCTTGGCCAGGTCGGCCTCCAGATTGGCCAGACGACCCGCCTTCTTCCGCACGGCCACATGGTCCATGCCCGGGGCGGCCAGCGCCACGCCCGCGGAGTCATAGCCACGGTATTCCAGACGCTTCAGGCCCTGCAGACACACTTCCAGCGGTTTGCCGCACGCTGTTGACGATCCTACATATCCAACGATTCCACACATAGCACACCAGTGTACCGTGCCATATGTAACCGTACGGAAAGAGGAGGGCGGATTTGCCCTCGGCGGCACCTACGGACAGCCCATTAACGGTGCCGCATATTGGCGTAGCGCATGATGCGGAGGGCCTCGCGCTTGTCCTGCTCCTCGCGCAGCGCCTGACGCTTGTCGTATTCCTTCTTGCCTCGGGCCAGCGCGATCTCGGCCTTCACACGGCCGTCCTTGAAATACAGGCTCAGCGGCACGATGGTGTACCCCTTGGCCTCGATGCCACGGCTCAGTTTGGCGATCTGCGCGGCGTGCAGCAGCAGCTTACGCTTACGCTTGGGCGCGTGATTGTTCCACGTGCCGTTGAGGTATTCGGGGATGTTCGCCCCCTCCAGCCAGATCTCCCCACGGCGGTCGATGGACACGAACGACTCAGCCAGCGAGGCCCGCCCCTCCCTCAAGGACTTGACCTCGGTGCCGGAGAGCACGATGCCGGCCTCATACCGGTCCTCGATGGCATAGTCGTGCCTCGCCCTGCGATTCTGCACGATCAATGATGTCCCCTGCTGTTGCTTGGACACTGGGACGATCCTTTCGTCGGTACTGTCAGTAATGGATATACGTGTAGTTGGAGGCGTTGTAGACGGTCTCCCACGCGGGGAAGGTGGCGAAGCCGGTGCCGCCCTCCGAGATGAGCACGGAACCATCTGCGTTCACGCGCTCGACGACCGCCACATGGCCGTAATAGGGGTCCGCGTACCAGCCGTTGACGTACTGGCCGCGTTCGAAGACCATGACCGCGCCGTAATGCGGCGTGTTGTTCACCAGGTAGCCCAGGCTGCGGGCGGTGTTGTCCCACTGCTCGCCATTGCCCATATACGATCCGACCGGCAGGCCGAGTTCGGAGCGGCGCAGGTACGCCCACAGCGTGCACTGGCGGGCCGGATAGGCGGAACCTCCCACCGTGTTGCCGGTCGAATGCCCGTAGCAGTAGCCGGACCCCGCCGGGCAGCTGCCCGGGACCGCGTAGTTCATGCCGCTGGCCGTACCGCCGCCGGTGGAGCCGCCGCCGGTCGAACCACCGCCAGAGCCGCCACCGGTATTGCCGCCGACCTGCTGCTGACCGCCCGCATTCGGGTCGGGGGCCTGCGGCGTCTGCTGGGCGGCCCACGAATCGATCTCAGATTTCATGGCCACGATGTCGGCGGCCTCGCGGGCCTCCTGCGTGGTGAGCTGGTCGGACTGCGATTCCAGTTTCTGCCGGGCCGCCTCGCCCTGTTCGCGCAACGCCTGCAGGTCATCCTGCCGGTCCTGCGCCTCCGCAGCCGCCTTGGCCGCCGAAGCGGCCTGCTGATCGGCCTGCGTCTTCAGCTGGGCGATCTCGTCCTCGATGGCGGCAAGCCGTTCCTTGCGGTTCATGGACACGCCCAGTTCACCGGCGGCGTCGGCCGCCGCGTTCGCCTCGGAACGGGCCACGGCCGCCTGCGACTGCATGCGACCCACGAATTCGTCCGTGGTGGTGGAATTCGTCACCACGCTCATCAGATCGGATGCCGTTGAACCGTGGAAGCTCTCGCGTGCCAACTGGGCCACCGCGTCCTTGGCGTCGTCGTAATCCTCGCCGGTCTGCGCGATCTTCTCCTCCAGATTCTCGCGGTCCTGACGAGCCGCCTCCAAACGCTCCGCCGTGGCATCCGCCAGACTCTGGGCCTGGTCGGCGGCCTGCTGCGCCTGATCGGCAGCCTCCACCGCCGCAGGAATCTGGTTCTCCGTCAAGTCGTTCAGTTGCAGGATCGTGTTGGCCAGGTCCTCGTTCACACCCGCCAGCTGCGCCTTGAGATCCGCATGATCGGCGACCGCCTGATAATACTCGTTCATACTGGGAACGGCCTCGGCCGTCGGCGCCCATGTCAGGTTCGCCACTGCGGTACAGACCAGCATCGCCATGCAGGCAACCATCCCCGTTGCGACCTTGGCTCGCCCCATCGCCCTCATCAGCCCACCTTTCCGCTGCGACGTGTCCGTAGTGCAGCCATTGTAATCAATCGTCCTGAAAACACCAGCGCCGATCAGGCCTTCAGGTACCGACGCAGCGAGATCGTCGAAGCCACCACGGACAGCGCCATGGCACCCACCACCAGCACCGGCGCGGTCAGCCACACGGTCCGCTGCGTGATGAACGGCATCCACTGCACGTTCTGCGCAAGCCAATCGGTGATGAACACCTTCACCAGCGCGTTCAATGCGCCGCAGGCCAGCATGGACCCCAGGAACGAGGCCACCACGCCCTCCAACACGAACGGCAGCCGGATCGTCCAATTCGAAGCGCCCACCAGACGCATGATCTCGGTCTCGTTCTTCCGGGAGGCGGCGCTCAGCCGGATCGTGGTGCCGGTCAGCAGGATGGCGACCACCACCATCACCGCGGCCAGCACCACGGTGACCACCGTGGCGCGGTTGAGCACGGCGAAGATCGGGTCGAAGATCTGCCGCTGGTCCACAACCTCCTCCACGCCGGTGCGTCCGCTCAGCACCTCGGAGACGACCTGATACTTCGTCGGGTCCGTCAGTTTGAGCCGCAGCGAATCCTGCATATCGGCGGCGGTCAGCGTGCGCCCCTGGTAGGTGCCGTCCGGATACTGCTGCAGGAACGTGTCATTGTAGAAATCCTCGCGGCTGACATACGTGATCTGCGAGACGTCGTCGCCCAGCTCCTGCCGGATCAGATCCTGCAGCTGCACGATCTCGGTATCCGTCGGCGCCACGCCCGCCGCGCAGGAGGCCGCCTGGCTGGTGCCGTCCGGGCACAGCCAGACCACCACCTCGACCTGGTTGTACCAGTCGCCCTTGGCCCGGGTGATCTGCGCCTGCAGCAGCACCGAGGCGCCGATGAACAGGAACGAGATGAACGTGACCAGCATGACGGACAGGATCATTGACACATTGCGCCGCAGGCTGGTCCAAGTCTCGGACAGAATGAAACGCGCTCTCATCGGTTCTCCTCCCCCGTGGAATCCTCTTCACTCGACCGGTCGGGTTGCGTGGGCGGCATCGGCGGCGTGGGCGGCATCGGCGGTTCCGCTGCCGGTGCCGGAGGAACCGGGGCGGCCGTCGATTCATCGGCGTGCCCCGGCGTCTGCCGTTCCTCGGACTGGACTTCGCCCTGTTCCGCAGGCTGGGCATCGTCCGTTTCGGCCGCGTCGCCCGGCTCGCTCTGCCGTTCCTCGCCGGCGTATTCCTCCAGGCTCAGCCCACGGCCCCAGGTCAGCGTGTTCTCCACCGGCGCGAAGGCCTCGCCGTACCGTCCGGTCCTCCCGGAATGCACGGACTGCGCCAATCGGGCAATCCCCTCGTCGCCCGCGCCCGCGGATACCGCCTGGGATACGGCGTCGATAACCTGGGCCGCGGTCTCACGGCGATCGCCGGTCACCTCAATGGCGACGGTCGCGTCGGCCGAGGCGGCATCGCCGTCCGGACGGAACCGCGCATCCGCATCATTCGACTCGATCGACAGCTGAGCCTTCGACTCGACCTCGGCATCCGGGAAATACAACGCGGAATCATAGGATCCCTGAGCCTCGTCGCGGACGATCTTGCCGTTGTGCAGCTCGACGACGCGCTTGCGCATCGAGTTGACGATCTCCTCGTTGTGCGTGGCCATCACGATGGTGGTGCCGGTGCGGTTGATGGCGTCCAGCACCTCCATGATGCCCAGCGACGTGGTCGGGTCGAGGTTGCCGGTGGGCTCGTCGGCCAGCAGGATCTGCGGATGGTTCACGTAGGCGCGGGCGATGGCCACACGCTGCTGCTCGCCGCCGGACAGCTCGTGCGGGTAGTTGCGTTCCTTGCCGGTCAGACCGACCGTCTCCAGCACCTTCGGCACCAGGGCGCGGATCGTGGAGCGGCTGGTGCCGATCACCTCCAGCGCGAAGGCCACGTTCTGCCAGACCGTCTTGTTGTTGAGCAGCTTGTAGTCCTGGAATACGAAGCCGATCGACCGCCGGTACTGCGGCACCTGACGGTTGGTCAGACGGCGCAGGTCGTTGCCGGCCACGCGGATCTCGCCGTCCGTCGCCTCCTCCTCGCGCAGGAGCAGGCTCAGCAGCGTGGTCTTGCCCGAGCCCGACGCGCCCACCAGGAACACGAAGTCGCCGCGTTCCACATGCAGTGTGACATCGTCGAGCGCGGGACGCGTGCCCCTGGGGTAGACCTTGCTGACGTGATCAAGCGAGATGAGCGCCATGTCCAATCCTTACTGTTGTACGCGATTGTCGTACGCGATTATGCTTCGGCTTCCTCCGCGGCGGCGCGGCGCTGCTCATGGCGCCAGCGGATGCCGGCCTCGATGAACGCGTTGATGTCGCCGTCGAACACGGCCTGGGTCTGCGAGGTCTCATACCCGGTGCGCAGATCCTTGACCATCTGATACGGGTGCAGCACGTAGGAACGCATCTGGTCGCCCCAGCTGGCCTTGATGTCGCCGGCGAGCTCCTTCTTCTTCTTGGCCTCCTCCTCATGGCGCAGCACCAGCAGTCGGGACTGGAGCACGGCCATGGCGGCGGCGCGGTTCTGGATCTGCGAGCGCTCGTCCTGCATGGTGACCACGATGCCGGTGGGCAGGTGGGTGATGCGCACGGCCGAGTACGTGGTGTTCACACCCTGGCCGCCGGGGCCGGATGAGCAGTACGTATCCACGCGGATGTCGGTATCCGGGATGTCGATGTGATCGGTGGCCTCGACGAGCGGCACTACCTCCACCGCGGCGAAGCTGGTCTGGCGGCGGCCCTGGTTGTCGAACGGGGAGATGCGCACCAGACGGTGCGTGCCGCCCTCCACGGACAGGCGCCCGTAGGCGTACGGCGCGTCCACCTGGAACGTGGCGGACTTGATGCCCGCCTCCTCGGCGTACGAGGTGTCCATCATCTTGGCCTTGAACCCGTTGCGTTCGGCCCAGCGCAGGTACATGCGCAGCAGCATCTGCGCGAAGTCGGCCGCGTCCACGCCGCCCGCGCCGGAGCGGATCGTCACCACGGCGGAGCGTTCGTCGTACTCGCCGTCCAGCAGCGTCTGGATCTCCATGTCGTCCAGGTCCTGCCGGATGCTGCCGATCTCGGACTGCGCCTCGGCCAGCGTATCGGCGTCGTCCTCCTCGCGACCGAGTTCGACCAGCGTCTCCACGTCGTCGATACGCTGGTTGGCGGAGTCCAGACGCTTGAGCTGCGACTGCGCCGCGGACAGACGGCTGGTCACCTTCTGCGCGTTCTCCGGGTCGTCCCACAGACCCGGGGCGGACGCCTGCACCTCAAGATCCTGGATCTGCGCCTTGAGACGATCCACGTCCAATGCCTTCGCGATCGACTCGTATTTGGCTCGCGCCTCGCCGATCGCCTGGGAAAAATCAAATTCTGCCATCGTTCACCACCATACAGTTCTTATTGTGAAAATCCTTGGAAACCACTGCCCGCCGACCTTCGGGATGTCCCCGCCATGGTACTCCGACCCCTTGTCCTGGGTCGTTGTTCTCGCAGCGCAGAACGGCCCTTCCCGCATTATGGAAAGGGCCGATGTGGACGCGATGGCGCTCAGTTGTGCTGGTGCAGCTCGCTGTTCAGCTCGATGCCGGTCTTGCGGTACCGGGCCTCGATGGCGCCGGTCAGCGAGTTGCGGATGAACAGGATGTTGTCCTTGCCGCTCAGCTCGGCGCCCTTGACCACGTCCAGCGGTTCGCCGGCGGCCTGCTTGGCCTTGTCCACCACGGTGATCTTGGTGCCGGCCGTCACGTACAGGCCGGCCTCCACCACGCAATTGTCTCCCAGCGAGATGCCGATGCCGGCGTTCGCGCCCAACAGGCTGTGCTCGCCGATCGAGACGCGGTGCTTGCCGCCGCCGGACAGCGTGCCCATGATCGAGGCGCCGCCGCCGATGTCGGAGCCGTTGCCGACCACCACGCCCTGCGAGATGCGGCCCTCGACCATCGAGGTGCCGAGGGTGCCCGCGTTGAAGTTCACGAAGCCCGCATGCATGACGGTGGTGCCCTCGCTCAGATAGGCGCCCAGGCGGGCGCGGCCGCCGTCGGCCACGCGCACGCCGGAGGGGATCACGTAGTCGAGCATGCGCGGAATCTTGTCCAGCGAGATCACGGTCACGCCGGCGTGCGGCATGCCCGGCGTGGTGCGCATGCGTTCGGTTTCCACGTCCATCTTGCGCAGCGCGAAGGTCTCGGTGGCGAACGGACCGTAGTTGGTCCACACCACCGTGGCGAGCTTGCCGAAGATGCCGTCCAGGTTCAGCGTGTTCGGCTTGGCCAGGCGCATGCTCATCAGGTGCAGGCGCAGGTAGGCGTCGGCCGCATCCGCGATCGGCTCGTCCAGTTGGCTGACGGTGAACACGGGCAGGCGGCGCACGCCGCGGGCGTCGGCCTCCATATGCGCCATCATGTCGAAGTTATGGTTCGGGCGGCTGCCCTCGGCCGGCGCCTCGCCGACGGTCAGCTTCGGATACCACACGTCCAGGGTGTTGCCGGCCTCATCCACGCTGGCCAGACCCCAGCCCCACGCCGTACGCGATTCGCTCATCGTTGCTCCTTATACGCGAGAATGTTCCGTACCTAGCATAGTCGAACCGTAGTCCGCACAGTATCGTCCGCGGGTTCTAGATAGAAGTGCAACACCTGCCTAGGGTTGGAAGTGTCTAGGTTCCAGCTGGAGGTGTTGCACTCATGGGTACAGCCACGTATGACCGTGTATACGTGTACGCGAAGCAGGACGGAACGGTCAAAAGCGTGATCAGCGCTCATCAGAATCAGTGGTATAGCGTTGACATCCATGGCCAGGAGTGGAATGTTGATGACGATGCTGGCCTGTACACAGTGCAGTAGCGGTGTATGTCATGATAAAGCGGCTGTTTGGAGTCGTCGTTGCTGCGTGTGCCGCCATAGCGCTGATGATCGGTGTCTCCAGTTGCTCCGATTCGGAAGTGACGCCGGAGACATCCGATTCCGGCGCGCGCCTGGCACCGTCCGTGTCAGACTATGCTGAGCAATTGGCTGACAAATTCGCAGGTTCGATGGATGATCGTCAGCGGGAGGCCGTGGAACGGGTGGTCGAGACCGGTGAAGTCTCGCAATCGGATTATGAACAGGCGTTAAGCGATTATCGGCAATGCATGATCGACTTCGCCGAGAATACGAACGATATCAGAACGGAACGGCGGACTCGGATGAATGGCCGTTTTCGTTTCCTGAGGACACCTCCGAATCCCAAATGTGCCGCGTCAGCAACGGATGGATCAGCGTGGACCAGACCGATCCCGTGGAAGAGCTATGGTGACCTTGCGTTTTGTGTTGTCGTGTGGTGCGGGCCGGGGCCGGTTCGGGGTCGGCGTCGACGCCCACGAAGGCGGCTTCGGCATCAGAAGCGGCTGAGCCGGACGGTCATGACACGCCCGGTAAGACCCGCATTTCTTTCCTAACCCTGGGGCGTGCTTCTGGCGTGTTTCGTGGGTATGCGAAGGGCCCCCGGGAGCGTGGTGCTCGACCGGGGGTCCTTGTGACGGTGAATGCGGCGGCGTGCTACTCTCCCACATCCTCTCGGGTGCAGTACCATCGCCGTGCCAGGCCTTAGCTTCCGGGTTCGGAATGGGGTCCGGGCGTCTCACCTGGGCCATGGCCGCCGCAAATCTTCAATTCTTCTTCCCACCGCTCGGGTGGGGGATGGTCCCGGGTGGCGGTCCGGGAACCGGAGGATGGACGCGATGTTTCGTTGTTCCGTGTCTTGTGACCGT
This sequence comes from Bifidobacterium pullorum subsp. gallinarum, assembly GCF_000741215.1. GTDB lineage: Bacteria > Actinomycetota > Actinomycetes > Actinomycetales > Bifidobacteriaceae > Bifidobacterium > Bifidobacterium pullorum_B. The sequence continues at coordinate 205,622 of NZ_JGYX01000003.1, forward strand.
GCTCCCTGTCGTCCGGGGAAGCGGCCGTCGCGGAAGACGCGCAGTAGATTGCCCCTCGTCCGTTAGTACCGGTCAGCTCCACCCCTCGCGGGGCTTCCACGTCCGGCCTATCAACCACGTGTTCTGCATGGGGACTGCAGGATCCGAGGATCCATGGAACCCTTATCTTGGAGCAGGCTTCCCGCTTAGATGCTTTCAGCGGTTATCCCTTCCGAACGTAGCCAACCAGCCGCGCCACTGGCGTGACGACTGGCATACCAGAGGTTCGTCCACCCAGGTCCTCTCGTACTATGGGCAGGCCTCCTCAAGGTTCCGACGAGCGCAGAGGATAGAGACCAAACTGTCTCACGACGTTCTGAACCCAGCTCGCGTGCCGCTTTAATCGGCGAACAGCCGAACCCTTGGGACCTGCTCCAGCCCCAGGATGCGACGAGCCGACATCGAGGTGCCAAACCATCCCGTCGATATGGACTCTTGGGAATGATCAGCCTGTTATCCCCGGGGTACCTTTTATCCGTTGAGCGATGCCGCGTCCGTACGCCGGCACCGGATCACTATCTCCGACTTTCGTCCCTGCTCGACCCGTCGGTCTCGCAGTCAAGCCCGCTTGTGCGATTGCACTCGACACCCGATTGCCAACCGGGCTGAGCGGACCTTTGAGCGCCTCCGTTACTCTTTGGGAGGCAACCGCCCCAGTTAAACTACCCGCCAGGCACTGTCCCTGACAAGGATGACTTGTCGAGGTTAGACATCAAACGAGAACAGAGCGGTATTTCACCTGCGGCTCCACGGATGCTGGCGCACCCGCTTCGAAGCCTCCCGCCTATGCTACACAATCCGCGCCTAATGCCAATACCAAGGTATAGTAAAGGTCCCGGGGTCTTTTCGTCCTTCTGCGCTTAACGAGCATCTTTACTCGTACTGCAATTTCGCCGAGCTCCTGGTCGAGACAGTGGGGAAGTCGTTACGCCATTCGTGCAGGTCGGAACTTACCCGACAAGGAATTTCGCTACCTTAGGATGGTTATAGTTACCACCGCCGTTTACCGGGGCTTGAATTCACCGCTGCCCCCCGAAGGGATGACGGATCCTCTTAACCTTCCGGCACCGGGCAGGCGTCAGAGCGTATACAGCGACTTACGTCTTCGCACGCTCCTGTGTTTTTGGTAAACAGTCGCTACCCCCTGGTCTGTGCCACCCCCGCACGCTCCCCAGGCTAGCTGGTTCACCCGCAGGGGTCTCCCTTATACCGAAGGCACGGGAGTAATTTGCCGAGTTCCTTGACCAGGATTCGCTCGATCGCTTTGGTATTCTCTACCTGACCACCAGTGTCGGTTTGGGGTACGGGCGGCTGACAGCCTGACGCCGAAGCTTTTCTCGGCAGCCGGGATCACCGGATTCGGCCCATACGGGCCCCACCATCGCACCTCGCCCTCATGCCCCCCGGATTTGCCTGGGGGACGGGCTGCGTGCTTGGCCACGGAAAACCACCTCCGCGGCCGGCTACCCTTCTGCGTCACTCCTGCGCTGACCTACCGGGGCTACGGTCCCAACACGACGCCGCGACCCAGGCCCGAAGGCCGGGGAGACGACGACGCGGAGGTTAGTGCTCACCCTTTCGGTTTTGGCGGCTGAAAGCCGGTACGGGAATATCGACCCGTTCATCCATTCGACTACGCCTGTCGGCCTCGCCTTAGGACCCGACTCACCCAGGGACGATGAACGTGGCCCTGGAACCCTTGGTCATCCAGCGGGCGGGATCTTCACCCGCCTCTCGCTACTCATGTCTGCATTCTCACTCCCCAACGGTCCACGGCAGGATTCCTCCGCCGCTTCGCCCCGCAGGGGACGCTCTCCTACCCAGCAGCAAAGCTGCTGCCGCGTCTTCGGTGGCGTGCTTGAGCCCCGCTACATTGTCGGCGCGGAACCACTAGACCAGTGAGCTGTTACGCACTCTTTCAAGGGTGGCTGCTTCTAAGCCAACCTCCTGGCTGTCTATGCGACTCCACATCCTTTCCCACTTAGCACGCGCTTGGGGACCTTAGACGACGGTCTGGGCTGTTTCCCTTTCGACGACGGAGCTTATCCCCCGCCGACTCACTGCCGGGATACACGCCACGGGTATTCGGAGTTCGGCTGCTATTGGTACCCGATATGGGCCCGCAAGCATCCGGTAGCTCTACCCCCCGGACGCACTCACCCGACGCTGCACCTAAATGCATTTCGGAGAGAACCAGCTATCACGGAATTTGATTGGCCTTTCACCCCTAGCCCCAGGTCATCCCCCCGGTTTTCAACCCAGGTGGGTTCGGTCCTCCACGCGGTCTTACCCGCGCTTCAACCTGCCCAGGGCTAGATCATCCCGCTTCGGGTCCAGGGCGCGCGACTCAAACGCCTTTTAAGACTCGCCTTCGCTACGCGTACACCACACGGCTTACGCTCGCCACGCACCACTGACTCGCAGACTCATTTTTCGATAGGCACGCCGTCACCCCCCAAGGAGGCTCCGACGGATTGTAGGCGCACGGTTTCAGGAACTGTTTCACTCCCCTCCCGGGGTGCTTTTCACCTTTCCCTCACGGTACTAGTACGCTATCGGTCAGACAGATATACTTAGGCTTACCCGACGGTCCGGGCAGATTCGCACGGGATTCCACGGGGCCCGTGCTACTTGGGAGACGCGACCGGGAGACGACGCACGTTCGGCTACGGGGCCATCACCCTCTGCGGCCGGGAATTCAATCCCGTTCGCCTCGAACGCCGTTTTATCACTCCCGCCGGGCCCGTCGGGGCCCGGACGCGCGATCCCGCAACACCGCATGCGCAACCCCCGACGGGTATCACACGCACACGGTTTGGCCTCATCCGCTTTCGCTCGCCACTACTCACGGAGTATCCTTTCCTGCAGGTACTGAGATGTTTCACTTCCCTGCGTACCCCCCGCCCAAGGCGGTGCCGGCCCATGACGGCCGGCGGGTTCCCCCATTCGGAAATCCTCGGATCAAAGCCCTGCTGGCGGCTCCCCGAGGCTTATCGCAGCCTCACACGTCCTTCATCGGTACTGTCTGCCAAGGCATCCACCATACGCCCTTCACGGGCAACCACACGGCCGCCCGCGACAAAGCCAGCAAACACCGGACAACAGATCTTCGCACTAATGATCACAAAACGATCAGAACAAAGAACAAAACCTCTACAAGAAGAAGTTCGTCCGAAAAAACAGTAAACAAGAAAAGAATCTTTCTTGCTCGCGTCCACTCTCCAGTTCTCAAACCACCACCACGACCGGAACCCGAACCCGCGAACCCCACCAGGGGGACGGACGGGACCCGGTATGGCGAACCGCGCCAGACCCGAAGGCCCGGTGGCGGTCCGGGAACCCAAAAGCATGCCCATACCACAACGAGCCACCGATCTCTTCCACACCAGCAGCCCCACCGACGCCGGACCATCCGGCCGGGGGGCGACACCGGGCGCGAACCGCGCCCTGAATCTCCGTAGAAAGGAGGTGATCCAGCCGCACCTTCCGGTACGGCTACCTTGTTACGACTTAGTCCCAATCACGAGCCTCACCTTAGACGGCTCCCCCCACAAGGGTTAGGCCACCGGCTTCGGGTGCTGCCCACTTTCATGACTTGACGGGCGGTGTGTACAAGGCCCGGGAACGCATTCACCGCGACGTTGCTGATTCGCGATTACTAGCGACTCCGCCTTCACGCAGTCGAGTTGCAGACTGCGATCCGAACTGAGACCGGTTTTCAGGGATCCGCTCCATGTCGCCATGTCGCATCCCGTTGTACCGGCCATTGTAGCATGCGTGAAGCCCTGGACGTAAGGGGCATGATGATCTGACGTCATCCCCGCCTTCCTCCGGGTTAACCCCGGCGGTCCCCCGTGAGTTCCCGCCATGACGCGCTGGCAACACGGGGCGAGGGTTGCGCTCGTTGCGGGACTTAACCCAACATCTCACGACACGAGCTGACGACGACCATGCACCACCTGTGAACCCGCCCCGAAGGGAAACGACATCTCTGCCGTCGTCGGGAACATGTCAAGCCCAGGTAAGGTTCTTCGCGTTGCATCGAATTAATCCGCATGCTCCGCCGCTTGTGCGGGCCCCCGTCAATTTCTTTGAGTTTTAGCCTTGCGGCCGTACTCCCCAGGCGGGATGCTTAACGCGTTAGCTCCGACACGGAACCCGTGGAAAGGGCCCCACATCCAGCATCCACCGTTTACGGCGTGGACTACCAGGGTATCTAATCCTGTTCGCTCCCCACGCTTTCGCTCCTCAGCGTCAGTAACGGCCCAGAGACCTGCCTTCGCCATTGGTGTTCTTCCCGATATCTACACATTCCACCGTTACACCGGGAATTCCAGTCTCCCATGCCGCACTCCAGCCCGCCCGTACCCGGCGCAGATCCACCGTTAAGCGATGGACTTTCACACCAGACGCGACGAACCGCCTACGAGCCCTTTACGCCCAATAAATCCGGATAACGCTTGCACCCTACGTATTACCGCGGCTGCTGGCACGTAGTTAGCCGGTGCTTATTCAACGGGTACACTCACTCTCGCTTGCTCCCCGATAAAAGCGGTTTACAACCCGAAGGCCTCCATCCCGCACGCGGCGTCGCTGCGTCAGGCTTTCGCCCATTGCGCAATATTCCCCACTGCTGCCTCCCGTAGGAGTCTGGGCCGTATCTCAGTCCCAATGTGGCCGGTCGCCCTCTCAGGCCGGCTACCCGTCGAAGCCTTGGTGGGCCATCACCCCACCAACAAGCTGATAGGACGCGACCCCATCCCATGCCGCAAAAGCTTTCCCAGAATCCCATGCGGTCATCTGGAGCATCCGGCATTACCACCCGTTTCCAGGAGCTA
>NZ_JGYX01000004.1 GCF_000741215.1 Bifidobacterium pullorum subsp. gallinarum
GGAGGTGATCCAGCCGCACCTTCCGGTACGGCTACCTTGTTACGACTTAGTCCCAATCACGAGCCTCACCTTAGACGGCTCCCCCCACAAGGGTTAGGCCACCGGCTTCGGGTGCTGCCCACTTTCATGACTTGACGGGCGGTGTGTACAAGGCCCGGGAACGCATTCACCGCGACGTTGCTGATTCGCGATTACTAGCGACTCCGCCTTCACGCAGTCGAGTTGCAGACTGCGATCCGAACTGAGACCGGTTTTCAGGGATCCGCTCCATGTCGCCATGTCGCATCCCGTTGTACCGGCCATTGTAGCATGCGTGAAGCCCTGGACGTAAGGGGCATGATGATCTGACGTCATCCCCGCCTTCCTCCGGGTTAACCCCGGCGGTCCCCCGTGAGTTCCCGCCATGACGCGCTGGCAACACGGGGCGAGGGTTGCGCTCGTTGCGGGACTTAACCCAACATCTCACGACACGAGCTGACGACGACCATGCACCACCTGTGAACCCGCCCCGAAGGGAAACCCCATCTCTGAGGTCGTCGGGAACATGTCAAGCCCAGGTAAGGTTCTTCGCGTTGCATCGAATTAATCCGCATGCTCCGCCGCTTGTGCGGGCCCCCGTCAATTTCTTTGAGTTTTAGCCTTGCGGCCGTACTCCCCAGGCGGGATGCTTAACGCGTTAGCTCCGACACGGAACCCGTGGAAAGGGCCCCACATCCAGCATCCACCGTTTACGGCGTGGACTACCAGGGTATCTAATCCTGTTCGCTCCCCACGCTTTCGCTCCTCAGCGTCAGTAACGGCCCAGAGACCTGCCTTCGCCATTGGTGTTCTTCCCGATATCTACACATTCCACCGTTACACCGGGAATTCCAGTCTCCCCTGCCGCACTCCAGCCCGCCCGTACCCGGCGCAGATCCACCGTTAAGCGATGGACTTTCACACCAGACGCGACGAACCGCCTACGAGCCCTTTACGCCCAATAAATCCGGATAACGCTTGCACCCTACGTATTACCGCGGCTGCTGGCACGTAGTTAGCCGGTGCTTATTCAACGGGTACACTCACTCTCGCTTGCTCCCCGATAAAAGCGGTTTACAACCCGAAGGCCTCCATCCCGCACGCGGCGTCGCTGCGTCAGGCTTTCGCCCATTGCGCAATATTCCCCACTGCTGCCTCCCGTAGGAGTCTGGGCCGTATCTCAGTCCCAATGTGGCCGGTCGCCCTCTCAGGCCGGCTACCCGTCGAAGCCTTGGTGGGCCATCACCCCACCAACAAGCTGATAGGACGCGACCCCATCCCATGCCGCAAAAGCTTTCCCAGAATCCCATGCGGTCATCTGGAGCATCCGGCATTACCACCCGTTTCCAGGAGCTATTCCGGTGCATGGGGCAGGTTGGTCACGCATTACTCACCCGTTCGCCACTCTCACCCCGGCGCAAGCGCCAGGGATCCCGTTCGACTTGCATGTGTTAAGCACGCCGCCAGCGTTCATCCTGAGCCAGAATCGAACCCTCCACAAAAAACCTTGCGAAGACATCCGAACGATGACTCCAAACATAATTGACGAGACCGTTTATAAGGAAAACGATCCACACAAAACCCCGACCCCCATCAAGGCCCCTCGGCCACTCCCAACAAAGGAGCGGGAATCGGACTGGCAATCAAAATGACTCTACAAAGTAGTACAAACACGCTCTTGAGTTCTCAAACCACCACCGCACCAGCAGACTTCCTCATCTCTCGGAGAGGAGGCCGCCGTGCTGAGCAGCGAGATATGAATTTACCCCGATGCGTCCGTTCATGCAAATCGAAGGACACGAAAACCTGAGGAACCGTTGATATTCCACGGTTCCTTCGGCGTGTCGAAATAGGGCTTCAAAGCCGTTTCCACTACCAGAATATCGTGGTTTCCGCTCGGAAAACACATGCGGAATCGAAGTTCACCGGCGTGTCGTCAAGATGTAACCCGATGCTCACCGCTGATCGAACGGCACATAGTCGCGTTGCGCGTGACCGGTATACACCTGACGCGGGCGGCCGATCCTGGTATTCGGATCGGCGAGCATCTCCCGGTACTGGGCGATCCACCCCGGGATACGGCCCAACGCGAACAACGTCGTGAACATCGCCGAATCGAAGCCGATCGCCCGATAGATCAGGCCGGTGTAGAAATCGACGTTCGGGTACAGGTGCCGGGAGACGAAATACTCGTCGTGCGAGGCGATATCCTCCAGCTCGGTCGCGATCTCGAACAACGAGCGCTCCCCCGCCGGCAGATCCAGCGTATCCTCACGCTCCAGGATCTTCTCCAGATAACCGCGGGCAATCGCCGCGCGCGGATCGTACGACTTGTAGACACGATGCCCGAGACCGGAGATACGGTGGCCGCTGTCCTTGGCCCATTCCACAAACTCGCGGACGGTCTTGCCGGAATCGCGGATCGCCTCCAGCTGACGCAGCACCGCCTCGTTCGCACCGCCATGCAACGGACCGGACAGCGCGTTGATGCCGGCGGCCACCGCCGAATACAGGTTCGCATGCGCGGAACCGGCGATGCGCACCACCGATGTCGAACAGTTCTGCTCATGATCCGCGTGGATGATCAGCAGACGGCCGAGCGCATGCACATACAGCGGATCGGATTCGAACGGCTCATACGGCACGGCGAAACACATGCGCAGGAAATCGTCCACATAACCGCGCGCATAATCCGGGTACAGCATCGGCTCGTCATGCCGACGCCGGAAGATATAGCTGACGATCGTGCGCGCCTTGGCCATGATATTGACCGCGGCCTCATCCAGCTGTTCGGGATCGTCGATGGTGCAGGTCTCGGGGTGGAAGGTGGCCAGCGCGTTGATCGCCGAGGCGAGCACGCTCATCGGGTGCGAGGAACGTGGGAACGAGCCCATGAACGTGCGGAAGTCCTCACCGACCATCGTCCGGTGGTTGATCTTCGTGCAGAACCGGTCATACTCCTCACGGCTCGGCAGCTCCCCCTTCGCCAGCAGCCACGCGACCTCCAGGAAATCCGACTGCTCGCACAGCTGCTCGATCGGATACCCGCGGTATCGCAGGATCGAATTGTTCCCGTCGATGAACGTGATCTTCGACTCGCACTGCGCCGTGGTCAGGAATCCCGGGTCGAGCGTGACCCAGCCGTCGTTGCGCAACCGCGACACCACAATGCCGTCCGGGCCCGAGGTGGCCTTGACCACCGGCAGGGTAAAGCTGGCCGAATCCACGTTGAGTTGTGCTGTTGCCATATGTGTGCGCCTTTCCACGACTGTATCCGGCCCGCAAACGGCGTCCTGCCGCCGACGGACCCGATTCCTGTTCCGTTATCACACCGTTTGGCTGGTTGCCGTCATGCCCCACGCCGGCGTATACGAAAGCCGGGGCGCGCTCATCGTAACAAACGTGAGCACGCCCCGGCTCGGGTTGTCTTGACAGATGGCCATCCTCCGAGCGCCCAGCCGTATGCGGCGGCGCCCGGCAGCCGTCACTCGTCGCGGGCGGTCAGGATGATCGGGCCGTTGTCGGTGATGGCGATCGTGTGCTCGCTGTGCGCGCCGCGCGAGCCGTCGGAGGACTTGAGGGTCCAGCCGTCCTTGGGATCCTGGTAGATCTCGTCGGTGGTCTTGAGGAACCACGGTTCGATGGCGATGACCAGGCCCGGACGCAGCTTGTAGCCGTGGTGGGCCTTGCCGTCGTTGGGCACATGCGGGTCGCCGTGCATGATGTGGCCGACGCCGTGGCCGCCGAACTCCAGGTTGATCGGGTAGCCGTAGGAGCGGGCCACATCGCCGACGGCGCAGGACACATCACCCAAGCGGTTGCCGGACTGCGCGGCGTCGATGGCGGCGGCGAGCGCCTCCTCGGTGCACTTGATCAGGCGCAGGTCCTCGGGGTCCTTCTTCTCGCCGACCACGAAGCTGATGGCGGAGTCGGCCACCCAGCCGTCCACGCTGATCGCCAGGTCGAGGCTCAGCAGGTCGCCGTCCTTCAGCGCGTAGTCGTACGGCACGCCGTGCAGCACCGCGTCGTTGACGGAGGTGCAGATGTAGTGGGCGAACGGACCGGTGCCGAAGTCGGGGGCGTAATCCACGTAGCAGGATTCCGCGCCCTTGCGGCTTTCGATGCGGCGACGCACGAAGTCGTCAATCTCCAGCAGATTGGTGCCGACCTTGGTCATGGCCTTCAGGTCGGTCAGGATGCCGGCCACGAAACGGCCGGCGGGCTTCATCGCTTCGATTTCCGATGGTGTCTTCAGTTCGATCATGCTTGCTACCTTACTTCGCGCGCCCAACATATGGACACCATCGGCATCATCGTTCCGCTTACCTGGCCTTCGGCGTGCGGCCGAAGCTGAAGGCGCGCACGACGGAGGCGACGCCCATCACGATCAGGGCGATGCCGCCGAAGACCATCAGCCACATGGCCGAGCTCAACGGGGCGAACAGGACGATCAGGCCGGCGATCACCGAGACGATGGCGTACAGCACCGACCAGCCGGATTGCGGCAGCTTCCAGGATTCCAGCAGGGCGGTGACGCCCTCGATGATCCAGCCGATGCCGACCACCAGTGTGATCATGACCAGCATGGTGGTGCCGGACAGGGCGGCGTTCTTCAACACCACCACGCCGCCGATGGACAGCAGGATGCCGACGAAGACGTTCAGCACGCGCCAGCCCGCCGGCAGGCCGAGTTCCACGATGGACGAGACGATGCGGATGACGCCGGAGACCACGAAGTAGATGCCGAGCAGCACCGCCGCGATGACCAACGTATGGCTGGGCCACAGCAGCAGCGCCAGGCCGAGCACGACCGCGGCCACGCCGATGACGCCGTACAGGGCCCGCACCGCGTTCTTGGCCTGCTGCGGCAGCATCTGCTCGAACAGTTTGAACGGATCGCCCGGATGGCCCGGGCCGGGCTGCCCGTAGGGGCCGCCGGAGTATCCCTGATAGCCGCCGTCGTTCGGGGCGCCGCCCTGGGTGTAGGTGTACTGGGTGTACTGGGCGTAGTACTGGTTGTTATCGCCGTACCCGTCGCCGGCCGCGTTGGGGTTGCCCGCATTGGGCGCGTATGCTCCATACTCCGGTTGGCTGCCGGGCTGTTGGCCGTTGGAATCGGGGCCGTTGACGTTCTGATCCGACATGGGATGCTCCTTGACTTGGTGAAGCGGCACGTTGCATCGCTTCTTTCTTCCATCGTAGTCGTATCTGTTAGACACCGTGACTAATTTCTATGCCATGAGCTGAATGACTCCTCCCCCGTACCCCTTGCGCTCGGCCGGGAATGTCATCTTGCGCGGATAGTGTGGGACCATGACTACAGCATTGGTTTCCGGACTGGATCCGGCGTCGTTCTCCTCCGTCATCAAACCCTCCCACGATCTGTTCCGTTACGTCAACGGACCGTGGATCGACACGTACCGGCTGCCCGACGACCGCTCCCGCTACGGTGCGTTCGACAAACTCGCCGAGGATGCCGAACGGCAGATCCGCGACATCCTCGAGGACGAGGATGGCTGTCCTGCCGCCAAATCCCAGGCTCTGTACCATTCGTTCCTGGACACCGACGCCATCGAGGCCGCGGGCATCGACCCGATCCGCGAGGACCTGGCCCTGATCGACGGCGCCGAGGACAAGGCGTCGCTGGTCCGCGTGCTCGGTTCGCTCAACCCGCGCGACGAGATCGACCTGTTCGGCATGGGCGTCTATGGCGACCCCGCGGATCCGGATACCAATATCCTGCATCTGGTGCAGGGCGGCATCGGCCTGCCCGACGAGGCCTACTACCGCGAGGACCGTTACGAGCCGATCCGCCAGGCCTACGTCGATATGGTCTCCACGCTGCTGCGGCTGGCCGGCTACGCCGAGCATCACGCCGACTCCGACGCCATGGCGAAGCGCTTCCTGGACGTCGAGACGCGCATCGCGGCGCATCATTGGGATAACGTGGCCGTTCGGGATCCGCAGAAAACCTACAACATGACCTCGTTCGATCAGCTGTGCGCCATGCTCTCCCATGTCGACATCGCGGCCTGGGCCGACGCCTGGCAGGCGTCCTATGACGCCTCGCCCGCGAGCGCGGCGCAGCCGGTGGATATGAGGACCGTGCTCGCCAACGTCAACGTATGCGAGCCGAGCTTCTTCACCGGGCTCGATGAGTTCTGGGATCGGGCCGATGTGGACGATCTCAAGCTGTGGGCGCGCGTGCATCTGCTGATCGGGTTCGCATCCCTGCTGGGCAAGCAGTTCGATGAGGCCCAGTTCGAGTTCTTCGGCAAGACGCTGGCCGGCACCAAGAAGCAGCGCGACCGCTGGAAGCGTGCGGTTTCCCTGGTCAACCGCGCATGCGGCGAGGAGGTCGGCAAGGAATACGTGCGCCGGCATTTCCCCGAAAGCTCCAAGCAGCGCATGCAGGACCTGGTATCCAACCTGATCGGCGCCTACCGTGTCTCGATCGAACACAGCGACTGGCTGGGCGAGCAGACCAAGGCCAAGGCCCTGGAGAAGCTCTCCAAGTTCACGCCGATGATCGGCTACACGGACCATTGGCGCGATTACACGGCGCTCGACATCCGGTCCGAGGCCGGCATCGTGGATAACATGCGCGCCGTCTGCCTGTATGAGTACGGCTATCAGTTCACCAAGGTCGGCAAGCCCGTGGACCGCGGCGAGTGGCTGATGAACCCGCAGACCGTGAACGCCTACTACGAGCCTTCGATGAACGTCATCGTGTTCCCGGCGGCCATCCTGCAACCGCCGTTCTTCAATGCCGAGGCGGAGGACGCCGCGAACTACGGCGGCATCGGCGCGGTCATCGGCCATGAGATCGGCCACGGCTTCGACGATCAGGGCAGCCAGTACGACGGCGACGGCAAGCTCAACAACTGGTGGACCGATGAGGACCGTGCGAACTTCGAAGCCCGCACGAAGGCGCTGATCGAGCAGTACAACGCCTTCGTGCCGACCCAGCTGCAGGAGAAGTACGCCGATGATCCGGACCAGGCCCCGCACGTCAACGGCGCACTGACCATCGGCGAGAACATCGGCGATCTGGGCGGCGTCGGCATTGCGCTCAAGGCCTATGCCATCGCACTGGACAAGGCCGCGGGACGCGAGAACGACGGTTCGCCCGAAGCCATTGCCGAGGCGTTGGCGCAGTCGCCGGTGATGGACGGATTCACCGGACTGCAGCGCTTCTTCCTGAGCTATGCCTCGATCTGGCGCACCACGCAGCGTGACGAGCTGGCCGAACAGTATCTGCAGATCGACCCGCATTCCCCCGCCGAGTTCCGCACCAACGGCATCGCCCGCAACGTGGATCTGTTCTACACGGCGTTCGAGGTCAAGCCCGGAGACCCGATGTGGCTGGACCCCGAACAGCGCGTGCGCATCTGGTAACGCGTCATCAACCGTCAGAATCCGGAGTCGGCAAACTCCTCCTGTTCGTCATTGGGAGCGAGTTGGCCGGCTCCTGCCGTATGCGTATACGGTTGCCGCACATTCGTCGCCGCATCGATGGCGCCGTCCGCGCCCCTCGCCGTACCGTATGATTCCGACGCGGTCTGAGGTGCCGTCGCATCGGTGCCCCGGTATCCGGCCGCATCGATCTCGACCGGAGCCGCCGGCGCATCCGAAGTCGCAGCCAAAGGTCCGACATTGCCCCCGGATTCCGCCGTCCGGCCATCGGAATCGGCATCGCGCTGAACGCCACGCGCCGTTTTATCATCCTTGTAGAACATGGCGTTACCGCAATTCAGGTCATGCCCCACGCTGGAGGCTTCGATCACCAGCCGGCTGCGTTCCGCATCCTCCTGCGTCCAGACTTCCGTGTTGAGCTGGCCCGTCACGATAACCGGGTCCCCCTTGCGCACCGAACGATGCACGTGTTCGGCAAGCCGCCGGAACGTCTTCACCGTGATCCACGTGGTCGGAAAGCTGCGCCAGACATGCGCCGCATCGTAATATCCCCGCGTGCACCCCAGACGAAACGAGCATATCGCGCCCTTCGCCTTGTCGAATATCGCAGGCTCACTGCCTACATACCCCACAATCGTCACCACGCCCAACTGCACCATGTCCATCCCCTTTCCGCAACGGTGTGGACCGCATGAACCACGGCGCACAGGTACGGGTACCGAGGTGGAGGGAGAGAGATAAGGAGCGTCCCGTCTCCTGCGCACCGTGGCTCATCGGTGCATCCCACTATGCGCGCCGAACCAGGCGGACCGCAACGGCGAGAGGCTTTGGTGACCCCAGACTTCGGTTTCGGGCGTGTTGTGGATAACCCCGGTGCATAACCGGCTTGACATCCACAGGCCGTCCCATCTGATTCACGGAGCAGCGGCCGGGGCCTACTCGGACACCCCACCTCGCGGAAACCCCGCAATCCGACATACCATAATGGCCCCTCTCCGGTCGGGAGAGAGGCCATCGCATCGAATAATCGCAGTCAGTCTTACATCAGCGCCGCGAGCCTGTCGGCGAGCGCCTGGGCGGCGTCGGCGGCGGGCACAGCCTCGGAATCGCCGGTGGCACGGCCGCGGATCTCGATGGTGCCGTTGTTCACGGTGTCGCGGCCGGCGACGGCGATCAGCGGCACGCCGATCAGCTCGGCGTCCTTGAACTTGACGCCCGGGGACACCTTCCTGCGGTCGTCATACAGCACCTCGATGCCGCGCTCCTCCAACTCGGCGACCAGCTTCTCGGCGGCCTCGAACGCGGCCTCGTCCTTGCCGGTGGCCATGACATGCACCTGGGCGGGCGCCACGATGGCCGGCCAGACCAGGCCCTTGTCGTCATGATGGGTTTCGGCGATGCAGGCGAGCACGCGGCTGACGCCGATGCCGTAGCAGCCCATCCACACCGGCACGGTCTTGCCGTTCTGGTCGAGCACCTTCAGGTCCAGGGCCTTGGAGTACTTCAGGCCCAGCTGGAACACCTGGCCGATCTCCACGCCGCGCTCGAAGCTTAAGGGGCCGGAGCCGTCCGGGCTCATGTCGCCATGGCGCACTTCCACGGCCTCCACGGTGCCGTCGGCCTCGAAGTCGCGGCCGTAGACGGCGTGGAACGCATGCTTGCCCGGTTCGTCGCCGCCGATGATCCACTCGGAGCCACGGGCCACATGCGCGTCGATGAAGAACCGCACCGGTTCGGCCACGCCTGCCGCCTCAGCCTGCTTGCCGAACATCATCGGGCCCATGTAGCCGGCCACCAGCTCCGGATGCGCCTTGAGGTCGGCCTCAGTGGCCTCCTCCAGCTCGGACGGGGCGAACTGGGCTTCCAGACGCTTCATATCCACCTGACGGTCGCCCGGCACGGCCACGGCGACGACCTCGCGCCACGGCTTGTCGTGATCCTCGTCCTCGGCATGCAACACGGTGACGGCCACGGTCTTGAGCGTATCGGCGGCGGTCCATTCACGGCCGTCCGCACGCGGGTACAGTCGGTTCGCGGTTTCGACCAGCGCCTCGATGGTCTTGGAATCCGGGGTTTCGCGCTTGACCATGGCGGGGGTGGCCGAGCAGTCGACCTCGGGCACCTCCGGCGTGGTCAACGCCTCCACGTTCCACGCCTTGCCGGACGGAGCGAGCGCGAATGTGTCCTCGCCGATTGGCATCGGCGCCAGGAACTCCTCGGAGGCCGAGCCGCCCATCGGGCCGGACATGGCGAACACCGGGATGTACTTCAGGTCCAGACGGGTGAACACGCGCTCGTAGGCGCCGCGTTCATCCATGTAGGCCTTCTTCATGCCCTCCTCGTCGATGGTGAACGAGTAGGCGTCCTTCATCACGAACTCGCGGCCGCGGATCAGACCGGCGCGCGGACGGAACTCGTCGCGGTACTTGGTCTGGATCTGGTAGAGCGTGACCGGCAGGTCCTTGTACGAGGAGTACAGGTCCTTGACCAGCAGCGTGAACATCTCCTCATGGGTCGGGGCCAGCAGGTAATCGGCCTGGTGGCGGTCCTTCAGACGGAACAGGTTCTCGCCGTACTCCTCCCAGCGGTGGGTGGCCTCATACGGCTCGCGCGGCAGCAGCGCCGGGAAGTGCACCTCCTGCGCGCCGATGCGGTCCATCTCCTCACGAACCACGTTCTCGATCTTGTTCAGCACGCGCAGGCCCAGCGGCAGCCAGGTCCAGATGCCGGGCGCGGCCTTGCGGACATAACCGGCGCGCTGCAGCAGTTTGGCCGAATCGACGTCGGCATCGGCGGGGTCCTCGCGCAACGTGCGCAGGAACAGCGTAGACATACGAAGTGCTTTGGAACTCATGCGTTCCAAGGTATTCGCGCGAGGGGACAAGCAGGGGACGCGCCGGGACCGGCTCCCGTCACCGGCCCATATGCTCCTCCATGTCCTCGATCTCCTCCTCCAGCTCCTCGCGGTTCAGGTCGAACGGCGGGTAGACGACGATCGGCAGCATCAGCAGGCAGCCGACCAGGTAGAACACGTCCGCCAGCGGGAACAGCGAGAAGAACTCCACGGCATTCGGGATCAGGATGCCGACGCACACCACGGCCATGCCGATCGGCGGCAGCGTGGCCCACACCCAACGGTTCGGCGCGCCGTCGCCATTCTTGCGCCGCAGCGAATCCATGTAGATCGGCACGATGAACAGCAGGCCGCCGATGATCATCAGGATGTCGGTGAGCTTGACCGTGCCCCACGCCGGCATGCCCGGCATCTGGAACATCAGGAACACCGCGAACAGAATCAGCAGGCCGATTGTGGACCACACATACGTCAGACGCTTCATGGCAAGCCTCCCTTCACCGGCGATGCGAACGCCCGCCGGCAGCCACGGACGGCACCATCATTGGCACCGACCGTCATCGGTATCGGTATGTTCATCCTATCCGACGAACCGTCAAACCGGCGACGCCACACACCCGGAACCGTTCACGCGGGCGATTGGCGGGCGTTGGCGGGTGAAACCGCCCCTACGTAGTGTAGTAGCGGAGAATCGTTGTTGCGCCGACCGGCAATCGGCAAGAGCCTCGGCTCGACTCTGCGGCATGCCATGAACGATGCTGTACCGGTTCGTTCCCTGCCGAGGTTCACACCCGTTCTGCGATTGCGACGCAATGGCGACCGCCCACGGCGATGCCCCAGCGTAGACGCCCTTGCGCGTTATCGGGCAGTCGCTCGTCATACCACCGCTCGGTGATCTGCCGCAACGCCTCGCCAGCTTTGGCTCTCAGTTCATCATCGAGTGTCTTGCCATCCACGCCATCGGCCGGACGCACGTACTTCATCTCGATGGTAATCACCGGCCTTGGCCCAGGCGCCGCGAACATCGCACCGAAGGTGCCAGGCAACGCAGGCTCCAAACGAAGATCATACCGCCCGTATCCGGCCTCCTTGTTGGACAAGGGGTCACCGTAGCCGGAAACGCCGAAGCATAGCCCCATCAGCAGCATATGGCAGGAATTCTCCGATACCACATCGAAGCTGGATGTGGAATCACGCAGTATCGCGCCCAGTTCGGCGTTCAACGTCTCAGCATCGCCCTTGGCCAATGCCTCATGGAACCGGGCCAAGCGCCGCTCGCCCTCCATGGAGTCGGTGGACGAGGCGAACCGACCGATGATCTCGTCACGGTACAGTCCGGCGATTTCCAGATCCGGGATGCGCAGCCGGCGCAGCAATCTGGTCTGCCCCGGGAAACCGGTGTCCTCGGTGGTCAGGTAGCCGGCCAGATACAGCATGGACCACACGGCGTCCTTTCGGATGCCCAGATCGGGAAATACCACGCTCAGGTCCAGCGGGGCGGTCACCACACCGCCCGGCTGCATGAGGTCATAAACCTGCTGCAAGGTGTCCGCATCCGCCCGGCGCAGCAAATCGCCGATGAGGCTGTTGCCGGACGTGTTGCCCCAATAGCTGTCCGCCGCGCAGTCGTTATCGAGATAGTTCAGCACGCTCCACGGGTTGTAGACATCCTGAGTGCCGAAACGATAGCCGTCGTACCATTGCCGGGCCGTGTCCTGGCAATCCCGACTGAACCCCAGATAACTCAGCAGCGCGGAAACCTCCGCTTCGGTGAAGCCGTAGCGTTCATCGAACCTATCCGACAACGCCGTGTTCACCACCAGATTGTTCAGATCGCTGAAAATCGACTCCTTGCTGATGCGCTGCACCCCGGTCAGGCAGGCGAGGGCCAGCACGTTGTCGTTGTCCTTGAGCGTGCCGGTCAGCCAGATTTTGAGGAATGCCACGGCCTCCTCGTAATATCCGCCGTTCGGCGCGGAATACGAAGCCATCACGGGCGCATCGTATTCGTCGATCAGCACCACCACCTTATGCCGGTGATGCTCGTTGAGCATCAGCGCCAATCGCCGCAACGAGTCGCTGTAATCCCCCGTATCCGCCTGTCCCGAGGCGATACGCCGGAAATAACGGCGCTCCCCGTCATTCAACCGTTCGCTGGACGCCAGATAATCATGACGGTTATATTCAACGGCGATCATCTGCTTCAGCGAATCGAATGTCGCTTCCCACGTCAACCCTTTGGCGGCAATCATGCTCAGACTGATCACCGGATACACGCCCTGATGCTCACGCCAGTTGCCGCCGTCGGCCTGCCATACGGCGGTTCCCTCAAACAGCGCCGCACGACTGCGCCCGTCCGGTGGCAGTTCGAAGAACGTGCGCATCATCGTGAGATTCAACGACTTGCCGAACCTGCGCGGGCGGCAGAACAGCGTGACCGCGTAATTGCTGTCCAGCAGATCGGCGATGAGCTGGGTCTTATCCACATACACCGAATCGGCAGCCACGCCTTCGAACGAGCTATGCCCGATCGGCAACCGTTTGCGACCGGTACGGTCCACGATGCACGCACCCGGCGCACGCCACACCCCGTTACCGCATGATTCCAGCGCCACACATCGCCCAGCATGCTCAGTCATCAGCGCACCTCCGTTCCGGTTCCAGTGTAATCCGCCACGCCCGTCCCAATCCACCCTTCGGATTCCCGACAGCGATGCACCACCTTACCTGCGTCTGCGGTTCGGCAGTGGCATCAGAACAGTTCGGCCTGTTCGAATTCGTCGGATTCGGCAGGGTCGTTCGCATGCGGTGCGAAGGCGGCGGGGCCCTCCTCGGCCAGGAGTCCGGCTGCGGCGTCGGATCGGCGGCGCAGGACCGAATCGAGCATCACCGCGTCGGGCGAGACCAGGAACGCACGGTCGTTGACGCCGCCCAGATACAGGCCGTCGAGCCTCTCCACGCGCGAGAGCGCCACGTACCCCATGCCGGGCGCGAACGTCCGGCGCAGGTCCATCACGGCCCGGTCCAACGTCATGCCCTGCGACTTGTGGATCGTGATCGCCCACGCGCAGCGCAACGGCACCTGCTTGACGCTGGCGAGCACGGTCTCGCCGTCCATCATCTCCCAGGAGGCCTGCTTCATCGTCACGATATTGCCGTTCTCGAACTCCACGATCGGCCAGCCGCCCTTGGATTCGGGCGCGAACCCGCGCACCGTACCGATCGACCCGTTGACGTACTGGTGGTCGGCGTCGTTGCGCAGCGCCATCACGGCGGCCCCGGTCTTCAATACCAGGTGCTCCGGCGCGAGCATGTTCTTCTTCAACCGGTCCACCAGGTTGACCGGACCGGCCGATTCGGCATAGAACCCGTGCTCGTCGTCCTCGATCTGCGCAAGCCGCAGGTCGTTCAGGCCGTCGGCCTGCCGGTTGACCGGGAACAGGTGCACGGCCACCTCGCCGGCCACGGGTTCCAGCCCCAGCCGGGAGGAGAGCACCATGCGATCGCCGTCATCCACCCTGCCCTGACGGATGTCGGTCAGCACGGTGAGCAGTTCGCCGGTATCCTGGCGATGTTGCTCGGTCAGGTAGCAGACGGTCGGGTTCAGTTCCGGCCAGACCAACGATTCGGTGACGAAGCCCTCCGGGTTGCGTCCGGCCTTGGCGTAGCGTTCGCGGGCGGCCACGAATTCGGGGGCCGGGGCGATGACGTCGTTGTTCCGCCCGGAGACGCTGACCGGCGGCAGCTGGAAGAAGTCGCCGGAGAGCACGACCTGCATGCCGCCGAACGGGCGCGGATCACGCCGGATGATGCGGCAGACCTGATCGACCATGTCGAACAGCCAGGCGTGCAACATCGAGACCTCGTCGATGACGAGGATGTCGGTGTCCTGGATCTTGCGCCGGCGGCGGGACCGGATGAGTTTGAGCAGCGGCTCGGTCAGCGCGGTGGCCACGCCGATGCCGCTCCATGAGTGGATGGTCTGGCCGTTGATATGCGTGGAGGCGATGCCGGTGGACGCGGTGACGGCCACGCTGGCGCCCTCGGCGCGGGCGTTGCGGATGAACTCGTTAAGTACGTACGTCTTGCCCGCACCGGGCGCACCGGTGAGGAACACGTTCGCGCCCGCATTCAGGATTGCCATCGCCTCGGATTGCAGCATGCCGTCCTCCTCACCGGTATCGTCCGGGGATCGCCGACGCTCCCGTCAACGATTCCCCACGGGAACTACTCCCCCAGCGGACTGCCGTTCCGCTCGTAGGTGCGCAGCAGGCTCGTCTGTTCGATGCGCGCGGCGGCATCGGCCGCGGCCCGGTCGTCGGGGCCGGGCGCGGGCACGAACAGCAGGTCGCGGTAGTAGCGCAGTTCGTCGATCGATTCGATGATGTCGGCGAGTGCGCGGTGGCCGCCGTACTTGGCGGGCTTGTGGTTGTATACGGTCGGATACCAGCGGCGCGAAAGTTCCTTGATGGTGCTCACGTCGATGACACGGTAATGCAGGTGCTCCATCAGACCGGGCATGTAACGGTCGAGGAACTTCTTGTCGGAGCCCACGGAATTGCCGGCCAGCAGCGGGCGCACGCCCTTGGGTGTGAAGCGCCGCACGTATTCG
Organism: Bifidobacterium pullorum subsp. gallinarum; assembly: GCF_000741215.1. Classification (GTDB taxonomy): domain Bacteria; phylum Actinomycetota; class Actinomycetes; order Actinomycetales; family Bifidobacteriaceae; genus Bifidobacterium; species Bifidobacterium pullorum_B. Next base: position 14,901 of record NZ_JGYX01000004.1, read on the forward strand.
ATGACCTTGGACTCCGCCTCGGCCACGTCCAGGCCATGCTCCCACTCGTTGATCAGCCCGGAGTGGGTGTGCATCCTGCGCACGAAGTCGTTCATCTGGTCCACGGCGGTCTGGCTGGGCTTGATGACGTAGTCGATGCCCTCGTCGAGCACGTTCAGGTCGAAGTCGGTGGGGACCACGGAGATCTCGACCAGTTCGTCATGGAAGATGTCCAGGCCGGTCATCTCGCAGTCGATCCAGATCAGGCGGGAATCCTGCGCCGTGTAGGTCTCGTTGTCATGTGCGTCCACCATCGTGTGCCTCGTTTCCTTCGGACGTGTACGGAACAGACCACTATATATCACCTATGAAACATCCTCCCCTCTGGGAGGGGAGGATGAGATGGCTTACGGGGACACGCGCTGGGGTTTCTTACGGAATCACTCCGTCAGTCCGCTGCGGCGCCCTCCGCGGATCAGTTGGCGTGGAAGCCGGAGTAGTTCGGGGCCTCCGCGGTCATCACGATGTCGTGCGGGTGCGATTCACGCAGGCCCGCGTCGGTGATGCGCACGAAGCGGCCGCGCTCCGACATCTCCTTGATGTTGTGCGCGCCGATGTAGAACATCGACTGGTGCAGGCCGCCGATCATCTGGTAGAGCACGGCGTTCAGCGGGCCGCGGTACGGCACCTCGCCCTCGACGCCCTCCGGGATGACCTTGTCGCTGCTGGTCACGTCGGCCTGGAAGTAGCGGTCCTTCGAGTAGCTCTTCTTGCCGCGCGGCGCCATGGCACCGAGCGAGCCCATGCCGCGGTACAGCTTGTACTGCTTGCCGTGCAGGAGCACCTTCTCGCCCGGGGCCTCCTCGCAGCCGGCCAGCGTGCCGCCGAGCATGACGGAGCTGGCTCCGGCCACCAGGGCCTTGGCGATGTCGCCCGAGTAGTGGATGCCGCCGTCGGCGATGCAGGGCACGCCCGCGGCGCGGCAGGCCAGCGCTGCCTCGTACACGGCGGTCAGCTGCGGGACGCCGACGCCGGCGACCACACGGGTGGTGCAGATCGAGCCGGGGCCGATGCCGACCTTGACGGCGTCCGCGCCGGCGTCGATCATGGCCTGGGCGCCCTCACGGGTGGCGATGTTGCCGCCGATGATCTGCACGTCGCGGAAGGCTGGATCGTTCTTCAGGCGACGGATCATGTCGAGCGCCAGACGGGCCTGGCCGTTCGCGGTGTCGACCACGAGCGCGTCGACGCCCGCCTCCATCAGAGCGGAGGCGCGCTGCCAGGCGTCGCCGAGGAAGCCGACGCCGGCGGCCACGCGCAGACGGCCCTGGCCGTCCTTGGTGGCGTCCGGGTACTGCTCGGTCTTGACGAAGTCCTTGACGGTGATCAGGCCGGCCAGCTTGCCGTTCTCGTCGATCAGCGGCAGCTTCTCCACCTTGTGCTGGGCGAGCAGGCGGTGGGCGTCCTCCTTGGAGATGTTCGCCGGGCCGGTGACCAGGTTCTCGCGGGTCATGACGTCCTTAACCCTGAGATGGTCGTAATCGTCGGACGGGATGAAACGCATGTCGCGGTTGGTGATGATGCCGACCAGACGGTTCTCCTTGTCCACAACCGGCAGGCCGGAGATGTGGAAACGGCCACACAGCTTGTCCAGATCGGCCAGGGTGACGTCCGGGTTCACGGTCAGCGGGTTGGTGATCATGCCGGATTCGGAACGCTTGACCACATCCACCTGAGCGGCCTGATCGTCGATCGACAGGTTGCGGTGCAGCACGCCGATGCCGCCGTTGCGGGCCATGGCGATGGCCATCTCGGCCTCGGTGACGGTATCCATGGCGGCGGAGATCATCGGGACCTTCATCGTGATCTCACGGGTCAGATGCGTGGTGGTGTCCACCTCGGACGGGATGACATCCGTCTCGTTCGGCAGCAGCAGCACGTCGTCATAGGCAAGCCCGAGCTTTTCGAAAATCGGGGGAAGCGGAGCATACGCGGATTCCGCGTTCATATCAAGATTTGTAGCCATAGGCCCACTCTAAAAGCAGGGACTGACACGGCTCCGCCGTGTGTCGCCGCGGCCCGTCACCTTGTTTTCCGGTGCCGCCGTCAGTCCGAAACCCCGGCCTTGTCCCCGGTGCCGACGCCGGCGGACGCACCGTCGCCATCGCCATCGGACGCCTTCGGTCCGCCCGCCGCAGCCGCCCGTCGCGCCGCCTCCAGCCGCGCGTTCTCCGCACGCAATTCCGGGATGCGATGCTTGAGATACGGGTACATCGTGGCCACGGTCAGCAGCACCACCGCCATCGCGAAACCGATCGCCACAAACCGCGCGGGGAAGAACAGGATCATGATCGAGCCGAACGAGATCAGCGCGGCCCACCCCCACAGAATCAGCACGGCCCCCTGCACCGAGTGGCCGATCTTCAGCATCCGGTGATGCAGATGCATACGATCGGGGTGCATCGGCGACTGGCCCTTGCGCAGACGCCGCACAATCGCCATGCACATATCCAGTACCGGCAGGAACAGCACCAGCACCGGCAGCAGGATCGGCATGAACACCGGCAGGTAGATGCTGGTGTGGATCGACGCCGGATCCAAGCGACCGGTCATGATGATCGACGCGCAGGTGATCAGGTATCCGAGCAGCATGGAACCGGAGTCGCCCATGAATAGTTTGGCCGGATGCCAGTTGTGCAGGATGAAGCCCACGCAGATGCCCACCATCGCCACGTCGATCAGGGTGGCCATCGACGCGTACGACGGCGAGGAACGGGCGATGATATAGGAGTAGATCGCGAACGCGATGCCGCCGATCGCCACGATGCCGGACGCCAGACCATCCAGGCCGTCCACGAAATTCACCGCGTTGATCGACACCACAATCAGGAACGCCGTAATCGCGATCGACAACGTCGGCGAGGCCGCGAACAGCGAGCCGATCGGCAGCGAGATGATCTGCAGCCCGCCCCACGCCACGAACACGGCGATCAGCAGCTGGCCGGCCATCTTCAACATCCAATCCAGATCCCACAGGTCGTCGGCCATGCCCAGCAGGCAGATCGCCACCGCCCCCGCAAGCACCACCCAAGCCTGGTGATTGTTCTGGAACAGCCCGCTGACGAACGGAATGTGGCTGGCGAACAGCATCGCCACCGCGAACCCCAGCATCATGGCCAGGCCGCCCATACGCGGCGTGGGAATCGTATGCACGTCACGCGCGCGCACCTTGCCGACCGCACCAATCTGAATGGCCAGATGGCGGATCAACGGGGTGAGCAGGAACGTGGCACCGCCGGCGATCGCGGCGATGAACAGGTAGACCCTCATGCGCCGAGACCTCCACCGTTCACGATCAGCGCCTTGCGGATCACCGGCTCGCGGATCACGCCCTCGCGCAGGATGGCGATCCCGTCACGTGCCAACGGGTCGGCGGCCACCACGGTGCTGGACACATGCCCCTGCGTCGGGCCGCCGTCCAGATACAGATCCACGGCGCCGCCCAAGGCGGCCTCGGCCTCCTCGACGGTCTGCGCGCTTTCGCCGCCGGAGCGGTTCGCGCTCGAGGCGGCCAACGGACCGGTGGCCTTGAGAATGCGCAGGCTCAACGCGGAATTGGGGATGCGGATGCCCTGCGTGCGCGCACCCGATGGGGTCTGCTGCACCGTCCCCAGTGCGCAATCCTCGCGGGCCACCGCAATCGGGGAGAATGCGCCCGGCAGGAACGCCGCCGCCAGACGGTTCAACGGCACCGGCAAATCCAGGCCCAGCGCATCGAGCTCCTCGATCGAGGACAGCAGCACCTGCAGCGCCTTGAACCGCGGACGACCCTTGATCTCATAGATACGGTCGATGGCCTTGGCATTGAACGGGTCACAGGCCACTCCGTATACCGTATCCGTCGGCACCACCACCAGACCGCCGTTGCGAATGATTTCAGCGGCCTCGGCAAGGGAATCGTCATCGACCTTGCGAATCGCACTCATCGGCACCTCCCGTTTACGTCCTCATTACAACCTTACTATTGCACCATCGGTATGCGACGAGCAACAGGCCCCGGGCACGGTCGCCGTCCCAACGGCAACCGGCGTCCAAGGGCAGCACATGCAACCAGCAACGCGCACCTCAAACCTCATACCATCTAGGAAAGGACGCCAATGGACCGCGCACCCCACACCCCTCAGCACACCCCGCAACCGTCCTCCGGCGAGATGCCTCCCGTCGAACTGCGCACGCCCCGCCGCTCGGAGCGCGAGGAGATGATGGACGGCAAGCTCTACAACCCGGCCGACCCGGAGCTGTCGGCATTGCGCGAACGCGCTGGCGACCTGTGCACCAGGTTCAACGCGCTACCGCGCGGCGATCATGAGGCCCGGGCCGCCGTGCTGGATGAGCTGCTCCCCCACCATGGCGAGGATCTGGACGTTCTGGGGCCAGTGTTCTTCGACTATGGCGTGCACACCACGATGGGCGATCGCGTGTTCGCCAACTTCAATTTCACGGTGCTCGACTGCGCGCCTGTCACCATCGGCGACGACGTGTTGTTCGGCCCGAACGTGTCCCTGCTGCCGCCGATGCATCCGCTGCGCTGGCAGGACCGCAACGTGCGCAAGGCAGCGGACGGCTCGACATACGACTACGAATACGGCAGGCCGATCGTCATCGGCTCGAACTGCTGGTTCGGCGGTAATGTCACCGTGTTGGGCGGCGTGACCATCGGCGAAGGCTGCGTCATCGGAGCCGGCGCCGTGGTGACTAAGGACATTCCGCCGCATTCGGTGGCGGTGGGCAATCCCGCGCGGGTGATCCGCACGATCACCGACGCCGACGCCTCCGCGCTGCAGGACTATGCGCAATAGTCGTCACGCCGGGCGACCAGATACCGGGGCCGTGCTGTCCAATCCCGGCCGGTGCGGGCGTGGTTGAAGCCGTGGGCCTGCGCGTAGGCGACCAGCGCGGCACCCTGGCTGATGTCATGTTCCATGACGAGCAGACCGCCCGGGCGCAGCAGCGCGGCAGCTCGGTCGATGATGCGTCCGGGAATCAGCAGGCCATCCGGAGAGCCACCGTACAGCGCCAACTGCGGATCATGATCGCGGACCTCGGGTTGTTCGGGGATCTCGGATTCGGGCACATACGGTGGATTGGTGACCACCAGATCCACGGTGCCGTCCAGTTCGGCGAGCGTATCGGGGTCGGTCGCGTCCCCGAGCACCAGGTGGTACCGACCGTCTATGCCGGAGCCAGTTCTGGCCGTTCCCAATACGGCTTCGGCGTTGCGGCGAGTCCATGCGGCGGTGCGTTCGCTGAGCTCGACCGCCCAGACCTCGGCATCGGCGGTTTCGGTCACGATCGATAGGCCGATCGCACCGCTGCCGGCGCACAGATCGACAACGCGCGGCGCGGTGATGCGCTGCACCGCCAACCAATCCAGCCCCTCCTGCACCACAAGCTCGGTTTCGGGCCGCGGGATGAACACGCCCGGGCCGACGGCGAGGTCGAGGTAGCGGAACGGGGCGTGGCCGACGATGTACTGCAACGGCTCCCGTGCTGCACGACGGGCAAGCATGGCGTCGAAACGCCGCTCGGGAACCCCCTCTACGGAGGGGGCGGGGGAAACGCCTTCCGCGGAGTGTTCCTCCGCAAGGGCGGCAATCGACTTCCCCAGCAGCATGGCCTTGTCCACGTCGCTGAGACTGCAACCGCAGGCTTCGGCCAGCAGCAGTTTGGCGTCATGTTCGGGGGTGTCCACACCGGCGTCGCGCAGCGTGGCCGCCGCGCGACGGATGGCCTGTTCGACGTTCATCAGCTCTGGCGTGCGAGGCGCTCGGCCTCGTCGGCCTGGATGTCGGAGTCGATGACGGCCTGCAGGTCGCCGTCGAGCACCTGATCCAGGTTGTAGGCCTTGTAGTTCGTGCGATGGTCGACGATGCGGTTCTCCGGGAAGTTGTAGGTGCGGATGCGTTCGGAGCGGTCGAGCGAACGCACCTGGGAGTGACGCAGGTCGGCGGCCTCGGCTGCCTCCTGCTCGTGTTTCATGGCCAGCAGCCTCGACTTGAGCACGCGCAGTGCGGCCGCGCGGTTCTGGATCTGCGACTTCTCATCCTGCATGCTCACCACGATGCCGGTCGGGATATGCGTCATGCGCACCGCCGAATACGTGGTGTTCACCGACTGGCCGCCCGGACCGGAGCTCATGAAGATGTCGATCTTCAGGTCCTTCGGGTCGATCTCGATCTCGTCGTTGTCGTCGTCGGCTTCGGGGAACACGATCACGCCGGCCGCGGAGGTCTGGATGCGTCCCTGCGATTCGGTGACGGGGATGCGCTGCACGCGGTGCACGCCGCCCTCGTATTTCAGGCTGGCCCACACGCCGTCCTCAGGAGCCGGCGTGCCCTTGGCCCGGATGGCCACCTGCACGTCCTTGATGCCGCCCAGCTCGGTGCGGTTCTCGCTCTGGATGGTGGTGGTCCAGCCGCGCTTCTCCGCATACCGCAGGTACATGCGCAGCAGGTCGCCGGCGAACAGCGCGGCCTCTTCGCCGCCGGTGCCGGCCTTGATCTCCATGATGGTGTCCCGTGCGTCGTCCGGATCGCGCGGGATCAGCGCCGTGTGCAGCTTCTCCTGCACGGCGGGCAGCTCCGCCTCCAGCCGCCGGGCCTCTTCGGCGAAATCGGGGTCCTCGGAGGCCATCTCACGGGCGGCCTCCAGATCGTCACGCACCTGCAGGTAGGCGGTGTATGCGGACACGATCGAACCGAGCTCGGCGTGGCGGCGGCCCAGCTTGCGCATCTTGTCCGGGTCGGAGGCGACCTCCGGCTGGCTCATCTCCTGCTCGATGCGGCGGTATTCCTCCAACGCGGTCTGCGCCGCGGGGAACTGTTCGTCTGCCATGTGCTGCTCGTCTCCGTTCGATTCGATATGTATTGGCGGATATACAACAACGCCAGTCCCGCGGCGGCACGCCGAAGCGCGCCGAGCCTGCCGGGGCTGGCGTTGAGGAAGCTACTTGCTGCGCTTGCCGTAACGCTTCTCGAAACGGGCCACGCGACCACCGGTGTCGAGGATCTTCTGCTTGCCGGTGTAGAACGGATGGCACTTCGAGCACACGTCGGCCGTCATGGCTTCGCCCTTGTAGGTCGAACGGGTGACGAAGGTGTTGCCGCACGAGCACGTGACCTGAACGGCATGATAATCGGGATGAATACCCTGCTTCATGGTGTCTCCTAAGGAATTCGGGGGACCCGGGTCGCTTGCCCCTATGGCTGGCGTGAACCGGAACCTATGGGATTGTATGCACAGGCACGGACAGATCCGATGCGCACCACATACGGACGGCGAGCCGTCTGCCTTCCGGGCCAGCGGATTCCGGAGTCGGGTGGTTCGCTGATTGGCGAGTGGGGCCGCAGGGGCTTGAACCCTGGACCGGCGGATTATGAGTCCGATGCTCTAACCGACTGAGCTACAGCCCCACGTTGGGAAACCAACGTGACCACTATAGCAAACAGCCGGACGTTACGCGGCGAACCGCGCACGCCCCGAGGCGAAGCGGTCGAGCGCGCCCGTGGCGGCGATCGCACGGTACAGGTACCAGCTCATCACGCCGGCGATCAGCACACCGCCGACCAGTTCGCTGACCATATGCACGATGCCGCGCGCACTGAGGAACGCCACGCCCTGATACCGGAACAACATCAGATACACGCCGTATTCCAAGGCCACCAAGACGCCGGACGCCATGGAGATCGGCAGGTTGAACACCTTGTAACGGGTGAGCGCAAACGGCAGTTCCGAGAACACGCCCTGCAGCGCCGCGGACGCGAACACGAACCCGAACGAGAACTGGTTGCCCAGCAGCATCTCGGCGGCGCTGCCGACCAGGTTCACATACACCGCCGCCCCCGGCTTGCGCAGGATGATCACCGCCAGCGTGCCGGAGAAGTACCACAGCGGGTGCAGCACGCTGGCCAGTCCGGGCAGGATGCCGCCGATGATCGGCGACAGCCACGCGTAAGCGAAGTTGAACCCCCAGAACACCAGCCCGCAGGCCACGCCCAATGCCGCGCCCACAGCGATGTCCGCCGCGGTCCACCGCCAACGGCGGTTCTCCGGCTTGGATGACTGCCCCATGGGCGACGGTTCGGTGGTGGTGATGATGTTGTCGGTTGAAGAATCGGTACGGTCGACCATGGGATGCTCCTGTTCCCTCATGGCTGCGCACGGTATCGGACGCCCCGCACGAAGCCGGCGGTGCAGGCGCCCCTTGACCTGCGCAGCTCGGGCGGGACGCCACGAGCCACTGTATCAGGCGGACACGAATCGCATCGGGTCGTCGACGAAATGCCGCAGTCCCATCGCGGCGGCGCCGACCAGCGCCGGGCGCGAGGTGACGTCGGCCATCAGCACCTTGGCGCGGACCTCCGGGTATCCCAGCACCTGCCGTTGCAACGCGCTCTGCATCTGCACGGCGATCTCGGAACCGAACTGCGACCAGACGCCGCCCAGCACCACCGTTTCGATGTCGCACACATTGATTGCCGAGGCGATGGAGGACACCATCGCCTCGATGGCCTTGTTCACCACGGCGGCCACCCTGACGTCGCCGGCGCACCACCGGTCGATCAGCTCGTCGACCGATTCGTGGCGCGCCGCGGCGGAGCCGCTGGCGATGCCCGCCGATTCCACCATTGCGCGCCGTCCCGCGTACGTCTCCAGGCAGCCCCGCCGCCCGCACCGGCACACCGGTCCGCGCAGTTCCACCGACGTGTGGCCGAGTTCGCCGCCGAAGCCATGGTCGCCGATCTCCACGTGGCCGTTGCGCACCACGGCGCCGCCGATGCCGACGTCGGTGGACAGATAGATGAACGATTCGGAGGGGCCCACGATGCCGTCGCCGTCGCGGCGCATGGCGTATCCGGGGATCTGCGCGAGCGCGGCCATGTTCGCCTCGTTGCCCGCGGTCACGTCCAGACGCCGCATCACGTCGAACCGGGTGAGGTCGAGCTGCTCCCACCCCAGGTTGCGGGCCATCAGCAGACGCATGTTGCCCGTCACCAGACCCGGCAGCGCGAGGCCCGCCCCGGCCACCGTGCATCCGCGTTCGGCGAGCAGGGCCTCTTGTTCCATTGCCAAGGCATCCAGTTCCGCGAACACCTCGTCGGCGTCGGGGGCCGAGATGTCCGCATCGACCCACCGCTCCGAGATCACGGTGCCGTCCAGATCCAGCACGATGACGCCGTAGCCGTCCGTGTTCACCTGCAGGCCGATGCCGCAGTACCGCCCCCCGGCGATAAGCAGCGGCGTGCTCGGACGGCCGTACGACGATTGCACGCTCGGCTCCCCTTCGCGCACCACGCCGTCGTCGACGAGCATGGAGACCAGCAGCGACATGGTGGCCTTGGTCAGTCCGGTGCGTTTGGCCAGTTCGGCACGGCTCAACGGCTCGGTGGTGCGCAGCAGAGTGTCAATCACCACCGAAAGGTTGTGGTTGCGCAGGTCGTCTTGGTTGATTCGCCGCAATGCTGCCATGTCGGCTACCCTCCTCGTTATGTGCTTTGGTGCTTCATCGCCTCTGGCGTGCCTCCCACCGCAATGTGAATGGTACACACACCAGTATAGTTCATTCGTCTAACTATTTGGGTATGATGGAACCGTAATTCGGACAAACGCCGTCGGAGCACCGTTTCGGCGGCATGTTGCAAGGAGGCACAATGAGCAGAGTTCTGGTGGCCGGCGTGGACACCTCCACCCAGTCGACCAAGGTGCGCGTCACCGATGCCGCTACCGGCGAGATGGTCCGCTTCGGACAGGCCAAGCATCCCGATGGCACCAGCGTGAACCCCGAAGCCTGGTGGCAGGCGTTCCAGGAGGCGGCAGAGCAGGCCGGCGGGCTCGACGACGTGGCCGCGCTGGCGGTCGGCGGACAGCAGCACGGCATGGTGCTGCTCGACGACCACGGCCGCGTGATCCGCGACGCGCTGCTGTGGAACGACACCCGTTCCGCCACCAACGCCGACGTGCTCATCGCTCGCCTCGGCGAGGCCGAGAAGGCCGCCGACGGCAGCGAGGACGACCTGTCCGACGATCCGACGATGCGTGGCCGTCAGCGCTGGGTCAAGGCGGTCGGCTCGTCGCTGGTCGCCTCGCTGACCATCACCAAGGTGGCGTGGGTCGCCGCGAACGAACCGGAGAACGCCGAACGCATCGCCGCGATCTGCCTGCCGCACGACTGGCTGAGCTGGCGCATCGCAGGCCACGGCCCGATGGGCGAGGATGCGACCGCCGAGGAACTGAAGGCGAATCTGGACGCGCTGTTCACCGATCGTTCCGACGCATCCGGCACCGCCTACTTCGACGCGACCGCCAACGAATACCGCCGCGATCTGCTCGCCATGGCTCTCGGCCGCAGCGAAGAGGAAACCGCTGACATCGTGCTGCCGCGCGTGCTCGGCCCGACGGAAACCGGCGACGTCGCCGATCCGGCCATCGCGGGTAAGGACGTCGAGGGCGGCTGCCCGATCGGCCCCGGCGGCGGAGACAATGCGATGGCGTCGCTGGGCCTGAGCATGGGCGTGGGCGACGTGAGCATCTCGCTGGGCACCTCGGGCGTGGCCGCAGCCATCTCCCCCATCCCGGCCTATGACATGACCGCCTCGGTCACCGGCTTCGCCGACTGCACCGGTCACTGGCTACCGCTGGCCTGCACGATCAACGGCTCGCGCATCTCCGATGCCGGACGCGCTGCGCTCGGCGTGGACTATGACGAGCTGGCCGAACTGGCCGCCGCCTCGGAGCCGGGTGCCGGCGGCATCACCCTGGTGCCGTATTTCGACGGCGAGCGCACCCCGAACCGTCCGGATGCCACTGCAGCACTGTACGGCATGACGCTGGCGAACACCAAGCGCGAGAACATCGCCCGCGCGTTCGTGGAAGGCCTGCTGTGCTCGCAGCGCGACTGCCTCGAGCTGGTCAAAGGCCTGGGCGTGGACGTCAAGCGCATCCTGCTGATCGGCGGCGGCGCCAAGTCCGCGGCCGTGCGTGCACTGGCCCCCGCCATCCTCGGCATGGACGTGGAGCTGCCGGAGACCGACGAGTATGTGGCGATCGGTGCCGCCCGTCAGGCCGCTTGGGTGCTGTCCGGCGAAGCGGAGCCGCCGGCGTGGCCGGTCAAGGTCGAGACCACGCTGACTGGCGAGCCGACCCCGCAGGTGTACGAGCAGTACGTGCGCTGGCGCGGCTGATTGCATCTGACACCAATCTGTGCGGCCTGGACGAAGGAATCCATTTCCTCGTTCAGGCCGCATGCGTTGAAAATCCAGCATAATTCGGATATGCTGATTCAGGAGTTTTTGATGATAGGTCATTACACCGTCCGCGACGACAAGCGAATCCGTGTCATCATCGACACGGACGCCGGGTGCGAGGCCGACGACCCCTTCGCCATTGCGCAGGCGCTGCTCACCCCGAAGTTCATCGTCAAGGCGATCTGCGCCGAGCATTTCGCCGAATCCGGCAGCATGGAACGGTCCGCGAACGTCGCCGTACACGTACGAGATCTGATTGGCTCGGACGTTCCGGTGATGCGCGGCCACGATGGTCCGATCGGCAGTCCCAGCGAGATGTGTCCCCCACTGTCCGAAGCGGCCGCGTTCATCATCGACGAGGCGCTGCGCGAGGACGATCACCCGTTGTTCGTACTCTGCTTGGGAGCCATCACCAACGTGGCGGAGGCGTTGCGGGTGCGACCCGATATCGCACGCCGCATGACGGTGGTATGGATCGGCACCCAGAACGCCGATCCCGAACGTGAGGCGATACGCGAGTTCAACGCCGGCAACGACATCACCGCCGGCAACGAGGTGCTTTCGAGCGGCGTGGCGATGTGGATCATCCCGCTTTCGGCGTATTCCACGATGAACGTGAGCATCGCGGAATTGGACATGCGGGTGCGTCCGTGCGGCGAACTCGGGCGTTGGCTGTTCCAGCAACTCGTCGATTACAACAACAGCGATGTGGCCGCATGGACGTGCGGTGACGGCTGGTCGTTGGGCGACTGCCCCGCCGTGGCGGTGGCCATCAAACCCGATTGCGGCCGGTTCCGAACCGTGTCAGCTCCCATCATCGGAGCTGACACGGTGTCCCGATTCGACGCCTCACGCCCGACAGTCCGACTCTACGACACGGTGGACAGCCGGTTCACACTAGGCGATCTGTTTGCCAAGCTCGCACTGTTCGCGCAAGCTCAGCAGTAACGCCATCCGCTATTCGATTTCGGCGAACGCCGGATCGTGGTCCGGCAGCGGTTTGATGACACGGCACGGATTGCCGACCGCGATCGAGTTCGCGGGAATGTCGCCCACGACCACCGATCCGGCGCCGATAATCGAGTTGTTGCCGATGACGGCGCCCGGGCAGATCGTCACGTTCGCGCCCAGCCACACGTTCGAACCGATGCGCACCGGCATCGTGTGCTCCCAGCCGTCCAGCCGGGTCTTCGCGTCCAATGCATGATTCGGAGTGCAGATCGTGCATCGCGGCCCGATCAGGCAGTCGGAACCAATCTCGACGTATCCGCCGCCAACGATCAGGAAATCCTTGTTGATGAACGTGCGGTCGCCAATCGTCAACCCGATGCCGTAATCCAGATTGATCGGGGGTCGGAAGTCGACACCGTCCCCAGCGCCCGGCACCAGGTCATGGAACAGACGCATCGCCTCGGCCTGGTCCTCGAAGAAAACGCGGTTGATGCGGTCGCAGGTCGATTGCGCCTGCCAGGTCAGGTCGGGCAACGATTCTGACTTGCGGTACTGCATCGGACGCCCTTCGAACAAGCGACGCACATCGTCGTCGGTTTCCAACAGGGTGTTGAGGTCAACGGTCATGAGCTGACGATCCTTTCCATATCGACGGCATTCAGCCACCATTGTCGGGCCGATTCCCGACGGATGGCGTCGTTTCACCGCGCATCCATCCACGGCTCGCCTTCCACCCGCACATCGGCGCAGGTGCGCGCCGATTCGCCACCACCAGCTCGGCACCCTCATCCAGGAAGCGCTGTGCCACGGCGCGTCCAATGCCTCGTCCGGCGCCGGTGATCACGCACAGACGTCCATCAAGTCGTCCCATCTCATAGATCCTTTCAGAACACGACCGACGTCACGCAGGATGCGAGGATGGCGCGCGCGTCATCGCGGGTGATGTGGCGGTAGGAGCCGCCGACCTCGCCGGCATGGTCTGCGAGCTTGTCCAGCGTGGCCGAATCGGAGGGAATGCCGACCTCAGGGAGCGTGAGCGGGGCGCCGACCAGGCGCAGGAAATCGACGTAGCGTTCGATGCCTTCCTCGGCCACCTCGCGTTCGGATTTGCCGGTGGAGTCCACCCCCCACACGTTGACGGCCCAGCGGGCGAACCTGGCGGTGGCTTCGGGGCGGGAGGCGTACACGTACTTCATCCAGTGCGGGTGCACCACGGCCAGGCCAGCGCCGTGCGGGATGTCGAAGTAGGCGGACAGCGCATGCTCGATGCCGTGCGTGACCCAGTCCTCCTCCTTGCCGCGCGAGATGACTCGGTTGAGCGCGAGCGTGGAATCCCACATCGCGTTGCCGCGGGCCTCATAGCTGCGCGGATGGCGGCGGCAGGCGCGCCAGGAGCGCAGGATGTGCCGCTGGATGGCCTCGGCCATCTCGTCGGAGAGGTTGTCGTCGCTAGGCAGCGAGAAATACTGCTCGCAGGTGTGGCAGAACATGTCCACGAACCCGTAGGTGGTCTGCTCGTCCGGCAGGGTGAGCAGGTAGGTCGGGTCGAGCACCGAGAACTTCGGCGTCAGCGGGAAGGACGTGTAGCCGAGCTTGCGGTTGCGGGCCCAGTTGGTGAGCACGGCCGCGTCACCCATCTCGGAGCCGGTGGCCGCCGTGGTCAGCACCACGCCGAGCGGCACGAGGTTCTCAGGGGCGGGCTTGCCGGTTTCGACATAGTCGTCCCACAGGTCCTCGTCCTCGCCCAGGCCGGAGCCGAGCGAGATGAACTTGGCGCAGTCGATGACCGAACCACCGCCGACGGCCAGGATCAGGGACACGCCATGCTCCTTGACCAGCTTCACGCCTTCGAGGACCTTGTCGAGCCTCGGGTTCGGCGTCACGCCGGACAGTTCGATGACCTCGTTGCCGGCTTCGCGCAGCGCGGCCGTCACGTCGTTATAGGCGCCGTTGCGCTTGATCGAGCCGCCGCCGTAGACCAGCAGCACGGCTCCAGGGCGCGACTTGGCCTCCTCTGCCACATGCACGGCCTGGCCTTCACCGAAGTAGATCTTGACGGGATTGTGGAAGATGAAGTTTCTCATGCGTTCATTTCTTTCACGAACGGTTACGTCATGCGATGGGTTCGGCGAACGGCGGAACCGGCAGACCGTTCGACCCGCACAGCAATCCACGGTTCGGAGCGTTGCGCCACGCATACCGCACTGCCGTCGGTCTGCGCCACGGCACGGCGATGACTACGGTGTTGCCGTCGATGCTCGCCGGCACTGCTTGCCGGGAGCCGTCCTCCCAAACCAGTTCGAACTCGCCTGGATCTGCGCCGTCTAATGTGTCCAAGCCGCAATCGCCGGTGCCATCGTCGAAGGTGATGGTCAGCCGTCCATCAGCCAGCCGAACGTCAATCGACTCCGGCGAGCGCGGTGCGTCGTCCTTGCCATATACAACACGTTGCGCCGCGGCGAACAGACGATCCGCGACCACACTCTTGTTCCACGGATGCAAATCGTTCCAATTGCCGGCATCAAGGGTCACCACGGTGGCAACATCCTCGATCAGGCTGGAGGCTTCCCACTGGTGTTTGCGGACGAGTGGCCAACCACCGTCCTCCACGCCGTCGATGGAGAACACCGGCAGCTGCACGATGAGGAACGGCAGCCGTTCCTGCCCCCATGCCCTGCGCCAGCATCCAATCATCGCGGCCAGCATGCGGCCGTAGTCGTCGGCCACGTCGCCGGTGTTCGACTCGCCCTGATACCACAGCGCGGCGCGTGCGGCGTAACCGGCGCAGGTCGCGGTCATGCCGTTGTACAGACCGAGCGGTTTCCAACGCACGAAGTCCTCACCGGGGCAGTCCGTGTCCACCCGCGCGCCAATGGCGTAGGTCCAGGTGCCGTCGAGATCGTAGGAGTCGTCGCCCATGTCGAGGTGCATGTGCTTGCCTGGCGTCACGCGGCCTGTGCCGTGTTCGACGACCAGGCGCACGTCGATCTCGTTGCGTCCGGCCTTCAGCACGCCTTCGGGCACCATATAGTCGCGGGAAAGGTACTGGTGCTCGGACTGGCCGATCTTGACACCGTTGACCGAGGTTTCGTCGGAATCGACCATGGCGCCAAGGTGCAGCGCCGCCGCATGCCCAGCCGCGTAGGCCGGCAACGTGACCGTGCGGCGCAGATGGATTACGCCACGGAATCCAGCGAGCCTCGGATCGGCGTCCTTCAAGAACACGGGCAGCTCGAGCGTACCGTGTCCCCAATCCTCCTGGCCGGCTTCGGCCTCGCGAATCCGCAGGTCCTCATACCAGCGGTTCATTGCGGCGATGCTCTCCTCGCTGCGGGTGCGGGCCACCTCGTCGTCGCGATAGGGTTCCAGGTCGGCGAGCGCCTTCGGCCACGCGGCGAGCGTCTCCTCGTCCATCCACGATTCGATCGGCGAGCCGCCGAGCGTGATGTTGAGCAGACCGACCGGTACGCCGAGCCATGCACGAACCATGCGTCCGAAGAAATATCCGACGCCGGTGAACTCGTCGAGCGTGTCGGCGGCCGCACCGACCCAGCGTACCGGTTCGTCGAAGTCGCGCCGCGGTCCGTGGAAGTCGAACCGGACGGGGACCTTGCAGTGGCGCAGCAGCGGGTCGGGTTCGCGCGCATACTCCGACGGGTAACGCCAGCGCAGGAATTCCATCTGGTATTCCATGTTCGACTGCCCCGCGCAGACGAACACCTCGCCCGCGTAGACGTCGTGCGCGATCACCGGTTCGTCGCCGCCGTCGACCCGCACCTCCAGCCGGTAGGGGCCGCCGGGCTCCAGCGGATCCAGCTGCACGCGCCAGGCTCCATCGTCACCGACCGTCGCGGTGGCGGCGGTGCCATGCACACGCACCTCGATCCGTCGGTCTGGTTCGCCGACGCCCCACACGTTCGCCGGCATACCGGACTGCAGTACGCATCCCTCACCGAAGAGGGGATTCAAGCTCCAAGTATTTTCCACAGTCATATCCACCCCTCCTTCTCTCGGCACCTCACCAGGTGCGGTACTCCCCCGCCAACGCCAGGAACGCGAAGGCGTAGAGGAAGTTGTCGTAGTAGCGGCGCGTGCCGGTGCGGATCGGGGTGTCCCACAGCAGGCGCACCCAGCGGATCGCGTTGTCGAGCGCGTCCGGCTCCTGCGAGTGCATCGCGGCGAGCGAGCCTTCGGCGGTGGCGGCGATGAAGCCGACCGGGTGCAGCACGGTCTCGTCCACCGGCGTGCCGTCGATCGCATACACGCAGGTGCGGTCGTGTTCGAGGAAGAAACGCTGCAGACGCGCATTCGCATCGCACAGTTCCGGCACGACGCCGTTCCACAGGCAGTCCAGCCCGATGTTGCCGGCGGTGCGGTAGGCGTCGGAGTAGAAATGCCAGTGGTCGCGTTCGTCGACGTGCGGCGTGCCGTCGTAGTTCGAGTATTCGGGGTTCATGCCGGTCTGCGGGTGGCAGGCGGTGACCAGGTACTCGCGGCTCGCCTTGGCGGCCTGCGCCCAGAACGGACGGTCGGCCTCGTCGGCGCGCTCGGCGAACACCTCGTAGAAGTGCGGCAGGTGGTACGAGGGGTCGGTCCATTCGGTCTCCGGGACGAATTTGATCAGATGGTTCTCCGGGTTCCACATCGGGTAGCCCTCGCCATCCTCGCCCCGGTGCACGCAGGTGTGGAGGATCGAGCGGGCGTGACGGGAGTACTCGTACACGCCTTCGCCATCGCCCCAGCGCGCGGCGGCCAGGAACAGATCCATCGCGAAATATTCCTCGCCGTCCGGGGCCGGGCCGTCGGCGTTCGGCACGCCGCTGGGGTTCACGGACCAGGCGAAGTAGCCCTTGTGCAAGCCCTCGGTCATGAACATGTATTTCATGACCCAGCCCCACAGCTTGTCGAACACGTCCTTGCGGCCGTACTGCACGGCGATCATCATCGCATAGCTCATGCCTTCGGTGCGCACGTCGTGGTTGCCGGTGTCCATCACGTAGCCGAGGCCCTCGTCGTTCTCCCAGTAGATCTTGTCCGGGCCTTCGAACATCTCATACCAGTTGCGCTCCAGGCGGGCCTGGATGGCCTCGCGGCTGTAGCCGCACTGTTCGAACAGGCTGGTCTCGGAAGCGTCGTGATCGGTCATTGTCGTTCTCCTTGTATTCGTGATTCCTGTGTTCTCGTGGTTCAGTCGGCTGCTGCGCCACCCCATTGCAACAACGCGTTGCGTTCGACGTTCGTGCTCCAGTCGCGAATCATACGGGTCCGCTGACCCAGCCGCATGGCGTCGCCGCCGAACGGGGCGTACCGTGTCCATTCCGGCAGCGGCGTGCCGTCCGTGTCGGGACCGTTCGGGTCTCCGGTGGCGGCGAAGTTCGTCCAGTAGGCGACCATCCGGCGTGACAGGTCGTAGTGCCATCCGACGAACGGCCGCCAGCAGGTGGCCAACGTACCGAACGAGAACCACAACTCCGAGGAGTGGAACGCGCCGGCGTCGTCCCCGGGCATGGCCACGTCGAACCGGTAGTAGTACGGCGCCTTGCGGCCGCCGCGGATCCACTCGGCAATCAGTTTGAGGTTGCCGACCTCGCCCGCGGGCAGCAGGGTGCCGTCGGCGTCGGTTTCCATGAATTCACCGGTGGTGTTGCCCAGCAGGATCTCGACCTCGTTCTGCTCTCCGCGCGCGATGGTCCGCGCATACTGGTCGGTGATGAACCGTCCGTCCACGCAGGGCACCCAGTTGACCATCATCGACCAGTCGCCCTCGCGGCCGGATTCGGGAGGCACCGGCAACGCTTCCGCGGCGGCGAGCAGTTCGGCGGCCGGCACCTGCCGTGCCTCGTCGAGCGAGGAGACTCCCAACGCCTCGAACAGGCGCTCCGCGGTGCGGTGACCGTACTCGAGACTCTGCTGATGGCGGTTGAACATCCCCAGCCCAGCACCGGACTGCATGATGGCGCGTTGGAACAGGCCGCGGTTCAGCGGCGAGCAGATCTGCGCCAACACACTGCCGGCCCCGGCGGATTGCCCGAAGATGGTGATGTTCTCCGGGTCACCGCCGAACGCGGCGATGTTCTTGACCACCCATCGGATGCCGGCTCGCTGGTCCAGGAAACCGAAGTTCGCGTAGGGCTCATCATCATGCCGGGCCTCGGCCTCCTCGCGCAAGCGGTTGTGCGCCAGGAATCCGAACACATTGAGCCGGTAGCCGACGGAAACCACCACCACGCCACGGCGCGCCAGGGCAGAGCCGTCGAATTCCTTCTCTGCGGTGCATCCGGTCTGGTAGGCGCCGCCGTGGATCCACACCATCACCGGCAGCGGATGGTCCGCGACCACCCGCGTATCCCGCCTGTTGCCACGTAGCGCGGGGGTCCAGATGTTCAGATACAGACAATCCTCGTTGAGTTCTATGGCCGGGTCGGTGCCCCATTCCCGGTCATAGAACTCGTTCGAACCGCCCGGCGTAGGCTGCGGGCATGCGGGGGCAAAGTCGTACGCCGCCAGCGTCCCCGGCCACGGTTCGACGGGCCGCGGCGCTCGCCACCGCCGATCACCTACGGGCGGCGCCGCGAACGGGATGCCGCGAAACACGGTGATTTCGGGTTCGGGGGCGGCAAGACCCTCGACCGGGCCGAGCGCGGTTTGCACGGTTCGTAACATGTTCGGTTCCTTTGCTTAGCTGCGGAAATCAGACCGTGCGCCTCGCGCATACGAAACGATTCACGCCCGCATGCAGCGCGACGAACGGGCCAGGGACGGACGGGCCGTCGCGCCGTTCGCCGGTGATGTCCGCGTCGAACGTGATCGGCGAACCATCCGGGTTCTCGTACAGCGCCTCGACGATGCGCGGCGTGCCGAGATCGGCGGTGCGTACGACCGACTCACGTCGGGCCGCCACGGCCGCGGGCACGTCGACGGTGACGACGACGCCCTCCGGGGTCTCTTCGACCTGGACCGAGACCGGTTCCTCGGTATGAAGCGCATCGGGTTCCTGATCGGGTGTCTGCACGCCGCAGTAGGCATTGCCGCCCACGTACAACGGCTGGACCGGATACGGGTCGCCGCCGCCCTGCACGCCTTCGGCCACGGCCTCGTGGACGCTGCGGATGTACCCGTCGAGCGAGGTCGGGTACCCGGCATAGGCATCGAGCGCGGCCAGGCCCGGACAGTCATCCGCGCCGCAGGGCGCGGTGAACAGGTTGTTGCGGTAGCGGTCGTCGCCGCCCGAAACGAACGCGCAGCCGGCCACTTCGGTGCTGTGCGGGAAGTGGTACGGCGTGGACCGGTCCATCACGCGATGCAGGTCGATGGTCCCGCATACCAGGTTGTTGACGAACGCCAGCCCCTGTGAGAAGTTCTGGATCGTGCACGGCGAGGCGAAGACGTTGTTGTCCAGCAGGCAAGGACCGTGCGAGACCTCGATCATCGTGTCGCGCACGTTGTGATGGAACACGTTCGCGCTGACGCGCGTGTTCTGCGCCTGCCAGTCGAGCCACAGTCCCAGCGAACAGTCATGGATGTCGTTGTGGTCGATCACGGTGTCGATGGCTGCATGGAACTTGATGCCGGCGACCTCCCAGCCGAAGAACTCACGCTTGAGTCCGATGCGGTAGCAGTGGTTGCGACTGATCGTGCTGAACGCGCAGCCCATATGACCGACGATGGCGTTCTGCCCGCAGTCATGGATCGTATTGCCGACCACGCGGTGTCCGCCGACCACGCCTTTGGACCAGCCGATGCGCAGTCCTTTGAACACGGCTTCGAGCTGGTACTGATAGCCGGTCTTGCGTTCGGTGCGGTACCACTCGTTGTCGCCGGTGGATTCCTCCTTGCCGAGGCAGACCGCCGAGCATTTCGCGTCGTGCAGGTGGTTGTCCGCGATGACCCAGCCGCGCGCCCAGTTGGGGCCGACCATGCCGATCTGCGGCGCGGTGGGCGGCGCCCACGGACAGGCGGCCTGCGCCATCTCGAAGCCGATCACGCTGATGTAGTCGATATGCGTGCGCGACGGGAAGAAGCAGCTGCGGCGCACATTGATCTCGACGAGTTCGACGTTCGGGTCCGCGCCGTGGAAATTCGCCCAGATCGTGGTCTCGCCGGCATGCTCGTCGACCTCGCAATACCATACGTAGCGCGTCTGATCGGGGTCGTCGACGGGTCGGACGACCTGCAGGGCGTTGTCGACCACCGTGGTGCGCACCTGCGGGTCGTCAAGCTCCGCGGGGTCGGTGACTTCGTAGAACGACCGGCCGTTGAGATAGACGTCGCCCAGATGCTTCGGCTTGTCGACGCGGTGGTCCGGGGTGTTCAGCCAGTCGCCGAAGATCGGCTCGCGATACGGGTTGAAGTCGCCGAAGAACGTGTTCGGCAGGGTGACGCGCCATACGTCGCCGCGGTCGCGCACCCAGGTGTCGATACGTTCCGAGCCCTTGATGACCGGATGCTCGCCGTCGGCGGCGCGGTAGGTGATGCGCTCGAGGTCGCTGATGCCGCGATGGGCGGGGTCGACCTGCTCGCGGTAGACGCCGTCATGGACGATGACAGTGTCGCCGGGCCGGGCGACGGCCGCGGCCTTGGAGATCGTGGCGAAGGGGTGCAGGACGTCGCCGACGGCGAGGTCGTCGCCGTCGGGACGCACATGATACTCGAATGCCATTGTGCCTCAGAGTTCCTTGTAGTCGAAGTGGTCGAAGGTGGCCACCTCGCCGTATCCGGAGTAATCGACCGCGGCCAGTCCCACGAAGGCTCCGGTGAAGAAGCCGCCGTACGTCTGGTTCACGTAGTCGTCGGAGAGGATCTTCGCGTCAAGCCTGACCGGCAGCTCAGTCCAGGTCTGGCCGTCAAACGAGTACTCATAGGTGTACCACTGGGTGCGCACCTTGGCGCGCAGCCAGACTCGCTCAGTGCCCTCGGGAACGACCACGGCGTTCTCGCGCAGGAACGAGGTGTAGTTGTTGCGGTCGTTCTGCGCCACCTCGATCACGCGGCACTTGCGGTCCTCGTCATACGTGACGAACGCCCACGACCAGTGCTGGTCGTTGTAGTAGTTCGTCAGACCGGCCATCGCCTGATAGGTCTTCGGGTCGAACTCGACGCACGTTTCGGCGTCGAAGTCGAACGCCTGCCAGCGACGGGCCACCAGCGACAGGTCGAAGGTGTTGCACAGCGACCCCTGTCCGATCAGCCTCAGGCTGCCGCCGCCGACCGAACCCATCTTCGCGTCGAACGGCACGCGCAGCGTATTCCAACGCGGGTCGAGCGTATCGGACTCGAACTCGTCGTGCTGGTCGCGGGTCTCGGGCGCAACCGTCTCGATTGCGTCCTTCGGGGCCTCCACGTAGCGTTCGCCGCCATGGCCACCGACGATGTACGGCCAGCCGTCCTCGTCCCACTCGACCTTCTGGATCGCGGTCTCGCGGCCCAGCGTGCACCAGCCGCGTGGGTCGGTGAACGACTCGGTCTCGTGGTGCCACGGGCGGCCGCACAGCGAGGCGTAGTACCATTCGCCGGACGGGGTGTCCACCAGGGCGCCGTGGCCCTGCTTCTGCAGGTAGCTGCGCGGGGTGTCGAAATTCGTGATGAACGGGTTCGTGGGCGAGGCCTCGAACGAGAGCTCATCGAGCGTGCGGGAGCGTGCCACGACCTCCTGGTGGGTCCACACGGTGCCGCCCTCGGCCGCGAACAGGTAGTACCAGCCGTTGATCTTGTACAGGTGCGGGCCCTCGACGAGCTTGACGTCGTCGCCCATCCAGATCGTGCGGGCCGTCTCCGGCTTCAGCTGCATCGTCTCGACGTCGAACTCGGTCAGCGTGATGCCGTGGAACGCATGCTTGTACTCGCGGTGATCCCAGGTCTGCTGCACCAGGTACTTGCGGCCGTCGTCGTCATGGAACAGGCTGGCGTCGAAGCCCACGCCGTTGACGCGAATCGGACCGGACCACGGGCCGTGGATGTCCTCGGTGGTGGCCAGGTAGTTGGTGCAGTCCTTGAACGCGCCGTTGACGACCTTCACGTCGGTGTAGATCAGCCAGAACTTGCCGTCGGCGTAGCTCAGGTCCGGAGCCCAGATGCCGCCGGAGGCCGAGTTGCCGCGCATGTCGAGCAGCTCGGTGGTGTTCAGCGCGGCGGGCAGCGGGTTCCAGTGGACCATGTCCTTGGATTCGTGCAGCTGCACGCCGGGGAACCATTCGAAAGTGGAGTTGGCGATGTAGTAAGTGTCACCGACGCGGATCATCGAGGGATCGGCGTGGAAGCCGGTGAGCACGGGGTTGGAAATCTTCATCATTGAATCCTTTGGTACGGCCGCGTCGGCCCTCCCGGGACGCGGCGTTGGAAAAGGGCCGGCACGCGACCGGTGCCGGCCCGGTTGCCGTCATTGACGGGCGCGTTCCGCGCGGACCTTCGCGAAATGCTTCTCCGGGTCCGGGGCGGCGGCGAGCAGCACCTTGGTGTACTCCTGCTGCGGGTGGAGGATCACGTCGTCGGCGGGACCGTGCTCGACGATGTCGCCATGGTACATCACCATGATCTCGTCGGAGAAGTGGCGTGCGGTCGCCAGATCATGGGTGATGTACAGCATGCCGATGTGCTCCTCCTGCTGGATGCGGGAGAGCAGGTTCAGCACGCCCAACCGCAGCGACACGTCCAGCATCGACACCGGCTCGTCGGCGATGAGTACCTTGGGCTGGGGCGCCAGGGCGCGCGCGATGGCGACACGCTGGCGCTGGCCGCCGGACAGCTCGTGGGGCCTGCGGTACATGAACTTCGTCGCCGGGGTGAGCTCCACTCGCTCGAGCAGCTCGATGACCTTCTGTTCGTATTCCTCGCGGCTGTTCGCCAGATGGTTGAGCATCAGCGGACGGGCGATGTGATGGAAGATCGTGTGGTACGGGTTCAGCGAGGCGAACGGGTCCTGGAACACCATCTGGACGTTGTGACGGTACTCGTACAGCTTCCTGCCGTGCGTGGGGACTGGCTCGCCGTCCAGCGTGATGGTGCCGGACGTAGGCGTCTCCAGGCAGGTGATCATCCTCGCGATGGTCGACTTGCCGGATCCGGACTCACCGACCAGCGCGATCGTCTTGTCCGACGGCAGTTCGAACGTCGCGTCCTTCACCGCGTGGATGGTGGTGGTCTTCAGTCCGTCGCGGAGCTTGAAGTCCTTCTTGACGTGGTCAAGTTTCAGTACTGACATTGCTGCTCCCTTCACTTCTTGCGGGGAACGCGGACGAACGAGCCGCGGTCTCCCGTCAGCGACGGGAACGAGCTCAGAAGCCGCTGGGTGTACGGATGCTGCGGGTTGAAGTACACATCCTCGGACACGCCCTGTTCCACGATGACGCCATCCTTCATCACCGCGATCTTGTCGGTGATCTCGAGCAGCATCGGCAGATCGTGGGTGATGAAGATGACGGAGAAGCCCTTCTCGCGGCGCAGCTCCGATATCTCCTCGATGATCTCGCGCTGCACGACGACGTCGAGCGCCGTGGTCGGTTCGTCCATGATGATGAGCTGCGGTTCGAGGGCCAGCGCCATCGCGATCATCACGCGCTGGCGCATGCCGCCGGACAGCTCGAACGGGCACGCCGCCAGACGGTTCGGATCAACGTTGACCATCTCCAGCAGATGGGCGCAGCGGTCGTGGCGCTCCGTCTTCGGCATGTCCGGACGGTGCGTCTTGTAGATGTCAGCGAGCTGCTTCTCGATCTTGGTCACCGGGCTCAGCGAGTTCATCGCGCCCTGGAACACCATCGAGGTCTTCTCCCATCGGTACTCGCGCAGCGCCTTGCCGGACAACTTGCGGATGTCGATGTCAGTGCCGGACTTGTCATGGAAGATGACCGTGCCGGAGTTGATCTTGCCGGGCTCCTTCAGCATCTGGTTGATGCTGTAGGCCAGCGTGGTCTTGCCGCAGCCCGATTCGCCGGCTAGGCCGAGCATTTCGCCGCGGCGCAGTTCGAAGCTCGCGTTCTGGACGGCGTGCACCGGGGTGTCGGTGTCGTAGATGACATCGAGGTTCTTGACCGTGAGCAGGACGTTGGGATCTTGTGTCGTCATCACACTCACCTCTTCTTCTTTCCCTTGTTCTTCTTCGAGGAGGTCTTGCGCAGACGCGGGTTGATGACCTCGTCGATGGAGAAGTTGATGAAGGACAGGCCCGCGCCGATGATGGCGATCATCAGGCCCGGCGGCAGGAACCACCACCAGGCGCCAGTGTTCAGCGCCGAGCCGTTCTGCGCATAGAACAGCATCGTGCCCAGAGAGTACGAGGAGGTCGAGCCCAGGCCGATGAAGGACAGCGACGACTCGCTCAGGATCGCCATGATGACGGCGAACACGAACTGCGAGCCGATGACCGGCAGCAAGTTCGGCAGGATCTCGACGGTGATCACGCGCCACGGGCGTTCGCCGGCGATCTTCGCGGCGAGCACGTAGTCGCGGCCGCGCATCGACAGCGTCTGCGCCCTGAGCACGCGGGCCGAGCCGGCCCACGCGGTGATCGAGATGACGATGACCAGCATCATGGTGCCCTTGCTCGGCATCAGCGCGGCAATCACGATGGTCAGCGGCAGACCGGGGATCACCAGCATGATGTTGGTGATCAGGGAGAACAGATCGTCCCAGATGCCCCCGATGTAGGTGCCGAGCACGCCGAAGATGAACGACATCGCGGTGGCTATGATGCCGACCGAGAAGCCGATGGTCAGCGAGCCGCGGACCGAGTAGCCGAGCTGGGTGAACACGTCCTGGCCGGACTGCGTGGTGCCGAGCCAATGCTGGGCGGACGGCGCGGACAGACCGATGTCGTTGATCTTGTTGGGGTCCTTAGTGAAGATTGGGACTACGATGGCGAAAAGCACCATCAGGCCGACGATGGTCAGGCCGACGATCAGCTTCGGGGACCGCTCGGGCAGCACCCTCTTGACTGAATCCCAGATAGGATGGCGCCGCTTGGGGACGACGGTCTTCGCGGCGGAAGTGGCGGTATTCGTTTCAGACATTGCCTCTCACCTCAGTTCTGCTGCCGGGTTCGCGGATCGATGATGCCGTAGAGCAGGTCGATGATGAGGTTCACCACCAGGACCGTCACCGTGATGATCAGGAAGATGCCCTGCATCAGCGCGTAGTCGTTGCTCTGCACGGCCTGCAGCAGCATCTGGCCGACGCCCGGGTAGGAGAACACCTGCTCGGTGAGCAGTGAGCCGCCCACGACGGCGCCGATCGACGTGCCGAAGCCAGAGATCGAGGGAAGCACGGCGTTGCGGGCCGCGTAGCACATCATGACGCGACGCGGGCTCAGGCCCTTGGCCTCGGCCGTGACGATGTAGTCCTCGGACAGCGTGGAGACCATCATGTTGCGCATGCCGACGACGCCCATGCCCAGTGAGCTGATCAGGATGGTCAGCGCCGGCAGCGCCGCGTATTCGAGCGCGCTCAGGAAGAAGTCCAGCGTCGGTCCCGGCACGACCTCCCTGTAGTTGTATCCGCCTGCCTGCGGGAACCAGTGCAGGATGCGGGCGAACAGCCAGATGAAGATGAGCGCCAGCCAGAAGTACGGGACGGACTGCAGCACCGTCGCCACCGGGGAGACGATGTTGTCGAAGACGCCGCCGTGCCTCCATCCGGCCCAGATGCCGAGCGCCTGCTGAATGAAGAAGGAGATCACCGTCGTGGTGCCGACCAGCGCGATGGTCCACGGCAGGGCCGAGGCGATGGACGTGGTCACCTGATTGGGGAAGTACAGGACGGACACGCCCCAGTTGCCGGTGAAGATGTTCTTCAGGTAGTCGATGTACTGCTGGATGATGTTGCCACCGTCCTGGCCGAGCATGGCGGTCACCGCCGCCCTAGTCTCCGGGGCCACGGTGCCGCCGCGCGACGCCAGCCTGTTCAGCACCGCCGCGACGGGATCGCCGGGCATCATGCGCGGGATGGCGAAGTTCAACGTCAGCGCCGCGAACAACGCCACCAGGTAGAATCCTATCTTTCTCAGGTAGAACTTCATTGTTGCCTCACTTGGTCGAAAACGGTGCGCGGCTCCGTGCGGCGGCGCCGCGCACCGGTGGTTCGAACGCTCAGATCACTGCTTGACCTTGAGGTTCTTCAGGACGATGCCCAGGTCGGGGTTGGCCCAGGTCTGGGGATTGGCGTAGACGTTGTCGTTCGTCGGCCAACCGGTCACCTTGTCGGTCCACATCTCGGTGAGGCCGGACTGGCGGAGAATCGGGATGTACGGCATGTCCTGGAACACCTGGTTCTGGATCTTCTCGTACTCCTCGGTCTTCACGTTGACGTCCGTGGTGCCGTTGATGACGTTGAGCGCGTCATCGACGGTCTGGTTGCTATAGCGGGCGTAGTTCGGCCAGGCGCTTTCGCCGACCGGGGCGGTGGAGTTGGTCGCATAGAACTGGTTGTAGAACATCCAGGGTTCGGCGCCCGCGACCCACAGGCCGTAGACCGACATCTCGAACTCGCCCTGCTGCATGGCCTGGGTCCATTCGTTGGAGGACATCTGGTCGGCGTGGATCTCGATGCCGGCCTCCTTGAGCTGCTGGGCCGCCACGTTGATCGTGTTGATCCAGTCAGAGTAGTCGCTCTGGACCGCCACGGCGATGCTCAGCTTCACGCCGTCCTTCTGGTAGATGCCGTCGTCGCCCTTGGTGTAGCCGGCGTCCTCGAGGATCTTCGTCGCCTCGTCGACGCGGGCCTCACCCGGAATGGGCGAATCGGGGACGTCCTTGGACATGTACTTGGTGAACTGTCCGTAGGGGTAGAGCGAGCCGGCGAGCTCGCTGTACTGGTCGTTCAGCGCGAGCTTGTTGATCTGGTCGCGGTCGAGCGCGTAGTAGATGGCCTTACGGACCGCCGGATCGGTGATCGGGCCGGTGCAGCCGAGGTCGGCGTTCGAGCAGGTCATGAAGGCCATCTGGCTGGAGGGCACGTCGACGGTCGCGATGTCCGGGTAGCCGGAGAGCACCTGGTCCATGTTCGGGAAGATCGCCGACATCCAATCGACGTCGCCGCCGGTCAGCGCGTTCTGCGAGGCCTGGGTGCCGCCGGTGATCAGCACGTAGCGCACGCCGTCCACCTCGGGCTTGCCGTCTTCCCAGTAGTACGGGTTCTTCATGAACGTATAGGCGGTCGGGGAGAAGTTGCCGCCTTCGACGGTGAACGGGCCGGAGCCGACCGCGTCCTCGTTGGTGTAGGTCACCGGATCGTCGATGTTCTCCCAGATGTGCTTCGGGACGATCATCGTGCCGGACAGGTAGGACAGCGCGTTCACCGACTCGGACTTGTCGAGGGTGATGCGGACCTCGGTGTCGCTCAGTGCCTCGGCGGTGCCGGCGAAGCCGCTGGTGTTCAGCGAGGCGTTGGAATCGACCAGGTTGAAGGTGTAGGCCACGTCCTCGGCGGTGTAGGGTTCGCCGTCGGACCACTTCTTGCCCTCGCGAATCTTGACGTCGATGGTCTTGGCGTCGTCGCTGATCGTGTAGGACTCGCCCATCAGCGGCTCGAGCTGGGTCGGGTCGTCCTTGAGGTTGTTCATGAAGAACAGCGGCTCGTACAGGGCGCCGACCACGCCGGAAAGGGCCGTCGGGGAGAACGGGTTGTAGTTCAGCGACGCCTGGGAAGACGAGTTCATCACGCTATTGATAATGACCTGGTCGGACTGCGGACTGCCGCCGCCATCGCCGCCGCATGCCCCCATCGACAGCGTCATCAGGCCGGCCACGGCCAGGGCCGCCGCCTTTCGCCATCTCTTTGTGTTCATCTTCGAACTCCTTTGCTGTGGAATTGAGAAGGTTCGGGCTATTCGCTATAAATAGTCCGACATTTCGATTTCTTCTCTCGAAACAATTTACAGCATAAGTTTAGTTAATTCATTTGTCAAACTTAAGACACTGGCATGAAAGGTGCTCAAAATTGTTGATTTTCCGGTATTTTTCACATCACACCGTGTCCTTTTGTCCACAATATGAGAGAAATTCGAAAATAATTCAGTATTTTCGATGATATTTCACCTATCGGTGACCTCGACGCACCGCTAAACCAGCCACACTGTTGAAATATCGTTATACTCGAAAGCAGTTGAAGGACGCGGGTTCTAGATAGAAGTGCAACACCTGCCTAGGGTTGGAAGTGTCTAGGTTCCAGCTGGAGGTGTTGCACTCGTGGGTACATGTTATTCGCGCCTGTCCCCGGACGAGCGGATCCGGATCGAGAGGCTGCATTGCGAGCAGGGGCTGAGCATCAGGAGAACGGCCGAGCTGGTCGGCCGGGACAAGGCCACCGTGTCGCGCGAGCTGAGGCGCGGCCTGTGGTTCGCGTCCAACGAGAACGAATCCTACCGCCCGTACCGGCCGAAACGGCTGAAGACCGGGCCCTGGACGTCCATGCCGTTCTACTCCGCCCTCGCGGCGCAGCGGAGGGCCGACCTGAGGCGCCACGAGTCCCGCAAACCGCGGCGCATGGACTCGGACCGGCTGCGCTCGTGGGTGATGGACGCGCTGCGCCGTGGATGGAGCCCCGAGCTGATCGAGGGCAGGCTGAAGCTGGAGTACCCGGACGACCCCGTGATGCGGGTCAGCCACGAATGCCTCCACCAATGGATCTACGCGAAACCGCAGCGCGACCTGGACCTGCGCCAATACCTGCCGCGGGGACGGAGGCGCCGCGCCAGACGGAAGGGACGCAAGGTCGGGGGGCCGCGCATCCCCATGCGCGTGGACATCGGCCAACGACCCAGGGCTGTGGACTCGCGCGGGCAGTTCGGCCACCGGGAGTCCGACACCGTGATAGGCGCGGCCCCCTCGCGCGTGTGCATCGACACGCAGGTCGAGCGCAAAAGCCGCGGACCGTTCGCGCGCCTGGTCCCCGACAAGAGCGCCATGGCCACCGCGCGCGCCGAATGCGAGATCCACGGGGACCTGCCCGCCGAGGCGAGGATCGACCGGACCTGGGACAACGGGACCGAGGCCTCCTGCCACACGCTGGTCGACGAGGCCCTGGGCATGCCCGTCTACTTCGCCGACCCCTACAGCTCCTGGCAGCGCGGCACCAACGAGAACAGGAGAACGGCAGGATCCGCCGCTACCTGTCCAAGAAAACCCCGTTCGACGACCTGACCCAGGCCGAGCTCGACGCGATCGCCAAGGAGACCGACGACACCCCCATGAAACAGCTCGAATACAAAACACCCAACGAGGCATGGGACGAGGAGATAACCCGACTACAATCTAAAACCACCAACCCAAACACAAGCATTGCACTAACAAGTTGAATCCGGGGGACGGCTGACAACATCAGCGGGAAAGCGGGATTCGGGGGTGGTGACGTTTTGTTGGACTCCGGTGTCCTTGTTCTTTGATTATGCCATGAGTCCGAGCTCGCGTCTTCGTTTGGCGATGCTGGTGCCGAAGGCGAGCTTGATCCGCTCGTCCCGATACCAGCGCATGTACCCGTCCAACTGTTCGACGAACCCTTCGATGGTGACGCCCGTGAAGCTCCGGCCGTGGAAGAACTCCTGCTTGAGATGCCCGAAGAACCCTTCCGCGGCCGCGTTGTCCGGACTGCAGCCCTTCGCGCTCATCGACCGGGTCAACCCGTTCTCCCTGCAGATGCTGATCCACCCGGGCCACCGGTAGTGGCAACCGCGGTCGGAGTGGATGACCGGACGCTCCCCGTCCCCGAGCGTGGCGCACGCGTCGCGGAGCATCCGGTTGGCCAGCTCGGCGTTCGGGCTCGTGCCGATCGTCCAGGCCACCGGCATCCCGTCGTAGCAGTCGATCACCGGGCTGAGGTAGACCTTGCCCGCGGGGATGGAGAACTCCGTCAGGTCCGTGACCCACAGCCGGTTCGGCCCCTCGGCATGGAAAACGCGATTGACGAGGTTGTCCGGCGCCTTGGTCAGCTCGCCCTTGTACGAGCTGTAGCGCCGGGCCCGCTTGAGCAAGGGGACGAGCCCGTGCCGCGTCATCAGCCGCATGACCCTTTTGGCGGACACGACGATCCCGGCGTTTCTCAGTTCGAGCCACACCCGCCGGTAGCCGTAGCGGCGCAGGCTGTTCTCGAACACGTCGCGCACCAGGGCGAGCAGCCCCTCGTCCCTGTCCGGCCTGTTCATCGCGTTCAACTGATGGTAGTACGTGCTGCGCGCCAGACCGACCCGGGCGAGCAGACGCCCCGCGGGGATGCCATGTCCGGCACTGACGGCCTTGACGAGGATCGTCTTCTCCCTATTGGTCAGGTTGTCCGGGTCTGCGCCCCGCTCTTTTCCCACCAATTCCAACGCCCCCTTGAGGATCGCCAGCTCGATCTCCGCCTCCCGTTTCTCCCGGCGGATCCGCTCCAGCTCGGCGCGCACACGGTCGCGCTCGGCAATCAGCCCGTCCAGATCCGACGCGTCGGGATCCGCCGCGCCATCATTCCTCTTCCCCGGCTTGTCTGGTGTCACTGGATCGTCCTCCGGTACCGGCTCGTGCAGCAGTTGACGCTTCCAGTTTCTCACGACCGACGCCTCCACGCCCACCTCGGCCGCGACCTGCCGCGACGTCACACCGCCCGCGACCAGCCGCGCCACCGCCATACGCCTGACCTCGTCCGCCACCGGGCCGCGCTTGACCGCGCGCTCCCCGGGCGCCAGCTCGTCGATCCACGCCGCCAGCACCTCACGGCTGGGATACCCCATTTGGCGTATGGTCCTGCTCAGACGCC
The DNA here is from genome assembly GCF_000741215.1 of Bifidobacterium pullorum subsp. gallinarum. Taxonomy (GTDB): domain Bacteria; phylum Actinomycetota; class Actinomycetes; order Actinomycetales; family Bifidobacteriaceae; genus Bifidobacterium; species Bifidobacterium pullorum_B. The sequence goes on from NZ_JGYX01000004.1 coordinate 45,851, forward strand.
TGCCATGTGTCAGGTAATGCTCCACCGCCGCGCGCCTCTGACCATCCGTGTACCTCGAATAATGCTCGCCACGACTGGAGGGGATCCCCGTGCGCCGTTCCTCCAGCCAGTCGCGATGCCACATGCGCAACGCCTCCTTGCTGGGATACCCCAGCTCCCGGATCACGTCCGCCGCGCTGTGCTCGTACCGCTCGTACAACTCCGCCGCGCGCCTGCGCTGCTCCCTCGAATACCTCGCCATGATGACGACTCCTCCCCGCTCAAGGAGTCCAACATTTCGTCACCACCCCGTTCATTTTCAGGTTGTACAGCGATCCGTAGTCGATCAGTTTTGAACAGTCCATCATCAATACGGATATCAACGGATTCGTCTAGAACCCAGCGAGCAATGTATTGGAGATCTTCGTGCTCCATATCAGGAAGGGCACCCCCTTCTTGGGGGTGCCTTTCCTGATGACCAATCAGCTTTTGACTGCGCCGATCAGCCCTTGACGGCGCCGGTCAGACCGCCGACGATCTTCTTCTGGAAGATCGTGAAGCAGATCAGGGCCGGCAGCATGGCCAGCGACGTGAACGCCAGCACGGCGGCCGTATCGACCGAATGCTCCGAGCTGAACATGGACACGCCGAGCGGCAAGGTGTAGTTGTCGGAGCTGCTCAGGACGAACAACGGCAGCATGTAGCCGTTCCAGCTGCCCACGAACTGCAGGATGCCGACGGTGGCCACGCCCGGCATGGCCAGCGGGATGACCATGCGCCAGAAGAAGCCGAGACGCGAGCAGCCGTCGAGCAGCGCCGCCTCCTCGAGCTCGTTCGGGATGGACTGCAGGAAGGGCACCAGGATGATGATGGTCTGCGGCAGGCCGAACGCGATCTGCGGCAGGATGATGCCGGCGAGCGAGTTTGACAGGCCGAGGTTGCGAATCATCAGGTACAGCGGCGTGATGCCGACGGTCATCGGGAACATCAGGCCCGCCGAGAACAGCGAGTACATGAGCGGCGCGTACTTGAACTTGTAACGCGCGATCACGTAGCTGACCATGATGCCGAGGACTACGACGCCCAGCATGGTGAACACCGCCACGATCAGCGAGTTCTTGAGCTCCACCCAGAAGGTGTCGCTCTGCGCCACGTTGATGTAGTTGTCGATGACCCACGGGTTCGGGAAGCCCGACGGGTTGTTGGTGATCTGGGAGTTGGTGCGGAAGCCGCCGATTATGATGTACAGCACCGGCACCGTGCAGATCGCCACCAGGATCACCGACAGCAGGTAGACCACCGGGTGGCCCCACGGGGTCTTCTGTGAGACGCGGTAGCCGTTGGTCTTGGTGTATTGCGTGTTCTTGGCCATCTCACTTCACCTCGCTTGCAGCCAGCCGCTGCGCTTCCTTGGCGCGCTTGGCCGCGCGCTTCTTGGCCTGCTTCTCTTCGGTCAGAGCTCCCTCCAGATCGCGGTTGAGCACGAACTTCTGGTAGACGAGCGCCACGACCAGGGAGATGATGAAGATGATGATCGCCACGGCCGAACCGTAGCCGTAGTTGCCGGAATCGCGGCCGTTGCGCACCATGTAGGTCGCCATCGTCGAGACGCCTGCGGTCTCGGAGATGTAGCTGCCCCAGATGATGTTGACCAGATCGAACAGCTGCAGCGAGCCGATCATCGAGAGGAACACCCAGATGCGCAGGGTGGGGGCCAGCAGCGGCAGCGTGATGCTCCACTGCATCTGCCAGAATCCGGCGCCGTCCACCTTGGCGGCCTCGTACAGCTCCTCGGGGATGGACTGCATGCCGGCGAGCATGAGGATGACGGCGAAGCCGATGTACTTCCAGCTGATGATGACCAGCAGCGTGATCATGGCGATCTTCGGGTCGGCGAGCCAGTCGGGACCGTCGATGCCGATGTAGGACAGCAGCTCGTTGACGGCGCCCGTCTTCTGCAGCAGCAGGCTCCAGCCGGTGCCGACGATGACCTCGGAGATCACGTACGGCACAAAGATCAGCGTGCGGACCAGGCCGCGGCCCTTGAACTTCTGGTTGAGCAGCAAAGCGAACAGGATGGCGATCGGCGCCTGGATGACCAGCGAGCCGACGACCACGATGAACGTATGTCCGATGGCGGCCTGGAAGGTCGGGTCCTTGAACGCGGTGATGTAGTTGTCGATGCCGGCGAACTCACCGGTCTCGGACGGCATACCGAAGCCCTTCCAGCGGTAGAAGCCGTAGTAGAAACCGAGGATCAGCGGCAGGATCACGAAGCCGACGAACACGATGATGGCCGGCGCCGCGAGCACAAGGATTTCCAGATTGCGCTGCAGCTTGCCACTGCTGGGCTTCTTCTCCTTCTTGGCGGAGCGGGGCCGTGCCGCTTCCGCTTGGATTGCACTTGTCATGGGATCTCCATTGATTGTCTGTTACATGCTGTGGAAAAGGGGACGGCGGCCGGAACCGTTGCCGGATGGTTCAATCATCTTCGGTCTGAACCATCCTCATCGGTTCCGGCCGCCGTTTCAGTCAGAGAGCGCCCTGGCCGTTATCAGCCCTTGGCTGCGGCGTCGTTCATCGCCTTGACGATGTCCTCCGGGGTGCCGGTGCCGGAGAGCAGGTTCACCACGCCGGTGTTCAGAGCGTTGCCGATGTTGGCACCCAGCGAGGTATCCATCCACAGCTTCATGCCGTCGGATTCGTTGAGGGCGGTGATGAGCATGGCGAGGCTCTCATCGGTCACGTCGGCCTGGGATTCGGTCGTCGCCGGAATCGTGGAGAACGCGGTGGCATACTTGTCCTGCCACTCCTTCTCAGCCATCTTGTTGATGAACTCGATGGCGATATCCGGAGCCTCCGGATTCACGCCGAAGCCGGTGGCAGCACCCATCAGAGCACCCTCCTCACCTTCGCCTCCTTCGACGGACGGGAAGGCGAAGAAGCCGAGGTCGGCCATCGGCTGCTTGTCCGGGGTCAGATCCTTGAGCACGCCCGGCTCCCAGGTGCCCATAAGCTCCATGGCGGCCTTGTGATTGGCCAACAGACCGGCCGACGAGCTCGCGCCCTGCTGGGCGGTGGTGGTCAGGTAGCCCTCGTTGAAGTAGCCAGCGTCGTTGAGCTCCTGCAGCTTCTCGCCCGCAGCGGTCCAGCATTCGGCGGAGAAGTCCTTGTTGGCCATGCTCTCCTCGTAGACGTCCGGCGAGCAGATGCGCAGGGACAGCCAGTAATACCAGTGAGCGGCCGGCCAGGCATCCTTGGCGCCGACGGCGATCGGGTCGATGCCGGCGTCCTTGAGCTTCTGGCAGGCATCAATCAGCTCCTCCCAGGTGGTCGGAGCCTCGGTGATGCCGGCCTGGGCGAACAGATCCTTGGAGTACCAGATGCCACCGGGCTGGACGGTGGTCGGCATGCCGTAGATCTTGCCGTCGTAGGTGGCCGAATCTAGCGAGGAGCCGAGCTTCTCCTTGTTCTCATCGGTGATCTTGTCGGTCAGGTCCATCATCTGGCCGGCGGCGATCATGTCGCGGTCCTTCTGACCGCCCAGGGCCATGAACACATCCGGGCCGGAGGACAGATCCTGCATGGCGGTGGTCAGCTTGCCTTCGAAGTCCTCGTTCTGGATGGCCTCGATCTGGACGGTGACGCCCTCGTGCTCCGACTCGAACTCCGCGGCGAAATCCTCCCAGTACTGACGACCGTCACCTGAGGTGGCGTTGTGCCAGAACACGATGGTGTTGTCGTCGGCGGACGAGCCTCCGCCGCCGCAGGCGGCCATGCCCAGCACGGCAGCGGCCGAAACACCGGCGGCCAGAATCCTCTTAAACTTCATCGTTCCTCCTATATGCCGTTCGAAACCGCAGCCACCTCGGCGACCCGACGTAGCGTCCTTTCTCCCGGGCTCAGGAACCTTCCGCCGTTGTGCAGCGTTACGGCCCGTCGAACCCGATCGTCTCGCGATTCCGAATTCTAATATTTCCGAAAACTTTCATTGTTTTCGATAGAAAAAATACTATCGCGAGTTAGTTAAACCGTCAAACTTACAGCGCGCGGCGTGTCGCGGCCCACGCCCTAAACCCACTCCCACACACCCCGCCTACCGCAGAAGCATCGGTGCAAACGTTTGACATCGCTTGATTACGGCATTATTTCAGTCTTTCGTACATCCCCCACACCGCCCAGCACCCCCATCAAGCACCCACACATCACCCGCCCAGACATCTACCGCCGTCTCGACAGCCACCGACGACACTCTACATTCAACACTTTCCGAACATTTTCGAAAGTTTTCGACGCTTTCATGTTTTCAGACGGCACTCTTCGTGTGTTGTCGAAAATTTCGATATACTGGACTCCGGAATTTACGAATTCATTGTACATCATATCATAGAAGGGGTTGCATATGTCCGACACCGCGCGTCGTCACCGAGCGTCGTCCAAATCCACGCAGCTAGCCGACATCGCCGAACGCACCGGGTATTCCCTGGCCACGGTCTCCAAGGTGCTCAACGGCCGCAGCGACGTGGCCGCCGGCACCCGACAAATCATCGAGGAGGCGCTGCGGGACAGCGGCTACACCAAGCGCATCTCCACCACCAAGAACCGCAAGCTCATCGAAGCCGTATTCCAGAACTTCGACAACATCTGGTCGCTGGAGGTGCTGCGCGGCATCGTGCACGAGGCCAGCGCCCATGAGATGAGCGTCGTCACCACCGAAAGCGGCGACCGCTCGCACCCCGATTCCCGGTGGGTCGAAGGCGTGCTGCGCCGGCAGCCGCTCGGCGTGGTGCTGATCTTCTCGAACCTCACCGAATCGGAGAAATCACGCCTGCAAGCGTTCAACATCGACTATGTCACGCTCGACCCGGCCGGCGACCCCTCCCCCGACAACCTCTCCGTACAGGCCGACAACTGGACCGGCGGCCTCATCGCCACCCGTCACCTGCTCTCCCTGGGGCACACCCGCATCGGCATCATCACCGGACCGAACTCCATGCTGTGCTCCAAGGCGCGACTCGACGGCTACAAGGCGGCCCTGGACGAGCACGACATCCCCTTCGACCCCGACCTGGTGCGCGAAGGCGACTTCTCCACGGCCGGCGGCTACCTGCAGGGACTGTCGCTGCTCAAGAACTCCGCCAAACGCCCCACGGCCATCTTCGCCGGCAGCGACCTGCAGTCCATGGGCGTCTACGAGGCGGCGCGCACGCTGGATCTGAAGATCCCCGAGCAGCTGTCCGTCATCGGATTCGACGACGTGCAGACGGCGGCGCACATGGGCCCGGCGCTGACCACGGTCCGCCAGCCGCTGCAGGACATGGCCGCCGCGGCCGTGCGCATGATCATCGACAAATCGCACGGTCGACCGATCCAGAACCGCTCCATCTACCCGACCACGCTGATCGTCCGGGACAGCACGCGCCCGCTGGAGATCAGCGAACCGCACTGAGCGGTCCCACGCGTTCGGCGAACTTGCATGATGGATCGTATCAACGCTCCAAAACCTTGATATTGCAATGATTACTATCAGCCGTTCCCCGAGTTGGACCGTTTTCGTTCCTAGAGTTGGACTGTTTTTTGTTCCCAGAGTTGGCCGGTTTTCATTTCACGGAGTGGAGACACTTCTCTCTTTGCACGTTTTGATGGGTTAGGAATCGTCGATTTGTCACGTTTTGATGGGTTAGGAGATGCCGGATCGACACGTTTTGATGGGTTCAAATTTCGTCAACCGTCACGTTTTGATGGGTTTAGACCAACGGAACCGCTCATTTCGACACCCGAACTCCCGTTCCATGCCAACACGACGGTGCCATGGCCAGTCGTCATCGAACCGGCCATGACGCATGCCATACCATCGTCCGGGCGGCGTCCGCCCATCGGCACCAAGACCATCCATCGATGCCGATCCTCAGCCTTCCGACTAGCGCACGCGGCGGATCGAGCGGAACAACGCGGCCGCCACCAGCACCACCACGGCCTCGCCGACGAACACGCCGCCGTAGCCGACCGTGTTGATGACCATCGCCGCCGCGAACGATCCGCCGACGCCGCCCAATGTGTTCGCCAGATTCAGGAAGCCCAGATCCTTGGCGGCTGCCTCCGGGTTCGGCAGTACCTCGACGCTGATCGTCTGGATCAGCGACGAGTTCGCGCCGTTGGCGATGCCGACGATCACCGAGAATGCGATCAGCCCCGCCGGGGTCGGGAACAGGAAGGGGATGATCGCGCCGACGGCGATCATGCAGGCGGTGATGACCGTCAGTATCTTCGGTCGCCCGATCCGATCGGCGAGCGGTCCGGCCGCCAGGCAGCAGACCAGCCCGATCGCCAGTGTGATCGACGAGTTGATGGACAGCATCCTCTGCGCACCGGCCTGATCAAGGTGCAGGTAGTCCTGCAGGATGTACAGCATGTAGTTCGAGATCATGCTGCTGCCCACCGTCAACAGGAACCGCGCCGCCAGCGTCTTGTAGAAGTCGCGCGCGCCGTGCGTGGGGAACATGAACATCCTCAGCAGCTCGCGCGGGTTGAACGGCGGCATCGGTTCGTCCAGGTTCGAACGCTCCCCGGCCAGCAGCGCGGAGATGATGCCACCGATCAGCGCGACCGCGGCGAAGGTCTCCACGCCCAGCGTCACGTTCTCAAGGAACTGCGCGGCCACGAGAATGCCGGTCTGGCCGCCGATCATCTGCCCGAGACCGTACGCGGAGGACACGGTGCCCCGCCATCGCGCCGGCACCCGGTCGGACAGCTGCGCGATCATCGCGGCGGCCACGCCGTTGACCACCAACTCGTACAAACACCACCAGCCGAGCATCGCGCCGATGCCGTCGGCACGGCTGAACGCGAACAGCACCAGACAGGACAGGATCGAACAGCCGATGATCCACGGCTTGCGCTTGCCGAACCGCGTGCGGGTGCGGTCCGAGCAGGCGCCGAGCACGATGTTCGATACGAGCGCGACCAGCATCGCGATGGTCGAGAACATCATGACCAGCGAAACCTTGTTCGCCGGATCGATCTCGCTGACGCGCTGCGGCAACAGCGTGGAGATCGCACCCTGATGGGGCATGAGCCAGGCGGCCGGACCGATCACCAGGGCGATCGCCAACCGCCACGGCATGCGCTCCCCGGTTTCGGCCCGGGTCATCAGTGCATCGTCTCCCCGTCGACGGCCAGAGTCCCGGTCGGCACGCCGGCCAGGCAGCCGACGAAGCCGCCAGACCATTCGGTGCTCAGGAAACGGGCGTCGCGGCGGTCCATCACCCGGCATCCGTCGGGCTCGCCGCCGCGGATCGTCTCTTCCACGAGTCCGGCCACGTCACGGGTCCCGTCATAGGCCAGCACGGTCAGCTCGTTGCGGCGCATCAGCACGGCCACACGCGTGCAGCCTTCCGGCAGCGGCCCATAGCTGCGGGTGTCGTCAACGCCATCCTCGGTGAAGATGCAGGTGACGCCCGCCGGCCGCCGGCCATCTCCCAGGCCATGGCACAGCGTGACCAGATGGGTGGAGTTCTGTCGGATGACCAACGTGCCGCCGTCCGGTACGGACAGCAGCGTGTCGTCCTCGGCGATGCGCGCGTACCGGATGCCGGTTTCATCGCGGATCGTCAGGTCGGCCTCGCGATCGGCATCCAGCACCGGACGGGCCGCCGCGGCACGGGTCCCGGCGTCGTTCAGGCCGATGAGCACACGGACCGCGCGGTCGTCGGCGACGGCCGTCATGCCGCGGACGGCCGGATCATCAGCGGCGATATCCGTCCCCGCGTCGAGAATCGTCAGACGCTCCGGCATCCGGCCCAGGCCTGGCGCGACGACAGGCCAGCCGGGATCGCCCGGGTCGGAGGTCGGTGCGCCGCCGCCGTCAAGCTTCCAACTCGACGGGTTATGCTCCCACGTCATCGGCGCGATGAACGGCTCACGACCCAGGTAGCTCAGCAGCTCGCCCGGGTTGGCGCCCTTGGTTTCACGCACGCCCAGGCTGACCATCCACCAGCCCAGCGTCGGGTGGTGCAGGATGTCGCCGTGGCCGACGCACTGCACCGGTTCGTTCAGACCCAGATGGCGGTGGGTCAGGATCGGGTTCTTCTTGTTCGCGTGGAACAAACGGTCGTGCGTGCCCAGCAGGCAGTGTTCGCCCTCGCGCGGCGCGGGGATTGCGACGCCGGCCTCCGCGATGTCCGCGCGGAACGTCTCGATTGCGGCCTTGAGTCCCTGCGGCGCGAACACGCGCATCGCCATCTCGCTGTGCTCGAAGCTGGTGCCGCCTTCGGCGGTGAACAGGTATACATAGTCGCCGATGCGGTACAGGTGCGGTCCCTCGGCCCAGACCGCATCGACGCCGTAGCCGCGCCAGATCACGGTCCTGCCATCGCCGGCGGCCTGGCCGTCGTTAATCAGGGTCCAGGTCTCCGGGTCGATGCGCTGCGTCCAGATTTCGGTCTGCCCCTCCCACTGCGGGTCGAGGGCGGGACGGGTCTGGGTCCAGTACACCGCGCCGTCGCAATCCTCGAAGATGTCCGGATCGATGCCCTCGGCGCCCTCGATCCAGTACGGGCCGGACCACGGTCCCTCCAGCGTGTCGGCCACGATTGCGAAGTTGCCCTCCGCCTTGGCGGCGGCCGCGAGTTCCTCCTCGGTGACGCCGCCGCGCCGCGCTGCCTCCTCATTGATGCGGGCGATCGTGCAGACGATGACGTACCGGCCACCGATGCGGCGCAACGTCGGCGCGTAGACGCCGCCCGAATCTTCCACGAATGGGATGAGCAGACGACGGGCCATCGCCTCGTCGATGGCGTCGGAGACGTGGATCCACCGCCCCAGGTCGTCGGAGGTGTGGATCGGCAGGCCGGGCACCAGTTCGAACGAGGAGTTGACCATGGCGATGCGGCCGTGGTCCGCGTCCCACATCCAGGACGGGTCCGGGTACATGCCGGTCAGGATCGGATTAGTGATGGTGGTTGTGGTCATCGTCGTGGTCCTTGTACAGAGAGTTGGATGCGCTGTCTCGAAACTTTCATACAGCGTTGTACCAAAGTGTGGTGAAACTTTCGGAGCCCCGAAACGGGAGAACGCCCACGGGTTGCCCCCGCAGGCGTTCTCTCGATCAATCGGAAGGAAAAGGAGAAAGGAGAATATGACTGGTTCTATGGTGTCGGTCGCTTCTTACCGCCGAAGCGGCCGACACCGGTTCGCCATCTTCGGGCCCTCCCGGCAGGTCGGGCCCGGAATCATCACGCCTCGGCGAGGGCGTCGATGATGTAGTTGTTGATCGTGGCCTTGACGGACTCGAGATGATCCGACTTGGTGGTCTCGATGAGCTTGGCCTGCGGGATGTCGAGAGCGTACTCCTCCAGGGAAGCCAGCGTGGCGGTGCCATCCTCGATGGTGGCGCCGATGCCGGAATCGTAGGAAGCGTAGCGCTCGGCCTGCAGGTTCTGGATGAACTTGTCCTCGTGCATCTTCGCAGCGACCAGCAGGCCGGCGGCGAAGGTGTCCATGCCCGCGATGTGCGAACGGAACAGGTCCTCGGCGTCGAAGGAGGTACGACGCGGCTTGGCATCGAAGTTCAGGCCACCGCGAGGACCGATCTGGCCCTCGTCGATGACCTCCCACATCACGGTGGTGGTCTCCATCAGGTCGGTCGGGAACTCGTCCATATCCCAGCCGATCAGCTTGTCGCCCTGGTTCGCGTCGAGCGAGCCGAGCACGCCGGCCTCACGGGCCGTGCGGATCTCATGCTGGTAGGTGTGGCCGGCCAGGTTGGCGTGGTTGCCCTCGAGGTTCAGCTTCATGAAGTCGATGTCGTAGGTCTTCAGGAAGGCGATGGCGGTGGCGGCATCGAAGTCGTACTGATGCATCGTCGGTTCCTTGGCCTTCGGCTCGATCAGGAACTGGGCGTCCAGACCGATCTCCTTGGCGTACTCATGGCACATGTGGAAGAACTTGGCCATGTGCTCCTGCTCACGCTGCATCTGCGTGTTCCACAGGTTCTCGTAGCCTTCGCGGCCGCCCCAGAACACGTAGTTCTCGGCGCCCAGGCGCTTGGCGATCTCCAGGCTGTGCTTCAGCTGGCCGCCAGCGTAGGCGTAGATGTCAGCGAACGGCGAGGTGGAGGCACCGGAGACGAAGCGCGGGTTGGTGAACAGCGAGGAGGTGTTCCACAGCAGCTTGACGCCGGTGGCCTTCATGTTCTCCTCGATCTTGTCGACGACCTTGTCCAGGTTGGCGTTAGTCTCACGCAGGGTGTCGCCTTCCGGAGCGATGTCGCGGTCATGGAAGCAGAAGTACTCGGCGCCGAGCTTGGTGAAGAACTCGAAGGCGTAGTCGACCTTGGCCAGAGCCTCGTCGAGCGGGTTGGAGTACTTGCCGTACCACGGACGGTGAGCGGTGCCGGTGCCGAACGGATCGACGAGCTCCTGATCGAAGGTGTGCCACCAGGCGACGCCGAAGCGCAGCCAATCCTTCATCTTCTTGCCGGCGACGACGCGGTCGGCGTCGTAGTAATGGAAGGCCAGGCCCTCCTGCGGTCCCTTCTGGCGACCGACGTATTCGATCTTGTCAACATCCCACAGACCCATGGGTTGCTCCTTTGCTGTTGATTCGAGCTGTTATTGTGTCGGCGTTCTTGTGGTCCGCCGTTGCATACATAGTAAGACCATTTACCCAAGTATGTCAATTCGTTTAACTTTATCGGCGTTTCGCGTCATACGACGCCCATTCAGCCAGCCACATCCCAAGCAATCACCCGCAACTCCCCGACCAGCCCCAGCCTTCTTGCCACCGCCACAACCGCGTGGTACAGAATCCCTCGGATGGCCCCGGCATCTCCCGTACCACAACCACGCGGTACGGCATCCCCAAAACGCATCCCCCAGCATTCCGTACCACAACTGCGGGGTACAAAACCGTCCAAAACCCATCAACAGGATTCCGTACCATGCCGCAACCACGAGGGACGAAACCCATCGGACAAGACCAGGATCATTCCATGCCGCAATCACACGGCAGGGCAATCCCATCGCGCCGTCGGACCGCATCAGAACGGTTCGATCTGCTCTTGCATAACCATGCCGGTGCGGCGGAACCTTTGAAGATCAAGGCTCCGCCGCACCGGCACGATTATTGGACAATCAGGCGGCCATCTTCCTCGGACGACGGCCGCCCAAGGTCAGACGCGATGGCGGCCGCCGCGACTACGCAGCGCCATGCAGCTGCCCGCAATCAACAACGCAACCGCGGCGATCACCGTAGGCACCATCACTCCAGCACCGGTGTCCGCCGGTTTCTCGCCGTCCGGCCGACCCGAGGAAGAGGACTGCTGTCCGCCCGAAGGCTGCTGTCCGCCCGAAGGCTGCTGCCCATCCGAAGGCTGCTGTTCGCCCGTCCCGACGCCCACTGTCACATAGTCGACAGCCGAGGTGGCCGATCCTCCGTACGGCGAGGTGACCTTGGCATACCATCCCTGAACACCTTCGGGGGCATCCCTCCAGACGATCGACGCAGTACGGACGTCGTCGGAATCGGACTGCGCAGGTTCGATCAGGGCAGTGCCGATAACCTCGCCACCGAGCACATCGACGCGGAAGGAATCGGTGGTCAGCGTCTTGGGCCGATCGGCCTGGGTCGTATCGATGCCCAGTTCGTTCAGATGGATGACAAATTCCTCGTCCGAGGGCGCGAATTCGGAAGTGGCCACGGATTCGGAGCCGTATTCGTTAAGCGACGGCGAATACGTGCGCACGCTCATCGTGCCGTCAGCAGTGTTCACGTGCATCAACCGCAGGTAGCCCTTGCCGCCCTCTTCCATGCCCTGGTAGTCGAACAGCATGTTGACCACGTTGCGATCGGCCACGCCGTCGCCATCCGTGTCGACCTGCGAGACTGTCTTCTGAGCGCTGTGGTAGTGGCCGGACAGCACCATCTTGACGTTCTCGTTCGGAGCGACCACACGCTGGTAGACTTCCTGCGGAATCAGTCCCAAACCGCCCGAGGCGAGCAGGTACTCGTGGAAGTTGAGGATGGCCACACGGTCGGGATACCGCGCGAGCACATCATTCATCCACTCGATCTCCTCGTCGCCGATGCCCCAGCCCATGTACACCATGATGAAGTCGATGCCACCGGCGGACACCAGGTCGTAATGGCCCTTGTTGTTCTTGTAGCTGCCGCCGTACCACGGGTTGGAGTTGTACCGGTTCTCACCGAAGCGGGCGGAGAACTGCGTGTAGTCCTCGGTCTTGTGATCCACGTCATGGTTGCCGGCAAGCACACCGTACGGGAACCCGGCTTCGTCGAGACGCCTGTACTGTTCGTCCGCCCGAGCCCACTGATCGTCGAGTTCGGCGTTATCGACCACATCGCCGGTGTGGAACATGTAGGAGATGTTCATCCGGTCACGGTTCTCAAGCAGCCAGGTGTGGATGTTCTTCTGGTGCTCGAAGTACCCATTGTCGTCGTAGTTGGCATTGTAGTACTGCGTGTCGGACTCCCACGCGAATGTGAAGTCATAGTCTTGGCGTGGGGTGTCAGCCTGGCTGATCGGATCGTCGGTCATGGAGATGACCGGCTCGCCGTTCACTCCGTTGATCGTGGAGATCTCTCCGTCGGCCTGCGCGGCCACACCATCAAGGGAAGACGCGGCGGTAAGGTCACCGGGCGCATAACCGGCACCATTCTGGATCACCACGGTCATCGCGCCGTCAGCCACATGGTCGGCATTGGCCACATTCTGCTCAATCGTGGCCTTGCCTTTTCCGTTGGCCTGGACCCGGGCCACCTGATCCCATGCGCCGGTGGTCACGTTCCTGACGAACGCATACAGGTCGGAACCGGCTTCGGCGGAACCGTTCCAACGGATCGTGGTGGAAGCGGTCGCGTCGGCCGCCAGAGATTCCGGCACCTTCACCGTGAAGGACTGGTACGGGAACCCGGCATCCTCGGCGGTGGTGGTCACGGTCGCCTTGTCATCCGCATTGAGCTTGGCGGCGTCTTCGGCGGACAGCGCCGTGCCCTGCGTCCCGTCAGCCACACCGGACTGGCGGGTGGTGCCCTGCGAGGAGGCGATCTTGTCGGTTTCTCCAGGAACCATGGCCTCGCCGCGGTAGAAGGTCACGCCGAGTTCATCGTTCGACTCGTCGGCCGCGCTCACGCTCAACGTCGGCTCGGCGCCATCCTGCGATTCCACGGCGGTGACGGTCGGATCCTCCTCCGGCGTGGTGAAGGTCACTTCTGCGCTGGTGGTGTTGCCTGCATTATCGGAGACGGTGAAGGTGACGGTGTGCTCGCCCGCCGGCAGATCGACCGAGGATGTCGTATACGGCAGTTCGATCGGTTCGGCCTCGGATTGCCCGTTGGCAAGGGTTGCGCCCAACGAGCCCTCGGCTATACCGGAGGTTATATCCGAGGCCTCGGCGTCGATGGTGATTGTTCCGCGCTTGACATCCTTGCCGGAGTTTTCTTCGTCGGCGATGTCGGGGGTGATGACCGGCTTGGTGTTATCGACCGTGACCGTGGCCTCGGCGCGGTTCGCACCGAACTCCGCGGATACCGTATGCTCGCCGTCGGCCACCGTGGTGGTGTCCCACAGATACTGGTTGGCGGCCACGGAGGTTTCGGGAATCTCGAACTCGAGCAGGATGTACTCATACTGGCCCGAGGAATCGCCGATCTTGATCGAATTGGCGGGATTCGCGACTTCCTCGGTCACGTCTTCCTCCGTCACCTTACCGGCGGTGCCCGGGCTCACGCCGGCGGTCGCCTTGCTCGCATGCAGCGTCGTACCGTCGGGTAGCACCAGGCGAATGTTGGACGCCTGGTAGTTGTCGGCGTTCTCGGAGTTCACGGTGCCGTCGGACAGAATGTCGGTGGCGCTGGACTTGGTGCCGGCGTTCATGTACATCTTGATGGTGTTGTCCTCGACCATGTCCAACGGGACCGGGAACGACACAGTGGCTGTGTCGCCGTAGGTGCCGTCGTCGAAGGAGCCGATCACGTTCTCCTGCCAATCGGACTCGCTCGGTGTACCCTGAATGTCGAGCTTCCTGGTGAACGAATTGTAGAAGAAGATGTCCGTCTGGGTGATTTCGGCGGCAATATACGGCTCGGATTCCAGCGAAGTGGTCATGCTCTCGACACCCACGGGCTCGCTGTCAATCGAAATGGACGGGCGGGCATCCTTATCGGCGCCGGTGGCACGGACCGCCTGCTCGCCGCGCAGGAACTGGCCGTCGACCATGTTCAGGCGGACTTCGGAATCATCGTAATCCGTACCGACGATGGTCTTCGGCTCGCTTTGCACCGGGGCACCGATGCCATTGGAAGCCTCCACGTAATACTCGATCGAGGCCTTGCGGATCAGGTCGATCTTGTTCATCACATAGCTATAGGTATCGCTGCCCGCAGCCTTCACCAGGTTGTGGGAGGTGTACCCGGATCCTCCCGAAGTCCTGGTGTACAGCGTCACGCGTTTGACGTCGGTGCCGGTGCAACGCACGTCAAACGTGAAGGTCACATCCTCGTCGGCGCCGAAGGTGGACGGCGTGGAATCGGCGATATCGGGAGCGGTGACGTTCTGGGGGAACGTGTATGCAGTGGCGCGGATGTCGGATGGAGCCACACTGCCCGGGGTGGCGGGCTGATCGATGCTGGCAAGCGTACTCTCATTCGTGCCGCCGGCATAGACGTAACGCAGGGTGTTCGACCCACTGGAGTCCGCGGTGTATGCCGCCGACGAAACCAAGGTTTTGGTCTTGGTGCTGATTTTCATCAGACGTGCCGAGCTGTTGGACATGCCCGCCGAATGGATGGTGAACAGGTCCTTACCCATCGTGAGCGCATGCTCGCCGGTCAGGTCGAACTCATTGTTGAAATCGGTGTCGGTCAGGTCGTCGTTCGAACCGTTCTTGATCCAAAACACCGCAGAATCGCCGGCGGCGATCTTGATGTCGGCCTGATCGGCGCCCCACTCCACGTCTCCGGCATCGCCCTGTTCCGGATAGCTGTAGTAGATGGTGTAGGCGTCAGAGAAGTCAACAGTTTGATCAGAGACGTTCGTGACTTCGATGAACTCGTATCCGTCGGCCCCGCCGACATTGGCGGAGTTCGGATCCATCTCGGTGATGACCAGCGGGACCAGCGCCTGCTCATACCCGCTCTGGTTCACGGAGAGCGCGATCTGCGCACCTTCCTGCGTGGTGACGAGCCCCTCGTCATCGGTGACGACGAAACGGTACGCCATCGTGCCCTTGCCCGCGAACGTGCCGGAGGGGATGGCGAACGACCACACGTCGTTCTCGACGGTGCCGGCGAGGTTCGAGTCGACATAGTCGGTATCGGTGTCGGTCTTCCACTGCAACGCCACCGAGGCGATGTGCTCGTTACCATCGGATACGGCGATCTGCGCCTTCAGCGTGATGGCGTCGGTGTCATAGACGACCTCCGGCAGTTCGCTGACATCGGTGATGATGGTCTCGCGATCGGACTGGACAGGCCAAGATTCCGGCTTCTGTCCTTCGACAAGCGAACCAGGCGTGGCGGAGTTGTCAGTGCTGAGCGTACCGACGCCATTGGCGTCATAAGAAAGGTTCAGCGTGGTGTCCGCCGCGCCTCCGCCGTCATAGCCAACGGTGTTGGTGGCGCCGGTGGACTTCCGGGTCAACACAAGGGTACGGGCGCTCCCGTTCGCCATGCCCTCGCCTTTGGAGACGGTGAACAGGTTGACGCCGTACTGCAGCTGCGGGTCGACGCCGGACGCATCCTGCCAGAAGGCATTGAAACAGGCAGCGAGATCCTGCCCTTCCAGATCGGATTCGAATTGCGCAAAATTGTCCCACAGCACGATGGACGCCCCAGGTTGGACGGCCACATCCAAGGAGGCGTCGGCGGCCGCGGATTCGAAAGCCTCGGGGGTCCAGTCGACCCCGTTGTAGGTCAGGCTCAGGTCGCTGATGTTCACAGGCTCCGCACCCATGTTCGTCAGCTCGATGTATTCGCCGGCGTCCACCATGGTGTCGACGCCGCCGACAGTGTTACCGGTGTTGACGGCAAGCTCGGTGATGACCACCGGCATGCCGCCGGCGATGGCTGCGCCCGTCGCTGCAAGCGGCGTGACACTGTACGCATTCTGCGCAGATTCATCAGCATAGGCGCTGACGGTGGTCACGCATGGCACCGCAGCCAGCGAGACGCCCAAGGCGAGCGCCGCCAGACGGCGAGCGCACCGCGATGATTGGGGAAGAATGTGACGCATGTTTTCTCTTTCTCATAGGCAGCCGCTCCCAAGAAGGAATGGCGTCCCCACTCTAAGAGCGCACCGACAGGCACCATGCGGACGTTCCGTTCGATTTCCCCGCATAGTCGTCAAGTATTCTTCGCGCGTTCGCGTTTTGTACACTTACCCCGCCGTCCCGTTGATGCGCCACACGCCATGCATCAATTACACGTTGCGCATATTTGTGGCGATAATGTGCGTATCAACAGTGAAGTATTGACATCTCGATGTTGAGATCCTCGCCTCACGGCACCCACAGCGTTGAGGCCGGCCATCACCACGGCGCATCCACCACCCATTGACACGCAAAGGAGCACCACATGGCACTGCAAACCCTGCTCGAACCGCTTGAAATCAACCATATGACCCTGAAGAACCGCATCATGTTCCCGCCGATGACCACCGGCTACGAGGCACGCGACGGTTCCATCACCGAGCAGAGCATCAACTTCTACAAGCGCGTGGCCGAAGGCGGTGCCTCCTACATCGTGCTCGGCGACCGTGACCCCGTGCGCACTATCTCCCCCACGCCCAAGCTCGTCAACGATGATCAGATCCCCTCGTTCAAGGCCCTGGCCGACGCGCTGCACGAATTCGATTGCAAGCTCGGCCTGCAGGTGTTCCACCCGGAGTACGACACGGTGGCCGTGGCCGAACTCTTCGCCAAAGGCGACATGGCCGGCGCCCGGGCCAAACTGCACCATGACATGCAGCATTACATCAATGAAGTCACCGGCGAACGCCTTCAGGAGATCCTCGTCCATATCACCGCGCTGGCCCGCCGCGCCACGCAGGCCGGTGCGGACGCCATCGAGGTGCACGGCGACCGTCTGATCGGCTCGCTGTGTTCGCCGCTGATCAACCAACGCACCGACGAGTACGGCGGCAGCTTCGAGAACCGCACGCGCTTCGCCCGCGCGGTCGTGCGCGCCATCCGTGAGGGTTCGCCGGACATCTGCATCGACTACAAGCTGCCGATCATCACCGAGAACCCGCAGCTCGGCCGCGGCGGCCTGTTCATCGACGAGGCGGTGGAACTCGCCAAGCTGCTTGAGGCCGACGGCGTCGACACCTTCCATGTCGGTCAGGCCAACCACACCGGTAATCTCAACGACACCATCCCCGCGATGGGCACGCGTCCCGAATGCTTCATGGCGCCGTACGCCCGCCGCATCAAGGAGGCCGTGTCCGTGCCGGTCTCCACGGTGGGACGCATCATGACCCCGGAGGACGGCTACGAGTACAAGCGTGTCATCACGCCCGCCGGGACGCCGCGGAAGATCGCGGTGGTCGGCGGCGGCCTGGTCGGAGCGGAGACCGCCGAGTACATCGCCCAAGGCGATTGCGAGGTCACCATCGTCGAGATGATGGGGCAGATCGCCGCCGAGGAGTGACCTTCGACACCGCCGCGCTCGAAGAGCACGGCATCAAGGTCACGCTGGTCGGCGACTGCAATGGCAAGGCTGCGGACATCAACCGCGCCGTGGAGGAAGGCTATCTGGCCGCCACCGCCGCCTGACACACCCGGCTTCGTTCGGACTCTGATGCATCGTGACTCTGACATATTCCACAGAACCGCGGAATAACAACGTTTTTTGGAAAGCATCAGAGTCACGATGCATCAGAGTCCGGAGAGTTCGGGAGTGTTGAGCCTCAATGCGTCAGGGTCCGAGGGTGTCAGAGTCCGAGGGCGCCAGAATCCGAAGGTGCCGTGGACCGGGACAGGAACGGGATCCGGGCAGACGCAATCAGCGGAGATCCTTGACGAACCAGTGCTGGCTGCCGGTCAGCGGGTAGCCCTGAATCTCCCCGATCTGGCGGTAGCCGTACTTCGGGTAGAAGTCGCGCCCTTGGAAATCGAAGGTGTTGAGCAGCGCATACCGGCAGCCGTGCTCGCGCCCGGCCTGTTCGATGCGAGACAGCAGGTCGCTGCCCACGCCCCGGCCACGATGACCCGGAGCCACCGCCAACACCTCGATCTCCAACCATTGGCCGAACATCGTGCCGTATACGCCGCCAACCACCGCGCCGTCATCGTCCTTGGCCGTGATCGCGATCTCCCGCTCGTCCAGGATCTCGAAATGCTCGCGGTTGTAGGCGCGCAGAATCTCATGGATCGAGGATTTCACCGCCTCGTCCGGCTCCATCGCATATTCGAATGCCGTCATGACGCTCAACTCCTTAATGAACACAACCGATCCGTATATCGCGTAAGTGTTTCACACCTGCCACACGCTCGCCTCTCATGGACAAGGACGGCCGACAAGTACCGCAACCACGCATTGCGCCGCGGCCAGCGCCAACGCCAACAGCAACGGCGCCGCCCACGCCCCGGAGAGCTCGGCCAGCATGCCGAACGCGGCGGGACCGATCGACGCCAGCAGATATCCCAACGACTGGGCGATACCGGACAATCGGACGGTCTCCTGCGCGGTGGTGCCACGCAACGCGATCAGCGACAGCGCCACCACCAGTGTGGCGCCCTGCCCGCAGCCGCCGATGACGCTCCACACCATCATGGCTTGCGGCAGCGTCAGCATGCCGACATACGCCACAACCATGGGCAGGCTGGAGACCAGCGCGGCGCACACCTGATTGCCGCCGACCTGCATCAGCATCGGCACCAGCAGTCCGGAGAGGATGCCGATCGACTGGAACAGGAACAGATGCATGCCCGCCGTCCCCTCGTCGAACCCCGCCCCCGCGGATACGCTCGGCAGCCAGTTGGACATCGTGTAGAACGCCGCCGACTGCAACCCCATATATAAGGTCACCCACCACGTCATCGGCCGACGCCACAGCGGAGCCGGATTCGATGCGACATCGCCGGCCGGCCGCGCATCGTCGCCCGTTCCGCTCCGAGGCACGCGCGCATCCGGACATTTCGACGAATCCCCTGTTTCCGCGGTACTCTTGGCACCCGACGCAGGCGGCATCGCCGCGCACACGGTTGCAGCGTCCGCCCGAGGTTCCCCGGTCTTGTCGCGACGCATCCCGGCGGTCACCCGACGCGATGTACGCCGTAGACGCATAAGCCACAACGCCAGTACCACCAGCGGCGGCACGGCCCAGAACGCCAGCGACGGCCGCCAGCCGCCCAGCAGGTCGGCCAAGGGCACGGCCGTCGCCCCGGCGATCGCCGACCCCGCGGTGATGCAGCCGGAGTACACGCCGGTGGCCATCGACACACGTTCGCGGAAGTCACGTTTGGCGATGACCGGAACCAGCACGTTGCCGATTGCGATGGCCGCGCCGACGCCGACCGTGCCCAGCCATACGCAGATCTGTCCGCCGACCGAACGCACGACATCGCCCACAGCCAGCAGCGCCAGCGCCACGGCGACCGTCGCATCCGTACCGATCCGTGCGGTGACGAGCCCCACCAGCGGGCTGATCGCGGCGAACGCCCACAGCGGCATCGCCGCCAGGATTCCCTGCACGCCCTCACCCCAGTTCAGATCCATGCCGATCCGCGTCAGCAGCGGCCCCACCGCCGCGATCGCCGGACGCAGGTTCAACGCGACCAGAAATATCAGGGCGGCCCACAGCCCGGTCGACGGTATGTCGCGTATGGTTCGACTATTTCCGTCCATGCCATATTCCTTCCCTCAATATCACGCGATCCAGCGGCATGCCGTCGCGGATCATCCCAACGTCAAGCGGCGGCGATGCTGGCGCAGCACGTCGAAGGAGTAGACCACCAGCGCCAGCCAGATCACCGTGAACGAGATGAACCGGCTGGCCGGCACCTGCTCGCCCAACACCACAATGCCCAGCACCAACTGGATCGTCGGCGTGATGTACTGGCTGAAACTCACCGTGATGAACGTGGCGTGCTTGACCGCGTACGAGGTCAGCACCAGCGGAATCACCGTCAGGATGCCGCATCCGGCCAGCAGCAGCCAGCCCCACCACGGCTCCCCCGCCGGCACGCCGAACCGCGGCTGCACGGCGAGCGCCACGAATGCGAACGGCGTCAGCACGCCGGTCTCGAACGTCAGCGACTCGAACGGATCCAGCGGCACGAAACGTTTGATCAGGCAGTAGCCACTGTAGCTGAACGTCATCAGCATCGCCAGCCCGGGGAACGCGCCCGTGTCCATCACATACAGCACGCCGCCGGCCAGCGCCACAAGCATGGATACGATGCTCAAGCCGGTGGTCCGCTCGCGCAGGAACACTAGGGCGAGCAGCATGTTGATCAGCGGCATCAGGAAGTTCGCCGCACTGGCCTCGGAGGTGTGCCCGATCGACACCAGGTAGATATAGACCACCCAGTCGATCGTCACGAGCACGGCGGCGGCCACCGCGGCGGCGAACACCTTCGGGCGCGCCCACAGCGCCTTCACCGACGCCACGAACCGCGGCCAGCGCCGCGTGGCCAACATGAACAGCACCATCACCACCGCGGCGGTCACGATGCGGTACAGCATCACGTTCATCGACGAGATATTCGCGAGCGCCGCCCAGTACAGCGGGAAGAACCCGTACACCACCTCGGCGACCACCATCGCCGTCACGCCCTGCGGGGTCTGCACCACCCGGCGGCCGCCCGACGACGGCCGATCACCCCGGCCCGCGCCGCCCGCCGCAGCACCCGTTCCAATACCGTTACGCATACCCTCATTCGTCTTGCTCACCGGATGATGATAACGCGTCATAGATGACATGGATGCCCAACCACCGGGCACGCGAGCCTCCGCGCCGACCCGCGGTGTTAGAGTATGCGTAGCCAGGACCATGGCCGGCGATGCGGCCGCGCGCCGTCGGGACGACGCGGCGGCAGGCATCGCGGCAACAATAGAAGGAGCATCAATGAGCGCGATCGATACCACATGCGTACAGGGCGGCTATCAGCCGGGCAACGGCGAGTCCCGTACCCCGCCGATCATCCAGGCCACGACGTTCAAGTACACGTCCAGCGAGCAGATGAGCCGACTGTTCGACCTGTCGGAGTCCGGATACTTCTACACCCGCCTGCAGAACCCGACGAATGACATGGTGGCGGCGAAGATCTGCGAGATGGAGGGCGGCGCGGCCGCGATGCTGACCTCGTCCGGCCAGGCGGCGAACTTCTTCGCGCTGTTCAACATCTGCAATGCGGGCGACCACATCGTCGCCTCGTCAGCGATCTACGGCGGCACGTTCAATCTGATCAACGTGACGATGCGCAAGATGGGCATCGAGTGCACGTTCGTGAGCCCCGACTGCACGCCGGAGGAGCTGGACGCCGCGTTCCAACCGAACACCAAGGCCGTGTTCGCCGAATCGATCTCGAATCCGGCGCTGATCGTGCTCGACTTCGACAAGTTCGTCTCCGCCGCGCATGACCACGGCGTGCCGATCATCGTGGACAACACGTTCCCCACCCCGATCAACTGCCGTCCGTTCGAGTACGGCGTGGACATCGTGACCCATGCGACCACCAAGTACATGGACGGCCACGGCTCCTGCGTGGGCGGTGCGATCGTGGACTCCGGCAACTTCGACTGGATGGCTCATGCGGACAAGTTCCCGGGCCTGACCACGCCGGATGACTCCTACCATGGCGTGACCTACGCGAAGGATTTCGGCAAGGGCGCGTTCATCACCAAGGCGACCGCGCAGCTGATGCGCGACTTCGGCTCCACCCCGGCGCCGATGAATTCGTGGATCATGGGCATGCATCTGGAGTCTCTGGCCGTGCGCATGCAGCGCCACTGCGAGAACGCGCAGAAGGTGGCCGAATTCCTGGCCGCCGATCCGCGCGTCAGCTGGGTGCAGTTCCCAGGCCTGCCCGGCGACAAGTATTACGAGACCGCCAAGAAGTACATGCCGAACGGCACCTGCGGAGTGATCTCCTTCGGCGTGCCCGGCGGCCGCGACAAGGTCTCCGCGCTGCTCGACCACTTCAAGATGATTTCGATCGCCACGCATGTGGCCGACGCTCGCAGCTGCGCGCTGTACCCGGCCGGCACCACGCACCGTCAGCTCACCGAGGAGCAGCTCGATGAGGCCGGCGTGGGCATCGATCTGGTGCGCCTGAGCTGCGGTATCGAGAACGCCGACGACATCATCGCCGACCTCAGGCAGGCGATGGACGCGGTGCTGTAATCGCATTCCGCGCAACCATACATACCGCGGCGTCAAGGCCCGCGACGAGGAACGCCCGTCGCGGGCTTTATCGTATCCGATTCACGGGCGATGTGAAACCCGCCCCTGTTGCGTCCCGTCTGTCCCGTGTCGGCCCTGTTATCCGCGGTGGTATGGCGACATGCCTGGCCGACGTCGCCGTGCACGCGTCGCCGTCGGCATAGGATGGATGACAGGAACCTGTGATGGAGGACCGGCACCAACCGGAGTACGACCGGAGCCAGCCGGAGTACAACCGTCACCGAGTGGCAGCGGCACACTCCTGGAGGCGCGATGGACAACGACGACTACACGGCCAAGATGACCGAGCTCATCGAACTGATGCGCGTCATCGGCAACGATACGCAGCAGTTCGAGGTCAAGGAATGCAAGCGCAAGATCAGCTCCACCATCACCGAGACGCTGTCCGCGTTCTCCAACGGCAACGGCGGGTACATCATCCTGGGACTGAGCGAGAAAGCCGGGTTCACGCCGGTCGAGGACTTCGACGCACGCGCGATGCAGGAGGCGCTGAGCCAGGCCTGCGAGAAACTCACGCCGGTGGTCCGTCCGGTGATCGTGACCTGCCCGTTCGAGGGTGCGAACCTGGTGTTCGCCGTCATCGACGAGATGCTGCCGCGCGAGAAGCCCTGCTTCATCTCCTCGATCGGCCCGCACGGCGGCTCCTATATCCGCACCGGCGACGGCGACCGCAAGATGACCACCTACGAGGTCGACCGCCTGCTCGAGGAGCAACGCCAGCCGGAGCACGACATCGCGATCGTGCCGGAGGCCACGCTCGACGATCTCAACCCGACACTCCTCCGCGCCCTGCTCGAACGCGAGCGCGAGCGGCACCCGCACGTGTTCGCGGACCG
This sequence comes from Bifidobacterium pullorum subsp. gallinarum, assembly GCF_000741215.1. Taxonomy (GTDB): domain Bacteria; phylum Actinomycetota; class Actinomycetes; order Actinomycetales; family Bifidobacteriaceae; genus Bifidobacterium; species Bifidobacterium pullorum_B. The sequence continues at coordinate 69,089 of NZ_JGYX01000004.1, forward strand.
TTCCGACGAGGATATGATGCTGGATCTGCGCATCCTGCGCGAACCGTCCACAGATGAATATGCCGAAGACCGTCAGTCCTGCGACGACGAAACGCGCGCACACGACACGAATCGCAACGACACCGCAACGGCTCCGGACACCGTCGCCCCCGACGCTATCGAACCGGTGCAGGCCGCGCACCGCGCGCACCCCACGCTCGCGGGACTGCTGGCCGTGGGCCGGTATCCGCAGAAGTTCTTCCCGCGGCTTACCGTCACCGTCGCCGTATACCCGGGAACCTCGCGCGACGAGGTGTTCAGGGGCGACGCGCAACTCGTCGCGTCCGACACGTTCACCGGGCCGATCCCCACAATGATCGACGACACGGTCGCCTCGCTGATGGCATGGACCGCCGTTCCCGGCACCAGCTCCGACGCTGCCCCGGCGCAGACCGCGATGTATCCGCAGCTGGTCCTGCGCGAGGCCGTCGCCAACGCGCTGACCCACCGCGATTACTCCCCAGACGCGCTCGGCACGCCCGTGCACGTCGACGTGTTCACCGACCGGATCGAGGTGTCGAACCCGGGAGGCCTGTTCGGCGCGGTCTCCAAACAACGGCTCACCCATGAGGCCTCCACGTCCACGCGCAACGCGTTCCTGTTCTCCCTGCTGCAATCCGCCCCATCCCCGGACGGCGGCACCGTGCTGCGCGACAATGGCACCGGATATCTGCGCATCGGCGCCGCGCTACGCAGCGAGGCGCGCGAGCCGGTGCGTATCGAAAACGAGCTCGACCTGTTCCGCGTCGTCATCCCCGGACGCGTGAACGACGCCGCGTTGACCGAACGGGATTTCGCCAGGCGCATCCTGCATCTGCTCGAGCGCGAACCCTCGGCCAGCGTGCGCGACATCATCCGCGAACTCGGACTCTCCCCCGTCGCCGTGGCGGCTGGATTGCGCAGCCTGATGAACAAGGGCCTGGTCGAATCGGGCGATGCCATACCCACGCCGCACAAGTATTACCGGCTGTGCACCCGCGACGCCCGTGCACGCCGGTAACGACGACTTGCCAGGCATGATCGCCCGTTAACAATCAACGTCGCGACGTTTGTCCATCGTTTCCGTCCGCGACACGCGGCGTGGAACCTTCCTTGCGGCGATACCATGCCATCATCACGAGGGCAACGAGCAGGGCGGCGATTTCGGCGACGGGGAATGCAAGCCAGATCCCGTTCAACCGGAACAGTCTATCCAGACACCATAACGCGGGGACGAGAAACAGCAACTGTCTGCACAGCTGGATCGCTATGCTCGAATATACCTTCTCCGTGGCCTGGAAATAGGTGGAGATCATCGTGGAGAGGCCACAGAACAGGTAGCTTGCCGCCATGATCCGCATGGCGGATATTCCGAACGAACGCATGGCTTCCGATGCCATGAACAATCCCAGGATCTGCGCCGGGAGGAGGACGACGACCAGTGTCCCCAGCACCATCATGCCGGTGACCAAAACGGTTCCGTATCGGAAGGCCAAATGCAGCCTTTCCTTGTTCCCCGCGGCGTAGTTGAACCGCATGACAGGCAGGCAGCCTTGAATCAAACCGTTCACCGTCATGACGATCAACTGCTGCACCTTGAAATACGCGCCGAAGAACGCGATTGCCGTATCGGAATACGCGACCAGAAACAGGTTGACGATGGTCACCATAAACGAGCTGAGGGCATTCATGATGAACGACGGCAGCCCAAAGACGAAGATCCGGCCGATCATCCGCCTTTGCAGACGGAATCCTCTGACTTTCACCTGCACTTTCTGCTTCGTCCCCAGCAACAGGGCGAACGCCAGGATCATGGATACCAGATAGCCCGACACGGTGGCCGACGCGGAACCGACTATGCCCATGGCCGGGAAGACGCCGATGCCGAATATCAGGACGGGGTTGAGAACGAAATTGACGACCACCCCCGCGATCTGGAACCACATGGGGGTCACCATATTCCCTGTGGCCTGTATCATCTTCTGGATCGCGATATGCACCATGTTGGGAATCTGCATGAACGAACATACGCCCATATAGGCGATGCTCAGCCGATAGATCTCCTCATTGCCGGTGAACGCCCGAAAATAAGGCCTCATCATGCACAGCGACACCAGGGTGAGCAACGCGCCGATGCCGAAAGACAGCAGCAACCCGTGCGTGACGGCGGCGTTCGCCTTGTCCTGCTCCTTCCTTCCGAGATACCCGGCGATCAGCACGTTCACGCCGACGCCGATCCAGATGGAGGCCGCGTTCATCAGAGTCGTGATCGGGAACGACAGGGAGACCGCCGTCAGCGCATTCTCGCTCAGCTGCGCCACGAACGCACTGTCTATCAGGTTATAGGAATATTGCAGGAACATGGAGATTAGAGGCGGCAGTGACATTTGCCAAATGAGTTTTCCGACGGGCTCAACGGCCATTTTGTTTTCGGTTCGCATATTTTCCTCCTCTCCGCTTATCCGATGCAGGGGAATCGCGCCGGATAACGGAATGTCAGATCCGTACGATGTAGTCTTGCTTCCGAGCCGCGGGCCGACCGGGCTCCCTGGCCGGATAACCCAATGCAATCGCCCCGACGCCGCGTAAGGTTTCCGGAAGCCCCCATTCCCGCAGAAGAGCCTTGCCTTTTTTACCGTCAAAAATCTCACGCTCCCGATGTACCCATACGGTGCCCAATCCGAACGCATGGGCGGCCAGCATCATATTTTCAAGAACGCAGCTCCCATCCTCCACAAAGGTGTTCGCGGAGCCATCCGCCAAAACCAAAACCACAACGGGTGCGCCATGGTAAGGGTCCGTTTCGTTCCCTATCACTTCCGCGTTCAGTCTCGCTATCTCCTGCCGGTATTCGGGATTCGTGATCGCGACAATGACGGGAGATTGGCGTCCGCCGCCGGTAGGCGCGTAAGTTCCCGCTTCCAGTATGGCGTCCAGCACATCGGAAGGTACAGGTTCATCTGTATAAGCCCTTACGGCGCGACGCGTCTTGATAAGAGACAGGAAGTCGTTATCCATAACACCATCCTCCATTCCGTCGGCATTCCGAATGCGGACAACAAAAAAGCCACGTGGCTATCACAAGATAGCCACGTGGCAAAAAGATGACCGAATCCGGAAAAGTCCACTTGAATTTTGCGGTTCTGATTGTAGCGCGATTCCGGTAGACCGTCAAACATCGATCATTTCCCCGCGCCCGTGGCTATCATCGGTCGTGGGAGGTGTTGCGTATGCCGTTGCTGCTTCTGGGAGTCATGGTCGGCGCCGTCACGCCGATCCAGACCGCCGTCAACAGTCGTCTGCGCATGGCCGTGGGGACGCCGTTCCGCGCATCGCTGGTCTCGTTCACCGTCGGGACGCTGGTGACGCTCGTCGCCGCGCTAACGCTGGGACCGCACCCGCTGCTGCCGGCATCGGCGCTGGCCGGCCCGTGGTGGATGTGGCTGGCCGGTTTGTTCGGCGTGATCTTCATGACTGGGAACATACTGCTGCTGCCGAAACTGGGCAGCCTGCAGACCGTGATGATGCCGGTGCTGGGTCAGATTCTCATGGGCCTGCTCATCGACGAATTCGGCTGGTTCGGCAGTCCGCAACAGCCGATGACCGTGGCGCGCGCGATCGGCGCGGTGCTGGCGGCGGTCGGATTCGCACTGGCGATCGTCGTCGCCGACCTGGTGTACGGCGGCCGGCTACGGCCGCAACGCGGCGTCCGACGGACGGAGGGGCCCCGGGCCGATGGCGGCGGGGACGACGGCACGGGAACCGGCGTTCAGGTCCGTCGCGACGAGCGGATGTCCCCGGCGATATGGCTGTGGCGCGGGATCGGTATGCTGTGCGGCATGTGCTCGGCGGTGCAGACCTCAATACTCGGACGGCTGGGCACCGAGCTGGGTTCGCCGATCAAGGCATCGTTCGTCTCGTTCCTCGTGGGACTACTGACGCTGCTGGTGATCGTGCTGGTCCATGACCGCGGCTTCGGACTGCACCGGGCATTCGGCGGCGGCAACCCGTGGTGGATGTGGTTCGGCGGATTCCTCGGCTCGTTGGTGGTCCTGACCAATTCGGTGCTGTCGCCGCTGCTGGGCACGGGGCTGACCGTGCTGGTCGCGCTGCTCGGCCAGGTGATCGGCGGCCTGCTCATCGATACGTTCGGATGGTTCGCGGTGGCCAGGCGCCGCGTCGGCGTCGTGCAGATCGCCGGCATCGTCGTCGCCGTCGCCGGCATCGCGTTGATCCGTCTGGGCTAGCGGGTTCCCGCGCCGTCATTCGGGCCACGGGCCGGCCCGCCGCGACCGGACCGGCATCCGGGCCGTCCGCGGACCACGGCCGCCCGTACAATGGGAGCCACCTGCCATCGACGAGGATGGCCGACATCAAGGAGGATGCGATGGACACCCTGATTGTGTACGGCGGCAGATACGGCACCACTGAACGGTACGCCGACGAACTCGCGCGGCTGCTGGGCACCGCCGCGGTTCCCTATGTCGCGGTCGACGATGTCTCGCTGGTCACCGCGGACGTCATCGTGTATCTCGGCGCGGTGTTCGCCGGCGGCGTGCCGGGACTGAAGCGGACGATGGCGCGGCTGGTGAACGTCACCGAACGCATCCGCCGGTTCCCGCGCGAGGACGACCCCGTCGCCGAGGCGAGCCGTCGACCGCGCGTCATCGTGGTCACCGTCGGACTGGGCGACCCGGCGATCCCGGGCAACGCCGAGCATCTGCGCGCCGTCGTCGACAGGCAGCTGCCGCCCGCCGTCGCGGCGCACGTCGAATGCTTCCACCTGCGCGGCGGCATCGACTACGCGTCGCTGAGCCCGAAGCACCGGGCGATGATGTGGATGATGTGGCAGCACGAGAAGCGTGTGCCCGAGGACGAGTGGACCGACGACACGCGCATGTTCAACGAGACGTATGGCGGCGCGGTCGACATGGTTGATTTCGCCACGCTGCAGCCCATCGTCGACGAGCTCGCCGATCCGGCAGCGTCAGTGGTTCAGTAGTCGATACCAATACCGGCTATTTGCTGACGGTGACCGTTTCACGGTGGTCATCATGGCTGAGCGCGAGCGCGCGGATGTGGTCCGGGAACCTGAACAGCTTGTTGATCGCGTTGATGAACAGGCCGACGATGATGGCCGAGATGATCGTGCCGATGCCGATGCCGTTCAACCGGCCGAAGAAGATGAACGAGCAGATCGTCGCGATGACCATCAGCGTCACGTCGAACGCCACCTTGACGGTGCCGTAGCGCACCTTGGTGACGATCGACAGTGCGCGCACCAGCCCCTCGCCCGGCACGACGATGACGTTCGGCGCGACTTCGATGACGATGCCGAAGGCCAGGATCAGGCATCCGAGCACGACGCACAGCAGCCGCTCCCACAGCGCCTGCGGGTCAAGGAACCACAGGATGGCCGAGCTGACGTCGATGGCCGAGCTGAATAGGATGTTCGCGATGATCTGCAGGAACTGCGAGGGTTTGAAACGGCGGCGCAGCAGAACGACCTGGATCATGATGAACAGGATGTTCCAGATGAACGTGGTCATGCCGAAGCTCAGCTGTGGGAACGCGAGGCTGAACACGTACGGCACGCTGGAGATCGGCGAGGTGCCGAGATTGCCGACCGTGATCAGCACGATGCCGAACGAGTTGATGGCCACGCCCAGCACGAAGAACGCGAATCGCGCCACGATATGGTTCATTGCTTGTTGCTCCTTTCCCGTCATGGTTGTCATGTCGATCGTCGGACGCCGCCGGCATATCATCCGGCGATGCGGCCCACCGCCCGGCGTCCGTCTCCGCGTCATCGCCATCGGCATCCGCCGGCGCGGAGATCGACGGCGCGTGCCGTCAGGAGGCCGGCCGTTCCGGTCCGCGGCTCGTCTTGCACCGGTCGAAGGCGACGGTCGCCCTGCGCAGCAGCGCGGCGAGCCGCCGGTAGTCCTCCTTCCCCAACGCCTCCATCGCCGCGTCGTCGACCCCGGCGATGGACTCGCGCATGAGGCGCGCGATTTCGGCGCCGTGCGCGGTCAGCCATACCATCGATGCCCTGCCGTCGGTCTCGCTGCGGCGGCGCTCGATGAGCCCGGCCGTCTCCATGCGGGACAGCAGGCTTGTCATCGTGGATTTGTCGAGCACGCAGCCGGCGCAGATGTCGGTGGCGCGGCTGCCGTCGTGCTCGGAAAGGTATTCGAGCACCTTCGGCTGGCCGGGCAGCAGCCCCATCGCGCCGGTGCGTTCGACGACCGCGCGGTTGCTGCTGTTGAACGCCCGCATCAGCAGGAAGTGCACCTCGTCATCCAGCATGGCGGTCCTTTCCCCGTGCACGGCTCCGGCCGCGCACGCCCCGTTTTCCCGCGCGCAGTTGCGACCGCTCGCGACGTATCTCCGCATACGGCTCTGACCGTGGGCGATATGTTTCCGCACATGATTGCGCCCGCATGCGGCTTCCGACCGCACGCGACGTCCGCCGCATGCCAATTGGTTTGATTGCAAACCATTTTTTAGGACCGCCTCTCGACAACCGCCGCGAACCATCCGACGGCGGCGCCCCGGCACGGATTCCGCCCGCGACGCAACCGACCCGGCCATGTCGGCGACCCCGACATAAGCTGGTGACACATCGCCGGTGGGCCGCAAACCGCCGCGACGCCGTCATCGCCGGCCCCGACCGACCGGCATCATTGTCCCTGTAAAGGAGTTCCCATGCAGCGTCCCATCATGACGTCGCTTTCGTTCCTGCGACGGCCGGCCGAGCCGGCGACCGCCGACGACCTGCCCATCGCCGACGACCTGCGCGACACGCTGGAGGCCAACCGCAGCCGCTGCGTCGGCATGGCGGCGAACATGATCGGCGAGGCCAAGGCGATCATCGCGTTCGTGGACGAGGAGATGGGCGGCCGCATCACCGTCATCTTCAACCCGCGCATCACCGCCGCCGACGGCGCGTTCGACACCTCCGAAGGCTGCCTGTCGCTCAAGGGCGAGCGCCGGACGCTGCGGTACCGACGCATCGAGGTCGACTACCAGGACCGCTGTATGCGCGACCGTCACGCCACGTTCACCGGCTGGACCGCGCAGATCATCCAGCATGAGGTCGATCACTGCAACGGCATCATCATCTGAGCCGACGACCGTTCCGTACGGTCTGTAGACCGCTTGGGGAATAATGGTGAACGTATGTGACCAATCGAATTCCTAGAGGATGGGATCACTTTGGCTGAGTTTGTATACCAGATGGAACAGCCTTTGTAACCATTGCTATTTCAACGTTTCTTCGGCGTGTCTTGTGACACAAAAGTGTGTCACCATCGTCTGAGGTCGGCACTTGTGTCAAGTCTGTGTCATCAATCGTCATCAATCGCGATAGTTCCGTTCAGATGAACGAGCAATCCCCTATGCTCCGGACAGCACCCGCCCATGCGCACCCACGCTTCTTAGCCCATGAATCCGCAGCATCGCGCCAACATCCGAAGGCAGAAACAATCACGCTCATCCATCGACAGAGATAGCGACTAGCCCACGTCAGGGCCACGGCGGCTCAAATTATGCCCAGGCCAAGAACTGTCGCTGGATTTTCGGTAGTGAGCCCCACTTCGTCTAAGACAAGGAGCCAGCGTTAGGAATATTCCAAGCCATTGAGGGCGTTCCTTTGGCGATCTCTTCCGCAAGCGCCGGCGATAAACAAATCCCGCATATGGTCGACGGCAGAAGCATGGCTACTTCACCGGAACAGATGTAGACGAACCATGTTGGCGCAATGAGATTCAACGGACCCGGGTATGACCGCCGACAAAGCGCGAGATCTGGCTCAGCAAGCACTGCAAACTTCGCGAAATGAAATCACCCATGACGATGTGGTGTCGAAACTCATGTGAGGCACGTGGTCCAAAATCGTCGGCAATGCCGAAACCACCGAGAAAACCGAACAGCAACAGGCATTGTGGCGCGTTGCCGTCGGTACTGCTTTCCCGAACGTTCCGCAAAACGAGTAGGGAAGACTGGCTGTTGCGAGGAGCCTCATGTATCTGCGTTCGGCGAGGAACAAGGCCGCCTATTTCGACAGCCTCTCGACAGTCTCCGAGCAGAAGCGCCGTGTCATCAACGCGTCACCGTATCTGCTGTCTGGTGTGGACAGATCCTTCGCCCCCGGATGGTTCAATGCATCTGCATTGCGAGCCATATCCCGCGAACGACAAGCGATACTTGAGCAGCGTTCGGACGAAGAAAACGGCTTCGGCGACACACCGAACAATCCGACCGTCGATAAGGCCGGACTTGAATACAATCTGTTCTTCTCTTAAAAATGAAATGGGCGGGAAGACATTTTTTAGGGCTTTCCCGCTTTGATTGCCCCTTTGGCAAAAACAGGCGGAACCGTTAACGGCGGCGCATGAAATGCGCCGTTCATCTTGACCGTTGACTGGCTCGGCTGGCTCCGATATCTCCCTGATAAAACTAAATTTGTTAAATTCTTTCGGGCAACGAATGCAGATACATGTACAGCGCATCTGTACTTTTTTCAAGAATGTTCATTGTCTGCGGTAACGGTTCGGCATAAACGGTTTTATAATCCACCTCATCATATTCTTTCCGAATGGGGAAAGCTAAGCATTCATCGTCAACAGAAAAGTCTGCTTGTATGCCATCTTTATTTCCTCTTGCATCTATGCGAATCCATTGGTTAATGGATTTTAGATAAATAGCATTTAGAGCATGGATGCAGTATCCGCTTTCAGGCGTACTGCCTAACGTAAGCCTTTGATAACATATTCCGGAAGGAATACCATTTGCTCTTAATAGTGCGGCCAATAAATTAGACTTTGCCCAACAAATACCGACACCCTCTCTTAATACATCTGAGGCCGTTGCCGTAACTCTTTTATCCTGGATATCCCATGAATGCTTGATTTCATCTCTAACAAAATAGTAGGTGGCTTTTGCCAGCTCGATTTCGCCTTCAGTAGAGTCTTTTAGTTCCTTGGCTTTTCTTTGTACACTTGGTTCATTCCAATCGATATAGTGTGAAAAGGCAAGATATTTATTCATATTATCTTGAATATCAAGCATATAGCACCTCCGAAAATACCGATTTACTGCTCGCTTACTTTTTACACCGTTGCGCCCCCATCGGTTGTGCCCGAAGTCTTGCGCAAAAGCGGTTCGGCCCGTTGCCGGGAGGACAACTTCAGTCGGTTGATTGCATGATGCCGTCGAGCCGGGACATGTCCAGGTAGCGGCGCGCGCTCCATTGGTTGGCGGTGACGTAGCGGATCCTGGCGCAGACGAGCATGAGCGCGCTCCTGCCGTCCGGGAAGCTGCCGACCACTCTGGTGCGCCGGCGGATCTCGCGGTCGGGCCGTTCGATCATGTTGTTCGTGCGGATCCGCCGCCGATGCTCGACGGGATAGTCGTCGAGCAGGTAGGTCGCGGTCTCGCCGATGCCCTCCCTGAGGCAGGAGGCGGCGGCCTTCAGCCCCTTGGACTCCATTTCGGTGGCGACCCGTTCGGCCTTCTCCAACGCGGCCTGCCGGCTTTCCATGGCGAACACGGCCTTCAAGGCGGACGCGGCCCATGCCGCGTGCTTGTGGCTGACCTTGGACAGGACGTTGCGCATGAAGTGGACCATGCACCGCTGGTAGCGCGCGTCCGGCAGCATCGAGTTCACGGTGGAGACGAGCCCGGCGCACCGGTCGCCGACCACGAGCCGCACGCCCCTGAGACCGCGTTCGATCATGCTCCTGACGAACTGCCCCGGCTGGCCCTGTCCTCCTTCATGCCCTCAGCGACCCCGACGACCTCACGGCGGCCGGTGTCGTCCACGCCGATGGCGACCAGCACGCTCACGTTCTCGACCGACCCGCCCCACGTGCGCCTGTCGCCGCACGCCGTCCACGAACAGGTACGGGTACGAATGGGCCGCCAGGGGACGGTTCCGCCATTGATCGATGTCCTCGTACACGCGCTTGAGCTTGTCGGAGAGCGTCTGGGAGGGCATCCGCTCGCCCCACAGCAGGCGGCTGACGTCGTCGACCTGACGCGTGCCGACGCCGGCCAGGTACATGCCGACCGGCGCCTCCTCGACGCTCTGCTCGCGACGCCGGTAGCGTTCGACGACCGCCGACTCGAAGACCGCGCCCTTCAGCTTCGGCACCCTGAGCGTCATCGTCCCGGCCTTCACGGTCAGGTTCCGCTCGTAGTGGCCCGCACGGTAGGCCCTCCGACCGGACGCACGCTCGTATCTCGCGGCCCCGGTGATCTCGTCGGCCTGAAGCGTCCGGCATCGCGTTCAACAGCTCCTCGACCTTCCGGGACACGAGACGGTCCAGCTTCGTCTCGAGCATGTTCTCGTCGACCTGTAGAATCTGGTTCGACATGGTTCGTCGCCTCTTTCCATAGCGGTTTTATGTATGGCGACTGAAATCGTACCCCGGCGACGGACCATGTCCCTTCATTCAGATCTCAACCAAAGTGCGCAACAAACCGGGCGTTATCCGCCCATCGCAACTATATTGCATACCGAGATACCACACGCTACTTTGCAATGCAAGATAGATGCAGTCAGCGACCCGATCCATTGAAACATGAGAAATATATTGCACATCCTCGCAATAGCGAAATATATTGCACTACATGGGAACTGGTGATAAATTGTTCACATGATTGTCGATTCGACGAGAGGATACGCACGACTCGTCAAACAGCGCCGTCGCGCGCTCGGCCTGAGCCAAGGAACGTTCGCGGCGAAACTTGGCGTATCAAGGCGCTGGCTCATCGATTTCGAGAACGACAAGGTCCCCAACCCCGGTTTCGCCACAATCTTGAGGGCATTGCACCTGCTCGGACTCTCCCTCGACGTGCGGCAGAGCGTGCCCATCGACCAACTCGCCGACGAATTCGCCGCAGGCAAGGATGAACGGCCATGACCTTCCAAGACACACTTTTCGCCTTTCTTTCCGACACCTATGTGGGCAGGTTCTCCCGTTCAAGCAGGGGAACCGTCTCGTTCGCCTATGACGACGACTACCGCTGGTCAAACGATCCGACCCCATTGTCCTTGGACATGCCATTGGAGGAGAAGGGTTTCGACGACGAACGCCCCGCCATCTTCCTCGAAGCGCTGGTTCCCGAATCCCCCGCGGCCCGGGCCAATGCGGCGAGACTGCATCATGCGGCTTCGACCGGCGCCTTTGATCTGCTCACGGCCATCGGGCTGGATTCGACGGGCGCGCTGCGCCTGACCACAGCGCCCCAGCCGCCGAACGAACCCTATGACCTCATACCGCTTGACGACGCCGACATCGCACTGCGCCTTCGGCAGGCAGCCCCAGCCGGTGAGCAATCCTCCGGCGAGGACGAGCACTGGTCCGTCGCCGGCCAGCAAGGCAAAACCGCCCTGCTGCTCCGGAACGGGCAATGGTTCGCCGCATCAGGCAACGCGCTGACCACGCATATCCTCAAGCCCGGCATCCCCTCACTGCCCGACCAAGCCTTCGACGAGCACTTCACCATGCGCATCGCCCATTTCCTAGGACTAAACGTCGCAGAAACCGAATTCAGGTTCTTCGACGGAGAACCGGCGATTGTGTCCACGCGCTTCGACCGCATACAGAATGCCGACGGAACCGTGCGCGCGCTGCACCAAATCGACTTCACGCAAGCCCTCGGCGTCGGCGCAGACCGAAAATACGAGGAGCACGGCGGACCGAGATCCGAGGCCTATGCAGAGATGCTGCGAGCGCATGACATCCATCACGAGGCCGATTCCAACGTCCGCATCTTTGCAGATGGCATACTCTCCAGCTACCTGCTGGGAGCGACAGACAGCCACGCCAAGAATTATTCGCTGATGCTCCAAGGCTCGCACGTCGCCATGGCGCCGCTCTACGACTTCGCCTCCGTTTTCCCCTATCTCGCATCGGGAACGCAGCGATACGCCTCCACCCTAGCCATGACCATCGGCGGGCAACGCAAACTCCTGCAACTGCGAGAAAAGCATCTCCTCCGCTTCGCCGACCGCATGGAGCTGCCCAGAGAATATGTCATCAACCGATTCACGGGCTTGGTGAAAACCTTGCCCGACGCGTTCGACCAAGCCACGGAGGAGAACCGGCACACCCTTGCCCTGTTGAAAGACAAGCACTTCCTCGATCATTTCCACCAGCGCCTGGCCATGACGATCGACGACGCAAAGACATGGATCAACATGTGACGAAATCCGTTTCCGATACTCTACCCCGTCACTTCGATTTGCCTATGCCCACTGTTGCGGCATGACGACGGGATATGGGATAATCCACAAGGTGCTTTTGCTTGGGATCGGGGCACCGCAATGACACGAACAACGACCACGAAATGACACAAGACACCCCCGTGAACGGTTGTGTCATTTCAGAATGTGTCATTACGGAATCCGAACCCCGCAAAACGTTGGAATAGCAACGATAAGACAGGATAAGACACTTCTATGGCTGAATTCATTTATCAGATGATCAAGGCGCGCAAGTCCTACGGCGACCGCGTGATCCTTGACGACGTGACGCTGAGCTTCCTGCCCGGCGCCAAGATCGGCGTGGTGGGCCCGAACGGCATGGGCAAGTCCACGCTGCTCAAGATCATGGCCGGCATCGAGAACGTCTCGAACGGCGAGGCGTATCTGACCCCGGGCTTCACGGTCGGTATCCTGCAGCAGGAGCCGCCGCTGGACGACACCAAGACCGTCGGCGAGAACATCAAGATGGCGTTCGGCGAGATCGCCGAGAAGGTCGCCCGCTTCAACCAGATCGGCGAGGAGATGGCGAACCCGGATGCCGACTTCGATGCGCTGATGGAAGAAATGGGCGCGCTGCAGACCGAGATCGACGCCGCGAACGGCTGGGATCTGGATTCGCAGCTCGAGCAGGCGATGGACGCGCTGCAGTGCCCGGATCCGGACACCCCGGTCTCCGTGTGCTCCGGTGGCGAGCGCCGCCGCGTGGCGCTGTGCAAGCTGCTGCTCGAGGCTCCCGATCTGCTGTTGCTCGACGAGCCCACCAACCACCTGGACGCCGAGTCGATCCTGTGGCTGGAGCAGTTCCTGCACCAGTATCAGGGCGCCGTCATCGCCGTGACCCACGACCGCTACTTCATGGACAACGTGGCGGAGTGGATCTGCGAGGTGGACCGCGGCCACCTGTACCCGTACAAGGGCAACTACACCACCTATCTGGAGACCAAGGCCAAGCGTATGGAGATCCAGGGCGCCAAGGACGCCAAGCTGGCCAAGCGCCTGAAGTCCGAGCTCGAGTGGGTGCGTTCCTCGCCTAAGGCCCGCCAGGCCAAGAACAAGGCCCGTCTGGAACGCTACGACCAGATGGAGCAGGAGGCGCGCAACTCCAAGAAGCTCGATTTCTCCGAGATCCAGATTCCGCCGGGGCCGCGTCTGGGCTCGCAGGTACTGGAGGCCAAGCACATCCATAAGGCCTTCGGTGACCGCGTGCTCATCGACGATCTGAGCTTCACGCTGCCGCGCAACGGCATCGTCGGCGTAATCGGCCCGAACGGCGTCGGCAAGTCCACGCTGTTCAAGACCATCGTCGGCCTGGAACCGCTCACTTCGGGTGAGCTGACCGTGGGCGAAACCGTCAAGATCAGCTATGTGGACCAGAACCGTGCGGGCCTCGATCCGAAGAAGAACCTGTGGGAGGCCGTCTCCGACGGGCTGGACTTCATTGAGGTCGGCGGCGTGGAGGTGCCGACCCGCGCCTATGTGGCCAGCTTCGGCTTCAAGGGTTCCGACCAGCAGAAGCTGACCGGCGTGCTCTCCGGTGGTGAGCGCAACCGCCTGAACCTGGCGCTGACCCTGAAGCAGGGCGGCAACCTACTGCTGCTCGACGAGCCCACCAACGATCTGGACGTCGAGACGCTCGAATCGCTGGAGAACGCGCTGATCGAGTTCCCGGGCTGCGCCGTGGTCATCAGCCACGACCGTTGGTTCCTGGACCGCATCGCCACGCATATCCTGGCGTGGGAGGGCGATGACGAGAATCCGGCCCGCTGGTACTGGTTCGAGGGCAACTTCCAGGCCTATCAGGAGAACAAGGTGGCCCGCTTGGGTGAGGATGCGGCCCGCCCGCACCGCCTGCACCGCAAGCTGACCCGCTGACGCCAGACACTCATACGAATGAAACGCCGCCGAACGGTGTCCTCTCAGACCCGCTCAGCGGCGTTTCGTCATATACCGGCGACAACACGGACACTAGGACGACCGCTATACGCCGTGTTGTCGCATGAAGGCGACAACACGGACGTGGGAGCGCAGCACCTCGCACGGGCAAGGAACGGTACACGGCTCCAGCCCATACGAGCCTCCGACATGCGTGGTCGTACGCCGTTACCATCAGCGACTAGACTGCATCACAGTACTTGATTCACAGTGTAAGCAATCGGAGGGAACAATCGATGACCGACGAAACCACCGCCATGGAACGTCTCCTCAAGGTGCTGGGACTGGAAGAGCCGTCCGAGGATCGCGGCCACACCTACATCCAGGGCGAGGCGCTGTACTTCCCCACCGGCCGCGTCTACGGCGGCCAGGTCATCGCACAATCCGTGGTCGCGGCCTCGAAGACCGTCTCCCCCACCCGCCTGCCGCATTCCATCCACGGCTATTTCATCAAGGCCGGCGACATCCATCAGGATCTGCTGTTCGACGTGGAATCGCTGCGCGACGGCCGTTCGTTCTCGGCACGCCGGGTCAATGTAACGCAGTCCGACGGCGCGATCCTCACCGCCATCGCCAGCTTCCAGGAGCACGGCCAGCATGGCGTGGAGTTCTCCGACCCGATGCCGGACGGCATCCCCGATCCGGAGACGCTGACCAGCGCGCGCGAGCTGATGCAGCCATACGCCGACCAGTCGCCGTTCGCGCGGTACTACGCGGAGAAGTCGCCGTTCGACATCCGTCACGTGACTCGCACGGTGATGCTGGGCGCGGACAAGAAGAGCGCGGCGAACGACTCGGGCAAGCAGATGGTGTGGATGCGTGCGGCCGGTCAGGTGGACGCGCCTCAGATCATGCACCGGGCGATGCTGGCGCTGGGGTGTGATCAGATCATGCTGGAGCCGATCCTGCGACGTGCGGGGTTAAGCCTGATGACGCCGGGCATCTCCTACGCCTCGATTGACCATTCGATGTGGTGGTACCGCGATATCGACATCAACCAGTGGCACCTGTACGTGCAGGACACTCCCACCGCCGGTCACGGCCGCGGCCTGGGCGCCGCGAAGGTCTACACGCAGGACGGTTCGCTGGTAGCCGTGATGGCGCAGGAGGCGATGATTCGCGTCCCCGAGGAACGCTGAGATGGTTTTCCCGCTTCGAAGTGTGGCGTGCGCCTTCCCTATGGAAGGGCACGCCTCATTCATTTCGCGGTTTTGGCGGCGGCCTGCTGGAGTCGGCGACGGCGTTCGGCGCGCTTGAGCTTGGGGTTCTCCGCACCCTCGTCCGGTGGCAGCTGGCACAGCCCCTCCGAAACGATGCCGATGACCATGTCGATGATGCAGATCACCAGCGCAATGGCGCACTCCACGGCGGCATCGTAATAGTACGAGGCCTCCAGATGCGTCAGACACATCAGGGCCTGCCCGCCGTACCAGCCGGCGAGCGCGGCACCGGCCAACCCCAACGCCTTGGCCAGCACCAGCGTGATCATGGCCCGCTGCGGGTTGATGAACGCGTGCGGACGCTTGACAGGGTCGGTGTTGGCGTAGGCATGCACCTGCAGGGCCAGGGCCAGCACCGCAATGCCCATCGCCATCAGTACCACATCCACGAACCATGGCGCACCGAGCAATGACGTGGCCATGCGCTCATCGAGCATGGCCAGGCCGACGCCGCCCGTAAGGCCGATGATCAGCGCCACCAGGTAATACCACCATGGGGTTCGACGCACCTTCATCGTTCACCCCCAAGGATCCAATCGTCGGACAGGACACCCACCCTGCCGGCGTCCGGCGCCATGGCCAGCAGGAACGATACCGGGTCCCCGCCCAGCCGGGCGTCCGGGTCCATGTCAAACCACGGCGCCAGCACCTGCGCCCTCCGGGCCGCGGACGGCCAAGGCACCCGGCAGTCAGGCTCGTTGCTGGAAACGCCCTCCATGTCGACCAGATCCAGATCGATCTGGTCGGCATGCGCTTCCTCGATGGTGCCGAGCGCACCGATCAGGCTGCGCGCATCGAGCCTGGTATGCAGCTGCACGACGGCGGCCATGGCGTCCGGTCCGTCGAAGTTGGAGACGTGGTACAGCGGCGAGATGCCTTCGATCTCGTTGCCGGGGATGGCGTCCAGCGAGACGATGGCCGAACGGAACAGCGTCTCCGCCTCCGGCAGGGTGCTGTCCAGGGACACGACGGCGCGACGCGACACCGCACCAGGCAACACCTCCCCCGCCGTGGGCGATGACTCCCACATGCTCTCCTGATGCGCATACGATGTGCCGTCGTCCGAGGAGGGTTCCATCGCGGCGGCTCCCATGCCCGCAGGGGACCCGCCGCAGGTTGCGGAGACGTCCGGCACGAGCCGCACCACGATGTCCACGGCCTGCCCGGCGGCGAACGCCTGCGTCTGTTCCTCGGTCAATTGCACCGTGACGCCGATGCGGGCTGGTTCACGATTGTCGGTCATCGTTGGTTCCCCTTCCTTTCCGCAACGAGGGGCGTGCCATCGTCAGACGGCATGCCCCTCGCCTCTATGGTTCGCTGTCCGTTCGGAGCCGGATCACTCGCCGGCGCCCATGCCCACCGAGCGCTTGAGTGATTCGGGAATCGGCACCGGCGGCAGATCGGAGTCCGGGCGGTGCTCGTTGGAGAGCCACACCTCGCGTTCCGGGGCCTTCCGGATGTTCGCGAAGATCACGGCGACCTCCTTCTCGTTCAGCGTCTGCTTGACCAGCAGCTGACGGACCAGCTCGTCGAGGATGTCACGGTTCTCGTTGAGGATCGTCCACGCCTCGGTGTGCGCGGTCTCGACGAGCTTCAGCACCTCCTGGTCGATGATCTCGGCCGTGCGGTCGGAGTACTTGCGCGGCTGCAGACCGTCCATCACCGTGGTCTGATCGTCATCGTCGGCCCACTTGATGGCGCCGAGCTGCGAGGAGAAGCCGTATTCGACGACCATCTTGCGGGCGATGGCCGTAGCCTTCTCGATATCGTTCGAGGCGCCGGTGGTCGGGTCGTGGAAGACGATCTCCTCGGCGGTGCGACCGCCCATCGCGTACGCCATCTGGTCGAGCAGCTGGTTGCGCGACTGCGAGTAGCGGTCCTCGGTCGGCATGACGGCCGTGTAGCCGAGCGCGCGGCCTCGCGGCAGGATGGTGATCTTGGTGACCGGGTCGGTGTGGTGCAGCGCCGCGGCGACCAGCGCGTGACCGCCCTCATGGTAGGCGGTGTTGCGCAGCTCGTCGAGGGCCATGCCCTTGGACTTGCGCTTCGGGCCGCTCATCACGCGATCGATGGCCTCGTCGATGGCGCGGTTGTCGATCAGCTGGGCGCCGGCACGGGCGCACAGCAGCGCGGCCTCGTTGAGCACGTTGGCCAGATCGGCGCCGGTGAAGCCCGGCGTGCGCACGGCGATGGCGTGCAGATCCACATCCGGCACGAACGGCTTGCCCTTGGCGTGCACCTTGAGGATGGCCTCACGGCCTTCCAGGTCCGGGGCTTCCACGGCCACCTGACGGTCGAAACGACCGGGGCGCAGCAGCGCGGGGTCGAGCACGTCCGGGCGGTTGGTGGCCGCGATGATGATCAGGTTCGTGTCGTTGTCGAAGCCGTCCATCTCCACGAGCAGCTGGTTCAGGGTCTGCTCGCGTTCGTCATGGCCGCCGCCCATGCCGGAGCCACGGCGGCGTCCGACGGCGTCGATCTCGTCGATGAAGATGATGGCGGGGGCGTTCTTCTTCGCCTCGTCGAACAGGTCGCGCACACGGGAGGCGCCGAGACCCACGAACATCTCGACGAAGTCCGAGCCGGCCATCGAGTAGAACGGCACGCCCGCCTCGCCGGCGATGGCGCGCGCCAGCAGCGTCTTGCCGGTGCCCGGAGGGCCGTACAGCAGCACGCCGCGCGGGATGCGGGCGCCGAGCGCCTTGTACTTGGACGGGTCCTTGAGGAAGTCCTTGATCTCCTCGACCTCCTGCACGGCGGCGTCCTCGCCCGCCACGTCGGCGAACTTGGTCTTGGGCGTCTGGCCTTCCAGCAGCTTGCCGTTGTTCTTCTTGCCGCCCATGCCGAACATGCCGCCCGCGCCGCCCATGCGGCTCATGGCGAACCAGAAGATGCCGAAGATGATGATGAACGGCAGGATCGAGCTGATCAGGTAGCTCCAGACGCTGGTCTGCTGCATGCTGGAGGTCCAGCCCTTGGACGGGTTGGCCTTCTCCACGCTGTCGATGACGTCGCCGCCCTGCGCGAAGGTGTAGTAGAACTGCACCTCCTTGCCGTAGTTGCGTTCACGGCCGGTGTCCGGGTCCTGCTTGGTGAAGTCCTGGCTCAGGTCCAGCTGGACGAGCTGCCGGTTGTCGATGATGTTCGCATAGGTCACGCCGCCGCCCTTCAGCAGCTGCATGCCGTCCTTGGTATCGATGGTCTGACGGCCGGTGCCGGCGAACAGCTGGAACATCAGGATGGCCAGCACCACAATGGCCACGCCCCACAGCCAGGGCGAACGCCATACCGGCTTGGGATCGTTGCCGCCGCGGTTGCCCCCATCGCGGTTGAACGGGTTGGGCGGCCAGCTGCCGTTGCCGTTATTGTTGCCGCCATTGCCCGACGGCTGTTGAGGCCCCTGGGGATAGCTCATATCACGCTCCTTGGTATACTGCCGGCTTCAGCACGGCGATCGAATCGAGGTTGCGGTACCGTTCGGCGTAATCCAGGCCGAAACCGACCACGAACTCGTCGGGGATCTCATAGCCGCTGTACTTCACGTCCACATCCACCTCTCGGCGGGACGGCTTCTGCAGTAGGGCCATGACCTCCACGGAGGCGGCGCCGCGGCGTTTCAGCTCGTCGACCAGCCATGCCAGCGTACGTCCTGAATCAACGATATCCTCCACGATCAGAATGTGCCGCCCGCGAACATCAACCGACAGATCCTGCCGTACCGTTACCGTGCCGCTGCTGACCGTGCCGTCTCCGTAGCTGGACAGGCTCATGAAATCCATCTGCACGGGGATGCTGAGCGCCTGGGAGAAGGCGACCAACGTGTTCACCGCCCCCTTGAGCACCGCCACCAGCAGGAGGTCCCGTCCCCGGTAATCCTCACTGACCTGCGCGGCCAACTCCGCGATTTTACTGTCGATCTGAGCCTTGCTGATCAGCTCATGGTCAATCTGATCCTGAACATCCGCGATTTTCATGCATCCCATCTTGGCACACGCGAATGACGTGTTTCTGGCGATTTACTGAATATCCGCCGGAAAGGTTCACAGCTCCCTGACCATGCCAATCCACGGCCAGCCGCTCGATGGCCTCAACCTGCCGCTGGTTGCCCGCCACGCCTACGGACGCCAGCCCATGGGCGATGACGCGCCGCCGAATCGCCGGATGCAATGCGCCGAGTTTCCGCGCATCGAACAGCAGCGCCGCCCTCCGTTCCCGACGCTCCTCCGCCCGCACGGCATCGGCGCCTGCAGGCTCCGCAGCACCCGCAGCACCCGCCGTGTCGCTACCATCGACGGCATCGGCCGTGCCGGCGAAGCATGCCACGTCGGCCAGCGCGCGTTCCGCCTCGGCGTCCAGATACTCCTTGTCATGCCGTGCGCTTCGGGCGCCACGCGCCAGCACCGCCGATACGTCGGCCCCCATGAAGCGGGCCAATGCGGGCATCAGATCGTGCCGGATGCGGGAGCGCAGCGGATACCGCGCATCCAGCGGCCCCTCCGCGGCCTCCCCGTTGGTGGGGTCGTCCCACCATGTCACGCGCAGCTGCTCGCAGATCGCCGTCGTGTCGGCACGCCCCAGTTCCAAGAACGGCCGCGCGAACAGCACCCCGTCGCGGTCGAACGTGGGCGGCATGCCGGCGATCGCATCGATGCCGCCGGAGCGCAGCAGCCCCAGCAGCACCGTCTCGGCCTGGTCGTCACGGGTGTGGGCCAGCAGCACCGCCGACGCATCGTATTCTCGTGCCGCAGCCGCCAACGCCCGGTAGCGGGCGTCACGCGCCGCGGCCTCCACACCGGTGCCGCTTTCCCGCACCTGCACCGCGCGCAGCGTCACCGGGGCAAGCCCCAGCCGTTCGCAACGGTCCGCCGTCTCCCGCGCCACCCGTCCCGAGCCCGCTTGCAGACCGTGATCGATGATGACCGCACCGCAGCGTACGCCCAGCGAGGCGCATACAGTCCGTGCCACGGCCGCCAACGCCATCGAATCGCGTCCTCCCGAACACGCCACCAATACCAGCGGCGCATCCGGCAACGGATCGTGCTCGCCATGTTGGGTGAACCGTCGATCCTGCACCCCCACGCCGACGCCGGCCAGGGATTCGCGTACCGCCCCCACGGCCGCACGGATCTGACTGCTGTACGCCATCTCACAGCCCCGGCAGATCGGCCATGAACACGTCGACGGCGTGGGCCGCCTCCCACGCGTTCTCCGGATTGTTGACCACCACGGCGAAGCAGAGCACGCCGCCGTTCAACCGTGACACGCTGCCGGCCATCGAGGTCACCGTGCCCAAGGTGCCGGTTTTCACCCGCAGCAGCCCCGCAACGGATTCGTCATCGAGCCGGCCGGCGGCCGTGCCGATCAGTCCGGGCACCGATAGCGCCCCCGCCACCACCGAGCCGGCGCCCCCGGCCAGTATCCGGGACTGCACGCCGATCAGCGTGCGCACGCTCAGGCTTGAGCCCGGAGCCAGTCCGGAGCAGTCGGCCATCGTCAGCTGGGCGGTATCGACGCCGAGATCCTGCAGCGTGGCGGCGACCGCCTGCGTGGCGCCGTGCGGCGAGTTCTCCCGTCCGGCCGCCAACGCCGTCAACCGGCCGAATTCCTCGGCCAACGTGTTGTCCGAATGCCGCATCATGAACGCCATGATCTCGTTCAACTGGGCCGAGCTGACCGACGTCAGCGGCGACTGCCCCTGCGGTGCGGCGCCCGAGGTCACTTCGCCATCGACCGCGATGCCGTTCTCGGCCAATCGCGTCGCGAACGTCGCGGCGGCATCGGCCGCGGGCTGCGTCGACAGTTCGGCATACCCGGTGTACAGGTCGGGATCGTCCGGCGGATCGCCGTTCCAGTTGCGCCCGCCGTCGACCGCCAGGGCGGAGACCGGCGCGTAATACAGGTTGTCGGGGTTGTTCTCCTCGATGCGGGAGGGGTAACGCTGCTCGCCGAACAATGTGTCGTCGTACACGAGCCGGACCCGGTCGATGCCGCGCTGTTGCAGTGCCACCGCGGACTGCGCGGCCAGCGTGCCCAACCCGGCGCGACCGTTGACATGGTCCGGATCGCTGGCGCCGGCGCCGAGCAGCATGTCGCCGTTGCCCTTGAGCACCAGCGTGGGCGTCTGTCCCTCCTGCTGGATCAGGTAGGTCTCGGTATCCAACGTGTCCGACAGGTCCAGCACGGTGGCCGCGGCCACCGCGGTCAATGTTTTCAGCGTCGAGGCGGGTTCACGGACGATGTCGGCGTTGCGTTCCGCCACCACGGTGCCGTCGGCGCCGGCGATGGCGATCGAGACGTCCGAGCCGACGCCCTCGCTGCCGAGGAACGTGTCGATCAGCGCGTCAGCGGCGGCGGCATCGACCGGGATGGACCGGTCGGCGTCCGCAAGCACTGGGTCCGCCGCACGCGCGGTGCGGGCGGAGGGCACCGTCGGAATCCGCATCGGCTGCAGGGTCAGCACACCGGGCACCACGTCGGTCAGGTCGCCGGCCACATACCCAATGCCGAGCGCCACCGTGGCCGCCGCGGATACGGCGACGGTGACAATGCGGCGTGATGCCGCAACGGCCCTGCGATGCCGGTGACGTGACGCCCTGCGTGCCACGGGTCCTCCCTGTCGCGACTGACGATTACTTCTGCAGGGACGCGAACGAATCGAGCGTGGAGACGATCGACAGCATCCGAGCATCCATCAGCTTACCGCCAAGCCACGAACCCAACGCCAGGAAGCCCACGCCGTTGAGCAGGAACACGGGAATCAGCACCCAGTACATATCCCACTGACCGGCCACCGCCAGCACGACCGCCACCAGTCCGGACGGCACGGCCAGCACGAACATGCCGAGCAGGTAGACCAGCGGGAAGAACCCCTGCGCCACAGCACGGCCCTGCGGTGTGGCGAACGGTTTCTCCATCGAGGGCACCGGGTACATGAGCACGCAGGAGACCACCTCGGCCAAGCCGAGTCCGCAGAAGGCCAGGCACGCCGCGCCCGCGGCGAACGTCATGCCCATCAGGATGCCGTCCGGGGTCCGCCAGTCGCCGGTCACCACGAAGCAGGCGATCGTCAGCGCCACCAGGTACGTCAGGATCACGCCCACGTAGATGCGCACGCGTCCCAATCGATCCGCCACGCCGCTCACGCCGCTGATGACCTGCATGGTCAGGCCGCGGCCGTCATAGGCCAGACCGTTGGATTCGGTGATGGAGAAGAACATGGCGCTCATCGGCAGCGCCGTCCAGACAACCGGCGTGACGCCGTGCGACTGGAAGGCCATCAGGATGAGGAAGATCACCGGGAACGCGAACATCAGGCCCTGCCGCGGGTCGCGCTTGAGATAGGTGAACAGGCGGGCCGACACCGCGCCGGAGACGCTGTCGGGCATCCACGAGAACGCGCCGATGCCCTTGACCGACACCGCCTCGCTCTGGCTGCCCGACACCAGGCGCTCATGCCGCAGGCACCAGGTGGAGGCCATGAAGCAGAGCACCCAGCTGACCGCCAGCACGACCAGTCGGCCGATGAACGGCCCCCAAGCCCCATGCAGCACGTCGAACGGCAGCTGGAATGCGGCGCCGAACGGCGTCCACGCGAACACGGCAGCGGGCGCGGCGAAGGTCTCGATGCTGAACGTGACGGCCTCCATCGAGGCGTTCAGCGTGATGCTCGGCACATAGCAGATCGCCACGAATGTGATCATGACGATGATATAGAACAGGTTCTTGCCGCGATTCGAACGGACCAGCGTGGTGGCGGCGTTGATAACCATCTTCGAGAAGCTCACGACGGTGATGACGGTCAGCGGGGCCGAAACGACCGCGGCAACGACCACACCGACGCCCATCCACCGGTAGGCCAGGGACCAGAGCATCAGTGCGATGATGGCGCAGATGGCCGGAATGCCGGACAGTCCGGCGGCCAGCAGTCCCGCCTGCAGCGTGCGATCCGGTATGCCGTAGAGTTCGAGCTTGCGCGGGCTCATGGTGGAGCTCTCGCCGATCAGCATGAGCTGGGCGAAGGCGGTCATGAGGGTGATGAACGCGCCCAGCAGCACCACGATCACCTCCAGGCCCTGCGCGAATCCCGACGCGTTGTTCACTCCCGCGGGATCGCCCAGGAACCAGGCCAGCAGGCCGGTGCCGACGACCACGGCGACGCCCATCAACAGCGAGATCACATACCCGATGGTCTGCCACACCGATTTGCGCAGCGCCGCCCACGTCAGGGCCCAGCGCAGACGGACGATCGTCAGTACGGTGTCCATCATGCCTCCGAACCGATCGCCGGAGCGGCGGACGGTTCGTCCGCGCCGCCATCCAGCCACGACAGGTGCGCGGCGGCGTGACGCCCGCCGACCAGCTGCAGGAACCGGTCCTCCAGGTCCTCGCCGGCGGCCACCTCCTCAACCGTGCCCGCCGCGCACACCTGGCCCTGGTTGATGACCGCCACATGCGTGCACATCTTCTCGACCAGCGCCATGACATGCGAGGAGATGATCACCGTGCCGCCGGTGCGCGCGTATTCGATGAGGATGTCCTTGAGGTTGGCGCTGGACACCGGATCGACCGATTCGAACGGCTCGTCGAGCACCAGCACGCGCGGGCTGTGGATCATGGCGGCGGCCAGACAGATCTTCTTGGTCATGCCGGCCGAATAGTCGACGACCATCTTGTTGGCGGCCTGCTCCAGGTCGAAGGCGCCCAGCAGGTCATGGGCGCGTCTGACGGTCTCCGCACGCCCCATGCCCCGCAGCATGCCGGAATACACCAGCAGTTGCAGGCCGGTCAGCCGGTCGAAGATCTGGTCCGACTGCGGCATGACGCCGATCGAACGCTTGGCACGGTTCACGTCGCTCCACACGTCATGGCCCAGGATCATGGCCGTGCCGGCATCCGGCACCAGCAACCCGGTCACCATGTTCAGCGTGGTCGTCTTGCCGGCACCATTGGGGCCGACAAGCCCGTAGAACGAACCGACCGGGATGTCCAGGGACAGGCCGTTGACGGCCACCTTGTCTCCGAAGCGCTTGAATAGACCTCGGATCGACATGGCCGCCGACGGGCTCGCGGGGACCACGGGCGTGGGGGCCGGTGCCGCCGGCGCGTTCGGCGTCGGGTCAAAACCGACGGATGACTGGGATGTGTCTATCGTCATAGGCTCCAGCATACCGGGTGCTCATTACGGCAAATGGCTTACCCCCCCCCCCGCGGCAAATCGGGAAAAACGGCCGCATCGCGCGGCCTGTCGCGGCAGGGGCGGAATCAGGACCCCTTATGTACGATCGGCTTCCATTCGGCCTTGGAGAAGATGGCCTGGAAGGAGATCGGCACATAGCTCAGCATGTAAATCGGGAAGCTCAGCACGTAGGCGAACAGCTCCTTGTTCGTGGCGCCGATCTGGTCGCGTTCCACGATGATCGTCAACGCCGCGAGCGCCATCAGCGACAGTATGCTGGTGACGATCACGGAGGACCAGTTGGTCAGAGACGCCAGCTGACTGGGCCAGGTCACGAAACCGAATGCGGCGAACAGCAATCCCAGCGTCACACGGATCACGCTGAGCACCATAAACGGGCAGATCAGCAGCGTCAGATCCACGGCGGAGAAGTCGCGTTCCCTGACCGCACGTTTGATCAGCGCGGGCCCGTAATAGCGGAACACCTGCAGGAACCCCTTGCTCCAGCGCAGACGCTGCCGCCAGCTCTGGCGGAACGTGACCGGCTGCTCGTCGTACAGGATGGCCGTGCCGCAGTAGCCCACACGGTCGCCGTGCAGCACCGAGTCCATTGTGAATTCCAGGTCCTCGGTCAGCAGGTGGAACTTCCAGCCCTTGTTGCGGTTCATGATCTCCCGGGAGAACATGAACCCGGTGCCGCCCACATGGCAGCTGGTGCCCAGGCGCATGCGCGAGGAGTTCAGGAACCGGGATTCCCTGATGAACCACAGTGCCGAGCCGGAGGACACCCAGTTGTCGGACAGGTTCACGGAGTTGCGGTAACTGGTCAGGATGCGGAACCCGGATTGGAATGCCTTGTTCATCTCGGCGATATAGTGCGGGTCGAGCCGGTTGTCGGCGTCGAAGACGAAGAACGCGTCATACCGCTGCGCCTCGCCGGTGGATTGCATGCGGTCCAGCAGATAGGTCAGCGCGTAGCCCTTGCCGATCTGCTCCTGGTTGAACCGTTCGATGACGTGGCAGCCGAGGCTGCGGGCCACGTCGGCGGTGTCGTCGGTGCAGTTGTCCGCCACCAGCCAGATGTCGATGAGGTCGGTCGGATAGGTCTGCCCGTGGATCGAACCGATGAGGTTGCCGATGACGTTGGATTCGTTGCGCGCGGAGATCAGCACCGCGAACCGCTTGTCCATCGGCGCATCCGGGAACCGCACCGGCTTGCTGAACAGGGAGACCAGGATGCACACGCCCTGATACAGCAGCCCGGCGGCGCCGACGATGGCCAGCAGGACGTCCAGCACACTCAGCAGCACCATCAGCGCCACCCGCTTCTGGGATTGTCGGTGTTCGGCTTCGGCGCGACGGCATCCGTCCCGTCCGTTGCCGTGCCGTGGCCTGCTGCCGCGGCGGCCGTGGCGGCCTCGGGACCGTCGTCGGGCTCGGGGATATCCCCATTGTCCGGTTCGGCACCCGAAAGCACGGGCTTGCCGCCGGTCGCGGGGGGCACACGCTTGGGGATGGCCACGGTCTGCGACCCGTCGAGGTCCTCGGCCGTGGGCATCTGGTACAGCTCACGCAGCCGTTCGAAGTTGTCGTCGGACGGCACACGGGCGCTGGACCCTCTGGCCGCACGGGGCATATGGTCGCTCATCGGCTTGATGACGTGGTCGCTGAACGCCTCGGCGCCGGCCACGATCTTCGACTTCTTCACCGGCTTCGGATCGTTCATCAACGGGGAGTCGACCAGCTCGTACCGGATGGTGTACACCTTGAAGATGGCCTGCAGGCTGGCGGTGATCGGCAGGGCCAGGAACGCGCCCAGCGCGCCGAACACTCCGCCGAACACCAGCACGGCCAGGAACGCGACCGCCGGGTTCAGGTCCATGGTGCGCTGGGAGATCTTCGGCGAGAGGATCAGGTTCTCGATCTGCTGGTAGACCACGATGTACACCAGCACGCCCACCGCGTACATGATGCCGTTCGCCCCCCAGGCGAACAGCACCGGCAGTGCGCCGCCGATATAGGTGCCGACGGTCGGGATGAACTGGGAGACGATGCCGCAGAACAGGGCCAGCGGCAGCCAGTAGGGCACGCGGATCAGGTCCAGGAATATGGCCGTGCACACGGCGTTGATCATGGCCAGGATCGTACGGGAGAACAGGAAGTTGGAGATCTGGTCCTGCACGATGGTCCAGCCGAGCAGGAACCGACGCTGCGTGACCGGGCCGAGCCACTGGCACAGGCTGCGACGCAGCTTGGGACCGGCGGCGGACAGGTAGTAGGTCACCATGACCACGGTCAGCAGGTCGAGCAGGAACCCGAACAGCCCCATGGTGGTGCTCAGGGCCTGACCGGCGAAGTCCGTGACCCAGGAGGTCTGGATGTTGTTGAAGATCTCACTGCCCAGATTCTGGATCTCCGGCAGCTTGAACGACGTGTACTGCTCCACAGTACGGGAGATCTCGTCATAGACGCCCGGCAGTCCCTTGACCATCGAGATGGCCTGCTGCACGAACATGTTGCCGAACAGCGCCAGCAGCGCGACGATCACCGCACCTAGGCCGATCAGGCTGGCGGCCGAGGCCACGCCGCGCTTCCAGCCATGCCGCACCAGCAGCAGCACCACCGGTTCGATGGCGAGCGCCAGGAACAGGGAGATGACCACATCCAGCACCACGCCGGACACCTTGCCCCATGACCGCCACACGAAATACGCCAGGAACACGGCTATGGCGGTGTATAGCAGGGCGCGGCCGTACCATTCCGGAGGTCGGCGTGCATCCCCCTTCGCCGGAAACACCGAAGCGAAATCGATCTTCAGGTCATCCTGATCATTGCTCATGAGGCCCTATTGTACGGCGGACGCAGGCCACACGCCCCCAATGCGCCGGCGGCGGAGCGGTTCCGGGACCTTTCGGCGTATGCCACCGCATGCGTATGCGGCGAAAGGACCATCAGAAGGCCGCCGAAAAGCCCAACCGATGCACATTCACCGTGCTCATGCGGCAAACGGACCAATACGGCACGGCCTGGAGGCCTTTTTGGCGCACGACCACCACTCCCCTACAGCACAAGGGCCCGTTCCGAACGGATCGGAACGGGCCCCGCAACGCACAAGGCGCCAATGTCGGATCACATCAGCGACTTGTAGATCGCGTAGATGTCCTCCTCGGTGGCCTGACGCGGGTTGCCCGGTGTGCACACGTCGTTGAACGCGTCATGGGCCAGGCCCTCCAGGTCGGCCTCGGTGGCGCCGACCTCGGAGATCGTGGTCGGGTTGCCGAGATCCTTGGTGAGGTTGCGCACCGCCTCAACCGCCTCGTCGCGCACGTGGTCGAGGTCGCCGGTGTAGGCGTCCTGAACGCCGAAGGCGTCGGCGATGTCACGGTACTTCTCGCCGGTGTACTCCTTGTTGTACTCCATGACCGGCGCCAGCAGGATGCCGTTGGCCACGCCGTGGGCCACGCCGAGGCGGCCGCCCAGCGGGTGCGCCATGCCGTGCACCAGGCCCAGGCCGACGTTCGAATAAGCCATACCGGTGATGTAGGAGGCGTACGCCATCTGCTCGCCGGCTGGGATGTCGCCTTCGGCGGACTTGGCCAGGTTCTTGGCAATCATGCGGATGGTCTGCATCGACAGGCAGTCGGACAGGCTCCACGCGCCCGGGGTGATATAGCCCTCGATGGCGTGGGTCAGCGCGTCCAGGCCGGTGGCCACCTTGAGCGAGCGCGGCTGGGTGTCGGTCAGATCCGGATCCACGAAGGCCACGATCGGGATGTCATGCGGGTCGACGGCCACGAACTTGCGCTTGTTCGCCGTGTCAGTGATCACATAGTTGATGGTGGTCTCCGAGGCGGTGCCGGCGGTGGTCGGCACGCCGAAGATCGGCACGGACGGGTTCTTGGTGGCGGCCACGCCCTCCAGCGAGAGCACGTCGGCGAATTCGGGGTTGGCGGTGACGATGCCGATGCCCTTGCAAGTGTCCTGCGGGGAGCCGCCGCCCAGGCCGATCAGGAAGTCGGCGCCGGCGTCGGCGAACTTGGCCACGCCGTCCTTGATGCATTCGACCGGCGGGTTCGGCTGGACGTTGCTGAAGACCTCATACGGCATGCCGGCCTCGTCGAGCACGTCGGTGACCTTCTTGACGGTGCCGGTTTCGATCAGCACCGGATCGGTGACGATGAACGCCTTGGTGAAGCCGTGCGCCTTGGCCACGTCCGGAATCTGCTTGATCGCGCCGCGGCCGAAGTACGCCTCCTGGTTGAAAATCATGCGATAGACCATACAAGACCTCCTTTGAGTCCTGGTTCGTTCGTTGCGGATCGCTCATCGTTGAGGGCGACCGACGGTTTCCAATCTTAGCGGCGAGGCTGGGAGTTCGCCCAGTACGAATCGCGTGTCGCCGCAACGATGGTTGCGTTACCGCAATCGTCTCATGCCGGATTGCGGCACCTTACCCCATAGCGCACCACGACGACCGGTTTGCGACCGCACTACACTGAACGGTATGGAACATCGCACCACCGATCTGCTGGCCCTCGCCGAGCAGCTGGCCAAAGAACGCCATGCCGGTCAGACGGATAAGGCGGGGGCCGCGTATTGGATGCATCCGCAACGGGTCTCGCAGGGATGCGCCAGCGATGAGGCCCGTATCGCCGGCTGGCTGCACGACCTGATTGAGGACACCGACACCACCGCCGAGGAGCTGCTGACGCTCGGATTCCCGCCCGACGTGGTGGCCGCGGTGCAGCTGGATACGCGACGAGCCGACGAATCGTATATGGACTACATCCAACGCATCGTGGACGCCTGCGATTCGCAGGACCCGGCCGTCGCTCGTGCGGGGCGCATCGCCCGCGAGGTCAAGATGAGCGACCTGCGGGACAATATGAACCTCGACCGGCTGCCGACCGTCACCGATACGGATCGCGCACGCGTCGAGAAATACCGCGCTGCCTACAGCGTGCTGGAGAACTCCTGCGCTCCCGCTCCGGGGATCGACGCCACAAGGTGAGATACGCATAGACAGCCGTCTTCCCCATCACCCGTTGCTGTGGCGGGGAAGACGGTCCGTTCCTGGAGAAAATGCCGGCGCGGGGAATCCTCACTCCCGCGTCAGCAACTCCTTGCAGGCGTTCAACGCGTTGAACAGACGCGGGATGCCCATGTAGCAGCCGGCATGCACAAGCGCGCAGACCAGTTCCTCCTTGGAGTTGCCGGCCTTCAACGCGCCCTCCACATGGCTCCTGACCTGTACCTCGGCACCG
Source organism: Bifidobacterium pullorum subsp. gallinarum (assembly GCF_000741215.1). Taxonomy (GTDB): domain Bacteria; phylum Actinomycetota; class Actinomycetes; order Actinomycetales; family Bifidobacteriaceae; genus Bifidobacterium; species Bifidobacterium pullorum_B. The sequence goes on from NZ_JGYX01000004.1 coordinate 98,972, forward strand.
CCCAGCGCGGCCAGCAGCACCACGGTCAGCAGCTCGCGGGTCTTACCATCCAACCCATCGCGGCTCATGTAATCGCCGAAGCACAGCTCGGTCAGCATGCGCGGCACGAACTCGGCGAAGTCGCCGGGCAGCCACGTGTACCGGTCCTTGATCTCCGTGCCGTACAGCGGCGCCTGCAGCTGAAGCCCGCGCTCGTTGCGGTTCTCCTCGCTCACCGTGCCCTGCTCGGGCAGCGGCAGTTCGATGCCGGCGGCCTGGAACGCCTCGTTCATGGCGCCGATGGCGTTCAGCGTCTTCGGGAAGCCGATGAACGGCGCGCACTGGTAGATGGCCTCGCGGATCTCGATCGGCGTGCAGCCGACGTTCAGGGCCGCCTGCGTATGCGCTTTCAGCTGCGGCAGCGTGTTGAGCGTGGCCAGCACGGTGACGGTCACCAGTTCGCGCATGCGGTTGTCCAGGCTGCCGGTGTGGCAGACATCGCCGAAGATGAACCTCTGCAGGATGCGCATGAACTCCGGATCGGTGCCTTCCGTGGTGACGGCCGGCTGATGGAACAGCTCCTGCATCGTGGCTTCGGTACGTTCGACCCTATCCATTGCTACTCCTTATCATTCGATTCCTCGCTTGTTTCGTGGACATACCCCTTCCCTCCGTCCGAGGAACGCCGTTGCGACGTTTCCGTTCCCGACGATACCGATGTGGCACCCGGACCGCCAATGTCCGGTTATCATTGCGATCATGCCCGACGGGCATGGCCGCACCATCGTGTTCACGACCCATTCAACGTGCGATCCGCTGGCCTTCAGTGCGCAGGAATTCCACAAAGGCGGCCGCAGCCGGGGTCAACGTCCGCCCCCGCTTCCAGATGACGGCGCCACCGGATTCCAGCACGGGGCTTAACGGTTTGAAGCACAGGTCATCAGGGACTCCCAGTCCGAACGACATGGCCAGACCGACCCCGCCGCGTACCATCGCCATCACGTTGATACTCAAATCGCATAGGCCGGCGGTTGACACCGCACGTAGCGATCCACCCATCCAGCTGACAAGCTCGCCACGCACCTCTTCACGGAACGGCAGAATCAGCGCCCTACCAGCCAAGTCCTCGGGCCGAACCTCGTTCAGCGTCGACAGCGGATCATCGGGTCGCATCAGGATTCCCCACCTGTCATCGATATGCGTACGCAGGTAATCGTATCTGCTCACGTCCAATGGCTCGGTGACCAGTCCCAGATCGGTCAGGCCTTGTTCCAGACGGTCGCCCGTCACATCGGCGGTGCAGGTGCGCATCTCGAACTCCACTTCCGGGTACCGTTGCCGGAATGCCGCGATACACCGGGCCAGCCAATCCATGCTGTGCGTCTCCGCGCAGCTGATTGCAATCGTGCCGGACAGCGAACCGTGCAGCTCGCGCACCTCGCGTTCTATCTTGCCCGCCAGCTGCACCAGCTCCTGGGCCCGCTCACGTAGCAGCCGACCCTCCGGGGTCAACGAGATCTGATGTGGACCGCGGTGGAACAGCGTCACGCCCAGCGCATCCTCCAAGCCCTTGAGCTGACGCGACAACGTGGGCTGCGAGATCTGCAACAGCTCGGCCGCCCAGGTGATGTTGCCCTCATCGGCCACCGCCAGGAAATATCGCAGTACGCGCAGGTCCACACCCGAACGGACGCCGCGGCCATCCGCGTACGAGGGCAGCTCCGGGAAATCCGGCGCGTTCTCAACACCGGACGACGATGCGTTCATATCCATATCCACCTTCCGACCTTCTCCACTCCGACCGGACCGCACACCCGCCGCTCTAGATTTCCAGTGTAATCGACCAATGTCGCCCGAACGGAGGCGCCTTGTTCGCCCGAAGCGGAACGGCGCGGGTCCCGGACCGGCACCGGTGCGAAGTCTAACCGGCAAGATCGGGGTCCGAACGGCACAACGCTGCGAACACCGTGGATGCATGTCGCGCATGCCGCGGTATGCCGTGGGCATATTGGCGCGAGGCGGGCCGACCATCTACTCTGGAGGCATCGGCCGCACGTCCGTGCCCGTCAGCGTTGCGCCGACCATGCGGCCACAATGATAAGGAGATACGAATGAACACTCTGGTTTTGGTCTTCCATCCGCATCTGCATGACGGTTCGCGCATCAACCGGACGCTGGCGGAAACAGCCGCCGCCACCCCGGGCGTGACCGTGCGCGACGAGTACGCGATCTACCCCGACTTCCACATCGACGCCGAGGCCGAGCAGGAGGCGCTGCTCGCCGCGGACCGCGTGGTCTGGCAGTTCCCGATGTACTGGTACAGCTCCCCCGCCCTACTCAAGCAGTGGGAGGACACGGTGCTCCGGCATGGCTGGGCCTACGGCACCGGCGGCGACAAGCTGCACAGCAAGGAGCTGATGGCGGCCGTCAGCGTCGGCGGCTCGTCCGACAAGTACCGCCATGACGGCGAGTTCGGAGTGATCGTGCCCGAACTGCTCAAGCCGCTTGAGGCCACGGCCAAGCATATCGGCATGACCTGGCTTGAGCCGTTCACCATCCACGGCACGCTGAAGGTCACCGATGAGGAGTTGGACGAGGCCGCCCGACGGTACGCAGCCCTGCTGACCGCGTGACGCGACCCTCTCCGCTGTTGTGCGGGTTGCCGCCAGCCACATGGGAGGGCAACCCACGCCCGATACGAAGAAAGCCCGCTTCGGCGGGCTTTCTGGTTGGTACCCCCAGAGAGAGTCGAACTCTCTTTATGAAGTGTGTCATTCTCAGCAATCCATGGAATATCAAGGATTATAGACATCACACACAACACGTAACACACGCACAATCACGCATCTGAAGTCCCTTTTAAGTCCCAACCTGTAGATACGCAACGCCGACATAGAGGGGAATACTCACCAACCGACTGCCACCCATAAGCTAGGCCCGTCTCACAACGCCGCAAGTTCGAAAACCGCGTCATGAAATGAAGGAATCTCCGACACGGTGTCCCTTGAATCCGTGGAGGAGGATCCCGGATGCATGGCGGCGGTGGAATTCGTCACGAGCCTGTCGGACGACGAACTCGCCACCCTCGACTCGATCAGCCTCCCGTCCGGACGCGCCGCATACTCGGCCCACACCCTCGACATCCTGACGCATCTCATGCTCACCACCGACGACGACCTGCACGAGGCCCGCAAGCACGCGTTCAACGTGCCCGACGACTGGAGGCCGGCGGAACCCCCGGTAGGCGAACCGGTCGGCAACCCGGCGGTGGACCGCGTATTGAAGATCGTGAACCGATACCTGCTGGCATGCGAACGATAGACCGGCGTGCGCGTTCTGCACCGAAGTTGAACGAGGAAGGATTACCGTAGACGACGAAGCCCCTGCCCAACACGCACTGAACAGGGGCTATTCAGTCAGATCAGTTCAACCGAAAGCCGTCCCTCAAGCAGAAGCCGGTGAATCAGGTTATTGCCATGGTCAACGTTGTCAAGCGTCTCCCCATACGTAGAAAGCAGCCCGGTCACACGATTCATCATGTCCGTCCTGACCTCGAGTTCGCTCTTGCCGGCATACGGCCGGTAGTAGAACACCAGGCACGTGTCTCCGTCATACAAATTGACCGCGTCGAACATCGCTTGGAAATACGAGTAGTCGGCAGCCGCGAGAGAGTGACCGAAGAACTTGATAAGGTCGACTTCGCCCGGCAGCACTTCGTAGTGCTGTGGGCCACCCTTCGCCATGAGACGATATGTCTTCGTGAACGGAGCAACGTTCGCGTTCGTCATCATGCCTTTCCCGTCGACCCCGAAGATGATGCCCTCGCCGAGTCTGCCGTGGATGTTCACATAGGGGATCCCGTCGAAGTCACACCCCATCTCCTTCGGTCCGGTGTAGTTGAAGCTCAGAACCGAGCGCTCGATTCGGTAGTCCTCCTCGCTCGGAACACCACGCTTGATGAGATCATGGAGCAGCTGACGCGCGTCTTCCGGATACCGGGGCGTCTCCTCAACCTGTTTTGTGAGGTATGTGTCGAATGCCTCCTCGAGCCGATGCAACTCGTCGAGCAGCAGCTTGTTGAACTTATCGCGGCTATAGCCGTCCTCCAACCCGAATTTGCCCTCGATGAGATAGTTCCTTACGTGATTCTCCGTCGACTCCTGTGGAAGGAGACTGCGCTGCCATGCCCTGTCGTTGAACTCAAGTGCGAAGATGCTGTCGAGGAGGTCGATGAAATGCGGTGGTTTGCATGGTCGTATCCATTTCGCAATGGCAGCCTCGATGTCGCACCAGTTGTCTCCGGAGCGGTCGGACAAGATGATGTCCCAGACGGTCAGCCCGGCCTCCCTCAACTGAGAGCCCACGCTCTTACCGTTGGATATGCCGATACGTTCGATAGATTGCAGCTTCTCAAGACGGGGCGTGAAGAAGCTCACGAAATCGGACTTGAGTTGGCAGGCCGAGTCGAATCCGTTCCCGATAACCACGAGCTGCTGCCAATCGGACCTCATATCAGGCAGGTGCAAGTTGTAATCCGGAACCGTCATCTGAGGCCCATCGCTCAACCCAAACTTATCGAAAAGAGACATGGCCATATCACCGTCCAAGCTCGATTCCTCTCTACCTGCTTCCGTGTGTGCGGACAATAACTTCCTTCAGCTCGGATTGCGCACCAAACTTCACGTCAACCCCTTTCCTTCAAGCCGTCGGACGTCTCTGCGCATACCCGTCATTTGCATCATAGTGCGGCGACCGCCGGCTGTTGGCTGTACGCACATCCGACAACCCACCCATCATCATGTTCAAAGCGGATGATGCCGACGCTATTGATACGAAGTCGACGAAAAATACGGAAGTGTATCAATAAGTCGGATTGCGGTGGAAGTCTTCGGGCGGCACCGGGGGAGGTCCGACAGGTTCGGATCTCCTTTTTTATTCGGCCTCCACGGCGGTAACGTGGTGTTCGATGGCGGCTCCGATGGCGTGCGCGTAGCGGCGTATCTGTCCGAGCGTCGGATCCAAATCGCCGTTCTCGATTCCGGCGAGGCGTTCGGCGGTCACGCCCATCCTGCGGCACATGGTCGCGTCGTCGATGCCCTTGCCCCGTCTGATGGCCATGAGATCGTCCATGAGCCTGCGGTCCGCCGCGACTAGGCTCCGGGCGCGTAGTCTCAGCGTTCCGTAATCGTTCCCGCGTCTTCTCATCGTCCTTCCGTTCCGTGCGGTTTCATGTTCTGCCCGGTTCCGTCCGTCTTCCGGGTGGCATCCTTGTCCCTGTCAAGCGGTCCACGCATGTTCCTCCCACGATGGCGTGGACCGGTACCGTAATCCGGAGCCGTTAGGAGGCTGTTCATGGAGGATAGGGAAGCGGTGGCGTCGCGTGGATTCAAAGGCTGGCGTCATGGGGCCGGATGGCTGTACGCGGTGGTGCTGGCCGCCTCGCTGGTGGCGTTGTTCACCTCGTTCATCCTGTCCGCGGAGACGTTGAAGGAGGCTCGCAATCCGGGGCAGAGGCTGGCATGCGACGTGAACGGCGTCCTCTCCTGCTCCACGGTGATGGAGTCGTGGCAGGCGGAGATCGTGAAGTTCGCCGGGCTGAGTTTCCCGAACGCGTTCTTCGGCATCGCCGCCGAATCCGTGTTCGTCACCATAGCGGTGATCGGGCTGTACAGGGTTGCGCATGGCCGCCGCCTGTACCATGGGTGGTCCTGATGGCGACGCGCGCATCTAGTGGTTCGATGACATCGAGACTACTATATGTACGGAGTGTATTCTTTTGACGCAACGATGTTTGACCTGTTAATCTTATTTACGTTAAAAGCCACCAATGCCTCTCACTGAAGCACACTAGGGTGGCATTTTCTTATCGGGAGGGGACCATGGACGACGGCGGTATCCAGCAGTTGCCCCCCTATCCGCAGCATCCGCCGAAGCCAGTGGGCGATTTGGCGGCCAAGCTCATCGAGAACGGCATGGGAGGGGTGGACCGGCCCACGCTCGAACGACGAATCGAACAGGTGGGATATTTTCGGCTGAAGGGGTACTGGTACCCGTTCCTCACCCCCACCCCGGACCGGCCGGCGAAACGCGTGCTGCCGTTTCGTAAGGGCACCCTGTTCCAAGACATCTGGGATCGGTACGTGTTCGATCAGGAGCTGCGGGTGCTGGTGTTCGACGGCATCATCACCATCGAGATCTACCTCAAGAGCTTCCTTGCCCACGAGTTGTCGTTGTTTGGAGGGGAATTCGGCTACATGACACGGGCCGGCCTTCCCGGACTGGGCTATGACGCGCACCTCGCATGCCTTGCCTCGTTGCGCACGACCTTCATGAAATCGAACATTCCGTACATCAGGCATTTCCGGGACACGTACGATAATCCACTGCCGCCGTACTGGATGATTGTGGGATGCCTGAGCTATGGGACTCTCAAGGAAACCTTCTACCGAGGCGCGCCCAATTCGATCAAGCGAAAGCTCGCCACGAGCCTGCACGTATTTAATCCCAATCCAAACCCGGATGTACGTGGCGACATCAAGATCCTCTCCAACTGGCTGGAGACCATCCGGCAGGCGCGGAACATGACCGCGCACCACGACCGCTTCTGGAATGAATCCAGTACCCGCATAGCACCGAGACTCCCCAAGCATCGCAGTGGTTCGCATGCGACGGACTGGTGGGGTAACGATTGGGACGACTTCCGCAGGTCGACCGGCCCCGCCGCTTTCCTCACCATGGAAAACTATCTATTGACCCAAATAGATGGCCCGTCATGGAAAAGGAAATTCATCGATCTCATGCACAGGTATCCGCAGATCCCCGCACCCGACATGGGATTCCCTGACGACTGGGAGTCCCTCGCTTTGTGGCGCCCGTAACCGAGACGGGTCTCCGATTCCATCGCTCTAGCTGAGTCAAGCATTGCCAAGCGATTCAGTCGTTCACCGTACTAGCAACGATCGGACATCGACCGCGCGTACCCATACACGACATCGAGCCCCACCATTCTCGATCGGAACCCGGTGCGGCATGGCTCGGCGGCCATAGGCACGGCCATCCACCACGCCCGCATCTACCGGTTCCACACCCCCGGACGCAAGGACGAAACCCGGTAGGTACGGGATGATCAGGGTGTTCCAGACCGACCTGCTCAAACAGCGGCACAAGGACCTGTTCGCCGCACCCCTGTCGCCCCACTCCGTATCCATGCGGTACGCGAACCCGGACGTGGCCGCCGCGGTGATGGAGGGACGGGCCGAATACATGGGATGGGTGACCATAGGCGACACGATCCGCATCGACCCGAAACTCGCCGGACCATCCTGCCCCGTTGTTTTTAGTCAAGTTGGTGTTTCGGTTTGGGGGTGGTGACGTTTTGTTGGACTCCGGTGTCCTTGTTCTTTGATTATGCCATGAGTCCGAGCTCGCGTCTTCGTTTGGCGATGCTGGTGCCGAAGGCGAGCTTGATCCGCTCGTCCCGATACCAGCGCATGTACCCGTCCAACTGTTCGACGAACCCTTCGATGGTGACGCCCGTGAAGCTCCGGCCGTGGAAGAACTCCTGCTTGAGATGCCCGAAGAACCCTTCCGCGGCCGCGTTGTCCGGACTGCAGCCCTTCGCRCTCATCGACCGGGTCAACCCGTTCTCCCTGCAGATGCTGATCCACCCGGGCCACCGGTAGTGGCAACCGCGGTCGGAGTGGATGACCGGACGCTCCCCGTCCCCGAGCGTGGCGCACGCGTCGCGGAGCATCCGGTTGGCCAGCTCGGCGTTCGGGCTCGTGCCGATCGTCCAGGCCACCGGCATCCCGTCGTAGCAGTCGATCACCGGGCTGAGGTAGACCTTGCCCGC
>NZ_JGYX01000005.1 GCF_000741215.1 Bifidobacterium pullorum subsp. gallinarum
GCCTGGTGGCGGTTTCCGTATTCGAACATGCGGTACGCGGTGGCGTTGCCCGGGGAGAACGCGGAGTGCGTGTGCGAGGGGCTGCTCGAGGTGTTCGAGCACATCGGCGCCGTGCCGCCGGTGCTGGTGCTCGACAACGCCACCGGCGCGGCGCACCGGGTCTCGTGGGACAGGATCGTGGTGGTGGAGGTGTTCCAGAGGTTCGTCGCGCATCACCGGATCGAGGTCAGGTTCTGCAATCCGGGCGCGGGCAACGAGAAGGGCAGCGTGGAGAACGCGGTCGGGTTCCTGCGCCGCAACGTGATGGTGCCGTTGCCGAACGCCGAGTCGCATGCGCAGCCGGCGGCGGTTCATGCTCTCCAGGTGCGACCGGATCGCCGAGGATCCCCATTACCGCAAGGGCGAGCCGGTCAGGGACCTGTTCGCGCGGGATCGGGAGGCGATGGCCCCGATGCCTGGAACCCGGTTCGACGCGTGCCGGTGGGAGGTGCGCAAGGCCGACGGCGAGGGATGCGTGAGCGTGGACTCGCACCGTTATCTCGCGGGTCCGTCGTGGCGCGGGTGGACGCTCGACGTCGGGCTGCGCGCGTTCGACGCGGGGGATCCGCACCCGTGACGGGCGCAGGGTCGGCAAGTTGCCCCGCGCCTACGGCGGGGACACCGGCACGGTGCGGGATCCGGCGGTGCTGCTGCCCGCGTTGGCCAGAAAACCGCGCGCGTGGGGAGAGAGCCCCATACGCGCGGATTTCCCCGACAGGCTCCGGCTGAGCATCGACGCGATGGAGTCCAGGGAGCGGCAGCGTACGCTCCGGCTGATTCACAGGGCATCGGAGAGCGCCGGATTCGATGCCGCGGCCCGTGCCGCCGAACGCCTCGTGGAACAGGGGCACGGCATCGACGAGGCGAGCCTGATGACGCTGGCGCGCAGGATCGCCGCGGGCGAGACGCCGCACGACGAGCCCGCCCCGGACCTGCACGACTACGACCGGTTCATGCGGCCGTCCGACGACCGGAAGGAGGCATGATGACCAAACCCGGAACCGCACAGCCCGACACGAGACGGCGTCGCGCGTCGACCGGGCAGCTGATGGACGGGATCATGGGACTCGCCCGCCGGCTGCCGCTGACCCGCCAGGTATTGGCCGACCAATTGGAGACGGCCACGCCCGCGCAGACGGGGGTTCATGCACGCGTGGATGAACGCCGAGATCGATTCCCGGGAACGTTCCAAACGCGCGCGACTGCTCAAGCAGGCCGGGTTCCCCCAAACCAAGACGCTCGACGGCTACGACTGGACACCCCTGCGCTTCCCCGTCGACTACGGGCGGCAGGCATTGGAATCCCTCGACTTCGTCGAGCACACGCAGGACGTGGTCATGTTCGGCCCTCCCGGCACCGGCAAGACCCACCTGGCCATCGCGCTGGCCCGGCAGGCCTGCCTGGAGGGCGTACCGACCCGGTTCTTCACCGCCGCCGAGCTCGTCATGCGACTACTGCGCGCCAACGCGGAGAACAGGCTCGACCGGGAGCTCTCCCAGATCGGCAGGGCCAGGCTCCTGGTCGTCGACGAGCTCGGATACATCCCGATCGACGAGGAAGGCAGCCGCCTCCTGTTCCAGGTCGCCGCCAACGCGTACGAAAGACAGAGCATCGTCTACACCACCAACATCGAGTTCAGCGGATGGGGCAGGATCTTCGGCGACCCCAACACGGCACGCCGCTTGTCAATCGACCGCACCGTCCACCACGGCAGGATGATCAGATTCGAGGGCGACAGCTACCGCAAAACCCACGCCCTCATGCAATAACCCAGAAACCACCGACCGGACAGGCCCAGCCACGACAAACCGGCAACATAACGACCGGTAACCCGGTCAACTTCCCCACGGTAAGACGGCACACGCCGAGTTGACAAAATACACCGACTCCAGCTCCTCGACCCTACGGCGCAACGCCTCCACGTCATCGCCGCCCCCGGCATCCGCCCCGCCCCGAGGACGGACGGACGCCGATTTCCCGCCCTGGGCGGCATTCTGGTTCCGGGGCTGCAACGCGGCCATGCCGCCCCTGCGGTACGCCCTGACCCAGTTGTGCACCGCACCAACGCTCACGCCAAGCTGTTTGGCGGCCTGCTTCTGCTGCATGCCGCCCAGCACCAGTTCGATCGCCTTCCGTCTTGTCTCCAGAGGAATTATGGGTTTGGCCATACGGCCAGCATACCGGGGATCCATCGCCAGCCAGCGTTCCAGGCACTGTCTGGTCGGATAGCCCAGGCACTCCACCACCTGCGCGGTGGTCATCGGCGTTGTGAGGTATAGCTCCACCGCCCTCGAACGCTCCTCAAGACTGAACATACGAGAAACCTTCCGCTCAGTCTCCAAGAAAACGTCCGCAGCCCCAATCCATGCGAGGACATCGAGCTGCCCGACAGCAAACCCATCAAACCACGACGATACCTCACGATGCCCGAACTGCTTACGCTGGCGGAGGCGGCAAGCAAGCGCAAGAGCGGAGACTTCTCCACCCTGATTCTTTTCATGGGTACCACCGGACTTCGGTTCGGAGAGGCCACGGCACTGCGCGTCAAGAACATCGACTTCGACCACAATCGAATCCGCGTATGCGAAAATGCGGTCTGGACCGGCAAAGGGATGCATGTCAATTCCGCCAAGAACGGTGAAGACAGGACGGTAGTATACCCGCGAAAGCTGCTGAGCGATCGACTGAGGACATCCTGTCAGTGCAAAGACCCCGATGCACTAGTATTCGAACGCCCCGGCGCAATCAACGACGGTCGATGCCTGACAGAGAACGACTACCTCCGCCCACCGAACAAAACTGGATGGTTTGAGGCTTCGGTAAAGCAATCGGGTCTACCACGCCTGACTCTGCACGATTTGCGCCACACGGCAGTCAGCCTTGCCGCACATGCACGAGTGCCTGTCACAGTTATACAAAGAATCGCAGGACACAAAACCGCAACAATGACCATGGACCGATACGCCGACCTTTTCCCCGATGACCTGACCATATACGGGGAACGCATGGACGCAGAGGCGGAAACCGCCATAAGATCGCTCGCCAATCGTCAGCAAGATAATTCCGACAGCAAAAGTCCCTTTGAAGTCCCAAACAGTCGCATCGAGAAAAAAATAAGGCCCGAAACCATTGAGATTCCGAGCCATATTCAGCTTGCGCCTTCAGTACCCCCAGAGAGAGTCGAACTCTCGTTGTCAGATTGAAAGTCTGACAATAAACCTTTTTTGTTGATATTCCGCCATTCTTGATTTTAAGCTGCTTTATAGCTTCTCAAGCTTACTGTTTATTGGCTTTAGGTCATGTTAGAATAGTTCATAAAAGGTCAGGTAATACCAGCAAGTAGTCACACAGTAGTCACATGTGGGACTAATCGTGGGACTAAAAACTGGAGGTATAGATGGCACGGCGTAAAACCCCGACGGTCGAATACACCATCAATGGTGTTACCCGTGAGCGTAAGAAGCGGACGGAAACGTTCGGTACACTCGAAATGCTGAAATCCGGTAAGTGGCGTGTGAAGTATTATCTGAACGGCCACCGGTACGCCACGCCCGCTTTTGACGACAAGATGGAGGCGGAACGCTACCGCGCGGAACTCGAAGCGGAGCGTAGGGCCGGTACCTTGAAGCCTCCCGCGGCCATCAAGGCCACGAACTTCAAAGAGTACGCCCACACTTGGGTGGAACAACATAGAACCAGCAAAGGCAAGGCTCTGGCACCACGAACGAAGGCGGAGAACCTGAGGATGCTCAGTAACGGGTTGAGCTTCTTCAACCCGTATTCGCTGACCGATATTGACGCGCCTCTGATTCGCAAGTGGCACGCTCAGCGCTGCAAGAACGCAGGGGCCACGACGGCGGGCAACGAAGCCCGCGTACTCAAGGCGATACTGCAAACCGCAGTGAACGACGACGTTCTGGAGAAAAACCCCGTGCCGGGGGAACTCACACGCTCCAAAACAGGCAAAGAACACCGTGCGCCGACCACTGGCGAGTTAAAGCGTATCCTCGACCATTTGGAGGGACAGTGGCGCGTAGCGGTGCTGATAGCTGCATTCGGGGGCCTTAGGGCCGGTGAATTGTCTGCCTTGGAACGGCGGGACATCGAGGTACGTAACGGACGTGTTGTCATTCATGTGACGAAACAGGCACAATGGCTTGACGGCGAGTGGATCGTGAAACCCCCGAAGTCCGTAGACGGCGTGCGTTTCGTCACATTGCCGGAATGGATAGCCCCCGATGTCGAGACGCATTTACGCAGGAACGTCAGCCAGTTCCCGAACTGTCGCGTGTTCGTCCCTAGTCGTGGTGCCAAATACGTAAGCACGGCAACGTGGGGGCGCGTGCTGCACAAGGCAATGGCCGACGCAGGTATAGACGCACCGATACATTGGCATGATTTGCGACATTACTTTGGTACGGAACTAGCCAAGAACGGTGTAGGTATCAGGGAATTGCAAGCGGCATTGGGGCATGGCACGCCGGCCGCTTCGCTGTCGTATCTGGAACAAGAGCACGGCTTGACGGCTGCGCTCGCCGACAGACTCCCAAGGCTTGGGGATAGTTCAATGATCGAGTTTCCGAGAAAGACAGAGGTGCGAACAGCATGAGCGACTGGAGGCAGTGGCGCGAAGACGAAGCATATGAACGCATTGGGTATTGCAAAGCGCATAAGATTAAGCCTTTGATCAACAAGGACGACATACAAATCTACCCAATGAAAGAACGTAACTCATTTGCCGTGCATCTTAACAGCAAGGGGCTTTCAAAGAGGGAATGGGAAAAGCTGCAATCCTTACTGGACGAAACAAAGGGCATTGTAGACGTTGACGAGTACGGAAACCTTTACACTAAGCATTACACCAAGCGCAAAGATTCCGCCTTCGGTTTCTCACACAGAATCGAACTAGACCGACGAAAGGGAGTGCAGTATAAAGTAGATGAATATTACTTCGTTCTCGACGGATCAGATATGGGATATCGAATCGGCACAGGACGCCTTGACTCCGAAGGCAATCTGGAGATTCACGAGACTCCCCATGCATGGCGCAGTTGCAAGATATCGTTCAACGTCAATCGTCAGATCAAGCCCATATCTTTGGGAGAACTTTATGATGCAATATGCACTTTAGGTCACGATTGTCCGTAAAGCTGTTATTATTGGTTTTTGCCACCTTGTAAGGCAAGCGTCAATCATCGGACGTTCCGCGCAAGCGGGTCAACAGGACTCAAAGCAGTATGAGACGGCGTGAGGTGAAGCCCAAAGGGATAAGTGTATTCACTGACAGGGCATGAAGAGACGTGCGGCAATCGTCAACGTAGATGATTAAACACGAAAGTTTTACCAATGAACGCTCTTTTAACACGTTCAGAAGTTGTTGCCGTCACTCATACCAGTACCAGTACCGTAAAACGCTGGGAAAAATCTGGAGAACTCCCACGCGTCAAACTGGGAAGACCCAAACCCAATCGCGTCCGAGATAATCGCCCGGTCAGATTCCGCGTCAAGGATGTCGCGAAACTTATCGGCGTCACTCCCGAAGACATTCAAACGGCGCTCGCCGGGACTACGGGGGTGACGAAATGAAAAAGCCCCAGTATTCCGACACACTGAGGCATGGCGCATGCTTCAATACTATCGAAACGTCTCAAATACCGTTCGATACAAGCCGTAAGATGAATACTCGAGAGCGCTCGCTATACGAACTTCTGTATCGCATATTCACATGGTTGATGCAATACGCCTTCGGCCCTTACTGGCATACGACATCACCTCGCGCTCACGCGCTTGCGCATATGCTTGCGCTCACGGCCTATGCCAACTACATCACTCAAGTACCATTGGCATTCGAGGCATCGGGAAAGAATTTGCCGGCACGCCGATTACTGGACGCTTTCTCGTTTCTCGTATCGGACTGCGTTGTCAACGTGTCACCTGTTCATCGTCCTATTGCCCGCATAGATGTCAACTTGTGTGAAATCGACAAGCATACCGACATGCTGGCCGAACTACCGTTGCTGCCATCGCTTGCTGTCGCCGACCGTGGCACGGCTGCCACGCTCAGGCGTGACATGGTGACGGATGCCGGCGAGCGCTGGCAGCATATCCTGACGAACGGCGCGGAGTGGAGCAAGGTGGTGACATCCGTCGCCCGTATCGCTGGCGGCATATGGGAACAAGTTGCGGACTGGCTCATGCACCCAGACAGGATACCGATAAGCGTCCCGGTCGATGACGGGGAGGCATCCAATGGCAAGTGAATCGCAGCCGATGACCGAGAAGGAGTTTTGGCAGTCCTCCGCGCAGCGTCAGTATATTCGTGACTATGCGAGGTATACGCGTACGTCGCCGGATGCTGTGCTGGGTGCCGTATTGGCCAGGGTGGCGACCGTGACTCCTCCGAACGTGGTGGCCCCCGCGTTCACCGGCGCGTCTCCCAGTGGGCTTGCCATGTACGTGGCAATAGTCGGCAATTCCGGTGACGGCAAAGGGTTGGCCGAGGGTGTGGCCCGCAAGCTGATTCCCGATCTGCTGGATGCAGGGGAAACACAGCCGGTATCAGGCGAGGGCTTGGCGACCTTGTTCGCCGGACGCCGGCCGTTGTCCGAGGACGAGAGGGAGAGCCGAGACCGCGGTGCTGAACTGTATTGCGTGAATCAACGTGCCTTGCTCAGCGTACCGGAGATAGGCAATCTCGGGGCCACGATGAGCCGGACAGGCAGCACTCTCGAACCCGTGCTGCTCTCCGGATGGAGCGGGGAACCGTTGGGCGGGCAGAATGTGGACGAGAACAAGCGTCTGCGAGCGCCCGCCTACGGCTACCGGTTGAGTCTCATAACGGGCGTACAGCCGGCGAACGCCGGCATACTGGCTGACCGTGACGGCTCCGGTTTGCCGCAGAGGTTCCTGTGGTGCGACACCAAGGATTCCCAAGCGCCCGACAATCGGCCGCCTGAGCCATCGGGGATGTTCACGTTCGACGTCGATAGACTAAGGGTGTTGCAACCGTCCGACATAACGTTGAACGCATTGTATAGGGCTGGCGCTCGCGAACGCATGCCCCGTCCGGAGAACGGCGGAGACCCTTACCCGCTGCACATCATGCGATACCCGGACGAAGTGTATAAGGCGGTGGATCACGACCGTGTGATGGCGTTGCACGGCCAACGACAGGACGGCATGGATGCGCACAGTCTGCTGCTGACCATCCGTGTCGCCGGACTGCTGGCCCTGCTCGAGCAGCGCGACGACCTGTTGGCAGTCACTTTGGATGACTGGAAAGCCGCTCAATGGCTTGTCAGGCACAGCATCGAGACCCGCGAGCGTTGCATATCCGAGGGACGGAGGATAGGCAATCGGAAACGCGCCGACAGGATAGCGGACGGCATCGAATCCAAAGCCCTCGGGCAACAGGTGGCCGAAGAACGCAGGGAACAGGAACGGCAACGTCGCTTGCAGCGGTGTGTGGACTGGATACCCGTATACCTACAGGACAATGATCCAAGCAGGATAGGCGTTCCTGAAGGAATACTGCGAAACAACCTCACCAAGGCCGACAGGCCATATCTCGGTGAGGCGATAGCCGAGCTATTGAAATCGAGGGTCATCGAGGAACGCCAAGGCGTACGAGGAGGAAAAAGGTACGCGCTCGCCGGCGCGATGTAACGCGCCTACCTACCTAGATAGGACTTCACGCCTACTGACGTAAGGAAACTAGGCTGCCTATACAACCCGACGAGACCGCCTATATTGCCTATATAGATATCCTATATAGGCATTATATAGACAAGCGACGGGCTTGTATAGGCAGTCGAAAACCTTGAAACGCCAACGAAAACACCCTATCTAGGTAGGTAGGCAACGCCAGCCCTCAAAACGGCTCTACGACGCCATACAAGCTCAGGACAGCAAGACCGCGCAGCCCCACCGACAGCATTCCGCGGACGCGATGCCCAACAAACGTTCACAAACCAAGAAAACAGAACGCCGGAGCTGCCGACTCCGACAACGCCGGTGCAAACCAACTCATCCATAGACAGGAGGAAACATGACAGACAGACCGTCACCGATAAGCGGAACCGTGCCGCCCAAGCGTACACGGTTCGGACAGCCCGGCGCGAACCCGAGCGGGGATCAACAGGCCGCCGCCAACGCCAAGCATCTGAAAAACAAGCTGCTCGCCGCGCTCGCGGCCAACCCCGACGAACTGGCGAAACTGCTCGATGACCCGAAGACCCCGGCAATCATCCGCAAGCTCACGGCACCACTCAAGCCATCCCAGTTCACAGCCCTCGAAGCCCTCACACAGCCATCAACAGGAGAACTGCGCTACATACTTGACCTGTACCGAGAAGCGCTGAAATAGCCGCGCACCGGCTTTTATCGGCACGACCATACCGGCCGACAGGCCTGCGAGCGCTACCGCGCCCGCAGGTCGGGCCACGGCTCGGGTAGCAGTTCGTCCACGGTGACGCCGAGCACCTGAGCCACGGCCATCACGTTCAACAGGCTCGGGTTGGACGGCGTGCCGGGACGCGACTCGCCACGCTCCAACTGCTGAAAGGCGAAACGCGACAGGTTGGCGTTGTACGCCACATGCTCCTGACTCATGCCCAACGCCAGCCTGCGGCGTTGGACGTTCAGCCCGAGTTCCTTGGCGTACGACGCCCATCCATCGGGCAGCGGGGTGTGTGGCATGGTTGTCAAGCTAGAACCCCGCACACTAAACTATGGACTTACCGGTAAGGCATAATCAGTAAAGCCTTACCAAGAGCACACAGAAGGGACCGACGATGGGACTATTCAACAATCTCAAAGCGCAGGCAACGCAGCTCGCCAAGGACGCTGGACAACAGGCGCTCGAAGCCGTGGCGGAGGCCAAAGCCAACGCCGACGCCGCAAAGGCCGAGAAGAAGGCGGCCGCCGAAGCGCGCGGCAAAAAGGTCGCGTCGTTCGAGGCCGACAAACAGAAATTCACGCTGTACGAGCACACCATCGACAAGGACGGCGATGAACAGCCTCTGGCGGCAGTAACGGCCCGGCTGGAGGCTGGCGAGGAATTGCAGTCGCGTGTCACAGCGACCCGTGTGGCGCTCTTGGGCGCGTTCGCGCTCGCGGCGAAGAAGAAGAGCGGCGGCACCAAGTTCCTGACCGTCGAGGGGCCAGAGTTCATGTGGGGTGCCGAGGTGGATCGCAAGTCCATCAAGGACGCGCAGAAGTTCATGGTCGCGGTAAACAACCAAGTCAAGAAGAACCACTAAGGCCAAGCAGACCGAAAGAGACAACGACACGGGAAGGGAAGCAACATGCCCAAGACAAATCGGAATGTCGAGACGACAGCGAAGCCGTTCTGGAAGCGCTGGTGGTTCTGGGTCATCGTCGTGCTGGTGATTGCCGCCATAGGCGGCGCGACTGGCGCAGGCGGCGGCACGGATGCAAGAACCGGCCAGACGCAGAGCGCCAGCACAGCCACGGATACGCAGCAGCAACAGCCCGCCGAACCGCAGCAGGAACAGGCGGACGGCGAGACGATCCCCAACGACGGGGACGTGACAAGCGGAGGCATCGGCTACGGGGAGGCCGTGATTGCGTGCGACAACGCGGCCCGCGAACAACTCTTCCCCGGCTCCAACTACGAAAGCAGCCCCCTACTCGGTCAGCAGAAGGGACAGGTCGGACTTGAGCCCACCCAGTACCTCGCCACCTACAACGTGACCGTAGACGGACGCCACACCGCCATCACATGCCTTGTGGACGGCACCAAGGACAACGTCAACGTCATCAGCGTCAACGAAACAGAAGCACGATAGACAAGCCTTATACCTGAGTAAAAACAACTCAAAGTAGCTTGCGAGCGCTTGTTATCAGACAAAATAACGTGACTTTTAGTCACACAGTAGTCACACGCAATAAAATCAAGGGCCCCGGGGAAGTCCTCGGAGCCCTTGATTTTACTTGCGTACCCCCAGAGAGAGTCGAACTCTCGTTGTCAGATTGAAAGTCTGGTGTCCTAACCGTTAGACGATGGGGGCAACGAATTAGAAAGTATAGGCGAGACCATAAGCGGGTGCAACACGGCGTGTCGCTCACGCCCGCCGAACCTGAGGGCGGGGCGGCACGCCGGACACCTCACACGGCCCGGTAGGCGAAGTCGTGGATCACACGGCCGGCCTGAAGACCCTTGCGCTCGAAATTGGTCAGCACGCGGCCCTCGAAGCGTGGCGACTCGACGAAGTCGGCATGAGGCAGGCCCGCCGCCTCATCGGCGTTGCCCTTGCCGACGTGCTCGGTCGGCAGACTGACGGTCAATCCGCCCACGTTCTCGAAGCCGGGCATGGCGTCCATCACCTCATGCACATGCAACGCATAGTCCTCGATGTCGGTGGCGATGCGCCACAGGCCTCCGGGCACCAGCGCGCGACGGATCTCCCCGGCGAGCGCGGGCTGCACGATGCGGCGCTTGTGATGCCGCATCTTGGGCCACGGATCGGGGAAGTACGTCCACACCTCGGCCACCACGCCGTCGGCCATGACCTTGAACAGTTCGGGGGCGTTGACCTGCGCGATGCGCAGGTTGCCCAGCCCCTGCTTACCGGCGAGCAGCATGGTGTGGGCCACGCCGGGGTCGTACACCTCCAGCGCCAGGAAGTTCATGTCAGGGTGCGCGGCGGCTGCGGCGACGATGTTCTCGCCCTGCCCGGTACCGATCTCCACGATCAGCGGGTTGTCATTGCCCCACGTCCGACACACATATCCGCCGTCGATCGTCACGCCGGGGCGTACGTCCAGCGACCCCTCCCCCGCGTTCACGTCCAGCAGATACTCGCCCGCGTAACGGTCCCATGCGCGCTGCAGCCGTGCGTCCAGACGGCCCGACCTGCGCACGAAGGACAGTACGGGGCGGTTCCTCAGCTGTTCGGTATTGCTCTCCTGCATAGCACCCATTTATACCGATGAGCCTCGAACACGCCCCTGCATCCGTCATGAAGCCCGTCACCAAGGCAGGTAGGCGTTTGTCACAGCGCCCGCTTCGATGGCCGCCAGCGACTCCTCCTCCGGAACGGTCATGAACCCCTGTTCGGTCATCCAATGGTTGTACCGACGCACGAAGTCCACGTCCAACGGTCCCCAATGTCCGGCAGCATCGAACCAGGTCGGGGATACGACATCCAGGGTCTTGTTCAGCACCGCGGGGCTAACATTAGCAAGAGGGTCCTGTAGGGCGGCCATCACGGCGGCACGATCGTCCGCAGCCATACGGTAGCCCGCAGCCGTGTCCGCCAGAAAGTCGCGGACGAGTTGCGTATTGCGGTCTAGAAATTCCCTGCGCACACACACGTAGTACGAGTAATGAGGGGCGATGTTCAGAGAGTCGAACGGAATCGTCACCACCTGGTCGAGCGGGCCGGACCCCTGGAACGGCTCCCACCACACCACGTTGACGAACGCATCAAACATGCCGTTCTCAATCGAGCGGAAGTCAGGTTCCCACCCTCCGGTCGACACGACGTTGACCTTCTCGATGTCACCGCCGTCCGCTCCCATCGCTTCCTTGAGCTCAGCGAACAGCCGATATGCGGCGGCGGGGAACCCCAGCGTGCGCCCTTCAAGATCGCGGAAACGGGTAATGCCGCTACCTGCCTTGGTCACCACACCACCAACCTGGCACTGGTTCAGTGCGGCGACAGCCACCAGGCCGGTTTCTCCTCCCTGATGCGAGAACAGGTCCTTATGTCGTACCAATGCCACGTCACATTCGCCGCGGGACAACAGCGCGGCCGGCGAGCCACGGAAGGAGTCGCCGTTGTGGAATTCGACGTCCATGTGGTGACGTGCGTAGTCACCGTTGGCTCGGGCCAGGTAGAAGCCTGCATGGTTGGTCCATGAGTGGATGTATTCAAAACGGATGTTGAGCATATGTTTCTCCTTGCTGTAGGTTAGGCCGCCATGCGGATGGCGTCCAGGTATCGTTGCCCGGATGGTCGGGCGAACCATGCGGTGTGGCCCATCAGTGAGATGTCGTAGCACCATGCTGCGTCCTGAGGTCGATGGGTGCCTTCCACGTAGTAGGCAATCCAGTTCAGTGCCGCCTCGGACTGACAGACCGGCAGCATGTCCGCAACCAGCGCCAAATCCGACGACGACAGCGGTATCACGCCGTTGTAGCCGCGAATAATCGCCGCGGCCGTGTCGGCGCAGTAGGCATCATCATCGCCGTTCATGATGGATACGAACCGGATGGTGTTGCGTTCCAGCGTCTCCACTAGGTCGAACAGCGCCGTGTTGCGGTCGGCCAAGCCGAAGTCGAAGATGCTGGACGGCCGGTCGCCCTGCCACAGGAAATTCGAAATGTGAGGGTCACCGTGTGTCCAGCACGACGGCAATGCCCCGTAGGGGCCGCTCACCTTCTCTACGTAACGCCGGTGCAGATCCAGATCCTGCATGAGATGGCGATCAGTGGACTTCAGGTAGTCGCGCACCACGGGGCGCTCCTCCAGCCAGGCCTTTACCGCCGCGTCGAAATCCGCGGTCGCAAACAGGCCGAACCGGTTCTGGAACGGGTTCGGCGCCGCAGGTCTCGGCGCGTCATATCCCTCCGCCGCCATGGACATGCGCGCCATGAATGCGCCGAGTTGTTCCGCTTCGGACACCGTACGCGGAGGATCCCAAGACAACGCATCGATGTACCGGTCGTCGCCTTCAGCCTTAGCGCACACCTCGTACACCGCGCCACCAATCGTCAACGCGCTATCCGTCGCCCAGATCGGACCACCTGGCGCAGAACCGCCCAAGTCGTCGGCGAACGGCATGAACGTCGGCGTGGATATACCCCGCTTAGCCAGATGATGGACGAATCCGTGATACGGCAGAATCGAAGCAGCGTCGCGTACCGAGAGGGCGTACCGTTTGATGAACACGTCCCCTTCGTTCGCACGAATCATCACGCCGGCTGCGGTCGGCCTGCCGCTGCGGGTCAATAATTCTAGGGCGCGCAGCGGATGCCGCAACCGTGACAGCACGTCCGCGGCTTCGGCCAGTGTAATGTCGGGCCAACGCTGTGCAACGATGTCAAGTTGAGGATCTCCAGTGACATTCTCCATATCGGCGTTCCCATTCCGTTGCTGTCTTGATCAGCGGCGCGTGTCGCGACCACTGGCAAAATGTCCCAATGCGCCGGTCGCGGCGATGGCCTTGTACAACGCCCACATCAATGCGCCTGCAAACACCGCGCCAGAGATTACCGAGCACACGAACCCAATGATGATGAAGTCCATGCCGTACCCCTGGTAATACATAATCCATGAGATGATCATGCCCGCCAGTCCGGCCATAGCCCCGGACAGCGTGGCGACGCCCAAGTTCCAGATTTTGTATGCCACGATGGCGAAGGCGATTTCAGCCCCGAGCCCCTGCACTAAACCCGGGATGATTGTGCCGAGACCTCCCCAGTGACTACCCAGCACCGCTTCCACAAGGGCAGCAATCAGTTCAGCAAAGATCGCAGCTCCCGGTTTGCGCACTACTAGAGCAGCCAAGGGTCCGGCGAAGTAAAACAGACCCCAGGTGAGTGCCTGTAGCCCCGGCACCACCTGCATCAACGTAGACAGCGGCACCGTAACCATGCCCAATCCCCAAAACACCACGCCTGAGGCCACCGCGATAACCGCCGTCACTGTGACGTCCACAACGCGCCACCTGAGCAAGCCTGACGGAGCGGTTTGTGTGGATTCCACCATATATATCATCCTCGCTTTCCTGATCGGTCGTACACCAAGCGGGGAATCGTCTTCGACGACATCAAAGGCTCCGTTCGCCGGTACTAACCGGATCACGTTCAACGGTCGGATCAACCCTCTCAGCTCGCTTGCGCGGCTCCCGTGCTTGATGCCACCCAGCATACGCACGTCGTAGTACAACCATTGATCATGACAACACGAATGAACACACCTTTGTGCGTTCGTGTTTGCATGCTATACTGAAACTGTTCAAAAAATAACAAAACCGGAGCAAAAGTGAACAGCGGGTGTTCACACGGCATCCGCACACCAAACTCCGATGAGTGAAAGGTCGGAACATGACTGTTCTCGTCACCGGTGGGTGCGGCTACATCGGCGCCCACGTCGTTCACGCTCTCCATCAGGCCGGCCAGCGGGTCGTCGTTGTGGACGACCTCAGCTACGGCAAGCCCACCCGCATCGAAGGTTCCCGACTGTACGGCATGGACGTCTCCGCCGCCGGCGCCGGCGAGCGCCTGGCCGAGATCATGAAGGCCGAGGAAGTGGACGCCGTCATCCACTTCGCCGCCCGCAAGCAGGTCGGCGAATCGGTGGAGAAGCCGCTGTGGTACTACCAGCAGAACATCAACGGCATGCTCAACGTGCTGATCGGCATGCGCGATTCCGGCGTCAAGAAGCTCGTCTTCTCCTCCTCCGCCGCCACCTACGGCGAGCCGCCGGTGGACGTGGTGCCCGAGGACGTGGTGCCGATGTTGCCGATCAACCCGTACGGCCAGACCAAGCTGTTCGGCGAGTGGATGGCCCGCGCCTGCGAAACCGCCTACGACATCCGCTTCTGCGGCCTGCGCTACTTCAACGTGGCCGGCTGCGGCCCGGTGGAGCTTGAGGATCCGGCCATCCTCAACCTCATCCCGATGCTGTTCAACCGCCTCAAGCAGGGCAAGGCCCCCGCGATTTTCGGCGACGACTACCCGACCGACGACGGCACCTGCGTGCGCGACTACATCCACGTCTCCGATCTGGCCGACGCCCATGTGGCGGCCCTGGAGTACCTGGACCGCGACGAGCGCAAGTACGACGTGTTCAACGTCGGCACCGGCGAGGGCACCTCGGTGCGTCAGATCGTGGACGAGGTCAAGAAGGTGACCGGCCTGCCGTTCACCGAAACCGTCATGCCGCGCCGCGCCGGCGACCCGCCGCACCTGATCGGCTCCCCGAAGCGCATCAACGAGGAGATGGGCTGGCACGCCAAGTACAACGTGGAGGACATCGTCAAGTCCGCGTGGGAGGCCTGGCAGGCCAACCCGGAGCATCACATCGACGTCGAGACCTGGAAGCAGGCCGACTGATCGGCTCCCGCCGCGCCCTGAGCGGAGCGTGGCGATTCGGGCGGGGTGCGACCCATCGCGGGCCGCACCCCGCCCCGTATATGCAGGTCCTGCGGGTAGACTGGAACCATGACGGCAACCAATCCATACATCCCGCAACCGGACGACCAGCACACCTCCACGCAGTACGGCTCCCCCGAGCAGCCCCAGCAGGCGCAGCAGACCTATGGACAGTACCAGGGCCAGCCGTACACGGACGGCGGCCAGACGCCGCCCGAACAGCCCGCATACGGCGCCCCATACACCCAGCAACCGTACAACGCACAGTACGGAGCCTCCTACAACGCCCCGTATACGGCCCCGTACACCCAGGGCTACTACTACGGGCAGTCCGCGCAGACCGATAAATGGAACGGACTGTGCATCGCCGGATTCGTATGCGCATTCATCATCCCGCCGATCGGCCTGATCCTCTCGATCGTCGCCCTGGTCCAAATCAACAAATCCCATGAGAAGAGCAAGGGCATGTCCATTGCGGGCATTGCGATCAGCGCGCTGGGCACGTTGTTGCTGGTGGCCTGCATCGCGTTCGCGGTTTGGGTGATCGGCTTCACCTTCGACTACATCGACGAGCACCCCGAAGTGTGGGATGACGACAGCCTCTCCCAGTACGACGGGCAGATCTGCTTCGAAGACGGCACCTGCATGGATACGCGCGACCTGCCCGACGATTTCAGCCTGCCGGAGTACCTTGACGAATTCGCCCGCTCCACGCAGGGCGATTGGGTCGACACCTGGCAGACCGCGCAGGGATCGGCTCCGATCACCATGGAACTCGTGGACTGAACGGACGCCCGCGAGCCGGATGACATGGGCGCAAAACCGCGGAATTCCAACGAGACACGCGGAGACTTGCATACTTTGTCATTCTGAGTAATATTTCTATTCGGCTTCTCGTTCAGAGAACGCCACGGCCCCGTAGCTCAGTTGGTTAGAGCGCCGCCCTGTCACGGCGGAGGTCGCCGGTTCAAGTCCGGTCGGGGTCGCGAATAGTGGAGACCCGGTTTTTACCGGGTTTTTTCAACTGTTCATGGCTCTGTAGCTCAGTTGGTAGAGCGAACGACTGAAAATCGTTAGGTCAGCGGATCGATGCCGCTCGGAGCCACCACCGCAGCCCCGCCACCGCGCGGGGCTTTTTGTTTCCGACACGCCGGCGACACGATTTGCATAATACGCAGAACCCTGTAATATCTCTTCTTGGCTTCTTTTCCGAAAGAACGCCACGGCCCCGTAGCTCAGTTGGTTAGAGCGCCGCCCTGTCACGGCGGAGGTCGCCGGTTCAAGTCCGGTCGGGGTCGCTCATGGCTCTGTAGCTCAGTTGGTAGAGCGAACGACTGAAAATCGTTAGGTCAGCGGATCGATGCCGCTCGGAGCCACCACCGTCGCCCCGCCACCGTGCGGGGCTTTTTTCATACCGCATACGATGCAGTACCCTGCCCCGCCCCTCAACGCACGCAGGCCGTGACCGACGTCCAGAGGCAGCTTCTCCCCCAAATCGACGCCGTATAGCCGTATAGCCGTATATGAGTGATGGCCGGCCGCATTCCTGCGACCGGCCATCACTGATACGTCGTCGTTTTCACATCGTCAGGCGAGCTGACGCTCCACCCAATCCACGATGTACGGGGCAACGTGCTCGATCTGGTCGATGGCGACCTCGAATTCATGCGAACCGCCGTACCAGGGGTCAACCAGATCGATCTCATCCTCACGGCCCGCAGCGGGCTGCTTCAGATCCGGATCGAAGCTGCGGTACATATGCACCTCGGCCTGCTTGTCGGCCGGCAGCTGGCGCTTCAGCGCCCGCATGTGCGAGGCCGTCATCGGCAGGAACAGATCGGTCTCCTCAATCTCATCGGCCTCGATGCGGTGCGCGAAATGACGGGCCGGCAGCTCGTAGCCACGCGCCTTCAGCACGCGCACGGCACGGCGGTCGATCGGGTTGCCGTACTCCTCATCGCTGACGCCGCTGGACATCACGCGCACGCGGTCGCCCAGCCCCCGGCGCTCGAATTCGGCGCGCAGGATGATCTCGGCCATCGGAGAACGGCAGATGTTGCCGGTGCACACGGTCATCACGGTATACGGGTGAACGCTCATATCGGTACTATCCTCCGTACGAATCAACGGGTCTTGCGGTAAGTGACGTAGCGGAAGCCGCGGATGCCGCCCTCGGACTTGGCCGGCATCAGCCACGGTGAGGTGTCGGCCACGCGCCACAGCCCGGACTCCAGCAACGCATCCATATCGGGCGCGTACGTGTCGGCCTCCACATCGGCGCGAATCTGCGTCACATACGCCTTATCCGCCTGCGGCAGCGCCTCGTTGAACAGCTGCGCGCCGCCGAGGATCCAGATCTCGCTGCGGTCCATGCCATCGTCCGGAATCGCCTCCTGACGCGCCAGATCCAACGCGGCCTCCAGATCGCCCACCACCGTGGCCCCCGGCGCCGCATAGTTCGGGTTGCGGGAGATCACGATATTGTCGCGATTCGGCAACGGACGGTACTTGGCGCTGAGCGACTCCCAGGTGCGCCGGCCCATGATGACCGGATGGGAGATCGTCAGCTCCGTGAAATGCTTCAGGTCCTCGGGCAGATGCCACGGCATGCCGCCGTTGACGCCGATGGCGCCGGCATGACCTTCCTTGTCATGCGCTTCGGCCCAGATCAGGTTCACCGAGAACGTCTTGGGGAAGTCGTCTCCCCAATCCTCCTCTTCCTCAAGCCCGGCTGCCCCGGGCTCGGGTTCGTGATAGCCACTGAGGCTACTATCGTGCTCCATTTCATTCACTCCTTGGGTACGTGGAACTGGCACTCAGTGTATAAGGCGGCTCAGACCGCGACCGGAGCCTTGATGGTGGGGTGGTACCGGTAGTTGACGATCTCGAAGTCGTCATACTCGTAGTCGAACAGGGAATCGGCCTTGCGGATGCGGATCTGCGGGTACGGGTACGGGTCGCGGCTCAGCTGTTCGAGCACCTGGTCGATATGGTTGTCATACACGTGGCAGTCGCCGCCGGTCCAGACGAACTCCCCCGGCTCCAGCCCCGCCTGCTGCGCCATCATCAGCGTGAGCAGCGAGTAGGACGCGATGTTGAACGGCACGCCCAGGAACATGTCGCAGCTGCGCTGATACAGCTGGCAGGACAGTCTGCCGTCCGCCACGTAGAACTGGAACAGGGCGTGGCACGGCGGCAGCGCCATCTGCTCGACCTCGGCGGGGTTCCAGGCGCTGACCACCATACGGCGCGAATCGGGGTGATTGCGGATCAGGTCCAGCACGTTGGCGATCTGGTCGATGGTGCGGTTCGGATCCTCGGGGGTCGGCGCGGGCCAGCTGCGCCACTGCACGCCGTACACCGGACCCAGGTCGCCGTTCTCGTCGGCCCATTCGTCCCAGATGTGCACGTTGTGCTCCAGCAGCCAGTTGATGTTGCCGCCGTCCGAGCCGCGCAGGAACCATAGCAGCTCATAGGCCAGGCCTTTGAAGAACACCCGCTTGGTGGTCAGCAACGGGAACGATTCGGACAGATCGAACCGCATCTGCTGTCCGAACAGGGAGATCGTGCCGGTGCCGGTGCGATCGGATTTGAGCGTGCCTTCGGTCAGGATCCTCCTGACCAGGTCCTCATACGGCATGGGGATGTCCGTGCGAGGACGGGCGGGGATGCGGGTGCGGATGTCTGCGAGCTGTTCGGGTGTCAAAGCCATGCACCTCAGTCTAGCGGGACGCATGCCTGAACACGGGCCCGTCCGTCCACGGCGCAACCGACGGCGCTGCTGTTCGCGGACGGCTCACCATGGATGCGCGCCGATTCGGATACATTGGATATGTACCTGCGTACAACGACCAAGGAGGTTTAGGCATGGGCAAGCGACTGTGGGTGGAACGCAACAAGGATGGTTCCTGGGACGCGTTCAGCGATGACGGCGCGCATATCAAGTTCGGCAAGGGCAAGGGGCAGTTCTCCCCGGGGGATCTGATGAAGATCGCCCTGGCCGGCTGCGCGGCGCTTTCCAGCCAGTTCGCCATCGAGCACACGCTGGGCGAGGGCAAAGGCGCGCGCATCGTTGTCGACGGCACCTACGATGACGCCGACAACTCCTATATCAACTTCAGCGAGCAGCTGGTGGTGGACGCGGTGGATGCCGGCCTGAGCGACGCGGACGCCGACAAGCTCAAGGAGCGCATCACCCGTCATATCGACAAGGGCTGCACGGTGTCGCGCACCTACGTGCACGACACGCCGGTGCGTCTGGATGTGACCGTGCGTCACTAACGGACGTCCACGGGGTACTGGCCCGCACGCCGGGAGACGCCCCGTATACCCGTATATGAATGGCGGTCGCACCGGTTCGTAGGATCGGTGCGACCGCCATTGATATACGGGGACGACCGACCGTTATGCGTCGGTATCGACCGCCCCCGATAGGTGCGGATCAGCTCTTGTGGAGCGGATCGATGGCGGATTCGATGTCGTGAGCCTGCTCGATACCGGCCGTGGGCACCGAGACCTCCTCGACGCCGCTGATGTCGTCGATGGGCTTGGTCGGCACCTCCGCCGGCGAGCTGGGCACCGTATCCAGTCGCGTCTCCGCGGCCTCCACATACTTGCGCGGCACGACGTACACCGGATTGACGGCGTGCTGCAGCAATCCCTGGCTGGTGGAGCCGAACAGCAGTCCGGTAAAGCCTCCACGGCCACGGGAGCCCACAACCACCACATCATGGGTATGGCTGGCCTTGGTCAGCGCGTCCACGGCGGAACCCGGTACCACGGACTTGTTCAGCTTGAGGTTGGGGTACTTCTCAAGAATCGGCGAGACACGGACGTCCAGGTCCTCCTTGAAGGCGTCCATCACGCCCTGGTCGCCGTCCACGCCCTGCATCTTCGGCACGGCGGAGATCACGTCGAGTTCGGCATCCCATGTCGCGGCGAAGTCGGCGGCGATCTCCAACGCCTTGATGCCCCACTTCGATTCGTCGGAACCGACGGCCACCTTGGTGATCGTGTTGTTCAGGTGCATCGGGTTGCCTTCATCATCGGTATACGGCACCACCACGATCGGGCAGTACGCGTACGCCGGCAGGCTGGAGCTGGTGGTGCCCAGCAGACGCTCGGCCAGACCACCCTTGCCGCGGTTGCCGATGACGATCAGGTTGTAGTTGCGAGACAGTTCCACGAATACGGAGGCCGGGTCTCCGGTGACGATCAGTGTGGCGGCCTCGACGCCCTGTTCGTCGGCAATGGCTTTGGCCTTGGACAGGATCTCCTGGGCATCGCTATGCGCCGCGTTGTCATCCCCCATGGCGGTGTACGTGGCGTCGAATGAGACCGCGGCGTAGCTCGGCAACGAATACGCACAGACGATCTGCAACGTCAATCCGGCGTGCTTGGCGTAATTCGCGGCCCACCACGTGGCCTTGTAGCTGGCGTGCGAGCCATCCACGCCAACGAGGATCGCTTTGTCGTTAATCATGACGACCTCCCTTGCAATACTGGCGACGCCGCTCCGCATCGCCTTAGCACTACAATACCGCGGGATTCCGGGAAGTTCCGGTAACGCTGTGAGAAAACCCTCCACAAACGTCTCGACGCGCCCCGCAGGCGAGGCGCGTCGAGACATTCGTGTGAAGACGGTTTACGGCTCAGACCACACGGCGGATGGCGTAGCCGCCGCCCGGGAACACCCAGGCGACCGCCGCGGTGTTGGTGCCGGCACCGTAATCCATGGCGTTCATCACCATGCCGTTGCCGATGTAGATGGCCGCGTGGCCGGCGCTGGCGATGATGTCGCCGGGCTGGGCTTCAGCCAGGCTGCCCACCGGCGAGCCGACGCTCATCATCGCGCCCGAGGTGCGCGGCAACGAGACGCCGAACTGGGCGAACACGTACTGCACGAATCCGGAGCAATCCCAGCCGGACGGGCTGGTGCCGCCGTACAGATACGGATAACCGATGAAATTCAGCGAATACTCCGCGATGGCGGCGCCGGTGGCGCTGGCCGGCGGAGTCGGCACGGACGCCGCGGCGGAGCTGGTGGTGCTCAGCGATTCACGCGCGGCGGAACGGCTGGCGGCCTGCGCAGCAGCGGCCTCGGCCGCGGCCTGTTCGGCGGCCTCGGCGTCCTTCTCCGCCTGGGACTTGGTCTGCGGCACATCCAGCGCCTCGATGCCGCCCCAATCGGCATCCTGATCGACGGAGGTGGAGGTGGATTCGGCGAACAGATCCTTGCGAACCGTGGTCACCTTGGGGAACGAACGAGAGGAGGTGGCGACCTCCGCATCCTCGGCGGAGGCGACGGGAGCCGTTGCCACGAACAGCGTACCTGCGGCAACGAGCGCGGTCATGAACGAAACGGTCTTACGTGCAATACTCATCAGTTTCACTAAGTTACCCCACGCCGTGTACATTCCAACGCACCGGCCCCGGCATACAAAACCGGCGCGATTCCAAGGAATCACGCCGGTATCACCGTCCGTACGCCGTATCCGGCGACCGCGGTCAGAAGTGGATGTACTGGTAATTGGCCGTATCGGAGAACACGCGGGTGCTGGAGAAGTAGCCGGGGAATCCGGAGCCCATCTCCGAGACACGCACGCTGCCGTCGGGATAGATCTCCTCCACAATCGCCACATGGCCGTAGCCCCACGAGGAACCGGCCTGGCCACCCTGGAAGACCATGATGTCGCCGATCATGCGCGGCGTATTGTCCACCCAGTAGCCCATCGCGGCCGCGGATGCCGCCCACTGGGCGCCGTTGCCGAAGAACGAGCCGACCGGCAGACCCAGCTGGTGGCGGCGCTCGTACGCCCACCACGTGCAGTTGTTGGCGGCGTAACGGTTGCCGACATCGCCGATCTCATGGTTCGGGTTGAATCCCGCCGGCGCGATGCTGTAATCGATGTTCGTGTAGCTCGCCAGACCGGAATCCGTGCCGGTGCGGACCTGGGAACGGGACACCGTGGACGACGCGGTGGCAGCGGCCTGCTGTGCGGCCTGGCGACGGGCCTCCTCCTCGGCGCGCTGCTGTGCGGCCTCGGCATCCTTCTCCGCCTGGGACTTGGTCTGGGGAACGTCCAACGTCTCCACGCCGCCCCAGTCGGTGCCCTCGTCCACCGCCACGGAGGACGATTCGGCGAACAATTGGCTGCGGCCTTCGTTCATGCCGCGGAACGAGCGCACGGACGTGACCGGGGAAGCCTCCTCGGCCGCGGCCATGGACGGCAACGATACAACGCCAACCACGCCAAGGGCAATCACTGCAGCGGCGGCGACACAGGATCGGGTAAAGCTTGTCATCAACGCCTTAGCGTATCATCACAGCTCTATCACATCGGGCGTGCGGCGAGCGGGAAAGGATTGCGGGACATAACGACACGCCGCAGCGATGCCGCCACGGCCCTTGTTCATCCGCAATACGTGTCAGTAATGGATGAACTGGAAGTCGCTCGGATTGGTGTACGTCTTGGAGTAGGTCTTACCGTTCATCGACGCGCCGCACTCGGAGGTGACGATCGAACCGTCCGGGTTGATCTGCTCGACGATCGCCACATGGCCGTAGTAGCCGTCGGCGCCGGCCTGGCCGGCGGCGAACACCATGATGTCGCCCACATGACGCGGGGTGTTGTCCACCCAGTAGCCCAGGGCGCGAGCGGAATTCGCCCACATGTTGCCGTTGCCCATATACGAGCCGACCGGCAGACCCAGCTCATGGCGGCGCACATACACCCACCACGTGCACTGGCTGAACGAGTAGGCGTTGCCGCTGTCGCCGGTGGCGTGGTTCGGATTGAACCCGGCGGGCAGCACGTTGTAGTCCTGATCCATCAGAGCCGCCACCTGCGGGTTGTTCGCCAGGGAGCGCGACATCTGATTCACATCCAGCTGCGAGGCGTCGCCGGTGGCCTGCCATTCGCCTTCGCTGGAGATCTGGGCGGTATCGGCGGACGCCGCGGTCTCCTGCGACGCGGCAACCGTATCGGCAACGGCGCCATCGGACAGGGCGCTCAACGGCGCACGATCCTCGGAACGGGACACCACATCGGTGGTGATGCGCTTGAGCTGGGTAGTGGTGGTGGCGGTATCGGCCAGGATGCTGCCCTTGATGTCATCAGGCCCGGCCAATGCCACGGCGGTGGCCGCCGTGCCGACAAGCGCGGCGAGCGAGGCCGAGGTAAGGATGTGGGAACGACGCTCGGCGGCCCGTGCCGCCTCACGCAGTGCGCGGCGGGTCTGGGGAGCCACCTCGTTGAGACGCTCGACAACCGCCTGATCCAGCCCAAGGACGGCACCGTTAGACTGCGTCATCTGTGCCATGCGCACCGCCTTGGCGCTGTGCGCACCGCTGCCGCTCGAGAACAGGGAACGGGACGTGCGGATATACTGGCGCGAGTTATTGGCCGCCTGATGGGCTGCATGCCTCATATCTCAATTGCTCCTTGCCGGATTCCTGGCGTCTCACCATGGAGACGTCCTGCCGTCACGGTTGTTTACCGTACAACAAGCCCCGCCCAAACCAGTCGCCTCATCGACGCACATCCCCCGAAACCACACCGGCCCGTCACGGCGAAACCGTTGCAATCGCGGTGTTTGCCCCATTCAGGCATGGTCCGGCCGCCGTGTGCCGACCCTTGTGAGCATTCCGGGCGTGTCACCTCGGACCCGCCGTCCCGCAGCACAGCATGTGTCCAGCAAACGGTCAGAATATGGCGCAATCCGCCCACAGGGCTAGGCTGGTTCGCATGGCCACCATCACGATTCCCCCATCCATGTTGCCCGAGGACGGACGCTTCGGTTCGGGACCGAGCAAGATCCGCCCCGAACAGGTGCAGGCGTTGGACGCCGGCGCCACCACGGTTCTGGGCACGTCGCACCGTCAATCCACCATCAAGCAGATCGTCGGGTCGATTCGCGCGGGGCTGGCCGAATTCCTCCGCATTCCCGATGACTACGAGATCGTGCTGGGCAACGGCGGCGCCACGGCGTTCTGGGACATGGCCTGCGCCTCACTGATCACCCGGCGGGCAGCGTTCGGCGTCTACGGGTCGTTCAGCGCCAAATTCGCCGACTCCGCGGCCTCCGCCCCGTTCCTGGAGGATCCGGTCGTCTACCGGTGCGAACCCGGCGACTGCCGACTGCCCGAATACACCGAATACGTGGATGCCTACTGCTGGGCCCATAACGAGACCTCCACCGGAGTCGCGGCCCCGGTGCATCGCATCGCAGGCAGCCTGGAGCAGGGCGCGCTGACCATCGTGGACGCCACCAGCGCCGCCGGCGCGCTGCCGGTGGACATCAGCCAGACCGACGCCTACTACTTCTCCCCGCAGAAGGCGTTCGGCTCCGACGGCGGACTGTGGATCGCGGCGCTCTCCCCCGCGGCGATCGACCGCGCCTACGGCATCGCGCAGAGCACCTCGCTGGAAGGCGTGCTGCGCTGGATTCCGCCGTTCCTGTCGCTGAAATCCGCCATCGAGAACTCCCGCAAGGACCAGACGCTCAACACGCCCGCCATCGCCACGCTGATCATGCTCAACGAGCAGCTGCAGTGGCTGAACAACAACGGCGGCATGGCATGGGCCACCGCACGGTGCGCCAAGAACGCGTCATTGCTGTACCAGTGGGCGGAGCAATCCGATTACGCGCATCCGTTCGTTGCAGACCCCGCACTGCGCTCGAACGCGGTGGTCACCATCGACCTCGACGACCGGATCAACGCCAAGCAGGTCACCGCGGCGCTCCGGGAGAACGGTATCCTGGACACCTCCGGCTACCGCAAGCTCGGGCGCAACCAGCTCCGCGTCGGCGTGTTCCCGTCGGTGGAGCCCGCGGACGTGGCGGCGCTGACGAACTGCGTCGATTACGTTGTCGGTCAGCTGTGGGAGTGATTGCCGGCCGTGTCGGTTCCGAGATAGAGTACTGTCATGAAGTTCGCCCCGATCATTGATCCCAACGCGCGCAAACCGGCACCGAAGCCCGTGCGCGTCGATTTGCGCAAGGCATTCACCATCGGCACCATGCTGTGGATCGTCGCCGCCATCATCTGCCTGATTCTGCAGCACTTCGGGCTGGTGTCGATCAGGGTGACGCTGGTATGCGGCATCGGCGTGGTCATCGGACTGATGATGCTCGTCTGGGAACATTTCGACCGCTGGGACTACCGCCGACTGGGAGAATAGCCCCGGGCCGCATCACGCCCGCCGCCTACCGGGCGACGGGCAATGACAACGTGAACGTGCTGCCCTGCCCCACACGGCTCCACACCGATGCGGAACCATGGTGGGTCAGCGCCACATGCTTGACGATGGCGAGGCCCAGGCCGATGCCGTCCTGCGTGCGCTCGTTCTGGTTGCTGCCCCGGTAGAACCGTTCGAACACATGCGTCTGCTCCTGCTGCGGGATGCCGCATCCGCAGTCGATGACCCGGATCTCCACCGTGCCGCCATCCTGGGCCGCGCGGACGACGATGGTGACGGACCCACCGTCCGGGGAGTACGCCACGGCGTTGTCCACCAGCTTGGCAACGGCGATACGGATCTGCTCGGTATCCCCGTGAACACGTATATCGACGTCCCCGGTCAGCGAGAGGTGAACGCCGCGGTCCGCAGCGCTCGCCTCCGCGGCCGCGACGACGGCCTCCAGCGGTTCGCGCAACGCAATGACATTCGCGGCCGACGGGGTGATGGGCTCCTGCGCCTTAATCAGCAGGAGCAGATCCGACACCATCCGGTTCAGATGGCCGCAGGTCGTCCGCACCTGCCGTGCATCCCGCGCGATACGCTCCCGGTCGCCCCCGCCCTGTTCCAGGGAATCCGCCAGATTCATCAGCGCCTCGGTGGGCTTCAGCAGCTGTTCGGAGACGTTCGTGATGAACGAGTCGCGCGTCTGGGCGAACCGGATGACGTCGCTCAGATCCTCGATCATCACCACCACGAACCGGTCGCTGATGCGCCCCACGGTGATCTTCAGCCAATTCGGGCGGGTCACCGACCTGCGGCGGCGACGCTCCTTGGCCTCGGCGCCCAGATCGTCGAAGGCATGCTCATACTGCCACGGCGTGCGGGTCTCCACGTTGAACTGCGCGCGTCCGCCATGTTCGCGGACCTCATGGATCTGCTCCAGCACACGTTCGTCGGCGATCGCGTCGTCAATCACCACACCCAGGGTATATGCCGCGGGGCTGGCCCTGACGACCTCGTCGTCGTCATCCACCACAATCGACGCCCCCGGCAGCACCGACAGCAGCGATGCCGTGGAATCGTCCAGATCATCATCCTCGTCCTCCTCCGCTTGCCGACGATGCGGCAGGACACGCTGCACCTCCGCCTCCAATCGGCTCACCGGCGACGCTCCCCCGAACAGTTTGGCCACCACCGGGGTGATCCGGTCCACCACGAAGAACCCGACCGTGACGGCCACGGCCACGCCCACAATGCCGAACGCGACGAAGATGAGGATGCTGGGATCGATGAATTCAGGCATAGGGTCATTCTCGCACAACCGCGGCAAGATGAATGACAGGTGAACCATCCGGTGAATTCTCAGCCAACAACGGGTAGCCATTGACTACGTTGTCCGCAAAACACCGCCAAAAATATTACACTGGTTGAGGTTGTACAGCACTACCCACGAAAGGCATGAACAATGCGCGTTATTTTCGACGAGGAGCTCAAGGCCGTTGCCGATGACCTCGATCGCATGGTGCAGGATGTGCGCAAGGCGATCAACGGCGCGGGCAACGCGCTGCTGAACTCGGATCTTGAAGCCGCCCAGGCCGTCATCGACGGCGATATCGAGATCGATGCGCTCGAGTCGAGCGTCATCGACCAGTGCGTGAAGCTGCTGGCCAAGCAGAACCCGGTGGCCACCGATCTGCGCGTGGTCGTCTCCACGCTGCGACTGGCCGCCACGTTCGAGCGTATGGGTGACCTGGCCCGCCATATCGCGGAAACCGCACGCCGCACCTACCCGCAGTCCCCGCTGACCGATGACGCCAAGCAGCTGTTCACCGAGATGCAGGAATTCCTGACCATGACCGCCGATCGCATGGTCGCCATGCTGCAGGACCGCAACACCGCCATCGCCGAGCAGGTGATCGTGGATGACGACAAGCTCGATGCGCTGCACCAGAAGACCTTCGACCTGATGCTCTCCGACGAGTGGCAGGGCACCAAGCAGCAGCTCATCGACCTGGTGCTGCTGGGCCGCTACATGGAGCGCCTCGGCGATCATGCCGTGTCGGCCGCCCGCCGCGTGGTCTTCATCGTCTCCGGCTTCGATCCGTCCAAGGAGCCGTCCCGCGACGAGGACGGCAGCGTCTATTAATCATTAGTCGCCAACGCGTTGCCGAACGCGAGTCATAGCGCAACCGCCGAGTGGTTATCCACCCGGCGGTTTTTCAATGCACTACGTAGTTCCCACTGTCATTCCGCAACACGCCCGGCCTCTGCGGACTCTGACACATCGTGACCGTGATACATTCCACAAAACGTTGAAATATCAAGGTTTTGAACTTGCATCACAGTCACAAAAGTGTCAGAGTCCGCAGAGGCCGGGCGTGTTGCTGAGATCGGGGCCAGGGCTGCGGAGTGTAAGGATCAGGGAAGGGACAGTACGGAATACAACAAAGGGGTTGCACGAGATTTCGTGCAACCCCTAATCAAGCAGCAGTGAAGCTTAGATCATCACTTCTGGCCCTGGGCGGCGACGGCGGCGGCACCGGCGGCGGCGGCCTCCGGATCCAGGTACTCGCCACGCGGCTTGATCGGCTTGAAGTTCTCATCCAGCTCGTACAGCAGCGGGATGGCGGTCGGGATGTTGACCTTGGCGATCTCCTCCTCCGACAGGCCGTCGAGCATCTTGACGATGGCACGCAGCGAGTTGCCGTGGGCGGCGATCAGGACGGTCTTGCCGGCCTTGAGCTCCGGGATGATCTCCGACTCCCAGTACGGGGTCACACGCTCGACCACGTTGGCCAGGGCCTCGGTCTCCGGGACCGGGTCGCCGGCGTAACGCGGATCGTTGTTCTGGGCGTACTGATCGTTCGGATCGATCTCCGGCGGCGGGGTGGCATAGGAGCGGCGCCAGATCATGAACTTCTCGTCGCCGTACTCCTCGCGGATCTCGGTCTTGTTCTTGCCCTGCAGAGCGCCGTAGTGACGCTCGTTGAGACGCCAGTTGCGCTTGACGGGAATCCACAGACGATCGGCCTCGTCAAGGGCGATGTTGGCGGTGTTGATGGCACGACGCAGCAGCGAGGTGAAGACGATGTCCGGCAGGACGTTCTTCTCCTTGAGCAGCTGGCCGCCACGCTTGGCTTCCTCGACACCCTGCTCGGTCAGCGGGACGTCGACCCAGCCGGTGAACTGATTGGTTTTGTTCCATGCGCTCTGTCCGTGACGGAGCAGTACTAGTTTGTAAGACATGCACCCAGTTTACGCGACAAACCCGACGATACGGTGCATCTCGAACCGGATTATGGAACCGGTTCGGCGTTGCGCCGCAGCCGGACCGACGATCAGGCCACAACAGTGCCGATGACGAATGCCGAAGCCGCGCATAACCCCGCCGCGGCGTACAGCCCCCGGGACACCGACCGCCTCCCGAAATGGCAGGCCATCGCCGCGCAGACGCTCGCCAGCAGCGTCGCAACCATCAATACCAATCCCACCGACGACAGCAGCGGTCTCAATCCCTCGGGCGAGCAGCTGCCGACACGCGCGCCGGAGGCGGTCACCGAGAACTGGGGGCACAACCAAGTGGCCGTCGTCTGGTTCGAGGCGGATTCGCCGGCGCGGACCGCGTTGTACACCATCACCCATTGAATGATGGACGCGATGACGCCCCGTGCCGTGGCGATACGACGGTCCACAGCAGCCGCCTCCCCCACGGCGTCACCGTCATAGGACACCGAGGCGATCGCCCACGAGCAGCAAGCGGACAGTGCCGCACCACGTATGCCGCCGATGAACGTCACATGCCAGCAGACCAGCGCATGGGTGACCAGTGCGACGCCGAATCCCCAGACCACCGCCAACGTGTCATTCGCCGTCCGTGTCGTCAGCCGCAGCCCGATCCGGTCGCAGACATGCCACCCCGCCTGCAGCCACACCGCGGAGAGCGCCACGAACCATACCAACGGCAGCCACGCCGCCGCGGTCAATATCCCCAAAGCGAGTCCCACCACCAGGAACGCCGGCAGCGTCCACAACATCGCATTCCGCGCCCGACGCGCCGAACGCGTCATCACGCCGCCCGCATGCAGTCCACCGGCGGCGTCCAAATGCGCCGCCATCTCGCAATACACGGCGAACACCACGGCCAGCAGCAGACACAGCGCCGTGACGATGACGAACCATGCCGGAGGGGTGACGCACAGCCCCGCGTCCACACGGGGATCATCGACATTATGACCGCCAATCATCGGGCACATGTAGTGGCGGGCATCCCCTCCCCAATTGTCCAGATACAACGGTGCGAACGACGTACCGGCACCGATCAGCACCGCGATGACGGCGGATACGGACAGCCACGGCCACACCGTATACGAACGCCGCATGAAATCCCCCTTCCCTCGATACCACCGATTATAGGCCGGAGGATGACGCGGAATCGCGGGGCGAGGACTCAGATCGCCGCCAGACCGGCGTATCCCACGGCGCACACCAGCAGCGACAAGCCGATCAACGGCAGCGCGCGGGCATGGTCGCGCCGCAGCAGCGCGCGAATGGTCAGGGCCGTGATCGCCAGACAGACAACGCCATACGCCGCCATCGCCCACGTCAAGGTGTCGGGCGGCGATGGCAACGCGCACGCCCATCCCCCGGATGACCCGGATTCCTGTTCCCCTGATGCATTGATACCCACCCATGAACTCGTCCGCCACCAGCACGGCAATCCCACCAGACTCAACGCGGACAGCACGAGCGGCGACAACGCGAACACCGCCACGGGAACGAACACGACGGCGTACGCCGCCACTGTCAGGATGCGTGCGCGCTGCTCCCCCAGCCGCACCGCCAACGTACGTTTGCCATGCACGCGGTCCGAATCGACATCACGCAGATTATTAACCATCAGCAGCACGCAGGAGAGCAGGCCGGCCTGCACCGCGCCCAGCACCCCCGTCGCGGTAACAGTTCCGCACAGCACGAACTGGGTCCCCAACACCGCCACCAGGCCGAAGAACACGAACACGAACAACTCACCCAGACCCGCGTACCCGTACGGATGCCGACCACCGGTATAGCACCAGCCGGCCAGCAGGCAGCA
The DNA here is from genome assembly GCF_000741215.1 of Bifidobacterium pullorum subsp. gallinarum. Lineage (GTDB taxonomy): Bacteria > Actinomycetota > Actinomycetes > Actinomycetales > Bifidobacteriaceae > Bifidobacterium > Bifidobacterium pullorum_B. The sequence goes on from NZ_JGYX01000005.1 coordinate 30,440, forward strand.
CACGCCGACGATTAGCAGCCACCAGTATCCGGTGATCGCGATAATCGCCAGACCGCACAGGCAGGCGAGCGCCGCCGCCGTGCCGGCCGACGTCAACACCCGTTTCGGCGGCACGCCGGAGGCGACCAGACGCGCGGGTGCATGGATGGAGGTCGCCGCGATGCCGTCGCGCCGGCCCGAGAGGACGACCGCCACGGGTGGGGCGCCGGTCGGTACGGCCGACGAGGATGATGCCGGCGACGCGGGCAACGCGGGCGACGCCGCTCCGCGTCCCTCGTCCACGCCGCGGACGCCGTCGGAGTAGTCGTTGGCAAAGTTGACGGCGATCTGCAGGAACAGGGCGACCAGCGTGCACAGGATCGCCAACGGCCAGAACCGCGATTCCAACGTGGCCTGCGTGGCACGATTGATTGCGCAGGATTCCGGCGCGGGGTAGATCAGTGCGCATACGCCGAGCTGTCGGACGGAAGTCCATGCCGCGGCCGCGCCGATGGCCACCGGCGCCACGCTGGCCGGCAGCGTCTGCGGCCGCATCCCCTTCAACCAGATCGCGATTCCCATACCGCCATGCTCTCGCAGAGGATGGATATCGCCGGCGTCGGGGCCCTGCGACCCGTGCCGACGGCCGGCACGTGACCGACGACTTGCGGCGCGAATGAGTCCATGACAGGGGCCCTAATCAACAACAAGGCCTTCCCGTCCGCATGGGACGGGAAGGCTCGAATCAATGTCTATGGCGCAACCGCGGGGGTTGAGAGCACCATCACGGCGATGCGGCCGCGATTCCCGTCGTTCCTACTGCAGGTTGAGCGGCTTGACCAGCGGGAAGGTGATGGTCTCGCGGATCGTGGCGCCGGTCAGGGCGATGAGCAGACGGTCGATGCCCATGCCCATGCCGCCGGCCGGCGGCATGCCTACGCCCAGGGCCTCAAGGAAGTCCTCGTCGATGTCCATCGCCTCGGCGTCGCCGGCGAGCGCGTCCTTGGCCTGGGCCACGAAGCGTTCGCGCTGCACGACCGGGTCGTTGAGCTCGGAGTAGCCGGTGGCCAGCTCGAAGCCGCGCACGTACAGATCCCACTTCTCCACCACGCCGGGCTTGGTGCGGTGCGACTTGACCAGCGGCGAGGTCTCGACCGGGAAGTCGCGCACGAACACCGGCTCGTAGAGCTTGTCCTCGTAGAAGTGCTCCCACAGGTGTTCGACGAGCTTGCCGTGGTTCTCCACGTCATCGCGCTCCACACCGAGCTTGTCGGCGATCGCGCCCAGATGCTCCACGCTGGTGCCGGGGGCATCCGGGCCGCCGTTCGGGATGATCTCCTCGCCGAGGGCCTCGGAGAGCGACTCGTACATGCTGATGGTCTTCCATTCGCCGCCGAAGTCGTATTCGGTGCCGTCCAGCAGCGTGACCTTCAGCGAGCCGAACACGTCCATCGCGGTCTGCTGCACAAGCTCCTTGGTCAGCTGGCCGATGGTGTCGTAGTTGCCGTAGGCCTGGTAGGCCTCCACCATCGTGAACTCGGGGGCGTGCGTGGCGTCGACGCCCTCGTTGCGGAAGTCGCGGTTGATCTCGAAGACGCGGTCGATGCCGCCGACCAGGCAGCGCTTGAGGAACAGCTCCGGGGCGATGCGCATGAACAGGTCGATGTCGAAGGCGTTCATATGCGTGGTGAACGGACGGGCCGCGGCACCGCCGTGCACGGTCTGCAGCATCGGGGTCTCGACCTCGATGAAGTCATGGTTGTCGAAGGTGCGGCGCAGCGAGGCCACGGCCTTGGAACGGTTGCGCACCATGTTGCGGATGCGCTCGTCGGCGATCATGCCGAGGTACGGCTTGCGCGTACGCGTGTCGTCGTTGAGCTCCTTGTGCAGGGCGGGCAGCGGCTGCAGCGCCTTGGCGGCGATGGCCCACTCGGAGGCGAACACGGACAGCTCGCCGGTCTTGGAGGCGATCACGCGGCCCTTGATGAACAGGTGGTCGCCCAGATCCACCAGCTGCTTGAACTGCTTCAGCGAATCCGCGCCGATCTCCTTCTTGGAGATCATGCCCTGGATGGTGGTGCCGTCGCCGGCGGACAGCTGCACGAAGCACAGGCCGCCCGCGTTGCGCAGGAACAGCACGCGACCGGCGATGCCGACCACGTCCTCGGTCTCCTGGCCGGCCTCGAGCTTGCCGTCGTAGTCGGCGCGCACCTGTTCGATGGTGTGGGTCACGCCCACCTCGACCGGGTACGGGTTGATGCCGTCCTTGATCATCATCGCGCGCTTGGCCACGCGCATCTGCACCTGCTCGGGGTGCGCCAGCGGACCGAACTCCTTGTTGCCCGGGTCCACGGCCTCGTCCAGCGTCGCGCCCTCATCCACACGCGCTGCGATGGCGGCGTCCTGCGCCATCAGCATCTCGGCACGCTCAATGGTGGTCATTGCGGGAGCAACGGCCTCTTCCTCGTTCTGATTCTCAACGTTTTCAGTCATGTCACACATAAGCGTCCAGTGTACCGAGACGCCGATACACGCCGTAAGACACGCCGGTTGCATTTGTCCCCGGTTTCGTTGTATTATCTTCTGCGTTGCCAAAACGGGCTGTAGCGCAGCTTGGTAGCGCGCTTCGTTCGGGACGAAGAGGCCGCGGGTTCAAATCCCGCCAGCCCGACAACTCAAAGGGAATCACTGGTTACAGTGATTCCCTTTTTCCATGACTACGGCAATATCAAGGGAACCACCATGAAAAGAAGCATCCTGGCCCTGGCCTCGGGCGCGTTCGTGCTCGGCGCCGCGGAATTCGTGATGATGGGCATCCTGCCCCAGGCTGCCGCGGCAATGGGCGTCGATATCCCGACCGCGGGCAACTACATCTCTTCCTATGCCATCGGCGTGTGCGTCGGCACGCTGATGCTGGTCTTCGGCCGCCGCGTGCCGCCGAAGAAGCTCATCCTGCTGTTCATGGCGATCACGCTGGTCGGCAACCTGCTGAGCGCCGTGGCGCTGAACTCGCCGATGCTCATCGTGGGGCGCTTCATCTCCGGGCTGCCGCATGGCGCGTTCTTCGGCACCGCCACGCTGATCGCCAAGACCTTGGCCGACAAGGGCAAGGAGGCGCAGGCCGTCTCGATGATGGTGACCGGTCAGACCGTGGCGAATATGCTCGGTGTGCCGGCGGGCACGATGATGGCCGAGTTCATGTCCTGGCGTCTGGCCTTCGGCATTCTGGCGGCATGGGCCGCCATGACGGTTGTGCTGGTGCTGGCGTGGGTGCCGCGCGTCGAGCCGATCAAGGATGCGGGCCTGGCCGGCCAGTTCCGTTTCCTCAGGAAGCCCGGCCCGTGGATGGTGCTGATCGCCGTGTTCACCGGCAACGCCGGCATCTTCTGCTGGTGGAGCTATGTGTCCCCGTGGCTGACCGAGGTGGGCGGCTACGCATCGGGCGTGGTGCCGCTGCTGATGATGCTCGCAGGCTTCGGCATGGTGGTCGGCGGTCTGGTCGGCGGCCGCATCTGCGACCGTTGGCGCCATGCGGGCACCGCCGCGCTCGGGCAGGCGATCTCCGGCGTCGGCTTGCTGTTCGTGTTCTTTGTTCCGGGCTCCCCGGCGATCTGCGCCATCCTGACCTTCTGGATCGCGTTCGGGTTGTTCTTCGTCTCCTCGCCGCAGCAGCTGCTGATGGCGGAGGCCGGCAAGGGCGGCGGCGAGCTGCTCGGCGGCGCCACCGTGCAGGTGGCGTTCAACTTCGGCAATGCGGTCGGCTCGATCATCGGCGGCGCCATGCTGACCGTCTCCGGTATGAACTACCACTACCCCGCGCTCGGCGGTCTGCCGCTGGCGGTGATCGCCGTGGCGCTGTTGGTGCTGTTCTCGCGCCGGTATGAAGGCAACGTAGCCTCCGCTCAGCAATCACGATGATTCAGTGGGCGGGTTAGACCTTCAGTGGGCGGCCTGTGGCGGACCTCCGTCACAGGCCGCCTTGATATATCGCCGTTATCCGGCGGCATGCCCGGCAGCCACCCGCCCACTGAACGCGAAATCCGCCCACTGAAGCCGCCGCCGACCGTACACTGGTGTCAGTACCCATATCGGGCAAGGAGCGATGATGGATAACGACACGTTGCAGGCGGCGTTGGCCGCGTGGGCCGCAGGTGAACATAACGACGCGGGTGTCTCCGCCACACCCAACTTGTCCGAATCGGGGGAATCGTCCGATTGCAACGATGCACAATCCGCCGATTCACACGAATCGGCCGATTCGGACAATATGAATTCCAGCTCCGCCGCCGCCACGTTTGACGCCGAGACCTTCCTCAAGGGGCTGGACGCGATCTTCGAGGGGCACGAAGGCGCGACCAAGGCCGAACCCTATCTGCTGCAGGCCATGGATGATGCGGAGAACGCGGGGGATAACGCCGGTCTGCTCACCGTGCTCAATGAGACGATGGGGTTCTACCGCTCGCAGGGCCGACATGAGGACAACCAGTGGATTGTGCAGCGCTCCATCGAACTGGCGCTACGCATGCGATTGGAAGGCACCGAGGCCTGGACCACCACGCTGATCAACGCGGCCACCAGCATGCGGGCCGCGGGCCGGTACGACCAGGCCGAGGACCTATACCATCAGGCCATCGACTCGGCCAAGACCACGCTCTCCCCCACCGACCGGCGCATGGCGGCCCTGCACAACAACCTGTCCATGCTCTACAGCGAGACCGGCCGCCCCGAGCAGGCCCTGCACGAACTGGAGGCGGCGCTGCGGGTGCTGGAAGCCGCCAGCGTGGACCCGTCGAACGACATCGACATCGCCGCCACACATACGAACATCGCGCTGATCCTGCTCGAACTGCCCGTGGACGAACGACACACGGGGTCCTCCGGCGAGACCGAGCATGCCGGGGCACCGTCCAATCGCATGACGACGCCTGCCACGTCCCCGGACTCCCCAACCGACAACAGCACCCCCGCCGCCGCGCACCTTGACGAGGCGATGCGCCACGCCCGGCAATCCCTGGACATCTACCGCAACGCCGGCCAGGAGCACGCCGGCCATTACGCCTCGGCTCTGGCCGGCTACGCCCAGGTGTGCCTGGCCGCCGGACACGCCGACGAGGCCGTCCGGCGCTACCGTCAGGCCCTGTCGGTGATTGAGGAGAACTACGGCCGAGACAACGACTACTACCGCATCACCGCGGCCAATCTGGTCCAGGCGCAGGAGAAGGCCGCCGAAAGCGAACTCTCCGGCGTTATCGCCACGCCCGGCACCGCCACGCCCGATGCCGCCGCGTCATCAGGCACCGTGCAGTCAGACAACACGCCGGCGCACACCATCCCCGGACTCAAGCTGGCTCGCGCCTACTGGAACGAGTATGGCAAACCGCTGATCGCCGAACGCTATCCCGAGTATCAGGGCCGCATCGCCGCCGGCCTGGTGGGGCACGGTTCGGAATGCTACGGCTTCGACGACGAACTCTCCCACGATCACGACTTCGGCCCCGGCTTCTGCCTGTGGCTGACCGACGAGGATTATGCGGCGATCGGCGAGCGGTTGCAGGCCGATTACGAGTCGCTGCCGGACACGTTCATGGGTTTCGGGCCGAAATCCCAGACCGCCCGCGCGCAGGGCGCCGGCCGCCGTGTCGGCGTGTTCCGCATCGGCGATTTCTTCGAGTCGATCACCGGCTACCGTCAGGCCCCGCCCGCCGACCGGCCGCACGAGTGGCTGATGCTGGACGAACCCACATTGGCCGCGGCCACGAACGGCGAGGTGTTCGCCGATCCGTTGGGCGCGTTCTCCAAAACCCGTCAGGGCTTCAAGCTCATGCCGGAGGATGTGCGCCTCTCGCTGATCTCCCGGCGTCTGGGGATGATCGCGCAGGCGGGCCAGTACAACCTGCCGCGGATGCTGCAGCGGGGCGACGGCGCGGCCGCCTGGTGTGCAATCAACGAGTTCGCCGAAGCCGTGGCATCCTTGGTGTTCCTGATCAACACGCCGGTTTCCGCCGGATACATGCCGTACTACAAGTGGCGGTTCGCCGCGCTGCGCCGCCTCTCGCGCCGCATGGCCGCCCGCCTGCCGGACGCGTGCGCGCAGCTGGAGGATGTCCTGCGACTGGCGTCGGCGGCGTGTTTCGGCGGCGTCGGGTTCGGCGAGGGCGGTAAGGGTGCCGCGCCGGCCGCAAAGCAGGTCGTCTCTATTGTGGAATCGATCTGCGCCGAGATCGTGGCCGAGCTCGGGCGCGAGGGGCTGACCGACTCCGATGAGACGTTCCTGGAATGGCAACGCCCCTATGTGGAGGAGCATATCGAGCACCGGGACGCCTGCCTAGTGAGCCTGTAGCAGGCCTGTGGCGGGCCGCCGCAGCCTGTGGCGCACCCGCAGTGGAATCCGTACGAAAGGAGCAGTCATGGATCTTGTCGAAGAGGTCATCCGCCGCGAATGGGACCAGTTCCAACGCACCGAGAACGAGGGCGGCCGCGCCTCCTGCCAGGGCAATTGGCCGATGTTCCATCAGATGCGGGCCAGCCAGTTCATGACCTGGCCCGAGGATCTGCTGCGCAGCTATCTCGACGATCTGGATGAGGCGAACCGGGTGGGCCGCAATCTGGTGACGGAGAAATACGCCCGGATGATGGCCTCCACCGCGCCCGACGAGTACCGCGAGCGCATCGAGCCGTTCATCCCCCGCCTGTCCGACGAGCGCATTGCCCGGCAGGAGCGGGTGATCACCGTGCAGGTGGCGTGGGCGCGCGATTTCCGCGGGCACTACCCGAGATTGGGCGCGGCGATGCGGGTACTGACCACGGCCGAGGACACGCCGGAGGATACGTCGTTCGAAACCTATCTGCGCGGGGAACTGGGTACGTACTCCGACCGCACGATGGCCCTGTACGAGGCGATGGTGGAGGATCTGCAAGCCGCCGGCCGCAACCTGACCGAGCAGACGGTGGCCAATACCGTGCGCCTGGGCGGGTTCGCCGATCTTACCGAGGCCGAAGCCGCCCAGGCCGCGTAGGGGTCATTCCCTCGGTTCGTCATCCTTGTGCCGCATCGAGCCGATGATCCGCGCCACCGCCCATATGATGGCGACGACGATCAGGACGCCCCCGACGATGCCGCAGACGATCGCCATGATGGCGCGCGGATCCGCGCCGAGACCGGGCAGCGCCGTCATCGGAAAGCCGATGCCGAACGCCAGGACCATCGCGCCGATCAGGACCAGCAGCACGCCGAGTACGATGGTGGCCGCGCTGGGACCGGTTTTGCGAATCACCGGACGCTCGTGGCGGGCCTCCACCGGCACCTGCACGTAGGAGGGCGCGGTCGGGACGCCGCCGGCGGTGGTCTGCGATGGCGGCGCGGTGCTGTACAGCGGCACCTGCTGCGGCATTGTGGCAGGCTCCGGTTCCGGAACCTGTCCGGGTTGCGGCGCGTCGGCCGTTCCGTTCTGCGTTGGTTCGGCTTGCGACATCGCCTGCGTGGGTGCGACGGTTTCCGGCAGTTCGCGGGTCTCCGCCATCGGCATGGCCTGGGTGACCGCGTCATCCGTCTGCGGGATGACCTGGGTTTCGGGTTCGTTGCGGGTCTCGTCACTCATGGTCGTCCTCCGTGGTCTTGTCCGCCCACTCCTGATAGGTGGGCAGGGTGTTCTGGTAGTCGTACTGCACCACGACCTGTCCCATCACGGCCGCGTCGACGTCGATACGCAGTTCCGGGGACGCCACCGCCTTGGGGTTGCCCTGGTCGAATGGCCAGTACAGGGCTTCGCCGTCATAATCCGCGTTCAGCCAGGGCGGGCTCATGCTGGCGGCGTCTGTCCACTGCCCGTTCACGGTGCTCGGCAGGTATATCCCGACCATATTCCACGGCGATGTCGCGGCCGCCCACAGGCTGCCGAAGGAATCGACGCCGTCATACCAGAACGACTCGCCGGTCAGCTGCCAGGAGCAGCCATCCGGGATCGTGACCACCACGCTGGTGCGGTATGGCATCACCCGGATGGTGCCCGCGGGGCAGCTTGAGGTGGCGGTGGTGCCGTCGTTGAGTGTGACCTCGTGGCTGCCGTTGTCCTCGGCGTAGTCGCTCAGGTCGATGTGCAGGACGTCGTTGATGTTGTCGCCTTCCATCCACAGGCCGTCCTCAAGGCGCTGCATGGTGGCCTTGTCGGAGCCGATGACGTCGAAGCCGTGCACCTGGATGTACGGATCCATCCCGGAACCGTCGGCGTAGGCGTATTCCGTGCGCGTGCGCATCATCCGCTGGAACATCACCGAATAGGCCAGTCCGCCGAACGCCAGAGTGACCGCCAGGAACCCCGCCAGCCAGACGAACGGATGCAGGCCGCCGGCCCGCCGTCCGATGCAGCCGAGGATCACGATGATCAGGCCGATCGCCACGCAGACGCCGCCGACCCAGATCATGCCCCCGCCGAGCAGCGTCTCCAGATCCGCGCGCGTGTCGGCCCACGAGAACAACATGCAGGCGAACGACAGGAAGATCAGTCCGGTCACGATCAGCACCAGCAGCGGCCCCGCCGGCTTGCGACGGGCGACACGCGGCTTGGGGGCCGGCTGCGGGGCGCGATAGGGCGAGGTCATCATCGGCGGCACCGCCGCCGATGAGACCGGGGCAGCCCCGGTCGGCGCGCCTGCCGGAACGTCGGCCGAAGCGTCAGCCATGGGCATGCCGCCGGTCGACCCCGTACCAGCCGGCCCCGTACCGGTCGCCACGCCGCCCGTGGGCATACCATCGCCCGACCCCATAGTCGAAGGCGTGACGGAAGGCTTCACCCCGACCGACGCGGGTGTCTCGGACTGACCCGGATGATCCTGCCGCGCCGACGCCTGCGTCCATACGGTCGCTTCCGGCCGCGCAGACGCCTGCGGCCATACGGTCGCCTCCGGCCGTGTGGAGGGCGCGGGCTGCGGCTGTACGAATGGCGCGGATTGCCGCGGGGCCGACGCGGGCTGCGGACGAGATGACGGGTTCGCCCATTGCGCCACGGCGTATCTCAGGTTGCGACGCCCGGCCTGTTCGATGACCAGCCACAGCGCGAACGCGCCCGCGGCGAGTCCGAACAGCCAGACCGGCGGCCAGAACATCATGCACACCAGTCCCAGCAGCACCCCCAGGCAGGACCAATCCCAGCGTCCGGCCAAAAGCTCCTCGCACAGGATCCGACCATCGCGTTCATCCGGCAGCAGGAACCACGCGAGCGCATAGAACACCACTCCGACGCCGGCCACGAATGCGGCACCGATCATCAGCGCCCGCACCAGCAGCGGGCTCCACCCCAGGTACCGGCCCAGGCCGCCGCAGACGCCGCCGATCCATCGTTCCTCGGCGCTGCGGACCAATCCGCTTTCGCGCACCCACGGGAAGAAACGGCCCTGACGCCGTTCGCGACCGGCATGCTCGGATGCCGCGCCCTGCCATGATTCATGATTATCGCTCATGGTTCCATTACAGCAAGCCGAACAGCCGAACCGTATCCGGGAACACCCTGAACCTTCCCTGAACATCGTCCGAATCCGCTCGGCGTCGGCACCGCCGCGGGCACAATGGAAGCATGACCGATTCCTCGATTCCCTATGATCCGCGGACACCCGCGGACCCGCGACCGTTGCGCCCCGCCGCGCTGCCGTTGATGCGCCCGAAGCAGGGGCGCTGGCTGTGCGGTGTATGCCGTGGCATCAGCCTGCATCTGCAGGTGTCGGTGGCGCTGGCCCGGCTGCTGTTCACCGCCGCCGCGTTCGTCTTCGGGGCGGGGATTGTGGTCTATGTGTTCCTATGGCTGACGATGCCGGTGGGCGATCCGGTCGCCGCCGCGGCCGCCCGACTCAATGCCGTGCGCGAGTCCCCCCTGTCCCGCGGCAACGCCGGGTATGGCACGGCATCGGCGGATGACGCCGACGCCGAGGCGGCCGGCGAGCGCGACAGCTCGTCGGAGAGCCTGGCCGCCGCCCTCGCCCGCGCGCCGAAGCCGGCGCTGGTGGCCATGGCCGGCTTGGTGCTGCTGACGGTCAGTGCGCTGATGGCGGCCACCGGCATCGATTCGCTGTATATCCTGCCGGTCATGCTGGGTCTGGGCGGCCTGGCCGTCGCCTGGCTGTGGTTCAACCAGGAGGACGGCCAGTTCAAGGCCATGCTCGGCGGCATCGCGCTGATCGTGCTGGCGTACATGGTGTTCGTGGGCAATGCGGCCGGATACGACGGGGCGTCGCCGCGCGTGCTGATCGCAGGGGGGCTGGCCACCATGGTGGGCGTGATGCTGGCGATCGTGCCGTGGGTCAACTCGCTGGTCCGCGGGCTCGCCACCGAGCGCGCGCTGAAGGAGCGCGAGGAGGAGCGCGCCGATATGACCGCCCATCTGCATGACGGCGTGTTGCAGACATTGGCGTTGATCCAGATGCACGCCGACGAGCCGCAGACCGTGTTCTCCCTGGCCCGGCAGCAGGAGCGCGAGCTGCGCGACTGGCTGTACCAGGACCGTACCCCCTCGGAGCGCTCGGTCAACGCCGGGTTGAAGCAGATCGCCGCCGAGGTGGAGGACGAGCACGGCAAGCCGATCGAGGTGGTGACGGTGGGCGACGCCCGGCCCAGCGCCCAGACCGACGCGTTGCTGGACGCCGCTCGGCAGGCGCTGGTCAACGCGGCCACGCACGGCGGCGAGCCGATCTCCGTGTATTGCGAGGCTTCGGGCGGTACCGTGGAGGTGTTCGTCCGCGACCACGGCAATGGATTCGATGTGCACACCATCCCCGAGGATCGGTTGGGCATCCGCGAGTCGATCGTCGGCCGGATCAGACGCCGTGGCGGTACGGTGGAGATCGTGTCGCGACCGCATTGGGGCACCGAGGTGCGGATGCATATGCCGGTGGCCGATATCGCGGAGAACCGGGCCAACGGCAACGACACGACGGACAACGACGCAACGGACAGCAACGAAACGGATGGCAGCCATGAGTGATGTAGGAAACCCGACCAACGAGGGGCACACCCCCGTCGCCGATCAGTCGATCAGGGTGGCCGTGGTCGATGACCATGAGATGTTCCGTGCCGGCGTGATCGCCACGTTGCAGCCGTATCTCAGCATTGTCGGGCAGGCGCCGGATGTGGAGGGCTCGATCGCCATGATCGCCGACACGCAGCCGGACGTGGTGCTGCTCGACGTGCATGTGCCGGGCGGCGAGGGCGGTGGCGGCGCCGAGATCCTGACGAAGTCGCTGCCGTTGTCCCCGCGGTCGGCGTTCCTGGCGCTGTCGGTGTCCGATTCGCCGCAGGATGTGGGTGCGGTGATCCGCGCCGGGGCACGCGGCTACGTGACCAAGACGATCACCGCGAACGACCTGGTGTCCTCGATCCGCCAGGTGCATGAGGGGTATGCGGTCTTCTCCCCCAAGCTAGCCGGGTTCGTACTCTCGGCGTTTCAGGGTGCGCCGATGGGCGGCGCACCCGTACACGACGACGAGCTGGACCGTCTGTCGGCGCGCGAGCAGGAGGTCATGCGGCTGATCGCCCGCGGCTACACCTACAAGGAGGTAGCCTCCGAGCTCTTCATCTCCATCAAGACGGTGGAGACGCATATGAGTTCGGTGCTGCGCAAGCTGCAGCTGTCCAACCGCACCGAGCTGACCCGCTGGGCGGCGGATCGGCGGATTGTCTGAGGATGGGCTTCGCACTACCTCAAGGTTCGATGATTGAACTCCTGCAATGCTTTGGGTCGGTCAGGAAACATCAAGGTAGTGCGAACGCCGCAGACGATCCACTCCCCCCAAACACCTCCCCGTTCAACCCCAATCCCCGGGCCGCCTCCACATTGGCCGGCTTGTCATCCACGAACAGCGTGGCTGCGGGGTCGACGCCGAACCGGGCGATGGCCCGGCGGTAAATCTCGGGATCGGGTTTCAGGATGCCCTCCTCGGAGGAGACGACCGTGTCCCGCAGCAGGTTCAGTTCGGGGAACAGCTCATGCGCCGCCCGGACGTACTTGGTGGTGAAGTTCGTCAGACCCCACAGGCGGACGCCCGAGGCGTCCAGCTCCCGCAGCAGCTCCCCCATGCCCGGCTGCAGCCCGGCGAGCGCAAGCCGTTGCCGCTCGAAGTAGATGCGGAACACCCAGGCCACGGCCGGCCCGTGCTCGATCTCGTAATCGGCCAGGATGCGCTCCTCGTCCCAACCCGAGTCCGAGAGCCGGTCATAGTATCGGAAGCCGTGCGGGTCGTCGGCGCTGAAGAACATGTCGATGACGCCGGGCGGATACTGACCCTCCAGCGGGATGCGGGGACGCCAGTCCAGCAGCACATCGCAGTAGTCGAAGATGACGTCGGTGATCGTTGCGCTCATGGGGCCTCCAACGGGTTCGCGGGCCGTGGCTGCGGGAAACGCGTCGTCCGCCGGGCGGCCCACGTACGAATACGGGAACGGCTCCCATACGGGAGCCGTTCTGAAGCGGGCAGAGCGAGATTCGAACTCGCGGAGGCTTGCACCTCAACGGTTTTCAAGACCGTCTCCTTAGACCGCTCGGACATCTGCCCATGGGCGCCGAAACGGCGCGACGAGTCGCTAGTGTACAACGACCCGTGGAATCAGGCCTCCCACTTACTCGGTTCGATGACCTCGCGGCCGCCCATGTAGGGGCGCATGGCCTGCGGGATCTCGATGGAGCCGTCCGGGTTCTGATGATTCTCCAGGATGGCCACGAGCCAGCGCGTGGTGGCCAGCGTGCCGTTGAGCGTGGAGACGGGGCGGGTGCCGCCGTCGGCCACGCGCTCACGGATGTTCAGGCGGCGGGCCTGGTACTCGGTGCAGTTCGACGTGGAGGTCAGCTCGCGATACTTGCCCTGGGTCGGCACCCAGGCCTCACAGTCGAACTTGCGGGCGGCGGAGGAGCCCAGATCGCCGGCGGCGGTGTCGATCACGCGGTACGGCACCTCCACCTTGGCGAGCATCTCCTCCTCCATGGCCAGCAGGCGCTCGTGCTCCTTGTAGGAGTCCTCCTGACGGGCGTAGACGAACATCTCCACCTTGTCGAACTGGTGGACGCGGATGATGCCGGTCGTGTCCTTGCCGGCGGCGCCGGCCTCGCGGCGGTAGCAGGAGCTCCAGCCGCAGTAGCGCAGCGGGCCGTTGGACAGGTCCAGAATCTCGTCCTCGTGCATGCCGGCGAGCGCCACCTCGGAGGTGCCGACCAGGTACTGGTCGTCCGGCTCGCGCAGACGGTAGATCTCATCGGCATGGGAGTTGAGGAAGCCGGTGCCGCGCATGACCTCGGGGCGCACCAGCGTGGGGGTGATGGCCAGCGTGAAGCCGTTGGCCTCGGCCTGGTCGACGGCCATGGTCAGCATGGCGATCTGCATGCGCGCCACAGCGCCGCGCAGGAAGTAGAAGCGGGAGCCGGAGACCTTGGCACCACGGCGGGTGTCGATGCCGGCCACCAGCGTGCCCAGCGTCATATGGTCCTTCGGCTCGAAGCCTTCCGCCGCGAAGTCGCGCGGAGCGCCGACCTTCTTGACGACCACGTAGTCGTCCTCGCCGCCCTCCGGCGCCTCGGGCTCGACGATGTTCGACAGCTTCCACATGGCCGTGGTGTATTCCTCGGACGCGGCGTCGGCCGCGGCCTTGAACTCGGCGACCTTCTGGCTGAGCTCCTTGGTCTGGGCGATCAGCGCGGCCTTCTCGTCCGCCGGCGCGGCGGCGACCTTCTTGCCGATCTCCTTCTGCTGGGCGCGGGCGGCCTCGAACTCCTTGAGCGAGGAGCGGCGCACCTCGTCGGAGCGCAGCACCTCGTCCACGAGTTCGACGGACTCGCCGCGCTTGCGCTGGGATTCACGCACCACATCGGCATGTTCACGGATGAATTGGATATCAAGCATGGCTCCAAGACTAGTGCCGCAAGCCGACACTGGCCCCCGGCCGTCCGCCATGCGTGCAGGTATCGTTGACGAACACCGTTTTCCCTGTTCCGCGGTCGCGGCGATATGAAGAATGGGAACCATGCCTGAACCAGTCCTCACCACCGCCATCGTCGTCGCCGTCATCGCGGCGGTCGCGCTGATCATCACCGCCGTCCTGACCATGCTCAAGGACCGCAGGCGGCGCAAATTGGCCGAAACCCTGGTGGAGCGCCGCGAGGACGAGGTGCATTACGCGTTCATCATCAACCCCTCCAAACCGCAGGCCGACCAGTACCGCGAGCACATCAAGGCGTTCTGCGAGGCGCACAACCTGCATGAGGTGCAGTTCATCGACACCCAGCTGGACAAGAGCGGCCGCGTCTGCGCGCAGGAGGCGCTGGAGGGCGGCGCCGACGTGGTGGTGGCCGTGGGCGGCGACGGCACGGTGCGCACGGTGGCGAGCGCGCTGTCCGGCACCGGGCATGCGCTGGGCATCGTGCCGATCGGCACCGGCAATCTGTTCGCCCGCAATATGGGCATCCCCGTGGATGATGTGGATGCGGCGCTGACCGTGGCCACGTCGCACGGCTCGAAGCTGGTGGATATGGGCCGTCTGACGATCCTGGACAACGAGGAGGAGGATCACGGCCACGCGTTCCTGATCATTGCCGGCCTGGGCTTCGACGCGCAGATGATCGACGACACCGATCCCGAACTCAAGAAGAACATCAGCTGGCTGGCCTACTTCGTGGGCGCGTTCAAGCACCTGTTCGCGCCGAAATACCGCGGCAGCGTCTCCATCACCAGCGCGGACGGCTCCACCCACACGCGCACCAAGCTCACCTTCCGCACCCTGATGGCCGGCAACTGCGGCCAGATCCCCGGGTTCTCGCTGATGCCCGAAGCCAAGTGGGACGACGGCATCCTCGATTTCGAGATCATCGACACCACGGGCGGTCTGATCGGCTGGGCCAACCTGTTCGGCGACGTGCTCCACCAGACGGTGACCGGCAAGGCCCAGCAGAGCCCGCTGTCCACCAATTCCACCGTGGACCAGATCCAGGGCGTCAGCGCCGAGGTGCGTCTGGAGAAGCCCGCCCTGGCGGAAGTGGACGGCGACATCCTGCGCGAGACCAGCCATATCCGGTTCACCGTGGAACGGCAGGCGCTCACCGTGCGCGTGCCGGAGGGCACACCGTCGACGTCGAACGACCGCACCCCTGATGCCGATGCCACTCCCGGCGCGAACGCATCCGATGACGCCGCGGCCGCCGCAGTCGAGGCGGATACGCCCGTCTCCGCTTGACCTCCGGGCGACATCGGGATGAACGACGCGTGAAATTCCATACCATTCGTCAGACGAAACGCACAATTTGCGACAACGGTGCCCCGACAACCCGCCAAAACGTGGCACAATGGGGTCATGGTAGCAAATAATGCGGGTATGCCCGCCACCCCAGCAGATCTGATCAATGTCGACGAAGTCATTGGCAAGTACTATGACCTTGTCCCCGATCCGTCCGTCGCCGAGCAGCGCGTCTCCTTCGGCACCTCCGGCCACCGCGGATCGTCCCTGAAGACCTCGTTCAACGAGGCCCACATCGTGGCCATCACCCAGGCCATCGCCGAATACCGCAAGACCCAGGGCGTCACCGGTCCGCTGTACATCGGCCGCGACACCCACGCCCTGTCCGAGCCGGCATGGAAGACCGCCATCGAGGTGCTCGTCGCCAACGGCGTGCGCGTGCGCATCGATTCGCGCGACGACTTCACCCCCACCCCGGTCGTCTCCCAGGCCATCCTGACCCACAACCGCGCGGCCGACGGCACACAGCGGTTCTCCGGCGAGGATTTGGCCGACGGCATCGTGGTCACCCCGTCGCACAACCCGCCCACCGACGGCGGCTTCAAGTACGACCCGCCGACCGGCGGCCCGGCCCCGGCCGAGGCGACCAACGCCATCGCCGCGCGCGCCAACGAACTGCTCGGTGATTACAAGAACGTCAAGCGCGTCCCGTTCGAGCAGGCCGTCAAGTCCGATCTGGTCGAACGTTTCGACTACCGCGACCACTACGTCTCCGACCTGGGCAACGTCATCGATTTCGACGTGATCCGCTCCTCGGGCGTGCGTCTGGGCATCGACCCGCTCGGCGGCGCGTCGGTGAACTACTGGCCGCTGATGAACGAGAAGTACGGCCTGACGATCGACGTGGTGCGCCCCGAGGTCGATCCGACCTGGAGCTTCATGACCATCGACCACGACGGCAAGATCCGCATGGACCCGAGCTCAACCTACGCCATGAAGGGTCTGGTCGACGAGCTCAACGCCGGCGCGTGGGAGAAGTACGACCTGGTCGGCGGTACCGATCCGGATGCCGACCGCCACGGCATCGTCTGCCCGAACTGGGGCGTGATGAACCCGAACCACTACATCGCCGTGTGCGTGGAGTACCTGTTCGGCGGCAACCGTCCGGGCTGGCCGGAGGGCGCCGGCATCGGCAAGACCCTGGTCTCCTCCTCGCTGATCGACCGCGTGGCCGCTTCCATCGGCGCCAAGCTGGTCGAGGTGCCGGTCGGCTTCAAGTGGTTCGTGGACCCGCTGTTCAAGGGCGAGGTGGCCTTCGGTGGCGAGGAGAGCTCCGGCATGAGCTTCCTGCGCATGGACGGCCGCGTGTGGACCACCGACAAGGACGGCCTGATCCCCGACCTGCTGGCCGCCGAGATCACCGCCAAGACCGGCAAGAACCCGGCCCAGCTGCATCAGGAGCAGGTCGAGCGTTTCGGCGAGAGCTGGTACAAGCGCGTCGACACCCCGACCACGCTTGAGCAGAAGGCCAAGTTCGCGGCCCTGTCCGGCGAGGACGTGACCGCCACCCAGCTGGCAGGCGAGGACATCGAGGCCAAGCTGACCGAGGCGCCGGGCAACGGCGCGAAGATCGGCGGTCTGAAGGTGGTGACCAAGGACAACTGGTTCGCGGCCCGCCCGTCCGGCACCGAGAACATCTACAAGGTGTACGCCGAGTCCTTCGTCTCCCCCGAGGCGCTGGACAAGGTGCTCGACGAGGCCACCGAGGTGGTCGACAAGGCGCTCGGCGAGTAATCGCCCTCTCGGCAAAACCGTGAAGGAGGGGCGTTCCCGGCAGGGAGCGCCCCTTTATCTATGGTCGCCGGTCCTCACATGATATGGCGGACATGCCCAGTGTGGTACGGAATCCTCAATCCCTTGCCCCGGGGCTTCCGTACCGCACCGCCGTGGTACAAAACCACCAATATCCCGCTTGAGGAATTCCGTACCGTACCACACGAGATTCTCAGGGGAGGAATCCCTGGAATTCCAACGTTCTCTGAAACGAATTGAGCTTGTGGTACGGTACGAAACACCAAAAAGCCACATTTATTGATTGTGTACCACAGCCATGAGGTACGCACCACCCAGAACGCGTCTTGAATGGCCCGTGCTACAACATCAAGAGGCCGCTCCGCACCTTGCCTTAGGGTGGGACGCATGACGATTACGGTTTCCACGGACGGTTCGGCGCTCGGCAATCCCAATGGGCCGATGGGCTGGGCATGGGCCGACCATACGCCGCACGCCGGCGGGCAGCCCGGGCATGAGCACCCCGGCGACTGCGACGCGGGCGGCGCCACGAACGGCACCAACCAGATCGGCGAGCTGTGCGCCGTGCTGGAGGCGCTGCGCGCGCACCCGGGCAGCGAGCCACTGGTCATCGAAACCGATTCGCAGTACGCGATCAACTGCTCGACCAAGTGGGTGCACGGCTGGAAGCGGAACGGCTGGAAGAACAGCCAGAAGAAGCCAGTCAAGAACGCCGCGCTCATCAAGGCCATCGATGCCGAACTGTCCAAGCGTGCCGGTTCGGTCAAGTTCGTGTGGGTCAAGGGGCACGCCGGCAACGCCGGCAACGAGAAGGTCGACGAGCTGGCCCGCACGTACGCCGCGGACTGCCGCAGCAAGGCCAGGGACGGCTACCTGCCGAAGGAGGGATGGCAGTCGCTGATGTCCTCCGAGTACGCGGATGGACTCGATGTCCCCGGCGACGCGCAGATGCTGCTCGACGGGGCCATCAGCGACGCCGACTACCATCTGGGCCGCGGCTCGCAGGATGATGACGGCGAGTCCCGGCATGCGACGAACCACGACCGACGCCCGTCGCTGGCCGAGATGCTGACCGAACCTGAGGGGGTGCCGGACTACCCGTTCGCCGAGAACACGGACGACACGATCAATACCGCCACAACCGACACCGCCACAACCGATTCATCGCCAGAGGCAGACGAAGCCACCGCCGTTACGGCCCGAACCGCCGATGACGCGAACCGGACCGCCAACGAGTCCCCCCAGACCGCAGGACATGGCGCGACACCCGACCCCTCCCCCACGCCGACCTCCGGCGGAGCAACCGCGCAACGTTCCCGGTCCGGGCTTACGGTCTCCGGCACGCTGCGGTTCTCGCCGCCGCCCGCCTCCTCCCCCACCTACAATGGGTCGCCGCGATTCATCCGCGGCGTCATCGAGGTCGAGGGATACGTGCAGGGCGACGGCACGCTCACGCTGGACGAAGCCGTCTTCCGGGTGCGGCGCGGCTGACCATGCCTGCGGACGCGCCTCATTCCATGCCACCAGCCACGCGCCTCATCCGTTCCCGTCTCCGTCGTCATCGGATATGCCATTCATGCAGCCGATCGGACGAATCATCGCAAACGTATGCATCGCGGCGCAACATCCGATACTATGGGGTACTGAGCTTCGGACCGTGTCGGGGTCCGGGGGAGAGTATCCGCCGAAGGAGCAGATTATGGATAAGGCACAGCAGGATGCGCTGAAGAAGGCGGCCGGCATCGAAGCCGCCAAGCTGATCGAGAACGGCATGATCGCCGGCCTGGGCACGGGTTCCACCGTTCGGTTCCTGGTTGACGAGCTCGGTCGCCGCGTGCAGGAAGAGGGCCTGCAGTTCACTGGCGTCACGACTTCCCGCCGCACCCAGGAGCAGGCCGAGAGCTACGGCATCAAGATCGTGGACATCGACGATGTGGACCACATCGATGTGACCATTGACGGCGCCGACGAGGTGGACAACAACTTCAACGGCATCAAGGGCGGCGGTGCCGCGCTGCTGTGGGAGAAGATCGTGGCCGTCAACTCCAACAAGATCGTCTGGATCGTGGACGAATCCAAGATCGTGGACACCATCGGCAAGTTCCCGCTGCCGGTCGAGGTCATCCCGTTCGGCGCCGGCCAGGTGGTCAAGAAGTTCGAGGCCCGCGGCTACAAGCCGGTGCTGCGCCTGGACGCCGACGGCCAGCCGGTGCGCACCGACGAGAACAACTATGTAGTGGACCTGCACCTGGAGCGCATCGACCACCCGAAGGAGCTCGCCGAGGACCTGATCACCACCGTGGGCGTGGTGGAGCACGGCCTGTTCCTCAACATGGTCGATACGGTGATCGTGGGTGACCCGAACGGCCCGCGCGTGCTGACCAACTCCAACAAGTAAGGCCCAGCGCCCCGGACTCTGATCCATCGCAGCCGTGAGACAGCCGTACATTGGGCGGAATGCCAACGGTTGACGACTTGCATCACAGTCACGATGGATCAGAGTCCGCGAAGGACGGCTCGGGCACAGATACGGAAAAACCCCGCAGGATTCTGCGGGGTTTTCTGATGCTCATCGAGCTCAGCTCAAGACTACTTGCGCTGGTGACGAGTCTTACGCAGCAGTTTGCGGTGCTTCTTCTTGCTCATCCGCTTGCGGCGCTTCTTGATGACCGAACCCATCTTGAGCCTCCGTTCCTAGTTATCGTAAAGATTGCAACTTGCCCAATAGTACACTGCTTCGGGGACTTTGCCTAACGGCGCCCGCGTCGCATCCTCAATTACGGCGGGATTACAGCGGGAACTCCATGTAGAAATCGACGACCGAATCCTTGGCGCCGGTCGCTTGGAACACCACCGTATCGTTCTGCCACACCGCCACCGCCTTGGTGTCATCGGCGGCATCTAGCTTGGCCACATAGTTGCCCTTGGTCTCCCCTGACACCTTGACCTCGCCGGAGCCCAGCTCCTCGCCGGTCAGGGCGCCGGCCAGCGCGTCATACTGCGTCTTGGCCGCATCGGCCGTGGACCACTGCGCCGCGATCAGCGTGACGTCCTCGGCAGTCTGGCCGGTGGAGTACGTCATCGTGTACTCCTCCAGCGGCGTGGAGGATCCCCAGCTGGTACTGGCGGCGGCCGCGGTACGCGCGAAATTCAGCACGCTGTCGGGCATCGCCTTGAGCAGCTCGGTGGCGTCCTCCGGCAACGCGACGGCATCGATGCTCGGCGTCTTCGGACGCTCCGGAGCGGTCTGCTGCGTCTGCGCGTCCGACTGACCGTCATCGTGACGAATAGCCCAGCCCGGCCATACGAACGCCGAGAGCGCCGCCAGGATGATCACCACCGCCGCGGCCACGACCACGGCGATCAACTTGCCATGAGAAGAGGAACCTTGAGTATTCGACATGCTCCCGATTCTCTCACAGCGGCATGACGCGCCGCCGGGGAGTCCCACGGTTTTGCCCCGGAACGGCACAACCGGCCGCACACCTTGTCTGCGAACACCGATAGCGTCGAGATATGGCGAAGACCTCGACGCAGTACGTATGCTCCGAATGCGGATGGAACGGCCCCAAATGGTATGGCCGCTGCCCCGAATGCGGCCAGTGGGGCACGGTGGAGGAATTCCGCGAGTCGAGGCCCGCCGCCGGCACGCGCACGGCCGCGCCCGGGCGCACCTCGCGCACCACGGCGCTTCATGTCGGGGACGGCACCGCCACGCCGATCACCGAGGTCGGCACCGAATCCGTCCATCGCCTGCCCACCGGGTTCGGCGAATTCGACCGGGTCCTCGGCGGCGGCATCGTGCCCGGATCGGTCACGCTTGTCGCAGGAGAACCCGGCATCGGCAAATCCACCCTGCTGCTGCAGACCGCCGGCGCCGTGGCCAAGCGGCATCCGGATCGCACCGTGCTGTATCTGTCCGGCGAGGAGTCCCAAGCGCAAGTGCGCATGCGGGCCACACGCATCGACGCGGTGACCCCGAATCTGCTGCTGGCCTCCACCACCGATCTGGCGACCGTGCTGGGGCTGATCGAGCGGGAGCACCCGGCGCTGGCCATCGTCGATTCGGCGCAGACCATCGTCTCCCAGGAGGTCGATGGCATCTCCGGCGGCTCCACGCAGGTGCGCGAGGTGGCGAGCGCCTTGATCGACACGGCCAAAAGCCTGGACGTGCCGGTGCTGCTGGTCGGGCATGTGACCAAGGACGGGTCGATCGCCGGGCCGCGCACGCTGGAGCATCTGGTGGATGTGGTCTGCCAGTTCGAGGGCGACGCCCAGACCGCCCTGCGCATGCTGCGTGCGGTGAAGAACCGCTTCGGCCCGACTGACGAGGTAGGCTGCTTCGATATGAGCGGCGAGGGCGTGGCGGAGGTGGCCGACCCCTCCGGGTTGTTCCTGTCCGATGCCGAGACGCCGGTGGAGGGCACCTGCGTGACGTTCACGCTGGACGGGCATCGTTCGCTGCCGATCGAGGTGCAGGCGTTGGTGACGAATTCGGTGCTGCCGACGCCGCGGCGTGCGGTCAACGGCGTGGACACGAACCGCATCGCGATGCTGGTGGCCGTGCTGTACCGGCACGGACGGATCAATCTGCTGGGCAACGACCTGTATGTGTCCACGATCGCCGGCGGGGTGGCGAAGGAGCCCGCCTGCGATCTGGCGATTGTGGCGGCGTTGGCGAGCGCGGCGCGTTCCCGTCCGATTCCGCGCACAACCTGCGCGATCGGCGAGATCAGCCTGACCGGGCAGGTACGGCCCGCGCCGCGGTTGGAGCAGCGGCTGCGCGAGGCGGCTCGGCTCGGCTTCACGACGGCCGTGGTGCCCAGATTGCGGCGCGGGAACAGGATTCCCGGGCTACAACTGGTGGAGGTGGACACGCTGCGGGACGCATTGGAGGCGTTGGGGTTGACCGGACGGTAGCCGCCGCCGGCGATGTCGCCGTAACGGGATGGTTATGATGTCACTCATGGCATTGGGTTTTCTTGGCGCGGATGATTGGGATTTCGCCACGTGGGCGGCCGAGGTGTCCCAGCGTACGAACCGTTCGCTGGCCGGCCGCCGTGTTGTGATGCCGGACGACGGGGAGCCGGCCGTTGAACGGTTCCGATTGCAGGCTGCACAGTGGGGTATGGTGCCCACCCCCGACGACGCGACGTGCACGGACGACCTGTTAAAAGCCGGTGAGGCGCCGCTCGACCCGTCTGCCCCCGTTGGGGGGCTGTTCGATTCCCGTCACGCCGACGGCGTGGAGGCGATGGATGCCGCGCAGGCGCATATGCCGGTGACCGCCGCACTGCTGGACGAGCTGACCCGCGAAACGGACCTGCATGGCGTACGCATTGCGGTCTGCCTGATCCTGGAACCGAAGACGGCCGTGCTGCTGCGGCTGCTGAAGGCCGCGGGCGCCACAGTGGGCGTATTCTGCGAGCCGGAATCCACCGATCAGCGTGTGGCCGATCAGCTGCGTCGGGAAGGGATCACAGTCCAGGCCGATGCGGGGTGGACCGCCGAACAGGCGCATCAGGGGGCGCTGCGGCTGCTGGATGAAATCCGCCCGCAGATCATCATCGACGACGGCGCGAGCTTCGCCCGACTCGCCGCGCTCGAACGGCCGGAGCTGCTGGACGGCCTGATCGGCGTATCCGAGGAGACCACAAGCGGCGTCCGCGCGTTCCAGGCCATGCAGAATGCCGGGGCGCTGACGTTCCCGGTCATCGCGGTCAACGACAGCATCCTGAAAACCGGATTCGACAACACGCACGGTACCGGCGAGACCTGTGTGACCACCATGCAGGACATCCTCGGTGCCCACGCGTTCGAGGGGGCGCGGGTGGCGGTGGTCGGCTACGGGCCGGTCGGCCGCGGCTTCGCCCTGCGCGTCCGCGCGCTCGGTGCACGGGTCGCCGTCTGCGACACCGACCCCGTGGCCGCTCTGCAGGCCGTATTCGACGGATTCGCCGCAACGGATATCGACGAGGCACTGGCCGACGCGGACATCGTCGTCTCGGCCACCGGCGTGCGGCACACCATCGCGTTGGAACACCTCCAGCGCATGCGGCAGGGGGCGGCGCTGGCCGTCATCGGCGGCATCGCCAACGAGATCGCCCTGGACGACATCCCGGACTTCCGCAGCGAGACCGGATGCCGCATCCGCGACCTGGCCGTACCCGATGGTCCGGTCATCCGGCTGCTGGCCGAGGGCGACGGCGTCAACTACACGGCCGGCGGCGGCAACCCGATCGAGATCATGGACCTGAGCTTCGCCGTGCAGGTGTCGGCCGTCACGCACCTGTGGCGCACGAGGGGCACCCTCCGCCCCGGACTGCACCGACTGGACGCCGACGCGGACCGCCGCATCGCCGCCGTCGCCCTGTCCGTGCGCGGGTTCAGCGTCAGCCATGCCGTAGCGGAGAACGGATACGACTGGACGATGACCCGGTTCGCGGAAACCGAACGCCGATCGCAGACGCAGGAGGGGCAGTGAACATCCACGACCCGTTGTACGCCGCGGCGCATCCCGAGCCGCTCACGCAGGTCACGCTGTATTCGGCGCCCCTGATCATCCCGGTCACCGGACCGGTCATCCTCAACGGCACCATCGCCGTGTCCGGCAGCAGGGTGGTGCACGTCGGCACCCGTCGTTGGGTGTGGGACACCCTCGAATCCGAACTGGCCGCCGGCGCCCGCGTGGAGGAACGCCACTGGCACGGCGTCATCACCCCCGGCCTGGTCAACGCGCACACCCATCTGCAGTACACGGTGATGGCCGAGGTGGGGCGCGGAACGTACGGCGGCTTCCACGATTGGGAGCGCGCGTTCGACGACGTCTACGACGGGCTGGACGGCAACGTGTGGCGCGATTCGGCCCGAGCCGGCGCGCGCATGATGGTTCAGGCCGGCACCACGGCGGCAGCCGACATCGTGACCGACCCGGAGGCGGCCGACGCGCTCGCCTCGCAAGGCATGCACGGCGTGGCCTACTGGGAGGTCATGAACTGGCGCAACAGCGATTGGAAAACCGCCGGCATCAGCGAACTGGTCGGGCATCTGGGCACGATGCGGCAGGAGGGCCTGCCCAGCATCGGCATCAGCCCGCACGCCCCGTACACCCTAGAGACCGCGCCGTTCGTGGACCTGCCCGACATCGCCCGCCAGCTGGACATGCGCCTGCACATCCACCTGGCCGAAACGCCGATGGAGGCCGGCGCGGACACCGACGACCTGACCATCTATTCGGCCGCGGCCTGGCGTGACCGGCATTGGACCAGCTACACCGAGCTCAAACGCGAGGGGCTCAACGCCTCCGCCATCCAGTTCCTCGACCAGCTCGGATCCCTGGGCCCCGATGTGCACATCGCCCACGGTGTGTGGGCGAGCGCCGAAGACCGGCGGATCCTGCGCCAGCGCGGGGTCGGCGTGGCGTTGTGCCCCCGGTCGAACCGCATCACGGTCACCGGCAAGGACGCGCCTGTGCGCGCCTACCTGGAGGAGGGCAACCTGCTGGCCATCGGCACCGACTCGCTGTCCAGTTCCCCCAGCCTGGATGTGCTCGACGACGCGGCCATGCTCTACGACCTGGCGCGGGCGCAGGGCTACCGGGCCAACGACCTGTCCCACCGCATCATCCGCATGCTCACCATCGGCGGCGCGCAGGAGATGGGCATGCACGTGGGCGCCGGCCGCATCGGCCAGGTCAACGCCGGCGCCACCGCCGACCTGGCATTCTTCGACATCCCCGTCGACATCGCCTCCCCGGCCGGCATCGAAACCACCATCGAAACCCTGGTCCGGCACGGCGCCGGCACCAACCGGGCCACCGTCATCTCCGGTCGCCTCGTCTACAACCACGGCGCCTTCAGCGCGCCCAGCGACGAGACGGCCGACCCGCGCGCCTGACACAACGCCGGCGCGCACCCACCCACAGCATGAAAGGACATCCCGATGAGCGTATCCCTCACTGACATGAGCCCCTATGCCCGGTCCGTCGTCGAACGGCTCGGCCTCGAACCCCATCCTGAAGGCGGCTGGTACGTGCGCGACTGGCAGTCGCCGATCAACGACCAGTCCGGACGCAGGCCGCTGTCGTCGCTGATCTACTTCCTGCTGGCCGAAGGCGACGCCAGCGCCTGGCACAAGGTCGACGCCGACGAGATCTGGCTGTGGCACGGCCCCGCGCCGGTCACCATCGAGATGGCCGGCAGCGGCGAGGCCCCGGACGAGACCGCCGTCCGCACCGTCGTGCTCGGCACCGGCATCGCCGCGTCCGAGGACGGCGACGCCGCACCCGTCGGCCATCTGGTCATCCCCGCGGGCGTCTGGCAGCGCACCGTGCCGGGTGCCGGCGACGCGCTCGTCTCCTGCGTGGTCAGCCCCGGTTTCGAATTCGCCGGGTTCACCCTGCAGTAGCCGCAGACATCGCGCTGATAACCGGCTATCGGCAAAACCGATGACCGGACGGTTCCCTCTGGCCAAACGGCGTCCTAGTATACGTAAGGACGCAGGCATTGCCAACCATATCGAGTTCACAACCATATCGAGTTCAGGAGAGTGACATGACCATTTCCGGCAAGCAGTTCATCCGCGGCGCCGCCGCGACGCTCAGCATCGCCGCGCTCGCGCTGACCGCCGCGTGCGGCTCCGACACCGCGCAGGACGCCGCCGACAACACCCAGGCGAACAGCGGCGATCTGACGCAGCAGACCGTGACCCCGGGCAAGCTGACCATCGCCACCGGCGATCCGGCGTATGAGCCGTGGGTGCTCAACGACGATCCGGAGTCCGGCGAAGGCTATGAGGCGGCCGTGGCGTACGCGGTGGCCGAGCAGCTCGGCTTCGACGCCGACGACGTGGTGTGGACCCGCACGACCTTCGACGCGGCCATCGCCCCCGGCCCGAAGGACTGGGATATGAACATCCAGCAGTTCGGCATCACCGACGAGCGCAAGCAGGCCGTCGACTTCTCCTCCGGCTACTACAAGGACACCCGCGCCGTGATCGTCAAGAAGGACGGCAAGTTCGCGAACGCGACCTCGCTCGCCGACCTGAAGGATGCCGTGGTCGGCGCCACCGTGGGCACGCAGGGCTACACCTACGCCAAGGAGAAGATCAACGACAACGTGCAGACCTTCAACGACGACGCCTCGCTGGCCCAGGCGCTGGACGCCGGACAGATCGACGCGCTGGTGGCCGACACCACCGTGTGCGTGTACATGGTGCAGTCCGGCCAGGTGGCGGACGGCGTGGTGATCGGCCGCATCGCCGGCTCCGAGGACAAGGACGGCATGGGCATCGTGCTGCCGAAGGATTCGCCGCTGACCGAGGCCACCACCAAGGCCGTGGACGATCTGGAGGCCGACGGCACGCTGCAGAAGCTGCAGGACCAGTGGCTCGCCGAGTACACCTCCGACCTGCCCGAACTCGCCTGACGGCCCAGTTCGACGCACCCGGGACCTGATGCAACGGCCGGACGCCTTCGGTGCGCCCGGCCGTTGCGTATCGTCCCCCCGCATACTTGTTACGCCAACGAATTAGAGTAGGAACCATGAGTCTTCCCTCCCCTTCCCCCGTTGCCGGGGCGGCGTCGGTCAGCGACGTCGAACTGGACCGCCGCGCCTGGCGGCGCAAACGGCAGTTGCGGTCCGTGGCGATCAGCATGCTCAGCACGGTGGTGTTGGCCCTGGTGGTTGTGGTGGGTCTGCAGATGTCCCCCGGATGGCCGCATGTCAAGGAGACGTTCTTCTCCGCCGAATACTTCGCCAAATGCTTTCCCGAAGTGCTGGACGGCCTGTGGCTGAATCTGCGGATCCTGATCGTGGCCGTAATCGGTGTGGCAATCCTGGCCACGCTGATTGCGCTGATCCGTACCAGCCGCAACCCGGTAATGTTCCCGTTGCGCGTCATCGCCGCCGTCTACACCACCGTGATGCGCGGCATCCCGATGATCGTGCTGCTGTACCTGATCGGCTTCGGCATCCCCGGCCTGGGGTTGTTCGGGCGCATCGATCCGGCCATCCTGGGCACGATCGCGATCGTGCTCGGGTATGCGGCCTATGTGGCCGAGGTGCTGCGCGCCGGCTTCAACGACGTGCATCCCTCGCAGCGCGCCTCCGCCCGCTCCCTGGGCCTGACCGCCGGGCAGACCACCTGGCTGGTGGTGATCCCGCAGGCGCTGCGCAAGGTGACGCCGGCGCTGATGAACGATTTCATCTCGATGCAGAAGGATGTGGGCCTGATCTCCGTGCTGGGCGCGGTGGACGCCGTGCGCGCCGCGCAGATCGAGGTGGCCAGCTCGTACAACTTCACCCCGTATGTGGTGGCCAGCCTGCTGTTCATCCTGATGAGCGTGCCGTTCATCCTGCTGAGCGACTGGTATTCCGAGCGTCTGCGCAGGCGCGAACAGAGCGGAGGTGTGGTGTGAGCATGACGGCTACCGTTTCCGAAACCAGGCAGGCCTTCGACGAGGCGCCGGTGGTGCTGCGGCTGGACAACATCCGCAAATCCTTCGGCGACGCCCATGTGCTGAACGGCATCTCCTTCGACATCCATCAGCATGAGGTGGTGGCGCTGCTGGGCCCGTCCGGTTCCGGCAAGTCCACGCTGATGAAATGCGTGAACCTGCTCGAACAGGTGGATGACGGGCAGATCTGGCTGAACGGCACCGACATCACCGATCCCCGCGCGGACCAGGATGCCATCCGCGCCCGCATCGGCGTGGTGTTCCAGCAGTTCAACCTGTTCCCGCATATGTCGGTGATCAGGAACGTGACCCTGGCCGCCCGCAAGGTGCACCATTGGAGCAAGGACCGCGCCGAGGCGCGCGCGTTGGAACTGCTCGACCGCATCGGCATGCGGGCCAAGGCCGGCGCCTACCCCGACCAGCTCTCCGGCGGCCAGCAGCAGCGTGTGGCCATCGCCCGTGCGCTGATGACCAATCCCGAGCTGCTGCTGCTGGACGAGATCACCTCCGCGCTGGACCCGATGCTGGTCGGCGAGGTGCTGGACATGGTCTCCGAGTTGAAGGAGCAGGGCACCACCATCCTGATGGCCACGCACGAGATGAGCTTCGCCCATGATGCGGCGGACCGCATCGTGTTGCTGCGCCGCGGCGTGATCGCCGAGAACGGCACCCCGAGGGAGGTTATGGACGAATCCCGGAATCCGGAAACCCGGGAGTTCTTCAGCCACTTCCGCAGCTGAACTCCTACGCGGTTAGACGCCTGGTCTGGTCCACGTAGGAGTTCAGGGCGTCGATCAGCTGGTCGACGCCGTCGTAGCGGACCATCGGGTGCAGGAACCCCGCGAATTCGACGCGCACGAGGTGCCCATACAGGTCCAGCCAGGAACCGTCCTCGGTGATTGCATAGGCCTCGGCCACACGCTCGTGCAGGCCGGTCTGCTCGCTGAACGTCGGCTTGGTGCCGATCGAGATCGCCGCGGGCCAACGGTACGGGGAATCGGCGGCGCATCGCGCGCTCACGCCACGGTCGTCATACGGGTGCAGCTTGGCCGCGGGTTCCTCGGCGCCCGCGGCATCCGGGCCAGCCTGGTCCGATGCCAATCCGAAGGATTCCCCAGGCCCCAGATCGACCAGCCATCCGGCATACACGCCATCCACCGGCAGATAGCCGTCCAGCCGCTCCCCCAGATTCGCGGTCGGGAATCCGAGCGTACGGCCCCGCTCCTCGCCGTGCACCACCACGCCCTCGACGGCATGCGGACGCCCCAGGATCGCATTCGCATCCTTGATGCGGCCGTGCCCGAGCAGATACCGCACATTTGTGGAGCTCCAGGCGCGGGTCCTGCGCCCCTGATGCCGCTTGCTCCACGCGCGCAGCTGCGCCTTGGTCATGCCGGAGGTCGGGTCCTGCGGCTCCCCCGGCTCCGTGGGCGCCTCCGGCCGCGCATCGGCCGGGATACGCACCTCGCCGGGTCCGCGGTCGTCCACCACCACCAGCTCGAATACGCCGGTGGCCTGCGCCAGCGTGTCGATCGCCTTGATCGTGCCCTCGCGGTTGTTGCCCATCGCGGCGTCGGCGCCCAGCACCAGCGTGCGCATGCCCACGCGGCCGACCATCTGCCCCAGGAAGAACCGGTAGGACTTCGCCGCGAACGCCAGCGAATACCGGACCTGCAGCACCACGTCCACGCCCAGGTCCCGCATGATGCGCAGCCGCTGATCCGTGCCAGTCAGCGCCTCCACATCCACGGCGTCCGCCGGCAGCTCGGCGCCATCGTGCTCGGCCGCATAGCGATGCACCAGTCCGGGGCGCGGATCGAACAGCACCACCACGGCAAACGAATCGGTCTGCCGCGCCAGTTCCACCACCTTGCCGATCACCGCGCAATGCCCCTGGTGCATGCCGTCGAACACGCCGACGGTCACCACGGCCTTGCGGTCGGGGCTGAGTGCGGGCCAATCGACCTGCCCGTTGTCATCGGGGGTCAACGTCTTGATGTCCATAATCGTCCTTTGCTGTTCAAGCGCGGTACCGGCTCGGCACCCTACTCTACCGGGAATACGGTGACGGGTTTGGCCATGCCTCGGCCGCACGGCTCCACAATGGCCACGAGGTCGTGGCGCTCCGGCATCACCGCGGCCAGCCGCCCGCCACGGGGCGTCGTCCCCGCAACACGGATGCGGCGTCCGAACCGCAGGTCGGCGGCCTGGGCGTCGGATACCTCGATCACCGGCATCGCAGCGGAGGCCGCCTCGACCATCGGCAGCGCACGGGCGGCCAGTTCGTCGCCGGAGACGTCGAGCACGGCTCGGCTGCGGGTCACGGTCTGCCCGTCGCGGGTGGTGAACGTGCGCTGTTCGGTGTGCGCCGTCACCGTACGCGGATCATCGGCACGATACCGACCGACTCGGGTGCGGCGCAGACGGGTCAGGTGCCCGCCGACGCCCAGCGCCTCACCCAGATCGCGGGCGAGGGCGCGGATGTAGGTGCCGGCCGAGCAGGCGACGCGCACATCCACATCCAACACGGGCACCGAACCGTCGCGGGATTCGTCGTCCCCCGGCGTACGTCCCTCCAGAGCATCGCCGGACCGGTCTTCGCCGGACGCAACCAGCACCGGCCGGGCGTCGAGCACCGCGAACTCGTGGATGGTGACCGGGCGGGCCTTGAGCCGCACCTCCTGGCCGTCACGGGCCAGGTCGTAGGCGCGCTGGCCGTTAATCTTGATGGCCGAATACGCGTTCGGCACCTGTTCGATCGTTCCGGTGAATCGCGCGTCGACCACCGCCTGCAGCGCCTCACGGGACATGGCCGGAGCCGGGCGCGTCGAGACGATCTCGCCGTCGGCGTCATCGGTGGTGGTGCGCTGGCCGAGCCGGATCGTGGCCTCGTAGGTCTTGTCATGCTCGACGATGACGTTCAGCAACCGCGTGGCGTTGCCGAATCCGACAACGAGCACGCCGGTGGCCATCGGGTCGAGCGTGCCGGCGTGCCCGACACGTTTCATATGCAGGGCGCCGCGCACGGCGGCCACGATGTCATGGCTGGTGACGCCCTGCGGTTTGTCGACGATCAGCAGACCCGAATCCGTCAAGGTCACGCCTCGTCCGATACGTCGGAGTCGCCGGACACCGCGCCGCCCAGGTCGATGTCGTCGAGATCGTCCCAGTCGTCATCCTCGGACTCGTCGTCCCAGTCTGCATCCTCATCCAGATCGGCGTCCTCGTCACGGGGTTCGGGGTGCTTGTACGGGTCGGCGTCGCCGGCGTACTGGGCGGTCTCGCGGGCCTTGGCCAGCTCCTCGTCGCGCTTGCGGGCCATGGCCAGGATGTCCTCGATCTCGTGGGCCTCGCCCGGCACCTCGTCGAAGATGAACTGCAACTGCGGGGTCAGGCGCAGGCCGGCCTTGGTGCCGACCAGCGAGCGCAGGCGGCCCTTGGCTTGGTTCAGCGCCTCCTGGGCGCGTTTGCGTTCGCCCTGTTCCTTGCCGGCGTGGCCGAGCTGGGTCCAGTAGACCTTGGCCAGCTGCAGATCGTTGGTCACGCGGACCTCGGTGATCGTCACGTTCGCCAGGCGCTTGTCATGCAGCTGGGCCTCCATCGAGGAGGCGATGACGCGCTGGATCAGCGCCGCGATGCGTGCGGCGCGGGGGTTGGTTCCTGAAGGCATGGTGTTCCTCGTTGTTCTCGTCCGTCAATCCGGCCCGGCCGGCGTCGTCCCGTGGCCGGTCGTGTGTTCCGATGTTCCATCGTCGCACATCCCACGGTCATTGGCCCCGCCCACGGCGGCCCGTACGCCCGGGGAAAACGCGGCGGGCGCCCGCCGCCGGAAACCGGCCTGCGGACGCCCGTCAACATATGCGTTGGTGCGAACGGCTACTTGCGTTCGACCTCCTGCATCTCGAAGGTCTCGATGATGTCGCCGATCTCGATGTCGTTGAAGGAGCCGAGGTTGATACCAGCCTCGTATCCTTCCTTGACGGAGGTGACGTCGTCCTTGAACCGGCGCAGCGAGGAGATCTCCAGGTCGTTGACCGTGGCCACGCCGTTGCGCAGGATACGGCACTTGGTGCCGCGCTTGACCTCGCCGTCCTGCACCATGACGCCGGCGATGTTGCCGAACTTGGAGGAACGGAAGATCTCGCGGATCTCCGAGTGGGAGGTGACGACCTCCTCGTACTCGGGCTTGAGCATGCCCTTGAGCGACGCCTCGATGTCCTCGATGGCCTTGTAGATGATCGAGTAGTACTTGATCTCCACGCCTTCGCGCTCGGCAAGCTCCGCCACCTGACGGTTCGGGCGCACGTTGAAGCCGATGATGACGGCCTTGTCGACCGTGGCCAGGTTGACGTCGTTCTGCGTGATCGCGCCGACGCCGCGGTGGATGACCTGGATCCCGACCTCGTCGGAGACCTCGATCTTCATCAGCGAATCCTCAAGCGCCTCGACCGAGCCGGACGAATCGCCCTTGATGACGATGTTGAGCATATCCACCTCGGACTTGGCGAACTGCTCCTTGAGGCTCTCAAGCGAGACGATCTTGCGGCGCTTGGCCAGCTGCGCGGCGCGTTCGGTGGCCTGACGCTTCTCGGCGATCTGACGGGCGGTACGGTCGTCCGGGGCCACCAGGAACAGGTCGCCGGCGGTCGGCACCGAGGTCAGACCGAGCACCTGCACCGGGGTGGAGGGCACGGCCTCCTTCATCTGGTTGCCGTTCTCGTCGAGCATCGCGCGGACGCGGCCGTACGAGGTGCCGGCCACGATGGCGTCGCCGACATGCAGGGTGCCCTGCTGCACCAGCACGGTGGCCACGGCGCCGCGGCCCTTGTCCAGTCGGGCCTCGACGGTGGCGCCGCGGGCGTCCATGTCGGGGTTGGCGCGCAGGTCGAGCTCGGCGTCGGCCGTCAGCAGCACGGCCTCCAGCAGCTTGTCCACATTCGTGCCCTGCTTGGCGGAGATGTCGACGAACATCGTGTCGCCGCCGTACTCCTCCGGCACCAGGCCGAACTCGGTGAGCTGGCCGCGGACCTTCTCCGGGTTCGCGCCGGGCACATCGATCTTGTTCACGGCCACGACGATCGGCACATGCGCCGCCTGGGCGTGGTTGATGGCCTCGACGGTCTGCGGCATGACGCCGTCGTCGGCGGCGACCACCAGGATCGCCACGTCGGTCAGCTCGGCGCCGCGGGCACGCATGGCGGTGAACGCCTCGTGGCCAGGGGTGTCGAGGAACGTGATCTTGCGCTGCTCGCCCTCCAGCGACACGGTGACCTGGTAGGCGCCGATGCGCTGGGTGATGCCGCCGGCCTCGCCCGCGATGACGTTGGTGCGGCGGATGGTGTCGAGCAGTCGGGTCTTGCCGTGATCGACATGGCCCATGACGGTGACCACCGGCGGACGCGGCTTCAGATCCTCGTCCTCCTGCAGCTCCTCCTCGTCCAGGTCGATGTCGAACTGCTGCAGCAGCTCCTTGTCCTCCTCCTCGGCGGACACGATCTTGATGTTCCAGCCGATCTCCTCGCCGAGGATCTGGAACGTCGACTCGTCCAGGGACTGCGTGGCCGTGGCCATCTCGCCGAGATGGAACAGCACGGTCACCAGCGCGGCCGGGTTGACGTTGATCTTCTCGGCCAGGTCGGCCAGCGAGGCGCCCTGGCGCAGACGGATGGTCTGGCCGTTGCCGGCGGGGATGCGCACGCCGCCGATGGTCGGGGCCTTCAGCTCCTGGAACTCCTGGCGTTTCGCGAGCCTGTTCTTACGCGCCTTCGAGGACTTGCCGCCCTGACGGCCGAATGCGCCGGCCGCGCCACCGCGACCGCGGCCGCCGCCGCGTGCGGGACCGTTGTTCGGGGCACCGCCCTGATGGCCACCGGCCGTATTGCCGCCGAAACGGTTGCCGCCGGCCGGACGGTTGCCGGCACCGCCCTGACCGGGACGATGCTGACCCCACTGCCCGGGCTTGGCCTGCGAGCCCTGGCCCGGACGGCCACGGAAGCCTCCACGGCCGCCGCCCTGACCCGGGCGGCCATTGCCGCGGCCGCCACGGCCGTTCTCGACGGTCGGGCGAGCCATCGGATGAGGACGCGGGATGTCGCTCGGCGTAGGGGTATGCATCCCCTGCTTGCGGCTGAACGGATTGTTGCCCGGACGGGGACCGCTCTGGCGGGCGCCGTCCTGCGACTGCTGGCGGTTGCCCTGCGCGGAGGGACGACCGTTGTTCTGCTGGCGGGACTGCTGATGCCCGCCCTGGCGCTGGCCGGGCTTCGGGGCCGGGCCATGATGCCCCGACTCGCCGGACTGTTTGGCGGCGGGAGCGGGCTTCGGGCCGGGCGCGGCCGGCTTCGGGGCCGCATGCAGCTTCTCCGCATGGGCGGCGGGGGCCGCGGGCTTGGCCGCCGGCATCGGCTTGGCGGCAGGCATGGGTTTGGCCGCGGCCGGCTTCGGGGCCGCGGGCTTATGATCCTTGGCACCTGCGTTCTGCTGGGGTGCGCCGCCGTCCTTGGGGAACGCCGCCTTCAGGCGACGGACGACCGGCGGCTCCACGGTCGATGATGCGGACTTGACGAATTCACCCATCTCCTTGAGTTTCTCAAGGACGGTCTTGCTGTCGACGCCAAGTTCCTTGGCCAAATCATACACGCGTGCTTTCGGCACTCAATTCTCCTATTCTGCGACCGCGCGTATGCCGGCGGTCACGCTTCGATGACGGCGAGCTTACCCTGTCTCATCGTGCAACCATGGTCGTTATACCTCGTTTTCGTACCGCTCGCCGAACCGCAGTTCAACGCCCGGATTACCGCAGCCCAAGCATACTCGTGGCTGTGGAGAATCCGGGCGTGGCGAGCGCGGGGAATCCCGGGTCAGGATTCGTGTTCCGCCGGTGCGCCCTGATGGGCCTCGGCGGATTCGATGCCGATCTTCCAACCGGTGAGCTTGGCGGCCAGACGCGCGTTCTGCCCCTCCTTGCCGATGGCCAGCGAGAGCTGGTCGTCGTGGATGAACGCGATGGCGGTCTTGTTCTTCTCGCTGATGACCTTGACGCCGGTGGCGACCGCCGGGGACAGCGCCGCGGCCACGAACTTGGCCGGGTCGTTCGACCAGTCCACGATGTCGATCTTCTCCGGGCCGAGGTTCTCCATGACGGCGCGCACACGGGCGCCGCCGGGGCCGATCAGCGCGCCCTTCGGGTTGACGCCCTCGGTGTTGGCGCGCACCGCGATCTTCGTGCGGGCGCCCGCCTCACGGGCGATCGCCATGATCGACACGGCTCCGGAGTTGAGCTCCGGCACCTCGCGTTCGAACAGGCGGCGCACCAGCTCCGGGTGGGAGCGGGAGACGATGATCTCCGGTCCCTTCAGCCCGCGCGCCACGTTGACCACGTACACGCGCAGACGCTCGCCGTGGCGGTAGCGCTCCCCGGGCACCTGCTCGCGGCGCGGCAGGATGGCCTCCACATCACCCACGGCGATATGCACGTTCGCGGTGTCCTTGGCGTCCTGCTGCACCACGCCGGTGATCAGCTTGCCGCGCTGTCCGGAGAACGCGCCGAAGATCTTGTCGTCCTCGGCCTTGCGGAACAGCTGGGAGATCACCTGGCGCGCGGTGGCCGCGGCCAGGCGGCCGAAGTCGCGCGGGGTATCGTCGTACTCCTCGCCCAGCTTCGGGGCGGGGTGCGGATCGTCCTCGGTGGGTTCCACGGGGATCTCGTCCTGCGCCCACACGGTGAAGGTGCCGGCGCGGTCGTCCAGTTCGATGCGCGCATGCTTGGCGGCATGCGGGGTTTTCATATATGCGAGCCGCAGCGCCTCGGTCAGTGCGTTGTCCAACGTTTCAGCGTCAATGCCCTGTTCGGCGGCGAGCCGATGCATGGCATTCAGGTCCAGTTCCATCTTCAAGACCTCCTATGAAGTTATATCCGAGCGCTTGGCCCACTGGTCACAGTCAAACGTTAGTCTAGTGGTTTATGCAGACACTTCGCGTCGAGAATCATCGGGTCTTCACGCATATCCGCCGCTGGGCTTCGGCTGCGGCCGTGCTGGCGCTGACCCTGACGGCGGGTGCCTGCACGATGCCTCGCATCCAGGGCCGGGCCGAGTCCGAATACGAGCCCAGCGCATGCGAACAGGCCCTGTATACCGCCATGGATGCCGATGAGACGATGCGTTCCCCGCTGCCGCTGCCGATGCGGTATGACGCGGCCCGAAGAGCCCGGGACTCCTGGCTGGATGCGGCGGTCTCCTGTCCGGCGCGATTCGGCGAGGGCGTTATGCGCGCAGCGCAATCCGCGGCCCGAGCCGACACGATGGCCGCATACTTCGGCCTTACCCAGGACGATGCGGGATGGGATGAGGCCGGCGTAACCTCCCTGGATATCGACCGTCACCGCTCCGCGCTCGACGATCTGGTCGACACGGCCGCTGCCGCGGACGCGGAGGATACTGCGGGATTCGCGTTCGAGGTGCTGGCGGCACGGCAGGTCGCCGGCGCCACGTTGAGCCAGAGCGACCGGTGCAAGGCCGCCGCGCAGATGCTGGCGTCGCTGGGGCAGGACGATGC
This sequence comes from Bifidobacterium pullorum subsp. gallinarum, assembly GCF_000741215.1. Classification (GTDB taxonomy): domain Bacteria; phylum Actinomycetota; class Actinomycetes; order Actinomycetales; family Bifidobacteriaceae; genus Bifidobacterium; species Bifidobacterium pullorum_B. The sequence goes on from NZ_JGYX01000005.1 coordinate 66,445, forward strand.
CCGGCAGGGTGTGTACGATCCGACCCCGCTGCTCGACCATCCCGGCCGGATGACGGATGCCGCCACCGGACTGAGCGCACCGACGACGGCCGTCGTGCTGATGGATTGCGCCCGCTCGCTTATAGCCGCCGCCCATGACGCCCGCGCCGACCAGACCAGCCAGGCAGAACCGACGCCGACCGACGAGGCGTGGCGTGCCTACGCCGTGCAGGCCGCGAACCATGCGCTGCAGGCGTTCCGGCTGGGGTACTCCATGATCGATGAGGCGCTGTTTGACGCCGAAGCCACGACCAATCGCAACTCCGGGTGACACGCCCGGCGTATACGCCTCGGTGTGCCCTCCCCTGAACCGTCGATCCGCATCTCTCCGGACAGACGCGGTCCGGTTATGCGCCACGCCGATTTGACGCGTCGCGAGGCTATGGCATAATAGACAAGTTGCTTGATGCAGCATCTGGATGAGTGTCCGAGCGGTCTAAGGAGCACGCCTCGAAAGCGTGTGAGGGCAACCCCCTCCGCGAGTTCGAATCTCGCCTCATCCGCCATCGCCCTTACCGAGAATCCTCGGTAAGGGCTTTTTCGCATCTGGAACCCTTACCGGATTCACAACCATGTCACGCCTTACAGCGTCCGCTTGGCGCGGATCGCTTCGGCGCGCGCCGCCAGATGGTCGTCCGGAGGATACGCCACATGTTCCAGGGTCAGACCCTGCGGCGCGATCGGCCCGGTCGACCCCTCACGCAGCGGGGTCGCCATCTTCTCCGCGAACCAGTCCAGGTCCTTCCTGCCCTGTCCCACCTTGACGCAGGCGTTGACCAGGGAACGCACCATGTTGCGAGCGAAGGCGTCGGCCACGATTGTGAAGCACACCAGTCCGGATTCGGCCGCGGGGACGGTGTACCCGCCGGAGATCCCCTGCCGGCCGTGCACCGTATCGCCGGCGGCACGGTCGCAGTCGGACAGTCCCGGAACCAAGGGGGATACGGGGATGCGCGACCAGTGGGCCCGCTTGACCTCGCGGATCGTGGTGCCGCCCGGATTGGGGGTTGCGAACGAGCCGAAATCGTGCAGTCCGATCGTCATCGCCGCCGCCGCGTTCATCGCGTCCAGATCCAGCCGGTCATCGAGGGGCAGCACGAAGCCGCGCATCCGGGGATCCACCGGACGCGCATCGTCGCAGATGCGGTACACATACGTGCGCTCCAACGCCGAGAACCGGGCGTCGAACCCCTCCGGCGCCACGCTCAACGCGTGGATGGCGATATCATCCGGCACCATGCGGGACAGCCTCCGGAACAGCGCCTCCGGCGCGGGGACGCCCATATGGCCCACGCAGCGTTCCAGGGTCGCCTCCCCCACGTCCAGATGGCAGACCTGGTGCAGGGCGTGCACGCCGGTGTCGGTGCGACCGGCCACGGTCAGGCGCAGCGGTTCGTCCGGGTCGTCAGCCGGCACGCGCAGGATCGTGTGCAGCGCCTGCTCCAGCTCGCCCTGCACGGTGCGCAGCGTCGGCTGTTTGGCCCAACCGTAGAACGCCCCACCATCGTAGGCCAGATCGAGTCGCAGTCTCACCATGTCCATCCTTTCGCGCCGCCCGCTCCGGTTCCGGTCTCTTTGCGGACCGTGATCCATCATGACCGTGAACCGTCACCGCGGACCCCGGAATACCGACGTTCTGCCGCCTTGGATCACAGTCACAATGTATCAGAGTCCGGTACCAGTGCCGATACCGGCGATACAACGAAAAAGGTCGGGAACCAGGTGGTTCCCGACCCATCAGCCTATCAGGCTACAATCACTCGGCCTGCTCGGCCTCGGCGGTCTCCTCAGCCGGAGCCTCGGTCTCGACCGAAGCCTCGGTCTCAGCGGACTGCTCGACCGGAGCCTCGGTGGTCTCCTCGGCCACAGCCGGGGTCTCCTCCTCGGCGGCAACCTTGGCGGCGGCTTCGGCTTCCTTCACCACGGCCTTCTTCGGGCTCACCGGCTCGGTGACCAGCTCGATGATGGCGGCCGGCGAAGCGTCGCCCTTGCGCGGAGCGATCTTGATGATGCGGGTGTAGCCGCCCTCACGCTGCTCCATCTGCTCGGCGATCTGGGTGAACAGCACGTGCACGACCGACTTGTTGCGGATGACGCGCATCACACGACGACGGGAGTGCAGGTCGCCACGCTTGGCGAACGTGATCAGACGCTCGGCGAGCGGGCGCAGACGCTTGGCACGCTGCAGGGTGGTGGTGATGCGGCCGTACTGGAACAGGCTGGTGGCCATGTTCGCGAGCATCAGGCGCTCATGCGCGGGGCTGGACGCCAGGCGCGGGCCCTTCTTCGGGGTAGGCATAGTTAGTTACTCCTTATTGCCCCGGAGCCCAGGTGGGCATCTGCCCGAGCATCCGGACTCCGAAGCGGTTGGTCAAAGGTGTGGGTTCACTCGTCGTCGGGCGAGAAGAACGTGCCACCTTCAAGGTTGTTGGCGTCGAAGCCCAGCGGCGAGGCCTTCAGCTGCAACCCGAGGGACTGCAGCTTCTCCTTGACCTCATCGATCGACTTCATGCCGAAATTGCGGATGTCGAGCAGGTCCTGCTCAGTGTGGGAGACGAGCTCGCCGATGGTGTGGATGCCCTCACGCTTCAGGCAGTTGTAGCTGCGCTGGGTCAGGTTCAGATCCTCGATCGGCACGGCCATCTCGGGGTTGGTCTCCTCGACCACAGGGGCCGGACCAACTTCGACGCCTTCCGCCTGGACATTGAGTTCGCGGCACAGGCCGAACAGCTCGACCAGTGTGGAACCGGCGGAAGCCACCGCGTCGCGCGGCGAGATGGCGGGCTTGGTCTCCACGTCCAGAATGAGCTTGTCGAAGTCCGTGCGCTGTTCCACACGGGTGGCCTCGACCTTGTAGCTCACCTTGAGCACCGGGGAGTAGATCGAGTCGACCGGGATACGGCCGATCTCGTCATTCTCCTGCTTGTTCATCTGCGCAGGCACATAGCCGCGGCCGCGCTCCACGGTGAACTCGATCTCGAGCTCGCCGTCCTCGGCCAGGGTGGCGATGTGCTTGTCCGGGTTGGCAATGGTCACACCGGCCGGCGGGGTGATGTCGCCCGCGGTCGCCTCGCCCTCGCCGCTCTTGCGCAGGTACATGACAACCGGCTCATCGTACTCGCTGGTGAGCACGATGCCCTTGATGTTCAGCAGGATCTCGGTGACGTCCTCCTCAACGCCCGGCAGAGTGGTGAACTCGTGCAGGGCACCGGAAATACGCACCGACGTCACAGCCGCACCCGGAATCGAGCTCAGGAGCGTACGGCGCAGCGAGTTGCCAAGCGTATAGCCGAAGCCCGGTTCAAGCGGCTCGATGGTGAAGCGGGAGCGCTGGGGGTTGAGGGATTCCTCGGTAAGTGTCGGACGCTGTGCGATAAGCACTGTGGTATCCTTTCAGCTTTCGGCCGGTGGTGCACTCGCCAGCCAAAGCGGGTTGGATGGATGGTTGGTGGTAGTGCTCAGACGCGGCGGCGCTTCGGAGGACGAACGCCGTTATGCGCTTGCGGGGTGACGTCGGTGATGGAACCGACCTCGAGTCCGGCGGACTGCAGGGAGCGGATGGCGGTCTCACGACCGGAACCCGGGCCCTTGACGAACACGTCGACCTTCTTCAGGCCGTGCTCCATCGCCTTGCGGGCGGCGGATTCAGCGGCCATACCAGCGGCGTACGGCGTGGACTTGCGGGAGCCCTTGAAGCCGACATCGCCACCGGACGCCCAGGACAGCACAGCGCCGGACGGGTCGGTGATCGAGATGATGGTGTTGTTGAAAGTGGACTTGATGTGCGCCTGCCCGACCGGCACCGACTTGCGGTCCCGGCGACGCGGCTTGCGCGCAGCTTGCTTGTTCGCTGCCATTGACCCTCGTTTCCTAATAACGAATTGTTTTGACCGTTCCAGGCGATGGAGCCTGCGCCCCGTGGCCTAGAACCTGCCACCGACTACTTGGTGGCCTTCTTCTTTCCGGCAACCGTGCGCTTCGGGCCCTTGCGGGTACGGGCGTTGGTCTTGGTGCGCTGACCGCGCACAGGAAGTCCCTTACGGTGACGCTGGCCTTGGTAGCAGTTGATCTGGATCTTGCGACGGATGTCCGCGTCGATCTCACGACGCAGATCGCCTTCAATCTTGTAGTTGCCTTCAAGATAGTCACGCAGCGTGATCAGCTGCTCATCCGTCAGATCCTTGACGCGGGTGTCCGGATTGATACCGGTCGCGGCAAGCGTTTCCTTCGCACGAGTACGACCCACACCGAAGATGTAGGTGAGGGCGATCTCAATGCGCTTCTCATTGGGGATGTCGACTCCGGCAAGACGTGCCATTGCGATTCCTTCTCATGTTCCGCAGGTCTTGCGCCGAGTCGTCCGGTTTCCCGGCCCGGGCCTGCGTACCCGGGGTTCAGCTGTTCGCTGTGACTTAGCGCCTCTACTGTTATGCCGCTGGAATCTGCGACTCAGCCCTGACGCTGCTTGTGGCGCGGGTTGATGCAGATCACCATGACGCGGCCGTGACGACGGATCACGCGGCAGTTCTCGCAGATCCTCTTCACACTAGGGCTGACCTTCATGGTTTTCCTTTGCTTGTACCTTACTTGTAACGGTACGTAATACGGCCTCGGTTCAGATCGTAGGGGCTCATCTCGAGCACCACGCGATCCTGGGGCAGGATGCGGATATAGTTCTTGCGCATCTTGCCGGAGATGGTGGCCAGCACGACGTGCTTGTTCTCAAGCTCGACGCGGAACATCGCGTTCGGGAGGGCTTCCACCACCCGACCTTCGACTTCGATCACACCGTCTTTTGCCATGAGCCTCGTTCCGTTCCTTGGCTGATTACTTGCAGTGCATCCGAAGACACACCAACTTGCAATAATACAGCAAAAGGGAGTGGTGCGACACACGGCGTGTCGTGCCACTCCCTCCTGATGCCTATGCCGGCAAGCTAGCGTTTCACTCGCCGAGCTGTTCGATGATGCGGGCGTTGATCTCGGCGATCTCGCCGACGCCGTTGACCACGACCAGCATGCCGCGGTTCTCGTAGATGTCTAGCAACGGCGCGGTCTCGCGTTCGTAGGTCTCCAGACGCTTGGCGATGGCCTCCGGGGTGTCGTCGGAGCGGCCCTGCTCGGCGGCGCGCTTGGCCATGCGCTCCAGCAGCACGTCGCGGGCAGCCTCCAGCGCCACGGCGTTGTCCAGCGGGGTGCCCAGATCGGCCAGCATCTCGTCCAGGGCCTGCACCTGGGCAGCGTTGCGCGGGTAGCCGTCCAGGATCCAGCCGTTCTTGGCGTCGTCCATGGCCAGACGATCCTTGACGATCTTGTTGGTCAGCTCGTCCGGCACTAGCTCGCCGCGGTCCATATAGGCCTGGGCCTCCTTGCCGAGCTCGGTCTGGTTCTTGAGGTTATAGCGGAAGATGTCGCCGGTCGAGATGGCCGGGATGCCGTAGTGTTCGCTCAGCAGCGCGGCCTGGGTGCCCTTGCCCACGCCCTGCGGTCCCATGATCAGCAGTCGCATTGGTATGTTGTCTCCTTGTTGTTGCGGTTACGGGCGGCCTGGTTACTTGCCCTCGACGTGGTCGGTGTCCTCGAACAGGAAGCCGGCGTACTGGAACTGTTCGGTCTGAGCCTTGGCCTGACGCAGGGAGTCCAGGCCGACGCCCGCGATGATCAGGATGGTGGTGCCGCCGAACGGCAGCTGGGTGTTCAGGTCCAGGGCCATGATGAGCACGGTCGGGATCAGCGCCACGAACAGCAGGTAGACGGCGCCCACCGTGTTCAGGCGGTTCATGACATAGCTCAGGTAGCGGCTGGTGGCGTTGCCGGCGCGGATGCCGGGGATGAAGCCACCGTACTGCTTCATATTGTCCGCGGTCTCGTCCGGGTTGAACGTGATCGAGGTGTAGAAGAAGCAGAAGAACACGATCATGAGCGCGTACAGCGCGATGTACCACACCGACGTGGTGTCGGCCAGGTTGTCGTTGATCCACTTGGCCCAGTCGGTGTCCGAGGCGAACTGCGCGATCAGCGTCGGGATGGCCAGGATCGACGAGGCGAAGATCGGCGGGATCACGCCCGACATGTTGATCTTCAGCGGCAGGTAGGTGGACGATCCGCCGTACATCTTACGGCCGATCATACGGCGCGTGTACTGCACCGGGATGCGGCGCTGGGAGAGCTCGACGAAGACGACGAAGACCAGGATGACGAGCAGCACGCCCACGACGATGCCGAACTTGAGCCAATCGCCGTCGGTGCCGTTGGTGCCCCAGCCGATCTCCCACAGCTGCGGCAGGAAGCCGGAGCAGATGGACATGAAGATGAGCACGGACATGCCCTGGCCGATGCCCTTCTCGGTGATGAGCTCGGCCATCCACATGATCAGACCGGTGCCGCCCGTGAGCACGAGCACCATGACGATCAGCGACCACGGGGTGTCGTTCGGGATCACGTCCGAGCACTGGTAGTTGAACAGCGCGCCGGAATTCGCGGTCACCACGATGGTGGTGGACTGCAGGACGGCCAGGCCGATGGTCAGATAACGGGTGTACTGGGTGAGTTTGGCCTCGCCGGACTGCCCCTCCTTGTGCAGGGCCTCGAACCGCGGGATCACCACACGCAGCAGCTGGATGACGATCGACGCGGTGATGTACGGCATGACGCCCAGCGCGAAGATCGACAGCTGCAGCATGGCGCCGCCGGAGAACAGGTTCACCAGGCCGATGAAGTTCTCCTGATTGTTCGTCATGTCGTTGGCGCACTGCTGCACCACGGTGTAGTCCACACCCGGAAGCGGGATGAACGAGCCGATGCGGTAGATGATGATCATACCGAGAACGAAGAGGATCTTGTTCCTCAATTCCTTCGTTCGAAAGGCCTGGATTAACGTCCTCACCTTGGATTCCTTCCCTTGTCGTGCGCCGCACGCACGCATGCAAAACAGACTCTAACGGTCGAGTCTAGCGCAAAGTACCTACCGACCAGACATCCGTTCCGGCCGTGTTCGACTTTTGCCGGGCCTGCGCCGGTCCACTGAACACAACGTGGCCCTCCCCGCGTCATGCGGGGAGGGCCACGTCATATCAAGCCATCGGCTTTATTCCCCGAAGAATCAGTCCTCGGAGACGGAGCCACCGGCGGCCTCGATCTTGGCCTTGGCGGAGGCGGAGACCTTCACGCCCTTGAGGGTGAAGGCAGCGGTCGCCTCGCCGTCGCCCAGGACCTTGACCGGGTAGCCTTTGCGCACGGCGCCTTTGACGGCCAGATCCTCGGCGGTGATCTCGCCACCGTTGGGATACAGCTCGTTCAGAGCGGCGATGTTCACGACCTGGAACTCCTTCTTGAAGGGGCTCTTGAAGCCGCGAAGCTTCGGCAGGCGCATGTACAGCGGCAGCTGGCCACCCTCGAAGCCAGGACGAACCTGGTAACGCTTCTTGGTGCCCTTGTCGCCACGGCCCGAGGTCTTACCCTTGGAGCCTTCACCACGGCCGACGCGGATGCGGTCCTTCTTGGCACCCGGAGCCGGCTTGAGGTCATGCATCTGCAGGATCTCGGTGTTCTCAGTAGCCATAATCAGTCAACCTCCTCGACGGTCACCAGATGGCGCACCGCGTTGACCAGACCACGGTTGCCCGGGGTGTCCTCACGGACCACGCTCTGGCCGATCTTACGCAGGCCGAGGGTCTGGACGGTGGCGCGATGGGCCGGCTTGGAACCGATGGTGCTGTGCACCAGAGTGATCTTCAAGTTCTTAGCCATCACTCACCATCCTTAGCGTTGGCGGCCTGAGCCTCTTCACGGGCCTTGCGGGCCTCGGCGATGCCCTGAGCGCGGGAGCGCAGCAGCGCATCCGGAGCGACCTCGTTGAGGGCCAGACCACGGCGGGCCGCGATCTCCTCCGGCTCTTCGAGCTGCTTCAGGGCGTCCACGGTGGCACGCACGACGTTGACCGCGGTGGCGGAACCCATCGACTTGGTCAACACGTCAGTGATGCCGGCGCACTCCATGACGGCGCGGACGGCGCCGCCGGCGATAACGCCGGTACCGGGGGCGGCCGGGCGCAGCAGGACGGTGCCCGCGGCGTCATGGCCGATCACCGGGTGGACGACCGTGCCACGCACGCGCGGCACGGTGAACATGTGCTTCTTGGCGTCCAGCTGGCCCTTGGCGATAGCGGCCGGAACCTCACGGGACTTGCCGTAGCCGACACCGACGGTGCCGTTGCCGTCGCCGACCACCACGAGGGCGGCGAAGCTGAACGTACGGCCACCCTTGTGGGTCTTGGAGACGCGGTTGATGGTCACCACGCGGTCGAGCAGCTCGTCGCCGCGGTTCTCCTCGCGACGGTTGCGGCGCTCACCACGACGACCCTCACCACGCTGGCCACGACGCGAACGACGATCGTCGTTGCGCTCCTCGGCGGGCGCCTGAGTGTTCTGAGTTTCTTCAGCCACTTGGGTTTCCTTCTCGTTGTCGCTCACAGCTCCAGACCTCCCTCGCGGGCGCCTTCAGCAACAGCTGCGACGCGGCCATGATACTTGTTGCCACCACGATCGAACACCACCTTGGTGATGCCGGCGTCCTGGGCCTTCTTGGCGACGAGCGCGCCAACCTGCTTGGCGGCCTCGACCTTGGTGCCCTGGAAATCGGCCAGGTCGGCGATCGTCGAAGCGCTGACCAGGGTGATGCCCTTGGTGTCGTCGACGACCTGGGCGACCATGTGGCGGTTCGAGCGGGTGACCACCAGACGCGGACGCTCCGGGGTGCCGGTGATGCGCTTGCGAAGACGGGCGTGACGGCGCAGACGAGCGACCTTCTTGCCCTTACCGATAATCTGCACGGTCATATCACTTACCAGCCTTTCCAGCCTTGCGCAGGATACGCTCGTCGGCGTACTTGATGCCCTTGCCCTTGTAGGGTTCCGGAGCGCGCAGCTTACGGATGTTCGCGGCCACCTGACCCACAGCCTGCTTGTCGGTGCCCTTGACGATCACCTGGTTGGGGTTCGGCAGCTCGAACTCGATGCCTTCCGGCGGTTCGACGGTGATGGTGTGCGAATAGCCGAGCGAGAACTCGATGCCCTTGCCCTTCATCGCGGCACGGTAACCGGTGCCGATGATCTCCAGGGTCTTGGCGTAGCCTTCGTGCACACCCTTGACCATACCGGCGATGATCGAACGGCTCAGGCCATGCATGGCGCGGGTCGGACGGGTGTCATCAGCCGGGGTGAGGACGATCTCGTTGCCTTCGACGGCGGCGGAGATGCCCTGCGGGATAACGTAGGAGTCGGAACCCTTCGGGCCCTTGGCCGAGAAGTTCTGACCGTCGATAGTGACTTCCACGCCGGCCGGGATGGCGACGGGGAGCTTACCAATATGCGATGCCATGTGTCAGCTCTCCTTTCTCACCACACATAGGCGACGATCTCGCCGCCGATGCCCCGGTCGAGGCATTCCTTCTGGGTCAGCAGTCCCGAGCTCGTCGAGATGATCGCGATGCCGAGGCCGCCCAACGGCATGGGCAGCGCGTCGGACTTCGCGTAACGACGCAGGCCGGGCTTCGAGATGCGCTTGATGCCCTGGATCGAGCGCTCACCGTTCGGACCGTACTTGAGCGTGATCTCAAGAGTCTGGCCGACGCGGGCCTCCTTGGCGGTGAAGTCCTGGATGAAACCTTCACGCTTGAGGATCTCGGCGATGTTCGCCTTGAACTTCGAGTACGGCATATCCACGGTCTCGTGCTTCGCCGCGCTCGCATTACGCAGACGCGTAAGCATGTCTGCGATCGGATCTGTCATTGTCATGTGGGCTAGCGCCCTTTCTCGCCGTGGTTTCCGCCGCCCTTACCCCATGCCGGGGATTCGGGCCGCGGACCTTCAGCGTCGATGTTTACCAACTGGACTTCGTAACTCCGGGCAGCTCGCCACGGTGGGCCTTCTCACGAAGGCAGACGCGGCACAGGCCGAACTTGCGGTAGACGGAGTGGGGACGACCGCACACCTGGCAGCGCGTGTACGCGCGCACCTTGAACTTCGGCTTGGCGGCCGCCTTGTTCTTCAGAGCGGTTTTTGCCATATCAGTTCTCCTTGAAGGGGAAGCCCAGGTGCTTGAGCAGCGCGCGGGCCTCGGTGTCGTCCTTGGTGCTGGTCACCACGGTGATGTCCATACCACGCTGGTGATCGATCGCATCCGGATCGATCTCGTGGAACATGGACTGCTCCGTGAGGCCGAAGTTGTAGTTGCCGTTGCCGTCGAACTGGTTGCCGTTGATGCCGCGGAAATCGCGGATACGCGGCAGGGCCAGGGTCAGCAGACGGTCGAGGAACTCCCACATGCGATCGCCGCGGAGCGTCACATAGGCACCGATGGCCTGGCCCTCACGCAGGTGGAACTGCGCGACGGACTTCTTGGCCTTGGTGATCTTCGGCTTCTGGCCGGTGATCAGGGTGAGGTCCTTGACCGCGCCTTCGATGAGCTTGGAGTCGCGAGCCGCGGCGCCGACGCCCATGGAGACGACGACCTTCTCGACACGCGCCACCTGCATCGGGTTGGAGTACTTGAACTCCTTCTCGAGCTCCGGCACGATCTGGTCCTTGTACTGCTGCTTCAGGCGCGGGGTGGCCGGCGCTTCGATAGTGGTATCGGTCATGCCAGCTCCTTTCCGGACTTCTTGGCAACACGCACGCGCACGGTCTTGACCTTGCCGTCGCGAGCCTCTTCCTTCACGATCACGCCCACGCGGGTCGGCTGCTTGGTCTCCGGGTCGATCAGCATCACGTTGGAGCGATGGATCGGGGCCTCGACGGAGACGATGCCGGACTGCTGACCCTGCTGGGTGGCGCGAACGTGCTTCTTGACAATCTGCACGCCTTCGACGATCAGGCGGTCGTTGGGCAGCACGCGGGTGACGGTGCCTTCCTTGCCGCGGTCCTTGCCGCGGATGACCTTGACCAGGTCGCCGGTCTTGATCTTGGCTACCATGCTCAGATCACCTCCGGGGCGAGGGACACGATCTTCATGAAGCGCTTGTCGCGCAGCTCACGACCGACCGGTCCGAAGATACGAGTGCCCTTCGGTTCACGGCCGGAGCCGAGAATGACGGCGGCGTTCTCGTCGAACTTGATGTAAGAGCCATCGACACGGCGATGCTCCTTGACGGTGCGGACGACGACGGCCTTGACCACGTCGCCCTTCTTGACCGACCCGCCAGGGATCGCGTCCTTGACGGAGGCGACGATCACGTCGCCGATGCCGGCATAGCGTCGCTTCGATCCGCCGAGCACTCGGATGGCCAAGAGTTCCTTGGCACCCGTGTTGTCGGCGACATGAAGCCGCGTTTCCTGCTGAATCATTGATTCTCCTTAGCCGAGCTGGTTCTCCCCGAGCACCCCGCCCGCTCGCGAAAAGCGGGCGGGGTGACTCGCGGAGCCTTGCCGAACTTATTTACTTGGCGCGCTCGATGATCGAGACGAGACGCCAACGCTTGGTCTTGCTCAGGGGCCGAGTCTCCATAATACTCACGAGGTCGCCAACGTGGGCTTCGCCGTGTTCATCATGGGCCTTGACCTTGCGGGTGGAGCGGACGACCTTGCCGTACAGCGGGTGGGTCGAACGCTGCTCGAGCTCGACGGTGATCGTCTTGTCCATCGCGTCGGACACGACGTAACCGCGACGAACCTTGCGGAAGTTGCGCTCTTCAGCCATGCTTACTTCTCCTCAGTCTTCGTTTCGGTCGCCTCGGGCGCCTGGCTGATGCCGAGCTCACGCTCGCGCAGGACGGTGTACATCCTGGCGATGTCGTGCTTGACCGCCTTGAGGCGGGCGGTGTTCTCGAGCTGACCGGTGGCCGACTGGAAGCGCAGGTTGAACAGCTCTTCCTTGGACTTCTTCAGGAAGCCCTCGATCTCGGCATTGGTCTTCTCGTTGAGATTCTGGATGGTGTAGTCTGCAGTTCCGACCGACATCAGATGTCACCGCCTTCGCGAGCAATAACACGGCACTTCATGGGGAGCTTGTCGATGGCGCGGCGCAGGGCCTCGCGAGCGACTTCCTCCGAGACACCACCGATCTCGAACATCACGCGACCGGGGTGGATGTTGGCGATCCAGAACTCAGGCGTACCCTTACCGGAACCCATTCGGGTGCCCAGCGGCTTCTTCGTGAGCGGACGATCCGGGAACACGGTGATCCACACACGACCGCCACGCTTGATGTAACGGGTCATGGCGATACGGGCGGCCTCGATCTGACGGTTGGTCACATAGGCCGGAGCCAGCGCCTGGATGCCGAAATCGCCGAACGCGATCTCGTTGCCGCCCTTGGACATACCACTACGGGTAGGACGGTGCTGCTTGCGGTACTTGGTCCTCTTCGGGATAAGCATCAGCTCACTCCTTCGTTTCCGTTGCGGCAGGTGCCTCGGCGGCGGCCGGAGCCTCAGCCGCGGGGGCGGCCTCGACGGCGGCGTTCTGACGCTGGGCCGGACGGTTGCCACGGCGCGGGCGGCGATCGCCGCGACGGCCGGAGCGGTTGTTGCCCTGCTGCGCCTGCTGCTCTTCGAACTCACGCTCGGTCATGTCGCCCTTGTAGATCCACACCTTCACGCCGATGCGGCCGTAGGTGGTCTTGGCCTCGAAGAAGCCGTAATCGATCAGGGCGCGGAGGGTCTGCAGCGGAACGCGGCCCTCACGGTAGAACTCGGAACGGCTCATTTCCGCACCGCCGAGGCGGCCGGAGAGCTTGATACGGATGCCCTTGGCGCCGGCGCGCATCGCATCCTGCTGGGCCTTGCGCATCGCGCGACGGAAGGTCACGCGGTTGCTCAGCTGCTCGGCGATGCCCTGGGCCACCAGCTGGGCGTCCAGCGCAGCGTTCTTCACCTCGAAGATGTTGAGCTGGACCTGCTTGCCGGTGAGCTTCTCGAGCTTGGCGCGCACGCGCTCAGCCTCGGCGCCGCGACGGCCGATCACGATGCCCGGACGGGCGGTGTGGATGTCCACACGCACACGGTCGCGGGTGCGCTCGATGACGATGCGGGACACGCCCGCACGCTCGAGGTCCTTGCTCATGGCCTTGCGGATCTGATCGTCCTCGAGGACGAAGTCACGGTAGCGCTCGCCGACCTTGTTGGAGTCGGAGAACCAGCGCGAACGATGGTTCTCAGTGATGCCCAGGCGATAGCCAAAGGGATTGATCTTCTGACCCATCTTTAGCGGGCTCCTTCCTTGCTAGCGACGACGACCGTGATGTGGCTCGTGCGCTTGTTGATACGAGCGGCACGACCCTGGGCGCGGGCGCGGAAACGCTTGAGCGTCACGCCTTCGTCCACGTAGGTCTCCTTGATGACCAGATCGTTCTCGCGGAACGGCTCGCCGGCCTTGTCGGCCTTCACGCGAGCGTTGGCGATGGCGCTCTCCAGCGTCTTGAGCACCGGCAGAGCGGCGGACTGGGGGGCGAACTTGAGGATGGTGATGGCTTCGGTCGCCTGCTTGCCTCGGATGAGGTTGACCATGCGGCGAGCCTTGCGCGGCGTCACGCGGACGTGACGGGCGATTGCTTTAGCTTCCATAAGTCTTTACTCTCCTTTAGCGGCGGGCCTTCTTGTCGTCCTTCACGTGACCCTTGAAGGTCTTCGTGGGGGCGAACTCACCGAGCTTATGACCGACCATCGCCTCAGTGACGAACACCGGCACATGCTTGCGGCCGTCATGCACGGCGAAGGTGTGGCCGATGAAGTCCGGGGTGATCATCGAACGGCGCGACCACGTCTTGATGACGTTGTGCGTGCCCTTCTCGTTCTGCTCGTCGACTTTCTTCTGCAGGTGGGCGTCGACGAAGGGCCCCTTCTTGATGCTACGAGTCATCTTCTCGACACTCCCTTACTTGCGGTTCTTACCATTCGGACGACGACGAACAATCATCTTGTTCGAAGCCTTCTTCGGACGACGGGTACGAACTTCGCCCTTGCCCCACGGGGAAACCGGCGGCTTACCACCGCGGGTACGACCGCCGTGCGGGTGGTCGACCGGGTTCATGGACTCACCACGGGTGATCGGGCGCTTGCCCATCCAGCGGGCGCGGCCGGCCTTGCCGAGCTGAATGTTGGCGTGGTCGGAGTTGCCGACCTCACCGACGGTGGCGCGACAGCGGGCGTCCACATTGCGGATTTCGCCGGACGGCATACGCAGCTGGGCGTAGGCGCCATCCTTGGCGACGAGCTGGACGGCGGCACCGGCGGAGCGGGCGATCTTGGCGCCACCCAGCGGGCGGAGCTCGATCGCGTGCACCACGGTACCGGTCGGGATGTTGCGCAGCGGCAGGTTGTTGCCCGGCTTGATGTCGGCCTGGGCGCCGGTCTCGATGACGTCGCCCTGCTTGATGCCCTCCGGCGCGATGATGTAGCGCTTCTCGCCGTCGGCATAGTGCAGCAGCGCGATGCGGGCGGAACGGTTCGGGTCGTACTCGATGTGGGCGACCTTGGCCGGCACGCCGTCCTTGTCCCAGCGACGGAAGTCGATGAGACGGTACTGGCGCTTGTGGCCGCCGCCGCGATGGCGGGAGGTCATACGGCCGTAAGAGTTGCGGCCGCCAGTCTTGCTGAGCTTGCGAACCAGCGACTTCTCAGGCGTCGAGCGCGTGATCTCGGAGAAATCCGAGACCGAAGCGTTGCGGCGGCCCGCAGTCGTCGGCTTATAAACGCGGATAGCCATAATGTAGTTCTTCCTTTGACTTTGTCGGCTAGCCTTCAGTTACCAAAGATGTCGATCGTCTGGCCCTCGGCCACGGTCACGACGGCGCGCTTCTCATTGACGCGCTGGCCGAAACCGGTGCGGGTGCGCTGACGCTTGCCGGCGCGGTTGAGGGTGTTGACGTTCGTCACCTTGACCTTGAAGATCTCTTCGATAGCCTGCTTGATCTGCACCTTGTTCGCGTTCGGGGCCACCACGAAGGTGTACTGGCCGCGATCGGACAGGGCATAGCTCTTCTCGGAGACGACGGGCTTGAGGATGACGTCGTGGGCGGGCTTGTGAATAGCGACCATGGTGATCAGGCCTCCTTAGCCTTGGACTCGCCCTTCGCCTCGAGGAACGCTTCGAAGCCTTCCTTCGAGAAGACGACGTACTGGGCGGTGACCACATCGTACGTGTTCAGCTGATCGGCGAAGATCGGGTGAACGGTGGGGATGTTACGGACGGAGAGCCACTCGTTCACGTTGTCGCGGGAGAGCACGACGGTGGTGAACTTGTTCTCGGTCAGCGACAGGGCGGCGACCGCGGCCTTGGTGGACGGGGTCTCGCCGATGCCGAAGTCGACGACGGCGACGCGACCGGCGTTCGCACGATCGGAAAGCACGTAGCGCAGGGCGGCGGCCTTCATCTTCTTGGGGGTGCGCTGGTCATACTTGCGCGGAACCGGACCGTGGACGACGCCACCGTGGTACCACTGCGGAGCGCGGGTCGAGCCCTGACGGGCGCGACCGGTGCCCTTCTGCTTCCACGGCTTCTTGCCGCCACCGGAGACCGCGCCGCGGTTCTTCACGGCGTGGGTGCCCTGGCGGGCGGCGGCGAGCTGGGCGACGACGACCTGGTGCACCAGCGGCACGTGGGCCATGATCTCCTCGTTGGAGATGCCGAACAGCTCGGCCGGCGCTTCGACGGTGCCGGTGGCCTGGCCCTTGGCGTCAGTGACGTTCAGAGTAACGTTTGCCATGATTTATCAGGCTCCCTTCACTGCCGAACGGACGAGAACGATGCTGCCCTTGGGGCCCGGGATGGCGCCCTTGATGGCGAGAATGCCGTTCTCGACATCCGACGAGACGACGGTGAGATTCTGCACGGTGGAGGTCACATGGCCCATACGACCGGCCATGCGCTTGCCCTTGAGAATGCGGCTCGGGGTGGCGCAAGCACCGACCGAACCCGGACGACGCTCGTTCTTGTGCGAGCCGTGGGAACGACGGTAGGAGGCGAAGCCCCAACGCTTGATGGTGCCGGCGAAGCCCTTGCCCTTGGTGGTGCCGGTCACGTCGACCTGCACGCCCTCGGCGAACAGCTCGGCGGTCAGCTCCTGGCCGGGCTCGAACTCGTCCACATTGTCCGTGCGCACCTCAACGAGGTGACGGCGCGGGGTCACACCGGCCTTGGCGAAGTGACCAGCCAGCGGCTTGGTGACCTTCGTCGGGTCGATCTGGCCGTAGCCGAGCTGGACGGCCTTGTAGCCGTCGGTCTCCTCGGTCTTCACGGCGGTGACCACGTTGGTGGACACATCCACGAGCGTCACGGGCACGAAGAAGCCGTTTTCGTCCCAGACCTGCGACATGCCGAGCTTCTTGCCCAGCAACGCGGTGCGATTACCTTGATACGACATGACGGTTCCCTCCTCCCTTACAGCTTGATCTCGATGTTCACATCGGCGGGCAGATCAATGTGCATCAGGGAGTCCACAGCCTTCGGGGTGGGGTCCACGATGTCGATAAGACGCTTATGAGTGCGCATCTCGAAATGCTCGCGCGAATCCTTGTACTTGTGAGGAGAACGAATGACACAGAACACGTTCTTCTCGGTCGGGAGCGGAACCGGGCCCACCACCGTGGCACCCGCGTTCGTCACCGTTTCGACGATCTTCTTCGCCGATTGGTCGATGACCTCATGGTCATAGGACTTAAGCCTGATGCGGATTTTCTGTCCCGCCATTGCCGTCCGCCCTTTCTAGCGATTCGTTTACTGTTTACCATCCTGTTCCAGGGCACCGGCAGCCACACCGCGGAAGGCACAGCCTCCCATGGCGGTCCACATCAGTGCGCAGGCCCACGAGCATCCCACTGGTGAAAGGTGCTCGTCCTGCGCTCGCTTTTTTTGATTCAATTTGCGAGCCCGAAACAGGCAACTTGTTTATTAAACCACCTGGGGTGGCCTTAAGGAGTTCGGGCGTGTCGCCCTCACACTGTCATATCCCCTCGGCTCCTTGGTGTCGCCTCGGCGTCGCCTACCGGCAGTCCACCGGACTGCCGCCCTAACGGCTCCGCAGGCGTGTCGCCCTCACACTGTCACATCTCCTCGGCTCCTTGGTGTCGCCTCGGCGTCGCCTACCGGCAGTCCACCGGACTGCCGCCTTCACGGCTCCGCAGGCGTGTCGCCCTCACGCCTATGCGTCAGACGTAGCCGAACACGAGCATACAGATGAGCATGCAGACGGGCTGGTGGATGAGGTAGATCCAGATGCTGTACCTACCGACCGTCGACAGCGGCGCCAGTCCATGCCGCGCCACAGACTGCAACGGGCGGATTGCCATCACGAGCCGATTCAGGAAATACCCGCAGATATACAGGAACAGCCACGGCAGAATCGGGAAGTAGTCGCTGGAGCGGAATCCCGGGAACGGAAAGCCGAACGGGGTCAGCACGCGGCAGTCATACAGCCAATCGGGCAACTCCAACCGGAACACGCCCGGCACGCCCAGATACCCCAGCTGCACATCCTTGAACACCACGAACAGCGCAAAGGCCGCAACCAGTCCGATCGCCGCGGGGATCCGCCGCAACACCGGCTCCAGCGGCAGCATCAGCAGCACGGCGCAGCCGATGCAGTTGAGGATCCCGAACCACACCGCTTCGGCGGGCATGGCCAGCACCGTCACCCCACTGATCACCAGTCCCCAGACATTCAGCATGACGCCGCGTTTCACGTTGCCGCTTCTCCCCCACGCCCACACGAATCCGGAGACCAGGATGAACGTCCAGCAGATCGACTGCTGCCAGATATGCACGGCGGGTTGCGAGTACCAGGACGGGTCACGCCCGTAGACCATGAACACGTCGTAGCAGCAATGGAAGATCACCATGCTGATGATGGCGATCCCACGAATCGTGTCGATCAGGTCGTAGCGTGCCTCGCGCGTCGGCATTGCGTTCCTCCATCGTCGGCAGTTTCTTCGCACACTCTACCGCAGCCACCGTGACTCTGATCTATTCGGCCTGTTCGCTTATCCCGGAAACGCTGAGATTCCGGGGTTAGCATGACGAATCAGAGTCACGATAGATCAGAGTCCGGGAAAAGTGCGCAGAAAAATAGTCTGGACAGGGGCGGAGCACGCTGATTAACTGGAGAGCATGAACGTGAAACGAAGCGAACCGTCCCGACCATTGTCCACGAAGGACTGGGTTCCGGATCAGCCCGGAGCATGGGCCTTGGCGCTGCTACCCGCCTTGGCCGGCATGGTGATTGGAGGGTTCGACGTCGGCCGACTGTGGCTGACGGGCGCATGGCTGCTGTGCTACTGCGTGCAGTTCACGGCGGCGAGATGGCTACGGTCACGATTCCAGCGTCGATACCTGCCGCCGGTGCTGACCTACGCCGCGCTGTTAGCGGTTGCGGGCGTGCCGCTGTTGGCGATGCATCCGCTGATTCTGGTGTGGGCACCGCTGTATGCGGTATGCGCCGGCGTTTCGTTCCTGGGGGCGTGGCTGCGCAGAGAACGGTCGCTGTGGGCCAATGCGGCGGCGGTGATTGCCACGTCGATGATGGCATACGTGGTATATGCCTTCGACGCCCCCGATCTGTTGGAGCGGACCGGCATGGGGCTCGCGCTCGCCGGCATCTTCATGCTGACGCAGTTCGGATCGGTGCTGTATGTCAAGACGATGATCCGGGAACGTCGCAACAATCGATACCTTGCGGCGTCATGGATCTGGCATGCGGCGTTGCTGGCGTTGGCCTGCGCGGTTCCGGGCCGCACGGTGCCGATGATGATCATTGCCGCAATCCTTCTGCTCAGAGCGGTTGTGATGCCGTTGTTGGGGCGCAGGATCCGCATCAAGCCGATTGCTGTCGGGATGCTGGAGATGGTGCTCAGTGTGGCAGTATGCGCGTACGCGCCGTTCTGCGCGCCATGGATTTCGATGGCCTTAACGTTCTAGTCCAAACGGTGCAAGCACCACGGGGCTGCACCGGAAGAACCATCAGGGTTGGTGCAAGCAACAAGTACGACGAGTGTGGGGACACTGCGCACATATACATGGCCCCGGACGGATAACTGGTATCCGTCCGGGGCCCACATATCAGCCGATCAATGATCGGCGGTTACGCTCAGGCGCGCTCCGAAGCCTCTTCGGTCGCGGCCTCGCCCTGACGCTCGACGCGCAGGCGATGGCCCTCGGCCTGGGAGACGCCGTAGTAGGCGGCGATGGCGATGTCCTTCATGTCCTCGATCATCGGGATGCGCGGGTTCGCGGGGGCGCACTGGTCCTCGTAGGCGCGCATGCCGATCTCGTCGATGATGGACCAGTAGTAGTCCTCATCAACGCCGCAGTCCTGGAAGGACTTGTTCATCTGCAGCTTGTTGTCGCGGTAATCCTCCACGGCGCGGGCCAGGTTCTCGACGCCCTCGGCCGGGGTGTTGCCCGGGTTGATGCCAAGGTTCTTGGCGATCTCCTGATAGCGCTCCGGCGCGATGTACTTGTTGTACTTCGGCCAGCTGGTGGGCTCCAGCGGGATCTGGCCGTTGTAGCGGATCACATACGGCAGCAGGATGGAGTTGGTGCGGCCGTGGGCCACGTGGCACAGCGCGCCGATGGTGTGGGCCATGGCGTGGCACATGCCGAGGAAGGCGGAGCCGAAGGCCATGCCGGCCATGGTGGCGGCGTTGTGCATCTTCTCCTGGGCCTTGATCTTCTCCTCGCCGGGCTCGGCGTTGACCGAGGTAGCCAGGTTGTCCCAGATCAGCTTGGCCGCGTGCAGCGCCATGCCGTCGGTGAAGTCGTTGGCGTACACGGAGGCGTAGGCCTCGAAGGAGTGGGTCAGGGCGTCGAAGCCGGCGTCGCAGGCCAGCTTGCGCGGCTGGGTGCGGGCCAGGACCGGATCCACGATGGCGACCGACGGGGTCAGCGCGTAATCGGTGATCGGGTACTTGTAGCCGGTCTTGTGATCGGTGATCACGGCGAACGGCGTGACTTCGGAGCCGGTGCCGGACGAGGTCGGGATGCACACGAGCTTAGCCTTCTTGCCCAGCGGCGGGATCTTGAAGGCGCGCTTGCGGATATCGAAGAACTTCTCACGCACGTCGGAGAAGGAGATTTCCGGGTGCTCGTACAGCAGCCACATGATCTTGGCCGCATCCATCGGGGAACCGCCGCCGACCGCGATGATGGTGTCGGGCTCGAACTCCTCGCGCATCATCCCGGCGCCCTTCTCGACGGTCTCGACCGAAGGCTCCGGCTCGACGTAGTCGATGATGCGGAAGGTGACGCGGTTGGAACGGGCGCGCAGCTGGTCGATGACCTTGTCCACGATGCCCAGCTGCTCCATGACCTTGTCGCAGACGATGACGGCCTTCTCGATGCCGTACATGTCACGCAGGTACTTGATCGCGTTCGGCTCGAAGTAGGTCTTGGCCGGGATCTTGAACCACTGCATGTTGTTGTTCCTCCGAGCGATGCGCTTGATGTTGATGAGGTTCACGGCCTGGACGTTGCCGGAGACGGAGTTGCCGCCGTAGGAGCCGCAGCCCAGGGTCAGCGACGGGGCGATGGCGTTGTAGATGTCGCCGACGCCGCCGAGCGAGCTCGGGGAGTTCCAGATCACGCGGCAGGCATGCATGCGCACGCCGTACTCACGCACGAGATCCTGGTTGTTGGTGTGGATGACGGCGGTGTGGCCGGCGCCGTGCACGAGCATCTGCTCGCACATCTTGAAGCCGGTTTCCTTGTCCGGGGACTTGAGCACGGCCTGGACCGGGCACAGCTTCTCCATGGTCAGCGGCTCGTTCTCGCCGACTTCCTTGCACTCGGCGCAGATGATGGTGGTGTCCTCGGGGATCGAGAAGCCGGCGGCGTTCGCGATGAAGTGCGGGGACTTGCCCGGAACCACGCTGTTGAGCTTCGGGGTCTGGCCCGAGTAGGCGGTGCAGCCGAACATGTACTGCTCGAGCTTGGCCTTCTCCTCGTCGGTGACGAAGTAGGCCTTGCGGCGCTTGAGCTCCTGGACCAGCGGGTCGTACACGTCCTTGTCGGCGATGATGGCCTGCTCGGTGGCGCAGATCATGCCGTAGTCGAAGTGCTTGGAGAGCACCAGGTCGTTGGCGGCGCGGACGATGTCCACGTCCTTGTCCACATAGGCCGGGGCGTTGCCGGCGCCCACGCCGAGGGCGGGCTTGCCGGAGGAGTACGCGGCGGTGACCATGCCCGGGCCGCCGGTGGCCAGGATCGTGGCGATGCCGGGGTGCTTCATCAGCGCGCCGGTGGCCTCGATGGACGGGTGCTCGATCCACTGAATGCAGTTCTCCGGGGCGCCGGCCTCGATGGCGGCGTCACGCACGATGCGGGCGGCTTCAGCGGAGCACTTCTGGGCGAACGGGTGGAAGCCGAAGACGATCGGGCAGCGGGTCTTCAGCGCGATCAGCGACTTGAAGATCGCGGTGGAGGTCGGGTTGGTGACCGGGGTCACGCCGGCGACGACGCCGACCGGCTCGGCGACCTCGTCGATGCCCATGACGTCGTCCTCGCGGATGATGCCGACGGTGCGCTGGCCAGCCAGGTAGTTGGTCACATGCTCGCAGGCGAAGATGTTCTTGGTGGCCTTGTCCTCCACCAGGCCACGGCCGGTCTCCTCGACGGCCATCTTGGCCAGCACGAGATGCTTGTTCAGCGCCGCGATGGACGCCTTGGCGACGATGTGGTCGATCTGCTTCTGGTCGAGCTTCTCGAACTCCTCAAGGGCCTTGAGACCCTTCTTGACCAGGGCGTCGACCTCGGCCTCAGCCGCCGCGAGCTTCTCCTCGGGGGTCGGCTTGGCCGGTGCCGCATTCTTCTTTGCTTCTGCCACTTCGGTCCTCCTCGATCTTGATAGATGCAAAGGTGTCTCTCTCCCGCCTCGAACGTCAAGGCGGAACCGTCACGAAAATCTGTGACCTGCATCACAATCTAGCCGATAAACCCTACTTTTTGCCGGGTGGTTCGAATTGAGCGTGTCATGATTGAAGACTGACCGGAAACGTTCGATTACGGTAGCTTTTTGTTCGCTTTCCCGCTGAAACGCTCATTGAATGTTCTCTGTTGTTTCTTTCGTTTCATGTTATCGCTACCAGTTCACTGGGGCCTCATCAAGTGGAACAGACGGCATGCGCCGGCCGCAGCCGGACCACGGCACCCCGGAGAACAGTCGATGCAGCGGAAACGCCAGTTCATCCTCCGGCATCGGCAACCCCGGGCGGCACTCCGTACAATGGTCGTATGAAGAACCCGACACTGCACCGCTATGCCACGCGTCCGGGATTCTACTTCACCGACGATGGTGGAGCCGACGTTGTGGTCCGATCCGAGAACGCCGATCAGGTATGGATGAGCGTCATCGAACCACTGGGACGCCCCACGGCTTTCTTCAATGAGGCGATCCGCCTGGTGGACGACCCGAGCACGCCGTTCGTGGCGCAGATCCGCAACTACCCCGTGTCCACACGCATCATCGAATCCCTGAATCTGCGCGAGACGCTGTTCCGCATGAGCGGCCCGAACTACGGCCTGTGGTACGTGCACCTGCCCAAGGCCTGGGATGGCATGCGCTACGGCTTCCGCGTGGACGGCACCTGGGACCCCAAGCACGGCGTGCGGTTCAACCCGTACAAGTTCCTCATCGACCCGCACGGCAAAGGCATCGACGGGCGCATGGAGCTGGACCCGGCGGCGTTCTCCTACCAGTGCGACATTGTGGACGGCAAGGTCAAGGGATCGGCGTGGGGTGCGATGAGCACCATCGACTCACTAGGCAAGGTGCCGATGTCGGTGGCGATCGACGACCGCGACGAGTCCAAGCACGAGGGCGAGCCCGACCACCCGCACGTCCCGTGGAGCAAAACCGTGATCTACGAGCTGCACGTCAAGGGGTTCACCGCCGACGCCCCGTGGCTGCCGGCGGAGCTGCGCGGCACCTACGCCGGTCTGGCGCACCCCACCACGCTCTCCTATCTCCAACGGCTGGGCGTGACCTCCATCGAGCTGCTGCCGATCCAGGCCAAGCAGGACGAACTGTTCCTGCAGGAGCGCGGCGGCACCAACTACTGGGGATACTCCACGCTGAGCTATTTCGCGCCGGAGCCCTCCTACGCCACCCGCAACGCGCAACGCAAGGGTGCGGCGGCCGTGCGCAAGGAGGTCATCGACATGGTGCGCGCCCTGCACGAGGCGGGCTTCGAGGTCATCATGGACGTGGTGTACAACCACACCTGCGAGGGCGGTGTGGAGGGACCGACCGTCTGTTGGCGCGGACTGGACACGCTCACCTACTACCGCCAGCAGAAGGGCAATCCCGGTCGGCTGGAGGATACGACCGGCTGCGGCAACACGCTGGACTTCACGAATACGCCGGTGGTAGCGTTCGCCATCGACTCGCTGCGGTACTGGGCCAAGCGTATCGGCATCGACGGCTTCCGATTCGACCTAGCCGCCTCGCTGGCGCGTCTGGACGGCGAATTCACCAAACACCACCCGTTCCTGTACGCGCTGCGCAGCGACCTGCTGCTCGGCAACCTCAAGATCATCATGGAGCCGTGGGATCTGGGCAATCAGGGCTGGCGCACCGGCCAGTTCGGACTTCCGTTCGGCGAGTGGAACGATCGCTTCCGCGATACGACGCGCACGTTCTGGCTCTCCGACGTGGCCGCCGGCACCAAGTCCGGCAGCATCGGCATGCAGGAGATCGCCACGCGACTATGCGGCTCGGCCGACCTGTTCGCCACCGACCCCGGTCGCGGCGCGACAGCATCGATCAACTTCGTGTCCTGCCACGACGGGTTCACGCTCACCGATCTGACCCGGTACGCAGTCAAGCACAACGAGGCCAACGGGGAGAACAACATCGACGGCTCGAACACGAACCATTCGGCGAACTTCGGCGTGGAGGGCCCGAGCGTGGACGCCAGGGTGGAGGCCAAGCGCGAGCGGGCGGCCATGAACATGTTCGGCATGCTGCTGCTCTCGCTCGGCACGCCGATGCTGCTGGCCGGTGACGAGTTCCGCAACACGCAGGAGGGCAACAACAACGCCTACTGCCAGGACAACGCCATCACCTGGCTGAACTGGGATTGGATGCGCAAGAACAGCGATTCCCCCGAACGCCGGCGCATCGATGCGGTGTCGGAGCTCATCGCCATCCGCAAATCGCTGGAGCTGTTCCACCACGAGGACTTCTTCACACGGCTGACCCAGCTCGGACTGCTCAAACCGTCCAGCCGGGTGCAGTGGTTCCTGCCGGACGGCACCACGCCGATGGAGGGCGACTGGTTCGACACCTCGATCCGCAGCTTCACGATGCGGCTGACGTCCAACGAGGAAGTGGATGTGCTGATCGTGATCAACGGTATCGATAAGGCGATGGATTTCCACCTGCCCGCGGACAGCATGTGGAAGTGCCTGTGGAGTTCGGCGGTGACCAGCGGCGACGAGCCGAAGCGCAAGACGGTTCGCGTGCGCAAGACTGCGGGCGCCGCGGCCGCAACTGTACCGCCCACGCCCGAAGACAACGTGTGGCGCGTGCCCGCGCTAAGCATCAGCCTGATCCAACAGATCGACTGGTAACGCACCGACTTGTATCACAGTCCGTGAATACGAAGCAGGGGTCCAACCCGTGAGGATTGGCCCCCTGCTTCGTATAGCCGGTAAGGCTTAGCGCTTCGAGAACTGCGGAGCGCGACGAGCCTTGTGCAGACCAGCCTTCTTGCGCTCCACGACGCGGGCGTCGCGGGTCAGGAAGCCGGCCTTCTTCAGGGCGGCGCGATTCGCATCACGATCGATGGCGTTGAGCGCACGGGCCACGCCGAGGCGGATGGCGCCGGCCTGGCCGGTGGTGCCGCCACCGTCGACGAGGACGATGCAGTCGAACTTGCCTTCGAGCTTCAGCAGCACGATCGGGGAGTTGACCTCACGCTGCAGCAGCTTGGAGGGGAAGTACTCCTCCAGGGTGCGGCCGTTGATGGTCCACTTGCCGGTGCCGGGGACGAGACGCACGCGGGCGACGGCCTCCTTGCGACGACCCGTGCCGTAGCCCGGGGCGATGGTGGAGGTGCCGGTGCCAGCGCCGGAGTTGGTCTCGGTGGTGTAGGAGGTGAGCTCTTCGGTCTCAAGAACCGCGGAGTTGTTGTTCTCAGCCATGATGTTCTATCTCCCTTCGGTTCACTTGCCCTGCTGCGAGACCTGGGTGATCTCGAAGGTCTGCGGCTTCTGCGGCGTGTGAGGATGCTCCTCGCCGGCGAAGATGTGCAAACGATCCAGCTGCACCTTGGAAAGACGGTTCTTCGGCATCATGCCCTTCACCGCGGCCATGATGATGCGCTCGGGCTTATTCTGCATCAGCTCGGCGTAGCTGTCACGACGCAGACCGCCGGGACGACCGGAGTGAGAATAGAGTTCCTTGCCCATCTTGTTGCCGGTCAGCGCGATCTTGGAAGCGTTGATGACGATCACATGGTTGCCGGAATCGGCATGCGGAGCGAACGTCGGCTTGTTCTTGCCGCGCAGGAGGGTCGCCACATGGGTGGCGAGACGGCCGAGCACCACGTCGGTGGCGTCCACGATGTACCAGTCATGAGTCAGATCAGCTGGCTTCGGTGTGAAAGTTTTCACGATGTACCTTTTCTATATATTGTGTTCCGGGCCTCAGCCAGTCGCGTGAAGCAGTCGCGCCTGCCGTCGGCCTCATTATCCGTGGGCTCCCTGAAAGTCCTCGATGGCGAGTGGGAAAGCGCTTTGAAGGACCCCGTAGGGAAACACAACAATCGACTAGTATATCAGCGCCCTTGACTTTGCGGAACCGCCGTGTTGCCGACCGGTTCCGATCCGTAAACGGCGCAAGCCCCTCCTTACGGAGGGGCTTGACGCGTACGGTTCGAGACCGCCGGGCTCAGGACTGCATGATGGCGGTCAGGGACTGCAGACGGGCGTTGTCGAACAGCGTCTCCAGCGGGACCACATTCCCCTGTGCATCAGCCAGCGGCACACGCCAGTTCGGATACTCGTTGTTGGTGCCCGGCTGGTTCTGCGCGCGATGCTCGCCGACCGCGTCGGTCAGCGAGGCGGCCAGCAGCTTGGACGGCGCGGCCTTGAGCGCACGGTACAGCGATTCCACGATCTGCTGTTCGTTGGCGTGCTCGTCCTCCAGCAGCTTCGGGTCCAGGTAGCCGTTATCCACCAGCATCATCAGCATGGCGTTGTGCTCCTTGACGGCGCTCGCCTGGAACTCCTGCGCGGAGCAGGTCAGCAGGTTGAGCCGTTCGCGGATGCGCACATGCTCGTAATCCAGATATCCGGCGCACGGCGGCAGGTCGTGGGTGTTCACCGACGCCAGCGCGTACGGGCGCCAGGTCCTGGGCTCATGGAACACGCCGTCGGTCTGCTCGAACCATTCGACGGCGCAGCCCAACAGCCCGTGTTCGGCCAGCGAATCGGCCACGTACTCCGGCACCACGCCAAGGTCCTCGCCGACCACCACGCCGCCGACACGGGAGGCCTCGATGGCCAGGATGCCCAGCATGATGTCCGAATCGTAGTAGACGTAGGCGCCCTCCGTGGCGGACTTGCCCTCCGGGATCCACCACAGGCGGAACAGACCGAGGATGTGGTCGATCCGTACGGCGCCGGACTGGGCGAACATGCCGTGCACGATGTCGCGGTAGGTGCGGTAGCCGTTGTTCTCCAGGTCGATCGGGCTCAGCGGCGGCTGGCTCCAGTTCTGCCCCTGCTGGTTGAAGAAGTCCGGCGGCGCGCCGACGGTCGCCCCCTTGGCGAAACGCTCCGGATTCCACCAGACATCGCAGCCGAGCGGATGGACGCCCACGGCCATATCGGCCATGACGCCGATCTGCATGCCAGCTTCCTTGGCTGCTTCCTGGGCGCTGCGGAACTGCTGGGTGGCGACCCACTCCATCCAACGGTAGAAATCGAGCGTATCCGGGAACTGGTTGCGCAAGTCCGCGATCTGCGGGGAGTCCTTGGTCAGCGAACGCTCCCAGTTGTTCGGGTCCGCGCTCGGCGCGCCCCACTTGTCATAGCACAGGCACCATGTGGCGTAGGCTTCCAGTTCCTCGCCGCAGGACTGTTTGAACGCCTCGAACTCGGCCTGCCGGGCCTCGTTGCGTCCGACCTTGAACAGGATCCACAGGGCGTGCATCTTGGCGCGCCACATCGTGTCCCGGTCGATGATCTGCGGGTCGCCGTTCAACGCGGCCACGCCGTCGTGCAGATCGTTGATCTGAGCCTTGACCGATTCGTCCGCGGTGCGGTACTCCTCGATGGACTCGGGGCGGATATAGGTGAAGTTCACGAACCTGCGGGACACCGGCAGGTACGGCGACGGGGTCAGCGGGGAGACCGGTTCGGCCGCGTGCATCGGGTTGATCAGTACGAAATCGGCACCGGTGCGCTGCTTGGCGTCCACCAGCAGCGTCTTCAGGTCCTCGAAGTCGCCCACACCCCACGAGCCCGCGGAACGGATCGAATACAGCTGGGCCATCCAGCCCCACAGCTGGCCGCTCTTCAGCGATTCGGGCAGCTCCACGCGGCTGGGGGCGCTGATCAGCGTGGCGTCCTGGGTGCGGCCGTCCACCGACACATGCAGCGTGTGGTAGCCGACCGGCACATCGTCGGGGATCTCCACCAGCGCGGAGGCGATGAACCTGCCGTCGATGATATGCGCCTGCTGGCTGCCGTCGCCCACCACGGTCAACGTGCCTTCGTATGGTTCGCCGTTCTCCAGCGTGATGCCGGCCGTCGGCACGGACATGATGCTCGTATTGACCCGGATGTGGTCAGTCGTGCCGGCGGTGTGCAGCACCGTGGGCGCCACCAGGCGGCCGTACCGCTCATGCACAATGGCGTTGATGGACCGCTCGATGGCCTCATCACTGGAAGCGTCCACCCCCAATGCCGCCAGCACGTCAATCAGCACATCGTCTTCGATCTCGTGATAATCGTTGCTCTGACCGACATAGCTTGTTCCGATTCCCAGCATCTTTGCCAGTCGAATCAGCGGTCGGGACAGACGTTCCTCTTGTTCTCTCTGGTCAGTCATAGTCCCAGTGTAAAACGCCGTAAACCGCGCCACGCGGCGGACATGCCGAGAATACCAACGTTTTCAGCCTTGCGACAGCCGGCGTGAGGCCGCCTTGCGCACCTCCTCGGACGCATCCTGCGCCAATGCCGAGACCACCTCGTCCGGCGTATTGGGGTTCAGCGCCACCGCGCGGCGGATCATCGACGTGAGCACCGCGGGCCCTCCCGGCTCCCGGCTCACGCCGAATCCCGCCAGGAACGCCAGGGTCTCGGGACTGGTCCGCGGATCCTGCGCCCCCTCAAGCCGCATCTTCCACGATGTACGCGCGTTGCGCAGCGCGATCTCCCGGACCTCCGCGGACTCGTCCTTGGTCAGCCGACCGACCAGCCAGTTCTTGTCCTGTTCATTCGCGGCCACGGCCTTACGCACCTCGACCGACTCATCCTGGGCCAGCTTCACGAGGATGTTCGGGAACGGCATGGTCTGGGCCAAGGCGATGCGGTCCTCCAACGGCGTATGCGGATTGCCCGCCACGGCCTCCAGCAACGCCGTCGCACGCGAGTAGCCAGCCTGATCGGATTTATCCGGCAACGGACGACGGGCGAACTCGCTCAATTCCGCCGCATCGGTGGAATGCCGCAACCGTTCGTACACGGTCGTCAACGCCTCGAATTTCGGCTGCTGGGTCTGTGGTGCCTCTGTCATGCCCTCCAGCTTAGCCGGGACTTCGAACGACGGTACATATCTACCGGATATCTACTCCGCCAGCGGCACGGCGCGGTTGACCGCGTCCATCGTCTCCGGCACCACCGCCGCGTTGAACGTCTCCCGCAACCGGGTCTCGAACGTCTCCGCCTGTTCCATCGGCACCGACACCTCCACCGTCACCCGATCGGTGAACTCCTGTCCGGTCTGTTCGCCGTCGACCGCCGACACGATCCGCTGGAACGACCCGATCTGCGCGTACTCCAACCGCACCCGGTACATCCGGCACGGCACGATGCGCGCCCGTCTCGCCGCCTTGACCGCCAGCGACGCACCGGTCGAATACGCGCGGATCAGCCCTCCGGATCCCAGCAGAATCCCGCCGAAATACCGGGTGACCGCCACCGCGCAGTCGGTCAGGCCGTTCGCGCGCAGCACATCGAGGATCGGCTTGCCCGCCGTGCCGGAGGGCTCACCGTCGTCGCTCATCCGCTCGGACAGACGGCCGTCCGCCCCGCCGCAGATCGCCGCATACGCCACATGGCGCGACTTGGGGTGCCGTTCGCGAATCGTCTCCACGAACGCGAGCGCCTCATCCAGCGAATCCACATGGCAGGCGTCGCCGATGAACTCCGATTTCTTCTCCACCATCGCATCGTGCGCGGGGTCGTCCGGGGTGTTGAGCAGGGTGAACATCTCGGTCATAGCTCGTCGGTGATCCTCCATTCGCGTACCACGGTCTGGTCCGCGCCCATGGAATACACCACGTCCCAGATCCGTTGTCGCACCTGCGCGTCGTACTCCTCCGACCAGCAGGCGCCGTCGGGATGGTCCTGCGACAACGGGCACCACTGGTATACGCCCTGCCGCTTGTTGGCGGTCGGCAGCCAGTCGATGCGGCTGACGCGCCATGTGCCCGGCCGGCCCTTCTTGCCGGCGAACTGCACGCGCGCGGTGACGCCCTGGTTGTTGACGATGTTCTCCGGCGGCGCGTCCACCGTCAGCGCGTTGCCCAGCCCGTAGATGATCCAGGTGTCGTTGTACTGCTCGATCGGCTGGGCGCAATGGCAGCCCGCGCCGTAGATCACGTTGAACGCGCCGGTGTCGGCGAGCGCGTGGGCCTCGGCCACCTGCCAGGTGTCCGCGTCGGTCAGGTACTCCTGCACCGAGTGCATGGCCATGGCCACCACGTCGGCGCCCTGTTCGCGTGCTTTGTTCGCCTTGTCCACGGCCTTCTGGATGTCCGCGTCATGGTTCGGGTCGCCGAAGTCGCGCAGACGGTCGACGCGCCAGTCGTAGTCGGCGGTGAAGCCGTTGAGGGACACGGTGCCGGCGACCAGGCCGAGCGTACCGCCGCCGGTGGGCGATTCGATGAGCAGCGGCTCGTAGGATTCGGCCTCCGTGTTGTAGGAGCCGGTGTGGGCGATGCCCAGGCTGTCCAGCGTGGAGGTGAGCCGCTGGATGCCCTCGGCGCCCTGGTCCCAGGAGTGGTTGGTGGCGTGTGTGCAGGCCGTGTAGCCGACGCGGGCCGCGGAATCGGCGACCTCGGGCGGGATGTTGAAGACCGGGTAGCCGGTGTAGGGGCCGCCGCGTTGGGCGATGGGGGTTTCGAACTCGCATACGGCGATGTCCGATTTCTCGATGTACCGGCGCATCGGCTCGAACAGCGGGTCGAAGTTGAAGGCGGTGCCGTCGGTGGCGGTGGTGTCCGGGCCTTCGAAGTTCACCCACAGTTCGGGATGGAAGAGCAGATCGCCGTTGACCAGCATGGCGATGCAGTCGTCGTCCGGGCAGTCGGGGGAATTGCCGGGGTGCTTGACCACCGGGGTCGGCACGGCCGAATCGCGTTCCAGCGCCACCGTGGCCGGCCCTCGGTCTGCCGGTTCGGCGCCGTGGGGTTGGGCGAACACGAACCATGCGGCGATGCAGGCCAGGCAGGCCACCAACAAACCCAACGGCGCGATCCATCGTGCGGCGGCGTGCGGATCCCTGCGCACATGCCGGCCATATCGTTCCTGCGTCATTCTTCCCTCCCGATGCCGCTCATGAGCCGGGCCAACCAAACGGCCCGTATCCCCAGCTTACCCGTGCATGCCGGTCACCGCACGCCGTTGGCGAGCGCGACGCCTAGGTGCGGGGCGTCGGGAATCAGACGAGGACGTTGTACGCCCCGCCCTTCAGGAATTCCACCGCGGAGCGGACGTTCTGCTCGACCAGCGCGGCCAGCGCGCGGTCTGACCGCCAGGCGACATGCGGGGTGATGATGAGGTTCGGCAGCGTGCGCAACGGGTCGTCGTCCGGCAGGGGTTCCGGGGCGGTGACGTCGATGGCGGCGGCGATGTCCCCGCGACTCAGACGGCGCAGCATCGCGCCGGGTTCGATCAGTTCGGCGCGCGCCGTGTTGACCAGCAGTGCGCCGGGACGCATCAGGTCCAGCTGGGCTGGGCCGATGATGCCGCGCGTGGCGTCGTTGAGGGCCAGGTGCAGGCTGACGATGTCCGCGCGGGAGAAGACCTCGTCCATGGTGGCGGCGGATTCGGCGTTCAGGGCGGCGAGTTCCGCGGCGTCGGGGTGGCGGTCCCAGACCAGCAGGCGCAGGCCGATTCCGTGGGCGAGTCGGGACACGCGGCGTCCGATGCCGCCGAGGCCGATGATGCCGAGGGTCCTGCCGGACAGTTCCGTGATGTCCGCGCCGGGCCAGCCGCCCTGATGGGTGCGGGCGTTGAGCTCGCCGACGCGATGGGTGTGTTCGAACATGAGGGCGATGGCGTGCTCGGCCACCGCGTTGTCCCCATAATGCACGGCGTTGCAGATGGTGATGCCGAGGCGGCGGGCGGCCTCCAGGTCGATGAAGCTGACGGCGCCGGTGCCGCAGAACGTGATGCACCGTACACGCCCGGCAATCCGCTCCAACAGTCGCGCGGAAGCGCGGAACCCCGTAGACATGACCACGGTGGCGTCCGACATGCGGGCGGCGAGCACATCCTCGTCATCCGTCCAATCGGTGTGGATGCGCACGCGGGCCAGGCCGGCGAACTCGTCCAGCCGATCCCGCAGCAGCGTGGTCATCGAGGGGATGCTCACGGGCACCACAACGAGCGGCAGGTCGGCGCGGTCGGCATCGTATTCGATAACAGGCGGGAGCGATACGCGGCATTCACTGGCGGCGGCAATCATGCAGCCAGCTTAGCGCATGAGCCAACCAACACAGCAGCCAACCTCGACCGCGAAGCAAACGGATGCGCGATTGGCATGAACCGTTTCCGTATATATGACAAAGGGCCCCGGGATATTCCCGGAACCCTTGACGGCGGAGTCAGAGGGCATCATCTTCGACCCTCTGAAAACCCCTGTATTCCAACGTTTTCGCGCTCCCCCGCGTTCCGTCGTCCCCGTCCGCGCCCCTATTAGGGACGCGGCGTTACGCTCCGACACGTCATCGCATTCGGAAGGGAATAGGCTTCAGCCGAGCCGGCCGTCCGCCAGCCGCCAGGACGGCCGTATGAAAAGGTCCCCGCCAGTCCCCCGTGTGGAGGGGTGAGCGGGGACCTTGGGATCCGGGTCTGGTCGTTTATCTTGTGTCGTCGTCGTGTCGGCGGCGGGATGCGGCGATCATGCATCCGGTCATCATCAGGCCGATGGTCAGGATGAGGGCGCCGAGGATGGCGGAGCCGGTGACGGCCATCGGACGGCGATCGTCGTCGGCGTCGTCCTTCCCGTCGTCCGTCGCGCCGGCGCTCTCCCCCGGGCCGGCGGGCGTGCCGCCGCCGGGCGCGGGCTCCTCCGGTTCCGGCGTCGGCGTGGGCGTGCCGGGGCATTCGTATTTGGGGTCGACGGTCACGTCGTAGACGATGCCCCCGGCCTCGACGGCGGGCACGCCGACGAGCATCGGCATCGTCGCGCACGATTCGCCGTCCTGCGCGACGCCGGTGCGCGTCAGGAGATACAGGCCGGCGGGCAGTACGCCGAAATGGGCCGTACCGTACGCGTCCGCGGTGGCGGATTGTTCGTACAGACCGTGTTCCGCCGCGTAGTCGGAGAGAACGGACGCCAGGTCGCGCGATGCCCCGCTGGTGAGTGTGGTCCAGTCCACGCCGTCGCACGGGTCCGTGAAAGCCGGGGTCGTGGCGTACGTGATCGCCGCCGGGTCGGCGACGATGGCCGTGGCGTCGGCGACGCGGGCGATGGACCACGTGTCGCCG
Source organism: Bifidobacterium pullorum subsp. gallinarum (assembly GCF_000741215.1). Lineage (GTDB taxonomy): Bacteria > Actinomycetota > Actinomycetes > Actinomycetales > Bifidobacteriaceae > Bifidobacterium > Bifidobacterium pullorum_B. Next base: position 99,412 of record NZ_JGYX01000005.1, read on the forward strand.
GCGAGGGTGACAGGCCTGTCGTCGGCGTCGACGGCGATCCCGCGGATGGTCAGCGTGCCGGACGGGACGGCCGCCAGCGCATGCCCCGCCGTCACGGCGAGCAGCATGGCGAGCGCGGCCAGAGCGGCGGCCAGGATGCGGGCCGCCGGGCGCGCCGCGCGCGTGATGCGGGATGCGACTTCGTTATGACGAACGTTCATGATGCGGTCGTCCTCCTTGTCCGCGGACGGTTCCCCTCCGCCGCATGATGGTCCCGACGGAGAAGGTCAACGCCAGGATGAGCAGCGCGATGATGAGCAGCAGGTACGGCAGCGGAATGTTGATGAAGCCGCCCACCTGCTCGATGGCCTCCTCCATCTGCGGCTCGTACGGGATGCGGTGCGCGTGCACCAGCAGGCGGTGCGAGTTGATGCCGTAGGGCGTGCAGGTGATGAGGGTCACGAGGTCCTGGCCCTGCTGGATGGCGAGGGACTCGGTCTCTGTGGGCAGGACCGTCTCTATCTCGTGGACCTCGTAGGCCAGGGTCTCCCCCAGGACCTTGATGTAGAACTGGTCTCCGACCTCCATCTGGTCGAGGTCGGTGAAGAGCTTCGCGGAGGGCAAGCCGCGGTGGCCCGAGAGCGCCGCGTGCGTGGACTCTCCGCCCACGGGCAGCGACGAGCTCTCCATGTGCCCCACGCCCACCTGGAGCACCTTCTCTTCCACGCCGTGGTAGATGGGGAGCTCCACGTTCATCTTGGGGATGATGATGTAGCCCATCATGCCGTCGCCGTTCAGGTTGAGAAGGTCCTCGTAGGCGAGGGTCTCCCCCACCTGAGCGGGCTCGCCGCCCTCGGACGCCGGGGTACCGGCGCCCGAGGAGGCGGCAAGCGCGTCGTTGTAGGCGTGCGCCTCCGCGAGCATCCGCTCGCGGTCCTCCTGGCTCATGTCCACGACGGTAGCGTCATAGGAGGCGACCGCGCGGCTTGCGTTCTGCTCGACCAGGTAGTTGCTGATCGTGGGATACAGCAGGACGAGAAGACCGGCGAGAATGACCAGGATGGGCAGTATGTCGCGTACGCGCTTGCTCACAACGACTCCGGAAAGGGGGCGTTACGCGACGTGCTCGCCGTTGGAGGTGGCGCGACGACGGTTCACGTACCAGATGGCTCCGCCGGCGATGACGGCCACGCCGACGATCGTGAAGATCACGGTGCCCATGCCGCCGGTGCCGGGGAGGAGGGTGCCCTTCTTGTTAACAACCTTAATCTCATGACTGGCATCACCGTTCACAGTCCAAGAAGGATCGACGGGAAGAGTCGTGGTGTTAGTGGTGTCCACGATCACGATCTTCACATCACCGTCGATGGGGTTATACCCCTCCGGGGTCTTGGTCTCTTCGAGGTAATACGTACCAGCAGCAAGTCCTTCGAACTCAATCTTGCCAGTAGATCCGGTCGTGACCTCCTGAATCTTGGTGGAATCGTCTTCTGTTGCTTTACGATAAACGCCTTCGCTCACGAGAACGAGTTCGATATAGTTGCCCTCGGCATCCTTGAGCTTAAAGCTTGCGTTTTCTACGGGAGTATTGGCCTCATCGACCTTGTTCAGAATGAACTCGAAATCATACTGATAAGTCTTACTGGGCTCGGACGTGCCGAATTCGTCGGTACCGGGATTGTTGGAATACTCGACCTTAACGCTGTTCGTCTCGGGTTCGCTAACAACCGCGTTTTCATTAAGCTTGGCAGTGTAGGTCACCGTAATGGTCTTGCCCGCATTATTCTTGAACAGGGCGCGAGCATCGCGGTAATTCTTTCCATCAATCGTCTTACCAAAATCGATGCGAAGTTCGCCGCCCTCGTTCCCTGCCGGAGCAGTCACCTTATAGTTGGCGTCATCAGCAGTAATTGTCTGATTACCAATCTTCACGACAACGTTATTCGTGTAGGTCAGACCATCGTCCAAGGTATCCACGAAAGCAAAGCGATAGTAATCGTTCTCACCCTCGTACTCGGACACATCAGGTACCGTTGCGGTAAGCGTGAAGGTCAGCGTGTCACCAATTTCCACAGAGGTATGATCGTCAGCCTCATCTCCGGCGCCGTTCTGGACCTGCTTGTCAACGGTGGGATACTCGGTCTTGACAGTCAGGGACGCAGTTCCGTCGACCACCGCAACCAGCATCGCATCAGTGCCACGGAACGGATCGATCACGTCAGTGGAACCAGAGGTGGCAGGGCTCACGACATAGTAGCCGAAGGGAATGCCGCTAAATGTCGCAACATAGCTATTGCCCTCCAGGCCAGCCGAAAAAGTCTGATCAGCAAGCTTCACGTTCGCAACAGACGTCGCGCCGGCACCCCTTGCCCACGCAGCGGCGAGCTTTGCGAAGTCCGCAAGTTCACCAGCGTTATTCGGGTCAGAAGGATTAGTCTGAGCCTGATTGTTGGTCAGACCATTGACGTACTCATAAGCCTTCTGGGAAACGTTGTCCTCAGTGATGCCCTCAATGGTGACCATCGGATCAATGGAAGACTCCTCGTCACCCAGGAAGAAGGTCTTCCATTCATCGCAAAGCGTATATCCATACGACTTCGTATCATCGCCGTTGTCGTGAACGGTGATGTCAAACATCCTCCATGCAGACACTCCCTTACCGCTGAATGCTGCATCGGTGGTCGTAACCGTCAGAGTTCCGTCCCCTGCCGCCATAGCGGGGGTGGCGGTGAAGAGGACTCCCACCGCCAGGACGAGCGCTGCGAGCAGTGCCGCCATCTTTCTAGTTACCTTGTGCATCTTTTCATCCTTTCTTTCTGATGCAACTTACTTACCTATTTCGAAACGCGTCGAGTATTCGGCGCGGCATTCGCAAAATGAGCGCCGGCGTAGGCGCGCGGCGGATTCCGGCGTCGACGCTGCTGGTCGAGCCAGATGCCGCCAAGAACCAGGGTCGCGAGGCCGACGGCGACGATGAGCGTCGTTCCGATGCCTCCGGTGCCGGGGAGCAAGGGCATCCCAGTGAACTTATTGGTCACAGTAAAGACCTGCTCTTCGTGGTCGGCGGTCACCTGAGACGTCTCGTATCCAGCCACGTCGACCTCGTCAACGTAGTAGGTGTAGTAGTGCCCCTCCTCCGTGGCAACAGGAAGGCTCTCTATTACCTCTCGCCACGTTGAGGACCACAGCGACTCAGCGTCCTCTTTCGTCACCGTCACCGTTGGCTTGATGGGCTTGCCCTCAGAATCGACCTGGAGAGACTTCTCATCAACAAGGTAGCCGAGATCCTGGTCGTAATAGCGCGTGCGCAACACACCATCGTCGCCGGTATAGGTCGCATACAAAACGAACTCAACCTCGCTGGGGCGCACGAGACCAAAGATGCCGTCGTCCCAGATCTTCTGCAGAGTCAGGTCAATCGAGGCCTCGCAAGGATCCTGACCATCCTCCGGCTCAGGAGTGAGTCCGCCGGTATTGTCGGTTACCTCGGCATCGGCCATAAGAACGGCCTTGGAAGCAGAGGCCATGACACCCAAGGCTTGCGCCTCGGCTCCCTCCTTGGCAGCGGTTGCGTTCTGCCAATCGGCGAGGTTGCTCCTATTGGCGTTGGGCACGTGTTTTGTCACGTCAAATCGGGCCCACGTGTTGTCCGACACCGCACTCCCTACCGTAAGGTCGGCGGTAATATTCTCGACGCTCGCGCCAACGAGGGCAGCATCGCGGTACACGTGATAGGTGTTGCCCGTCTCGACATCGGCGACGTCGTTGAACCACCAATTGGAGCTGTAGCTGGTAACGCCCGTGAACGTACCAGTCTTGTCTGCAGCGCCCTTGACGACATCTGCGAGCACCATCTCGTTACCCTGCAGCTTGCCCTCGTCGTTATGGCCGACGAACCCGCCGGCATAGCCGCTGCCATCGTGGGAGGCCTCGCCATCCTGCGAGGCACCGCCGCCAAAGACGTCGTAGCCGTCGGCAATGCCGGTCACCGTTGACCCCGTAATCTCCGCACGATTCGCCTTGATCAAGTTCACCGTTAGGTTGGAGATATCCTCTTTGCTGATATTTCCTTCTTTATCGCAGGTCAACTCAACTGAGGAGTCTCCGATTGTGATGGTGACAACATCTTCTCTGTTTGGCCCAGATTCCTTGCTCAGCGCGATGCGTATGGTAAGACCAAAAAGGGAAATCTTTGCGACGTTCCCCTCGGCAAGAACACCGACCTCGATGAACTTTTCACCACCGAGATTAATCTTTATCACATCGAGATTCTGCAGTTCATCAAGGCGCAGAGCCTCGACGATTGCATTCACCGCTACCAACAGACCCGCTACAAGAGGAGAGTTTGTCTCCAGCTTTACCAAATAGTCAAACGTTGTTTTACCTGCAAAACCGCCGGCAATCTCATCCGAGCCAACACGCTTCAGATTGATGGCAGAACAGCCCATCACATGGGCCAAATCGGCGAAACCAATAAATCCGCCAGAGATAGGCTGTACGTCGCTGGCGCTATCCTCTTCATCGCTCAGCGCGTCACGAGAGGATGAAACAGTATATCCAGCCGCAATGCCTGTCACCGTATCGTTTTTAACAATCGTGCTGAACAGGTTAATCACTTCGGCAGAAAGACCGAGAATGCTCGCGATGTCCGCCTCTTCAGCATCGAGCACGCCACTCTTGCCGGTATAGCCGATGAAGCCACCCGTATAGCTGGGGCCACTTACGGAATTGAGATTCGTAACGCTACTGTCCTGCACCGTACCGCTCATAACGCTGCCAGCGAAACCGCCAGCATTGCCACTCGAGCGCTTGTTATTCAACATGCTTCCGCTATCTGCGTTATGAGCACGGACAGTGACGCCATCCGAAACACCGATAACACCCGCGCCGTAGATGCAGGGTTGGAATACCTGTAGTACACCAACGTTGTTGAGCCCAACCAAACCAAGAATGCTTACGTTGCTACCTTCGGTACTGCCTGAAGCAACATCAGCGACGCCACCGACATCCGCCAACCCGACGAAACCGCCTGCATAGTAGCCGCCATCAACACCGCGAAGGCGTTCAACATGATTTGCCGCCAGGCTATCTGCACCGTTGTCGAGCTTTCCGAGCACCGTCGCCTCGACAGCACCGGCATAGCCGCCCGCAGCGATGGGATAGGAGCCGTCACGATAAGACTCGACCGTATAGCCCCACGCTTCGTCGAAGCCCGTCACCGTGGTGCCGCGAACCACGGACATGGAGAGCTTGAGCACGCTGACCAAATCGGAAAGACCGGTCGATCCGACGAGCGCATCGAGCACTTGCTGAAGGAAACCATCGGATGCGTTATCCGTGTTCAGCTTGGCCGCCACGCCAGCCGTCAGCTTGCCGGCAAAGCCGCCGGCATATGCCGCCGCGCTCACGCGGCGCAGACCGGAGACGTTGCACCCGTGCGCCGCCTCAGCGTCAGATGCGCCCTCCGACGACGTGCTGCCATCTCCCCAAATCTGGGCACCGGCACCGTAGCCGATATACCCGCCGGCGTTGCCGGTGGCGTTCGTAGCATCGTCCGACTGGGAACCGGAGCCAGATGACTCTACCGTCATGCCGAGGCGGTAGCCCTCGACTGAGGAATTCTTGATTACCGGCACGAAGATCTGGGCCGCGCTGAGAAGCTCGTTTAGATTGATTGCCAGAACGCCATTCAGGAGTCCAACCGACCCCAGCGTCGCCGCGGCACCCGCCTCGGCAGCACCGGCAAAGCCGCCCGCCGCACGCATAGCTCGCACGAGCTTGGTGTCGTACGCCTTGCCGTTGGTGATGGTTCCCGTGACCATGGAGCCCACGTATCCGCCAGCAGCACCGCCTCCGGCGGCAACGCTCTCGTACGTCTGACGACCGGCGACCACATGGGTGCCATACACGTATTCGGAGAGCTTCGCGGCGAGCTCATCATCGGTCGCATCGGGATCGACCTTCCCCGCAGCTCCGGCAAGGCTCGAGCCGTAGCCACCGTGGATGCCGACGTAGTCGACCCAGGAGTTCCATTCCTCTGCGTTCAGCCCGCGCAACGGACCGTATACCGCGGTGTTCTCCGCCGTGGGATAGACAACCGACAGGGCACTCAGCAGATTGTCGGCGGTCACGAGGCCCCACAGCAGGTTGAGCCCGCCGGCGCTCGCCGTATCGCCAGACTCCATAAGACCGGTGAATCCGCCCGCGTATTCCGCGCCGTACACGGAGCGGATGCGGACCGCAGCGGCCTCGCGCTTTACTCCGGTGTAGTTGCCGCCATCGTCGACTTCGTCTTTCCACGAGGACGAGCTGTTTCCCCAAATCTGGCCGCCGACGCTATGGCCCACGTAACCTCCGGCCATACCGCGTTGAACGGTGACTTTCGTGTCGGAGCCGTCGGCACCGCCCTCCTCGGTGGTCAGCGCCTGCGCTCGCACCGCACCGCCGCAGGGAACACAGGTGGTCTCGCTATTGCGGATGACCGGTACGAAGGACTGAACGAGCGTGGCCAAGTCCTTGGCACCAAGCAAGCCCGTCAAAATACCATCGTCGCCCTGCGACGCACTGCCGAGTACATCGGCAACCGAGCCGGGCTCGATTTCGCCTGCATAGCCGCCTGCCGCAGTCTGCCCGATCACGTAGGAGAAGTTGTAGCAGTTCGCATCCTGGATCCGGCCGCCGGAGATCTTGCCGGCAAAACCGCCGGCATATCCGGTTACTCCTGTGGCGGCCTCCCTACCGTTCGCGAGGACGGCAAAACCGCCTGCGGCTCCCCGCACATCGGAATGCTCGATGGTCGAGGCGACAACATTCAGCGCGCTCGTAAGGTCGCTTAGCTCAACAAGCTTGAACACCTTGAGGCCGGAGCCGACACCGGCAGCGCTTCCGATGTTCAGATAGCCCATATAGCCGCCCGCGTAACGCGGCGCGGTCACCGCATAGGAGCTCTGAACGCCAAAAAACACCTGTGCCTCGTCCGCATCAGCCGTCTCGAGATCGGCGGGCTCCGTGACGGCCGTGTAGCGCAGGCAGTCGACATCGCATTCGGAAATCTGGGCGCCGCTCGCATAGCCGGCAAAGCCGCCTGCCGAGCCGGAGTACGCATCGGTATCATCCAGTTCCGATGCAGAAACGACAAACCCCTTCGTCGCGTCCGCGGAACGAACTCCCGCCTGCTGCACCGTGGGTACGTAGGCGGAGACAACGTTCAGCAGCTGTGTGAGATTAACCTTCAGGCTATCGCCGAGCAGGCTCAGGCCGCCGCCGGCATCAGCCAGAGAACCCGATATCATGCGGCCGGCATAGCCGCCAGCATACGTGCGACCGATGACCGATGCGAGGTTGTACACCGCCCACGGAGCATCGGCGGCCGCCTGAACGAGCTCCTGCGAATCCTTGTCATCGAACACGTTGACCTTGCCGCTCTCGAAGTTGCCGGCAAAGCCGCCCGCGACGTCGGCGCTCACGCTGCCGCCCGCCTCGCAGAATGACACATCGGATACCTTGTACGTGGGCACCATGTAAGGCACCGCACCAAGCAAGTCGGTGATGCTCAGCAAACCATCGTGGCCCAAAATTTCCTCTAGGAGACCGGAGCCTTCGTCTGAATCCGACGCCGCGCTCGCAAGGCCACCCGTCGTGGAAAGACCGACAAATCCGCCGGCGGCGCCGTTAGACGTGGGGGCGGTCACGCTAGCAAGGTTCCTAACGTGGCAGTCGGTGGTGAGCATACTGCTCGCACGACCGTAGAATCCGCCCGCCGTTATCGTGTCCGTAGATGCGGAGCCCTCCCCCGTCGCCTGGACGGTAAAGCCCTCGCCGGCACCCTCGATCGACGAACCGTTGACGGTAAGACGGGAGCTCGTCGCAACGGACAACAGACCACTCAGCCTGACCAGCCTGAGCAGGTTGACGCCATCCGATCCCAGGACATCGCCCGCTGCTGCCTGACCGATAAAGCCTCCGACTTCGCCCACCGCTTTAACCGAACTCAAGCCGTGGACGCTGACGTTGTCGACCGTGCCGCCGGTAGCGCAGCCAATGGCACCGCCGACGCTATAGCCCTCAGCGGTGACCGTATATGCCCCGTTGGGTGCAATCGTCAAGTCAATCCATGGGGCCTTGCCATCAACAAGCTCTTGCATGGCCGACGCGTCGTTCACGCGCGTGTCGGATACCTCGAAGGCGGTAAAGCCGCCGCCGGCAAGATTCTTCAGGCTGCCGATGCCCAATAAGCCGTTCAGCAGACCGCCAACGGAGGCGGTCTCCATCGCACCGGCGATGCCGCCCGCATAGGACCCACCCGACTGAACCTGCGAGAGGCCAAGCACGAGATTTCCGCGCGTAGCGGGCGTCGTCCCCGCATATCGTTCGCCCGTCTGCCAGAACGCAAGCTTTTGGACCTGGTCTGCTGCAGAGCTGGCGATGGTGACGCCCTCGCCCTTACCGACCATACCGCCGGCATAGTCGCTCGTGGAGGCAACGGTAACGCTGCCGCCGATAACGGATCCACCCAAAATGGTCGACGGGTCAAAACCCATCAGCGCAAGCAGTTGTCCGGAGTTGTCCTGCCCAACCAGCCCCGTCACGATGCCGGCAAGGCTTTCCAGCAGGTTCTTATCGCCCTCATCGGCACCGAGGTTGGTGATCCATCCCATGGTGGCCTCTCCGACAAGACCGCCGGCGTACAGCGGAGCTTTTACATTCAGCGATGTCTTTGCCTGAACCGAGCTGTTCACCAGATGGCTCGCCTCCGTGGCTCCCGTAAATCCGCCAGCATGATTATCCTTTGCGGCAACCGAAAGCGTCGCCACATGAACGGTCGATTCATATGCCAGGCTTTGCGGCCTTGTTAGATCGACAAGCTGGACGCCAAGGTTTTCCAGCAGGCCCTGGACCTCTCCGTCGCGCATCAGGCCCACAAAACCGCCGGCATATTCCTTTGCATTGATCTGCAACGCGCCCTCGGATTCCACACGCGAGCTCTCGATGATCGCGCCGATTTGAACACCGGCAAAGCCGCCCGCAAAGCTCGTCTCCGCCGAACCGATGACGGGAGTCTCCCCTTCCGCAACGGCAACGAACGTGTCGACATCGCAGTCCGAGATGACGGGACGGTAATATCCGATGGGAATCAAGCGTTTCAGATCGAGGATATTGTTACCGAGCAGCAAGGTGATGAGGTCACCCAAACCCAAACCGGGAATAGCATTGAGAATCTGGGTGAGGGTATTAATCAGTATTGTGGAAATGCCGCCAAGAATCGAATACTGCGGCTGGCCCTCGATGTAGCCCACAAATCCACCGGTCATGGAATTGGCGTTCGAGACGAGCACGTCCACGGCCGTGCAGTGCTCCACCTCGACGTCACCGACGATCCTGCCAGCAAACGCACCCGTCGCGAATACCGACGGATCGCTGTTGTGCAGGTTGAACAAGTCGTGGAGGGCGTCCCCCAAACTCAAATCTCCAAATCCCGGCAGCAATATGCCAAATATCCCGCCGACTATGCCACCGACTAGGCCAAGGAGATCTCCCAAAATATCGGCAACAATCGATACGAGGGTATCGGTGTCGACGGTCTCGGTTGTACTAGTTGTAACGCGTACCCCATCGAGGATGATTCCGTTGACTCGGACTTTCCCTTGGCTCTTACCGAGGGAATTCTTCGAGATTTCCGCCTCGCTGTACAGCGAGGCAAAGAAACCCACGCCCGATTGCTTGTCGGTTGAAATCGCGTCGTTCTGATTGATTTTCACGTTGGAAATCTTGGGACGGCTGTCGGCACCATCCGTTATGGAAATGTCAGAGATGCCTGAGTTCGTGCCTTCGGTCTCAAAACAGCCCCAGAGGCTGCCTGCAGTAGCTGCCGTTGCACTCTTCGAGCCGAACATGGTCCCCGTGAACATGAGCGGCGTCCAGTCGTACGTCAGCTCGATGTCACGGAAGATGATGTAATTGGCATCTGAGGAATACGTCAACCCAGAGTTGGGGGACACACCCGTATCGGGTCCACCTTCGGCACCTGAAGAGCCTGTATACCCAACGCCCAAAACATGTTGATGAAAATTACCTTCATTTCGCAGATCCTCATTTGGACCAAGATCTGCATCGCCTCCATATTCAAGGGTCCACTCTGCAAAAGCATTAGCTTGATACCAGATCTTATCGACCACATGCTTATTCGACCCGATCGCACGCAGCTGCTGCTCGTTGCCGATCAGGATGTAATCCGTGCCGTTGATGTTCTTGACCGTCTGACCCACGTAGTCGCGGCCATCGAGCTCGTCTGCCAGCAGCACCTTGCCGGTCGTTCCGTCCTCGCCGTCAGAAAGAACCTCAGCGCCCGCGATGGTGGCAGCGTCCTGCGCGGCAGTGGACTCGCCGGCATCGGAAGACCCCGACTCCCCCGTCGTCGCGGGGTCGGTCGCGGAATCGTCGTTCTTCTCGGCCTCGTCGTTTTTCTCGACCTGCTCGTCCTTCTCGACCTGCTCGTCCTTCTCGGCCTCGACGTTCTTCTCGGCATCGGGCTCTTCCTGGGCCTCGGGCTCGTTACCTTCACCCTCGCCCGTCTGAAGCTCGACGTTGTTGTTCTCGCCCTCGTCCTCGAGGCCCTCATCCCAGCCGTCAACGTACACGTACGTGTGCTCGGGGCTGTAGGTGAGCGGCTCGTCGGAGCCCTCGTCGTAGATGGGCTGACCGGTGCCAAAGGTCTTCGCATCGCCGTCGCCGGTGAGAACGGGCTGGTCGGCCGCGTCCTCCTGGCGCGCGACGGCGGTCTGGATGGCGTTATAGATATAGATGGTGTCGGACGCGCTCTCGTAGAGCGGACGACCGTCCGCCGTGTAGGTGACGCCGTCATCCGCGTACGGGGATGACGATTCCACGCCGGGGACGGGTGAGGGGGCGTCCGGGACGACCGGCGCCGCGGACGCGATGGTCGGTGTGAGCATCGCCGTCGCGACGATCACGGCGATGGCCGTCCTCAGCGGACGCCGCATCCCCTTCCCGTGACGGGAACCCCCCTTGATGTCGCGAATCCGGATCCTGTGCGCCATGCAATCGCCCCGTCTCCCTATAGGGACGCCGTTTTCGACGCCCCCCTTACTCATACTCTGCCAATAATCTACCCCCCCCCCATACCGCAGCGGGTCCGGCCGCCAGCGTCGGGTGCATGCGAACCCCTTGTGGGGGAAGGGGACACGCCGTACGGGCGGGAGGTCGTCCCCGCGTCTATGCGTCGCCGTCGGATCCGCACGGACGGGACGTCCAGTGTGACCTTCGCGCTGGAGTGGCCGAGGACGGTCTGCAGCGTCTTCGTCATCCAAGCCTCCGAAAGCCCGTACCCCATTACGTACCCCATTAGCTATGCGGGAAAACGCTTGCATACGCATCGTCGCGCGGGTTCGTGGATACGCGGAAAACGCTCGGAAACGCTGAAATACCGCCGTTTTCGCGGAAACAAAAAGGGTTCCGGGATTATCCCGGAACCCTCGATGGCGGAGTCAGAGGGATTCGAACCCTCGAGCCGCAATCAGCGACTAACACCTTAGCAGGGTGCCCCTATCGGCCACTCAGGCATGACTCCAATCTTGAATTATGCCGCTCCAATGGAGCAACAGCAGTCTACTATACCACCCCGGACGGACTCGACGCACTATATGTCGCAATGTCGCCTCCACGCAACAAACGGTAGATATCTACCGCCTTTCCCCAACCCCTCTAGGATGGAGGATGACAACGGTCACAACGAGCAGGGCTGCCAGAGACCCCGCCGTCCCCATCTAGGATGGAGTTATGAGCACAGCACCACGGGTCGAGGCCGCGAAACGCGACTGGGGTCATGACGAGACCGGCTGCACGGTGCTGCATATCGACATGGACGCGTTCTACGCCTCGCTGGAGATCGCCCGACACCCCGAGCTTGCAGGCAAGCCGGTCATCATCGGCACCGGCCCGCGTTCCGTGGTCTCCGCCGCCAGTTACGAGGCCCGCCGCTACGGCATCAATTCGGCGATGGCGAGCGCCCGCGCGCGTCAGCTCTGCCCGGACGGCGTGTTTCTGCCGGTGGATATGCGCTACTACCGCATGATGTCGCATCGCATCTTCAGCGAGGTGTTCAGCCAGATCACCGACCGCATCGAGCAGGTGTCGGTGGATGAATGCTATATGGATGTCTCCGGTGCGCTGCTGCGCTGGGGGTCGCCGAGCGCGATCGGCGCGTGGGTCCGCCGGCAGGTGGCGGCCCGCTACCATGTGACCTGTTCGGTGGGCATCGCCGCGAACAAGCTGGTGGCCAAGATGGCCTCCACCAACGCCAAGCCGGACGGCATGCTGCTGATTCCGAAGGCCCGCCATGCCGAGTTCGTGCAGATCATGCCGCTGCGGGGCATCCCCGGCATCGGCCCCTCGCTGGAACGTCGGCTGAACGCGTGGGGCATCGATTCGGTGGCCGATCTGGCGGCCACGCCCGAGGCCACGCTCGCCCAGGCGACCGGTTCGGCCACGGTGGCGCACGGCCTGATGCTGGCGTCCCACGGCATCGATGAGCGTGAGGTCACGCCATACACGCCGGAGAAATCAATCGGCTCGGAGCGCACATTCGCCGCCGACACCACCGACATGCATACCGTGAACACCCTGCTGCGCCGCTGTTGCGACGAAGTGGCCTCCACGCTACGCAAGCGCGGGCTCATGGCCAGAACCGTAACGGTCAAGCTCCGTTTCAACGACCTGAGTTACCGGACCAAAGCGCATACGATGGACCGTCCGACCGATACGGCGGGCGTGCTGTACCCGCAATCGACGGCGTTGCTGAAGGCGATGCTGGGGCTGCCGCCGGATGCCGGCGAGGACACGCCGCTGCCCCGGCAGGTGCGATTGGCGGGAGTCAGTGCCAGTGGCTTGGCGGAACGGGAGAGCACACCCGTTCAGATGTCCATCGACGATCTGCTGGAGCAGGATACCGCGTCGAGCGGGCAGACGCGTTCCGCACGGCTACGCGACGCGGAGCAGGCCCTCGACGCCATCCGGCAACGTTACGGCAAAGGAGCGGCAAGTATCGGATTGTAGGACCGACGTCAGGCGCCCAGCCGTCGGCAGGCGTCGGCGATCGCCCCATCGGTGGCGGTGGCGGAGAACCGCAGATGATCCGGGGCGCCGTAGAACTCCCCGGGGCTCGGCACAATGCCCAGCCGCGCCAGATCGGCCATGTCCTGCCAGCAGTCGCCGGAACGGGCCTTCACCCACACGTACAGCGCCCCCTGCGGCATCGCGGCGTCATACCCATACGCGCGCAAGGCCCCGACCAAAGCGGACAGACGCCGCTCATACCGCGCCTTCTGCTCACGCACGGCGTCCCTGTCGCGCAGCCCCTCCGCCATCGCGGCTTGCACGGGGCCGGGAATGATCTGCCCGATCTGTTTGCGGTAGGCCGTCATCCGGGCGACCAGCGCATAGTCGCCGGCGATGAACGCGGTCCGATACCCGGCCATATTCGACTGCTTGCTCAGCGAATACAGCACCAGCACGCCGTCCGCGCTCCCCTCGCACACCTGCGGGTCCAGCGCGCATGGCGCCACCCCGCCTTGGCCGGTGCGCCAGTCCAGCATCGCATAGCATTCGTCGGACAGCACCACCGCGCCAATCTGGCGCGCGGCCGCCACGATCTCATACAACCATTCGCGCGACAGCGTCTCCCCCGTGGGGTTGCACGGCGAATTGACCCACACGGCCTTCACGTTCGGCACGAAACGCCACGACTCCACATCGGAGACGTCATCGACCTTCAGCACCGTGGCACCGGCCAGCTGCGTGCCGATCTCATACGTCGGGTAGGAGACGCGCGGCTGCACCACCACGTCGCCCGGCCCCAGCCGCAGTAGCGACGCCATCAGCGCCACCGCCTCCTTGGAGCCGACCGTCGGCACGATGCCCGCGTTGATCGCACCAAGGTCGACGCCGCGCCGGTCACGGAACCAGTCGGAGATCGCCTCGCGCAGATCCGCCGTGCCGGCCGTTGCGGGATACCCGTACGCGTTCGGATCGTCCGAGGCGGCGGTCAGCGCGCCGCGCACCGCCAGCGGCACCGAGTCGACCGGTGAGCCGACCGACAGATCGATCATGCCGCCCGGAACGGACGCCGCGGTACGCTTGTACTCGGCGATGCGGGACCAATCGTATGGCGACGAAAACTCGTAGAACCCCATAACGCTCCTTCGTTGAATGGCGACGATGCCGGCGGACGCCGATATCACTGTACCCAGCATACGACGAAGGCCGCCGCATATCGCGACGGCCCCGATACAACAGTGAGCAACAGCGAACGAGCGTCAGGCGTTCTGCGGCGGCAGCGCGGCCACCTGCTCAGGATCCTTGCCCAGCGGACCGGCGGCGCTGGCACCGCCCAAATCGCCCACTTCGGCGAAGAAGCTCACCGCGGCGTCCTTGTACCAGGCCCATTCCTCCGGCAGATCGTCCTCGTAGAAGATCGCCTCGGTGGGGCACACCGGCTCGCAGGCGCCGCAGTCGACGCACTCGTTCGGGTTGATGTACAGGGAACGGGCGCCCTCGTAGATGCAGTCGACCGGGCACTCATCCACGCAGGCCTTGTCCTTGACATCCACGCAGGGCTGCGCGATCACGTACGGCATGGCTTACCTCCAGCTGATATGTGACTGTGGCGTTTCGCGACCCTGACACTGTGCGGAACAACCTTGGAAAACCGCCATCATGGTGATTGCACCAGCGTCACGATGTGTCACAGTCCGGTAGTGGTCATTGCCACCAGCTTACGCCGGACACCGGAAGATGGGGCGTGCCGGCGGCCACGCGGGACTCAGCGCGCGTCGGCATCCGCCAGCTCGCCGGTGCCGAGCAGCGCATGCCGGTAGCCGTAGCCGAAGTAGATGGCGAAGCCGATCACCAGCCAGACCACGAAGCGCAGCCAGGTGACCACGGACAGGTTGACCATCAGCCACAGGTTGGCGAGCGCGATGAGGATCGGCACCCACGGGTTGCCCGGCACGCGGAACACGCGCGGCAGGTCCGGACGGCGGCGGCGCATGATCGGGATGGAGATCGCCACCAGCGTGAACGCGGAGAGCGTGCCGATGTTGACCATGTCGGACAGCATCGAGATGTCGAAGCAGGCGGCCACGGTGGCCATGAACACGCCCATGATGATCTGCAGGGCCACCGGCGTGCCGTGCCTGCCGGTGTTGCTCAGGCCGCGCGGCAGCAGGCCGTCGCGGCTCATGGCGAACACCACGCGGGTCACACCCAACAGCAGCACCATGATCACGGTGGCCAATCCCAGCACGATGCCGAAGCTGATGACCTTGGCCGCCCAGGTGGCACCGACCAGTTCGAACGCGGTGGCCAGCGACGGGTCCGGCTGCGCGGCCAGATCCTTGTAGGAGACCATGCCGGTGGTCACGATGGCCACGAGCATGTACAGCACGACCACGAGCACGAGTCCCACGCCGATGCCAAGCGGCACGTTGCGCTTCGGGTTCTCAGCCTCCTCGGATGCGGTGGCGACCACGTCGAAGCCCAGGAACGCGAAGAACACGAGCGCCGCGCCGGACAGGATGCCGGGCACACCGTAGATCGACGGGGTCATGCCGGTGACCCACTGCCACAGGGGTTGGTTCATCACGGCCTCGGATGAGGTGGACGGTTCGCTCGGCGGGATGAATGGCGTGAAGTTCTCGGCCTTGACGTAGAAGAAACCGACGATGACCACGAACAGCACGATGGCGATCTTGAGCACGGTCATCGCCCCGTCGACACGCGCGCCCAGCTTGGTGCCGAACACCAGCAGCGTGGTGAAGAACGCGACGATGACCGCCGGCGCCACGTCGATGGTGAACGGTCCGATCGCCAGATGCGTGTCGAAATCCCAGCCCATCAGGTCGAAAAAAACGTTGAGGTACACGCCCCAGTATTTCGAAATCACCGATCCGGCCATGAGCATCTCCAGGATCAGGTCCCATCCGATGATCCAGGCCACGATCTCGCCCACGGTGGTGTAGGTGAACGTGTAGGCGGACCCGGCGACCGGAATCATCGAGGCGAACTCGGCGTAGCACATGACGGCGGCGCCGCAGACCACCCCGGCGATGATGAAGCTGATGATGACGGCCGGACCGGCGTGGAATGCCGCGGCCTGCGCGCCGACGGAGAAGATGCCCGCGCCGACCGCCACGGCCACACCCATGATGGCCAGGTCCCACCATTTCAGATTGCGTTTGAGCTCGTGGCCTTCCTCGCCGGTTTCGGCGATGGTCTGCTCGACGGATTTGGTACGGAATAGATGCAGCATCAGGGACACCCCTTTGATCGTCCTTCTTCTCGCTGGGAGACAGTATAGACCCGTGGTGCCCCAACGCCCGACTACCGCAGGTCCATGCCGACGATCACCGGTTCGGGGACCAGCCGCACGCCGTAGGCGGCCTCCACACCGTCCTGCACCGCGCGGGCGAGTTCGGCCACGTCGGCTGCCGACGCCCCGCCGCGATTGGTCAGGGCGAGCGTATGCATGGTGGACAGGCCCGCCTTGGCGTCCTCGGCGGTCTTGAACCCCTTGTGGAAGCCCGCGTGGTCGATCAGCCAGGCGGCGGAGGTCTTGACTCCGGGCGTACCGTCGGGCAGCGCGGCATCGAAGCGCGGCGCGTCCTCAGGCAGACGGGCGGCCTGTTCCGCGGTCAGGATCGGGTTCATGAAGAAGCTGCCGCAGCTGTGACGGTCATAATCCGGCGCGATACCCGAGTCGACGGTCACGGCAGACGCCGCCGTGGACTGTGACACAAGTTCGGTATCCGCGGTGTTGGAAACAAGCCGTTCCGCCGCGACAGATGTGTCAGAGTCCGATCCGGGGGTTTCCGGCACGGCGAGGGAATCAGCGACGTCGCCATACTGGGCCCGCAGTGCGATCCGCACCTGATCGGCGCGCTTGGTGCCTTCCATGGCCGGGTTCAGGTAGCGGGCCGCGTCCTCCAGCATGCCCTTGGAGGCACGCACCTTGAGCACCGCATTGCGGATGGCGCGGGTCTCCATGCGGTCGCCGACCTCAACACCGAGCGCCTTGGCGAGCTGGCCGTAGCCGACGGTGCCGGTGGCGCTGTGCCGCAGGGCGAACGTGACGGAGAGGACCACGTAGCGCGGCGTCGGGAAGAACTCGCCGGCCGGGGTGGCCGGCGCCGCATACATGCTGGATTTGAGCGCCGACGAACGGTATCCGAACTTCAGGTCCTGGGCGGTCAGATCGGTGGTGCGCTTGTCCCGACGGTCCCAGACCTCCACCGATTCCACGGACGCGCCGACTTCCTGGCCGTAGGCGCCGATGTTCTGCACCACGGACGCGCCGACGGTGCCGGGGATGCCGGAGAGCCCCTCGACACCCTCCAGACCCAGCTCGACCGTGAACGCCACGAAGTCGTCCCAGTTGCAGCCGGCCTCGGCGTTGACGTGCACGGTGCGGTCGCCGCCTTCCACGGGGGCGACCTCGTCCGGCACGGTGATGGCGCGGCGGGCGTCACGCACCACGACGCCGGGGAACGGCGTGTCGGACACCAGCATGTTGGAGCCGCCGCCGATCACGCACAGGGGCAGGCCCTTGGCGTCGGCCTCCTCGACGGCCTCGATGACGCCGACGCGCGTGGTGGGTTTGATGAAACGGGCGATGGGGCCGCCCACGCCGATGGTGGTGAGTTCCGCAAAAGTCGTCATGCCTGTCATCCTATACGAAAAAACCCGACCGGTTGGGTCGGGTTTGAAAGCCTGTATGTGCTCAGCGGGTCTCGCGATGCACGGTCTGCTTGCCGCAGCGGGAGCAGAACTTCTTCAGCTCCAGGCGATCCGGCGTGTTACGACGGTTCTTGGTCGTGATGTAGTTACGTTCCTTGCACTCAGTGCATGCCAGCGTGATGCCCGGACGGATGTCGGCGCTCTTGCTTGCCATTGTCATTCACCTCTGTGTTCGTTGTCCGCCGACGGTCGCCGGCTCTTGTAGCGAGGAAGAGACTCGAACTCTTGACCTTACGATTATGAGTCGTACGCTCTAACCAGCTGAGCTACCCCGCCAGAGAGCCTCGGGTGAGAATCGGACTCACGACCTCTTCCTTACCAAGGAAGTGCTCTACCACTGAGCTACCGAGGCGTGGCGGATAGTGGATTCGAACCACTGAAGCACGAAGCGCCTGATTTACAGTCAGGTCCCTTTGACCGCTTGGGAAATCCGCCGTGTTACCGCAAGCGACCGTGGCCTCAACCGGCAACTTGGCTATCATGGCACAGCCTGAGGAAATCCGCAAGTCACCCGCGCGCCAGCCATCGGGTCACACCACACGAAACCCTTGGAATAATGCCCTTTTCGGAACATTGGTTTCAGCGTGTCGCACCCTGCATATTCAGCGTGTCGCGCCGGTGGATTCCAGGGCCCGGATCATCCACCGGCGCATGCGGAACGGCGTCCTCGGCGTGTCGGATTACAGTCCTTGAGCCTTGAGCTCCGCGCAGACCTTGATGACCAGATCGTTGGCCTCGGGCTCGCCGACGGAGATGCGGACGCCCTCGCCGGGGAACACGCGGGTCGACAGGCCCTGCTCCGTGAACGCGGCCGCGGCCTGCCCGGTCCGCTCGCCCAGCGGCAGCCAGAAGTAGTTCGCGTACGGGGTCGGGAACTCCCACCCCTGCTCGCGCAGCGCCGTCACCACACGGTCGCGTTCGGCGATGATCGCCCGCACGCGCTCGTCCAGCTCCTCCTGCGCGTCCAGCGAGGCGACGGCCGCCACCTGCGCGGTTTCGGTCACGCCGAACGGCAGCGCCACCTTGCTCATGCCCTCCACCACGTCGGCGGGCGCGATCGCGTAGCCGATTCGCAGGCCGGCCAGGCCGTAGGCCTTGGAGAACGTGTGGGCCACCACCACATTCGGATACTCGCGGAACAGGTCCATCGCCACGCTCGTGTCGGCGGCGGTGTTGAACTGGATGTAGGCCTCGTCGAACAGCACGAGCACGTCGGAAGGCACGGCCTGCATGATGCGGCGCGCATCGGCGTCCGAGATCGACGTGGAGGTGGGGTTGTTCGGATTGTTGACGATGACCAGGCGCGTGCGGTCGTTGACCGCGGCAATCAGCCCGTCCACGTCATGCGAGCCGTCCGGCAGGTTCGGCACCTGCACGCTGGTGGCGCCGGCGCCGGCCACGATCAGCGGGTACGCCTCGAAGCTGCGCCACGGGTAGACGATCTCGTCGCCCGGACCGGCCACCAGGTTCACCAGCATGGTGATGACCTCGGTGGATCCGCAGCCGAGCATGACGTTCTCCGCCTCCACGCCGTAGCGCTCGGCCAGCCGTTCGACCACGGCCCAGCCGCGCATGTCCGGGTAGCGGTTCATGCGGCCGGTGGCCTGGCTGGTAATGGCCTCGGCCACGCTGGGCAGCGGCTCGAAGGCGTTCTCGTTGCTGGACAGCTTGAACGTGCGCTGGCCGGGCTTGGCCGGCGCCGGCTTGCCCTGCTTGTATCCGGGGATGGTGTCAAGAATGCTGCGATGTTTGAAACTCATAACCCCATCCTAGTCCCGCCTCCGGCCGCGGAAGCGCCGCGTTCTCGGCATGAGAGCGGGGCTACCTGCGTGCGCGGAACAGGGATGCGGGGCACAGGACGCCGAGGATGCGGCGATACCGCGGCGCGGCGTTGGTCGCCCGCATCGCCTCCACTGCGGACTCGACGATGGGCGCGAGGTCCCCGGCGTGTTCGGACGTGCCGCCGAAGGCCGCCGCTGTTGCCTGGACGGCGATACGGCCGACCTGTTCGATGGTTTCCGTTCCCACCGACGAGCCGGATTCCAGCCGGTCGGTGATGCGCCGCACGATATCGCGATCGGTTTCGGCCTTACCCCAGCGCACGCCGTTGTCCCACGCACTGTCCACGATCTCCTGCCATGCGGCGATCCACCGTTCCCCGTCGGCGCCGGTTCCGGATGCGATGCGCAGCCGTCGTCTCCGACGTCGCCGTCGCACCAGCATCGGCAGGCAGCACAGCGCCGTGACCGCCAGCACCACGCCGATGCCGCCGGCCGCCCATGCCAGAGAGGTCGCAGGTGACGGCGAGCCGTCAGCATCCGCGGTCTGCTGCGCGGAGGTTGCCCCGCCGTCGTCGCCCGCGTTCCCGTCGGTATCCGGCGTGTCGCCGTCCTTGGTAGTGTCGTCCCCATCAGCGGTATCGGCGTCACCCTCCGACAGCAGGGCGTCGGCGTCGTCCCCGGCCTGGGCCGCCGGGGTATCCGTATCGTCGGCCTCGGCGTCATCCGCGGAAGCGGGTGTGACGTCGAACGGCACCCAGCCGACGTCGTCGATGTAGGCCTCCACCCAGGCGTGCAGCTGGTCGGCGCTCACCTCGTAGGTAAAATCGGCCTCGGCCTGAACGCCACTGGCGGTGTAGCCGAGCACCATACGCGTCGGCACACCCAGCGCGCGGCCGAGCACGGCCAGGGCGGAGGCGTAGTGCGTACAGTAGCCGGACCGTCGTTCCAGGAAGTCGCCGACGACCTCCAGGTTGTTGCGGCCGTCGCCGTCGGGGGCGTCCAGCGTGTAGACGAAGCCGTTGTCCGGATCGGTGAAGTAGTCGACCAGCCAACGCATGGCGGCGATCTGCTCGTCATGGTCGGCCGCCGGAACCGTCACGCCATCGGATTGCGCCTGAGTCACCACGGCGTGGACGGATTGCGGCAGGCCGTCGGGCAACGCCGTGTACTGGTCGTGTACGCGCTCCTGATTGCGCTCCACCTCGGCGAGCGCCTGGCGCAGCCACGGTGAGTCGGCCGGGGAGACGACCAGAGAAAGCCCGTCATAAATCATCACCCCGCTGGCATCCAGTCCCTCCCTCTGACTGATGTCCTGCAGGTCGGCTAGAGCCTCTTCCTCGGCACGCTGCCGTTCACCGCCTTCGGCGTTGAAACGCCCGGTCATGCCGAGGAGTTCATCCAGTACGGGATCACTGGACACGACGCCGTCCCCGGACACGGTACCGTCCTCGTCAACGGCACCGTCCTCGTCAACGGCACCATCCTCGGAAGCGGCACCGTCTCCGTAGTATTCGGACGGATCGTACAAAGGCAGCGCGGCGGTGGCCGTGTTGCCGCTGCCTTGGAACACGATGAGCGATTCGTCGCCGCTCAATTGGACGGCGTCGGTGAACTCCTCGTTGTCTCGGCTCACCTCATTGCCCGCCGCGTCACGCCAGATTAACGCCGACTGCGGGTTGTCGAAGTCCCCGGTCAGGGGGATCAGCATCCAGCCGTTGACCTGACGGGCGTTGCCCGCCGCGATGTACCGCAGTCGCGCCGCCGTGCGGGTCGGCCAGTCCGGGGACTGCTCCATGTCCAGGAGCTGCTCGCGCCAATCATCGAGGCTGTCGATCTGCGCGAACCCGTCGTCGGCACCGATGGGGTCGGGATACAGGCCCTCCGCGTAATATCGCGTACCCTGTGCGGCGACCGTTGTGCGGTTGTACACCGTGCCGTCCGAGTAGCACAGCCATCCGGTATGGGTCGACGACCCGAACTGCAATGAATTCGGGTTGATGATGCCCGGCATGGGCAGGAAACGGGAGTTGAGCCGGTCGATGGTGATGGTGGCATAGTTGACGAAGTGCTGCGGGGAAAACGCGAATTCGGAGTAGGGGGTGCCGTCTCCGAGCAGGCCATGCGTCTCGCCGCCCCTTGTCAGGTATGAGACGATCAGATACAGCGGCAACGGCGTCATCATGCCTGCCGTACGTTCCTCGTCGCTCAGTGTGTTGCTGCTGTCACGGCCGAGCTGGATGCCCGAGCCGTAGAGGCTGCCGTCCTTGGCGAACTGCTCCTCATAGCTCCAGGTGTCGCCGTCGAAATCGCCCAACGTGGCCATGCGCAGCGTCAGCGGCGTGCCCGACTCATAGGTGAGCACCACGGCCCGCGACCGCGATTGCAGGGTCCGACGCAGATCGACCATTGGGTTGACGGTGTTCGAGGTGAACAGACCGGTCGATTCCCCGATGGACAGCGGCACGTTATAGGCCAGCGACAGCGTGGCCGGCGTCAACGCCGTCGCCAGCGTGGTCACCGCCGCCACCACCGCCGCGCACACGGCCGGCGGCACGCCGATGGTACCGCGTGCCGTCAGCAGCGAGAGTACGAACGCCACAACCAGCAGCAGCACCTGCCACCAGGCCGCCGCGTGCCCGACCAGACTGTAGTCGGCGGCGAGCGCGGTCAGCGGCAGCAACGCCAGCAGCGGCACGCCGACGCGCCAGTACAGCAGGCAGCGGATCGCGATGGCGGCCAGCGCGCAGACGATGATCAGGAACGCGTCGCCGGCCGGATTGACCGTCAACGGCGGCAGCTGCCTGCGCAGGCTCTCGAATCCCACGGTGGCCGCGCCCTGCACGGTGGCCGCAGCCATATCCGGCAGCAACCGGATGACGTCCCACACGCCCGGCGTCCCGCCGCCCGCCGAGGGTCCTGGTACGGTTCCCGCCGCATCCAGCACGGAACCGGCGTCGATGCGTATGCCCGCCGCCGTCAGTCCGGCCACGGCCAGCAGCACGGCCATGCCGACCACGCGCAATGCGCCGCGCAGAGGCGTGCGGCTGGGGATCGAGGATTCCGCGATGACGGCCGCCAGCATCAGCCCGGCCGCCCAAGGCCACCAGCCGTTCGCATCGGCCAGTCCGGCAGCTCCCATGATGGTCAGCGCGACGTACGCGGCCAGGACGCCGATACGGACCAGGCGCAGGGCGACGGTCGGCGACGGCGGGTTGTCCTGGGCATGGATTCCGCGGGATCGATCGCGCGCGTCGATGACCGGGCTGCGGTCACGGCGGCGGCCGGTTGGCGCACCGCTGCGGCGTTCCGGCAGCGACGTGGCGATCATGCGCTCCGCCGCCTCATGCCAGGGTTGCACAGGTAGGGTCCGCGCTCCCGCAATCGCGGTGCGGATGGCCTGTACCAGCGGTCCTTGCGGCTGGCTGGTGATAACGGCGATGGTGACCGGCCCGTGCCCCGGCGCGGCTGCCGCTGCGGCAATGGTCGCGGCCGCACGCTGCGGGGCGGCCGAATCGGCGGCGTCGGCGGCGTCAGCGGGGTCGGATGGCGTCCGATTGACGGCGGATGGAGTCCGATCGGCGTCCGGTTGAAGGCGGGGCTGCGCGGCGGGCGTGACGGCGGCCAGCAATCGCAAGGCGGAGGTGTAGTCGTTCGCCATATGGATGCCGTCGGTCACGACGAGGCGGTTCGTGGACGGCATGGACGGCAGCAGCTGTTGCGCGCGGATGACGTGCCCATCGAATCCCCGGTCACCGGCGGCCCGGTCCACGGTTGTATCGAGGACGATGATCAGCGTGGCGCGTGTGTCACGTCCGCTTTCGCGGGTCATCAGCGTGCCGCGGTGCGCGCTGTGACGCCAGGCGATGAGATTCGGCGAGTCGCCGGGCGTATAGGCGCGGACCGTGCCCGTGGATTCGGTGCGGTCCTGCCCCTGCAGGCGGGCGTCGGTGGCATGTTGGCTCCCGGACGAGGCCGCGGCGTCGGGCAGGATGACGAACTCGCCGCCGTCGCGGACCGGCACACGCCCGGCGAACAGTCGCATCGGCGAGCGCCATCGGACGACCCGTGCCACGCGCCGGTACCAGCCGCGCGTATCCTGCGGCAAGCCCACATACCGTTCGAGCCGGTGCCCGTCCGCGTTCAACCGTTCGATCTGCACGGTTGTTGTTGGATGCGTCGGCGGGAGAGACGATGTGGCGATCAGCACGCCCTGCACCACCGTCATCACCAGGTCCAAGCCCCATGCGGCGGTGAGCGTGAGTGCAGCGGCCACCAACGTGCGCTCGTCCAGCAGCAGCGCCATATACCAGACCGCCACGGCGACCGGGATCATCGCCCAGCCGCCGACGCTCGGGCGTATCAGCGCGAATCGGCACCAGTGGGCACGGCGGGGCCTTATCCTGCCTGCCTTGCCGCGCCGGATGCCCATCATGTCACCTCTCGTGGCGCATGAAACCGCCGACGGCCGTCCGTCGTTCGGCACGCGGCACCGCCACCTGGTCGAGGATCTCCGTCACCAGACGCTTGGCATGTTTCATGACGGCCACACCATAGCCGCCGTCCTGCAGCACCAGGCGGTGTCCGAGCACCGGCACGGCCACGGCGCGCACGTCGTCGGGGATGACGAAGCCACGGCCCGCCATCAGCGCCTTCGCCCGGGCCATGGCGGCCAGATGCAGTCCGGCGCGGGGCGAAGCGCCGTACCGGATGCCGGTATGCGCGCGTGTGGCGGATACGATGTCCACGATGTACCGCGCCACCGGGGTCGAGAGCATGATCTGCGCCACGGCCGCGCGCATGGCCTGGGCCTGTTCGACGGTGCAGATCTCATGCAGCGAACGCAGCGGTTGCGCGCTGTCCGGCGAGGTCAGCATCGCGCATTCCGCCTCCGCCGTGGGGTATCCGAAGCCCGTGCAGGCCATGAACCGGTCGAGCTGCGCCTCGGGCAGCGGATAGGTGCCTTCCAGCTCGATGGGGTTCTGCGTGGCCACCACGAAGAAGGGATCGGGCAGCGGCCAGGTGCGGCCGTCGGCACTGACCTGGCCTTCGCCCATGGCCTCCAGCATGGCCGATTGGGCCTTGGGGTTCGCACGGTTGACCTCGTCGGCGATGACGATGTTGGCGAACAGCGGCCCCGGATGGAAGTCGAAGCTGCCGGTGCGTTGGTTGTAGACGCTGACGCCGGTCAGATCGCCGGGCAGCATGTCCGGCGTGAATTGGATGCGACGGGTGTCGCCGCCGATGGCGGTGCCGAGCGCACGGGCCAGCGTGGTCTTGCCGACGCCGGGCACGTCCTCCAGCAGCAGGTGCCCTCCGGCGATGAAGGTGGCGACGGCCAGCTCCACCACACTGCGCGAGCAGGACAGCACCGCGTCCAGCGCATCGACGAGCGCGTTCGCCAGAGTCGTGGATTCCTCCGTCGGCACGGGTTCGGAATGTTCCATGGCCACCCCCTCAACAGTCCCGTTGCCATCCACTGTACCGCATGACGCTTGATTCAGGGCAATGCCGAACGAGCATGGACGGATGCACGCCGCGCATATGGCAGTGGGCGCCCCGGATTCCTCCGGAGCGCCCACTGCAACGGTTGTTCGGATCGACTCAGCCGATGATGGCGAGCAGGTCACGCGAGGAGACGATCAGGTAGTCCTCGCCCTCATAGTGCACCTCGGTGCCGCCGTACTTGGAGTACAGCACCTTGTCGCCGACCTTGACGTCCATCGGGATGCGCTCGCCCTTGTCGTCGCGGCGGCCCGGACCGACGGCCAGGACTTCACCCTGCTGCGGCTTCTCCTTGGCGTTGTCCGGGATGTACAGACCCGACGCGGTCTGGGTCTCGGCCTCGGCCTGCTTGACGATGATCTTGTCTTCCAACGGTGTGAGTGAGATCGACACTGTGGACCTCCTCTTTCTAGTAAGAGTAACGATATGGTCTTCCGCGACGGCCCTGCAGGACGGGAGGCTGACGAACACCCGCGCTGCCGTTCCTTCGCGCTAGGATTTATCGTAGCGCGATTTTTAGCACTCTGCCAACTCGAGTGCTAACGCTGAGAGTGAACAGCTTGGAAAATCAAGCCCCACGGCGCGCCAGGATGGTCTCCAGGCCCGTGCCGAGCGACTCGCTGGTCGCCACCGGGGCCTCGACCTGCGCCGCGACCTCGGCATCATGGAAGGACACGCCCTCGGATTCAGCCGCGTCGTCCTGCGCACCCTGCACAACCGGCTCGTCCTGCGCGGCAGGCTGAGGCTGGGCATCGGCGGGCTCCTCCTCCACCGGTACCGCCTTGGCCACCTGACGGGTCGAACGGATCTCCAGGCTTTCGGGTGCCTCGGGGCGCACATCGAACCCGTTCCTCGGCTCCCCCAGCGTGAAGGAGATCAGGTCCTGAGACGCCGCGACCTCGAACGCGTCCAACGCCCGCGCGGGGCGGACCTCATCGAGTTCGGTGGTGGCGTCGGCCGGCACCGCCTGCTCGTTCTCGGCGTGGGGCGCCTCGGCATGCGGGACGTCGTCGTTCCGGGCATCGTCACGCTGCATGACGATGCGGTCGTCATCGGTGCGCTCCTCGACCACCACCGAGTCGACATCCACGACATCGGCACGACGGGCCTCACGGCGCGCCTGGACGCGGGCCTTCTCCTCCTCCGACTCCCGCAGCGCCCTGCGGATCTCCCGCTGCTCCATCGCCTCGGTCGGAGCCGCGGACGCATCCCGCTCACGGGCCTGAACAACCGGCTGGACGGGCTTGGCCTGCGATCTCCTGGCACGGCGTTCCGCCACCTTGCGCTCCCACGCGCGCGCGTGGCGGGCGGCGTTGACACCCAGTCCCAGCACCGCCAGCAGCAGTCCGCCGGGAATCAGCGCGAACAGCGGGCTGAAACGCAGGACAACCGCCAGGACGATGACGACGACCGTGGCCGCCGCCAGCACGCCCGCGATGACGGCGCGGCGACGCGCGGCCTCGCGGCGCATACGCCGTACCTGTGCGATATGCTCCGCCGCCGACATGGCCTTGTGCGGCTGGCTTGGCTGCATGATTGCCCCTTTCGCCTGCGGCGTGCGCACGTCCGAGAACTTGGTCCCGCTGTCTGCGTCCACCAGATGCAGCGACGAGGAATACCGGTCCTCGCGATGCTCCATCACATGTTTCATACCGTTGACCGTCCTTCTGGGCAGCCATACGGCCAACATGAGTACGACGATCACCAGCACGATGACGGTGCTCAGCGATTCGTAACCCATATCCCTCAAGAATAGGAGACTTTGGCAAATCTCGCGCTATTCGCTCCGGGCGTGTCGGGACGAAAGCCGCCTCGCGAACCCCTCCCCCGCGTCCTCCGCCAGCAGCGCGAAGGTCTCATGGTCCCGCCATTGCCCCCGCACATACATATAGCGCGATCGTATACCCTCGTGCCGGGCCCCGACCTTCCGCGCCACGGCCAGCGAGCGCTCGTTCTCCGGCAGGACCGCGATCTCCAGGCGGTGCAACCGCGGGCCGGCGGCATCGGTCAGTGCCCAGTCGGCGAGCACCGCCACCGCCGTCGGGGCGAATCCCCTGCCGATATACGATTCGTCCACCCAGTAGCCGATGACACCGCTGCGCATCGCCCCGTAGCAGATCGCCCCGATCGAGATCTGCCCGACGATCCGCCACTGGTATTCGATCGCGAAGATGGCACCGGTGCCCGCCTGCTCGCTGCGGCGCTGCCAGGCGATCCACGCGTTGTAGCTCATGCCCGGGCCGTGCATCGGATCGCCCGATTCCCATGGGGAGAGCCAGTCGTCGTTGCGCCACCGGACCTCGTTCCACTCAGAGGAGTCCTCCACCGTCAGCGGACGCAGCCGAATGGGCGGGCAACCCTCCGGCGCGTTCAGTTCATGGGGCATACGGATGGCGTTCGAGGACGACCAGAGGCCACCACGGAAGAGTTGGAATACGGACACGGCTCCATTCTGCCATACGCGCACCGCTGTCAGGGCGACGACTAGGATATGTACGGGTCGGCCGTATGCCGCGCCCGTGGATGACCTGTGGAGGATAAGCGTTGCCTACCTATCATTACCGTTGCAAGAACTGCTCGTACGATTTCACCGCGCACCAGTCGTTCGAGGACGACCCGATCACGGTCTGCCCCGAATGCGGACAGGAGCAGGTGCGCAAGATCTATTCGGCCGTGCCCATCGAGTTCAAGGGCAGCGGCTTCTACCGCACCGACGGCGCATCCAAGTCGTCGGGCAAGTGACCGAACGACACGGGCGGTGTGGATAACCCGGAACCGTTCGACCACATTGCCGCCGAAGGCTTGCGCCCAACCGGCCTGCCAGTCCATCATGCTTGCATGATGGACTGTTTTCATATGCGCCCGCCGAGGACCGGCACCAGTCTGGAGCGGCGGCGACTCATCGACCGGGGGCGGCGGCTGTTGGCGTCCGTGCTGGCCGGGCTGGCGGTGCTGGCCATCCTGCAATGCCTTGAATCCACCGTGGCGACCCAGACCGTATTGCTGGCTGCGGCGGACATCGACCGCGGGCAGACCATCCACGCCGGTGACGTGGAGGCGGTCAGCGTTCCCGCCTCCGATGCCTTCGCCGGCGCGCTGCGGCATGTGGCCGACGCCGAAGGACTCATCGCGCGGGTCGACATCGCCGAGGGGATGCCGATACTCGGTACGCTGGCCGGCGAACGTCCGGCGACGCCGCCGGGGCACACGGTCATCGACGTGCGGCTGTCCGGAGGATGGGAGGGGCTGCTGCCGGGCGATGCCGTGGGGCTGACCGCCTCGGGAATCTGCTCCGCGTATCCGTCGGACGCCCCGAATACCGGGGAGACGTGCGCCATCGCCGCCCGCGCGGTGACGATGGGGATGCCGGCCGAACCGGAGGCGGGCAGCGGCACCGCGTTGGTGCCGTTCGCGCTGCCTTCCGACGAGGCGCTGCGCATCCTGACGTTGCAGGATCAGGGGATGATCGTGGCCGTGGCCACCGAGGAGCGCTACTGACGAGACTCGAACACCGCCCAATGGGGCGGCAGTTCGCCGAGGATCCGACGGTCGTCATCGGCCTGGCGCTGCTGTTCGGTGCGCATATCGCCCGGTTCCAGCTTCACGCCGTCGGCGTCGAACAGCTCGTTGCCCTGGCGTACCACGCGCTTATGGCGCCGCGGCGTACGGCGCGTTGCCGAATACTCCCCGCTCATTGCACGTCCCGGTACAGCTCGCCCAGCCGGGCGATGATACGGTCGACTTCCTTCTCCGGGTTGACGAACGCGCCCACGCTCCATACCGTCATCACCGACCAGCCCAATGTCTGCATCCGCTGCATCAGCACACGGTGACGTTCGCGCGTGGATTGGATGCCCATGAACCCGGTGTCGTCGGTCATCACCGCCAACGCGAACGGACGGTTCTTCAAACCCACCACCATCGGGATGCGCAGACCCTTCTCGAACCCGTAGTCCACGGCCACTTCCAGCCCGCGCTTGCGGATGCGCTCGGCCAGGTCGTTGAACAGCACGTTGGAGCCGGCGTCCAGCGACTGCGGGAGCACGGGCTGATCGTCCAGCTGCTCGGCCCACTGGAGTATGGACTTGAGCAGTTTGGCGCCGGGCTGGTGCAGACGCTCATCCTCCATGTCCTCGGAACCGAAGGCGGCGACGATGTCCAGATGGCGGCTGGTCAGGGCCAGCGCATCCAGCAGCATGCCGCGTCCGCCGGCGGAACCGGCGTCGCCGAACTGCTGCAGCAGCCTGCCGTGCGCCGTCTTGGCGTAGCTCAGCGACAGGATGACATCCGTGGCGTACGCGCCGGTGACCTCGTCGATGTCGACCAGCCGCACATGGCGCAGGAACCGGTCCATGGACTTGTTCCTGGCCGCCAACGACTTGAGCTCGGCGCCCAGCCTCAACCGGAAGACGCCGGTCAGCACCACCACCGTCAGCGTATAACCGGCCGGAACGATGGTGAATTCGGCGGCGCGTTCGGTGATCAGCCTGACGACCTCGTCGATCTCCTGCTGGCTGCTCTCCACCAGTCCGCTCGTCATCACCGGCACGCCGTTGGCCTCGATGCGGTGGAACAGCACATGCCCCTGGCCACCGGCCTTGGCCACATCATAGGACAGCGCGCCGTACCCTTCGGCTTCCAGGAACGCCGTCAGCCGCGGCGACCGGCGCGAGGACGACGGCTTCATCGTGATGCGGGGCAGCATATCCGTCAACATCTTCAGCCCCTCGCAGCTCGTCGTATCGCAGTGGGCCAGCACCACGACCTGCCGGACACGGCTCGCGATCGTCAGCAGTTCCAGAGGCTGCATATGGGCCCCCGCATCGATCACCGCCACATCGGCCACCGGTTCGGGATCCGTGGTGGCGGACAACGCAGCCGGCGTGGCCACCAGCACCGGCTTGGCGGCCGCGAAGATCTCCGCATGGTCGCGGCGGATGCGACTCAACGGCACCTTGTGGCTGCCCGCCAACGTGGTGTGCAGCAGATTCGCCTCCTGGGTGCGGGCGAACAGCATATCGCACAGCCGACGGGTCGTCTCCTGCGCCACCATGGGCCCCACGGAGCGCACATGCTCGATATCGACCTGCACGAACCGGTCCGCGGCGGCCTGCATCGCCAGACCGTCCTGATTCGAGATGATCGCCGACGAGCGGACGATGTCCTCGAACACCGTGGTCCACCAGGCCAGCTGCAGTTCGCCGTCCACGGCGTCCACATCCACCCGGCGGGCGTTCAGATCGCCGACGAGCTCGCCGAGTCCGACCGTCTGGAAATCGCGTTCCAAGCGGCAGCGTTCCGGCAGCGTGTCCAACGCCAGACGGTCGTCATACAACGCCTTGAGACGGGTCTCGACCTGGTTGAGATCCAACGACTGCAAATCGCCGCCGGACGGCGTGGTGGCCAGGACCGTGTCCAGCGCCGTCAGATCGGCCGCCAGCTGCTCCTGGGTGTCGATGATGTCGTCCAGATGCGGTGGCAACACCGGCCAGCCGCCGTGAGGCACGAACACGCGCCACTGCTCGGCCTGACGGGCCACCACCTGCAGGGCATCGTGCAGATTCTCCACCTGCGCGCCCACGCGCAGCAGGCTCTTGGCCTCCTTGAGCAGGCGGTGCCGCTCCCAGAAGCCCAACGTGGTGCCCTCGGCCTTACGGGCGGCCTTGGACTTGCTCGCCTCGATCATGGCGTTGATGTCGCGTTCGAAGATCTCCGGCTGGAACACATCCAGCACACGACGCAGGTTCTTGAGCACCGTCACCTGACGCGCCCAATCGTTGGCGGTGTTCGGCACGGGGAACCCGCAGGTCTGCACCACGCTCGTCACCTGCTCGCGGGTGGCGGGCAGCATCTTCAGCAGCACGTCACTGACCCGCTGGTACGCGGCGACGGCCTCCTCCTCGGTGAACAGCGAGGCCTTGTACCAGGCGGTATCGGCGGGGCCGATCACGAACTCGCCCAGTTCTCCGGCACGGCGCAACCGGTCGGACCACTCGTCCAGACGCCCCTTCAACGCACGCGCAGACTCCTTCGACAGCCGCACCCGGGTGGCCGGATGGGTCGGCAGTTCCGCGATATTCGCCAGATGCTGGATCGTCTGATACGCGGAGACGTCCCAATCCTGGTTCACCCCATGCAGATCGCCCAGGTACCGGGTCAGGCGCGAACGCACGCCGACCAGTTCATCCGACAGCTGGTCGAAACGGGAGGTCGCCACCCCGGACTGGAAGCCGACCGCCGTGATCAGCTGCTTGTCGATGGCGCCGTTGGTATCCGGATCGGCCAAGTCCAGCACCAGGCCGCCCAGTTCGTTGGCGCGCATCGCCTGCATGAACCGGCGCTTCTGATCGGACACGCACGGCACATACAGCACCGAGCGGCCGCTCATCACACACCGCGAGGCCAACGCCACCGCCTGTTCCGCGGTGTTCACACCGGCCGCGCAATCCAGCACCACCGAATGCCCGCCCGCGGCCACCGAGGCCGCGTAGCGCGTCGCATTATCCACATCCCCGGCCTCGAATTCCGAGTGCGGGTCGCCATCGAACGGGCTGAACTCGGCGATCGCATCATTGCGTAGCGCATCCGCGGCGCTCCCGTACCCGGCCAGCGCATCCAGCAGTGTGTTGCCCGTCGGGCCCTGGGCCAGTGCGTCGATGATGCGCTGGCTCTCCAGCAGCATCTGCGTGGACGGGTCGAAGAAGCAGCCGATCACGATATGCCGTTCGATCGCGAAATCACCGAACACCTGCGTCGCCAGATTCGTGATGGCGGAGAATACGGTCGACGTCTCCGGGGAACCCGTGGCGTAGTGGGAGCCGTCGAACAGGTCGCGTTCGTCCAGCTCGACGCCGCCGTTGCGCATCTCATTGACGAACGCCGAATTCAGATGCACCCTGCCGGTGAAACGGATGGTCGTCCCCGTGGTCACCGAATCGCCACGGCGTTCGACGTCCACCGGGTACAGCAGCACCGGCATCTGCCGGCCCGACCACGTGGCGATGCCCACCACCAGCGACAGTTCCGCCATGCCGCTGACGCGGCTCTTCGCCGCACGGTCGTCCAGCACCCGTTCGATGCGGCGGCCCGCGGCACGCAACATCCCGTTATCCCGGAACAACGAATCCAGCGAAACCTGGCCGCTGGCGAACAGTTTGGCGATGCCGGACGGATGCGCGTGGGTCAGGTCGAGACGGGCGGCAAGCTGTTCGGCATCCTCCAGCGGCGACGGCGCCAGCGTTTCGCGGAAGCGTTCGCGCCAGAGACGCAACCGCTCCACACCGGTACCGGTCTGCGGCATATTCTCACTCATCGCTTCACTCACTTCCCTACCGCTCGGCGGTACTCCTGGTAGCCCTCGTTACGGCTCAACGCCTCGTCGATGTCCTGGTTGCCCTGCGCCGCCAGCCACGCGTACAGATCGTCATACAGCGAGGGATTCATGGCCAGGAACGGTAACAGCTGCGGATGCCGCGCCATCTCGAACTGCATGGTGAAATCGGTGGTGCGCTTGGCGTCGTCGGAGGTCATGCCGTCGATCTGCACGGCGGGTTCGGGCGGGGCGAATCCCCCCTGGGACACCCGTTCGAACACCGAACCCGGTTCGAACGCCGGCGTGAACGATTCCGCGATTCCCGCGGGCTCCGATTCCTCGGGCACGGACTCCGTGGGCGCGGGTTCCTCGCGCGCGGCCGGTTCGCGGTCCAGGTCCGGCATGGACGAGGGCTGGTCGGCCGTCATCGCCGTGAACACCAGCGGGACGCCTGCGGCCGGATCGTCCGCAGGTTCCTCGGACGGCCGGGCCTCCTCGACGGCCGGCTGCGTATCCGGCACGGCTTGTTCCTCGGATGCGGACTGCGGTTCGGAAGCCGGCTCGGATTCCGCCTGACCATCCTGCTGTTCGGCAACCAGCGTCCACACCGAATCCACCCTCTGGGGCGCGGTCGGATTGTCGTCAACGGGCTCCTCGTCCAGATGCAGGTTCTCGGCGTCGACCCCCGCGGACTGCGCGTCCTCGAACAGATCGCGCGGGGCCCCCTCCTGTTCGGTCTCCGGCATGATCGTCAGCGGCACCGCAGCCTGCTCGAACGGGAACGGCTCGAATGTCTGATGCTGCGCGGCATCCAGTTCCTGGGCGCGATGCTTCACGCTATCGGCCTGGAACATGCTGGTCGGCTCCCCGGCGCGCAGATCCAGGATGTCGTCCACTGACATATCGGCGGCATCGGGTTCCTGCCGGCCCTCCCCCACGGCGTAGTCGAACAGATCGGGCACGGCGGGCTGCGGCTCCTCCGGTGCCTCCTGCTCCACCCGGGTGAAATCCACCGGCACATCGCCGAACTGCATGCGCACCGGCGACGTGGGCAGCAGGAAATCCACGCTCTGCGGCAGGCGCATCAGACCGCCATCGTCACGCACCACGTACGTGCCGTTGGTGGACGCCATGTCACGCACATTGGCCGCGCCGTTCTCGCTCACGCTGAACACGGCGTGACGCTTGGACATCGAACGGGTCTCATCCGGCACATCGATCCGCGACATGCCGTCATCCGCCAGCGGGCGCAACGGCTTACGGCCGATCTCCACGCTGTGGGACGGGCTGACCCGCCCCACCTCAGA
Organism: Bifidobacterium pullorum subsp. gallinarum; assembly: GCF_000741215.1. Lineage (GTDB taxonomy): Bacteria > Actinomycetota > Actinomycetes > Actinomycetales > Bifidobacteriaceae > Bifidobacterium > Bifidobacterium pullorum_B. The sequence goes on from NZ_JGYX01000005.1 coordinate 133,101, forward strand.
GCCGTTCGCCCTGATGACCCATTGCAGCGTCGTTTCCTCGTTCACCGGATCGCCTTCCTTTCACACCCTGCCACAGGTAGTCACACTACCTGCCATTGTGTCATGCTTCCCCGCAACGCGGCGGATTATCATGCCGGAAATCAACAATTTCCGACCATTGTAGGTGCCCAAAGTGGATAGTCCGCGTCATCGCGCTCCACCCCTAGGGGGTACAACGGCACTATACCCCCGAACACGCCTCCTTGCGCCGCATATGAGCGGACCCCGCCCGCATAAACCATGCGGACGGGGTCACAGCAAGCATCACGCGGTCCAAGACCGCACAGATCACTTGAGCTCGACGGTGGCGCCAGCCTCTTCCAGCTGAGCCTTGGCCTTCTCGGCGTCTTCCTTCTTGGCCTTCTCCAGAACCGGCTTCGGAGCGCCGTCCACGAGGGCCTTGGCCTCGGCCAGACCCAGGGAGGTGATGGCGCGCACGGCCTTGATGACCTGGATCTTCTTGTCGCCGACGGCGGACAGGATGACGTCGAACTCATCCTTCTCCTCCTCGGCCGGAGCAGCAGCGCCCGGAGCGGCGGCAACGGCGACGGCGGCCGGAGCGGCGGCCTCGACGTCGAACTTCTCCTCGAAGGCCTTGACGAACTCGGAGAGCTCGACCAGGGTCATCTCACCGAAAGCCTCGAGCAGCTCTTCATTGGTGTACTTAGCCATAATGGCTTCCTTTCAATACTTGGCGGCGGTGAAGTGGAACCCGCCACCGAATAAACCTTGGTTGTTTTCAGTTATTGAAGCGTGGTGATTCATGCGGCGAGCCGCAAGTGAATCAGGCAGCTTTCTCCTGCTTCTCGCGAAGCGCGTCGATCGTACGCACGGCCTTGGTCGGCAGAGCGTTGAACAGGTACGCGGCCTTGGCCATCGTAGCCTTGACGTCGCCGGCGAACTCGGCGAGCAGCTGCGGGCGGGACTTGAGATCCGCCAGCTTCACGGCACCCTCGGCATCGTACACAGTGCCGTCAGCGGCGGCACCCTTGATAACCAGGGCCTTGTTATCCTTGGCGAAGTCACGGATGATCTTCGCAGCCTCAATGAAGTCACCCTTCACGAAGGTGATGGCGGTCGGGCCGGCGAGAATCTCGTCGAGGCCCTCGATGCCTGCTTCCTTGGCGGCGATGCGAGCCAGCGTGTTCTTAGCCACGGTGTAGGAAGTATCGCGGCCTAGCTTTTCACGCAGATCGGAGATCTGCGGAACGGTAAGCCCGCGGTACTCGGTCAGGTAGACGGCGTCAGCGTTACGGAACTGTTCCGTAAGCTGCGCGACCACCGCTTCCTTTTCGGGCCTCTTCATGGCGTTCCTTCCTAAGTCGGCCGTTGACTTGTCCGGTTCGGAACGCGCTGCCGGGGCTTGTGCCGTTCAGGCAATAAAAAAGCCCTGCGCACAGGCAGAGCAACAACCATCCGCAAGCTCACTTGCGTGACCCTTGCGGGCCGATATCTCTCAACCTGCGCTGGCTTGGCGAACCAAACTTCGGGAATCCGCTTGCGCGTATTCCAACCAACGGTCTGTGGTTTACAGAATCGATAATGTACCCGGGTTGCGAGACAACACGCAACCCGGGCGTGTCGCAGGCCAGGCTCAGACGAGCACGGCCTGCAGGATGAAGTCCAGGATGAACAGCGCGGCGACCGTCCAGATCACCGGGTGCACGTCCTTGGCCTTGCCCTTGCAGCTCATCACGATGCAGTAGGTGATGAAGCCGCCGGCGATGCCGTAGCTGATCGAGTAGGAGAAGGCCATGAACACGGCGGCGAAGAACGCCGGGATCGCCTCGGAGATCTCCGACCAGTCGATCTCCTTGAGGCTGGAGGCCATCATGCAGCCGACGATGACCAGCACACCGGCGGTGGCGGCGGACGGCACGGCGGAGATGATCGGGGACAGGAACGCGGAGACCGCGAAGCAGGCCGCCACGACCACGGAGGTCAGACCGGTGCGGCCGCCCGCGCCGATGCCGGCCGCGGACTCGACGTAGGTGGTGGTGTTCGAGGTGCCGCAGATCGCGCCGATGGAGGTGGCGATGGAGTCGGCGAACAGGGCCTTGTCCATCTTGGAGCTGAAGCCGTGGCCGGATTCCAGGGACTTCTCGTCATCCTCGGAGAAGATGCCGGTGCGGCGTCCGGTGCCGATGAAGGTGCCGATGGTGTCGAAGGTGTCGGACATCGAGAACGCGAAGATCGTCACGATGACCAGCGGCAGCTTGGCCGGATCGGAGAACAGGGCCGGGAAGCCCTCGGCGGAGAAGATGGCGCCGAAGGTCTGCGGCAGCTGGGAGAAGGTCTCGGAGATGGACACGGAGTCGGCCATGGTGGTCACGCCGAACGGGATGCCGACCACGGTGGTGATGGCGATGGCCAGCAGCAGGCCGCCCTTGACCTTGAGCACGGTGAAGGCGATGGCCAGCACCAGGCCGATGAGGAACACCCACAGCACCGGCTTGTCGAACGTGGCCAGGCCCGGGGTCGCGCCGACCGCGGCGGTGGTCTCGGCGTCCGGGGTGAAGGTGATCAGGTCGACGTTGAGCATGCCGACGTAGGCCACGAACAGGCCGATGCCACCGCCGATGGCGTGCTGCAGCATCGGCGGGATGGACTTGATGATCATCTTGCGGATCTTGGTGACCGTGATGATGATGTTGATGATGCCGCACAGGAACACCATGCACAGCGTCTGCTGCCAGGTGAACCCGAGGCCGAAGCACACGGTGTAGGTGAAGAACGCGTTCAGACCCATGCCGGCGGCCTGCGCATACGGCACATTGGCGAACAGGCCCATGACCAGGGTGCCCGCGATGGCCGCGATGATGGTGGCGAGGAACACGCCGCCCCACGGCATGCCGGTCTGGCTCAGGATCTGGGGGTTGACGACGATGATGTACGCCATCGCGAAGAACGTGGTCAGGCCGGCCAGGATCTCGGTCGAGACCGTCGTGCCGTTCTCCTTCAAATGGAAGAACTTCTCCATTATGCTCTCTTCTTCTTGTTTTCTTGGATTTGAGCGGGCGGTCAACCCGCATTGAGGTTACTGCGACTCATCCGGAACAACGATGCATCCCGGACGAGGTTCACCATAGCACCGGCCTAAGTCAGCCGTGCAACACAGAAAACCGCCCTGCGGGGAACAGGGCGGTTGGGAGAGTTTTGATCTGCCGATCAGCCGAAACGGCCGGAGACGTAGCGCTCGGCCTCTTCGTTCTGCGGGTTGTTGAACATCGTGGAGGTGTCGGTGAAGTACTCCAGGTGGCCCGGCTGACCGACGGCCTTCAGGTTGAAGAAGCCGGTGTAGTCGGCGATGCGGGCGGCCTGCTGCATGTTGTGGGTCACGATGACGATCGTGTACTCGTTCTTCAGCTCGTTGATCAGGTCCTCCACGGCCAGCGTGGAGATCGGGTCCAGGGCGGAGCAGGGCTCGTCCATCAGCAGGACCTGCGGGTGCACGGCCACGGCGCGGGCGATGCACAGACGCTGCTGCTGACCGCCGGACAGGCCGATGCCCGGGTTGTCGAGACGATCCTTGACCTCGTTCCACAGGTTGGCGCCGCGCAGGGCCCACTCGACCAGATCGTCGGCGTCGGACTTGGAGATCTTGCGGTTGTTCAGGCGCACGCCGGCGAGCACGTTCTCACGGATGGACATCGTCGGGAACGGATTCGGGCGCTGGAAGACCATGCCGACGTCGCGGCGGACCTCGACCGGGTCGACGTCCTTGGCGTACAGGTTGCGGCCTTCGAGCAGCACCTCGCCCTTGACGTGGGCGCCGGGGATGATCTCGTGCATGCGGTCGAGCGTGCGCAGCACGGTCGACTTGCCGCAGCCGGACGGGCCGATGAAGGCGGTGACCTTGTTCGGCTCGATGTTCAGGTTGACATCCTCGACGGCCAGGAAGTCGCCGTAATAGATGTTCAGATGGTTGACATCAATGCGTTGTCCCATTGTTTTTCCTTATTTCCTAGGGCAGCTTGTTACGGCTTACCGTTCCGTCTTGACGGCGAAGACCTTCGCCACGATGCGTCCGATCAGGTTCAGGATCAGGACGATGAGGATCAGGGCCAGGGCGGCGGCCCAGGAGCGTTCCATCGGGATGGTGGTCACGCAGCTGGCGTCGGCGCCGGCCGGGCAGTTGGCGTTGAGCTTGCTGTACTCCTGGTAGACGTACACCGGCAGCGTAGTCATCTGCCCGCCGAACAGGTTGAAGTTCGTGTTCACGATGTAGCCGGCGGTCATCAGCAGCGGGGCGGTCTCGCCGACCACGCGGGCGATGGCCAGGATGGCGCCGGAGACGATGCCCGGCAGGGCGGTGCGCAGCACGATCTTGGTGATCGTGCGCTGCTTGGTGACGCCCAGCGCGTAGGAGGCCTCGCGCAGATCGCCGGGGACGATCTTGAGCATCTCCTCGCACGACTTGACCACGGTCGGCAGCATCAGCAGCGAGAGAGCCACGGAGCCCTGGAAGCCGCTGGTGGAGCCGGGGCCGACGAGGATGGTGAACATCGAGAACGCGAACAGACCGGCCACGATGGACGGGATGCCGCTCATGACGTCGACGAGCAGGGAGATGGACTTGGCGAGCTTGCCGCGGTTGGAGTACTCGACCAGATACACGGCGCACATCAGGCCGATGGGGATCGAGATGACCATGGCGCCCAGCGTGATCTCCAGCGTGCCGATGATGGCGTGGAGCACGCCGCCATAGCCACCGGACGGGGTCGGGTTGCCGCCGACCACACCGGTCATGTTGTGGGTCAGGAAGTCGAGGTTGAACCGCTTGATGCCGTTGGCGATCGTGGTCCACAGCACCGAGATCAGCGGGATCAGCGCAATGACGAAGGCCAGCACGATGAGCACGCGCATCGCCATATCCTTGCGCTTGCGCGCGGCAATGAACGAACGCGTCGGCTTGAACTTGTCGAAGTCGATGACGGGGGCCTTATCCATGGGGGTGTTCTGTGCTGCGGTCATCATGCACTCGCTTTCTCGGTGATCTTACGACCCACGTAGTTGACCACGAAGGTGATCACGAACAGCACCAGACCGGTGCCGATCAGCACGGACACGCCCAGGTCGTTGGCCTCGGGGTACTGGGCCGCGATGTTGGCGGCGATCGTCTGGTTCTGCGAAGCCTGCAGGATCTTGAACGAATAGTTCAGGCCCGGCGACAGGATCATCAGCACGGCCATGGTCTCACCGAGGGCGCGGCCCAAGCCGAGCATGGAGGCGGAGACGATGCCGGAGGCACCGAACGGCAGGACGGCGAGCTTGATCATCTCCCAACGGGTGGCGCCAAGGGCCAGGGCGGCCTCTTCCTGAAGACGCGGGGTCTGCAGGAAGATGTCACGCGACAGGGAGGTGATGATCGGCAGGATCATAACGGCGAGCACCACCGATACGGTAGCCACGGTTCGTGACGGGTTCGCGGCGGGACCTGCGAACAGCGGGATCCACCCCAGATAGGTGGCCACCCAGTTCCAGAACGGGAAGATGGCGGGGACCAGCACCAGACCACCCCACAGACCGTAGATGACGGAAGGGATGGCGGCGAGCAGGTCGACCACATAGCTCAGCACGGTGGCCAGGTTCTTGGGGGCGTAATGCGAAATGAACAGCGCGATGCCGATCGAGATGAAGAACGCGATGACGAGCGACAGCGCGGAGACGAGCACGGTACCGAACAGCAGCGGACCCACATAGGTCCAGAAGTTGCTGGCCTTGCCGCCGGTGAAGTTGGAAATAGTTTCGCTATTGGCCTGCTGGTCACCACCGATCAGAGGCCAGGCGCGGAACAGCAGGAACACGGCGACGGCGGCGAGCACCACGAGTATCAGGATGCCGCAGGCGTAGGCGACGCCTTTGAACACCTTATCTGCGGTCTTGCCTCCGACCGGTTCGGCCGATTTGACTTGTGAACTCACAGGTTCTCCTTCAATCTGCGGCGGACGCCGACCGTGTCGGCGGCCCGGATCCGCATGGTGGTTTGACTCGCTTCGAGCCGCAGCCGCCGATAGCGACTGCGGCTCTTGGGCTGAAACGAACGGTTGTCACCTAGTCTTAACCATAGCGGCAACCATTCTTATGTCACTCGGTTTCGATCGCGTCGATGGACTGCATCACGGTCTCGCGCAGCGAGTCCGGCAGCGGCGCGGAGCCGGCGTTCTGAGAGGCGGTCTGCTGGCCTTCCTCGCTGACCACATAGGTCAGCCAGGACTTCACGAACTTGGCGGTGTCGGCATCCTTGTAGGCCGGGCAGGCGATGTCATAGGAGACCAGCACGATCGGGTAGGCGCCTTCGGCGGAGGTGTTGTGGTTCAGCTTGACCACAACGCGATTCTCGCCCTCGGCGGAGGAATCGAGCTCGGAGTCGTCGATGACCTTGGAACCAGCCTCGGCGGAGATCTCCACGTATTCCTCGCCGACCTTGACGGCCACGGTGCCCAGATCGCCGACCTGGGAGAAATCGGCGTAGCCGATGGTGCCGTCGGCCTGCTGCACGGTGGAGATCACGCCCGAGGTGCCCTTGGCACCCTGGCCGACCTCGTTCGGCCAGTTCTCGCTCAGCTCATACGGCCAAGCGTCCGGCACGGTGTCGATGAAGTAGCTGACGAAGTTCTGGGTGGTGCCGGACTTGTCGGAGCGGTGCACCACGGTGATCGGAGTGGCCGGCAGTTCGAGATCCGGGTTCTGGTCCTGGATGGCCGGATCGTTCCAGGTGGTGATCTTGCCGTCGAAGATCTTGGCGATCGTCTCGCCGTCCATGTTCACATGCTTGCCCTCATCCGAAACGCCCTTCAGGTTGAACACCACGGCGATCGGGGAGATGTAGACCGGGATGTCGAACGCGGTACCACTGGCGCACACGCTCTTGGACTGTTCGATCTGGTCGGCGCTCAGCGAGGCGTCGGAACCGGCCCACGCGGTGGCACCGGTCAGGAAGGTGCTCACGCCCGCGCCGGAGCCGGACGGATTATAGCCGATCTTGGCATCCGGATTGGTGCCCTGGAAGCCGGCGACCCAGGCCTCAACGGCGGCCTGCTGCGAAGAGGCGCCCGCACCCTTGAACTCGCCGGAGATAGCCTCGGCCGAGGAGGTGTTGGAGTTGCTCGTGTTGTCACCGGTCGGAGCGGTGTTGTCACCGCAGGCGGCGAGCGCGGTCAGCATGGCCACGCCGGACAGCACGGCGATGGAACGGGTGAGAAGATTCTTGCGCATGATGGTTTTCCCTCTTATCAAATCTTGCCTGCGGCTCGCAGCCGCGGCGGCTATTTCTTCATGGCACTATCCAGCCTATGAGCGTTTGGGAGGGGTTACGACCGAAATCGGTAAACGGAAGATGAACAGTTAGACAAACTCAGGACTCGATAACGACGTAGCCGTCCAGCAAAGCTACACGCGAATGCTTGCAATGACGCCGCTGCGCCACGCCTTCCACACCCGTGGCTACGCCTCCCCGTATATACCACGACGACCCCCACCAACGATGGGGGCCGTCGAACACGATCGGTGCCGTGAATTATTCGGGATCGGCGATCTTGTATCCCAGACCGCGCACGGTGGTCAGGTACTGGGGGTGTGCAGGATCCTCCTCGATCTTGGCCCGTACACGCTTGACGTGCACATCGAGCGTCTTGGTATCGCCCACATAATCCGATCCCCAGATACGGTCGATAAGCTGGTGGCGCGTCATGACGCGACCCTTGTTCTGCATCAGGTATTCGAGCAGCTCGAACTCCTTGAGCGGGAAGAACACGTTCTCGCCGCGCACGGTGACCTGATGCTGCCCCACCAGCATCGAGATGTCGCCGCACACCAGCGGCACGTCGTCGTCAGCGGCGCCGGAGCCCTCGCCGGACAGCTGGTTGCGGCGCAGCACGGCCCGAATGCGGGCCAGCAGCTCACGGAACGAGTACGGCTTGGTCACATAGTCGTCGGCGCCGATCTCCAGGCCGACCACCTTGTCGATCTCCGCGCTCTTGGCGGTGAGCATGATGATCGGCACACGGCTCTGCTCGCGGATGCGGCGGCACAATGCGATGCCGTCGATGCCGGGCAGCATGAGGTCGAGCAGCACCAGGTCGATGCCGCCCTTGGTGAACAGCTCCAGCCCCTCCTCGCCGGTGGCCGCGGACGAGACGTCGTATCCTTCACGCGTGAGCTGATAGACCAGCGGCTCGCGGTAGGATTCCTCGTCTTCCACGATAAGAATGCGCGTCATGATTGCCTTTCAACGGGGATGGATTCGACATGCGTTATCTGTAATCGTACCGGTTCGGCAGCCCTCCTGCCTTCCGACGGATCAACTACGTAGCACTCGGCAACGGCTACGCGACCGGCAGCTCGATGGTGAACGTGGACCCTTCGCCCTCGCGCGACCAGACGGAGATCGTACCGCCGCACTCCTGCACGCAGTGCTTGGTGATCGCCAATCCGAGGCCCGAACCGCCCGTTTCACGGGAGCGCGCCGGATCCACGCGGTAGAACCGTTCGAAGATACGGCCCAACGACTCCTTGGGGATGCCGATGCCCTGATCGACCACGCGGATACGCACACGATCGCCGACCACGCCGATGCCCACGCTCACGGTGGTGTGGGCCGGCGAATAATGGATGGCGTTCTCCACCAGGTTCTTGACGGCGGTGGTGAACGGTTCGCGACCGACCCGCACCAGTACGTCGTCGTCAAGCGTCTCCGGCTCGCCCTCGGGCACCTCCACAGGAATCACGCGGCCGTTCAGCGAGAGCACGATGCCGATCTGCTTGGCGTCGGCCTGCACCTCGTTCGCGGCGATGGACTCGCGCGTCATCGCCACCACGGACATCGGCTTGGCATCGGACATCGCAGGCGCATCCTGTGCGCGCTGCAGCTCGATCAGCTTGTGCACCAGCTCGGCCAGCCGCTGCGATTCCTTGGTGATGCGGCCCGCGAAATACCGCACCGCATCCGGGTCGTCGGCCGCGTCGGTAATCGTCTCCGCCAGCAGCGAGATCGCGCCGGACGGGGTTTTCAACTCGTGGGACACATTCGTGATGAAATCGCGACGCATCGCCTCGAACCGCCGCTGCTCGCTCATATCGTGCAGGAAGATCGCGAACAGGTCATCGGCGATCGCGCCGATGCGCACCCGCAGATACAACATGTCGGTCGGCACCGCCTCCCCCGCGCGCACACCGCGGCCGTCCTGCCTGCGGTCGGGCCGGGACAGCGTCACCTTCAGCTCGCGCTCGCGCACCTGGCCGTCGGCCACCACCAGCGCCAGCACCTCGCCGATGTCCTCGGCGACCAGCCGCCCGTTGCGCACCAGGTTCAGCGGGTCCGCGCCCTTGCTGGCGTAGGCCACCGCGCCGGCGGAATCGGCCACGATCAGCGCGTACGGCATCACCTCCACGAACCGACGTTCGGTCGGCAGCACCGGCAGGTCCTCGCCGAACAGGCTGTGGTCGCCCTCCGCGGACCGGTGCCGGGACTCGGACTCGCCCGCCTCGCGGCCCCGGCCATACGCCACGGCCGCACCGATCGCCGCCGCGACCGCCACGGCCACCACCAGCACCACCACCTGCCAGATCTCCATCGTCGACGCGCCTTTCCGAGGTCCACTACGTAGTTCCGGACACCACAGTAGCGGCACATGCGTTCGACCGCGAGCGCCGTACCGACTGTCCACCGCCGGTTCTCCGAAAGTTCACCCAGCCGCGTCACGGCGCATGACGCGCGGGGATCCGCCTACAGGTGCCGCACGATGTTGACGGCCAGCCGGGCGGCGGTGTTCGCGTATTCGGTGATGTCGAAGGTGCGGAACTCCTCGTAGTCGGTGTCGGCGTTGTCGCTCAGCGCGCGGATGACCAGTGCGGGCACGCTGTTGCGGGCCGCCACATGGGCCACCGCGGTGCCCTCCATCTCCACCGCGTCGGCGCCGGTGGCCGCGATGACGGCTTCGACCTGCTCCGGGGTGTCCACGAAGTAGTTGCCCGAGGCAATGGTGCCGGTGATATGGGTGATGCCCATCTCGTCCAGCGCCGCGTCGGCCGCTTCGAGCAGGCGCGGATCGGAGTGGAACTCGGTGGCCTGATGATCCGGGGTGCCGGGTTTCCACTGGCCGACGAGCCGCATGTCGGTGTCCAGGTAGCGCAGCGTGCCGCCGAGGACGATGTCGTTGACGTGCAGCGCCTTGTTGAGGTTGCCTGCGATGCCGGAGAAGATCACGGCGTCGGGATGGCACAGGTCGATGAGGTACTGCGTGGTGGCGGCCGCGTTGACCAGTCCCATGCCGCCGACGGTGGCGGCGACCTCGATGGTTCCGCCGTCCGCGGCGGCCAGGGTGCCGCGGACCACGTCCAGGCTGGCTGCGGCGGTGTGGGTCACGGCGTCGAGCGAGGCGGCGATATGCGCCACCTCCTCGTCCATGGCACCGATGATGGCGATGGTGGTCATGCTGGCTCCTGTTCTCGGTCGGTAGGGTTGCGTTGCGTTCAGCCTACACCGGCCGGCGGTCTCGCCACGGTCATTCCCATCGATGCAGCCCGCAGGCCTCGATGTGTCTGGCCCACTCAGGACCGACGGGCCGCGACCGCGCGGGCCAGGTCACGCAGCAGGGCTTCGGTGTCGGGCCAGGAGATGCAGCGGTCGGTGATCGACCGGCCGTAGACCAGCGTGTCCAGCGGGCCGGCCGGCTGGTTGCCGCCTTCGATGAAACTCTCCATCATCAGGCCGGCGATGCCCGGCTCCCCCGCCGCGATGCGGGCGGCCAGCTCACGCACGACCTCGGTCTGCCGCACCTCGTCCTTGCCGGAATTGCCATGCGAACAGTCCACGACCAATCCGCAGACGGCGGCCGAGCCCTCCGGCATCTCGGCGCGCGCCTCGGCCATCGCCGCCGCAATCGAACCGGCGTCGTAATTCGGGCCGTGGCTTGACCCGCGCAGCACCACATGGCAATCGGGGTTGCCCAACGTTTCGACCACACAGGCACGGCCCAGGTGGTCCACGCCGAAGAACCCATGCTGCTGGGCGGCGGCATAGCAGCCGTTGATCGCGGCCTTGACCGAACCGTCGGTGGCGTTCTTGAAACCGATCGGCATCGACAGGCCGCTGGCCAGCTGACGGTGGATCTGGCTTTCGGTGTTCCGCGCGCCGATCGCGCCCCAGCTGACGGCATCGGCGATGTACTGCGGGCTCGTGGGCTCCAGGAACTCGGTGGCGGCCGGCACCCCCTCGTCCAGTACGCCCAGCAGCACGCGGCGGGCCAGCAACAGTCCCTTGCGGATGTTGTGGCTGCCGTCGATGTCCGGATCGTTGATCAGGCCCTTCCAGCCGACCGTGGTGCGCGGCTTCTCGAAATACACGCGCATGACGATCAGCAGCTCGTCCTTAAGTTCGCCGTTCAGCGCGGACAGCCGGCGCGCATAATCGAGCGCGGCCCGCGGGTCATGAACCGAGCAGGGGCCGACGATCACCAGCAGACGGTCATCGCGGCCATGCAACACGTTGCGGATCGCGTCACGCGATTCGACCACCACGCGCTGCGCCGTTTCGGACAGCGGCATGTCGGCAAGCACCTGCGCCGGCGTGGGCAGCGGCTCGATCTCCACCACACGGCGGTTGACGATGCGGCTGACGCCGACCTGATCCTCCCAGCGGGGCACGTCGGTATCGACCAGCGGGTTGCCGCCCTGGCGGATGACCTTGCGAATCGCCTCAACATCCTCGGGACTGTTCAACGGCTGCGGTTCCGGCTGCATGACTCCACGTTCCTCCTTGTGTCTGCACACAAGGATAGCAGTCAGCGCGCGGAACGACGGGTGGCGACGGCGCCGGCCAGGGTGTGCAGCAACTGTTCGGTGCGCTCCCACGGCACGCAGGCGTCGGTGATCGACTGGCCGTATACCAGCTGGTCCAACGGCGCCGGCTTCTGGTGGCCGCCCTTCAGGAAGCTCTCCATCATGACGCCGAGGATGCCCTGCTCGCCGCCGGCGATGCGTGCGGCGATCTCCTCGACCACCTCGGCCTCACGGTTCTCGTCCTTGCCGCAGTTGCCGTGCGCGGCGTCGATGACCAGACCGTGCTCGCTCGGCCCGGACGCCTTGGACGCCTTCAGCGCCTCCAGGGCCGCGGCGACCGACTCCGGATCATAGTTCGGGCCGTGGGAGGAGCCGCGCAGCACCAGATGGCAGTCCGGGTTGCCCTTGGTTTCGGCGGAAATGACACGACCGTCCAGATTGATGGACAGGAAATGGTGTTCGAACGCGGACGTGTAGCAGGAGTCGGCCGCGGCCTTGATGGAGCCGTCGGTGGAGTTCTTGAAGCCGATCGGCATCGACAGGCCGCTGGCCAGTTCACGGTGGACCTGGCTCTCGGTGTTCCGCGCGCCGATCGCACCCCAGCAGATCAGGTCGCACAGATACTGCGGGGTGATCGGATCCAGCCATTCGATGGCGGTGGGCAGGCCCAGCGACAGCACGTCGGTGAGCACCTTGCGCGCCAGCCACATGCCCTTGCGGATGTTGAACCGACCGTCCAGATCCGGATCGTTGATCAGCCCCTTCCACCCGATGGTGGTGCGCGGCTTCTCGAAATACGTGCGCATGACGATGACCAGACGGTCGTTGAGCTCGCGGTTCACGGCGGCGAGACGCTCGGCATACTCGCGGGCGGCCTTCGGATCGTGGATCGAGCAGGGGCCGACGATGACCAGCAGACGGTCGTCACGGCCGTGCAGCACGTCGCGGATCTCCTGCCGGGAGCGCAGCACCAGATCGCTCATCTCCTCGGTCAACGGCAGTTCGCGCAGGAACGCACGCGGCGCGGGAATCGGATCGAGCTGGCGGATGTTGACATCGACCGTCTCGGGAAAGACGGCGCGCTCATCCAAACGATGCTCGTCCTCGGAACTGTCCGGACCACGCAGACCCGCCATCCTTCACCTCTCTTCATCTTGACGATGCGGTGCACCGCCCACGGTCGTACTGAACACCCCACCATAATAGATAGGACCGGCATATGAAAACCCGCCGACTGCATCGTGGGATGCAACCGGCGGGTCGATACGGCTCGGGCGGGCTCGAGGAAGAGCCCACCGGGCTCTTCCTTATGCGAGCGGCCTCCGGCCCCTGCAATTACGGATCGGCCTACGGCCGGGCTCAATCCGACCTTCGCCGCTGCCGCGGCTCAGGCGCACTCGCGGAAGAGCCCACCGGGCTCTTCCTTATGCGAGTGCGCCCATCGGATCCCAGGCGGGCAGGGAGATGGCGGGCTCCTCGAGGGCCTTCCGGTACTCCTCGGGCAGCATGCTCTTGGGCACGGCCACCTCGTACACGAACTCGGTGAACCAGTCGTCGCTCATCGTGAAGTAGCCCTTGTCAGCGATCTTGTCGCCCCAGGAGTTCTCCACGCGCCAGCGGCGGGTGGTGGTGCCGTCCTCGTCCACGTCCACGCCGACGAAGGCCATCGCGTGGTTCATCGCGGAATCGCCGAAGCGCACGCGCTGCTCCTTGTCCAGGTCGAAGTCGAAGCCGTAGACGCGGCCGTACTCGAACAGGTCGGCAGCCCAGGCGCCGGATTCACGGTCCATCATCGGATGGCAGTCGGCGCCGAACCACACCGGGATGCCCTGTTCGGACAGGATGCGGCGCACGCAGTCCTTCATGAACCGGTTCGGCACGTTGAGGTACTCGGTCGGGTCGCCACCCGCCACATTGCCCAGGTGCTCGATGGCGATCTTCTTGCCCTTGGGGTGCTCGGCGCGCGGGTCGTCGACCAGGCACACGTAATCCTCCAGGCCGGCGTCCACGTACTTGTTCCAGAACTCGACCGGCGTGATCTCGCCGTCGCGGTGGAACTCACCCTTCTCGTCGGTCCACTCCCAGTCGAAGCTCTTCGGCGGCTCGCCCAGGTGGATCGTCAGGATGCGGTGGCCGGCTGCCACGCCCTCGGCCACGATCTCGTCGATCTTCGACGGATCGGCGAACATGCGCGCCACCTCGGTGTGCAGCATCGAGCGCAGCTGGGTGTTCATCGGACCGGTGTTCTTGGAGGACTCGGTCTCCGGGAACAGGTCCTTGGGCACGGCGCCGTACTTCTTGTAGACGTTCATAGCCATCGTCCACTGGCCGCCGTCGCCCATCACGTCGGCGAGCAGATGCTGCACCAGACGGGAGTCGGCGGGCTCGCCGGCCTCGACCAGCGCGGCCATGTCCTTGAGGAAGTAGTTGATGCGCTCGAGCTTGTCGAAGTACATCGCGTAGTTCTGCGAGAACTCGAACTCCTTGAGGCCCATGTTCTTCTTGGCGACGAAACGGGCCACGTTCAGGGAGCTGAACAGCCAGCAGCGGCCGGAACGATCCTGATGGGTCACCGTGCCGTTGTCCACGGTCACGGAGAATCGGCGCTGCAGCAGACGGGCGCGGTCATAGTTGCGGGCCACCTTGTCGATGCCCGCGGCGGTGACGGCGTTCATCGCCAGTCGGTTCGCGGCGTTGGATTCGAAATCGGCGCACAGCGTGCCGAGGGTCTCGGCGCTCAGCGGCGTGAGTTCAGCCATATCGTTCCTTTCTTCAATCCGAGGCTCCGTGCGCGGCAGGCCGGCCGGAGCATGATTTCGCGGCACCCGCTTTCAGGAAGCGTGGCGCCGCGAAGCAACAGTCGTTACGAGTCTATCCTCACTGGTCGAAAACGGTGGGGGTCATTCCCCGGAGGGCTGATCCTCCGAGTCCGTGCCGCCATCACCCACCGGGATGCCCACGGTCGGCATATCGTCCTCGTCCGCATCCCCGGAGCGTTCCTCGTTCCGCACGGCCGGCATCACCACGGTGCCGTCGTCCGGTTCGGGTGCATCGGAGTCCGAAGAGACCGAAGATACCGACGTGATGGCGACGGTATCGTCCGGTTCGCCGGCAACGGCTTCCAGGACCGACGTGGCGGAGTCCTGGTCGATGGGGTGGGGGCCCTCGTCGATGGCGTCGGACGCCGTCTCACCGCGTGCGGGAAGGTCGGCGACGGCGTTGACCACCGGCACATCCGGCGCTTCGGCCTTGCCGTCGAAGCCGCTGAACGCGTTGGAGAACAGCGCGCGCAGCTCGCTGACCCGCTGGGCGATGGTGGACTCCTGCGCCTGCATCTCGACGATGCGCGCCTGCATGCCGTCCAGTTCGGCCTGTGCGGCGCGGCGGCGCTCCTCGACCTGTCCGTCGGCCTCCTCGTTCGCCTTGCGCAGGATCTCGGTGGCCTGTCCATCGGCCTCCTCACGGCGGGAGGCCGCATACGCATCGGCCTCCTCGCGCACGGACCGCGCCTGGTCGATCAGCTCATCGGTTTCCCGCTTGGTCTGCTCACGACGCTCCTCAAGATGGGCCAGCAGCTCGTTGACCTTGGTGGTGGCCTCCTCCTGCTGGTTGGCGATGTCGGCGCGGATCTGCTCCACCTCGGCAGTGACCTGGCTCATGGTCTGGGTGCGGTGCACCTCGGCCTCGTCCTTGATCTCCTGCGCCTTGGCCTTGGCCGCGTCCACGATCTCCGCGGCCTGGCGCTGCGCGTCCGAGATCAGCTTGGACACCTGCTCGCGCACGTCGGCCAGTTTCTTGTTCGCATCGGCGAGCGCCGCCTCGATCTGGTCGTTGTTCTCGCTCTTCAGCCGCGAGATCTCCTCATTGGCCGTCTTGCGCAGGTCGGCGATCTGCTGGGTGGCCTCGGTGCGCAGGTCGGCGATCTCGCGTTCCTGCGTGGCGCGTTCCGAAGCCAGGCGCTTCAGATGTTCCTCGCGCGAGTTCGTCAGTTCCATGTCGATCGCCTGGCGCTGCTCGCCCACGGCCTTCGCCGTTTCGGCGCGCAGCTGGGCGGCGTCCTCCTGAGCCGAAGCCGTCAGGCTCTCCGCCTCATGCCGCGCGTTGGTCAGCAGCGTGTCGGCCTTGGCGTTGGCCTCGCCCAGCACACGCTTGGCGTCGAGCTTGGCGTTGTTGACCAGGGTCTCCGCCTGCTCCTGCGCAGCGGCCTTGGTGGCCGCGGCCTCACGCTTAGCGCGTTCCAGCAGGTCGGTGCTGGTGCGTTCCGCCGAAGCGAGCATCTGCTGCGCGTTGGCGCCCAGCGAGGCGTAGCTCGTCCCCTGCCCGGCGGCCTTGCTGCGTTCCTCCTGCAACTTGGCCTGCAACTGCAGAATCGTCTTGTCGCTCGCCTCGACCTGCTGACGCAGCCGGACGATGGTCTGCTGGGTCGACCGGATTGCCTCGTCGACGCTGTCCTTGTCATATCCGCGTAACACGATCGGGAATCGTTCCGCCATCACCGTTTCCTTTCGGCACCATCCCGTCCCACCCTTCGAACGGGTTCCGCTGTGTACTCTAGCCGACGGCGCGGGCGCGCGCCCCGGCATCGTCCACATTCTCACAGGGCGCTCAAGAAAACCTTCGGGCGCGTCCCCGGTCAGTCCAGCAGAATCTCTTCGGACGACGGTCGCAGGTGATACCGGATCGCCTCCCGCACCACGGCACGGCAGGCGGCGATCTGCCGGTCCAGCGGCAGACCCTGCGGCGAGTGGGCGGATTCGACGACCTTGGGGAAGCTGACGAATCCGGAGAGCACGCGCTCCTGCGAGGCGTTCCAGTGCATCAGCCGGTAGAACAGCGAGTTGCACACGTAGGTGCCCGCGTCCGAGCTCAGTGTGGCGGGGATGTCCTCGACGGTGAAATCCCGCAGGATCGAGCGCAGCGGCAGTCGTGTCCAGTAGGCGGCCGGGCCTTCGGGGTCGATCGGCGTGCGGCGTGGCGCGGCGTCCTCGGGGTTGGCGGCGTCCATGAGGTTCGTGGCGCACCGTTCCAGCGCGATGCCGCGTGCGGAACGCTTGAGGCCGGTGGCGATGACGATGTCCGGCCGGACCGCGTCGAGCATCCGTTTGAGCTCCGGCCATGAGTCGGTGAAGCTGATCGGCAGACTGACCGTGTGGATGGTCACCGACACGTCGGACAGCGGGTTGTCGATGTCGGTGGAGATCCCGAGCCCCTGTTCGGCCAGCGCCCGGGGCACCTCGAATGACGGGTTGACATCGATGCCGTCGTACCGGTCGAAGCCGGAGATCACCACGCTGAACTGCTGCATAGCGTCCAGTCTACCGGCGTTGGGTGAGAATATCGGCGGCGATGCGCTCGGCCGTGGGCATGTCGGCGAGCGTGGTGACCTTCAGGTTGGTTTCGCTGCCGGCCACGATGGCGACCGGCTCGTCCGGCAGGTAGTCGACGACGACGCGGGTGTCGTCGGTCGGGTGGAAGTCGGGATCGTGCGCGGCCAGTGCGTAGGCGCGGCGGATAGTGGAGAACCGGAAGGCCTGCGGGGTCTGGGCACGGAAGGTCTGGGGACGGTCCGGCACCGACTGGACGACCTTGACGTCGCCCAGGTCGCGGGTGAGCAGCACCGTGTCGGTGGAGGCGAACGCCACGGTGGCCGCCGTGAACCGGTCGAGCGCATCCACGCACCCGTCGATCGAGGATTGGGCGACGAACGGACGCACCGCGTCATGGATCAGGATCTTCGCGTCGCCGGGGATGCCCGCCGCGGCGAGCGCATCCAGCGCGGCCGCAGTGCTGTCCACACGCTCGGCGCCGCCGTTGAGGATC
Organism: Bifidobacterium pullorum subsp. gallinarum; assembly: GCF_000741215.1. Classification (GTDB taxonomy): domain Bacteria; phylum Actinomycetota; class Actinomycetes; order Actinomycetales; family Bifidobacteriaceae; genus Bifidobacterium; species Bifidobacterium pullorum_B. The sequence goes on from NZ_JGYX01000005.1 coordinate 150,741, forward strand.
ATCCGCACCTTCGGATAGCCGGCCTGATCCACCAGCCGTTCCACGGCGTGGCGCACCTGCGGATTGACCACCACCACGGTGTCGGTGACCCGCGGGTTGGCCTCGAACGCCTCGATGCTCCAGCACACGATCGGCTTGCCGCCGACCGACACCAGCTGCTTGGGGTTGTTCGGGTCGAACCGCGTGCCGAATCCGGCCGCCAGCACCACAGCCACCACGGGCACCGCACTCTGCTCTCTCTGACTCATATCCACCACCGTAAGGCCTTGTCCGCCGCCCGGTCACATCGCCGGACAGCTTCTGCACCAAATCCATGCGCCCGCCTGCACGGCGGATCGTGTCCCGGCCACAGCGCGATCGTCCGCATCATGCGCCGGCTTGCGGCCGCCCTGCGCTATTCACGCACGATAAGCGCCAGCATACGGCCCTCGCCGCTCTTGTCCGCCAACGCGGCGCGGCGATGCGAGTACCACAGCGGGTTCTCCAGCGTGCACAGGCTGTGGCGCACGCCGTCGATGCGGGCGGCCAGCTCGGGTTCGCCCTCGCCGTCCGTGCGGCACAGCGCAGCCAGCTCATCGTCCTCGGACAGGTACTGGGTGGCGGCGGCCACGCGCGGGCGGGATTCCACGATGCGATCGTCTGTGATACCGGCGGCGGCGAGCTCCTGCAACGCGGCGGCGGCGATGTCGATGCCGGGGCCGCCGAAACGTGTGGTGGTGGCCGTGCCGGGGAACCGCGCGTCGAATTCGGCGGCGATCGACTCGCCGACCTCATAGCAGTCGCCGCAGATGCACGGTCCGAGCGTGGCCACCATGCGCTCGATGCTGGCGCCCTTGCCAGTCATCATCCGTACGGTTTCGCCGATCACGCCCTGCTGCAGGCCGCGGCGACCGCAATGGGCCACGCCGATCACGCCGGCTTCGGCGTCGGCCAGCAGCACCGGCAGGCAGTCGGCGGCGAAGACGCCGAGGGCGACGCCGCGCCGGGTCGTGACCTGGGCGTCGGCCTCGATCACCGTCGGCTCCGGCTCGCCGCCGTCGGGCAGTGCGCCGCCAGTGGCGTCGAACCCGTAGTCGTGGTTCGGCGCATACGTGTCGTCCATGTCGATGGCGGTGCCGGAGTGGATCTGGCTGACCAGGGACAGCCGGGCGTCGATCTCGTCGGCGAGCGCGGCGCGGTTGGCGGCCACATGCTTCGGATCGTCGCCGTTCTTTCCGCCGAGGTTGAGCCCGGCCGCGTCGCCCTGGCTCACGCCGCCCAGGCGCGTGGTGTACACCACCCTGACGCCGGGGGCCAGCATGACGGGGATGGTCACCGGGATCGGGCGGCCGTTCTTGTCGGTGGGGCTGATGGCGTTGCTGTCCAGGATGCCGTCGGTGGTGTCGGCTGTGTTCATCGGTGTGCTCCTTGATACGTTGCTTGGGTCTGTTCCGGGGAACCTACTCGGCCTTCATCGTGGCCTGTTTGGTGCGCGAACGCATCGCGGCGTTCACGGGGATCGGTTCGGGGCAGGGCATCGAGAACACGTGCGCGGGGTTGTTGATCTCACGCACCCACATGCCGTGCTCGTCGCGGAAGCCGTCGCCGGGCACCGTGTAGGCGTAGGGGGCGCGGCCGGGCAGTACGAATTCCACCAGTTGGCCGGCTTCGATCTTGTTGCGGCTCATGATGGTCAGGCGGCCGCCCTCCTCAGGGGACCAGCCGAGCGTCTCGCCGACCACGAGCCATTCGCGGAAGTAGTGGCTGCGATCGGTGTTCTGGGTGACCGGATGCTCCGGGTAGTAGAAGCCGGTGCTGTAATCGCGATGGGCGACCTTGTAGGGTTCCTCGCGCAGCCATTGCGGCAGGTCGACCGGGTCGGGGGCCGGAGTGGCCGACTCGATGGCCGCCTCGCCGACGCGGGGGCTCTCCCCCGGCGCCGTGCGGTGCACACGATCGTGGAACGGGGCGAGGGGCGTGCCGTCCTCGTCCTCGAAGCCGCGCTGGACCATGTATTCGTTGACGGCGCTCTTGTAGGCGTTCGTCATGGCGGCGATGTAGTAGGCGCTCTTGGAACGGCCCTCGATCTTCAGGCTGGTGGCGCCCGCGTCGATCAGGTCGTCCAGGTGCTCCAGCATGTTCATGTCCTGCGAGTTGAACAGGTAGGCGCCGTCCTGGGTCTGTTCGATCGGGAAGTAGCGGCCGGGGCGCTTCTCCTCCACGATCGAGTACTTCCAGCGGCAGGGCTGGGCGCATTCGCCGTGGTTGCCGTCGCGGCCGGTCAGGTAATTGGAGAACAGGCAGCGTCCGGAGAACGCCATGCACATCGCGCCGTGCACGAAGCATTCGATGTCCATGTCCTCGGGGATGTTCGCGCGGATGTCTCGCACGGCCTGCAGGTCCATCTCCCGGGCGAGCACGACGCGCTTGGCGCCCAGCTCGTACAGGGCGTTGGCGGCCAGATAGTTGGTCACGCCGGCCTGCGTGGAGATATGGATCTCCAGGTTCGGGGCGATGCGGCGGGCGGCCATCATCACGCCGATGTCGGTGACGATCAGCGCGTCCACGCCGGTGTCCTTGAGCTGGCCCAGGTACTCCTTCAGGTCCTCGACCTCGGCGTTGCGCGGCAGCACGTTGCAGGTCACATAGACGCGCGCGCCGCGCTCATGGGCGTACCTGGAGCCCTCCTCGAAGTCCTCCAGGCTCAGGTTCCTGGGCGCCGAACGCATGCCGAACGCCTTGCCGCCGCAGTACACGGCGTCCGCCCCGTAGTCCACGGCGGTCTTCAGGCCGCGCAGGTTGCCTGCGGGGGCCAACACTTCAGGCTTGTTGCGGGTGCGCATCATGTGTTCTTCGTTCATAGCGCATCCCAGTGTAGGCGATGCCGCAGGCAATCCTAAACCATGCGGTTGCGTATCACGGGTTGGGCTCTCCCCGCCGTCAGCCGAGCTTGGCGAGCTCCTCGTCGGTCAGTTCGAGGTCGCCGGCGTTGAGGCTGTCGAGGATCGTCTCGGGCCGGTGCGCGCCGGGGATGACGAACATGTGATCGCCCTTGGCGAGCTCCCAGGCGAGCACCACCTGCTGGTAGCTGACGCCGTGGGCGGCGGCCACCTCGCGGAACGGGTCGAACTTGCTCTCGTCCTTCGGCTTGCGGAAGCCGCCGAGCGGGCTCCAGCACACGAAGGCGATGCCGAGCTTCGCGCAGTGTTCGAGCGTGTCCTGCGTGTCCAGGTAGATCGGGGAATACTGGTTCTGCACGGCCACGAGCCTGTCGCCGAGGACATCGCGGGCGATGTCGATCTGCTCGACCGACGCGTTCGAGATGCCCGCCCAGCGGGCCACGCCCTCGTCAAGCAGCTGCTTGATGGCCTCGCAGGACTCGTTGTACGGCACTTCGGGGTCGGGACGGTGGAAGTACAGCAGGTCGATGGTGTCCACGCCGAGCGTCTGCGCGGACTGCTTGGCGTAGCGGATCAGGTGTTCGGGCTTGCCGTCCTTGCCCCAGGTGGGCACGCCGTCGGTGAAGTTGCGGTAATGCCCGACCTTGGTGGCGATCAGCACCTCGTCCTTCGGGCCCTTCCAGCTGTCCATCGCCTCGCGCACCAGTTTCTCGCCGGTCTGCTCCTCGCCGCCCGAGCAGTAGTAGGACCAGGCGGTGTCGATGTGACGGCAGCCGGCGTCCAGCGCGGCGTGGATGGTTTCGATGCCCTTGGCCCAGCCGAGGTTGTTCTCGATGGTCAGGGGCATCTCGCCCAGACCGATGGCCGTGGTGTCGAACGGCCCCAGATTGCGATGCATCACCATAATGATTGCTCCTTCGTCGTAAGATGATCGTCCTCGTCCAGATTACCCTTGCCGGCGTGGAACCCGTGGCTATCGCCCCCCCGAACGAGCCGCCGCCGGAACCGCCGGACGAGCCGCCGAAGCCGCCGCCGGAGAACGAGCCGCCGGAGACGCCGGACGACCCCGGCGCGGCGGCCTGGAACGTGCTCGCGATGTCGGCGAACCCGGCGTCGAGGTGGGCGCCGATATTCCCCACATTGGCGCTGAATGAGGCGATGTCGGCCACAGGGGGCCACGGCTCCCGCGCTCCATGTGTGCGCATACCAGTAGGGACGGTAGGCCCAGTACACCACATGCCCCGTGGCGTACGAGTCCAGCCAACTCGGGTCGCAGAGTTCCGGATAGGCTTCGGCCAGCTGCTTCAGCACCGTGTCGCTGATGCCGAAGGCGGCCGCATAGACCAGATAACGGTCCCACAGGGTCAGATCGGCCACACCGCGGTCGGAGAAGTCGCTGAAATCCTCCAGATACCGTTTCAGACCGACCACCTGTCCGGCCAACCGTCGGCCCTCCTCGGTCAGCCCGGTGCGGCGCATGCTGCACAGCACGAACGCCGACCCGAACAGCAGCGGGCATCCCAGCACCAGGGCCACGGCCAATTGCTGTTCGGCGCCACTGAACAGGAACGTGGCCAACGCCACGGCAACGCCGAGGATGCCTGCCGCCAGCGCCTGTCCGCCCACGGCGCGCGTGGCGCCCAGCAGCGCGAACTCGTTGGCGCAGGCCGTGTCGAACGCCTCCTGCAGCTCGTAGCCGTCCTCATCGTCCTCGAACGCCGCGTTCATCCGTTCCAGGTCGAACGTCGCGGACCCGCAGCGTTCGGACGCGGCCTGCAGCATGCTCAGCGCCGCCTCCTCGGACTGGCTGAGATCCGCCGCCGGAACTCCGCCGGATGCGACCGCCGGATCGAGCGTGATGGTGGCGGTGTCGTCGAGTTTCCCGCCCGTCTGCGAGAACGCGGGGAACCGTTGCGCGGCGGATATCGCGGCCGACCGGTCGCCCGCGGCGCTGCCGTCATACAGGTCAGCGGGGCCCGGACGCACGCCGATCACGCGTTTGTCCGCCAGCGACAGCACGCTGGAGGACATCTGCCGGGTCTGCAGATCCCCTGCGGCATCGGGCTGCACGATCGACAGCAGCCGCGCCGCCGAAGCGGGGCTGATCTCGGGCGGATCCCGCCAGTATTCGATGCCGCCACGGTAGTCGGCCTCACGGTTGCTGCGGATCGAGGCGATTACGCCCCAGATGATCAGCGCGACGCCGACCACGGCCAGCACCGCCCAAATCACCACCCGACGGATGGCTGCGGCTTGCTGCGATTCGCGCCATTGGCGCTCCTGCCGGCTCTCGTCGTCGATGATGCGGTCCGCGGCCCGCTCCGATGCGGTGCGGACGACGCCGTCGGTGGCGTTCACGTCGACCATGGCGACCAGGTCGAGATGCTGGCCGGCGCGCACGTCGTATGCGGTGAACTGCAGCACGTTGTTGCTGCGCGAGGTTTCCGACGTGCCGGAGAAGTGCAGCCAGGCGCGTGTCAGGCTCCCGTCGCCGCCGTCCGGCAACCGGACCGTGCCGGTCACGGTGCCGATCGGCATCTGGTTGGACGGCCCGAACGGCTCCCACTGGAACGTGGCGACGTCGTCGTACGCGGTCGTCACGCCCTCGAACGTCATCGTGATATCGAAACGCATGCTGTCGGACTCCACGGTGACGGGGATGTTCCAGCCGATCTCCACCATGCGTTGTTCGCCGATGTCGTTGCCCGGCACATAGGGCTGCGGGTCGTCCGCGCCGCCGGTGACGTCGGCGATGTACCAGTGCCGCGCGTACGACGTGTTCCACTCATCGTCGCCGATGCCGGACGGGGTGCGCGGGTCGGTCTGCGCGTAGGTTTCGCCGGTGGAGGCGTCGGTGACGCTGACGCCGGTGATGGCGGTCAGGTTGTCGGGGTTGAGACGGTACTGCTGGTACAGCTGCTTCCACGGCACCGTGTTGTCGTCATCGTCCTCACGCTCGTTGAGCCGCAGGTCCACGTGCTGGGTGATCTCCAGATCGCCGTCGGGCTGCACCGTGACCTCGTAATCGAGCGAACGGTAGCTCATGGCGGCATCGTCATCGCCGAACACGATGATGAACGTGGCGAGCAGGGCCGCAATCGCCGTGATCACCGCCGCGGCCGCGGCGGCACCGAATGCATGCTTCCCGGACATTGTCATCCCCTTTCAGCCGGTGCGACGCCGCCGGCACCGGCCACTCACTTGGAGAAGCTGACCTGCGGCACCTGGCGCGACTGCTCGTCCGCCTCGAAGTACTGGGCCTGGGTGAAATGGAACAGTCCTGCGATGATGTTGGACGGCACCGTTTCGATGGCGGTGTTGAACTTGAGCACCACGTCGTTGTAGAACTGGCGTGCGTAGGCGATCTTCTGCTCCAGCTGGCTCAGCTGGTTCTGCAGATCCATGAAGTTCTGGTTCGCCTGCAGCTGCGGGTAGGCCTCGGCGGTGGCCTGCAGGTTCACCAGGGCACGGCTGAGCTTGTTCTCGGCGGTCGCGCGTTCGGCCGCGCCGGCCTTGGGGTCGGATGCCGCGGCCACCGCGCCGGCGCGGGCCTCGGTGACCTGCGTGAACACCTCGGATTCATGCGCCGCGTACCCCTTGACGGTCTCCACCAGGTTCGGGACCAGATCCGCGCGCTGTTTGAGCTGCACATCGATCTGCGCCCAGCCGTTCGCCACCCGGTTGCGCAGCGTCACGAGGGAGTTGTAGGAGCCCACCGCCCACAGGACAAGCAGGACGACGATGACTGCGATGACGATACCGACGATCATGGCATTCCTTTCGACGAGCCGATACCATCATTCTCTCAACAGGTAGGGATGCCCCCTCGAGCTGCAGATGATACCGAACTCGTGCAACGCCGTCCTTCAGTGTGCATTACAATCGGAGTCAACGGAAGGGAAACACGATGAGCGAATCATCGACAACCGGCAGAACGCGCCGTTTACGCATCGGCGTGTTGGACAACGATCCCTGCGCGCTGGAATATATCGTGGCCATGCTGAAACAGCCCATGGGATCGGAGAACAACATCGCCGATATCTGGGCCTATACCAAACCCGCGCAGGCAGTGCAGGAATGTCGGTTCGGGCAGCACACCGATATCCTCATCGTCGATATGGCGCTCAACGGTCTGACCGGAGCGCAGGTTGCCGCGGAAATCCGCAAGATCTCTCCGGATACTGGCATCATCGGCATCACCTCATACACACCGGAGGTCTACGAGCAGGTCCTGGCCGACGCCGGGGCGCAGGCGCTGCTCGACAAGGGTACGCTCCGTTCCACGCTGATCGACGCCATCGCCGCAGTCGCCGAGGGAAAGCACTATCCGGAAGACAGCGCATTCCCAAACGTATCGGAATCCACGGAAGCCACCCATAGCGCCGCCATCCACCTGACCTCGGCCGAGCAGCGCATCATCACGCTCAGCATGGGGCACCGCACATCGCGGCAGATCGCCGACGAACTGGGCATATCCATCGCCACGGTCTTCTCGCATCGACGCAACATCAAACGCAAATTCGGTGTCAGGGAATGGCATGAGGTCATCGCGCAATGCCATGCGCTGCATGTCCTATAACATCTGCGGCATAGCCGTCTGAAGCGTTACCGCTCAAGCCGTCCGGCCGCTGAAGCGGTGAATCCTCGACGCCGGCCCGCGCCTCCCCTCGCGGACCGTCCAATCAACAAGCCCTCCCTTACCCAAGCTTGTTATAGATTCGGCAATCATTCGGCATGAGTCAAGCTCATCTGCAGTTTTCTGCAGAAAACACGCCGAGAGCATACAAAATCCGCACACCAGCGGCGTCGATTCCCATCGAGCACCCCGCATACGCGAAGGAGCCCGCCGACTCATGGTCAGCGGGCTCCCGATGTCATAGGGTCAGGTCAGCGGTCCGATTCGCCGACCGACCATACCAATCAGTCCTCGAACAGGTCGAAGTCGCGGCGGACGCGACGACGCGGACGCTCGGAACGCTCCTCGCGCTCGGAACGGTACTCGTCGTAGTTCTCGTCGGCGGCGTACCGCGGGTTGCGGTCGTCACGGCGGGAACGGTAGCCGCGGTCGTCACGCTCGGAACGACGGTCATCGCGGCGATCGTCGCGATCGTAATCGCGGGATTCGCGGCGGCGACGCGGACGATCGTCATAGTCGCGGTCATCGTAGCGGTCATCGCGATCGCGGCGGCGACGCGGACGATCATCGTAATCGCGGTCATCGTCGTAGTCATGGCGCGAACGGTAGCCGCGGTCGTCACGGTCGGAACGACGGTCGTCACGACGGCCACGGCCACCACGGCGATCCTCGCGATCGCCACGCTCACGGCGCGGAGCCGAGGACTCCTGATCCTCGAAGCCCGGAATGGCCAGGCTGATCTTGCCGCGGTCGTCGACGCCCTGCACGATCACCTCAACGGTATCGCCTTCCTTGAGCACGTCCTCGACGGCGTCGATGCGCTCGCCGTTGGCCAGGTTGCGGATCTGCGAGATGTGCAGCAGGCCGTCGGTGCCCGGCGTCAGGTTCACGAACGCGCCGAAGCTGGTGGTCTTGACGACCTTGCCGTTGTAGGTCTCGCCGGCTTCCGGCACATGCGGGTTGGCGATCTGGTCGATGATCTGCTTGGCCTTCTCGGCGGCCTCGCCACCCTCGGAGGCGATGTAGACGGTGCCGTCGTCCTCGATGGAGATCTCGGCGCCGGTGTCCTCCTGGATCTGGTTGATCATCTTGCCCTTCGGGCCGATGACCTCGCCGATCTTGTCCACCGGAACGGTGGTGGTGATGATACGCGGCGCATACGGGCTCATCTCGGCCGGGCCGTCGATGCACTCGTTGATGACCTCAAGGATGGTGGTGCGGGCCTCCTTGGCCTGCTGCAGGGCGGCGGCCAGGATGTCGGCGGGGATGCCGTCGAGCTTGGTGTCCAGCTGCAGGGCGGTGATGAACTCGGAGGTGCCGGCCACCTTGAAGTCCATGTCGCCGAACGCGTCCTCGGCGCCCAGGATGTCGGTCAGGGTCTTGAAGATGTGCTGGCCATCCACGTCGCCGGAGACCAGGCCCATCGCGATGCCGGCGACCGGGGCCTTCAGCGGCACACCGGCGGCGAGCAGGCTCAGGGTCGAGGCGCACACGGAGCCCATCGAGGTCGAACCGTTGGAGCCGATGGCCTCGGAGACCTGACGGATGGCGTACGGGAACTCCTCGCGGCTCGGCAGCACCGGCACGATCGCCTTCTCGGCAAGGGCGCCATGGCCGATCTCACGGCGCTTCGGGGAACCGACGCGGCCGGTCTCGCCGGTGGAGTACGGCGGCATCTCGTAGTTGTGCATGTAGCGCTTGGACTGCGGGCCGGACAGCGAATCGAGCTGCTGCTCCATCTTGAGCATGTTCAGCGTGGTGACGCCCAGAATCTGGGTCTCACCGCGCTGGAACAGGGCGGATCCGTGCACGCGCGGGACGATGTCGACCTCGGCGGACAGCGTGCGGATGTCACGCAGGCCGCGGCCGTCGATGCGGTAGTCCTGGGTCAGGATGCGGCGGCGCACGATCTGGCGCTGCAGCTCCTTGAACGCGTTGCCGAGCTCCTTCTCCTTCTCGGCCTCGTCCATGTCGGTGAACTCGTTCGCCAGCACATCCTTGACGTGCTGCTTGATCTCGGCGATGCGGTCCTGACGCGGCAGCTTCTCCGCAATGGACAGCGCCTCGTCCAGATCGGCGTGAGCGATCTCGTCGATGCGGGCGTACAGCTCGTCGGTGTACTCCGGGAAGAGCTGGAACTCCTTGGTCTGCTTGGCGGCGATGCGCTTGAGCTCGGCCTGAGCCTCGCAGATGACCTTGATGAACGGCTTGGCGGCCTCCAGGCCACCGGCCACAACCTCCTCGTCCGGCTTGATCTGGCCCTCGTCGTAGATCAGGGTCCACGCGTTCTTGCCGGCGCCGGCCTCGATCATCGCGATCGCGACGTCGCCATTGTCCACCACGCGGCCGGCGACCACGATCTCGAACACGGCGCGCTCACGCTCGCTCCAACGCGGGAACGCAACCCACTGGCCATCGATCAGCGCCAGACGGACGCCGGAGACCGGGCCTTCGAACGGCAGACCGGAGATCATCGTGGAGGCGGAGGCGGCGTTCAGTGCGATGACGTCGTACGCGTCATCCGGGTTGACGGCCAGGATCGTCTCCACAACCTGCACCTCGTTGCGCAGCGTGTGCGGGAACAGCGGGCGCAGCGGGCGGTCGATGATACGGCAGGCCAGGATCGCCTCGGAGCTCGGGCGGCCTTCACGGCGGAAGAACGAGCCCGGGATCTTGCCGGCGGCGTACATCTTCTCTTCAACGTCCACGGTCAGCGGGAAGAAGTCGTAGTTCTCCTTCGGGCTGGAACCGGCGGTGGTGGTGGACAGCACCATCGAATCATCATCCAGATACGCGGCCACGGCGCCGTCGGCCTGCTGGGCGAGGCGGCCGGTCTCGAAGCGCAGCGTGCGCTTGCCAAACGAACCATTGTCGATTACGGCCTCAACGGCCTTGATTTCGGGACCCTCCAAGGGTTTCTCCTTTGTGTTCTAATTCCTACTTGCTTCTTGGTTCTTGCCTTCACATGTGCATGCCGTGCGCGGCATACCTGGCCGCGCGTTCCTCGTGTCAGATTTCCTCATCATCCATGCCCGTTCCGGGCCTCAGTTGCCGTTCATCCCTCGTCAGAAAGCCGACATGCAAAACGCCCGAGCACACGTGCCCGGGCGGAAGAATTCAATTATCGGCGCAGACCCAGCCGCTCGATCAGCGAGCGGTAACGGTTGATGTCCACACGCTTCAGGTAATCGAGCAGACGGCGACGGTCGCCGACCATCAGCAGCAGACCACGACGGGAGTGGTGATCATGCTTGTGCTGCTTCAGGTGCTCGGTCAGGTCGGCGATGCGCTTGCTCAGCAGCGCGACCTGGACCTCCGGGGAGCCCGTGTCACCCTCGTGCGTCGCGTACTCGGTGATGATCTGCTGCTTCTGTTCAGCCGTAAGTGCCACGGCATCCTCCTTATATATCCCGTTGCGCGGTGCCTGCGACCCGATGTCGCGGCGCTCTCAATCCGCGGGCGAAACACGCCAAATGACCAGTATACAGGAGGGCGCGACCAACTCACACCGCCGTCAGCAGACCGCCGAACAGCACCACCAGCAGCGCGATCGCCTCGATCGCGAAGAACAGGATGAACGAAGCCCAGCTGCGCGTCAGCACATTCAACGGCGAATCCTTGCGAATCATCACCAGCAGCCCCACGAACAGCACGGCGTACACGGCCACCGCCACGCCGGCCGCAATGATGCCCAGGTTCGCGGCGTTCGGCACGGCCGCGTCATCGCCATACACCACATAGGTGGCATACCAGAAGTCGAACCGCAACAGGCACAACCCCGCAATGAACTGTTCGGCCACCAGCCCCAGGAAGAAGATGATCCGCCCGAGCCAGTTATGCGACTCCACGATGATCATGCCCAATCCGGCCAACGCCAGCACCGTGACCGCCCAGGACACCAGCGCCACGCCACGCGGCTCGAAGGCGCTCAGATGGCTGACCAGCCACGCGGTATGCTCGACCGCTATCATGCGCCCCAGCCAGTACGGGGCGATGATGGCGGCCAGCACGGCAATGATGTAGCACGCCCAACGCACCGGATGGGACCGGCTGCGCTCGATGTCCGCGAAGGACAGGTCGGTGGTGGGGATGGACGCGACGGGATGCTTGGACACGCCGTTGGCCGCCGGGTCGACGGGCTGACCGACGTCGCCGCGGGCAGGCTCCTCCACGGCACGCTCCGAACTCTCCCGCATGCTGACATCCTCGCTCATATCCCACCCTTGCCGGTTCGATGGTATGCAGTCACTGCGTCCCACCATACCGCGACGTGTCGGCAGAGCCGGGGCGGTTCAATGCGAAAGGCCGCGGATGCAATCCGCGGCCTTTCGGGTGGAGCGGACGACGGGAATCGAACCCGCGTAATCAGTTTGGAAGACTGAGGCTCTACCATTGAGCTACGTCCGCGTGCCGCCTCTTTCGAGACAACGTGAGCCATTATACATGACTATGCGTCTTTGGCAAGTATGACGACGGCTGCGGCGATCGGCCCGTCGTGGCTCAGGGAGACGTGCCACGCCACATCGCGCTCCCCCAACGAGGCGACCAGCCGTTCATGCACATCAGGCGCGAGAACGATGCGCGGGCAGCCCAACGCATCATTGAGGATCTCGATGCGGGACCACGGGTAGTCGTCCAGCGTATACGGCGCCGAACGACCACCCAGCGCATCGCACCAGGCCTTGAGCACCGCTTCCTTCCCCGCCCAGCGGGCCGCGTAGTGCACGGCCTCGCCGTCATTCTTCGTCTGCGCACGCATGGCGCACTGCCGTCGCTCGCGCGCGGAGAACAACAGTCTCATCCGGGAGCCGGGCTCGGCCAACTGTGCGGCGAACGCGTCCACGTCCACCACGTCGTATCCCAGCCCCGCCACTGCGGCATGCGAGGGCAAGGCATCGGCGATCCGTTCAGTATCCATACCGCCACGCTACCGCATGCCGTCCATCTGCCGCATCAGCAGTGGATGATCCTGGCCTCGTACGGCTTGAGGGTTTCGCTGCCGGGCAGGGCCACGCCCTCGATGCTGTCAAGGTAGGCGGTCTGGTCGGCCTGCGAGAAGTTGAACAGGCCCAGCAGCACCGCGTCGCCTGCCTTACGCACGATGGCCAGCACCGACTGGTTGTGCGTGTCCCAGGTCGTCACCCACGCGTCCGGCGCGAAGCACGGGTCGTCGCGCATCTGGCGCAGTTCGGCCATGCCCTCCCACAGGCGGTTCTGCAGCGTCCCCGGCTCGTTGCGCTTCGCGGCGGCGCGCCAGTTGAACTTGCTGCGGTGCAGGTTGCGGCTGTCCTCCACGCGGTCCGGGTCATCCTTGTAATCCCAGCCGTTGAGCTGGGCGATCTCGTCGCCGCAGTTGAGCATCGGGAAGCCGCGGAGGAAGGCCATGGCCTTGTGCATGAGCAGGTCGCGGTCGATGCCGCGCTCCAGCGAGGGCTTGTCATGCGTGTACAGCGCCTTCTCGATGCCGCACAGGCTGGCGGTGGTGCCGCAGCTGCGGGCGTCGCCGCTGGCCGCGTCGTAGTTGTACAGCTCGCCCATCGACCAGCTGCCGGGGACCGAACCCTCGTAGAAGTGGTACAGGAACTCCTTGTGGCGGAACGGGTCGATGCCGAGCCTCCACTCCTGCGGCTCGTCCAGGCCCCAGCCGATGTCGTCGTGGCAGCGCAGGTAGTTGACGAACCAGCAGTTCTCGGGCAAAGCGTCCAGCGCGTCGATCTGCGCCTTGAGCAGACGGGTGTCGCCGTTGGCGAGCGCGCTCCACAGGTTGACCATCGTGGAGACGTTGTACAGCATGTGGCATTCGGGTTGCTCCGGGGTGCCGAAATAGGCGGCGAGCTCCTTGGGGGCCATCACCACCTCGCCTTTGAGGACCACGGCCGGGCAGACGCATTCGAGGGCGATGCGCAGCATGCGGACGATGGTGTGCACCTGCGGCAGGTTGCGGCTGGTGGTGCCGAGCTGCTTCCAGATGTACGGCACGGCGTCGATGCGCAGCACCTCGACGCCGAGGTTCGCCAGGTTCAGCGCGCTGGAGAGCATCGCGACGAGGACCTTCGGGTTGCGGTAGTTGAGGTCCCACTGGAACGGGTAGAAGGAGGTCAGCACCCACTTGTGCATCTCCTCGCACCAGGTGAAATTGCCGGGCGCGGTGTTCGGGAAGACCTGCGGCACGATCGCGTCGTACTGGTCGGGGATCGTGCGGTCGTCGTAGCAGTAGTAGTAGTCCTGGTACTCCGGGTCGCCGGCCTTCGCCTTCATGGCCCACTCGTGGGTGGAGGCGGTGTGGTTCATCACGAAGTCGAGGCACAGGCTGATGCCCGCGGCGCGCAGCTTCTTGGTCAGGTTCGCCAGATCGTGGTTGGTGCCCAGCGTCGGGTCCACGGTGTTGAAGTCCTCGACCGCGTAGCCGCCGTCGTTCTGCGGGTGCGGCATCTTGAGCAGCGGCATCAGGTGCAGGTAGGTCAGATGCTGCTCCTCCAGGTAGGGGATGCGGTTGGCGAGCTTGCGCAGGCTGCCGGCGAACAGGTCGGTGTACATGGTCATGCCGAACATCGTGCCGCGCTTGTACCAGTCGGGGTCGGCCTCGCGCTGCTTGTCGAGCTTCTTCAGGTCGTCGGGGCGGGCCTCGTAGGCGGCGGCCATGGCCTGTTCAAGGTCCTCGAGCGCGGCACGGTCGTCGTACAGGCTCATGAACAGCTGGTCCAATTCGTCATGATGCCGGGCCAGACGGTTGCCGAACGTATTGTCGATTGCGGCGGAAACCATTATGAAACTCCTTCGTCCATCGGGGTGTATCGCCAGGCATCACAATATCAAACCGGTTCGACGCACAGTGCCGCGCTACGCCCCGCACCAGGCCTCCCCGAAGACGACGATGTCCCCGCCATCGTGAAGGTGGCGGGGACATCGTCATGCGGTCACGGTCCGGTCGGGTGCGCCGACGGACCGTTCAGCGGTCCGGTCAGACCTCGTAGTAGCCGGACTCGCCCAGTCGGGCGTCGGGATCGAGCAGCATGGCCTTCTCGACCTCGTGCGCGTCGTAGCCGCGGCCGGTCTCGTGGAAGCGACGGTTGTCGATCGGCTCGTAGAGCGCCTCATGACCCATCATGCCCTCCTCGAGGCGGCGCTGGCCGGCGGCCAGACGCTCGTTGGCGCGGCGACGCCACTCCTCCAGCGCCTCGATGCCGGCCGTATGGGCGACGGCGGCCTCGAAGGCACCCGGGTTGACGATCGCGCCGAAGCCGGAGACGTGACCGAAGCCCAGCGAGGTCACCAGGCCGGCCTTGACCTTGCCGACATGCAGCGGCTTGGTCAGCCACACCATGTGGTCGTCGCGTTCCAGCTTCGGGTCCACGCAGTCGAGCGCCGCGTTCGCCGGGATCACGCCGGACTTGAACAGCTGCGTCAGGCCGTTGACCTGGAAGATGCAGGCGCCGCCCTTCGCGTGGCCGGTCACGGTCTTCTGGCTGATGACGAACAGCGGGTTGCCGTCCGCACGGCCGATGGCGTGGGCCAGCGTGTTGTGCAGCTCGGACTCGTTCGGGTCGTTCGCGTTGGTGGAGGTGTCGTGCTTGGAGACCACGGCGATGTCGTCCGCGGTCACGCCGAGCGCGGCCAGGTCCTTGGCCAGCTTGGAGTCGCGCCCGCCGAGGCCCGCGGCCAGGGCGCCGAGGCCCGGGGCCGGGATGGAGGTGTGCGCGCCGTCGGCGAAGGAGTGGATGTAGCCCACCACGCCGGCGACCGGCAGACCGAGCTTCAGGGCGATGTCGCCGCGGGTCAGCAGGATCGTGCCGCCGCCCTGGGACTCGAGGAAGCCGCCACGACGGCGATCGTTGGCGCGCGAGAAGAAGCGCGCGTCGATGCCCTTGGCGTACATCTCCTGCGAGTTCGCGGTGGCGTTCATGTTGCCGAAGCCGATCACGGATTCCACGCCGATGTCGTCGATCGCGCCGGTGACCACGAAGTCGGCCTTGCCCAGGGCGATCTTGTCGAAGCCCTCCTCCAGCGACACCGCGGCGGTGGCGCAGGCGGAGACCGGCTGGATCATGTTGCCGTAGCCGCCGATGTAGGACTGCATCACATGCGCGGCGACCACGTTCGGCAGCGCCTCCTGCAGGATGTCGGTCGGGATCTCGTGGTTGAGGAACCGGTCGAGGTACAGCTTGCGCATCGACTGCATGCCGCCGAAGCCGGTGCCCTGCGTGCTCGCCACCTTGGAGGGGTGCACGGCCTGCAGGATCTCGGCCGGGGTGAAGCCGGCGTTCAGGTAGGCGTCCACGGTGGTGACGATGTTCCACTGCGCGATCGGGTCGACCGCGCCGACCATCGAGGCCGGGATGCCCCACTTGAGCGGGTCGAAGCCCTTCGGGAACTGGCCGCCGACGGTGCGGGTCATCGTGGCGCGGCGCGGCACGCGGATCATCGATCCGGCGTGACGGGTCACGATCCACTCGCCGGACTCCTCGTCGGCGCGCACCGAGGTGTGGGCCTCGTCGAGCTTGACGTACTCCTCGGCGATGTCGCGGGTCGGCACCGAGAACTCGACGTCGTGGTCGAGGAACACCTCGGCCTCCTCCTCGTCGGCGCCGTCCTTGTAGTCGTTGCCCATGCCCTCGTCGAACGGACGGATGCCGGAGCGGGCCACGACCTCGTCGTGGTAGCGCTCGGCGATGTCCTCCTCGGGCACCAGGTTGCCGTCCGCGTCGTACCAGCCCGGCTTCGGGGAATCCTGCCAGGTCAGCAGGCCCATGTTCCAGGCCAGCTCGAGCACGGCGCCGGCGGACAGGTCCACGGTGCCGTCCGAATGGATGCCCAGCTCGGCCTCGAAGCGGGTGCGGCCGGAGCCCCACGGGCCCAGCTCGCCGATCGAGACGATGACGATCTCGTCCTCCGGGCGGGCGGTCACGCCCTGCCAATCGTCCAGGTCGACCTCGGCCTGACGCGGCACATGCGGCGTCGGCAGGGCCTTGATCGTGGCGACCGGTTCGGCCGGCTCGTCCGCCGGCGTCTCGGCCTCGGCCTTGGCTGCGGCGTCGGCCATCGCCTCGGCGCGCAGCGCCTTGATGTCGATCGGCTCGGAGCCCAGGCCGCCGGTCAGGTCCACGTCGAGCGGGGCCTGGACGGCCTGCTCGCGGGCGGACTTGTCGGCCAGCTCAAGCAGCTTGACCGCGATCTCGGCGGTGGAGTAGGTCTTCAGGCCATGGCGCTCGACGACCTCGACCAGCGGGTCGTTGCCGCCCATCAGGCCGGTGCCGCGCACCCAGCCGATCTTCGGGTGAGCGAAGGTCACATGGCTGGACCACACCTTCTCGGCACGGGCGCGGTTGACGATGGCGTCAAAGGCGCTCTTGACCTCGCCGTACGCGCCGTCGCCGCCGAAGATGCCGCGGTTCGGCGAGCCCGGCAGGATGACGTGCAGCTTGTGCGCCACGTCGGTATCCGCGCCGATGGCGGACAGGCCGGCGATCGCGCGCTCCACGCCCCACAGCATCAGGCGGGCCTGGGACTCGAACAGTTCGCCCGAATCGGCCAGCGATCCGTGGACCGGCGGGGCCGCGAACGGGAAGAACAGGTCGGGCTGGTAGGCAGGCTTGAGGATGGTGGTGGTGGCGCCGGTGGTCTTCTTCTGGACGTTGCCGATCCATTCCACCAGGGCGTCCACATCACGGTAGCTGGACAGGTTGGCGGGCACGAGCCACAGCTTGGCCTCGCCCGTGGCGTGCTCGCGGTAGGTCTGCTTGGCCCACGCCTTGACGGAGGCGCGGAAGCTGTGCGAGGTGGCGATGACGGTTGCACCGCCGGCGAGCAGGCCGTTGACCACCTGCGCGGCGATCGAGTTCGGGGCCACGCCGGTCACCACGGCCACATCGCCCGCAAAGCGGGACGCGGCGGCGTCATCGGCCACGGATTCCATGGCTTCCTGCGCGATCCGCTCGTACGCGGACGCGTCCTTGCCGGCTTCCTTGGCCTTGGCGGCGAACCAGGCGGCCTCGTCGGCGATGGTCTTGCCCAGGCCCTTGAAGCTGGAGTCGAGCACGGAGTCGTCGCCGTTGTAGAACGCGCGGGCCAGGTCCTCACGGGCGGAGGCCCAGCGGTCGTCGAACAGGATGGCCTTGTTCGCGTCGAAGCGCGGCTCGACCTGCTTGGGCCAGTCGGAGCCGAGCTCGGCCTCGACGGCGGCCACGACCGCGGCGTTGTCGTCGGATTCGTCGACGGCTGCGGGTGCGTTCAGGCCCAGCTGGTTCAGCACGAAGCGGGCGGTGGAGGCGAGCACGCCGTCGGCACCGGTGACCTGGGCGGCGTAGGCGTCCAGCGCGGCCGAGTCGACCACGCCGCCGCCGGCCGCGCCGCCCGCGGACGGCATGGCCACGGAGACGCCGTGGTTGGCGGCGACCTTCTGCACGGCCGCGTCGATCATGGCGTTGGCGGCGGACGCGTTGGACGCGGGCTCGCTGCCGATGCCGGCCAGATCGCCGCCGCGGGCGGAGGCGCCCTCGCGGGTCTCCAGCACCAGCGTGGCCACCACGTTGGAGGCCCAGCCGGCGCCGAGCTGCCAGGTGTCGGTCACGCGCTTCTCGATGCCGGCCACCTTCAGGCCGGCCGCGCCGAACATGCCGCGCACGCGGTCGCGCACGATGTCGGAGAGCACCGGGCCGAAGGCCTTGTAGTTCGGGGCCACCTTGTCCACCAGGGCGCTCAGCGCGGAGATCGAGGCCTCGGCGGCACCGTCCACGCTCGCGACACCCAGCTCGGAGCTGATGTCCATGAGCAGCTGGTTGCGGCGCGAGGAGACGCCGTTGGTCAGCGTGTCGGTGGTGTCGTTGTCGCCGATCTGATCGGGGCGGACCTTGGCCGAGTAGGCCAGCAGGGTCGCGATTGCGTCGGAGGCCTTGAACGGGATGTCCGCCACGGCGGCACCGGACGGCGCGCCGGCGGGGGCCGCAGGAGCGGACTCGACCGGGGCCGGGGCCGCGGCTGCCGGGGCCGCCGGCGCGGCCGCGGGGGCGGCCGGAGCGGACTCGACCGCGGTCTCCTCCGGCTCCTCCTCGACGACCAGCGAATCGGAGTCGGCCATCGTGACGCGGGCCTCGTCGCGGCCCACGTTGTACACGGTCACGTCGCGGCCGGAGAACTCGGGCAGCTTCAGGGTCTTGGCGGCCATGTTCGCCAGCGTCGGCGAGTTGCCGAGGCCGACCTCCACGA
This sequence comes from Bifidobacterium pullorum subsp. gallinarum, assembly GCF_000741215.1. Classification (GTDB taxonomy): domain Bacteria; phylum Actinomycetota; class Actinomycetes; order Actinomycetales; family Bifidobacteriaceae; genus Bifidobacterium; species Bifidobacterium pullorum_B. Next base: position 169,458 of record NZ_JGYX01000005.1, read on the forward strand.
GCTGCTCCACGCCCAGGCCGCCGATGCCGCGGGCGCCGAACATCAGGTTCTGCGTCTCGATCCAGCGCACCGGGGAGGCGAACTGCCACGAGAGCAGTTCGGTGAGCAGCAGGCGGCCGAGCTTCTGGTCGTCGGCGGCGTAGGAGTCCCACACGGCCGGGTCGTCCAGCGCGGCCTTGATGCGCTCGGAGGGCACGACCTCAAGGATCTTGGCGGCGAATTCCTTGGTCATCTCGAACGGGCAGGCCACCAGGTTCGGGATGTAGCGGCCGACTAGGCGGCTGTAGTCGATGTACTGCGGCAGCAGCGCGTCGAGCTTGTCGCGGAAGTCCGGCACGCCGTTGCGCAGCATGCGCGAATGGAACGGTACGTCGATGCCGGGCAGCACCATGAACGGCTTGCGTCCGCCGTACTCGGCGGCACGGCGCGCGGCGTCGGCGCCCAGGGCCTTCAGGCCCGCCACCGTGCCGGCGACCACGTACTGCGAACCGGAGAGGTTGTAGTTGACGATCTGCAGGAACTCGCCGGTCTGCTCGGAGATGGACTGCACGTACTCGTTCACGCCGTCGTCGCCGATGCCGAACTGGTTGGAGCGCAGCGCGCCCATGCGGTAGTTCGTGCGGCCGTTCTCATCGCGGTCGACCAGGCTGTCCATGGCGGAACCGCGGTGGAACACGAGCACGAGCACCGTCTCCAGCGGAATGATGCCGGCGAACGAGCTCAGCGCGTTGTACTCGCCCAGCGAGTGGCCGGCGAAGTAGGCGGGCCAGATGTCGCTGCCGGATTCGCGCAGGCGCGCGGTCTGCACGAACGCCACGGTGGCGAGCGCCACCTGGGTGAACTGGGTCAGGTTGAGCAGGCCATCCGGATGGTAGTAGCGCACGCCGTTGGCCACGAGCTCCTTCGGGTTATCGCGCACGACGGCGATGATCGAGAAGCCGAGCTGCTCGCGGGTGATCCGGTCGGCACGCTCCCAGACCTCACGCGCGGCCGGGGACTTGGCGCGGGCGTCGAGTTCCATGCCCTGCTGCTGGATTCCCTGGCCGGGGTACACGAACGCGGCCTTCGGGGCGCGAGTGACCGCGGTGCCGCGCGAGACGATCGCGCCGTCGATGCGGCAGGTCACCTCCAGCAGCATGCCGCCGTGGCGGACCTTGCCGACGCGCTCGACGGAGATCTCCACCTCGTCGTCCAGCTGCACCATGCCGTACATGTTGTAGGTCCAGCCGGCGATCTCATAGTGGGCGCCCTTGTCGTCGGTGGCCTGGGCCACGTGCTGGGCGGTGGCGGACAGCCACATGCCGTGCACGAGCGGGGCGCTCAGTCCGGAGATGGCGGCGCCGCGGTGCGAGGTATGGATCGGGTTGAAGTCGCCCGAGGTGCGCGCGAACGCGGTCATCTCGTGCGGGGCGGTGACCTTGACGCGGCGCAGCAGGCGACGCGGGGTCGAATCGGTGAGCGACTCGTTCGCGTCCATGCCGTCGAGGGCGAACATCGTCTCCTTGGCGGCGAGCTCGCCGCGGTGGAAGTTCAGGTAGTCGCCGTAGTCGGGGGCCTCGGCGGGCAGCGCGTCGGAATAGGCGCGGCCGCGGATCGCGAAGCGCTCGGTCTCGTGGGCGAGCACGGTGCCGTCGGCGGCGGCGTGGTCCACATGGATGGTCACCACGCGGCCGGAGGCGGACTCGAAGTAGTCCTCGGCCCAGCTGGTCATGCTGATGGTCTCGCCGGTATGGGCGAGCAGCTCCTCCTCGGTGACCTCGAGCTCGATGAGGTGGTCGAGGTGCACGGCGTTGAGCAGGCCTTCGATGACCGGGAAGCCGTTGACGTACACGGAGCCGAGCGCCGCGTAGATGGCGGGCCAGGCCGGGCCGACCAGCGCGTCGGGAGCGATGCGCGAGGCCTTGAGGTTCTGCGGCAGGGTGCCGGCGGTGGCGGCCTCGTGGTCGAATCCGAGGTTGGCGGACAGGGTGTAGGTGGCGTGCGCCTCGCCGAACGGACGGGCGGCCTTGTCGGCGCTCTTCTCGATGACCGGCATGGCGGTCAGCTCGTCGCCGGTGATGGCGGTGTTGCCGATGCCGGCGGTGGCGGCGAGCATCGCGTAGACGTGCTCGGGCAGGCGGTCGCGGTCCACGACCGGGAACAGGCCGGACTCGGCGCCGTTGACGACCAGCGGGATGACGATGTCGCGCACGGCGTGCTTGGACAGGCCGCCGTCCGGATCGTTGTCCCAGTAGGTGTCCAGATGGATGTCCAGATCGAACAGCTCGCCGTCCTCGCCGGTGCCGACGTGGCGGATCTCGTAGTTCGCGTCGCCGTTGGCAGTGCCGTAGGCGGGGTTGGCCATCAGGTGGCCGACCCAGGAGATGTTCGGGCAGCTGCGGATGAACGCCTCGGCGTCCGCGCAGGCGCCCAGCTCGGCGAAGGCCTCGGTGGTCTCGCCGTTGTTGGCCTCCTTGACGCGCTCCACGGCGGCGTGCTCGAAGCGGCCGAGGATGTCGGCGATCGGCTCGTCCATCGTGGTGATGCCGGCCACGGAGATCGGGCCGGGGATGATGCGCACGGAATCGGCGGAGTAGCGGGCGTCCTCGGACTGCCACAGCTGATCCTGGCCCCACCAGCGCAGCAGGTCGTTGTCGATGACCGGCACGAACGGCATCGGCTTGGGGAACTCGCGCACCAGGGTCGGGAACCAGGCCACGTCGGCGGCGGTCACCTTCAGCTCGGCGGCCTGCGGATAGGCGGCGCGCAGCTTGGCGATGGCGGCCTGCGGGTCGGATTCCACGGCGGCGCGGTCGGCGAACAGCGAATCCAGCTCGCCGGACTCCTGCGAGCAGACGCGGGCCTCGATGCGCTGCAGCAAGTGCAGGAAGCGCTCGGCGTAGGTCCAGTCGGCCCACGGGAACGACAGCTCGGCGAAGCGCTCGGCCCACTCGAGGTAGGTCATATCCTTGAGGTCGCCGAAGTACGGCTTGGCGGTGGTGTTCAGGGCCTCGATGATCTCGCCGCGGCGGGCGTCCAGCTCCTCCGGGTGCTTCATGACGCGCACCAGCAGGCGGCCGCAGCGGGCGGAGGAGTTCTCCAGCTCGTAGATGTCGGCATGCAGATGGCTCAGACCGGAGGTCACGCCGCCGACGGCCTTGCCGGACGGCACCCACTTCTCGCCGCGCGGCGCGAACGGGTCCGGGTCCGGGGTGAAGTCGGTGATGCCCGGGGTCTCGACCAGCATCTTCTTGACCTGCGGGCTGGTATGGGCCTCCTTGGCGGTCATGGCCGCCGTGCCGACCAGCACGCCGTCCACCGGCATGTCGGGCATGTCGTAGGCGCGCGCCCACTGGCCGGAGATGTAGTCCGCGGCGCGTTCCGGGGTGCCGATGCCGCCGCCGGCCACCAGCACCAGGTTCTGGCAGGCGCGCACGTCGGCGTAGGTGTTGAGCAGCAGGTCGTCCAGCGACTCCCAGGAGTGGTGGCCGCCGGCCACGCCGCCCTCGACCTCCACGATAATCGTGGTCGGGGCCACGGCCTTGGCGATGCGCACCACCTGACGGATCTGGTCCACGGTGCCCGGCTTGAAGGCCACGTACGGGATGCCGTCGGCGTTCAGCGAGGCGACCAGCGCCTTGGCCTCATCGAGCTCGGGGATTCCGGCGGAGACGACGACGCCGTCGATCGGGGTGCCCGAAGCGCGCTTCTTCGGCACGATGCGCTGGGAGCCGAACTGCAGGTTCCACAGGTAACGGTCCATGAACATGGCGTTGAATTCAACGGTGCGGCCCTCTTCGAGCTGTTCCTCAAGCTTGGCCACGTTGCGGTCGAACACGTCGGCGGTCACCTGGCCGCCGCCGCCGATCTCCGCCCAGTAGCCGGCGTTCGCGGCCGCGGCCACGATCTCCGGGTCCACGGTGGTCGGCGTCATGCCGGCAAGCAGCACCGGCGCCTTGCCGGTCAACTCGCTGAACTTGGTACGAATCTTGTCTCCGGCGGGCGTGTGGATGACGCTCGGGGCGAAATCCTTCCAGTTCTGGGTGCGCTCCGGGTCGCCGTCCAGCGTGGCCAGCGCGGCGCGTTCGGTGCCGGTGGTGGCCTCCACGATGCCGACGCCGGTGCCCTGCACGTTGGCGGAGATCAGCTTGCCGGCGGTCGCGCCGGGGCCCATATCCACCACCCACAGCTTGGTCGGGTCGGTGGCGTCGATCAAGTCGTGGACGCGGGCGGCCCAGTCCACATGGTTGACCAGCACCTCGTCGGCGAGCGCGCGGGCACGGTCGCCGTCCAGGCCGCAGGCCTGCGCCCAGGCCACGGTCTGCTCGACCGCGTCGGCCATCAGCGGGGAGTGGAACGGCAGGGTGACCTCAAGGTATTCGAGCACCGGGTTGAACACCGAGCCGCCGCGGACCTTCTCCTCGCGCAGCTTGGCCTGGTGCTTGTGCTCCTTCTCGGCTTCGGTGACGAACGACGCCAGATCCTCCGGGTAGCCGGAGAGCACCTGGTTGTCGGCGGCGTTGGTGACGGCGATGGAGATCGGGCCTCGCGGCATGGCGACGCGCTCGATCAGCGCCTCGACCTGCTTGACGGTGGCACCCTTGACCGACAGCATCGGGGTGGCCTCGCCGACCTTGGCGTTCAGCGCGATGAGCTTGGTCTGGCGGGCGCCGGCCACGCCGATGAGCTGGGCGATGGCCAGGATCTCGTCGATCTGCTCGGCGGCGGCCTCAATCGAACCGGCGGCCATGGCGGCCTGCACCATGTGCACGGCGAGCACGCCCTGGGAGTGGCCGAGCACAGCGGCGGGCTTGGCGGCGGCCGGGTCATAGCCCAGGCCGGCCATGTCCAGCAGCGCGCCCAGCTGCGCCAGCGCGATGCCGGGCACGGAGGCCGCGGCGTCGGCGGCGGGGCCGAGCTTGGCCGGATTCGCGTCGAAGCCGAACAGGTCCACCGGGCGGCCGTTGGCGGCCAGCAGGTCGGCGCTCACCGGGGTGAGCAGCCGGTTGGCGGCGGCCATATGCTCCTTGAGCGACGTCTCCAGCATCGGGTCGGTGGTCTGGTCGGCCAAGGCAACAGTCCACGGCGTGGACTGCCCGCCGAAGGCGAGCGCGTGGGGCTCGGCCGCCAGACGGTTGAGGAAGAACATGGTATCGGTCATTGCTGTTCCTTTTCTTCTGTTTGGTTCAAGTCTGTTCGGGTCGTCGGTCACAGCGGCTGGTTGCCGTGGTGCTTGGTGGTGCGGCGGACACGCTTCTTGCCGGCCAGCAGGCGCAGCGATTCGGCGATGGCCTCGCGGGTCTGTTCGGGGTCGATCATGGCGTCGATCTCGCCCATCTCCAGAGACAGGTTCGCGTTGACGGTGGTGGCCTCGTAGTCGTCGGCGAGCTTGGTGCGCAGCGCCTCGACGTCCTTGCCCATCTCCTTGGCCTTCTGCAGCTCCTTGCGATGGATGATGTTGACGGCGCCCTTCGCGCCGAGCACCGCGATCTGGCTGGACGGCCACGCGAAGTTCATGTCCGCGCCGATGGACTTGGAGCCCATGACGATGTACGCGCCGCCGAAGGCCTTGCGCAGGATGACGGTGACCATCGGCACCTGGGCGTTGGCGTAGGCGTAGATGACCTTGGCGCCGCGGCGGATGATGCCCGCGTGCTCCTGTTCGGCGCCCGGCTTGTAGCCCGGGGTGTCCACCAGGGTGATCACCGGCAGGTTGAACGCGTCGCACAGGCGCACGAAGCGGGCCACCTTCTCGGAGGCGTCCACGTCGAGCACGCCGGCGTTCACGTTCGGCTGGTTGGCCACGATGCCGACCGGATGACCCTCCACGCAGGCCAGGCCGACGACCGCCGAGGGTGCGAACAGCTCCTGCACCTGCACGAACTCGCCGTAGTCCACGATGCAGCGGATCACGTCGAGCACGTCGTAGGGCTGGCGGTCGTTCTCCGGCACGATCGTGCCGAGGCGCTCGGCCACGGCGCGATCGCCGCGGGTGGCCGCGTAGGCGAAGGTCGGCGGGTTGTCGTCCGAGCTGGACGGCAGGTAGGCCAGCACGGTGCGCGCGTAGTCGATGGCGTCGGCCTCGTCCTCGCCCAGGTAGTGGGCCACGCCGGAGGTGGCGTTGTGCACCAGGCCGCCGCCGAGGTCGTCCATGCTGATCGTCTCGCCGGTGGCGGCCTTGACCACATCCGGTCCGGTGACGAACATGCTGGAGTTCTCACGGGTCATGATGATCAGGTCGGTCAGGGCCGGGCAGTAGACGGCGCCGCCGGCGCAGGGGCCGAGGATGATCGAGATCTGCGGGATGAAGCCGCTGGCCTCGCAGGTCTTGCGGAAGATGCGGCCGTACTGGGTGAGCGCGGCCACCCCTTCCTGGATGCGGGCGCCGCCCGAGTCGATCAGGGCCACGACCGGCACCTTGAGTTCCAGGGCCATGTCCATCAGATGGCAGATCTTCGCGCCTTCGGCCGCGCCGAGCGTGCCGCCCTGCACGGAGAAGTCTTGCGCGTACACGCCGACCTTGCGCCCGTAGATCTCGCCGAAGCCGGTGATGACGGCCGAGCCGGCCTTGCCGCCGTTGATGTCGCCGCCGGCGAAGCGGCCGATCTCCTGGAAGGAGCCGGTGTCGAACAGCAGGTCCAGACGCTCGCGGGCGGTGTGCTTGCCCTTGGCGTGCTGACGCGTGCGGGCGTGCTCCTCGGCGTCACGTGCGAGCTCGGCCGCACGCACGATGGCCGCGCGGATCGGCTGCTTGTCGGAGGATCCGCCGTTCTCCATGGCCTTGACGACGGCGGGGGCTGTCATGATATCGGTCACTTGGCTTCACCCTCCTCCTGCTCGGGCTTGGACGCGCCGTTGATGTCGAGCGTGACCAGCGTCTCGCCGGCCTCCACGCCGGCGGCCGGTCCCACGAAGATCTTGGTGACGGTGCCCGCCACCGGCGAGTACACGTAGTTCTCCATCTTCATCGATTCGAGCACCACCAGCAGGTCGCCCTTGGAGACCTGCTGGCCCTCCGCCACGTTGATGCGCGTGACGACGGCCTGCATCGGCGAGGCGATGACGCCGGACTGTCCCTCGTCGGCCGCGGCCTTGGCGGCCACGTTGTGCAGGCCCTGGCCGCGCAGCGGCTGGGTCGGCAGTTTGGCGCCGCGGGCACGGGCGGAACCGGTCAGGTTGTCGACGATGTCCTGCGGCACGGTGAGCGTGACGCGGCGGTTGTCGATTTCGATGACGAAGGACTCGGTGGCGGTCTTCGGCGTCTCCGCGGCTCCCGCGCTCAGCGAGGCGGGCTGGCCGGCGCTCAGCGAGCCGGGCTCGCGGTTCAGGTAGGTGCGTTCGAGCCACTTGGTGGAGATGTCGAAGGCGTGGCCGTTCTCGGCGGTGAAATCCGGGTCGTTGAAGATCTGCTCGAACAGGCTGGCCGGGGTGGGCACGCCCTCGATGACCAGCTCGCCCAGCGCGCGGCGCACGCGCGCCACGGCGGCGGCGCGGTCCTGCGCGGTGACGATGAGCTTGCCCATCATCGAATCGAACTTCGGGGAGACGGTATCGCCCTCCTTGACGCCGGAGTCCACGCGGATGCCGGCGCCGGACGGCCAGGCGATGCGGGTCAGCGTGCCCGAGCTCGGGGTCAGATTGGTGGCGGGGTCCTCGCAGGTGATGCGCAGCTCGAAGCTGTGGCCGCGCGGTTCGGGGGCTTGGGTCAGCTCGCCGCCTTCGGCGATGGTGATCTGCTCGCGCACCAGGTCCAGCCCGCACACCTCCTCGCTGACCGTGTGCTCGACCTGCAGACGCGGGTTGACCTCCAGGAAGTACACCTTGTTCTGCGGGGTGACCATGAACTCGCAGGTGCCCAGGCCCACGTAGTCGACCGCCTGGAACAGGTTGCCGGAGTACTGGGTGAGCTGGCGGATCACGGACTCGTCCAGGAACGGCGCCGGCGCCTCCTCGATGAGCTTCTGGTTACGGCGCTGCACCGTGCAGTCGCGCGTGGAGTACACGGTGAAGTTGCCGTGGCTGTCGCGGCCGCACTGGGTTTCGACGTGGCGGGCCTTGTCGATGAAGCGCTCGATGAAGTATTCCTTCAGGTCGCCGCCCTGCAGCGAATCGTGGTTCAGGTAGAAGCCGCGCAGCTCGTCGTCGTTGCGCACGATCGTGATGCCATGGCCGCCACCGCCGTCGGTGCGCTTCATCATGATCGGGAAGCCGTGCGTGTGCGCGAAGTCGAACAGCGCGTGGATGTCGGTGGCCGATTCGGACAGGCCCGGAACCGGCGGCACCTTGGCACGGGTGGCCACGCGGCGGGCGGTAATCTTGTCGCCCAGGTCGGTCAGGGCCTTCGGGGAGGGGCCGATCCAGACCGCGCCGGCCGCGGCGACCTTCTCGGCGAAGGAGGCGACTTCGGAGAGGAACCCGTACCCCGGATGCACGGCATCGGCGCCGGACCGCCGGAGGATCTCCAGCATGAGCTCCTCGTTGAGGTAGGTGTCCTTGTAGGTGTCACCCGAGAGCAGGTACGCCTCGTCGGCCATGCTCACATACTGCGATTCACGGTCCTGTTCGGCGTAGACGGCCACGCTCGCGATACCCATCTCCTTGAGGGTGCGCACCACCCGCAGGGCGATCTCGCCGCGATTGGCGACCAACACTTTTTCGATACGTTTGCCCATAATATCCAAACTTATGCCGGTGCGGCCCCGCGCGGTCAGCCAGGAATCTACAAAACATCGCGTCCGCTTTTGTACGGTTCCACAAACGCCGCCGTAACCTACGGGCGCGTATCCACCGGTACAACGCCGCACCCGCTTTTTTGTGGGCTCCCACAGCGCCCCGCACCGGACACCCGTCCCTACAATGGCGGCATCACAGCCCTTCCCCACCGGTCCGATGGCCATCGGCCGCATGCGCCGCGGAGGGCACGACCCATTATGAAATGGAGGTTCCCATGTCCAACCGCATCGCCGCAATCGCCCGCACCACGGCCGCCCACGCCAAGCCCGTGGCCCTGCCGGTGCTGTTCTCCGTACTGATGTGGGCATCGGCCGCCGCCGGCGCCGTGCCGATTCCGGGCACCCCGGTGCCGATCACGCTGCAGACCTTCGTGGTCATGCTGGCCGGTCTGATGCTCACCCCGGCCCAGGCCGCCGCATCCGTATGCCTGTATCTGGGCGCCGGCGCGGCCGGTCTGCCGGTGTTCGCCGGCGGCATGGCCACCGCCTCCCTGGTCAGCCCGTCCGGCGGCTTCCTGATCGGATTCCTGCCCGGCGTGGTGGTGGCCGCGCTGCTCAAGGGCGCCGCCAAGGGCCGGCTGACCGCGCTGCGCTACTTCGCCGCCTGCCTGGCCGGCTGCGTTGTGGTGGTCTACGCGTTCGGCATCACGATGCAGTCGGTGATGACCGGCGTGCCGTTCGTCGCCGTGGCCCTGGCCTCCGCCGGCTTCATCATCGGCGATCTGGTCAAGGCCGCCGTTGCCGCGCTGGCTGCCGCCGGCATCAGCCGCCTGTAGGACCGCTTCGGTTCAGAGCACGCCGACGTCGCCGGTGGTGACCGTATGGTCGTCACCGGCGACGTCGCGTATCGCCAGCGATGCGTCGGGGTTCAGCCGCAGCGCGGTACCCCGGACCGCGCCGCCGTCGACCAGTCGCGCCTCCACCGGTCGCCCCAACGTCCAGCACAGCGGTTCCATCTCATCACGCAACGCGGCAGCGTATCCCGTCGGATCCACCATGAACGCCCGCAGACGATCACGCAACGCCGCCGTCATACGGCCGGCAATCAGGTCGCGCAGCCGCATCGGATCAGGCAATGGCGCACGATGCAGCTGCAGCGAGGTCGACAGTTCGGTCGGCAGACGGTCGGCGGGAATCGCCAGATTCAGGCCGATACCGATGACCAGTCCGACCATCCGCCTGTCATCGGGAACCGACGGGCATGGTCGCGTCCCAGTCCCGGCAGCCGCATCTGACACGGCGGATGCCGCACCGCCGTGAGGCAGCACCAGTTCCAGCAGGATCCCGCCAAGCTTGTGGTCGTGCAGGAACACGTCGTTCGGCCATTTCAACCTGAGACTGCATACGCCCTGTCCGCCGGCGGCGCTGTGCGTGCCGGCGACGTCCGCGGAACCGTCCTGCGAGCAGTCCGGCGCATCCGGCGACGCGCCCGGCATGTCCGGCGATGCGTGCGTGCACGTCGCCCCCACCTGTGCGCAGACATCGTCGATGGCCTCCACCGCGGCCAGTCCGGCGATCATCTGCAGCCAGCCATTGACACGGGAATCGATCACCAGCGACTGCGGCAGCACCGTGGCGAACGACACCATCGACGACTCCCCCGGCCGGCTCACCCACTGCCGTCCGAGCCTGCCATGGCCGGCGGTCTGACTATCGGCCACAATCACAGCGATGGGCGGCTCGGCGACGGCATCCGCAATCCCGTCGCCAAACACTCCCGCAGCACCGGCACACGCCGTGACGGTCGCGGTCCCGGCAACATCCGGGCCCGCGGCATCAACCGGCTGCCACGCTTCGGACAGCAGCCGGCGAGCCACCGTATTCGTCGAATCCACCTCGTCGAACCACAGCACCCAGTCGGCGGCGCGGCAGGTACGCGGCAGACGCCGCATCGCTTCAGACTCGTTCACATTCATGATTCCACCCTATCGCCACTGCCCTCCGACCCACGCGCGCACGTCGAAGCCGGCAGACGTCGATCTGGTCGGCATCGTCGGCGCTTCGACCCGCGCGGCACGCGTCGAAGCTTTTGCGAGGGTACGGCGGATCCGCACCCGGCAATCATCCGCGCATTGTACAATTGCCATCCATGACCGAGCCTTCCAGTGTGGATATGATGCATGCCGACGACGGCCGACACCTTGTATCCACAGCTGGGAGCGCTCACACTACTCCTTCGGGGGATGCCGCCGCCGGAGCCACCGTCGAAACCGTGGCCATACGCCCCCGCCGCACCCGGCTGACCGGGCTCGCCGCCGGAGCCCGCTGGGGATTGGCGGGATTCGCCTGCCTGTGGATGGCGCTGTGCACAGCCGTGGGGCCGCTGTACTGGGTCGAGGGGTCGATTGCCGACTGGTCATGGGCCAACACCGCCTATTTCCTCATCTCCTTCGCCGCGTATCTGGGCATCGTGATCCTGCTGGTCCGCTGGGCCAGGCGCCGGCGGATCCTGCCGCCGCTGCCCGTCGCCACAAAACGACGGCTCGTGCATCTGGCCCTGACCGCGCCGATGCAAGCCATGGCGCGTGCCGGCGACTGGTGCCGGCGGATGATCCTGCACGGCACCGACCGCTGGTGGAAACTGTTCCTGATCCTGCTCATCGGCTGGCTGTGGGTGCCGACGACGCTGCTGAGCGCGTTCGGCGCCGACGTGCGGTCGCAGGCGCGCGAGTTCAGCTGGGCGTTGAACCAGTGGCTGGGCGTGGACCAGCCGTACATCGGGTTCTTCTCGTTCGTGCCGATGGACATCTATCCGACCGCGCATTACCTGTGGCCGGAGGATCCGACGTATCTGACCGACCAGCACAACATCGTGCTCACCGTATGCTACGGCGCCGCCACGGCCGTCTCCCGGTATCTCACCGGTTCGAACGACGCCGGGTTCGTGGCGCTGTCGGCGATCCAGTTCGTGTTCGCCGCGTTCTGCTGCGCGGCCACCGCCAACCGGTTCTTCAACCTGCCGTTCCTGCGGCCGGCCGACGGCGGTGAACGTATCGACGCACTGCATGAAACGGGGCTGGCGCGACCGGCGGGGGCGCTCCAACGGTTCGTGATCCTCCTGTTCTTCCTGGTCTGCCCGTTGGCGGTGTTCGCCACGATCTCGCTGACCAAGTCGCCGCTGTTCGCGTTCTCGTTCGTCTGGTGGTTCGGCGTGTGGTACGAGCTGCACATGACCCGTGGCGAGCTGATGCCGGACGGCAAGGCGCGTCGGTTGAACACCCGATCCTGGATGGCGTTCGCCGCGGCATCCTGCGTGATGCTGATCTCCGCCAAGTACGCCTGGTACATCATCGTGCTGCAGATCCTGCTGGCGCTGATCGCCGACCGCCGCCGCTGGCATGTCTATGTGACCGCGCTGCTGCTGCCGACCGTGCTGATCCACGGCGGCGTGGTGCTGATGATCCAATCCGGCCTGATCATCAACGGAGATCCGATCGAGAGCCGCGGCATCCAGCTCCAGCAGATCGCGCGCGTGGCCAAGCTCAACCCCGAAGGCATCCCGGATTCCGCCGCGGAGTTGCTGGAGCCGATCTTCAACCTGGACCAGATGGCGGACGCATACCGTCAGGATGACGCCGACCCGGTCAAGTCCTCCGGCATCCAGTCCAAGAAGGTCAGCTATAAGTGGCGCACGGTGACCGAGGAGGATATGGCGCAGTTCAACACCGCGTGGGCCCAGATCGTGGCCGCCAACCCGGTGATCGCGCTCGACGCGTTGCTGGCCAAGTGCTACGGCTATTTCGATGTGACCGCCAGCCCGTACACCTCGATGGACTACTACGTGGACAGCATCTACGTGCAGAACCAGACCGAGTGGATCAAGGACTGGTGCCACGACTGGCGGGCGTCGGTCGCCCAGTTCGCGCGGGATTGGGGTGCCGTGCCGGTGCTCGGATGGCTGACGCACGGCAATCTGTATGTGTCGTTGACGCTGCTGATCGGAGCGGCCGAAGTGGTGCTGCGGCGTTGGCGCACGCTCGCCTGGCATATTCCCCTGGCGTTGCTGATGGGGGTCATGATTACCGCGCCGGCCAACAACTTCGAGCGGCATATGCTGCCCGTGGCGTTCTGCTTCGGATTCCTGTGTCTGACGTTCTGGCGGGAGTCCCTGGCGTCGCGCCACACGGCGGACGGCATGCCGCCGAATTCGCCGAATCCGGATACAGTGGAAGCATGACTCCTTCCGTCTGGCCGTTATCGCAGCATCGCCGTTCGTCCGAACACCGTCAGGGTGCCTCGGACGATATGCTGGCGCTACTGCGGGGCGGGGAGGGCGACACCCTCGACGCGCGTGTGGAATCGGTGGCGTTCGAATGCCTGGCGGATGGCCTGGCCGACGAGCGCGTCATGTCATTGCTGCGCGTGCTGGGTTGGCGAGACGATTTCACCTGCTTCACCGTGGCCGGTACGCCGGCCAAGGGTATCGGCGATTCCTCCCGGCTGATCCGTGAGGCCATCCGAAATCTCGGCGGGAGCAACTGCATCATCGGCGTACGCGGCACCTGGTGCGTGGCCTTGGTGGAGATGCAGAGCGCGGTCACGCCGGAGGTGGCCTGCACCGCCATGGCCGACGCGTTCCACGCGCAGCTGCCGTTGTGCCTGGGGCCGGTGCATCACCGGGTGGAGGGGGCGCAACGCAGCGTGCGCAGCGTGCTGGCGGCGCTGGCGGCGGCCGCCGCGGTGCCCGCGCTGCCGCGGCCGATGAGGGCCGATGACGTGTTGCCCGAGCGGGCGTTGCTGGGCGACGAGGACGCGCGCAACGAGTTGGTGAACGAGGTCTACCGTTCCCTGCGGGGGGACAATGCCGACGACCCCACACTGGCCACGGTCTCGACCTTCCTGAAATCCGGCAATTCATTGGAGACCACGGCCAAGGAGCTGAACGTGCACCCCAACACGGTACGGTACCGGCTCAAGCGGGCCGCCGAAACCACCGGCTGGGACGCCACCGACCCGCGCGAGGGCTACGTACTGCAGACCGCCATCGCGTTGGGCCTGATGAAGGACGCCGCCCAGAGCTGAACGACGGCCGTACGGCTCCCGGACGCCCCGGATATGACAAACCCCCGCGATCCGCCGAAGCGGATGCGGGGGTTCATCGATTCCTCAGCGGGAATGTCCGATGAATCAGACCAGCGACATCGGGTCGACCGGGACACCCGGGGCCATCGTGGAGGTGATCGTCACCTTCGTGACGTAACGGCCCTTGACGGTGGACGGCTTCAGACGCTTGACCTCTTCGGCCACGGCCTTGAAGTTCTCGACCAGGGCGTTCTCATCGAACGAGAGCTTGCCGATCAAGAAGCTCAGGTTGCCGTGACGGTCGACACGGAACTCGATCTTGCCGCCCTTGATGTCGGCGACGGCCTTGGCCACATCCATGGTCACGGTGCCGGTCTTCGGGTTCGGCATCAGGCCACGCGGACCGAGCACACGGCCCAGACGGCCGACCTTGCCCATCATGTCCGGGGTGGCGACCACGGCGTCGAAGTCGAGGAAACCGCCGGCCACCTTCTCGATGAGCTCGTCATCGCCGACGATGTCGGCGCCGGCCTCGGTGGCCTCGGTGGCCTTCGGGCCGCGGGCGAACACCAGGACCTTGGCGGTCTTACCGGTGCCGTGAGGCAGGTTGACGGTGCCGCGGACCAGCTGGTCGGCCTTGCGCGGGTCAACGTTCAGACGCAGCACAGCCTCGACCGTCTGGTCGAACTTGTACGACGGCATGCTCTTGAGCAGAGCGATAGCCTCGGCGCCGGTGTACAGGTTGTTGCGATCGATCTTCTCGGCCGCTTCGCGGTACTTCTTGGAATGCTTAGCCATCTGTCCTTCTCCTCTCAGTCGGTCACCGTGATGCCCATGGAACGGGCGGTACCCTCGATGATCTTCATGCCGGCCTCGACGTCGCGAGCGGACAGATCAGGCATCTTGGTCTCCGCGATCTCGCGGATCTGAGCCTTGGTGACGGAGCCGACCTTGTGGGTCAGCGGGTTCTCGGTGCCCTTCTGGATACCGGCGGCCTGCTTGAGCAGCGCCGCGGCCGGCGGGGTCTTGAGAACGAAGGTGAAGGAGCGATCCTCATAGACGGTGATCTCAACCGGGACGATCTGGCCCATCTTGTCCTGCGTGGCCGCGTTGTAGGCCTTGCAGAAGTCCATGATGTTGACGCCGTGCGAGCCCAGGGCCGGGCCGAGCGGCGGGGCCGGGTTGGCCTTGCCGGCCTGAATCTCGAGCTTGATCAGCGCTGAGACCTTCTTCTTGGGAGCCATAAATGGTTCTTCTTTCTGTGAAGCGGTGCAAACGGCAACGGCCTCATGGCCGCTTCCTCCCGCAACGGGTATTGCTGTGCTGTGCTAGCGGGTCTCCCCTCCAGACACAAGCTTTCCCATTATGCCGCCCCTGTCGGACATTCCCCACGTCCTCTCCCCTTCCCGGACTCTGATCCATCGTGACCGTGATGCATGATCACAATCCTTGGAATTCCGCCGTTCTTCGACTTGGATCAGAGTCACGATGCATCAGAGTCCGGAACGAAAGAAGAGTCCGGGAAGGAAGGCGGCCGGGAAGGAGGGTTGCGGGAGGGCTTGAATACGGGAAAACCCCGCCGGAGCGGGGTTTTCTCATCACGAATGTCAGTTGAGCTTCTCGACCTGGTCGAAGCCCAGCTCGACCGGCGTATCGCGCCCGAAGATGGACACGAGCACGGTGAGCTTCTGCGTGGTCGGCTCCACGTCGGACACCACGGCGGCCATAGTGGCGAACGGGCCGTCGGTGACGGTGACCTGGTCGCCCACGACATACGAGACCTCGACCGTGCGCTTCTTGGCGGCGGCGGGCTTGTCGCCGGCCTTCTTCAGCGCCTCGGAGGCGATCATCGGGGCCATCATCGCCACGACTTCCTTGCGACTCAGCGGCGCCGGATCCTTGGTCGGTCCGACGAAGCCGGTCACGCCCTCGGTCTCGCGCACGATGCGGCGGGCGTCCTCATCCGGCCACATGCGAATCAGCACGTATCCGGGCACACGCACGCGGGTGATGACCTTCTTGCCCTTGTCGGTGTGCTTCTCGACCTCCTCCATCGGCACCTCGACCTGGAAGATCTTGTCCTCCAGCCCGAAGCTGGCCACACGGGACTCCACATTGGTCTTCACGCGCTTCTCATAGCCGGAGTAGGTATGCAGCACATACCACTTGCCTTCCAGCGTGCGCAGGCTCTTGGAGAACTCCTCAACGGCCTTGGCGCCGGGGTCGAGCTCCTCGTCGGCGGATTCGCCGGCGTCCTCGGCAGCCTCCTCAACAGGTGCCGCCTCCACGGGCTGCGGCTCGGCGTCCTGGACCGACTCCTCGCCGGTTTCGGGAACGTCGGGCAGCTCGTCGAGATTGTCGAGATTCACTTCGTCAGTCATGCATTCACCTTCAGATCGGGATCAATCAGCCGAACATCCACAGCATGAGCTTGCCCAGGCCGAGATCCATACCGGTCACGATTGCCATCAGGAAGAGCACGAACACCAGCACGGCCAGAGCCCAGAAGAACAGCTCCTTGCTGGTCGGGGTCACCACCTTGCGCATCTCATCGACGATCTGCTTGATGAACATGCCGATGCGCATGAAGACATTCGGCTTCTTGGCTTGTGCGCTGATGCTTTTCTTCGCCATATCCGTCCTTCGTCTTCGGCTTGCAGTGGAAATCTTGGCAGGGACGGCGGGACTCGAACCCACAACCTACGGTTTTGGAGACCGTTGCGCTACCAATTGCGCCACATCCCTAGGTGAACTCTGCCCATGGTAGCAAATACCTGCCGACCAGCGGGCAAAACCGCCAAAACGCAATAATAGCGGTTCCCGTCGATTTCGTCCACCCACCGGTGTTCGCTCGCCGATAAACCGCTATTTTCCGCCGTTTGCTCCGGTGTGTCCTCTCAGCCCACCCAGGCCTGGAACCGGCGCATGCCCTCGGCCAGCTGGTCGTCCGCCAGCGCGTAGGAGAAGCGCAGGTAGCCGGGGGCGCCGAACGCCTCGCCGGGCACCGCCGCCACATGGGCCTCATCCAGCAGCATGGCGGCCAGCTCGGCCGAGCTCGTGGCCACCGAACCGTTGACACCGAGCGGTCGGTTCAGCAGGCCGGAGACATCGGCGAACGCGTAGAACGCGCCGGTCGGCGTCGGGCAATGCACGCCGTCGATGGCGTTCAATGCGGCCACGATGGCCTTGCGGCGCACGTCGAAGGCCTCACGCATGGCGTAGACGGCGTCCAAATCACCGCCCACGGCGGCGATGGCGGCGCGCTGCGACACATTCGCCACGTTGGAGGTCATATGCCCCTGCAGCTTGGCGGCGGCCTTGGCCACCGGCTCGGGGGCCACCAGCCAGCCGACGCGCCAGCCGGTCATGGCGTAGGTCTTGGCCACGCCGTTGAGCACGATCAGCTGGTCGCGCACCTCGGGCACCACCTGGCCGATATACGAGGTCCGGGCACCGTCATAGTTGAGGTGCTCGTAGATCTCGTCGGAGACCACCCACACATGGTGCTCCACGGCCCACCGCCCGATCGCCTCGATGGTCTCACGGCTCCACACGGCGCCGGTCGGGTTCGACGGGGAGGTGACGATGATGGCGCGGGTCCGGGCGGTGCGGGCCGCCTCGATGGCGTCGATATCCGGCTCGAAGGAGCGGTCGGCGCCGGCGAACACCTCGACCGGTACGCCGCCGGCCAGTTTGACGGCCTCGGGGTAGCTGGTCCAGTACGGCGTGGGGATGATCACCTCGTCGCCGTCATTGAGCAGGATCTGGAACGCCTCGTAGACGGCCTGCTTGCCGCCGTTGGTCACCACCACCTGTTCGGGGGTCACCTCGTAGCCGGAGTCGCGCAGCATCTTGCGGGCGATGGCCTCACGCAGCTCGGGCAGGCCCGGGGTCGGCGTGTACCGGTGGTTACGCGGGTCGCGGCACGCCTCGGCGGCGGCCTCGACCACATAGTCCGGGGTCGGGAAGTTCGGCTCGCCGGCGCCGAAGCCGATGACGTCGACGCCCGCCGCCTTCATGGCCTTGGCCTTGGAATCCACGGCCAGCGTGGCGCTCGGCGCCACATTGTTGATACGATCGCTCAGGGTCTGCCAGTCTGCCATAGTCATGGCTCCCATGCTAGCCCCACGCGCAGAGAACCGCCGCTATACGAGCACCAGATTGTCGCGGTGGATCAGCGGATGCGCGTACGCCTCGCCGAGGAATCGCCGCAGCTGGTCCGTATTGCGCCCCAGCATCTGCGGAATCTCCTCGGAATCGTATCCGGACAATCCACGCGCCAGATGCGTGCCGTCCTCGGCGTCCACCCACACCGGGTCGCCGGCGGAGAACTCCCCGCGCGCCTCCAATGCGCCGGCCGCCAGTAGGCTGGCCCGTCCGCCGCGTACGGCGCGTGCGGCGCCGTCGTCGACCACGATCGTCCCTCGGGGTTCCGCCGCGAATCCAATCCACAGCCGACGCGAGGAGCCGCGGTCGTGCACCGGGGCGAACACGGTGCCGACCGGGTCGCCCATCATCGCCGGCCCCGCGTTCGCGGCGCTGGTCAGTACGACGGGCACGCCGGAGACCGCGGCGATCCGCGCCGCCTCCAGCTTGGTGACCATGCCGCCGGTGCCGACGCCGGAGGTGCTGCCGCCCACGGTCACGTCCCGCAGGGCCGCGATCACGTCGGGCACGTACCCGATGCGTCGCGCGTCCGGACGACCGGGCGGCGCGGTGTACAGCGCGTCCACGTCGGTGAGCAGGACGAGCGCGTCGGCGCGCACGATGTTGGCCACCAGCGCGGAAAGGCGGTCGTTGTCGCCGAACCGGATCTCGTTGCTGGCCAGCGCGTCGTTCTCGTTGACGATCGGCACGACGCCGAGGTCCAGCAACCGTTCGAGCGTGCGCCGGGCGTTGCGGTACTGCGCGGCGCGGATTGTGTCCTCCGCGGTGATGAGAATCTGGCCCACGCGGATGCCGTACCGCGCGAACGCGGTCTCGTAGCGCGCCATCAGCAGCCCCTGACCCACCGAGGCGGCGGCCTGCTGGGTGGCCACGTCGCGCGGGCGTTCGGCGAAGCCGAGCGGGCCGAATCCGGCCGCGATGGCGCCCGAGGAGACCAGCACGATGCGCGCGCCCGACAACACGTTGGCCGCCACGGACGCCACCAGGGCCTCCAGCTTGGCGGCGTCCAGATGGCCGGACGGCCGCGTCAGCGAACTGGACCCGACCTTGACCACCATCGTCTGCGCCTGCGCGACGGACCGGCGTACCTGTGCCTGACTCGGTGTGGACACCATCACTCCTTAGCGTTGCTCACGCGGCTACTCGTCGATGTCCTCGACATCCTCGCCACGGCCGAACAGGCTCTGCTCGTCGTGGGGATCGTCGTTGACGCTCGGATCGGCCCAGTGCCCGGCGGCGCGTTCCGCCATCATCGCCTCGCGCACGGCCTGGCGTGCGTCCATCATCTCGTGGTACTGGCGGCGGCGTTCGGCGTTCGTGCGGCGGCGGGTGCGGTTGTCGTTCTCCTCCAGACGCAGGTCCTTGCCGCGCGCGCCCAGCTGGGCGCCGTCGAGCATCTCCGCGCCGGCGGCGATGGTCGGGTCCCAGTCGAATGCCACGGCCCGGCTGCCGCGGCCGATGCGCACCTCGTCGCCCGGCTTGGCGCCCTGCCGGCGCAGCTCATCCTCCACGCCCAGCTTGGCCAGACGATCGGCCAGGTAGCCGACGGCCTCGTCGTTGTCGAAGTTCGTCTGCGTCACCCAGCGTTCCGGCTTGGCGCCGCTGACCGTGTACCAGAAATCGCCGTTGGCGTCCTCCTGGCGTTCCACGGTGAAGTCGATGCCGGGGCCGGAGGCGTCCTGGCCGCGCCGGCGGCGGGCCGGCTGTTCCAGCGGCCTGATGACCACACGCTCGGCCTCCTGCGCCTGCTCGCGTTTGGCGACCTGCTCGCGCATCCGCGCCACCATATCGGCCAGCGCGAAGTTCAGCTCCTTCAAGCCCGCATGCGAGGCCGTGGAGATCGGGAACACCTTCAGGCCCATCGCCTCGAACTCCGGGCGGACGAACTCGGCGAGCTCCTTGGCCTCCGGCACATCCACCTTGTTGAGGATGATGATGCGGGGGCGTTCCGGGATCGGGATCGCGCCCAGCGGCAGCTCCAGCTTGTCGGCGTATTCGGCCAGCTCGTGCTCAAGCGCCTCGTAGTCGGAGATCGGGTCGCGGTCCGGCTCCAGCGTGGCGCAGTCGATGACGTGGGCGATGATCTCGGTGCGCTCGATGTGGCGCAGGAACTCCAAGCCCAGGCCCTTGCCCTCGGAGGCGCCCGGGATCAGGCCGGGCACGTCCGCGATCGTGTAGCGGCGGTCGCCGGCCATGACCACGCCCAGGTTCGGCACCAGCGTGGTGAACGGGTAGTCCGCGATCTTCGGCTTGGCGGCGCTCATGGCGGCCACCAGGCTCGACTTGCCGGCGCTCGGGAACCCCACCAGCGCCACGTCGGCGATGGACTTGAGTTCCAGGATCACGTCGCGTTCCTCGCCCGGTTCGCCGAGCAGCGCGAAGCCCGGGGCGCGGCGCGTCTTGTTGGCCAGGGCGATGTTGCCCAGACCGCCGGCGCCGCCCGCCGCGGCCACGAACCGGTCGCCGTCATGGCGCAGGTCGGCCAGTTGTTCGCCGGGCCTCTTCGGCGAGCCCTGGGCCCCGCGCGCCTCGAAGATCACCGTGCCCACCGGCACCGGCAGGATCAGGTCATCCCCCTTGGACCCGTCCTTGTTATCCCCCATGCCCATCGTACCGTTGCCCGCCGAGCGGTGCGGCATGAACCGGTAGTCCAACAGGCTGTTGGCGTTCTGGTCGGCCACGAAGACGACGGAACCGCCGTCGCCGCCATTGCCGCCGTTCGGGCCGGCCAACGGCTTGTACTTCTCACGGCGGATGCCGGCCGAACCGTTACCGCCGTCGCCGCCCTTGACATGGACGACCACACGATCCACAAAATCACTCATAGCTGCCTACCTTACCGTGTGCCCCTGCCCGCGGCCGAGGATACGAAAAACCGCATCCCGTGAACGCGGGATGCGGCCTCAAACGAAATAGCGCGCCTGGAATCTCAGGCGGACACCACGTCGACGACCTTGCGGTCACGACGCACGCCGAAGCGCACGTTGCCGTCGGTCAGGGCGAACAGGGTGTGATCCTTGCCCATGCCGACGTTCTGGCCCGGGTGGAAGTTGGTGCCACGCTGGCGAACGATGATGTTGCCGGCGATAACCGACTCGCCGCCGAACTTCTTGACGCCGAGGTACTGCGGGTTCGAGTCGCGACCGTTGCGCGAGCTGGAAGCGCCCTTCTTATGTGCCATGTCTGTTCCTTTCGGTTCTGACCTGTCAGCGGATCAGGCGATAGCCGTGATCTTGACGATGGTCTGCTGCTGACGATGGCCCTTGCGACGGGTGACGCCAGTCTTGTTCTTGTACTTCATGATGTTGATCTTCGGACCCTTGGCAGAGTCGTTGACCACTTCCGCCTTGACGGAGATCTTGGCGAGATCCTTGGCACCGAGGGTGACCTTGGCACCGTCAACCACGAGGGCGACCGGGAACTCCACGGTATCGCCGACCTTCGCATCGAGACGGTTCACCACGATGACGTCACCGACCTCGACCTTCTCCTGATGGCCACCGGCCTTCACAATCGCGTACATAATCCGTTCCTTGCTAGTTTTTTGGAAGCTGTTCTGTCCGGCACGGCAAAGCGTCTCAGCCAGACACCGACTATCTAATCTACACCGACCCATGTACGAGCGCAAGCAGACGAGTCGTGCGTGTCAACTCGACACGCCGTCACTCCTCCGTGCTGGCCGCCACGGCGGCCGCGGCGATCTGGGCGAGCTTGGCCTTGACGTCCGGCGAGGAACCCTGCGGCATCTGCACCTGCGTGCCCTGGCCGTGCTTGTTCGTCTTGACGAACGGGTCGCCGCCCTTCAGGGCGTACGGGTCGTCGAAGTCCGCGGACACGGTCGGCTCGTCATGCAGGATGAAGCCGCGGCCCTTGCAGGTCGGGCACTCCTCGGAGAAGGCCTCCACCAGACCCTGGCCGATGCGCTTGCGCGTCATCTGCACCAGACCCAGCGAGGTGACCTCGGCCACCTGGTGCTTGGTGCGGTCGCGCGCCAGGCATTCGACCAGCCGGCGCAGCACCAGGTCGCGGTTCGCGGGCATGACCATATCCACGTAGTCGATCATGACCATGCCGCCGATATCACGCAGGCGCAGCTGGCGGGCGATCTCCTCGGACGCCTCCAGGTTGCAACGGGTGACCGTCTCCTCCAGGCTCTTGCCGCGGCCGATGAACCGGCCGGTGTTCACGTCGATCGTGGTCATGGCCTCGGTGCGGTCGATGACGATCGAACCGCCCGACGGCAGGTAGACCTGACGCTCCATTCCCTTGCGGAGCTGGGAGTCGATCTGCCACTTGTCGAACACGTCCTTGCCCTCGTGCTCGGCCGGGTCCCACTTCTCCAGCTTGCCCTTCAGGTCGGGGGCCATCGTGTCCAGGTACTCCTCGATGCGCGCGTACACCTTGTCGCCCTCGACGATCATCTTGCTGAAGTCGTCGTTGAAGATGTCGCGCACGACGCGGATCGCCACATCCGGCTCGCCCTGCAGGAGCTTGGGGCGCTTGCCGTGCAGGAACTCGTCGCGCTTGGCGGTGATGCGCTCCCACTGGTGCACGAGGTTCTCGAGGTCCTTGACGATCGCCTCCTCGGAGGCGCCCTCGGCCGCGGTACGGATGATCACGCCCATATCCTTCGGGGCGATCTTCGAGACGATGCCCTTGAGACGGCTGCGCTCGCGCTCGGACAGCTTGCGGCTGACGCCGGTCATACCGCCGGAAGGCACCAGCACCAGGAAGCGGCCGGCCAGCGTGACCTGCGAGGTCAGGCGCGCGCCCTTGTGGCCAATCGGATCCTTGGTGACCTGCACCAGCACCGGGTCGCCGGACTTGAACGCCAGCTCGATGCGGCGCGGCTGGCCCTCCAGACGCGTGGAGTCCCAGTTCACCTCGCCGGCGTACAGCACGCCGTTGCGGGCCTGGCCGATGTCCACGAACGCGGCCTCCATGCTCGGCAGCACGTTCTGCACGCGGCCGAGATAGATGTTGCCGACGGTCGCCACCTCCTGGATGTCGGAGACGTAATGCTCGACCAGCACGTTGTCCTCGATCACCGAGATCTGCGTATGACGCTCGCGCTCGCGCACCACCATCAGGCGTTCCACGTTCTCGCGGCGGGCCAGGAAATCCTGCTCCATCAGCTGGTTCTGGCGGCTGCGCTCGCGGCGGTTGTCGCGGCGGCGCTGCTTCTTGGCCTCCAGACGGGTCGAACCCTCCACATCGGTGATCTCGTCGATGTACTGCTGCTTGCGCGAACGGCGGGTCAGCGGCTGCTCCTGCTCGTCCGAGGACTTGGCCCCGCGGCGACGGCGGCGACGGCGCGTGACGGTCTGCTCCTCGTCATCCTCATCCTCGCGGGAGGACTCACGGGGATGCTCCTCATGCTCCTCGCGCGACCGCTCGTCGTTCGCACGATCCTCGCGGTTGCCGCCGCGCGAGCGGCGACGGCGACGACGCGTCGTCCCCTCCTCCTCGTCGTCGGATTTGGCGGGGCGCTCCTCGTCGATCGGCAGATACGTGATCTCGTCGAGTTCGAGGTCCTCCTCGATCTGCTCGACCTCGGCCGCGGCGCGACGCTCCTGGGCGTTCAGACGGCGCGAACGACGCGACGAACGCGTCGGCTCCTCGTCGGCGGCATCGGCGCCCTCCCGCTCCTCGGCACGCGGTTCCTCGCGATCGCGGCGCGTATCGGGCTCCTCCTCGCGGCTGCGGGAACGACGCCGACGCGACAGGCGCGGCTCGTCCTCCTCACGCTCCTCGGCCTCGTCGCGGCGCGCGTCACGCTCATCCTCACGGCTGCGGGCGCGGCGCGAACGGGTACGGCGAGAGGCGGGACGCTCGTCCTCGTCCTCCTCACGGTCGTCATCGTCACGCTCGACGGGGCGCGGGCGCAGCTCCGGCAGCACCGGCTCCTGGAACAGCAACGACGTCATCGGACGCGGATGGCGACGCGACTCATGGCCCTCCGGCAACGACTCGACCGCGTCGAGCGCACGGGCGTCGCCGGACGGGTCGTCGAACGGCGATTGGAAGACGCGCTCGGTCCCGCGGCGCTCGGCAGTACCGGCGGCACGGCGCGAACGACGACGCGGCGCCACCTGCTCCTCCTCGTCATGGGACGGCGCAGGCTCCGGCTTGGGCTCCTGGTGGCTCGGCAGATGCGGCTCCTCGAACAGCGGCATCGAATGATCCTGCACCTGCAGCGCCACGGTGGCGCCGGCCGCACCCACCTCACGGGTGACGCGGCGTCCGCGACGGCGGCGCGGCGGGGTCGCCGGTTCGGACGGCGCTTCGGATGCCGATGTTTCCGACAATGACTGATCAACGGTTTCGTTCTCGTCGAAACCCTCACGGTTCGCTCTGGGCACAATGCTCCTCACGACGCGCTGCACCACGTCGCCTTAGTCCGGCCCGCCGCGGCTGTCACCCCACGCTCTCACCGTGGTCGCGCGCAATCGCGCACCGCACAGGCTCATCCTGCAAAAGTCTCTGCTGCTCGATGGCGGACACCGGCGCTCGCGGAACACTCACGCGAGGGGATCGACGCCATCTCCAGGCTTCGGTGGTGGTGTGCAGAACCACCATCCATAAGTATGACACACTTTTTGCCGACCGTTTACCCCGCATTGGTTTTCAGGCGCGTCGGCCCCCAATCCGACGCGCCTGATGCGATCAGCCGAGCCAGTCGCGCAGGATGCCGGCCATCAGCGTCAGGTCGCTTTCCGGCACCTGCTCGTCGTGCTTGTGCGCGAGCAGCGGGTCGCCGGCGCCCATGTTGACGGCGGGGATGCCGAGCGCGGCGAAACGGGCCACATCGGTCCAACCGAGCTTGGCCACCGGTTCGCGGCCGGTACGTTCCCGGACCAGGCCGACCAGCGACTGGGCCAGCGGATCGTCCAGGCCGGGGCGGGCGGACGGCGATTCGTCCTTCATCTCGATGCCGAAGCCCTCGAACACGCCGCCGGTGGCCGTATGCTCGCCGTTGTTCAGCTCCGCGCCGGCGTCCGCGCCCATCATCAGCGCCTTGGCCTGGCGGATGTCCTTGTCCGGGGCGAAACGGTAGTTCACATGGATGCGGCACTCGTCCGGGATCACGTTCGTGCCGTTGCCGCCGGAGATCAGCGTGGCGTTCAGGCCCTCGCGGTATTCCAGACCGTCCACGGTGATGGCCTGCGGCTCATAGGCGTTGAGACGCGCGAGCGCCTCGCCGGCCTTGTGGATGGCGTTCTCCCCCATCCACGCGCGTGCCGAGTGCGCGGCCACGCCGTGAGACACCACGTCGAAGCGCATCGTGCCGTTGCAGCCGCCCTCGATGCCGCAGTTCGTCGGCTCGCCGATGATCGCGAAATCACCCTGGATCCATTCAGGGTGTGCCTGAACCACCTTGCGCAGGCCGTTCTTCTCGGCCACAACCTCCTCATGGTCGTAGAACACGTAGGTCAGATCGACCTTCGGTTCGGTCAGTGTGGCCGCCAGATACAGCAACGCCGCGTCGGAAGCCTTCATATCGGTGGCGCCGCGCCCCCACATCACACGCTCGTCCGGATGCGCGGCGGCGATCTCCCCGCGGATCGCCGGATCGCCGGACTCCAGCCAGCGCGGCGGGAAGTTGTCGATCACCGGCACCGTATCCAGATGCCCGCACAGGATCACCCTGCGCTCGCGGCCCAGATCGGTCGAGGCCACCAGCGTATCGCCGTGCCTGCGGACCGTCAGATGCGGCTGGCGGCGCAGGAACCGCTCCACCATGTCGGTCAACGGCCCCTCGTCGTCGCTCACCGAATACACGGCCATGATCTGTTCCATCAGCGCGGCCAACGCCTCTTCCATCGTGGCATCCGGCGCGAACCCGATCTCCGCCGGCGTCTCGATCGCCGCGGCCTGCATCATCTCATCACTCATGTCCCCCAGCCTACCCGCTCCCATCCCGATAATCGACGCTCCCGGATTATTACGGACTCTGCGACATCGTGACTGTGATACAAGTCCCCAAAACGTTGATATTTCGCCAACGCTCCAACTCCTCCCACAGTCACGATGTCGCACGGTCCGAACAAGGCCGGGAGTGTCGTGCGGCGCGATGTGAGACGGGAACGGTGACGGCCGCACGCCGATGACACACTGGTAACCATATCCGAAACGCCACGCACGAGCGTGATCATGGCACAGGCAAGGAGACGATATGGGACTGCTGAACGCGTTGCAGGGATTCTGCGTCATCGGCATCGTGATCCTTGCCGGATACATCGCGGCCCGGCTGCGCATCGGCGGGTCGAGCGCGCAGATGGTGCTCAATCGTTTCAGCTTCTTCGTGTGCAGCCCCTGCCTGATGTTCGCCATCCTCTCCAAGGAGCCGATCTTCGACATCTTCCATTCGTCGATTGTGGTGGCGTTCGCCTCCGCCATGGCGGTGGGCGTGATCTTCCTGATCGTCAACCGCCTGCACTTCCACATGGATGCGGCCCACGCCACCATCGGTGCGTTGAACTCGCTGTATCTGAACTCCAACAACATCGGCCTGCCGATTGCCACCTACATCCTCGACGATCCGGCGCTGGTGGCGCCGATCCTGGTCATGCAGCAGGCGCTGTTCACACCGGTCGGGCTGACCGTGCTCGATATGGCCACCACCGGCCGCGTGTCGGCCAAGGAGGTGCTGAAGCAGCCCTTCCATCAGCCGATGCTCATCGCCTCGCTGCTCGGCATCGCGGTGTCGGTGGTCTCGGCACAGACCGGCTGGTTCGTCATCCCCGATTTCCTCTACGACCCGATCGACATGATCGGCGACGCCGCGGTGCCGATGATCCTGATGGCCTTCGGCATGTCCCTGCACGGCACCAGGCCGATGCAGGACAGGACCGCGCGCCAGGCCACCGTCACCGTCACCGTGCTCAAGAACCTCGTTATGCCGCTGGTGGCGTTCCTGCTCTCCTACTTCGTAATGGGATTCCGCGGGCCGACGCTGTACGCCTGCGTGGTGCTCGCCGCCCTGCCGACCGGACAGAACGTGTACAACTACGCGGCGCGCTACAACGTCGGCACCACCTTCGCACGCGACGGCATCCTGCTGAGCACGATGACCAGCCCCGTCGTCATCGCCCTGGTCGCCGTGCTGCTGGGCTGATACCCGACCCGATCAGTCGTCGGCGCGGTAGTCGGTCAGGTTCAGGCTGGCGGCCACGCGGTTGGACGCGAACGCACCCACCGACACCAGCGCGAAGCACAGCGCCACGCCGCCGACGAAGCTCAGGATCGTGGCCGGCTGCGTCATCGAGGCCGCGAACAGCGGGAACATGAGCAGCAGCGAGCAGCCGCCCGCCACCACAACCACGGTGGTCAGCGGCGTCAGCACCTCCTTGAACCGCGCACGGTTCAGCGTCTTCACGTCGGTGCCCTCCAACACCAGCATCCGGTATTCGGCCGCCTGGTCGTACACCGAGCCCGCCTGCATCACACCGCAGCTGACCGCGGCCAGCACGGCGGCGAATCCCAGCGTCAGCAGACCGCCGGTGCCGATATCGCGCATCATCGTCACGCCCGGGTCGTCGGCCGGCGGCACGGCGCCGCCCGAGGTCCACGCGCTGGTCGACAGGTATCCGCAGATCGAGGTGATGCCGGCGACGAACACCGCCAACGCCACACCGGAGACGTTGCGCCAGGCGCGCTTCGGGTTGTCGAGGATGCGGCGCATCGCGATCATCGTGGCGGCGTCCTTCGGATGACGGGCCTTGACGCGGGCGCGGGCGGCCACCACCCATACACCCACCAGGTTCACCACCGCGAACACCAGGAAGAAGAACCCGATGACCACCGCGTAGATCATCGCATCGCCCAGGCCGGTCAGCATGGTCGGGTTCGAGAACACCAGGTATGCGGCGGCCACCACGACCAGGAAGATCAGTACACGCCACTTGGCGGGCAGCGGTTCGGCGGCGCGGGACATCACGCCCAGCGGGGTGATCGCCACGCGGCGCAGCGTGATCAGCGCCGAGACCAGCGCCAGCACGGTCACGCCCGCCACCACGGCCACCAGCGCGATCGACCCCACCCACAGCTGTTCGAACGTGAACCGCTGATTCTGGAAGTTCAGCAGCATGATCAACGGCATGATCGCAAAGTATCCAATGATGCCAATCAGTGAACCGACCAACGCCTGGCCGGCCGCGTCGAGCGCGGTCAGTCGCACCACCTGGCCGGTGGTGGCGCCCGCCAAACGCAACGCGGCCAGACGGGTGTCACGGCGGGAGGCCGCCAACCGCGCGGCCGAACCGGCGAGCGCGGCGAACGGCACGACCAGCAGGACGCAGGCGAAGATGGCCAGCACCACGTAGGTCGAGGCCATCTGCGTCATCTGGTCGTCCGCGAGCCGGCGGGAGAACGCCTCGTAGGTGCCGGGCGCGCAGGCGTCGGGACTGAACAGGCAACCGATGGTATGGTCGGCGGAGGCGCGCCAGACGAAACCGTGCAGGCCGCCGAGCACGGTCAGGAAGATCGCGGTGGCGGCGGCAAACGCGATGATGGCGAGCGCTGAGGTGTGCGCGGTCGTGTCGCTGCGGCCGGGGCGGTGGAACAGACGCCAGAGTGCGAAGGTGCTCATCGGGCCACCTCGGTTCCCGCGGCCGGGGTTCGCCCCTGCCAGCTGGGGGCCGACACCACGCGTTCGTCATGCCCGCCGGCGGCACCGGGCAGATCCGCCAGACGCCCGTCCTGCATGGTGATGGTGCGGTCGCAGAAGGCGGCGACGTTCGGGTCGTGCGTGACCACCACCACGGCGGCGCCGTTCGCGCGGCTCGCCTCCATCAGGATCGACATGACCTCGCGCCCGGTGGTCTGGTCGAGTGCACCGGTCGGTTCGTCGGCGAACACCACGGCCGGCTGCACGCACAGGGCGCGGGCGATGGCCACGCGCTGCATCTGCCCGCCGCTCATCTCCCCCGGACGCTGGCCTGCGAGCGCGCGCAAGCCGAGTCGTTCCAGCCACAGGATCGCCGCATCGGTGGCGCGGCGGTAATCCACGCCGCCCAGCATCATCGGCAACGCGATGTTCTCGACCGCCGGCAGTTCGGGCAGCAGCTGGCCGGACTGGAAGACGAAGCCGAAGGCGCTGCGGCGCAGCTTGGTGCGCGCCGCGTCCGGCATGGCGGTCAGGTTCGCGCCACGGAAGGTCACGGTGCCCGCGGTCGGCCGGATGATGCCGGCCAGCGCGTGCAGCAGGGTGGATTTGCCGGAGCCCGAGGGGCCCATGACGGCGACCGATTCGCCCTCGCGTAGGGTGAAGTCGACGTGGTTGAGTGCGAGCGTATGCACGGATGCGGGGCCTGTGCCGGCGGTGCCGTGGTCGGCGGCGGCGCGGACGTTGGCGGCGCCGTAGTCCATGACCAGGTCGGAGGCGTTCAGAATCGCGGAGGCGGGAACGCCGGACGCGTAGTCCGGTCGCATGGCGCCGGTCCGCTCGATATCGGGATTCGCGGTGAATGCTGTGGGGTTCTTGCTTCTCATACCTTGAGGCTACGGCCGCGGCCACGCGCACGGCATCGGGCCGACGGACGATTCCGCGTGACGGTGCCGGCCGGGCTCATCCTTGCGGATTAGGCGGTGTCGCCGTAAGGGAGGAGTCAGTGCCGGTCATTCGCCGGTCAGGTGCCAGCTGGTGCGGTGCAGCGGGGTGGGGCCGAGTTCGGCGATGGCGCGGCGATGCGCGGCGGAACCGTACCCCTTGTTGCGGTCCCACTCATACGGCGCGTACCGCGGATTGCCGCGGGCGATGTCCACCATGAGCCTGTCCCTGGTCACCTTGGCGATGACGGCCGCCGCGGCCACCGTGGCGCAGTGGCGGTCGCCCTTGACCTGGGTGACGACGTGTGCGGGAACCGGCACGTCCGGCGCGTCGAAGGTGTCGAGCGCTTTGGTGATGTAATCGTTGGGCCCGTCGAGAATCGCCCCGACCCGCATCGTCGCCGCGTCCTGGGCAGCAGACACGGCCCGCCCACCGCCGGCAGGCGACATAAGCCCCAGCTGCCGTTCCACGGCGTTGAGCGCGCGCAGGGCCGCGATGCCGAGTGCATGACTGATGCCCCACTCGTCGATCTCACTGTTGCTGGCCTGTCCGACCGCGCTCGCCGCACACCACGCCTGCAGCGGTTCGAACAGCGTCTCGCGGCGTCGTTCCGTCAGCATCTTGGAATCGGCGACACCGTCCGGAACCGCCAGCTCCGGCAGGTCGCAGGCGCGTATCGCCGCGGCGCCGACCATCACCGGACCGGCCAGTGCACCGCGTCCGACCTCGTCGAACCCCACAATCAGACCATACCCCTGTGCGGCCAGTTCCCGTTCCAACTCCAGCGTCGGACTCTCATGCACCATATCTCGCTCCCACCGCGGTAGTAGTTGATGTCCACGATGCCGAATAGATCACAGTCCGGAAAGAATGCGCTTCCCGCATCCCGCAATCACCGCCCGGATGGATCACAGTCCGACCGACTGCCTGCCCGGCACGTCGGCGAACACGTCGTGATGCGCGTCCAGCACGCCGATGCGCCGCAACGGCCAGTATGTGGCCAACGCCACGCCCTCGATGTCCTCCAACGGCACCAGACCGTTCTCCTCATCGTCCTGATGGTACCGGGAATCGGCGGAATTGGAACGATTGTCGCCCATGACGAACACATGTCCCTCCGTGACCTCCACGCGGAACGGGAAGCTGCTGGGAGAGACGCCCTCACGGATGTATGAGGATTCGTCGACGGCCACGCCGTTGATGGTCACGGGGCTGCCCTCGCCCGCGCATTCGACCACGTCTCCGGGCAGTCCGATCAGTCGTTTGATGAGCCTGTCCTTGCCGAAGACACCGTTGCTCTGCTCGTTGCGCAGCCAGTTGGCGGGGTCCTTGAACACCACGATGTCGCCGCGGCGCAGGTCCACGGCCTTGGGTGCCAGGGACAGGGTCAGCACGCGGTCGCCGGGCATGATGGTGTTCTCCATCGATCCGCTGGGGATGGCGTACATGCCGAATACGAACACGCGCAGCAGCAGGATGACCAGTACCGGTATGCCGCACCAGATCAGGGTGTCGCGCAAGCCCATGCCCGCGGTTTGACGCGCCGGCGCCTTATGACGGGGCACGGGGGAGGGATCCACGCCGTGGTCGGCCACGACCATGGTGCGCAGGTCCCGTTCGTCATCGGGATTGGGCGATGCTTGCATCCGCGTGTCCTCCTTGCGTCGGCGGCGTCTCCGGTTGGCGGCGTCGCGTTCCATCATAGCGACTGGTCATATGAAACAACCCGGAGGCCTTGCGGCGCACCGGGTTGCATTCGCGTTTACGATGTCGGCGTACGACTCAGGCCTTGGTGGCCTTGTTGTCGCGACGCTCGACGATACGAGCGGCCTTGCCGCGCAGAGCGCGCAGGTAGTACAGCTTCGCACGACGCACGCGGCCGCGACGGACCAGCTTGATCGAGTCGATGGACGGGGAGTGCAGCGGGAAGCGGCGCTCCACACCGGTGCCGAAGCTGATCTTGCGCACGACGAAGGTCTCACGCACGCCAGCGCCCTGACGGGCGATCACCACGCCGGTGAAGGTCTGGATACGGGAGTTGTTGCCTTCCTTGATCTTGACGTTCACGTCAACGGTGTCACCGGGACGGAAGTCCGGGATCTCCTCGGCCGGCTTCATGTGCTTGGCGTCAAATGCCTCGATAGCATTCACCATGATGGTTTCCTCCAACGCTGCCGCATGTCAGCGCCTCGGTTCGGGGCGCGGCGTTCAGCCCGCCCGGGGTCGTCATTCCTTTGGGTCTGCCCGCGGGAAGCCTGCCAATCCGCCGGATGCCAAGCCTTGCGGCCGACCGGCTGGACCCTGGTGAGGAGAGCGGTTCATGCGGCGACCAATCTCCCGGCACAGCGGCTTTCCATTTTAGCCGCGCATTCGGACACCGGCGATCCAAAGAGAGACAGGTAGGGTCAGGACCGGGCGGCCATGAGCTGGGCGACCGCGGCCCGGATCGGCGCCTCGGCCTGCGCCGGATCGTCGATGTCCCGCACCGACTGTTCGATCGGGCACATACCGGTGTTCGCACGGTTGCGGATCATCGGCACCAGTTCGTCATAGGCGGCCTCGACGTGATGGGACTGTAGCATGGCCAGGCCCGCCTCGCTCATCACATGGCCGCGCACGGCCACCGCGCCCAGTTGGATGTACAGCATGGCGGCGGCCTTGCCGATCACCCGGTCGGAGGCGGAGAATCCGTCGAGCCGTTGCCCCGCGGCCAGCCAAGCCAGCAGCGGTTTGACACCGCGGCCGGTACCGGTGAGAGTCTCGCCGCCACGGCAGGCGACACAGCCGAGCTCATCATGGGCGCTGAGTTCGCGTTGCGCGCGCAGCCAGTCATCGTTCATAGTCATTACATTGTTCTCCTTTACGTCTGTCTTACGACCGTCCGCCCACGGGGACGCCAGACGGACGGTCCCAATCGACACGACCGCACCCTTACGTTTGAAAGCCGCCCCGCCCGTGCATGCGACGGACAGAAGCGGCTTTCAATCAATCATCAGACCGTATCGACAGGCGTCACTCCTTGGCGGCGCGATGCTCGACCCAGAACATGATCAGCGGGATCAGGCCCCACTGCAGGATCAGACCGGGCAGACCGGCGAGCACGCTCATCCAGATCGTGGCGACGGCCACCGTCGTGTTGCCGAGCACGCCCACGGCGAACAGAATCGCGGCGGCACGCACCACGCGGCCTCCGACCTGCACCAGCAGCACCTTGGCGATGGTCGGCATGTTGGCGGTGCGCAGCAGACCGGCGATCAGACCGTAGGCGGCCAGCTCGATCACCATGAACGGCAGCATCGCCAGTCCCGGCATGCCGGACAGCGCGAAGCTGACCAGCGGGCCGAACGCACCGGCGATCGCGCCGGCATACGGGCCCGCCAACAGGCCGACGAGGATGATCGGCAGATGCATCGGCAGGAAGGCCTCACCCAGCCCGGTGCCCAGGCCGGAGATCGCGCCGACGACGTGGAAGATCTGCGGGATCGCAACCGCGCCGACGATGGCCGCGAGCGTGGCGAGCGCCTGGACCTTGACGGACGGCAGTTCGCGCGTGCGGCTGATGCTCATTGTTGTTGCCATATCTGTTTCCCTTCTATGCAAGCTCGATTCCGGACGCGGATCAGGCGTCGAGGTCGATGAGACGGTAGTTGCGGTTGCCCAGGCCCATCTCGACGGCGTGTTCGACCGTGTGGATCGCGTGGCGCGACTCCATGCGCTCGATGAGCGGGCCGTTGTTGTCGTCCGACAGGTACACCTGGTCCACGCAGGCCTGGTCCACGGCCACCGGGTCGAGCGAGGCGAGGATGCCGATGTCGTTCATCTGCGGGGCGTGCGGGTTGCCGTCGCAGTCGCAATCGACCGAGAGGTTGTTCATCACGTTGATGAACAGCATGTTGCCGTGCAGCGCGTTGAACACGCCGGTCGCGGCCTCGGCCATGGCCTCCAGGAAGGAGTCGTGGTCGCCGTCGAACGCGTTGGGCAGCGCCTCGTCCTGGCCGGAATGGATGCGTTCCTTGCCGTGTGAGGAGGCGATGCCGATCGAGATGTTCTTCAGGGCCCCGCCGAAGCCGCCCATCACATGGCCCTTGAAGTGGGAGAGGACCACATAGTAGTCGTAGTTCGGGAAGTGTGAGCCCACGGTGTCGCTGGTCAGGCGCTTGCCACCCTCGATCGGAATCTCGATCTCGCCCTCCTCATCCTGGAGGTCCACCGGGGCGATCTCCATGAAGCCGTGTTCCTTGATGGTCTCCCAATGCTTCGAGGATTCGTTGCGGGTGCCGGCGTATGCGGTGTTGCATTCGACGATCGTGCCGTCAAGACGCTGTACGAGGTCCTTGATCAGCGCCGGCTGCAGGTAATGGGTGTTGCCGCCTTCGCCGGTGCTCAGCTTGACAGCCACCTTGCCCTTCGGCTTGACGCCGAGCGCCTCGTAGGCCTTCATCAGTCCGGCGGGGCTGATGTCCCGGGTCATGTAGACCACCGATGCGGTGGGCGAGTCGGTCTGATAGGTCGTCACCATATGCTGCCTCCTTGCGATATTGGCTGTATATGCTCACGATACCGCCAGCGATATGACAATACGCCGGATGCGAACGCATCACCAATGCGGCGGCATACTGGATTCCATAGCTTCCAGGTATGGGAAGACCCCGGCCGTAGCCGGGGTCTTCAACAGCATTCCAAGCGAAGCTCAGAACTCCCATGACGAACAGTCCGGTGGACTGTTCGTAGCCGGGCATGCCGTATTGCATGCCCGCGCTGGGCACAGCGTTCTGAGCGAAGCTCAGAACTCCCTGTGCTCGCGGTAGAAACGGATCAGCGACTGGGTCGACGCATCCTGCGCGGCCAGCGCCTCGTCGTCCTGCGAGATGGCCGGGGTGATCTCCTTGGCCAGCTGCTTGCCAAGCTCGACGCCCCACTGGTCGTAGGAGTCCAGACCCCACACGGTGCCCTCGACGAAGGTGATGTGCTCGTACAGCGCGATCAGCTCGCCGACGGCGAACGGGGTCAGCGCCACACCCAGGATCGAGGTGGTCGGACGGTTGCCGGTGAACACGCGGGCCGGCACAATCTCCTCCGGCGTGCCCTCGGCGCGCACCTCGTCGGCGGTCTTGCCGAACGCGAGCGCCTTGGTCTGCGCGAAGTAGTTGCCCAGGAACAGCTCGTGCACGTCCTGATCGCCGTCCTTCAGCGGGTTCGGGGTGTTCACGAACGCGATGAAGTCGGCCGGGATCAGCTGGGTGCCCTGGTGGATCAGCTGGTAGAAGGCGTGCTGGCCGTTGGTGCCCGGCTCGCCCCAGAAGATCTCGCCGGTCTCGGAGGTGACCGGGGTGCCGTCCCAACGCACGGACTTGCCGTTGGACTCCATGGTCAGCTGCTGCAGGTAGGCCGGGAAGCGATGCAGGTACTGGTCGTACGGCAGCACGGCGTGCGAGGCGACCTTGAAGAAGTTGCGGTACCACACGTTGAGCATGCCCATCAGCACCACGGCGTTCTGCTCGAACGGGGTGTTGGCGAAGTACTCGTCGATCTCGTGGAAGCCGTGCAGGAACTCCTCGAAGCGGGCCGGGCCGAAGACCACGGCGAGCGAGGTGCCGACGGCGGAGTCCACGGAGTAGCGGCCGCCGACCCAGTTCCAGAAGCCGAAGGCGTTCTCCGGGTCGATGCCGAACTCGGCGACCTTCTCCAGGTTGGTGGAGACGGCGACGAAGTGCTTGCGGATGGCCTTGGCCTTCTTCTCCTCGGAACCGTCGATGGCGCCGGAGGCCTTGAGCTCCTCAAGCAGCCAGGTGCGGGCGCCGCGGGCGTTGGTCAGGGTCTCCAGCGTGGTGAAGGTCTTGGAGACGATGATGAACAGCGTGGTCTCCGGATCGAGGCCCTTGGTCTTCTCGGCCAGGTCGTTCGGGTCGATGTTGGAGATGTAGCGGGCCGAGATGCCGGCGTCGGCGTACGGCTTGAGCGCCTCGTACACCATGACCGGCCCCAGGTCGGAGCCGCCGATGCCGATGTTGACGACGGTCTCGATCTTCTTGCCGGTCACGCCGGTCCACTCGCCGGAGCGGACCTTGTCGGCGAAGGCGTAGATGCGGCCGAGCACCTCACGCACGTCCTTGACGGTGTCCTGGCCGTCGACGATGTACTTGCCCTCGTCCTCGACCGGGCGGCGCAGCGCGGTGTGCAGCACGGCGCGGTCCTCGGTGTTGTTGATGTGCACGCCGGTGTACATGGCCTTGGTGCGCTCGTCGAGCTTGACGGCCTTGGCGAGGTCGGCGAACAGCTTGAGGGTCTCCGGCTTGATGAGGTTCTTGGACAGGTCGAAGTGCAGGTCGCCGGCGTCGAAGCTCAGCTTCTCGACGCGCTCGGGATCGTCGGCGAACCACTGCTTGAGGCTGACGCCCTCGCTCTGCAGCTCGTCGTAGTGCTTCTGCAGCGCGGCCCACTCCGGGGTCTGGGTGGCGTCAACAGGAGGATTGATGGCCATAGTGAACAGGTCCTTTCCTTTTCCGAATGAAGCGGCACGGAAGTCGCTCCGCGCCGTTGCTCTTCAAGCACCACGGTACCCACGAAATTGGACAGACCCGCAGCGCGACGCGCATCCGCCGCCACTTATTCTGCAAACGTTCGCAGAACCGCCGCGGCGGTTCGCTATCGCCCCAATCGCAGCATCCGCAGCACCGGACGGCGGATCAGCCCATCCAGCACGGCCACGACCACCACATACCCCACCGAAACCGC
This sequence comes from Bifidobacterium pullorum subsp. gallinarum, assembly GCF_000741215.1. Taxonomy (GTDB): domain Bacteria; phylum Actinomycetota; class Actinomycetes; order Actinomycetales; family Bifidobacteriaceae; genus Bifidobacterium; species Bifidobacterium pullorum_B. Next base: position 205,644 of record NZ_JGYX01000005.1, read on the forward strand.
CGTCCCCTCGGCCAGCAGCCACAGCCCCGCAGCGCCGCCGCCGGACGCGGCCCATCGCGTCACGTCGGCCAGCAGCCCCTGAATCACGATATCCATCGCCACCGTGCCGAACACCGACTGCACGATGTAGAACCCCAGGATGCCGGAGGCCAGCCACGCCACGGCCCGCGCCGCCACGGAACCGGACGCCCCCGCCTCGCGCGAGGCACGAGCCAGGTCCACGCTCCCGCCGCCCGACCCCGACGCGCATACCATCACCAGCAGGAACGCCAACGCCATCGACGCCGCGGACGTCGACTTGTACGACAGCTGGGCGATCAGCGTCACATCCCTGCGTATCGCGGCCACCGCCTCCACCGTCAGCACCACCGCGGCGACCGCCACCAACGCCTTCATCCAACGGTGCCGCCATCGTGGCAGATCAGCGGGCCGCGGCGCCCCGGACATGCCGGCCACACCGGCGATCGCGAAGGACACCGCATACGTGATCGCACTCATCCATTTACGCCAGTCGGTCAACCCGCGCGTGGCGGCGTCGCCCGGAGAGACGAACGCGACGTACCCGTTCACCATCACCAGAGCGACCACCAGCATGCAGGCGACCGCCACGCGGATCCGCGCCGGCACACGCCGCAACAGGCAGGCCAGCACCGGCGCCACCGCCACGAACGCGGCGTACAGCCACACGAATTCAATCCCCAACGTCCACTGCCACACCAGATGCACATTCACCAACGGCATGACCCACGCGTCGAATGCGAGCGCGACCACCGCCACCAACACCACCGACACGGCAATCACCAGCACACGGCGTACGGTGCCCCGCAACGCGTCGTGCCAATACCCCGCCTGCTTGGACCGGCGCGCCAGCGAGGGGATCAGATAGAACCCCGAGATCATGAAGAACACATGATTGCCCCATGCGCCCATCAGCGCGATGATGCCCAGCACGGCCAACACCGTGGGGTCCGACCCCAGCATGTCGCCGATCTGACTGCAGCCGGCCGCCGGATCACACAGCGCCTGGGCCGTCCACGGCATCATCGTATGGAATAGGGAGATGCCGACGATGGCCGCCAAACGCATCGCCTCGACACGCACGTTGCGCACGGCGCGCGGGGTGTGTGCGGCGCGCGCGGTATGTGCGGCGCGCAGGTTGCCGTCGCGGGACACGCCGTCGGCCCCGACATCCGCCATGCGACGGCTGTTGGCTCGGCCACTATCTGCGTTCGCCATCGGCAACCCCTCGCTCTCCATACCGCCGGTCCGACACCAATGCCTCACAGCATACCGCGTCATGCACCGACCACGGTGACACGGCGAATTGGACAAATCGCCACCTTGCGCTACAATCTATTTCTCGTGCGCGGGTCGCGTATGCTGCCCGCACGACCACGCCACTTTAGCTCAGTCGGTAGAGCGGCTCACTCGTAATGAGCAGGTCGACAGTTCGATTCTGTCAAGTGGCTCCACAGCCCTAGGCGCGGCGCATCCGCGGCCTAGGGTTTTGCATAACCGGCGGTTTCGGTTCCGTCCGCGGCCGGCAATGCGCGCGAGTGGCGTAATGGTAGCCGCGCAGGATTTAGGTTCCTGTGTCTTCGGACGTGTGGGTTCGAGTCCCATCTCGCGCACCACATCCTTCGTCATTCGTTGCCATCCGTTGTCAAACCTCGTCAACGCCACAGGCCAACCGGGAGCGTTTCCATGTCCGCACTCATCCAGCCGATCACCTTGTTGCTCATCATCGCCGCCGGCTACCTGTTCAAACGCTTCGGACTGTTCGGCGACCGCGACTACCGGGTGATCCAGAAGGCCGAGTTCAACCTGATCCTGCCGGGCGCGATCATCTACTCCTTCGCCACGAACCCGCACGACGTGAGCCTGCTCGTCGTGTCGGCCTTCGCGTTCGTGGCGGCGCTGGTGCCCACGCTGGTCATGTACGTCTACTCGTGGCGCAGACCCGTGGCCGACCGCGCGTTCCTGATGCTCAACGGGTCGGGGTACAACGTGGGTTGCTTCTGCTTCCCGGTCCTGCAGTCGTTGATCGGCCCGGCGGCGCTGGTGCCGGCCGCCATGTTCGACGTCGGCAACTGCGTGATGGTCTCGGCGGGCACCAATGTGATGACGCAGACGCTGCTGCACATCCAGCCCGGCCGCACGCTGGCCGAGCAGGGGGCCGGCGAGGCGCCGACGCTGCCGTACACCCGACCCGCCGACCGCGACGCCCGACGTCTGGCACGCCGCGCCCTGCTGCGCAACGTGGTCAAGGGGTTCGCTTCATCGCCGTCGTTCGACACCTATGTGCTGATGATCGTGCTGATGATCGCCGGCGTGACGCTGCCGGAATGGTTGGGCACGTTCTGCCAGCCGTTCTCCAATGCGAACGCGTTCTGTTCGATGCTGATGGTCGGCATGCTGATGGATCTGCCCGCCTCGCGCCACGATGTGCGCGACGTGCTGGAGATTCTGGGCTGGCGCGTGCCGTTCGCAGTGCTCTTCGCCGCGGCGGCATGGTTCCTGCTGCCATTCGATGCCGTCACGCGCGAGGCCGTGGCGTTGTGCTGCCTGGCGCCGACGGCGATCTTCGCCACGCTGTACACCGACAAGGTGCTGGGCAACGCGCGGCTGGCGGGGTTCACGCTGTCACTGAGCGCGGTCATTGCGATGGCGCTGATGACCGGCGCCCACCTCCTGCTGTCCTGACGCCCCTCCAACCCGGTCCCCGTTTACGGACTCTGATCTATCGTGACCCTGATCCATCTCACAGAACCGCGGTATTTCAACGATTTACCCCACGGCCGACGAGGGGAATAGATCAGAGTCCGAGAACGGGGGACGAAGACGGCAAGGTTGGGCTCAAAGGAGTGCGGCGGCCAGCTCGGGCATCAGGGCGCGCAGGGCCTTGCCGCGGTGGGAGATGGCGTTCTTCTCCTCGGGGGTCATCTCGGCGCTGGTAAGCGGCTCGCCGTCGGCGTTCGTACGGCCGGGCTGGTCGTCGGGCACGAACAGCGGATCGTAGCCGAAGCCGTGCTCGCCCCGGGCGGCGCGCAGGATGACGCCCGGCATCTCGCCAGTACGGACGATCTCCCGGGCGATGCGATGGCGTCCGTTGCCATCCGCCTCGGCAGCCGGCACCACCAGGGCGGCGGCGCAGCAGAACCGGGCGGTACGCTTGGCGTCCGGGATGTCCTCGATCTGGGCGAGCAGCAATGCGTTGTTCGCCGCATCATCACCGTGGCGGCCGCACCAGCGGGCCGACAGGATGCCGGGGGCGCCGCCCATCACGTCCACGATCAGGCCGGAGTCGTCGGCCACGGCCGGCAGTCCGGTGCGTTCGGCCACATCGCGGGCCTTGAGCAGCGAGTTCTCCTCAAAGGTCACGCCGTCCTCAACCGGGTCCGGCAGATTCATCGAACCGGCGGACACCAGTCGCACGCCGGCGGCGCGCTCCCCCAGGCACTCCTCAAGGATCTGGCGCATCTCGGCCAGTTTGCCCTCGTTATGCGTGGCGACGACGATCGTCAGGTCAGTGGTGGTCATGAGTCGTTCCTTTCGGTGGTTCGCACTACCTCGCCTTTCGGATTCCGAGGCGGCCATTTCCAACCGTTCTCATTCGGAACCCCGAGGTAGTGCGAACCTCATCATTCGGCCAGCGCCGCGCGCTGGGCGGCCTGAAGCTCCTTGTTGCCCTTTTCGGCCAGATCCAGCAACTGGTTCAGCTCGTCGCGGCTGAACGGACGATGCTCGGCCGTGCCCTGGATCTCGATGAACTGCCCCGATCCGGTCATGGCCACGTTCATATCGGTCATGGCCTGGCTGTCCTCGATATACGGCAGGTCCAGCATCGGCGTGCCGTTGATCACACCCACAGACACGGCGGACACACAGTCCTTGAGCACCTTGTCAGCGCGCTTGATCTTGCGGTTGCGTTCGGCCCAGCGCAGGGCGTCGACCAGCGCCACATACGCGCCGGTGATCGATGCCGTGCGGGTGCCGCCGTCGGCCTGCAGGACGTCGCAGTCCAGCTGGATCTGGTTCTCGCCCAGGGCCTTCATATCCACCACGCCGCGCAGGCAGCGCCCGATCAGGCGGCTGATCTCATGCGTGCGGCCGCCGATCTTGCCGCGCACCGACTCCCGGTCGGTGCGTTCGGCGGTGGCGCGCGGCAGCATGGCGTATTCGGCGGTGACCCACCCCAGCCCGGAGTCCTTGCGCCATCGCGGCACCCCGGTGGTGAACGTGGCCGTGCACATCACGCGCGTCGAGCCGCATTCGATCAGGACCGAGCCTTCCGGGGCGTCGGTGAAGTTGCGGGTGATGCGCACCGGGCGCAGCTCGTCGGCCGCACGCCCATCCGGACGCAGCACCACATTGTTCAGCAGATCCTTGATTTCAGCCATGCCACCCAACCTAGCACCTGGGGCATAGCTCCGGATGCAGGTGCGGCCCCGACCCGTTCGCCGTCCCGGACGCCAACGGACGCCCCGACCGCGCCTGCGCGGCTGCCGATTCGCGGGTTGCGGGGCCGTCGCCCCGATTCACTACGCTTCTGGGTAATATTCCTCACCGAAGGAGGGGCAACGATGGTTGATTATTCGCCGGCCATGATGACCGACATGTATGAATACACGATGCTGGACGCCGCGCTCAAGGACGGCACCGCCAACCGCAAATGCGTCTTCGAGATCTTCACCAGGCATCTGCCCGAGGGCCGCCGGTATGGGGTGGTGGCCGGCACCGGTCGCATCCTTGACGCGCTCGAGCGTTTCCACTTGGACGACGATGATCTGCGCTTCCTCTCCGACCGCAAGATCGTGAGCGCCGAAACCATCGCGTGGCTGGAGCGTTTCCACTTCTCCGGATCGATCAAGGGCTATCGCGAGGGCGAGATGTTCTTCCCGAATTCGCCGGTGCTGCAGGTGGAGGGCACGTTCGGCGAGTGCACGCTGCTGGAGACGCTGCTGCTGTCGATCCTCAACTACGACTGCGCGGTCGCCTCCGCGGCCTCCCGCATGGTGACCGCCGCCAAGGACCGCCCGTGCATGGACATGGGCGGCCGGCGCACCAACGAGTGGTCGGCCGTGGCGGCTTCCCGCGCCGCCGTGGTGGGCGGTTTCCAGGGCACCGCCAACCTGCTGGCCGCGCAGCTGTACGGGCTCAAGGCCATCGGCACGGCCGCGCACTGCTTCACGCTCGTCCATGATTCCGAGCGCGACGCCTTCATCTCGCAGATCGATGCGCTCGGCAGGAACACCACGCTGCTGGTGGACACCTACAACATCGAGGAGGCCGTGAAGACCGCCGTGGAGGTCGCCGGACCGGAACTCGGCGGCGTGCGCATCGATTCAGGCGATCTGGCCGCGCTCGCCCAGCGCGTGCGCAACCAGCTGGATGCGTTGGGCGCCACGAACACCAAGATCACCGTGACCAACGACCTTGACGAGTACGCGCTGGCCGCCCTGCAGACCGCTCCGGTGGATTCGTACGGCGTGGGCACCCGGCTGGTCACCGGCTCGGGCGCTCCCACCTGCGCGATGGTCTACAAGCTCACCGAGCGTGAGAACGCCGACGGCGTGATGCAGCCGGTGGCCAAGAAGTCGAAGGACAAGGCCACCGTGCCGGGCCGCAAGCTGGCGTTCCGCTCCTATGAATACAACCTGGCCGACTGCGAGCACGTCATCTCCGGCTCGGAGGATCAGCTGGCCGCCTTCCGCCCCGAAGAGGGGTGGAAGGACCTGCTGGTCGACTTCGTGGACCACGGCCAGATCGACGCCACCTGGCAGGGGCATGACGCGATCATGGCCGCCCACGACTACCGTGCGCAGGCCCTGGCCGAGCTGCCCATCACCGCGCAGAGCCTGATGCGCGGCGAGCCGGTGATCCCGACCGAAACCACCGTGCTGTGAGCCCGCAGGGCCCGGTCCGACGGGCCGTTCGGGGACACCGCGTCGGACGATGACCCCGGAAGGCCCGGACGGCACCGTCCGCCAGGCCCGCGGACCGATGACCGACACCTGATGTTCGAAGGAGAACCACCATGATGGAACCGACCTCCGCCTACACGCCCTCGCCCACGCGCTACGACGCGATGACCTACAACCGCTGCGGCAGCAGCGGGCTGAAGCTGCCGGCCATCTCGTTGGGCTGCTGGCACAACTTCGGCGACCACACGCCGTTCGAGACCATGCGCCAGCTGACCCGGACCGCGTTCGACCACGGCATCACCCACTTCGACCTGGCCAACAACTACGGGCCGGAACCCGGTTCCGCCGAGCGCAACGTGGGTCAGCTGCTGCGCACGGATTTCGCCGCGCATCGCGACGAGCTGATCATCAGCACCAAGGCCGGCTATGAGATGTGGCCCGGCCCGTACGGCGACCTCGGCAGCCGCAAGTATCTGATCGCTTCGCTGGACCAGAGCCTGAAGCGGCTTGGACTGGACTATGTGGACATCTTCTACCATCACCGCATGGATCCGGAGACGCCGCTTGAGGAGACGATGGGGGCACTCGCCCAGATTGTGGCCAGCGGCAAGGCGCTGTACGTGGGACTGTCGAACTACGACGGGCCGACGCTGGAGAAGGCCGCCGCCATCCTTAATGAGATGCATGTGCCGTTCATCATCAACCAGAACCGCTACAACATCTTCGACCGCACCGTGGAGCGCAACGGGCTCAAGGAGACATCGCAGCGCCTGGGTCTGGGGCTGATCACCTTCTCCCCGCTCGACCAGGGCCTGCTGACCGACCGCTATCTCGACGGCGTCATCCCCACCGACAGCCGTATCGCCACCGACGGCCGATTCCTGCATGCCGGCGCGTTGACCGAGGACAAGCTCAAGCAGATCCACGACCTGAACAACATCGCGGCCATGCGCGGCCAGACGCTGGCCGAGATGGCGCTGGCCTGGCTGCTGCACGACGACGCGGTGACCTCGGTGCTGGTCGGCGCCTCCAAGCCGGAGCAGCTCCTCGCCAACCTCAAGGCACTGGAGAATACCGAGTTCACCGACCGCGAACTCAGCGTCATCAAGTTCATCTCACTGGCCTGATTCGAGCAAGCCCAAGTCCGAGCACACTACCGCCATCGGTACCGTGTCCGATGGCCTGGGACTCGTTTCAAACCGGTGACAGGCGGAGTACAGATGACTCTATCCGTACTCCGCCTGTCACCGGCTCTTTTTACGACATGGTTCCGCGCACGGCGATCAATGAACGAGCACGCCGCCCGTCACCAGTTGCGCATCTCGTCGTAGATGCGCTTGCAGTCCGGGCACACCGGATACTGCGACGGGTCATGCTTGGGCACCCACACCTTGCCGCACAGGGCCACCACCGGACGGCCCGTCAGCTTCGATTCCTGGATGCGGTCCTTGGACACGTAATGCGCGAACCGGTCGGCATCGCCGTTGTCGGTCATGTCGGACTGTTCGCGGGTCTCCGGCCGCTCCAGCACCGCGGTGCCGGTCCCCTCGTCGGGGCTCGACAGCGGGGAAACCGGGTCGGCGTCGTTCCACATCGCATCGGTCATCATCGAAACTCCCTACACCTCATATATCACTGCCTGCGGTTGCCCACCATCATAGAGCCGAAAGCGGCGAAACGGCAACGTCCACCCGCGCGCGGCCGCGACACCGCGGCGCATTGGACACACGCCGGCCGGGCACGCGGTACTCTTGAGGCATGACTATCGCAGTATGTCCGGGATCCTACGATCCCGTTACCGCAGGGCACCTGGACGTCATCGAACGGTGCGCCCGATTCTTCGATGACGTGCATGTGGTGGTGGCGGTGAATTCGGCGAAGCAGCCGATGTTCTCCCCCGACACCCGCGTGGACGTGATCCGCCGCGCCCTGGACAAGGACGGGTTCACCGACGTCAAGGTGGCATCGACCGATGGGCTGATCACCGATTATTGCAAGCAGGTGGGCGCCACCGTCATCGTCAAGGGGCTGCGCCAGAACGGCGACTATGAGGCCGAGCTCGGCATGGCGCTGGTCAACCGCAAACTCTCCGGGGTCGAGACGTTGTTCCTGCCCGCGGACCCCGTGCTGGAGCACATCTCCAGCTCCATTGTCAAGGACGTTGCCCGGCACGGCGGCGATGTGACCGGCATGGTGCCGGATTGCGTGGCGCCGATGCTTGTGGAGGCACTGCAGCAAGAAAAGAGTCGATGATGGCCGACGAAACCCAGAACATGAACGACGTGACCGACGAGCACGAGGTCGCGCCCCAGGTCAAGCCGTTGTTCCCGCTGCCCGACCTACGCCAGGATGCGACCGATGATGAGGAGGCGCGCAGCCGCGAGGAATTCACCACGGTCTATGACGTCATCGATCAGATGGAGCAGTCGCTCGACCAGGCCAAGGGCGCCCTGTTCGCACCGGGGCTGATCAAGGTGGATCGCGATGAGTTCGCCGATCACCTGGCCACATTGAAGAAGATGCTGCCGGTTCAGCTCGAACGCGCGTCCGCGTTGATGCGCGAGGCCGAGCGCCGCCTGGAGAACGCCCAGACGCAGGCCAACGCCATCGTGGCCTCGGCGCAGAGCCGCGCCGCCGACACGATCCGCGAGGCCGAGGAGCAGGCGCAGTTCCTGGCCGGGCAGGAGAACGTGACCGCGCTGGCCAAGCAGAAGGCGCGCGAGATCATGGATCAGGCCCAGGCCAAGGCCGACCGTCTCACCCGCGGTGCCGACCAGTACTGCATCACGGTGATGGAAGGCCTGCAGCAGCAGATCACCAAGCTCGACCATGACGTCAAAGCCGGGCTGAACGTACTGTATGATCGCCAGCACACCGCGGCGCAGAACATGAACCGTCCCCAAACCACTACGGAGGAGTGAGCCGATGCCCCGTCCCGAAGATTCCCAGTGGGCCGTATCCGTGGCGCAGGTCGCGTCCAGGCCCGGCCAGAGCAAGCCGATCGACACCGTATTCCCCGCGCCCAGCGGCATCGGTGACGACATCGTCGGCGTCAGGGAGGGTGCCGATGTACGTGTGGTCGGCTCGTTCGACTCGATTGTGGACGGACTGGTGTTCACCGGACGGATCGAAGCCCCGCTGACCGCCGAGTGCACCCGCTGCCTGAAGCCGATCGACCCCGACTGGACCGTGAACGTGACCCTCTTCTTCCCGTATGACGCGCCCGGAGCCGACGACGGACGGGGCACCGGGGAGGTCGAGATCATCGCCGGCGAGGACGAGGCCGAGGACGTCTACCCGCTGAGCTCGGACGGCGCGTTCGCCGACATGGAATCGCCGCTGCGCGACACGCTGGTGGAGGCGCTGCCGTTGCAGCCGCTGTGCAAGGAGGACTGCCTCGGACTGTGCCCGCAGTGCGGCGTGGATCTCAACGAGGACCCCGACCACCACCATGACGTCACCGATATCCGGTTCGCCGCGCTTGAGCAGTTCAAAGCCCGTCTGGAAGCGGAGGAACGTCGGGGCTGAGCGCGCCGATGTGACTTTGTACCACGGTTGCGCTAGGATACTGAACGCTTAAGCTCAATTGTTCGAACGAAACAGAGGATACAACAATGGCACTGCCTAAGTACAAGACCTCGCGCGCCAACACGCATTCGCGTCGCGCGAACTGGAAGGCGACCGCCGCGCAGACCGTGACCTGCGCGAACTGCGGCGCCCCGACCCTGCCTCACATGGCCTGCCCGAGCTGCGGTTCCTTCCGCGGCCGCACCTACCGCAGCGCCATCCAGCCGGCCCACACCAAGTGAGTCGCTGATTGCATAGGCATTCCGAGAACCCTGCCGTCGACGGACGGCAGGGTTCTTTGTTTATCCCCTTCTCCGCGTCACAGCCCACGCCATCGGTTCCCGCCGAGGCGTCGGACTACAATGGGACGGCGAATCATACGGACCGGCCACGCAGGGCGGGGCGCCAGCGCAGCCGGTCAACACGACCACGAGGGAAGCGGTGATATGAGTCATCATCACGGCACACGATCGGGCGAATTCGCCACGCCGCAGCACACCGACACCGCATCGGCGCCATTGCCGGTGCCGTCCGGAGCGTTGTTGGAGGCGCTTGGCACCACCATCACCCCGGATCTGCTGGTGGAGGCGCTGACCCACCGCTCGTTCGCGCACGAGCACCCGGGCACGGCGAACTACGAGCGGCTGGAGTTCCTGGGGGATGCGGTGCTCGAACTGGTCGTCACCGAAACCCTGTTCGCGGCGCACCCGGATATGACCGAAGGCCAGCTCGCCAAGATGCGGGCCAAGGCCGTTTCCGAGGAGTCGCTGTCCGCCATAGCCCGGAACAGGCTGCACGCGGGCCCGTACATCCTGCTCGGCCGCGGCGAATCCGACGACGGCGGCGCCGACAAGAGCTCGATCCTGTGCGACATTGTGGAGGCGCTGATCGGCGCCACGTTCGTGGAGCATGGCATCGAGACGGCGCGCGAGGTCGTGCACCGTCTGATCGACGACACGCTGCGCGAGGTGGCCACCGAAGGCCCCGCGCTGGATTGGAAGACCTCGCTGGTGGTCAAGGCGCATGAGTTGGGGTTGGAGGAACCGCGGTACCGCATGGAGGTGTCCGGCCCGGAGTATGCGCAGGTGTTCACGGCCCGGGCCATACTCGGTGACGCGGGCACGGTGATCGGCACCGGCACCGGATCCAGCAAGCGCAAGGCGCAGCTGGCCGCGGCCGAAGCCGCATGGCATGCGCTGGACACCGGCGGTACGCCAGTATGTGGGCGCGGCTAGCACTCCGCGATATTTTGCTACTACGATGGTGGCAGTATGCGCCGTTGCCATGCCGCCATCAGCGGCAGCCGGCCCCGGCGCGACGTCGCGCCCCGCGGCGCCCACCGATGCGCCCCGTGGACCGCGAACCTACCCGAGCACACGACGATTGAGAGAGGAATCATGGTACTACCGACACCTCTGCAGGCGTTCAGCAGCGTGCCCAAGGCCGCTGCCGGCACCGACAAACAGACCATTGCAGACGGCGAGAAGATGACCGGCGCCGAAGCGCTGGTCCGTTCTCTGGAGGATCTGGGGGTCCAGGATGTGTTCGGCATCCCGGGCGGCGCGATTCTGCCCGTCTACCACGCGATCAAGGACGATTCGAAGTTCCGTTTCCTGCTGATGCGCCATGAGCAGGCCGCCGGACACGCCGCCGAGGGATACGCCGTAGCCACCGGCCGCGTGGGCGTGTGCATCGTGACCTCCGGCCCGGGCGCAACCAATATGCTGACCCCGATCGCCGACGCGAATATGGATTCCGTGCCGATGGTGGTCATCACCGGCCAGGTCGGCACCGACGCCATCGGCACCGACGCCTTCCAGGAGGCCGACATTGTGGGCGCCACCTACCCGGTGGTCAAGCATTCGTATCTGGTGACCGACGCGCAGGACATCCCGCGCGTGCTCACCGAGGCCTACTACATCGCCAACTCCGGCCGTCCCGGCCCGGTGCTCGTCGATCTGACGAAGACCGCGCAGGTCGGTGAGATGTACTACTCGTGGCCGCAGCGCATGATCCTGCCCGGCTACAACCCCACCATGAAGGCGCATGGCCGCGTCCTGACCGACGCCGCCCGCCTGTTCGAGCGTTCGTACCGACCGGTGCTGTATGTCGGCGGCGGCGCCGTGCGTTCCGACGCCCGCAAGCAGGTCGAAAAGCTCGCCGAAGTCACCGGCGCACCGGTCGTGACCACGCTGCCCGCCCGCGGCATCATCCCCGATTCACATCCGCAGAATCTCGGCATGCCGGGCATGCACGGCACCATCGCCGCCACCGGCGCCATCCAGCGTTCCGACCTACTCGTCGCCATCGGCGCTCGCTTCGACGACCGTGTCACCGGCAAACTCGACGCGTTCGCGCCGACCGCGCGCGTCATCCACATCGATATCGACCCGGCGGAGATCGGCAAGAACCGCGTGGCCGACGTGCCGATTGTCGGCGATGTGGCCACGGTGCTGGACGACCTGATCCCGCAGATCGAGAAGCTGCAGGCCGAGCACGGCAAGCCGGATTTGAAGCCGTGGTGGGCCGCGATCGACCGTTGGCGCAACAAGTACCCGATGACGTACGCCGAGCCGACCGACGGCACGCTCGCACCGCAGTGGGTGGTGCAGCAGCTCGGCAAGTACGCCGACCCGTCCACCATCTGGGTCACCGACGTCGGCCAGCACCAGATGTGGGCCTCGCAGTTCCTGAACTTCGAGAACGCGCACTCGTGGCTGTCCTCCTCCGGTCTGGGCACGATGGGCTTCGGCCTGCCCGCCGCCATTGGCGCCTCAATCGGCGCGCAGCGTTTCTTCGATGACAAGAAGCCGGTGTGGCTGATCGACGGCGACGGCAGCTTCCAGATGACCAGCGAGGAGATGACGGCCGCGTTCCTGGAGCATGCGCCGGTCAAGATCGCGATCCTGAACAACTCGGCCCTCGGCATGGTGCGCCAGTGGCAGACGCTGTTCTATGACCACCACTATTCGGCCACCAACTTGCACGACGGCGACGGCAAGGCCGAGGACTACGCGAACGACGGGCAACCGACGGACGGGTTCTTCGACGTGCCGGACTTCGTCAAGCTGGCGGAGGCCTACGGCTGCGTCGGCATGCGCGCGTTCACCAAGGAGCAGGCCGTCGAGTGCATCCGCAAGGCGAACGAGATCAACGACCGTCCGGTGCTCATCGACTTCCGCGTGTGGAAGGATGCGATGGTGTGGCCGATGGTCGCCGCCGGCGAGTCCAACAACAACGTGGTCTACATGCCCGGCATCCAGCCGCTCAAGGGGCATAACGCCGACATGGATCCGGACGAGGACACGGACGGCGCGGACGCCGCCGCGGACGCTGAGAACTGACGGAATTTCAGGCAAGAGGAGCGATAATCATGGCTTTGTATCCCGCATCACGGCCCACATCGCAGCGCCATACGCTGTCGGTGCTCGTCGAGAACCGCCCGGGCGTGCTGTCCCGCATCGCCGGCCTGTTCGCACGTCGTGCGTTCAACATCAACTCGCTGTCCGTCTCCCCCACCGAGCGTCCGGACATCTCGCGCATCACGGTGACCGCGGACGTGGAGGACGTGCCGCTTGAGCAGATCATCAAGCAGCTCAACAAGCTGCTCCACGTGCTGAAGATCGTGGATCTGGACGATGAGAACACCGTGAACCGCGAGCTCGTGCTCGTCAAGGTGGCGGCCGACGCCAAGACCCGGTCCGACGTGCTGGAGATCGTGCAGACCTTCCGCGTGCGCGTGGTCGATATGCATCCCGAATCGTTGGTCATCGAGGCCACCGGTGCCGGCGCGAAGCTGGATTCGATGCTGGCGCTGCTTGAGGACTACGGCATCATCGAGATCGTGCGCTCGGGCTCCGTGGCGCTGACCCGCGGCCCGAAGGCGCTGAGCGAGAAGGTCATCGGCTCCGAGATCAAGGGGCGCTGAGCCTCCGGGAACCGTGCACCGTGCGTTGCGGCGACGCAACATCGGTATCCATTGCAGGGGTGGCACACAAGTGCCGCCCCTTTCTTGTTCTCTTCTCCCGGGGGGGTGTCAGGCGCACCATGACGACGGGAACCCGTTCCGTTAGAACTCTCCCGGTTTAGCGTATGATTCGTCCTGACCGGCCGACCCATCGTGCATGGTTGCGCACTATGTGTTTAGTTGCGGATTCGCAACCAATCACATATGAGGTTACACAAGGGGTATCGTGCACCCTCTCTCCCCTTCCTTCCTAGAACGAAGACACGCACAGTCTGACAGCGGAAGATATGCTAGCATTGTGCTATCATTGAATCATCAATCAAAGGGGGCACATCATGGCAACGCTTACCATCCGCAAGCTTGACGACAAGGTCGTCGAGGATTTCAAGCGCATCGCCAAGAAGAACAACCGTTCGGCGGAGGCCCAGGCACGCTCGCTCATCGAGGATTTCACCGCTGGCGTTCTGGCGCATGACATCATGTCCAACTCTGACTTGGTGCAGGAGATGTGGGACCTGCTCGGAGACGAATCCCTTCAGTCCGACGAAGAGCTCGCTCCCCCGCGTACCGACGACGCCCGTCCGATTGAACTGGGGTGACGACGATGATCATCCTCGACACCAACGTCATCAGCGAGATTCTCAAGAAGGACCACGCCGACCGCCGTGTCGTCGACTGGTTCATCCATGTTCCGCTGAATGAAGCCTACACGACATCCGTCACCACGGCCGAATTGCTGACGGGTATAGCCCTGCTGCCCGAAGGAACACGGAAGCGGCGGCTTGGCGACTCCGTGCAGCAGTTCATAAACCTCTACCTTCCTCGCACCTTGCCGTTTGACGCAGCTGCGGCACCACATTATGCCGCCGTCTACGCCCAACGCCGCGCCGCAGGACGACCCGTCACCCCTCAGGATGCGATGATCGCCGCCATTGCACTGGCCTGCGATGCCACGCTGGCCACACGCAACGTCAAGGATTTCGAGCACACCGGCGTCAAGCTGTTCAACCCGTGGGAGGGGTGACGGCTACTCCAACTGCTCGGAAAGCTCCATCCATTCGAGTTCGAGGGGTTCGGCCTCCTCGGCGATGGCCTGCAGGCGCACGTTCATCTCGTTGAGACCGGCGTAGTCGCTCGGGTCGTGTTCGGCCATCCGGGTCTCAAGCTCGGATTTCTCCTCCTCCAGCTTGGCCAGCTTCCGCTCGATCTGAGAGACGCGCTTGGATGCCTCGTGGAACGCCTTGCCCGTCAGCTTCGGCGTCCCCCCGACGGTCGCGGTACCGGTCGCCCCGCCGTTCCCGGACTGTGTCCCGTGTTCCGGAGCAGCGGCGTCATCCGCGATGCCGGCCGCGTCGTCCGCGGGCGTCGCAGTGCCGGTCGCCCCCGCAGAGCCCTTCCTCCGATTCGACGCGGCATCGCCGGCGAACGGGTCGCGGCCGGCTTTGATCGCCTCCGTCATCGCCAGATAATCGTCCACGCCGCCCGGCAGGTGGCGGATCTTGCCGCCGATCAGCGCGAACTGCTGGTCGGTCACGCGCTCCAGCAGGTAGCGGTCGTGGCTGACCACGATCAGCGTGCCCGGCCAGGTGTCGAGCAGATCCTCCATCACGGCCAGCATGTCGGTGTCCAGATCGTTGCCGGGCTCGTCCATGATCAGCACATTCGGCTCATCCAGCAGGATCAGCAGCAGCTGCATGCGGCGCTTCTGTCCGCCGGACAGGTCGCGGATCGGGGTCATCAGCTGCGCGGCCTCGAAGCCGAGCCGTTCCATCAGCTGCCCCGGGGTCACCTCCTTGCCGTCCACGATGTAGCTGGGCTTGTACCGGCTCAGCACCTCCTTGACCTTGTACTTGCCGAGCGCCTCCAGCTCGTCCAGCCGCTGCGAGAGCACCGCGAAACGAACCGTCTTGCCGATGTTCACATGGCCGGCGGTCGGGGTGATCGACCCGTCGAGAATCTTCAGCAGCGTGGACTTGCCGGCGCCGTTCGCGCCGACGATGCCGAAACGGTCGCCGGGACCGATCAGCCAAGTCACGTCGTCCAGCACCTTGCGGCCGGTGACGGAGACCTTGTGCGCGGCGGAGGTGGCGGGGAGCGTTGTCGCTTCCCCGGTCGCGTCCTGGAGGGTAGCCCCCTCGCCAGAAGAGGCGGAGCGAGCAGAGGGCTCTCCCCCGGTCACACTCGGGGCGTCGGGTCTCTCTGCGGAAGAGTCGGAGGTGACAGTCGGGGCAAAGGCGACACCGGCATCGCGCAGGCGCGGGTCGGTTGACAGGTCGTCAACTGCCAACTCCACGGCACCGTACGCCTGCGGCTCCGCATACATCGGACGCACCACGTCCACGCGGGACGCGGAGGCCGCCATCTCGGCCACATCCGGGTCGATCGCGGCGGCACCGGCAGTGTCGGCGTCGCCCATGAACGCCGGCCGCACGGCATCGGGATGCGGCGTGCCGTCTACGGTCACGCCGTTCTCGGCGGCGAACACCTGCGTCACGTCGATCAGGTCCACCACCTGTTTGCCCAGACGGGAGGTCGCCATCTGCTTCAGTTCCAGCGTGTTGCGCAGCGGCGGCACGTCGGCGATCAGCTCGCGTGCCTGCTTGACGTGGAACTTCTGCTTGGTGGAGCGCGCGCGGGCGCCACGGCTCAGCCATGCCAGCTCCTTGCGCGCCAGGTTGCGGCGGCGGGCCTCGCGCACGTCGGCCTGCCGGTCGCGTTCCACACGCTGCAGCATGTACGCGCTGTAACCGCCCTCGAACGGGTCGATCGTGCCGTCGTGCACCTCCCACATCGACTCGCACACCTCGTCCAGGAACCAGCGGTCGTGCGTCACCAGCAGCAACGCGCCCTGCCCCTTGCCCCAGCGGGTTTTCAGGTGTTCGGCCAGCCAGTGGATCGTGACCACGTCCAGATGATTGGTCGGCTCGTCCAGCGCCAGGATGTCCCAGTCCTTGAGCAACAGGCGGGCCAGATCGGCGCGGCGGCGCTGGCCGCCGGACAGCGAGCCGATGCGCGCGTCCAGACTGATGCCGCCGAGCAGCGCCTCCACGATCTCGCGCGAGCGCGTCTCCGACGCCCACTCGTAGTCCTCGCGTCCCTCCAGCGCGGCCTGGCGGACGGTGGCGTTGTCGTCGAGCGGGTCACGCTGGTCGAGCATGCCGAAGCTCAATCCCCCGCGCTTGGTCACGCGGCCCGAATCGGGCTCCTGCGTGCCGTTGAACAGGTGCAGCAGCGTGGATTTGCCGTCGCCGTTGCGGCCGACGATGCCGATGCGGTCGCCCTCGAACACACCCTGCGTCACGTCGGTGAAGATCGTCTTGGTCGCGAACGCAAGCGACACCTGTTCCAACCCAATATCGTAAATCGGCATAATCCCTTAATCTACCACCCGCCCCGCCACGCCCGGCTTCTCCGGACTCTGATGCATCGTGACCGTGATCCATCTCCAAAATCGTTGATTTTACAAGGTTCTTGAATTGTGTCAGAGTCACGAATATGTCAGAGTCCGGAGAATCCGGGCGTGGCGGGAGACGCGCCGGATGGACCCGGGACGGGAAAAGGACCCGGGATGGGGAAGGGACGGTTAGTTCAGGGTCTTGGCGTAGGTGCTGCACCGGGCGGCGAAGCTGGAGAACACCTGCTCGCCCAGCGGCTGGATCTGCGCATCGGCCTGCGCGAACGCCTCCCGCAGCTTGGACTTCGAACCGCCGGCGGCCTTGAGCTCCTTGACCATCGAGGGCTCCTCCAGCCACTCCTCCAGCATGGCGGCGGTCACCTCCAAATGGAACTGCAACCCCAGCGCCGAACCGAACCGGAACGCCTGCACCTTGGTCTGCGGCGAACGCGCCAACAACTGCGCGCCGTCGGGCAGGCCCACCGTGTCGCAGTGCCAGTGCAGCACGTCCAGCTGCTTGCCCCACATCGAGAAGTAATCGTGCCTGTCCACGCGCTTGATCGGCCCCACGCCGATCTCCGGCTCCTCGCCCTTGCACAGCTTGGCCCCCAACGCCGTGGCGATGATCTGATGCCCCAGGCAGATGCCCAGCACCGGCTTGCCCACGCTGATCGCGGCCTTGGCCAGCTTGGCCTCCGCCTTCAGCCCCGGGTATTGGTCGTAGTCGGCGGCCCCCATCGGCCCGCCCATGATCACCACGCCGGCCAGCTCGTCGAAATCCGGCATGTCCGGTTTCTTTTTCCTGGCCACGTTGAGCGTGAGCGTCTCCAGACCCAGATCCTCAAGATTCGCCAGAATCCGCCCCGGTTTCTCCCACGGGACGTGCTGCAGAATAAGCACTTGCGGTGACGTCATAGATTCCATTGTTGCACCGGCACCGTAGAAAGCACGCCGCACCACGGCAAAAGGCGCGGAAAAAGCGCGGTTTGCGCCACCCGACCTTGTCTGGCAAAGCGAATACGCTCGAACTATGACCGACACCACGAATCCCACCGTCGACGCGGATGGCCGCATGCTGTCCGACGCCGCCGCGAACCTCAAGCTGTACGACACCGCCTCGCATGCGGTCGAACCGTTCGTCCCGGTCCAGCCGGGCCATGTGGGCATCTACGTGTGCGGCGCGACCGTGCAGAGCTCGCCGCATATCGGCCATATCCGCGCGGCCGTGGCGTTCGACGTGGTGCGCCGCTGGCTGCTGCGTCTGGGCTATACGGTCACGTTCGTGCGCAACGTGACCGACATCGACGACAAGATCCTGGACAAGGCCGCGGCCGCCGGCCAGCAGTGGTGGGAGCGCGCCTACATCTACGAGCGCGAGTTCACCGAGGCGTACGACGCGCTGGGCGTGCTGCCGCCCACCTACGAGCCGCGCGCCACAGGCCACATGCTGGACATGATCGACCTGATCCGGCGCATCCTGGACAACGGCCACGGCTATATGGTGCTCGATGAGGCCGGCAACCCGACCGGCGACGTGTACTTCGATGTGCCCAGCTGGCCGCGGTACGGCGAGCTGACCCACCAGAAGCAGACCGTGGCCGGCGCCGAAACCGGTGATGAGGCCGCCGCCGTGGCCGACCGCATGGGTCCGAGCGTGGATAACACGGGCGACGACAAATACAATCCGGTCGACCCCGCCGACGCCTCGCCCGACAAGCACGATCCGCGCGACTTCGCGCTGTGGAAGCGCCCGAAGCCGACCGACCCGCCGACCGCACGCTGGTCGACGCCGTTCGGCGTGGGCCGTCCCGGCTGGCATCTGGAATGCTCGGCGATGAGCCACCGCTACCTGGGCGACGAGTTCGACATCCACGGCGGCGGTCTGGATCTGCGCTTCCCCCACCATGAGAACGAGATGGCGCAGTCGCGCGCCGCCGGATGGGGGTTCGCGCGCCACTGGATGCACTCGGCATGGGTCACGGCCAAGGGCGAGAAGATGTCCAAGTCGCTGGGCAACGGCCTGTCGGTGCCGGCGGTGCTTGCCGAGCACCCGGCGTGGGTGGTGCGGTATGCGCTGGGTTCGGTGCAGTACCGTTCGATGCTGGAATGGTCGGATCAGACGCTGGCTGAGGCCGCAGCCGCGTACGATCGCGTGACGAATTTCATCGAACGCGCCGCCGCGGCGATCGGCGAGCAGCCGACGCGCGACGAGATCGAGGCCGTGGGCGCCGACGATCTGCCCGCCGCGTTCGTGGGCGCGATGAACGACGATTTCAACGTTTCCGGGGCCACTGCCGCGATCTTCACCGCGATCCGCGAGGGCAACACGTTGGTCGAGGCCGTGGGCACCGGCCGTTGCGCGGATCTGCCCGCCGCGGTCACGGCCGCTTGGGGTGCGGGCGACGCCGCGGCGACGTCCGACGACGTGAAGGCGATGCTGCGCCGCGTCCTGGTTGCGGTGCGTGCGATGCTGGACACGCTCGGTCTCGACCCGCTGGCCGAACCGTGGGTCAATGGCGGCGCGGCGGGTGCGGCCGATGGGGAGGCGTCCCCCGAGCACGCGGCGCTCGACGCCCTGGTGTCCGGACAGCTGGCCCGTCGCGCCGAGGCGCGCAAGGCCCGCGACTTTAATACCGCGGATGCGATTCGCGATGCATTGGGCGAGGCCGGCATCATCATCGAGGACACCCCGCAGGGTTCCACCTGGTCGCTGAAGTAGCGCACACAGCGTGACGGCTCCCTCAAGGGAGGGAGCCGTCACCGGCGAACCACCCGGCCGTGTCCTGCCCCTCCCATTACGCACGGGTGCCGATCGACTACCGAACGGGGCGGGCGCATGCTCAGTCGAACACGAGATCGACATCCACGATGTGCAGCCTGTGTTTCAGTTCCCGCTCCAGCGATCGCTTGCATTCGACCAGGTCGGCCACGTCGATCGATTCGCCGGTGCCGGCGAGGTACACGTCTACCGTGTAGTTCATGCCGGTTTTGAAGATCATCGTCTTCTCGTATTCGGTGTTGGCCGGCAGATGCCGCTGCGCAGCCTGTTCCACGAAGGTATTGGTCTCGTCGTCGTCATGCACGCCGCCGACGAGTTCCACGAACGCGTCGCGCAGCACCTCGACCGGTTCCTTGACGGCCAGGATCACGATCACCGTGGTGATGAAGAAGTCGCCGGTGTAGTGCAGGAAGTCGAGCGGCCCGCCGGCCGGCAGCAGCACCAGCACCACCGCGGCCAGGCCGATGCCGAACGAGATCATGCCGTCCACCAGGGTGCTCTGCGCCTCCGCACGCAGCATCATGCTCGAATCGCCGATGCGGGCGTTCTGGCGGCGGTAGTACATAAGCAGGCCGAAACAGGTGGCCACGGTCAGGATCTGGTAGATCACCACGGGGCCGAAGGATGCGCGCTCCCCCACACCGAGCACGAAGTAGTCCCAGGCCACCTGCGCCACGTCCAGGAACGAGAACACGAGCAGTGAGAGGGTGAAGATCGCCTTGCAGATCGCGTAGATCGGCTCCAGCGCGAACATGCCGTTGGGGAACCGTTCGGTGGTGCGCACGGTGCGCGAGGAGAGATAGGTGGCCACCAGGCCCGAGACCACGGAGATCACAGTGAAGGTGGTATCGAGGAACATGGCCTTCAGACCGGTCATGAAGAACACGATCGCACCGGCGACGACCATGAGGATGTTGATGATGATGCCCACGCCAAGGGCTTTGCGTTCGATTTGCTTATGCTGCATCGATGGTCCTTCCGTATTGCATGGCAGTCACGCGTCGCACCGCCGTTGGTTCGGTCCGTGTTGCCGGGCCCGGATTGTGCCCGTCTTGTTCATGAGACTGTGGCCGCGCGCATGGCATGTCTGCGATAGGGGTGTCCAGGGATTCTCCTGAAAAACTGGCCTTCCCATTGTACCAGATGCGACACGCCCGGATTATGCCGGCGGCTGACGGTCCATCCGGCGAGCGCACCGGCCAACACCGCGCGCCCGCTTCTCCCTATGCACGGCTAGACTGGGGGACATTATGGCAGCGTTTAGTTCTTTGACAGACAGGCTCTCGAATGCGTTCAAGCACTTGAAGAGCAAAGGCAAGCTTTCCGAGGCGGACATCGACGGCACCATCCGCGAGATTCGCCGCGCCCTGCTCGACGCCGACGTGGCGCTTGAGGTGGTGCGCTCCTTCACCGGCCGTATCCGCGAGCGCGCGCTGGGCACCGAGGTGTCCGAGGCGCTCAACCCGGCCCAGCAGGTCGTCAAGATCGTCTACGACGAGCTGACCGGCGTGCTCGGTCAGGGTGTGGACCGTCCGTTGAACTTCGCCAAGAACCCGCCGACGATCATCATGCTCGCCGGTCTGCAGGGTGCCGGTAAGACCACGTTGGCCGGCAAGCTCGGCTATTGGCTCAAGGATGCCGGTCATACGCCGCTGCTGGTGGCGGCCGATCTGCAGCGTCCGAACGCGGTGACGCAGCTGCAGGTGGTCGGCGAGCGCGCCGGCGTGCCGGTGTATGCGCCGGAGAAGGGCGTGCAGTCGGATGGCGGCGACGAGGTCTCCGCCCCCGGCCTGACCACCGGTGATCCGGTGAAGGTGGCCCGCGATTCGATTGCGTTGGCCAAGCAGAAGCTGTATGACACGGTTATCATCGATACCGCCGGCCGTCTGGGTGTGGACGAGGTGCTGATGCAGCAGGCTCGCGATATCCGTGACGCCGTGCAGCCCGATGAGATCCTGTTCGTGATCGATGCGATGATCGGCCAGGATGCGGTGCGTACCGCCAAGGCCTTCGACGAGGGCGTGGATTTCACCGGCGTGGTGCTCTCCAAGCTGGATGGCGACGCCCGTGGCGGTGCCGCGTTGTCGGTGGCGAGCGTGACCGGCAAGCCGATCCTGTTCGCCTCGACCGGCGAGGGGTTGAAGGATTTCGAGGTCTTCCATCCGGACCGTATGGCTTCGCGCATCCTGGATATGGGCGATATCCTGACCCTGATCGAGCAGGCGCAGAAGCAGTTCGACGAGGAGGAGGCCCGCAAGGCCGCCCAGAAGATGGCCGAGGGCGAGTTCGGTCTGGACGACTTCCTTGAGCAGCTGCAGCAGGTGCGCAAGCTGGGGTCGATGAAGAGCCTGCTCGGCATGATTCCGGGTATGGCGCAGCATCGTCAGGCGCTGGAGCAGTTCGACGAGCGTGAGATCGACCGCACCGAGGCGATCATCCGTTCGATGACCCCGGCCGAGCGACGGAATCCGAAGATCATCGACGGCTCGCGCCGCGCCCGCATCGCCTACGGTTCGGGTGTGACGGTCTCGCAGGTCAACGCGCTGCTGCAGCGCTTCGAGCAGGCCGCCAAGATGATGAAGCGCATGTCCAACAAGGCCGGCATGGGTGGCATCCCCGGGTTCGGCGGCCCTGCGGCCGGCGGCAAGAAGGGCAAGAAGGGCAAGAAGAAGGGTTCCAAGTCCGGCAACCCGATGAAGCGTGAGGCCGAGGAGAAGGCGTTGCGCGACCGCCTGTCCGGCAAGGGCGGCTCGTCCGGCAGCTCGGGCGGTTCGGCGTTCGCCAAGAAGCCGCAGAATCCGGCGTTGCCGGCCGGCCTGCAGGATATGCTCGGCGAGAATGGCATGCCCGATGTGCCGCCGAATCTCGGTGGCGGTCTGGGCGGTCTCTTCGGCCGCTGATTGATGCGCCTGTGGATGGTCCCGCGCCCTTGGGGTTGCGGGACCATTCTCGTTCCGGAGCATCCGGTCCCGTGCGAAGGCGGGATGTGCCCGATGGCGAGCCGAGTGGGACAAGGCATGGTCCGGAACCGCCGATGACCGTCGCGGTCGCGGCTGTTCGCGGTTCCGCGTGGGGCGGACCTGCCGGCTTTCTGGTAAGCTCCCGGAGATACGACGGACAACCGCGGCAAGGAGGATGGCATGACGATCGCACTGGGGACGGCATTGGCGCTGCTCGTGCTGTGGTGGGCGTTGCGATTCCTGCCGGCCGGTGCCGAAGGGCGTCTGCCGCTGCCGTATCTGATCGCGCTGATTCCGTTCCTGTGGCTCCCCGCGCTGCTGCTCGCCATTGTTGCGGCCGTGCTGGGTTGCTGGCCGCTGGCGGTTGCCGCGGTGGTGCTAGCGATGATTGTCGCTCTGCGCGTGCCGCTCCACCGGCTCTCCCTGCGTGAAACATCCCGTGAAACCAAGCGTGAAACATATCGTGAAACGCATCCCGATACGTCCGACACAACTGCTCGCGGATACGACGAACAGCCGGATGCCCCCATCACCGTCATGACGCTCAACTGCCGATTCGGCCGTGCGGACGCGGATGCCATCATGGATGCGGTGCGCGCGCATGACGTCGACGTCCTCGCCCTCCAGGAACTCACGGCGGATCTGGTCGGTGCCCTCGACGCCGCGGGGATCCGCGACGTATTCCCCCATCGCCAGCTCGGCGAGGACCGTCCGACCGACAACGGCGGGTTCAACGGTCTGTGGACGCGGTTCGCCCCGGTCGCCGCCGCGTCGTCGTCCGCCCAGATCCCAGCCGCGGACGTGCCGGTGATCGTCGCATCGCCCACACGGAACGGCCGACCCGCCGACGCCCCCGATGCCGCCATCGCCTTCGCCTCGGCGCATACCAAATCGCCGATGCGCGGGTGCCGCGCGTGGTCGCAGGGCATCGTCGGACTGGGCCGGCTGGCACTACAACGCGCCACTGTGGTGCTCGGCGACCTCAACTGCGGCATCGACCACCCGAGCTTCCGCAAGCTGCTGGCCGCCGGATTCCGCGACGCCAGCATGAGCGCCCTGCGCAAGCCGATGGTGTCGTTCCCCTCATGGCTCGCCTGGCCGCGCATCGAACTGGACCACGTGCTGATCAGCGGCGGGATCGACGCCGAACGGGTCGAAACCCTTACCATCCACGGCAGCGATCACCTGGCCACGGTGGCCGCATTGCGCATTCGGTGACGGCGAAGACGCCGGCGCCGGACGTCCGGCATCCGCCGCCACACCACGATGCGGCCGGACAGTCGCGCTTCGCGATCGCCGCGGCACCGCCCACGACACGGCGTGTCGCGGGGATGGGGTTATAATCGTCGGGTTATTCATGGGCGCGGCGCCCTCTACTCCCGCGTTGCATGAGGAACACGTGGGTTCTCGGATTCCGTGCCCCACACCGAAACCGAAAACCTGCACCCCTAGTGATACAAGGAGAGCCATTTTGGCAACCAAGATTCGTCTGAAGCGCATGGGCAAGAAGTTCTACGCCTTCTACCGCGTGGTCATCACCGATTCCCGCAACAAGCGTGACGGCAAGGCCATCGAGGAGATCGGCGTCTACGATCCGAACAAGCAGCCCTCGCTGATCCAGATCGATTCCGAGCGCGCTCAGTATTGGCTGGGTGTCGGCGCGCAGCCGACCGAGCCGGTGCTGAACCTGCTCAAAATCACCGGCGACTGGCAGAAGTTCAAGGGCATCGACGGTGCCGAAGGCACGCTGAAGACCGCCGAAGCCGGCCCGGACGCGCAGGCTCGTGTCGAGGCCGTTGAGGCTCAGGCCCAGAAGCTGAAGGCCGCCAAGTCCGAGGCCGCCGCCAAGGCTGCTGCCGAGGCTGAGGCCCAGGCCGCCGAGACCGCTGAGGAAGAGGCTCCGGCTGAGGAAGCCCCCGCAGAGGAAGCTGAGTGATCATGCTCGCCCAGGCTGTTGAACATCTCATCAAGAACATCGTCGATTTTCCGGATGATGTGTCCGTCAAGTCGCATGAGAACTCGCGCGGCGAACTGCTGCGCGTGCGCGTGAACCCCGAGGACATCGGCCGGGTGATCGGCCGCAACGGGCGTACGGCGAACGCGATCCGCACCGTGGTGCAGGCCCTGTCCGACCACAAGGTGCGTGTCGATATCATGGACGTGCGTCGGTAAGAGAGTTCCGTAGCGTGGAGCGTCAACAACACTCTGACGACCCGCAGCAGCTCGACCTGCTGCGGGTCTGTCGTATCGGTCGTGCGCAGGGGCTCAAGGGTGAGGTCACCGTGCGCCTGTATACGGACGATCCGGACTACCGGTTCGCCCCCGGATCCGTGCTCTACACCCGCGACGGCTCGCAGGAGTACGTGGTGGAACGGTCCCGCACGTTCAAGGACCGTTGGATCATCAAATTCGAGGACGTCGACGACCGTGACGCCTCCGAGGCGTTGAACGGGATCGAATTGTACGGCGAAGCCGACGACCCCGAGCTCATGCTTGAGGAGGACGCTTGGTATCCGCGCGACCTGGTCGGGCTTGAGGCCCGTATGGCCGAGGACAACGGGCTGGGCGCACCGGCTGGTCTGGTGGTCGGCAAGGTTGTGGACGTGATCGACGGCGCGCAGTCGCTGCTCAAGATCCGACTGTCCGACGCCTATCTGGCGTCGCTGGCCTCGGACGGTGCGCCTGCCGCGGACGGTGCAGCTTCCGAACCTTCCTCTTTGCCTTCTAAGGGCACAGAAGACCAACAGGCGGAATCGGACCGCATCGAGAAGACCGCGCTGGTGCCGTTCGTTGAGCAGCTGGTACCCGACATCGACCTTGATGAGGGCTATCTGACCCTGGATCCGCCCGGCGGACTGATTCCCGGATTGGGCTGATCAGCAACGGAGTCCATTGGCGTCAAACAAAACCTTGACGCCGGTCAACTTGTCTGATGACAGGCGGCAAGGTAACAAGGTGGCAGGATTGCCTTGCCGCCTTGTTACCTTGCCGCCTTGCCGTACACCCGGCAACGCTGCTTTACCGCGTTATGGGAAACCGGTGACGTAAAGTTGCCGTTCCGTATACGGTGCAGCTGGAAAAGAGGCGGTGCCGACCCTATTCGTTAGGCTGAAGGATATGAAGATCGACATCGTTTCCGTGTTCCCGGAGTATTTCGAGGTGCTGAATCTGAGCCTGTTCGGCAAGGCGCAGGCCAAGGGGCTCGTTGAGGTGCATGCGCACAACCTGCGCGACTGGACGCACGACGTGCATCATTCCGTGGATGACACCCCGGTCGGCGGCGGCGCCGGCATGGTGATGAAGCCCGAGGTCTGGGCCGAATGCCTGGATGACCTGCTTGGGCTAGCACCGGTAGAGGTCGCCCCCATGTTGTCCGAATCGGGGGATTCTTTCAATTGCAACGATGCATATGACGGCAAAACGCAAGAATCCCCCGATTCGGACACAACAGCGGAAGCCCAGGGCAGCACGGTGCTCATCTTCCCGAATCCCTCCGCTCCCCTGTTCACCCAGCGCGACGCCACGGAGCTGAGCCATGCCGGCCGTCTGGTGTTCGGATGCGGCCGGTATGAGGGATACGATGCCCGCATCCCCGCGTACTACCGCAATCTGGGCGTGGACGTGCGCGAATACTCGATCGGCGACTACGTGCTCAACGGCGGCGAGGTGGCCGTGTCCGTGATGCTGGAGGCCATCACCCGCCTGCTGCCTGGGTTCATGGGCAATCCGGACTCCATTGTGGAGGAATCCTACACGGGCGGCAACGCACTGCTTGAGCACCGTCAATACACGAAGCCCGCCACTTGGCGCGGCATGGCCGTGCCGGATATCCTGTTGTCCGGCGACCACGGCAAGGTGGACCGGTTCCGCCGCGACGAGGCCCTCAGCCGCACCGATGAGATCCGTCCGGACCTCATCGAGCGGCTCGACTGCCGTGCATTCGACAAGGCCGACCGGAAGACGCTGATGGCGCTGGGCTGGGAGGTGTCCGGCGACCATCCGCGCCGTCTGGACTGATCAGCGATTACACGGCGGCTTCGATGTAGTGGACCGCGGTCTCACCGTAATCGCGGCGGTCGGTGACCTGCCAGCCTTCGGGCGGGGTCGGGTCATCGCTGCGAGTCGAGCGTTCCAGCACGATCACCGTATGCGGCACCGCCAGACCCGAAACCACCAGGTCCGCCAACAACCGGTTGCAGGCCTCGGTGGTGAACGCATACGGGGGATCGATGAAGATCACGTCGAACGCCTGTGATCTCGCCGCGCCTCCCGCGGCCACGACGGAAGAGACCTCACCGGATGCGACGGCGGCCCCATCCGCGCCATCGTGGATTGTGGTATTGGGGACGACACCTTCCATACCGGTCCCCGTTCCGCCGGGCAGCTTGCCGGAGAACTCCGGATGGGTCGCGGCACCGTCCTGCGGCACGCGCATCGTGCCGATCACATACTGTTCGGCACGCTTGCGCACCAATCGCACGCTCATGCCGCGCTCCCAAGCGCGGTTATGCCTCAGCTCCGCGAACGCGCCGGAGATCAGCGAGGCGGCCGGCGCCGCGGATTCCACCGACACCAGCTCCCTCGCCCCCCGAGACAGCGCCTCGATGCCGAGCGCACCCGTCCCCGCAAACAGGTCGAGCACACGCGCGTCCTCCAGCACGGCCCAGGATTCCAGGCGTGAGAAGATCGCCTCCTTGGTCCGGTCGGTGGTCGGCCGCGTGCCGTTCTTCGCCGCCTTGAGTTCCAGTCCCTTGAATCGTCCCGCAATCACTCGCATATCTTCCATTATCCATATGCGAGCGTCGGTACAGGCCGCGGAATCGTCGTCCGCCTCGATCAGCGCCTCGGACATGGACCGCGCCACGGAACGTTCCATGCGGTCGATGCGCTCGGCCATCAGGGCGATGCGCTTCTCCAACGTACGCAATCGGCTCTCGTACCGCATCAGCAGCAGGCCGCTGACGTCCTGCACCGGTCGTGGGGCACGCGCGTCGACCGGCCAGCGCGCATTCCTCGCGCCGTTCGCGCCGTTGCCGAGGAACCGTGGCGTTACCGCCTCGCCGGGCAGATTGCTCACCATCATGTCACTCGTCTCGTATTCGCCGTTCAAACGGCCGGACCGCTCGTCGGCGCGCCACCGCGCGATGCACCGCTCGATGCGCTTGTAGCCGATCAGAGAGGAGTACAGTCCCGCGTCGTTGAAGATCTTCGTAGGCGATTCGCCCTCGTGGTAGCGCCGCATGCATTCCGTTTTGAACCGCTCGGCGTAGAAGATACGTTCGGAGGTCACCGATTCGACTGCGGGCAATGACATCAGGTATGCCCGTTCCTTCGCTGTGAATTTTCCTTGCTTCATGCGTTTTGCTCCCTGACCGCGGACGGTCTGTTGGTATTGCAGAGCCGTTGCCGCGCGTGCGATGCCGTGACCCTGTGGGTGGTTACGACTGCGCCGTACGGTGCGACTGTCGGTTGTTGGTATGTGGTGTTATGTCGAATCAGACGGCCGTTGCCGCCTCAGACCGTGGCCGGATGCCGGTGGTTCGGTCTGCGCATTCACTTGTTCTGTTTCGAGAGGACCCACCCGTGGGGATGGGGTTGGGGTCCATTACACGCCTCTTGTATGGCCTGGTCGAGCGTTTCAGCCTGCCGCGGAGATTATGCGACATTCGAGCCGTGTCTGTTGCCCGTGTCAACTGTGACAGGAACGACGCCAGTGGTTGTGGGACGCCTCGGGGAGACGCCGATGATACCTAGGCTCAGGTAGCGCTCGTACGTCCATGATCCTTCTCCTCGCGCGTCGATTCACACCCGTGTATTCCGGATACGGGGTAACTCATCAGTGTAGCGGGCGTAGGTGGTCATATACCCCCGTACCAACGCTGGAATGCTTGCGCTGCAATGAAAACGACTAGGGGGAGGGTTGCCGGCCCTCCCCCTAGTCATCATCGCGCATTGTGTCCGTTCACCCCCGCAGGCGACGCACCTCATCCTTCAGATCGGCCACCTGCCGCTCCAACGACCGCAGTCGCGCCTCGTAGCGCACCAACAGCAGGCCGCTGACGTCCGCCGCGTGGCTGGGATGATTGCAACTACCCACGCGATTGCGGAAAGGCTCACACTGATCGCACGCGCGTGATGCGGATTCTGGCCGGAGCAGGCTAGATCCCCACACCCCCTGCGACAGTAATTCCCGGGGCCGTGTCGCGTCACAGGAACATGGCCATGTACAACGGCAGCACGTCCACCTGTTCGCCGGCTTTGCCCACGTTACCCGGCGACAGTTTTATCCCGCGCTTGACCCCATAGTTCTCGATCATCGATCGCATCGACTTGGCCTGCCGGTTCGTGGACGACTTCACCTCCACCGCCGTAGCAACGTCCTGATACCGGATGAAGAAATCCATCTCCAACTTCGAATCCTTCTCGAAGTAGTACAGGCGTCGGCCGTTCTTTGCGAACATGTCACCCACAATGTTCTCGTAGATAGCACCTTTATATATACCCAGATCGCCGTCCAGAATGCTTTTCTGAGACCCATCTTCCAGCATGGCCACCAACAGACCGGTATCGCGCATATACACTTTGAACTTGCGATTATCCGCATTGCCTTCCAACGGCAATTCCGGCCGCTCCAAGCAATAGCAGAAATTCACGATGCCAGCATCGTACAGCCACTGCAGACTGCCGC
The DNA here is from genome assembly GCF_000741215.1 of Bifidobacterium pullorum subsp. gallinarum. Classification (GTDB taxonomy): domain Bacteria; phylum Actinomycetota; class Actinomycetes; order Actinomycetales; family Bifidobacteriaceae; genus Bifidobacterium; species Bifidobacterium pullorum_B. The sequence goes on from NZ_JGYX01000005.1 coordinate 234,923, forward strand.
CATACTTACGGGCACCACTCCCCTTCTCCACCACGGCATAGCTGAACCGCTTGGAATCGCGGACCAGTTGTTTCGGAATAGACAGGAAGCAGGCACGGGCCTTCGCTTTGTCGGAATCCTTGGCGTATTTGGCGATATCATCCTCATAATCGGCAAGAATGTCACGTTGCTCGTCCAGCACCTGCAGGAAATCCCGGTGCTCTACATAGTTCCGCACCACAGCGGGCATGCCGCCGACCACTATATACTGCCGCAGATAATCCATCATCTGCGCGTGCACCGATTCGTCGACCTTGGTACGCGACTCGTAGAATCCCCTGACGTATTCAATCACCGCCGGGTCGATGCCCAGCGCCCACAGGAACTCCTCGAAGTCCAAGGAGTACATGGTCACTCGCTCAATGTAGCCGACGGGGAACGACGACACCTCGCCATACCCGATGCCCAACAACGATCCGGAAGCGATGACGTCATACCGACCATCGATGGACAGGAACTTCAACGCGGTTCTGGCGTTCGGACAGCTCTGAATCTCATCAAGAAACAACAGGGTTTTGCCGGGGACGAAACGGCTGCCGGGAACCGCGAGCATGATGCGCGCCACGATGCGGTCCACGTCATAATCGCCCTCGAAGATATCTCGATACGAACTGTTTTTCTCAAAGTTCAGAGTAATGACATGCTCATAGTATTGTTTGCCGAATTCCTCAACGATATACGTCTTACCTACCTGACGCGCCCCTTGCAGCAGCAGACACTTTCGCTGTTCCCTGGATTTCCAAGCAATCAGCTGATTCATAATCTTGCGCTGCAGCATGAGGCACCTCCTTTTCACCACTTCCAGTATACCGTAATGCAAAAAAGTCCCGGGAGAAAATTGCATCAGTGCAAGAAAGTCCCGGGACTTTTTGGTATACCGTGCAAGAAAGTCCCGGGACTTTCTTGCATTCATTTCCGAATCGCACTCAGCTGCTAGTGAGATATGTCTCGTTGCCGCGGGTGAAATCCAGCACGGCACCGGCCAACTCCACCTCGCCGTCCAACTCCGGGTCCTCAGCCAACAGCGCCTCGGCACGCTCCCGCGCATCCACAATCAGATCCGCATCCTTGACCACACGCAGCAGCTTCAGGCTCGACTTGCCGCCCGACTGCGCATCGCCCAGCACATCGCCCGCACCACGCAATCGCAGATCCTCCTCGGCAATCGTCGAGCCGTCGGTCGTATCGCGGATCACCGCCAGACGCTGCTCCCCCAGGCTCCCCGGCTCCGCCTGCGAAACCAGGAACGACCAGCTCGGCGTGCCGCCGCGCCCCACACGGCCGCGCAGCTGATGTAACTGCGACAGTCCGAACCGATCCGCATCGAAGACCACGATGCAGCTGGCCTGCGGCACGTCCACGCCCACCTCGATCACGGTCGTCGACACCAGAATCGGCGTCTCCCCGCTCGCGAATCCAGCCATCACCTGCTGCTTGGTCGCGTCATCGTCGCGACCGGTCAATGTGGCGAACCGCACGCCCTGGAACTGCGGCAGTTTCGTCAGTCGCTCCGCGATCTGGACCACCGTGTGCAGCGGGCGAGGCGGGGCGACCGTCCCAGCATCGGACCGCGCCGCGTCACCGACTACAGGCCGCATGGGCTCCGCCATCGTCTCGTCCAGCACGTCGCCTTCGCCGGTCTCATCCGCGTCGTCGATGCGGGAGCAGACCACATACGCACGCTCCCCCGCGTCGATGCGTTGACGGATATGCGCGAACATCGACCCCATCAGATGACCGTCCGCCTCCGGAATCACGAAGGTGCGAATCGGCTTGCGGCCGCCGGGCAGCTCGGTCAGCCATGAGATGTCCAGGTCGCCGAACCAGGTCATGGCGGCGGTGCGAGGAATCGGGGTGGCGGTCATGACCAGCAGATGCGGCGCCTTGCCGGACAACGCCTTGCCGCGCAGGCTCTCACGCTGCTCCACACCGAAGCGATGCTGCTCGTCGATCACGGCGAGCGCCAGATTCGGAGCCTGGAAGGTCTTGGAGAACGCGGCGTGCGTGGCCACCACGATGCACGGTTCGCCGCTGGCTGCAGTGGCGAGCGCCCGGCGGCGGGCGGCAAGCTTCATGCCGCCGGTCAGGAGGATCACCGGCGGGGCGGATAGCGGATGGCCGTCGGAATCCATAGCGGCCTGTTCCGCCATCCGATCGACCATTGCGGCGATCGTCCGGTGATGCTGTTCGGCAAGCACCTGGGTAGGAGCCACGAGCACGGCCTGGCGCCCGGACCCGACCGCCTGCAGCATGGCGGCGAGCGCCACCACCGTTTTGCCGGAGCCGACCTCGCCTTGCAGGAGACGCTGCATCGGATGGTCGCGGGACATGTCGGCGGCGATCGAGTCGATGACCTCACGCTGGCCGCCGGTCAAATCGAACGGGAGGGAGTCGATCATGGCGTCCCGCAGTGCGGTGTCGGGGCAGGGCTCGGCGGAGGCATGGCCGGCATGGGCGCGGGCCTGCAGCAGCGCGGTCTGGCAGACGAATGCCTCCTCGTAGCGCAGGGTGGCGATGGCGCGGTGGAACTCCTTGGTGGAGACCGGGTCGTGGATGTTCAGGAACGCTTCGGCACGATGCATGAGGTCCTTGTCCGCGCGGATGCGTTCGGGCAGGATGTCGGGGATGGCGCGGGCCAATCCGGACAGCAAGCGGGCGCGCGAGTCCTCTTCCTCCTTTTCCTCCGACGCGGCGGAATCCCCCGATTCGGCCAGGAGCCGCAGCATGTCGAGGATCGAGTCATGGATGTGGTCGCTGGAGATGCGGGAGCTGGCGTGGTAGACCGGTCGGGGTCGGCAGACACGGGCCAGGCCCTCCTCGGGCGATTCCACGTCGGGTCTCGGGGAAGTCGGTGCGCCCAAACTCGCGTTACGCACATCAAGGGGTTGATTTTCCTCACGTACAAATCTGTACCTCGAAGTAGGATGCACCCCCACCGTCAGCACCTCGGGATGAGTGAATTGCAATTGGTCGTTGAACACACCCGGCGCGCCCGCAACAACCACGCACGTCCCTTGGCGCAGACGCCCGCTCATCCAGTCGAGGTATTGCTTCTTATGGGAGAAGAACACCAGACGTGCCATCGCGCCGGGCTGGCGGCGCGAGGCGGCGAACGCCGAATCGTCGACCACAACCTCCAGTCGGCCGTTGCCGCGCGCCCCCGAAGACGACACACGCACGGCGCGCACCTCGGCGGCGAACGCCATCGGCTCGCCGATCCTGGCCTCGCGGATCGAACGCAGCGGAACCGGGTCAGTGACACGGAACGGATAGTAGGTCAGCGCATCGCCCACGGTCAGCACGCCGAGCGACTTGAGCGCCCCCACACGTCGCTTATTCGTCATCACCGACGAGACCGGGGTGCCCACTGTAACGCTCATAGCCACCTATTCTCCCCGTTCGCGCCGACAGCTACGACGAAGCCCCGGAGCGCTCTGGGCGACTCCGGGGCTTCTGAAGCGTTAGCGCGTGATTCACGCGGCGACGCGAGCGACCTTACCGGCCTTCAGGCACTTGGCGCACACGCGGACGCGGACGTTCTCGCCGTCGACCGTGGTGCGAACCGGCTGCAGGTTCGGACGGAAGGTGCGCTTATTGCGGATATGCGAATGCGACACGGTGTAACCGGTCTGCGGTCCCTTGCCGCACACTGCGCAACGAGCTGCCATAATGGACTCCCTTATTACTTGCTTGCAAGTCTTTGCTCTGGCACGTCTGCCAGAACACAACTTCACAAATATATCCCCTATATCCGACAAACCGCAAACGCAGCGTGTATCATACCCTCGCGCACCGCAGCCGTCTCACGTTTCGGGCCTCCCATCGCGGCGGCATCCCACCAACCCCAAGCACCTCGATTCGCTCGCGGTCGGCGCCGAATCCCGACGAAAATCCGTAAAACATGCGTTACGACGCCGTCCTGCCCGTTTTCCCCGGCCGCTCAGCCGTTCGCGAATCAACCCGGAGGATGAGTGCGATCCCGCCCCGACACGCTAATATCAGGGAAAGGGACCGTTTTCAGGCAATATTCATGCAACTGCGATACAACTTTGTCATTGCAGGGCAAAGGGGCACCCGGGGTAAGGAGGCAACGATGTTCGACATTCGCACGGCATGGCGGCGGCTGACCGCGAAAATCTCCGGCAGCACCGATCAGGAAATCATCGATACCACCGAAGCGGAGGACAGCTCCGGCACCGCGGCACCTACACCCGTAACGCCGCCGGCAACACTCGCGGCGACCGACGTAGGCGACGCACCGGCCCCCGCACCATCCGCACCGGCGCCGTCCGAGGAAACTGTCGCAGATGATTCCTCGGCCACCCGACCCACACGCGTCATCTCGCTCGGCGAGGTGTGGGTGGACATCATGATGGACGTCGACTCGCTTCCCAAATCAGGTGGATTCGCGGCTTCACGCAGCACCATCCCCACCATCGACGGCTCATACCGCGCGCTGCTCGCCTCGCGGCTGATGGGAACGCCGACCGCCCACGCGGGCATCATCGGCGCGGGCCCGTGGGCCTCAATGATTCGTCACGCCTTCTACGAGCATGACATTGCGCATATCGGCCCCGACCGTCTGGACGCCGACACCGGTTTCCGACTGGTGCTCAACGATACCAACGGCGGCAAAACGTTCATCGCCACCTATGGCGCCGAGGCGCAGGGCGGTGCGGACACGTTCGACGGCATCGACCTGCAGCCGGGCGACGTGGTGTCCATCAGCAGCAACTCACTAATGGATGCGACGGCAGCAGGCGTTGACGCGTTCATCCGCCAAGCCGGCAGCGACCCGGATGCCCGCCCGTACCAGATCGTGCTCAGCCCGACCAGTTCGCTGGAACGGGTCAACGACAGGCTGCTTGAGGATCTGGTGCTGGCGCGCCCGATCTGGACCTGCAACCGCCAGGCCGCGGTCAAGCTGGCCGACCGGCTGGGTGCGCCGCTCGACGAAGTGCCGGTAACTGTGGGAGGCACGTTCGACAATGAGATGAAGGCGTTGTGCGACAATCTGGGCACCACGTTGCGCGCCCCGCTGATCATTCGCGCGGGTGCCCGCGGCGCCTGGGTGCGCCTGCCCGGCGGCGAGGTGACGCATGTGGACGGGTTCCCGACCAAGGCCGTGCACAAGCGGTCGGCCGGCACCGTGCACACCGGCGCACTGTGCGCGATGCTTGCGGTCGGCAAGTCGCTGGTGGAGGCGACTCGGGTCGCCAATGCGGCGGCGTCGCTGTCGATCGAGCACAGCGAGAACGGCATCCCGGTTCCGCCTGCGCGTGACGAAGTGCTGGCTCTTGTCGAACATGGCGCCACCTCGGAACATTGATCGGAGCCGGCCTGGCTGGCGCATACGGTTCCACGGACGGGCCGTCAGCGGTCGCGGTCGTGGAATGACCGGAATATCTGGATGATGCAGGTGGCCACGCCGCACAGGATGCCACCGATCGGCCAGGCCAGCCAGAACAGGCCGTTGCCGGACAACCACCGTTCATGGCCGCCACCGTCGATCGGCCCGCCGGTGAACAGCATCCAGAGTCCGACAACCGTGGCGATCAGCATGATGATGCCGCACACCAGTCCGGTCAGCTTGTCGTAGAAATCGCCGCCCTGCGCCTCGCGTTCACGTTCCCTGCGCTCGGATTCGGCCTCGTGGTTATAGGAGTCGATGTTCATCATGCCGTAGCGGATGCCGAAGTAGATGAAACAGAACACACCCGCGGCCACGCACAAGAGCATCACGCTTACCGGCCAGCCCTCCTCGATGCCCAAGGTCTCCTCGCCGTAGACGGTGACGGCCACGCCGAGAAGAATCAGCCCGATGCCGCCCACCACGCCGACGGCCAATTCCTTGGCGCGGCGGGACCTGTCATCATCGGTGTAGAAGTCCTCAATGAACGGGTGCCTGCGCACGAACTCCGAATGCGTCATGCCCGCCGGAATCAGGAATGCCAGACCGATGATCACCCCGATGATGGTGCAGACGAAAGTGAGGAACTCGCTTCTGGCCAACAGGCCGGAAACCGTGCCCTCGCTGTCGAACAGCACACCCACGGCCACACCGGCAATGATGGCGGCAATCCCCGCCGCAACCTTCCAGGCGAACGAGTTCATATGGGCGTCGTAACCGGTCAGGTCCTCCGGCAGCGCCACCGATACGGCCTGCCGCCCTGCGGAGACGTTCGGCGAAAGGCCGTATGCCACGGACTGTTTCGCGGCCGTATCGCTCGACGTCGCTTCCGATGCCAAGCCTCCATTGCAGATCTCACGCTCTGCTTCGGGAAGACCCGCCGCGCCCGTGCCATCGGCCGGTTCCGGCGTTGCATCAGGCACGGATCGAGGAGCGCGAACATCGCCGAGCACCAAATCGTCAAGCGTGCACCCGAACAGGTCGCAGATCATCAGCAACTTGTCCATCTCCGGGTACGCCTTGCCGGATTCCCACTTGGAGATGGCTTGGCGCGAGACGCCAAGCAGCATGGCAAGCCGCTCCTGTGTGAAGTTGCGCTGCGCCCGCAGATACTGCAGATTATCCCGAAAGCTCATCGTGGGTACCTCCTATTGAATCAAGCCGTCTGTTGTCTCCATCCTGCCCGAGGACCTCGGTTGCGTGCCACCAGCTTTCGGTTGCACCGGCAAAACGCAACCAAAGTCCTCGCAACCTGAGGTTGCATCCGCAGAATTTCAAGGATTCCGCGAACAACGGCACCGGCGTGGCCGGTCAGCTCCGATCGGCCACGCCGTCACGGAGGCTCGCAGCCATGGAGTCGTACACGTCGCTATTGCGCATGTGGCGGCTCATCAGCCACACCGCATCATGCGCGGCCATCGGCACGCCGGCATCCGTCAGCCCGACCGCGACAGCGGCCATCGCATCCAACGCGGTTTCGGTCGGCGAAACCGGAATGTTGGCGGCGTACAGCACCTGTTCCGCCTCGGCCAGTGCCATCGGCGGCCGCGTGTCGTCGATCTGCTGCCGCAGCTCCGCCAACTCGCCGCGTGCGGTCTCCGCCAATGCGGTGTTCGGCTCGCGCAGCACCATCGTATAGCAGGCCACCGCCTCGTTCGTCCGACCGATGCGCCACAGCGCGTACGCCAGCCGATAGTACATGTACAGGAAGTCCCCCGGCAGCAACGCCACCCGAAGCCCCTGGGTCAACGTCTCCGCGGCCTGTGCGTATTGCTCCTGTTCGGCATGGCACACCGCCACCTCGATATACGCCCTGGCGGTGGTCGGCGCAAGCGACAGGCATTGCAACGCCTCGGCCAATCCACGGTCTGCGTCACCCTCCTGCCGCGCGAACCTCGAAAGCCACAGGTGCGCCCCGTACGCCGCATCAGGCGCCTTCCAATACCGGGTATCCGCCGACCGTAACGGTTCCGCGTCCGGCAGGACCGACCCTGCGCCCATCCCCGAGTCCAGCGACACGATGAGCCGGGCCATCGGATACGCGCAGTACAACGGCAGCCGCCCCTGTTCGTCCAAACCGATCTCGCCGATTCGGCTCAGCACCGCCTCCAGCTGCACCGAGGCGATCAGCGGCGATTCCTCGTTCTCCTCCAGGATCGCCCGCACCTCGTCGTCGCCGACGACCGCGTCATCGTGCATGACATCCAGCTCCGCCACCGTGTCGGCGCGGAGCAACCCGCGCAGCGGTTCGGGCAACGGCCGCCAATCGCGCCACACCTCCTGGCGTTTCGCGACCAATGAGGCGTGCACCGGCAGCGGCGTAATCTCGCACAACCCGCGGTCGCCTGCAAACCGCACCGCATGACGGACGGGCTTCAACACATTCAACACGGCCAGCGGATCATCGTCGAAGATCGGATTATCAAGCCTGCCGTCCTTGAGCGGCGGCAACGCCTCCATCAGGAACGGCGTGCGGTCAAACCCCAATGACAGCAGCGAACGGCCCGCAAGCCCGTCCTCATGCGCGGTCACGTCCACCGCCATCACTCGCACGCTGGAGGCGAACGCGACCTGCGTCATCAGACCGGCCAATCGTATGGCATAGGTCGCGGCGCAGGCCGGACGTCCGGCACGGGCGTCGTACCAGCCTCGCTCCCCCATGCGGGAAGCGGGGAAGGCGTCTGCCGAGGGCACGGTGAACCGCACCGCCATCACCCCGGCGTCAAGATCCGTGTCGAACCGGTATTCCAGGCGGAACGGCAGCTTCAACCGTTCGCAGGTGTCAACGAATCGTGTGGATACGTCCCAGATGCCGCCGCGAGCGCCCTCCGCGCCCCGAATGGTGCGGTACGGGTTGTCGGCGCGCTCGCGCTGCGCCACCGCCCCCGCATTGCGCGAAATCTCGCGCAGCGCCCCTTGGGCGGCCTGCGCGCAGAACCGCTCGTCGAACGCGTGGAGCATGCCGGTGCCGCCATCGGCCGCGCCCGCCGCCCACTCCACGAACCACAGGCGGTTCAGCGCCGCCTCAACAGCGAGCAACGTTGCCCGCTGCTCCGGGGACACGTCGTCGTCGAACCGCAGCCAGAACAGCGATGTAGAGCCCAGGCGGACCAACGTCACGTTGTGTTCCGCGGCGATGGCACGCACGTCGGCCGCCCCCGCCTCCACCAGTTGGCGGGCGGCGAAACGCTCGAACCCGCTCGCCTGCCCCTGTTGGGTGGTGCCACGCCAGATCAACGCGTCGAGCGCATCGGGCAGCGGACCGTCCAGCAGGTTGAGGATAACCTCCCCGATGCGCCCACCGCCCGAGCCGGCCGCAACGCCCTGCGTCTGCGGGATATGGACGAAGGTGAGCCAGCTGACCGCCAGGAAGTACCGCAGTTCCCAGTTGCGGGTGAGGAAGAATCGCCCCGGATCACGCGTTGGGTTGACGAAACCGTATCGCTTGTCCCATGTCGTCTGGTATTCGCCCACGATCACCGGTTGACCGCCGCCGTTCGGGTCCGGGACGCGGATGGCACCCTGCCCCTTCCGGTCCTGCCATTGGGCGAGTTCCAGCGACGGGCGCAGGCCGGCAAGACCGGTCAGCGGTCGATCGCACGAATAGACCTTGCCGTCAGCGGCCAGCCACGCGAGCAACCGTGCGCGGCGGCCGGGCAGCAGCTCGGCCACATAGCCGAAGCCGTGCTCGGGATCGCGGCAGGCGTCCCACACCACGCCATAGGTCACGCCTTCGGACTGGCCGGGGATGGCGGCCAGCTTGCTCGTCTTGGAGAATAACGGCAGTTTGATGACGGCGGGATCCTGGTCCATTACGACCTCCTTGTCCTCGTATGCTGTTCCATCCTAGCCGGTTCCGGCCCACTTGGCGGGCGTCCGCCCAACCCGTCCGGTTCCGGCCCGCCCGGCCGGCGACGGCGCGGAAATTCATCCGACGTTCATGTTTGAGCATGCATGGCGGCGACACACCATTTAGGATGAACAGTGACAAAGGAGCGTTATGGAACAACACACTCAGAACACCGGTAACCTGGCCGGCGCCCTCAAAGGGCAGGATGCCCCCGAAGCGCTTTCGACCGGGGAGTTTCCGGTGCAGCCGGCGGGCAGACTCACGCCGCGCGAGAAGCAGTGGATTGTGTACGACGTCGGCAATTCCGCGTTCGTGCTGCTGTCCACCGCGGTGGTGCCGATCTACGCGAACTCGCTGCTGGAGGCCGCGGGACAGGACAACATCGTGTCCACGTGGGGGTACGCGCAGACCGTGGCCTCGCTGGTGATCGCGCTGCTGATGCCGATCCTGGGGTCGATCGCCGACGTGCAGGGCATGAAGATCAAGTTCTTCCTCGGTTTCTTCCTGACCGGCGTGGTGATGTGCCTGGGCATGTCGCTGCCGCTGGGGTGGCTGGCGTTCCTGATCGTGTACGTGCTGGCCACCATCGGACTGAACGGGTCGCTGACGTTCTACGATTCGATGCTGATCGACACCACGTCGAACGAACGGATGGACAAGGTGTCCTCGCACGGCTACGCATGGGGCTACGTGGGATCCACGATCCCGTTCATCGTATGCATCGCGGTGATTTTCGGCGGACCGGCGCTGCTGGGCCTGGACACGGCCGCCTGCACCCGCATCTCGTTCCTCATCACCGCCCTATGGTGGGTGGCGTTCACCGTGCCGCTGCTGCGCAGCTACCGGCAGGTCCACTACCGCACGACCGCCGATCATACGGCCGAGGCGGTTCGCGGCACGTTCCGGGAGCTGGCCGGCACGTTCCGCAGGATCGCGCGCGACAGGTCGCTGCTGCTGTTCATGATCGCCTTCTTCTTCTACATCGACGCGGTGAACACCGTCATCTCGATGTCCACCTCGTACGGCACGCAGTTGGGCATCGACTCCACGCAGCTGGTCATCGCGCTGCTGGTCACGCAGTTCGTGGCGTTCCCATGCGCGATCCTGTACGGACGTCTGGCCGGACGGTTCGGCGCCAAGCGGATGATCGTGATCGCGGTGATCGCCTATCTGGGTATTGTGATGTTCGCCGCATTCTTCCTGAAAACAGCCGTGGAGTTCTGGATCCTGGCGATTCTGGTGGGCATGTTCCAGGGCGGCATCCAGGCGCTCTCGCGCTCGTACTACGGCAAGATCATTCCGAAGGACCACGCCAACGAGTACTACGGCTTCTACGACATCTTCGGCAAGACCGCCTCGGTGCTGGGCACGTTCCTGGTGGCCACGACCACGGCCGTGACGGGCAACGCGTCGGCCGGCGTGCTGTCGATCGCGGTGCTGCTGGTGGCGGCGCTCGTGCTGCTGCTTGTGCAGAAGGATCCGACGGCGAGATAACGAACAGTGGTGCGCACTACTGCAGGTTTGATGATCTCACTAGGCTTTTTCCGCGAAGTTGAATGATTTAGCCTGCGGCAGTGCGCACCAGCCCTGAGCATAATCCCCCACCGCTATGGCGTTTCTCCGATTTCCGCGCCATGATTGTTCCAAACCAACCAGCAGGAGATCGTCATGACCGAAGATTCCAAGACCACGCTCGCCCACGCCTACCGCATCGAACACGATTCGCTGGGCGAACTGCCCGTACCGGCCGACGCCTACTGGGGCATCAACACGCAACGCGCCATCGGCAACTTCCCGGTGTCCGGCATCACCGACTCCCAGCACCCGAGCCTGATCCGCGCCTATGCCACCGTCAAGCGCGCCTGCGCCGAAGCCAACGACGAGCTCGGTCTGCTCGACCACGACCGTGCGCGATTCATCAAAGCCGCCTGCCTGGAGGTGGAATCAGGCAAACTCGCCGACCAATTCCCAGTCGATGTCCTGCAGGGTGGCGCCGGCACCTCAACCAACATGAACGTCAACGAAGTCATCGCCAACCGCGCGCTCGAACTGGCCGGCCGGCCGCGCGGCGACTACGCGTTCATCCACCCCAATGACCACGTCAACCACTCACAGTCCACGAATGATACGTATCCGGCGGCCTGCAAACTGGCAATCATCGATGCGCTCGGCCCGCTAACCGAACAATGCCGCAAACTGGCCCGGGCCTTCCACGACCTGGCCGACAAGCACATCCACGACGTCACCATCGGCCGCACCCAGTTGCAGGATGCGGTGCCGATGACCTTCGGCCAGGAGTTCCACACCTTCGCCACGTTCCTCAAGATGGACGTGGCCGCGCTCGAGGCCCTGGTCCCGCAGCTCGCCGTGCTCAACCTGGGGGCCACAGCCATCGGCACCGGCATCTGCGCCGACCTGCGGTTCCGCGAGGCCGCGATCGACCATCTGGCCCGCATCACCGGCCTGCCGGTGACCGCCGCGCCCGATCCGCTGGCCGCCGTAACCGACATGAGCGCGTACATCGCCGCGTCGGCCGCGCTGAAGAACCTGGCGATCCACCTGAAGAAGGCCGCCGACGACCTGCGTCTGCTCAACTCGGGCCCGCGCTCCGGCTTCGGCGATCTGCGCGTGCCGCCGCGGCAGGCCGGTTCGAGCATCATGCCTGCCAAGGTGAACCCGGTGATTCCCGAATGCGTGGACCAGTGCTGCTTCGTGATCTTCGGCATGGACGTGACCGTGAACTGGGCGGCGGCCGAGGGCCAGCTGCAGCTCAACGCGTTCGACCCGGTGATGACGCACGAGATCCTGACCGGCATGGAGCTGATGGACAACGCGATGCGCATCTTCCGCGAGAACTGCGTGGAGGGTATCGAGGTGAACCTGGAGACCGGACGCCGGTACGCGGAGGGCTCGCCGTCCATCTCGGCGGCGCTGAACGACGCGATCGGCTACGAGCGCGCGTCCGCGATCGCCAAGGAGGCCGTGGCGACGGGCCGCACGGTGCGCGAGGTGGCCGGCGAGCGCACCGACCTGCCGGCGGACCAGCTCGATACGCTGCTTGATCCGATCACGCTCTCCCGGCGCCTGGGCCAGACCTGCCGCGAGCGTCGGGATTCCGGACTCTGACACATTCACTCCCATCTCCTGTCCCTCGTCCTTGGGATTCCGCCATTCAGGAGGATGGTTCAGAGTCACAATGCGTCAGAGTCCGTGAAGGTCCGGCGAAGGACTTACGGACGTCCCGGCTAAGATGGTGGGCAGGAAGGAGGCCGCCATGGCAAGCCAGACCTCAAGAGCCACTGGCAACATCATCGACTACGCGCGCACGCGCACGGGGTCGTTCGACGAGCGCCCGTTCAACGATGTAGATGCGCTAGTGCTGGCCTCGCTCGCCTATCAGACGATGCCGGACGTGGTGCCCACGCTGGCCGATTGGGAGCGCCGTTACGGCACGACCACCGCCCGATGGCGAACCCTGATGTCCGACCCGAAGACCGCATTGCGCCACCCGCTGAACTCGCTGCGTGCGCTGCGCCAGCCCGATTTCCCCGCCGCCACGCTGGCCGACGCAGCCGCCGACCTGCACCCGCAGGATTTCGACTACAACGCCGGCTACACCGGATTGGCCGACCCGAAGCTCACCGAGGCCCTGTTCGCCGCAATGGCCCGCAACCCCCGTTTCTCGTCGATTCACGTGGGCGCGGTCGACGAGCGGTTCAGCCGCGAACACCAGACCCAGTTCGCGGCGATGACGTTGCTGCTGCCCGACGGCACGCTGGTGGTGTCGTTCCGCGGCACGGACACCTCGTTCGTCGGCTGGAAGGAGGACTTCAACATGGCCTTCCAGTATCCGGTGCCCGCCCAGCAGCTTGCGGCCGACTACGTGACGCGCGTGGCGCGGCTCTGGCAGGGCGATCTGGTGCTGCTCGGCCATTCCAAGGGCGGGAACCTGGCCGTGTATGCGGCGCTGCAGGCCGGTGACGACGTGCTGCCGCGCATCCGCCGCGTCTATTCGTTGGACGGCCCCGGATTCCCGGCCGACGTGGTGGCGGGCGACCGGTACCGCGCCGTGGCTGACAGAATCGTCAAGATCATTCCGGATTCGTCGATCGTGGGCATGATCCTGGATTCACCGGAGCATTGCGTGGTGGTCAAGTCGAATGAGTACGGCCCGATGCAGCATCTGGCGTTCTCCTGGCAGGTGGATCGCGACCGGTTCGTGACCGTGCCGGAGGTTTCGGCCACGTCCCGCGAGTTCAAACGCTCGTTGGACCGGATGCTGGCCGGCATGACGCCCGACCAGTGCGAGCGCGTGGTGGACGCGATGTTCAAGGTGCTCGCCGCCAGCGACGAGCACGGTCTGATCGGCCTGATGGAGGCGGGCCCGAAGACGATCCCGGCGATGCTGGGCGCGTTCGCGGGGCTGACTGACGAGGAGCGCCAGCACATCCTGGAGGCAGCCGGCATCCTGCTCAAGGCCTCCTTCCCGCTCCCCTGGCAGTCCGCACGCCCCTCCTCCTGACGGGGGTGCAGGCCCGCCCGCGGAAACCTACGCCTCCGGCTTCTCGAACGGCGCGTTGATCACACGGTCGCGCCAGTAATACACGTCGTCGTGCTCGCCGATCTCACGCGCCACATGGCACGGGTTCCCGTACGCCACGACGTTCGCCGGAATATCCTTGGTGACAACCGACCCCGCGCCGATCACGCTGTTCTCGCCGATGGTGACGCCGGGCAGAATCGTCACGTTCGCGCCGATCCACACGCCTCCGCCGATGGTGACCGGCAGCGAGTACTGGGTGACGGTCGGCGCCTTGCGCAGGTCGGGACGGATCGGGTGTCCGGTGGTCACAATCGTCACGTTCGGGCCGATCATCACGTCGTCGCCGATGGTCACAACCCCGTCATCGACCAGCGTCAGGTTGAAGTTCGCGTAGAACCGCGCGCCGATGAACGTGTTGCATCCCCAGTTCGCATGCAGCGGCGGTTCGACATACGAGCCCTCGCCGAGGGAACCGAGCAGCCGCTGCAGGAGGGTGGCGCGGCGACCGGCCTCGCCCGGGCGGGTGGCGTTGAAGTCGTAAAGCAGTTCCAGTTGGGCGCGTTGGGCGTCGAGCATCTCCTCGTCGTCGCACAGATAGACATCCCCGGAACGCATGATGTCCAGCACTCGTTGCGGTACCGCCATGGCAACCTCCTTGTCAGCGGGGTTGCGCCCCATCCTACCGCACGGGGCGGCGTTCCATCCGGGGCGGCGGGTTCGCCGGCAGCCGATTCGCGCCACGGGGCGGGTATCATATAGACGGTATGTCTAATTAATTGGGCCAAGGAGATGATGCACATGCCGCGCCCACGTCACGATTCGGAACTGCTGCCAGCCAAGGAACGGATGCGCAACGCGTTCTGGGCGCTGCTGGAGGACCGCGAATACCGCAAGATCACCGTCACGGACATCGTGCACGAGGCGCAGGTGAACCGCAACTCGTTCTACTACCATTACGGCAGTCTCAGCGAGTTGGCCGACGACGCGATCCTGCATGAGGTGGAGAACACATCCATCGCCCAACTGGTCGACGAGACCACCGACGACCACGGCATACCCTCCATGGACGACGACGCCGTGCGCGAACACTGGCACAAGCGCATCAGCGCCGCCATCAACTCCTCCGAACACCGCACACGGCTCAACCACATGGCGCTTCTGGCCGGCCCGCACAGCTCCCCCGAACTGATGGACTCGCTACGCGATTTCACGCGCATGACCCTGTTCACCGCGCTGAAGCTGGACGAAAGCGATATGACGCTGCGCAGCGACCTGTACATCGACTTCGCCGTCGGCGGGATCCTGGCGATTCTGCGCCGTTGGCCGGAACTGCGGGAGATGAACGTGGCGCAGACCCTGTACGACGACGACATCGCCGCCATGGCCATCGGGCTGTACCTGTCGATGTCGGGCGACGAGGTGCGCGACTCGTGGAAGCGCATCTTCCGCCGCCGCGGGGAGGATGGGCCCGCGGACCAGTAGAGGCCGCGCCCCGACGCCCGTCAGGCTTCCTTCCGACGACGGCGGACCACCACGAACAGGATCACGCCCATGGCGGCGGCCACCGCGACAACCGCAATCGGCGTTACGACGCTGGCGCCGGAGTCCGCTATTGCCTCAGGCGGCTCCGCGGAATCCGCGTCCCCACCGTCCGGCTCCGAAGGATCCGAAGGGCCGGAGGGGCGCGAAGGGCCAGACGGGTCAGAGGGGTCCGATGAATCCGAAGGGCCGGAGGGATCTGACGGATCAGAAGGACCAGAAGGTTCCGACGGTTCCGAAGGTTCCGAAGGACCGATCGGGTCGTCGGGCTGGTCTGGTTCCTCCTCGTCGACGCGGCGGTCGGCGACGTGCACGATTACGGATCCAGTGAACAGGTTGCTCAGGTCCTGTCCACCCAGATCCTGTTTGGGGCTGTTGACTGTATTGTGTTCCATGCACTGCATCACCGTCAGACGCGACCATCCCGCATCCGCTCCCAACGTCTGCGGGTATCCCGTCCCGTCCGGAACGTACTGCAGATTGCCGTCGCCCGCGTAGCGCAGGTGCGTGGTCTCGCCGGTCGGCCGCCAAGCGGCGGACTCCCCCGGAGCCGTCGCCGAGGTCTGCAGCGCGGCGGTCACGTCGTGCAACGTTGCGTCGATGTCGTCATCCGCCGCGAACTGCACCATGCTGCGCACCAGGTATCCGACGCCGAGGTCCACGCGCACCCCGTCGTCGGCCACGCCCGCGTCGGCGAACACGCCCTGATCGTTCACGACGACCGGCACCGCCCGCGCGTTCGCTACGTACCCGTCCGGCGCGGCGGTCTCCACAAGTACGTAGTCGCCCGGGTCGAGCGTATGGCCGGCGGTCGGAAACGCCACCCCACCGTCGTCGCCGGTCGTCGCCTCGTCCACCGGCGAGACGCCAGGCGCCACGCCCAGGGTCACGGCCCCATTGCCATCGGGCCCGCGCACGGTCCATGCCGCCCCGGTTGTATCAGATGTATCAGAGTCCGTAACGTCCACCATGTCCGCGCGACGGTAGAGCGCGAACGTAGCACCGGCCAGCGGATTGCCAGCGGTGTCGGTTTTCGCCACCAGGAACCCGTTGCGAATGTTGGCGATATACAGCCGCACCGAGTACGCGTAGCTGAACCCCGCATACCCCGCGTCCGGTTCGGTGAGGATGCGATGAATCGTGCGAGCGGACGCTCCGTCTGCCCCACCACTGCCGGCTACGTAGTAGTACTGCACCGTGTACTGCGCACCCGACGTGTCCTCGCCGTTGTTCGCAAGCATGCCGTAGTACTGGTTCACGTCGCCAGGCAGGTTGTCGACCTCCACCTGATAGGCGCCGTTAGTGCCGAGCGCGAACGGGTATGGGGTGGCGCGCACGGCCTGCACGATCGAGGCCAGACTGTTGTCTGCGCCGACCTGCCAGCCGGCGAGTGCGTCCCCCGAAACAGGCGCCCAGTTGGCCGGGTCGTCGACGGGTGCGCTCATGCTGCGCCGTTTCATGATGACGGCGAACATGCTGCCACCGGACGGGTCGACGACGCTGATGGTGCCGTCGCCGTTGTCGATGCGGATCGGATCGGTGGCGGTGGCGGTGAGTTTGGCCTGCGACCATGCACCCGTGTCCCACTCGTTGGTGGATAGGAGCACGCCGTTCTCGAATCGCAGGTGCATGTCTCCGGGGTGCCGGTATCCGGCGGGCGCGCCCACCTCCCGCAGCACCATGTAGTCGTATTGCGCGTCGAGCTGTTCGAGGGTGATCGGGAAGCCGCGCTCATTGGTGAACACGAGTTCGCCGTTGGGGTCGGTGGTCCCCTCGTACACCGCGTCACCGATCGGCTGGTATTGGGCGTCGGCCGGAAACAGCTGGAATTGCGCGCCGCCGAGCGCCGCGCCGTTCTGGTCGACCTTGCGAATGCCGCTTTCCGGAATGGAGACGAGGTTGTATTTCAGGCTCATGTTCGAGTCGGTGTTGCCGCGTTCCAGATAATAGAAGTCGAGTGTGTGGTAGGTGTCGTCGGCGAAGGTGGGTCCGGCGAACTGCGCCGTGCCCGAGCCGGCGGCGGCGAACGCGTCGGCCAGCGTGGTCTGCTGGTATGGGGTGTCGACGCCCGCGTCGTACGCGTTGTTGTTGTTCCGGTCCCAGTACACGGTCACCGCGCCGGTGGCGAAGTCGATTTCGAGCGATGAGGCGTTGTGGATGCCGCCAAGGTCGCCGACGAGCACGTCGTCGATATACACCCATACATCGTCGTCGCCGGAGAAGTTGTAGGTGACGGGCGTGGTTTGTGATTCGTCGACGTGACCGCCGTACTGTTGGATGAACCGGGTGGCCATGCTCATGCCGAAGTAGTGGTTGATGACGGGACTGACGGAGGTCACGCCGTTGCGTTGCAGCGCGCCGCCGGACACGTTGAATACCTGCGCGCCCGTGTTGAACGGGAAGAACTGGCCGTTGGGCGAGGCGCCGCCCGTGTTCACGCCGCCTGCGTTGTACAGGGTGAACGCGTTGGTCGACTCGTTGAATTGGGCGAAGTTCGTCTGACTGTTGTAGGAGTAATAGCCTTGGTCGTCGACCTGGAGCAGGCCGGTGACGCCGGGGAACGCCTGTTTGCTAGGGCCGCCGGTGTTGGAGAACAGGTAGGCGAGCGATTCGCCGCCGAGGGTTGTGGAGAGTGTCGGGTAGCCGTCTGCACCGAGCGTGGAGGCCACGATGGCGGTGCGCGGATGGGCGCTGGCCGTCCATTTGTTGACGTTGTCGAGGTTGGCCTCGTAGGGGGCGGCGGAACGGCTGGCGTTTTTGTTGAAGTCGAGGACGTGGCCCGCGTTGATGCCGAGGTCGGCGATGTTGTCGGGGTCGATGTTGTCGGCTGCGCCACGGTCGGTGAGCCAGTAGTCGAAGAGGTTGATGGTGGTGCCGCGCGGTGTGACGCCATCCACGGTGTAGGGGGCGAGTGGATCGTCGGCTGCGCTCGCCGTGAGGGGCGATGCCGCCAAGGTCACCGCGATGGCGATGATGACGGCAGCCAGATAGCGGATGCGACCGGCTTGATGCCGGGAGGGGATGACGTGCATGGGGTTCTTTCCGATGGTTCGAATCGCTGAGTTTCACTCAGGCTAGTCCGTCCGGAATCCCTCGTCGGCATACGGGGGCACCCGTTACGCCCAACGCGCAGCATTCGCACGTTATTGGACAACCGTCGGGGCGATACGCGATTCCGCAACGTGCGCCAACGCCGCGTCGGACATGAACGAAGCAAATACCGGGCAAATAAATTTTTGGCGGAATACCAACGTTTTTGCGAGATTGACCTCCAAAAATGCGGTTACGAGGCAAATACCAGGCAAATAAAACAGTTCACTATGCCCAGGCAGGCACGTACCGCATTTTCTTCCGCGCGGCGTCGGCATCCACCGGCCGGATCAACCCGTTATCCACGCATTCCCTGATCAGCCGTGAAATCTGTGAGGCCCCGGAATCCGCCATGCCGAACCGTTCGCGCAATGATGCGTTCGTCAGCGATTGCGAGTTCGCGTACTGTATGCAGGCATGCCAGTAGCATGCCTGCCGGCGTTCCTCTCCGCTCATGTCGGCGAACGCCTTGTACTGTAACAGCCTCACGCTCATACTTGGAGCGTCGCCTTCCGACTGCTGAATCTCCGGCGACGGCAATTGCGATTCCTCACAGGCATCAATGATCTTGTCCCATCCGGATCCGGCTTCCTCGCACATATGCAGCCGCCTGGCCAGCGAGGCCAACCTCGGATTCCTGGTGGCGGGCGGGTCGTTCACCAGTCGTTCCACACGAATCAGCGAATTGCCGGGATTCGAGAATTCGATTCGCCCGTCGAAGATCTCGATCAACGGTCCCGCGCCGCGAATCGTCAGATCCTGGTGGATCAGCATGTTGGCGACCAATTCTCGTACCGCAAGTGTCGGATACCCCTTGAGGGTGACTCGCAAGGCACGTCCGATCTCCTCACGCTCGGGCAGCAGGGCCTCCACATAGTCGATGATGGCGTCCATATCGGCATACCCTGCCGACCATATCTTGCTGCGGCTCGGCGCGGAACGCCGGCTTCCGTCGTATCGGATGATCCGCAACGCCTTGCGTGCGACTGTAGGGAAACGCTGCATATCCGTTGCGAACAGCAGCGCACCAAGGTTTGTGACTGCATATTGACCGCTATCAAGCTGTTTGACGATCCGATCGGTCTCCAGAAAATGCAGTATCGCCGCCCGGCTTGCCGGAACAGGGGTATCGGTTTGCTTGAAGTATCTGTCCCAGTCCAGCAGCGATAACGCCTCGTCCTCGTGCAACCATTGCAACGCTATCTGATCTTCGAACGATTCGGACTTCGTGATCTCCCACAAGCGCTGCTCACGTTGGGAGTTCTTGGCCACCGGCTGTGTGGACGTGCCGGATCGGATGTATTCCGTACCGTCGAACGACACCGGATATCCGGCGGCCGGCCAAATGCGCAACACCACCATCGGCTTGCCTTGGACCATGGTTCGGATGAACCGGAATTCGGCGTTCTTGGAAAGCTTCAGCCGAAGCCACAACTCCAATTCCTGGCGGCTGTGCTTGGCCGTCAGCGGATTGAAGGTGGTCCCCACAACCTCATGGGTGTCGTCACGGACACCCCACACCATATACGCGTAGTCCTGCCCCTCAATCACGGCGGAGTTGGCCAGGGCGGAGATGTCTTTGCCGATCATGAAGGCGTCATCATTGGATTCCTTGAACTCAACGGTCTGCGATTCCGACGAGTTCGCAATCAATCGAGCAATCAGCTCTTCATAGTCCTCAGGCATGGCATGCTCCGTTCCATTAGCGGTTCCAATAATAGCCCACCGCGCACATACGAAGCAAATACCAGTCAAATAAAATTTTGGCGGAATTCCAACGATTTTCGGGAATCAAACTCAAAAATGACGGTTACGGAGCAAATACCAAGCAAATAAAATCCGCACAGGTTTCCTGGCAGGCGATACATGCCGAGTCCATCTGATTTGAGGGCCCTAGGGCGGCAAACACCGAAGCGGGTCCTCATCGGTTGCGATGAGGGCCCGCCTCAGTTATGGCCGGTAGACACGGTGGAACCGGTCGGCTGTTACTCGACGTAACCTACGGTGACGTCCGCGAACCGGCTTGCCATCCCCACCGTCACCGTATACGCAAAGAGGACCGCCGAAGCGACCCTCTCTGTTACTCTCGGCGGACGCCCGCCGAACGCGTCACGCGCTCACGACCGCGCGCACAGCGGCCCCTGCCAGTCCGGATACTCCACGTCACGCGCGGATTCGACCGGCTCCTCCGGCAGATGCCTGGCCGGAATCGTCTTGGGTTTGAACGGGAACCGCTCCGCGCGCATCGCCTCATATGCGGCGATCTCATCCTCGTGCTGCAGCGTCAGGTCGATGTCGTCGTAGCCGTTCATCAGACGCCAACGGGTGTAGTCGTTGACCTCGAATGGCAGCGTCACGTCGCCGCAGGTCACGGTACGCTCGCCCAGATCCACGGTCATCTCGCGGCCGGGCTCCTCCTCGAGCAGCTTCCACAGCAGCTCCACCGACTCCTGCGGCATGATGGCGGCCAGCACGCCATTCTTGGCGGTGTTGCCGTAGAAGATGTCCGCAAAACGCGGGGAGATGACCACGCGGAAGCCGTAGTCATGCAGGGCCCATACCGCGTGCTCGCGGGAGGAGCCGATGCCGAAGTCCGGTCCGGCCACCAGGATGCGACCCTTGCCAGCGTATTCGGGCCTGTTCAGCACGAACTCCGGGTCGCGGCGCCAGGCATAGAACAGGGCGTCGTCGAACCCGGTCTTGGTCACGCGCTTGAGGAACACGGCGGGGATGATCTGGTCGGTGTCCACGTTCGAACGGCGCAGCGGAACGCCCACGCCGGTTACCACAGTCAGTTTTTCCATCAGTGTTTTCCTTTACAGACTCTACAGATCGGCGGGGCAGGAGATGGTGCCGCGGATGGCGGTGGCGGCGGCCACGGCGGGCGACGCCAGATGCGTGCGGCCGCCCTTGCCCTGCCGGCCTTCGAAGTTGCGGTTCGAGGTGGAGATGCAGCGTTCGCCCGGCACCAGCTTGTCCGGGTTCATGCCCAGGCACATCGAGCAGCCGGCGTTGCGCCATTCGGCGCCGAAGTCCTTGAAGATCCGGTCCAGTCCCTCCTGCTCCGCCTGCAGACGCACGCGGGAGGAAGCCGGTACCACCAGCACGCGATGAATCGACTCGGCCTTGTGATGGCCCTTCATGATCGCGGCGGCCTCGCGCAGATCCTCGATGCGGCCGTTCGTGCAGGAGCCGATGAACACCGTGTCCACCGGGATGTCCTTGATCGGCGTGCCCGGCTCCAGTCCCATATAAGCCAGCGCGGAGGCGGCCGCATTGCGCGCGGTCTCGTCAGCGATCTGCTCCAGCACCGGCACCGTGGCGGTGATCGGCGCGCCCTGCCCCGGATTCGTACCCCAGGTCACGAACGGCTGCAGATCGGCGGCGTTCAGCGTCACCTCCTTGTCGAACACGGCGTCGTCGTCGGTCTTCAACGTCTTCCAGTACTCGACTGCCTTGTCCCACAGCTCGCCCTCCGGCGCATGCGGACGGCCCTTCAAGTACTCGAAGGTCACCTCGTCGGGGGCGATCATGCCGGCGCGGGCGCCCGCCTCGATCGACATGTTGCAGATCGTCATGCGCGCGTCCATCGACAGCTTGCGGATGGCCTCGCCGCGGTATTCGATCACGTGGCCCTGGCCGCCGCCGGTGCCGATCTTGGCGATGATGGCCAGGATGATGTCCTTGGCGGTCACGCCCTCGGGCAGCTCGCCCTCCACGTTCACGGCCATGGTCTTGAACGGCTTGAGGCTCAGGGTCTGCGTGGCCATGACGTGTTCGACCTCGGAGGTGCCGATGCCGAACGCGAGCGCGCCGAACGCGCCGTGCGTGGAGGTGTGCGAGTCGCCGCACACGATGGTCATGCCCGGCTGGGTCAGACCCAGGATCGGGGCGAATGCGTGCACGATGCCCTGGTCGGCGTCGCCCAGCGGGTGCAGGCGCACGCCGAACTCCTTGCAGTTGCGTTCCAGCGTGCTCAGCTGCGTGGCGCTCGTCTCGTCCGGGTTCGGACGGTCGATGTCCACGGTGGGCGTGTTGTGGTCCTCGGTGGCGATCAGCTGATCGACGTGACGCGGCTTGCGTCCGGCCAGACGCAGTCCCTCGAACGCCTGCGGGCTGGTGACTTCGTGCATCAGCATCAGATCGATGTACAGCAGATCGGGCGCGCCATCGTCACCCTTACGTACCAAATGATCGGCCCAGACCTTTTCGGCCAACGTACTTCCCATATTCCAAGTCTCCTTTGGTGCCAACCGTTTTGGGTTTCTCACCGTAAAAAACTTCAGCCATGCGGTATCCACATGGCCTCTCCTGTACGAGTATGGAGCCTGAACGGGGGCGCGAACTTTTGCGTTTCGAAATATGAGATGGCATAATCCACTGTATGACTGCTTCCAACACCACTGACCAGATTGCGGATCAGACCGCCGAGTCCGCGCTCAATGTTGTCCAGGATAACGAGATCCACTCCGGCGTCGGCGTGCTCGATAAAACCGTCAAGATCCTGGATGCGCTGGAATCCGGCCCGGCCACGCTGGCGCAGCTGGTCTCCGCAACCGGTTTGGCGCGGCCGACCGCACACCGTCTGGCGATTGCGTTGGAGCGGCATCGTTTCGTCCTGCGCGACCAGCACGGGCGGTTCACGCTCGGCTCGCGGTTCGCTGAGCTGGCCGCGGCCGCCGGCGAGGATCGCCTGCTCACCGCCGCCGGTCCGATGCTGCAGACCCTGCTGGACCGCACCGGCGAGTCGGCGCAGATCTACCGCCGTCAGGGCGATCAGCGCGTCTGCATTGCGGCCGTGGAACGCGCCTCCGGCCTGAGGGATTCGATTCCGGTGGGCGCCATGCTCTCGATGGAGGCCGGTTCCGCCGCGCAGATCCTGCTCGCCTGGGAGGATTCGGAGCGGCTGCACCAGGGGCTGCGCCACGCCAAGTTCACCGCGGCCAAGCTCGCCGCCGTGCGCAAGCGCGGCTGGGCGGAGTCGATCAACGAACGAGACGAGGGCGTGTGCTCGGTGTCCGCGCCGATTCGCAACGCCTCCGGACAGGTCATCGCCGCCATCTCCATCTCCGGCCCGAACAGCCGCATGGGCGCCGCGCCCGGCCGCCGGTATGCGCCGCTGGTCATGGCCGCCGGCAAGTACCTGACCGACGCGTTGGTCAAGGCCAGCGCCAGCCGCTGAAGCCGGGCCCGTTCCTGCGGTCAGCGCCGGCGGCGGAAGACGCCGGTCAGCCAGGACCACAGGCCGGGCTTGTGCAGCAGATCCATGCCCTCGCTGTCCGGCTTGACGCTGGTCATGCCGTAGGCGTACGCCTTCTTGGAATTCGGCTTGCCGACCAGACTGCCGAATTCCAGGAGCTGGGTTCTGGGCTCGTGCGGATGGCGGATGTCGAATTCGAACAGGCGCGCGGCGCGCTTCTCCGGTACCGGGCCATATGAGCCGAACCCGCAGGTGGGCGTGGCCACCAGCATGACGCCGTTATGCGTGCCCACGAACCCGTTGCGATGGTCGTGACCGACCGTCACGGCGAAATACCCGCGCGTCTCCTTCAGCAGTGCGAATTCGCCGTAATCGTGGTCGGAACAGCTGATGCCCTCACCCAGATAGCTGCCGGGCTCGGTTTTCGTCTCATCCAGCACGTAGCTGTGGCCGTCGAACGCGCGATACCCCTGGATCGCATTCGCCGCGTTCGCCGGCACCTCGCGCAGCAGATCGTAGTATTGCGGCAGTGCCAGATGCTGGAACAGCATCGACTGCTCCCCCAGCAGCTCCGGCACCCGGCGCAGGAATTCGAACCCCTTGCCGGACGGGGCCCCATACCCGCCGGACCGCGCGTAATCGCCCGAGTCCAGCAGCACCAGCCCCAGCACCGTATGGGTGTGGTCCACGTCGGACACCGGCAACGCGAACGTACCCGGCTCGCAGGGGTACACCATCTGGTCCAGCAGGCCGGAACCGGGCATCGTGCGCGGATGATCCATGCTGGCCGCGGTGGACTCCGGATTCAGACACCCGGGGAATTCGCGGTAGATGGCGTCGAGCTCGGCGTTATCCAGACCGCACTGGAAATCGTGGTTGCCGTAGGTCACCGCCCAGGGGATGCCGCGTTCCGTCAGCGGCGCCGTGAACTGGGCGATCATGCCGCGGACCTTCTCACGCGTGCGCTCCAGGTCGGCGGCATGGCGCTCCGCCGCACGCCGGTCGGTGGACTGCTGGACGGCGGCCCACCCGTTCGACCACCTGCGCTTGCGGAAGGTGTCGGCATAGGCCGTGTCGTACCCGGCGATCTGGTTGCCGGTGAAGATCGCGATGTCGGGGCGCGTGGTGTCCAGGGAGGCCTCGATCAACCGGATCGTGTCCGAGGAGACCTTGGGGCCGTCCTGGATATCGGCGAACTGCAGCACGCGGAACTTGCCGGATGCATGGAATTGCAGGCGTCCCAGCCGCGCGGACACGGACACCGGGCGTTCGTCGGTGGTGTCGGCCGGGCGGATGCGCGGACGCGAGGACTGCGTGGCTTTCTCACCGTGCTGCTGTTCGTTCATGGTTACAGGGTAAACCACAGGTGACGATTGTGAAAACAAAAAACCCTCGCTGTTGCGAGGGTCCTTGGCTGGGGTGCCTGGACTCGAACCAAGAATGGCTGAACCAGAATCAGCTGTGTTGCCAATTACACCACACCCCAATGGGAGGCGATACAGCTACCAGCTGCGTCGTCTTCGTACCCCCAACCGGATTTGAACCGGTGTTGGCGCCGTGAGAGGGCGTAGTCCTAGGCCGCTAGACGATGGGGGCTTGTTCAGTTTTCGTTGCTCGCTGAGCGGCAACAGATGATTAATATACAGAGGTTTCCTCGCCAGCGCAAGCCACGGCGTGTCGCCTTATTTTTCAACGATTCCGATGGCTCCATGCCGGATATACGGGCCCACCGCCCCACGGCGGTGGGCCCCAATCCGGTCACAGATGTGCGCGCAAACCCTCCAGGCGGGCGAGCGACACATCCTTGCCGACGATCTCCATCGACTCGAACAGCGGCGGGGACACGCGGCGGCCCGACATCGCCACACGCACCGGGCCGTACGCCAGACGCGGCTTATAGCCGCCCTCCTCCACCAGCGCCTTGTCCAGCAGCGCATGCAGCGGCTCGGCCTTCCAATCGGCCTCATCCACGCCACGCAGCGCTGCGATCGCCTTGTCCAGCACATCGCCGGCGGAATCCTTCAGCTGCTTGCGGGCGTCCGCGTCCGGCTCGATGTAGCCCTCGGTCGACAGCAGCGAACCCGCCATGCCGGACACCTCACCCAGCAGACGCACGCGCGGCTGGACTAGCGGCGCGGCGGCCGTCAGCACCTCGCGCTCACGGTCGGTCAGCGCATCCCACGAGTCGGCGGACACCACGCCGTCGCGGTGCAGGTACGGCACGGAACGGCGCAGGAAATCGTCGGCATCGAGCATGCGGATGTGCTCGGCGTTGATCGAAATCGCCTTGTCCAGGTCGAAGTGGGCGGGATTGGCCTTCACGTCGCGCACGTCGAACTTCTCGATCATCTCCTGCATCGAGAACACGTCACGGTCCGGGGCGATCGACCAGCCGAGCAGCGCCAAGTAGTTGAGCAGGCCCTCGGGGATGAAGCCGTTCTCGCGGTGCAGGAACAGGTTCGACTCCGGGTCGCGCTTGGAGAGCTTCTTCTTGCCCTCGCCCATGACGTACGGCATATGGCCGAACACCGGCATCTCCTTGGCCACGCCCAGCTCCATCAGGTACCGGTAGAGCACGATCTGGCGCGGGGTGGAGCTCAGCAGGTCCTCGCCGCGCAACACCACGTTCACGTCCATCATCGCGTCGTCAACCGGATTGGTCAGCGTGTACAGCGGGTCGCCGTTCGGGCGCACGATCACGTAATCCGGCACCGAACCGGCCTTGAACTCGATGCGGCCGCGGATCAGATCGTCGAAGACGATGTCCTCGTCGGGCATGCGGATGCGCAGCGCGGGCTGGCGACCCTCCGCGCGGAACGCGGCTTTCTGATCCTCGGTCAGGTTGCGGTCGAACCCGTCATAGCCGAACTCGGCCGGACGACCGGCGGCGATGTTGCGCTCCTTGATCTCATCCGGCGTCGAATATGACTCATACGCGTACCCGGCCTCAAGCAGGCGGTCGGCCACCTCCCTGTAGATGGCGGAACGCTCGGACTGGCGGTACGGGCCGTGCGGGCCGCCGACCTCCACGCCCTCGTCCCAATCCAGGCCGAGCCAACGCAGCGCGTCGAGGATCTGGTTGTAGCTCTCCTCGGAATCGCGGGCGGCGTCGGTGTCCTCGATGCGGAACACGAAGGTGCCACCGGTGTGGCGGGCCTCGGCCCAGTTGAACAGGGCGGTGCGGACCATGCCCACATGCGGGGTGCCGGTCGGTGAGGGGCAGAAGCGCACGCGCACGTTCGCGGGCAGCTCGGGCTTGCCGTCGGTCTTTTCCATGTTTTCAGCTTCAGTCATAGCCCCTATTGTGCCGCGCAACCGGGACGCGCCCCCTCCTCGCCAGCCCTACGTTGTTGCCGTGGAAAAGGTGACGCCGGAGTGGACGTTTCAGTCGACTATTCAACAGTCGAACAGGCTGCCCTGTGGAAAAGTATGCGGGACGGCTATACTGGACATGTTCGCGCGGTTGGTGGCAGCAGCCGTGCCACACATCGACCACTCACGCATCCATAATGGCGGTCTGCGTCCGACGTAACGGATTCGGCATATGCCGGGCCCCACGTCCAACAGCAGAGCCGCGGCGGATGCCGGTTCGATGCGACGCGCGGGCTCCTCACCTTCCCGCCTCCATCGCCTCGAACCGTATGTATCGCGTAACCGCGCGAAAGGCAAGGTGAAGACATGAGGCTGAGGATTCCGAACACATCGCAGACGTTCCGTCGAGCAGCACTGCGGCCGTCCGCGGCGGCACGCTGTACGGCAAAGAACCTGACGGCGCGGCTGACGACAATGGCACGCAACGCAACCGCCCTGATACTGGGCATCGGTCTGCTCCTCGGAGCGGCCGGCTGCGCAAGCAACAACGCGGGAACGTCCGGCAATTCCGACGACGATTCGTCGATCTCGTTCATGCTGGACTGGACGCCGAACACGAACCATATCGGCCTGTATGTGGCGCAGAAGCTCGGCTACTTCGATAACGAGGGCGTAGACGTGACCATCCTGCCGACCGCGCAGGCCGGCGCGGAGACCTCGGTGGAGAACGGCGTGGCCGACGTCGGGTTCACCACGTTGAGCAATGTCGCCGCCTTCAACGCGCAGAGCGCAAACCTGAAGATGGTGTTCGACCTGACACAGCAACCGGTGGCCCGCTGGTGCGCGCTCGCCTCGCGCACCGACATCTCCACGCCGAAGGACTTCGACGGCAAGACCTTCGTCAGCTTCGGATCCGCCGAACAGACCGCCGTGCTGCGGCAGATGATCCGCACCGCCGGCGGCACCGGCGATTTCGAGACCGCAACCGCAGGCACCAACACGTTCCAGGCGTTGACCAACGAACGCGGCGATTTCGGCGGCTTCTACGCCACATGGGAGAACGTGGAAAGCGAGCTGCACGGGCCGGCGCTGCACTGCTTCGTGGCCTCCGATTGGGGGGTGCCGGGCAACCCGGACCAGCTCGGATTCGCCGTGAACGCCGCGTGGCTGAAGGATGCCTCCCACGGCGACACGTTGCGCCGATTCCTGGCGGCGGTGCGCCGCGGCTACAACTACGCGCTGGCCAACCCGGACGAGGCGGCGGACATACTGGTCGACCAGGCCGGCGAGGCGCAGCTCGACCCGGAACTCACGCACGCCTCGATGCAGGAGATCGTGGACGGCAACTATTGGACCACCGATGACCCGACCGCCGTGCCAGGCACCGTGAATCTGGAGGCCGCGCAGGCGTACATCGACTTCCTCTACGAGAACGGCACCTACGCCGACGCCGACGGCTCGCCGTTGCCGGCCGCCCCGCAAGCCGCCGACCTGGCCACCAATGAGTATCTGGGGTAAATGCGCATCGGGAGACATATCATGAACGAGCATCGCACCGAACCGTGGTGGCGCAAGGCGCTGCCGCCCGTCCTGACTGTGGGCGGACTGCTGGTGGTCTGGGAGCTGTGCGTGCGCGTCGGAGGGGTTCCCGAGCGCACGCTGGCCGCCCCCAGCCAAATCGTCGCCTCGATGGTCCGCACCTGGCCCGATCTGATGGCGGCCGCCGCCATAACCACGGTGGAGGCGGTGGCCGGATTCCTGATCGCCGTGGCGGCGGGCGTGATCATCGGCATCGGTCTGCATCTGTCGAAGACGCTGGACCGCGCGGTCAGTCCGCTGCTGGTGGCTGCCCAGACGATTCCGCTCATCACGATTGCGCCGCTGTTCGTCATCTGGTTCGGATTCGAGCCGTTTGGCAAGATCGTGCTGGTGGCGGTGCTGGGGGTGTTCCCGATCGCTGTGCAAACCACGCGCGGACTCGACGCCGTGCCGCGGTTCTACGAGGACGTGGCACTGACCTGCGGGGCCACCCGCTCCTGGACGCTCTGGCACGTCAAGCTGCGCGTGGCCGCGCGCCAGATCTTCGGAGGCATCCGCATCTCCGCCGCCTACGTGTTCGGCACGGCCGTCACCGCCGAATACCTCGGCGCCGTCGATGGCCTGGGCATCTGGCTGCAGGCCGCATTCAACTCGTTCCGGACGCCGTTGATCTTCGCCGCCGCCGTGGTGGTGGTGGCCGAAACCGCGATTCTGCTAGGGCTGGTGTCGCTGGCCGAACGCCTGCTGCTGGGCGGGGATGACACGGTAACGTTGGGTTCAGACGGACAGTGAAACAGGCGCGGAGGCGGACGACTATCTCCATCCCACTCAGTTGGGGATTTTCTCGTTCGGTTGGAAACTTCTCCGGATATCGCACATCTCAGGCACCTGTAACACCAGCATTCCGGCGACCGAATCCTGCAACGGTTCCCAACCGAACGCAAAAATCCCCTACTGAATGAACATCGACACCTCAAACACTCTGGAATCTGAGACAATGGTGGTGAAGACGCCAGTCAATGAAAGGGAGATCATGACCGATCCCAACCAGTTCGGGTCCGTTCCCGAGAACAACCAGTCGAATCCGCAGCCGGAGCAACCCGCCCAGCCGGCAGCCCAACCCACCCCGGCGTACCCGCCGATGCCTGAATACGGCAGCTACGCACCGGCTCAGCCGGCCACACCGCCTCAACCTGCTCTGCCGACCCCGGAGTATGGCCAGTACGGCCAATACACCGGCCCGGCCAACACCGCCGCCGGCCAGCAGCCCGGCAACTCCTACGCCGGTGCCCAGTATGCCGGACCGACTCCGACTGGCGCCCCATACACCCAGCCGCAGGGTGCACCCTATACCGGCACCGCCAACCAGTACCAGGACCAGTACGCCAACCCGTACGGCCAAGCGCCGCAGTACGGCGCTCCGCTGCCTCAGGGCGTGCCCGGATACATGCCCGGCGACCAGTCGATCGGCATGGTGCCGCTGGATCAGCCCGACTACCGTTGCACCTTCGGCAACGCGGTCAAACGCTTCTTCACGAAGTACGCCGTGTTCTCCGGGCGTGCCTCGCGCCGCGAGTTCTGGTGGGTCATCCTGTTCTTCGTGCTGTGCAACATCGCCCTGAGCATCATCGGCGGCATGTTCGCTTTCATCTCCACGGCCGTGCCCACCATCCTGAGCGTGGTATGGACGCTGGCCACCATCGTGCCGTATGTGGCACTGGCCGTCCGCCGTGTGCACGACACCAACAAGTCCGGTTGGTGGGTGCTGCTGCCCGGCATTCCGTACGTGATCAGCGAAATCGTCAACTACACGGCCATCATGCCCGCCACCGACCGCATCACCGACACCATACTGGGCGTCGCCGCAGGACTCGATGAGGACGTGGCCACGCAACAGCTCATCAGCCAGATGAACGGGCTCGCGGCCCCGTCCGCGCTCGTCACGATCTGCAGCCTGATCTTCCTGATCTCCGGACTGGTGCTCATGTGCGGCGCGCCGAAGCCGGAAGGTGCGCGCTTTGATGCCCCTCGTTCCGGTTCGTCGACCCCGCAGGCCCCCGCCCCCAGCACCTCCGGCTATAACGCCGGCTCCCAGCCGGGCAATGACCCGTACGCCACGGGCGGCAACCCCTTCACACCGCAGAACCAATAACCAACAACCGACAGCCGCCGGCCAACTCCCGGCGGCTCATACCCGCAGAGGCGATCATGTGCAGCCAGTATCAGGTGCCGTTCGACGACCCATCCGCCGCCGGCCCACCCTCATGGAGCGGCCAATACACCGCCGACGGTGGTTCGCACGGCACCGATACGCCGGACCGGGGCAACACCCCCATCGCCCCGGTTTCCGGACGGCCGACCGCCTCCGCATATCCCCTTGACCGTCCGTATCCCGGCTGCCCGCCGCTGCAGGCCATCGAGCGGTTCTTCCGCAACTACGCCGTCTTCTCCGGCCGTGCCTCCCGCAGCGAGTTCTGGTGGCCCATGCTGATGACCGGCATCGCCGAAACCGCGTTGGGTGCGCTCGATGTGATGTCCGATGTCGGCGTGTTCGACGCCATACAGGGCGTGTTGTCCCTTGCGCTGCTGATTCCCTCGCTGGCGGTCAGTGTGCGCCGGTTGCATGACATCAACTTGAACGGTGCGTGGCTGATCCCGTTTGCGGGGTTGACCGTCCTCGGTTCGGCCCTATCCGTCATGGGTGCGATGGCGGTGTTGCTCGTACTGTTCCTCGTGCCGGATGTGGTGCGGCAGGGATTCGATTTCATCCTGCTGGGGTCGGTCATCACCGCCGTCGCCGGCATCGCCTACGCCGTCTGCATGGCCTGGCCCAGCAACCCGGCCGGCGCCCGTTTCGATAAATCGCGCTGACACCCGTCCGGGATCAGCAGGTATGACGCTGGTATGGCGACTGAGGCATGTGCTAATCGTTGCAGCGCGGCACATGCCTCATCTCACAGCTCGACCGTCTCCTTGGTCGGGTCGTCCTTGACGTGCGCGAACTTGGCGGCGAGCGCCTCCTTGCTCTTGCGCTCGTCCTCCTCCTTGGCGCGTTTCTTGGCCTCCTCCGGATCCCACAGCACGTCCTCGCGGTGCCTGGCCCATTCGGCGGCGGCCAGCGGTGCGACGATCTGCGCCAACGCCACAGCCGCGGCACCGGCATCGTCCGCACCCGCCACCGCGTCCAGCAGACCGCGGAACGCCTCCACGTCCATGCAGACGCGCGGAATCGCCAGCCGCTCCCCCAGTTCGTTGGCGTACAGAATCACCGGCAGGGCACGCGCGGCGTCGGCGGCCCCCCGCCCGGCCAGAATCCGGAACAACGCGTCGCAGGCCACGATCACGATCGCGAACCTGCGCGCGATCTCATCCTCGTCGCCGCTCGGCGGTACATGCCCCTCGTCGGTGGTCTTCGGGGCGATCGACGTCTCCACGGCCTCCAACACGGCACGCACGTCGGCGTTGTCGGCCGCACCGGCATCGCCCAGGGTAGCGGCGACGTCCGCGACCAACGTCACGTCGCCGGTCTCGCTGTAGTCGGCCATCAGGTCGTAGGCGTCATTCGCGGCGAGCAGCGCGTCCACAATCGTCTGCGGACGGCCGGGGATCCAGTCGGCACCCTCGTACACGTATTCGGCGTCGGGCACGGTCACGTCCTCGCCGGTCATCATCGCGGCCATCGTGCGGGTGATGCGCACCTGCAGGTTCTCCGCGTACTTGGCGTCGTTGTCCATCTGCATGGCGTCGGTCAGCGGCCACAGCGCAATCAGCCCTGCCGCAGCCCGCGCCGCCTCACGCACGGCGGGCAGCGCCGCGATCCGATCGACCACCGTCTCATCCAACTGGAATTCCGCCGTCATGTTCGCTCCTTTGCCTTGGGGCAGCAGCCGTTGCCTTCCACTGTAATCCGTCGTCCGTCGCGCCGGCGACCTATGTTCCATTGTGCCGTCACTTGACGCCCGCCGCAGGGTCGACATAGGTGATGCTCATCACATTCCCGGTCTGGGAGTCGTAGGTGATCGACGTGACGGAGGCGAGCGCCGTGTGCCGCAGCAGCATGTTGTGCTCGGGATGGCCGGTTTCCAGCAGGTGCCGGTAGGACCAGATCGGCGACTCGTGGCTGACGACGATGATCTGCTGTCCGGCGTGCTCCCTGACCTTCTCCTGGGCGAACGCGCCGACGCGGGCCGCGATCTGCCGGTAGCTCTCGCCCCAGCTGGGTTTCCACAGGTTGGTGACGAGTCTCCAGTTGCCGTTGCGCCACAGCGCGCCTTCGCCATGGCCGATGCGGGTGCCGCGGAAGTTGTTGCCGGCCTCGATGATGCGCTGGTCGGTGACCAGTTCGAGCGGTTCCTCGTTGCGGGCCGTGCGGATTTCGTTGAGCGCCGTGAGGATGGCCTGTGCGGTTTCGCGCGTACGGTCCAGGGGCGACGAGTAGATGGCGGCCGCGGTGTTCGTCTGGGGGTTGGCGGCGAGGTAGCGGGCGGTGGCCTCGGCCATACGCCGGCCGCGGTCGGACAGGTGGAAGCCGGGGAGCCGCTCGTAGAGGATGTGGTCGGGGTTGTGGACCTCGCCGTGGCGGACGAAATGGATGGTGGTCGCCTGCATCTGAAACTCCTTCGGGACGATGTGGCCGAACGTTCGGAAAACTTCCGGCTTCACCGTCAAATCTACAGCGTGTCGGTTGTAGGACAACGTTAGACTGACGGTGTTTCATTCCGGGCGCACATCAGTCATTCGAAGAGAGACGATTATGGCCAATCCTGTCATCGCCGGCATCAAGGATGTCGGCAGTCGCGTGTTCGGCGGGTACGCCGAGCTTCTGCGCATACCCCACACCGCACGATACGCCATCGGCGCGGTCATCGCCTGCATGCCGTTCCCGATGGTCGGCATGACGATCACGATCTCCGTGCAGCATTACTACGGCAACTATTCGCTGGCGGGCGCGCTGACCGCCGTGCAGGCCATCTCGCTGGCCATCGCCAGCCCGATGCTCGGCAAACTCGTCGATAAGTTCGGCCAACGGCAGGTCTCGATCCCCACGATATGCGTGTGGATGGTGGCCGCGTTCTCGCTGGTGACGGCAATCACCTCGCACGCACCGGAATGGGTACTGTTCTGCATCGTGCCGTTCATGGCCGCGATCCCGCCGTGGGGCGCGATGAACCGCAGCCGCTGGACCCACCTGCTCAAGGGGCAGCCGGAGAAGACCAACCGGGCGTTGAGCCTGTGCGGCGTGTTCGACGAATGCATGTGGGTGATCGGCAACCCGCTGGCCTCCACGCTGGCGGTGATCTCCGGCGTGCTCTCCTTCACGTTCACCGGCGTGTGCGTGCTGGTCGGCGCGCTCATGTTCCTGACCGAGCTGACGACCGAACCGAAGTCGCAGACGCAGCTGGCGCGTGAGGCCGGCATGACCCGCGCCGAGTACCGCGCGCATGTGGCGGAGCAGGCGGCGGCGCTGCGCGGCAAGGACGAGGACGAGCAGAAGGCCGCCAAGGGGTCGATCATCAGCGCCGGCCTGGTCGCCGTGTGCGTCACCTGGTTCTCGATCGGCGCGTTCCAGTCGGCCACATCCATCTCGATCATCGCGTTCGCCACCGAGCAGAACATGAAGCAGTACACCGGATTCGTATTCGCCTGCTTCTCGTTCAGTTCGCTGATCGGCGCGCTCGTCTACGGCGCGAAGAACTGGCGCATCCCGCTGTGGAAGCGCTTCTACTTCTGCCTGGCCGTGGTGAACATCGGCATCGGATCGTTCCTGTTCGCCAAGCATCTGTGGGTGATCATGCTCATCTACCTGCTGATCGGCGTATGCCAGGCGCCGACCTGGGTCAACGGCAACCAGCTCATGCTGCATCTGGTGCCGCCGACCCGGTTCACCGAGGGCATGGCCTGGATGGGCGCGATGAATTCGATCGGTTCCTCGGCCGGCTCCGCCATCGCCGGGCAGTTCATCGACCGGTTCGGCGCACATGGCGGATTCATGGTGGTGACCGTGCTGGCGCTGGCGTCGCTGGCCATTGCGTTCGTGGGCTTCAAGCAGATCAAGGAAAGCACCGAGACCCCGGATCTGACCGAGCTGGCGGCCTGAGCGCCGTTGCGGGGCGGAACAGGCTAAGGGACCGAGGCTACTTCGGCCAGCCCTTGGGGGTGTGTTCGAGCGACCACACGCCCAGCTTGTGGGAGAAGCTGTTCTCCCACTTCTCCTCCAGCTGCTCGGCCGTCAGGCGGTTGTCCGCGCGCTTCAACCGGTTCATGGCGTTGGTGTGCGTATCATCCAGCAGCCACTTTCGGATCACGAAGTTCCAGACCGCCACCACCACCGTGGCCACGATCTTGCCGACATTGGTGCGCAGCAGGTACTCGGCGTGCTGGCTGATGAACGCATCGCGGTTCATGCCGTAGGTGGACAGCCAGATGATGGCTGCGTTGATGAGCAGGCCGATGAGGGATGCACCGACGAAGATGAGGATCTCCATCCAGCGGGCCATATCCTCACGGTGCTTGAACACGAACTTCATGCTGGCCAGATAGTTGAAGACCAGCGAAACCAGGAACGAGATGGTGCCGGCGATCACGTTGTGCATATGGAAGACGCCGACCAGCAGATTCAGGACACCGAAGTCGATGACGGCGGCAATCACGCCCACCACACCGAACTTCATCAACTGTTCAATAAGCTTTCTCACATCCGCCCATTTAACTAGGC
Organism: Bifidobacterium pullorum subsp. gallinarum; assembly: GCF_000741215.1. GTDB lineage: Bacteria > Actinomycetota > Actinomycetes > Actinomycetales > Bifidobacteriaceae > Bifidobacterium > Bifidobacterium pullorum_B. The sequence goes on from NZ_JGYX01000005.1 coordinate 270,160, forward strand.
GGCAGTGACCGGGTGGCGCCCGCACGCGCTCCTTACGCCCGCACGCCTTTTGTCCGATTCGGGGGATTCTTACGTTCTGGGCTCTATGGGAACGCTACCATCGAAAGAATCCCCCGGTTCGGACAAAACGACAAGTCAACGCGTATGCAGCATGCGGGACTACACTGGCGGGTAAGCATCATTGCAGCCGATAGAAGGAGGTTCCCATGCCTGTCATCCATACCCATGTGTCCGTTCCCACCACGCCCGAGCAGCGCGAGGCGCTGAAGTCCGCCTATGGCAAGGCCATCACCGCGGTGCCCGGCAAGTCCGAGGGCTGGCTGATGTGCCCGTTCGAGGACAACATGCCGATCTACTTCGCCGGCGACGACTCCAAGCCCGCCGCCTATGTGGAGGTCAATGTCTTCGGCTCCTCCGTGCCGGGCTCCGCCTGGGAGAAGCTGACCCGGCAGATCATGGCCGCGCTGGAGCAGGAGCTGGGCATTCCGCAGGACCGCACCTACATCCGCTATACGGCCACCACGGATTGGGGCTGGAACGGCGGCAACTTCTAGGACCCGCCGATTCACAGTCTCGGTCTTCGTAAAATAAGATTACGGCCTCCCGCCCCGTCAGGGGAGGGAGGCCGTTGCATAGTCACCCAACCCAGATCAGACGATCTTCGGCATCGGGGTGGTCAACGACGTGGTCAGGTTCACGTGCACCACGCCGGCACCCGCATGCACCTCGACCTTCTTGAGCGTCACCGTGCGCTCCTCCTCCGGCTTGGTGTCGTCGTCGGTCATCGTGGCCGGCGACTTGACCGCCACCACCGCCAGATCATCCAAGCTGACGCCCGCCTCGCGGCACAGCTCGCGCGCGGCGGTCAGCGAGTCAATGAAGCCGTCCTTGAGCAGGATGCGATCCTCCGGCACACCATACGCGCTCTTGGCGATCCACTTGACATTCTCCACCAGGTCCATGCCCTTGCGGCTGTGGAACTGCGGCGCCATCGGCGCATTCGTCAGCGCCTCGATGAAGCCGTCAAGCTGCGGGGCCAGCGCCTCGCCGCCGTCGCGGAACAGGTTGCCCAGAATCGGCTCGCGGAACCGCTGCTCCACGGCCACCGCCTTCAGGCCCTCGATCTGGTCGTCCTCGCCCTCCCACAGGTTGATCAGCGGGAAGGTCGGGATGTCGTAGTTCTCCAGACGCTGCACATGGAACGGGTAGCGCCAGGACAGCGCCGGATCGTCTCGCCAGGTGGAGGCACGGGTCACAACCACGGCCGCGGACGGCCACTGGGCGCCGTATTCGCGGCAGGCGATGTCCAGCCACTTCTGCGCGCCCGCGTCGGCGCCGTAACCGGCCTCGACGATCACCACGTCGTGCAGCGCGCACGCCATCTGAACCGAGACCAGCGTCGGGATGCCGAGCGACACGTTGGCGAACGGTCCGCCGTGCACATACACCGGCGAACCGTTGAGCGTCTCGGTCAGGGCCGGCTTGACGGCGTCGGCCAGCATGTTGGTGATGCGCCACAGGTCGATGAACTCGCCGAAGGCCACCGGCTTGCCGTCCTTGGTGCCCGCGATCATGGCGGCCACACGCTCGCCGATCTCCTCCATCGAACGGGAGACGACCACGATCTGCATCATCTCGCAGGTCGGGGTGAGCACCACACGCTCGGCCACGTTGTTCTTGCCGCTGTCCACGGTGATCTGACGCAGCGAGCGCGAGGGCACCTCGGAGACGCGCGGCACGAGGATCGTGTCGATGCGGCCCTCGTCCACGGCCTTCTCCGCAAAGGAGACCAGCAGGTTCTGCGCGGCGGCGATGGCGGCCATCTCGCCGGTCAGACCCCAGTCAATGAGTTCCGGATGGGTCAGCGACGCCTTGCCGCCACCGGACGCGCCACCCTTGGAACCGGCGGCGGTGATGCCCATGCTCGGCTGGCGCAGCACGGCGGCCGCATCGATGCCGCGCGCGTTCAGCGCATCGATCAGCGCGATGGTGGTGGTGGTCTTGCCCTCGCCACGGGAGGCCTTGAGCGGGGTATCCGCAGTGACCAGCACAACCTTGCCGTGCTTGCGCGGTGCATCCGGGTTGGACTTGAGGTAATCCAGATAGCCGAATGCGTCGATCTTCCTGACCAGGCCGTATTGGCTGGTGAACTCTTCGATACCGGTCATTGCCGTCCTTTCATGCGGATATACGGGTATGCCACCAGACTACCGCCCGGAGGGAACACCGCCCCCGAGGGTGCCCGCCCACCGGATACGCCGACGCCTCCCCAGCTCGGGGAGGCGTCAATGTGTCACGGCCACGATGGTTCACAGTCCGCGACTTGGCCCCCGCCGCACGGGAAGCGTCGGGGATCTACGGCAGACTCCGGGACTTCGCAGCAGCCGGACCGATCAGAAGTCGGACATGTGGAAGCCGTTCTTCATCTTCATGCTCGTGGTGTAGAGCACGGAGTCGAGCAGCTTGTCCGTTTCCTCCTTGAGGAAGTCGGCCAGCTTCTGGTTGGCGTCGGTCAGCGCGGCGCGGACCTCGTCGTTACGCACGGCGGCGATGATGTCGTCCGGCTCCATCGGCTGCACGTCGTCCAGATCGTCGTCATCCGCCTCGGCCTCGAACGGCTCGAACGCGAGCAGATCCGCGATCGCGGCGTCGGTCTGCGCCACATGGCGGTGTCCCCAGCCGCCGGTCTTCTCCTGGTAGCGGTCCACGGCGTTGGAGGTGTCGGCGAACGCGGCGTCGCACAGCGCGGCGATGATGCGGTTCTCCCAGTAGAAGTTCTCGGTGGTCACGCGGGTGGTGGTGTCCTCCAGATACTTCGGGGTGGCATTGCTGTTCGCGTAGAACGGCATGAGGGTGTTGAACGGGTTGGAACCGTAGGCGATCCACTGCAGGGCGCGGCTGGCCTGCGGACGGTACGGGCGGATCTGCATGACGGCCAGCTGGCTCTGACGGTTGATGCCGATCGGGCGGAACATGTGGCGGGTGTGCTCGTCGCCCAGCTTGCCGTACGGATCGTACGGGGTGCCCTGGTAGTGCGAGCTGAGCACGTACTTGACGTCCTCGATGGTGATCTTGCGTTCCGGCTGGCGGGCCCACGGGATGTCGTCGCTCATCGGCTTGTGGTCGGCGTCCGGACCGTCCCACACCTCGTCGTACGGGTTGAGGAAGCGCTGCATGATCCAGGCGCGCGGCGTGTTGTAGACGTGGTCGGCGTCGGAGTGGGAGCCGAACGCGTCGCGCGGGTTGAACGGGGTGGTCGCCTCCACGGACAGGTCCAGATGGTTCTCGGCGATCCACTCGGCCATGTCGGCGGAGCACATGTGGTTCTCCTGGTCGCCCAGGGCGTCCTCCAGATCGAACTCGTCGATGCCCAGCTGATTCGGCATCGTGACGTACGCCTCGTCAGGCACGCGCTTGGCGATCCAATGGTGGCCGCCGACGGTCTCCAGCCACCAGATCTCGTCGACGTCGGAGAACGCGACGCCGTTCATCTCATAGGTGCCGTACTCCTCCAGCAGCGCGCCCAGGCGCAGCACGCCTTCACGCGCGGTCTTGACATACGGCAGGACCAGCGTCAGGAAATCCTCCTCGCCGATGCCGCCGGGGACCTCGGGTACGTAGCCGTCCTCGCCCTTGCGCCCCTTGGCCGGCACGAGCTCGACGAACGGGTCGGCGCCGAGCACGCGTTCGTTGGTGGTCAGGGTCTCGGTGGCGCTCATCGCCACATTTGCTTCGTTGACGCCGGCCTCGCCCCAGATGCCCTCCTTGAGGTCCGCGTTCGGCACGGCGGTGTATCGCATCGGATCATCCGGCAGGTCGATCTCCACGTGGCTCAGCACGCTGCGGTACCGCCGCGGCTGCTCCTCGGGCTTGACGACGATGAATCGCTTCGGGCAGAACTCGCCGTTCGCCGAATCCTCGTTGCGGGCGATGATCGTGGAGCCGTCGTAGCTGGCATCCTTGCCGACCAGAATCGTGGTGCAGGCCATGTACCTTCATTCCTTTCATTGTGCGCCGTCCCCGCCATGGGGAGGTTGGCCGCCGTGCGGCCTTGCAGACAGAACCGACACGATTCTAGACCAACGGCACAGCGGCACGCGCACGACGTCCGGCTGGCAACATGGATTCGCCCCGGCCAGGGTCTCAGGCCCTGCCGGTCAGGAAGATGCCGCCCTGGTCCGGAGTTTCGCCGCAATCGCGGATGGCGTGCTGCAGCTCGTTGAGCCAGAAGCCCTGGTTCAGGCCCGGCAGCGGCTTGGCCGTGCCCCATACGTGCAGGTAGTACTCGTGGTCCTTGTCCGGCGGGTTCGGACCGTTGTAGCGCATCGTGACCGCCGGATCGGTCTCGCCGACGAACCGCGAGGCGGCGGAGGTGCGCCCCTGCACGGCCTCGGGAATCATCGCGGGCATCTGGCGGGAGAAGTCCGGCGGGATCTGCAGCGCACGCGAATCATTGAAGTCGAACATCAGCGCATCCACCGGCAGGTTCGCCACCGACCAATGGATCCATTCGAAGCCGCACACGGGGATTGAGTCGGGGTCGAGGAACTCCCAATGCAGGTACCTGATGCGGGACTTGTCGAAGTCCTCGATGTAGAAGGGAAACGACACGACCGGCGTGCCGGCGGTCTTGTACTCGGGGTCCGCCGCCTTGGCGAACACGTCCGGAATGACGGTGAAATCGGCTGTGATTCTCATGTGCCCAAGTATAGGTTCGCACTACCTCGGTTTTCAATATCGGATGTCAGGAATATGGCCCCTCCCGCATCCGAACCCCGAGGTAGTGCGAACCGCCTTACGGCATCAACGCACAGAACAGGGCCTCGAACACCAGCGTCGGGTTGCCGTTGCCGTTCAGTCTGCGCCGCGCCGTGGCGATGTCCTCCAGGCGCCGCACGGCGTCCGCGCGGCTCAGTCTCACCGACAGTTCGGTGATGGACGCCCGGTTCTCCAGGTTGATCAGCCCGACCGCATCCTCCGCGTTGTTCTGCAGGACGGCCACGTCACGGTAGATGCTGGCGACCGAGTTGAGGGCCCGGTCCAGCACATCGCGGCTACGACGGGTTGCGCGGCGCTTGAGTTCGTCCTTCTTGGCGATGGCGTTGTACGCGCCGCGGAGCGCGGGCGGGATGCGGTCCTTCTCCCCCAGCCCGTTGACACGCCGGAAATCGGCCTCCGCCGCCACGGCCTGCCTGTTCACGTCCTCCTGCGCCTGCTCCTGCGCGTTCTCGATCAGCCGGCCGGCCAACAGCACGGCATCCGAGGCGCGGTTGAGATTCAACACGCCCACGACCAGCTCGTCGCGGTCGGTCATAACCCGCTCGTTCGTGGCGTACAGGCGCGCCACCCCGATATGGCCCTCCGCCAGACGTGCCGCGCGCGCGGCCAGGTGCTGGTCCACGCCGTCATGGCGCTGCAGGAACTCGGCCACCGCCGGCGTGGACGGCACGGCCAGGTTCACGATGCGGGTGCGCGAGCGGATCGTCGGCAGCACGTCCTGGGCGCTGGGCGCGCACAGCAGCCAGATCGTATGCTCGCTGGGCTCCTCGATCTCCTTGAGCAGCACGTTCGTGGACCGTTCCAGCATGCGGTCCACATCCTCGATGATGATGACCCGCCACGGCGCCGTGCTGGGCATCTGCTCGGATTTGGCGATCAGGCCGCGCACCTCGTCGATACCGATCGTGACCTTGTTCGTGGCCAGCACGGTCACATCGGGATGGGTGCCGGCCAGAATCTGCTCGGTCGTGCGCGTCGGGACATCATCGAGCCCGTGGTCGGGGCTTTCCAATGCGGCGGCGAACGCACGCGCCACGTTGGAGCGTCCGGATCCGGGAGGTCCGCAGATCAGCCACGATTGGGCGATGGACGCCGGGTCGCCGGCGGCAACGGCTTTCAGCTGCTCAACGACCTGCCTCTGTCCGACGATGGCATCCCACACGCTCATCGCGCACCTCCCGCAGCCCCCGTGCAGGCGTCCCCCGGCGTACGGTCCGTGTCGGACGAGGATACGGTCCGACGCGCCAGCACGGCATCGACATCGGCACGGATCGTCCGCCACACCTCTTCCACGGAACGCGCGGCATCGACGACCAGGAACCGCTCCGGCTCGGCTTGGGCCAGGTCCAGGAACGCCCGCCGCGTGCGCTTCTGGAAGTCGTCGCCGGCGGCCTCCATGCGATCGGCGCTGTGGGTCAGCCGCTCATGCGACTGCGAGGGGTCCATATCCAGCAGATAGGTGCGCTCGGGCAGCAGGTTGTCGGTGGCCCACAGGCTGAGGTTCCGGATCTCCGCGGGCGTCAGCTCACGTCCGCCCGCCTGGTAGGCCAGCGACGAGTCGAGGTACCGGTCGGTGATGACCACGGCCCCGCGTTCCAGCGCCGGCCGGATCTTCTCCGCCACATGCTGGGCGCGGTCGGCCGCGAAGATCAGGGCTTCGGCCCGAGGCGCGATGTCGGCGGCGGACGCGGGCTGCGGCGCTGCCGCGGCATCGTCATCCGCGCCGGAGGACACGCCATGCAGCAACAGCTGGCGCAGGGCCCGGCCCAGCGGCGTGCCGCCGGGTTCGCGGGTCACGACGACGTCATAGCCCAGCGACAGGGCGTAGTCGCGCAGCCGGCCGACCTGCGTGGTCTTGCCCACGCCGTCGACCCCTTCGAACGAGATGAACAGCCCTGCCATCGACTTCCCTTTCATACGGTTCCACCAAGACGACACACCACGGTTCGCGCAACGCCCCCGTCAGTCCGACGCGAGCTACTCGGCCTTGGTCTTGGCGGCCGTGGACTTCTTCTTTGTTGTCGTCTTGCGGGTCGTGGTCTTCTTGGCCGTGGACGACTTGGACGACGCCGTGCGGCGGGTCCGGCGCTTGGTCGGGCCGGCCGCTCGCTTCTCGGCGAGCAGGCGGAAGGCCTCGGCCGGATCGATCGATTCCGGGGTGTACTGCTTGGGCAGCGTGCGGTTCGTCTCGCCGTCGGTGATGTATGCGCCGTAGAAGCCGTCCTTGATGGTCACGGCCTTGCCTGTCTCCGGATCCGGCCCCAACTCGCGCAGCGGCGGCTTGGCGGCGCCCCGGCCGCGGCCGCGGCCGTACTTCGGCTGGGCGAACAGCTCCTTGGCCTTCTCCAGGTCGACGGTGAAGATCTCGTCCTCGCTGCCCAGCGAGCGCGTCTCCGACTTGCCGTCCGCGCCGGTTTTAGTCAGGTACGGGCCGTACCGGCCGTTGTTCGCCGCGATGACGGCCTGCGAGACCTCGCCGGTTTCGGCGTTCGTCTCCTCCACGGTGCCGACCTCACGAGGCAGGCTCAGCAGTTTCAGCGCGTCCTCAAGGGTCAGGGTCTCCGGGGTCATGGTCTTGAACAATGACGCCATCTTGGGCTTGGGGGCCGCGGCGGCCTTGCTGCGGGTGCCGCGCTTGGCGGGCTTCGCTTCGGAGGACTCCTCGGCGGCGGGCGCGGCCGGTTCGGGCGGCACCAACGCCACGTAGGGGCCGAAGCGGCCGTTGCGCACCTCCACGGTGCCGCCGGTCGCCGGGTCCACGCCCAGTGCACGGGGGCCGCCCGCGTTCTTCTCGATCAGCTCATGGCCGACCTCGACGGTCAGCTCATCGGGGGCGAGCGTATCCGGCAGTGATGCGCGCTTCGGGTTGCCCTGATCGTCGAGATGGTTCATGTCCTCGAGATACGGGCCGTACCGGCCGACGCGCACGTGCAGCCCGTCGCCGATCTCGATGGTGTTGATGGCCCGGGCGTCGATCTCGCCCAGCTGTGCGACCTGCTGCTGCAGGCCGGCATGCGCCTCGTCCGCGTTCGCGGCCGCGCCATCGCCGGATCCGAAGTAGAACCGGGTCAACCAGTCGCGACCGGATTCCTGCCCGTGCGCGATCTGGTCCAGTCCGTTCTCCATATCGGCCGTGAACTGGTAGTCCACGTACTTGGGGAACTTGGTCTCCAACAGCTTGGTGACCGCGAACGCCAGCCACGAGGGGATCAGCGCGCGACCGCGCTCATACACGTATCCACGGTCGATGATCGTGGAGATGATGCTGGCGTATGTGGACGGGCGGCCGATCTCCTTGGCCTCCAGGGTCCGTACCAGCGACGCCTCGGTGTAGCGTGCCGGGGGCTGGGTCTCGTGTCCGTCCGCCTGCACGGCGACCGCGTGCAGCACGTCGCCGGTGCGCATCGGGGGCAGCGACGCGTTCTCGTCGGACTCGGCCTGCTTGGCGGTACGGCCGGTTGCCTGCGACGCGGCAGCCGCGCTTGCGGAGGGTTCCGCGCCGCCAGCCGGCTGCGCGGCCTGTTCGGTCTTGGGTTCCGCGGACGCGCGACGGCCCTCCCCGGTGGCCTTCATGAAGCCCGGGAATTCGATGACCGTGCCGGAGGCCTGGAACACGGCCTCGCCGTAGGTTCCGGCGGGCGCCGACAGCCGGACGGTGGCGGTCGAACCGGTGGCGTCGGCCATCTGGGAGGCCAGTGTGCGCTGCCAGATCAGCGTGTACAGCTTCAACTGGTCGGCAGGCACCTTGGTGGCGAGCTCCTGCGGATCACGGAACCGTGCGCCCGCCGGACGGATGCACTCGTGTGCCTCCTGGGCGCCCGCGGTCCGCGTGGTGTACTGCTTGGGCCCATCGGACAGGAAGGCCTTGCCGAAATGGAACTCCACGGCATTGCGCGCCGCTTCGATGGCCTCCTGCGAGAGCGTGACCGAATCGGTACGCATGTAGGTGATATAGCCGTTCTCGTACAGTCCCTGCGCCGCGCGCATGGTCTGGCGCGAGCTCATGCCCAGCCGGTTGCCGGCCGCCTGCTGCAGCGTGGAGGTGGTGAACGGCGGCTGCGGACGACGGCGGTAGGGCTTGGTCTCCATCGACATGACGGTGAACGCGGCCTGTTCAAGCGCTGTGGCCACGGCCGTGGCCTGGGCCTCATCCAGCTGGCGCACGTTGCCGGCGAACCCGTCCGGCGTCAGCTGGCCGGTGGTATCGAAGTCCTTGGAACCGGCCAGACGCCTGCCGTCCAACGACACCATGCGCGAGGCGAAGCGCACCTCCTGGCCTTCGGCATCGGGAGCGGCGAGCGTGGCGCTCACATCCCAGTACGGCGCACGGACGAACGCCATGCGTTCGCGCTCACGCTCCACGATCAGGCGGGTGGCCACGGACTGCACGCGCCCTGCGGACAGGCCCGGCCCGACCTTGCGCCACAGCACCGGGGAAAGCTCATAGCCGTAAAGACGGTCGAGCACGCGGCGGGTCTCCTGTGCGTCGACCATATGGGCGTCCACATCCCTGGTCTTGTTCAACGACGCCTTGATGGCCTCGGGCGTGATCTCGTGGAACACCATGCGCTTGACGGGAACCTTGGGCTTGAGGGTCTCCACCAGATGCCAGGCGATGGCCTCACCTTCACGGTCCTCATCAGTGGCGAGATAGAGCTCGTCGGCGTCCTTCAGGGCGGCCTTGAGTTCGGCGACCGTCCTCTTCTTCTCGCTGCCCACAATGTAGTACGGCTTGAATCCATCCTCCACATCGACGCCGAACTTGCCGAATTTCGCCTTGGCGGAGGCGGGCACCTGGCTGGGCTGCGCAAGATCGCGGATATGGCCCACCGATGCCATCACGGTATAGTCGTTGCCCAGGTATCCCCCGATTTTCCTGGCCTTGGTGGGAGACTCCACTATGACGAGCTTGGTGCCGTTACCCATGTCTTCTCCTTACGACTTGCGTTTGCACGTCATCTTACTCATGTCCCGACAACTATCGGCAAATCCCAGTGTGGCGAACGGCCGCCGTCGGCACGGCGTCACCGGCGGGGCGGCGCCGGTGGAGCCCCGACCAGGCCGAGTCTGGTCAACGGCGAAGCCGTGATCTGCCGCATGGCCAACGTCATGCCGAACACCAGCAACGCCATGCCGGACACCCCGGTCATCGCGGACACGCAGGCCCCCTCGATGCACCATTCGGCGCTCAGTTCCAGCCCCGGCACGATCTGCCAGATGACATACGCGGTATAGGCCAACAGCAGCACGCCGCCGGTGATCATCACCGTGCCGACGATCTGCACCGCCGGCGACGAGGCGCGTTTACCGGGTTCATCCATGCCGGAGGTCCGGGTGAACGCCAGCGTCAGCATCGCCATCGCCCCCGCAATGCACAACGCCATCACCACATCCGTCGGGCGGTGCCACTTCCCGACCACCACCGAGGCTCCGACCAGCAGCGCGAACACGGCGCCGATCACGCCCGTCAGCGCGCGCCAGGCCCGCGGCACCACGCACAGCAGGGCGATGCCCGCCGCCGCGGCGAGTATCGTATGCCCCGATGGCGCGGAATTCGCCTCCGGCGCCTCCACATGGATGATGAACGGACGCGGCAGATGCTCCTTCAGCAGCGAGGACGCCAAACACAGCACGGCGAACACCGCCGATTGCCCCAGCAACCACCAACGTTTCCGCACGATCGCCACAATCACGGCCCCCACAGCCAACACAGCGCTGATGACTTGGACCACCAGGGAGACGGTGAACACACCGACCACCGGGTTGAGCCAATCCGGCAGCCGCTCCACCAGATGGCTCCACACCATATCGTCATAGGCCTGCCCATCCTCGGTGCACACCCCCAGCCACCAGACGCCCGCCGCCATGGCCGCCATCATCAACGCGAACACCACGCACAGCACGCGGCTGGAGATGCGCGGCCGCACCGTCAACGGGTCGAGCCGTGCCAGCCCCTGTTCCACCGTCACATCATCCAACTCGGCCGAGGATCCCGGCAGCGGCACCGCGGACGGACCATGCTCGCCGGTATTGGACGCCAGCATATTCACCGGCGCCGCGGGATCGACCACCACCGGGGACTCCGGCGTGCTCATCGGCGCAAAATCCAACGCCGGCGCGGCCTGCTCGGCCTGCGGCGATTCTGAATGCATCTGCTGTTCGTCTGTCATACCCACGACTCTACGAGATGACTCCCGACAGGGTAGATATCTACCGTTCCTTGCGTCGGAATCCGCACAAACCGCGGTCGGATACGGAAAAACCTCCACGCACCCGTCAGAGGCCACTTACCCTTGCTGCATTCCTGCCCTGGGGGAGTTGGGTGACATAACGCCACATGGAGGCTTGCACCAGTGTACACCATGCCGGGACGAGGACTCTGCGTTCCGCGTGCCTTCCGCACGCCGACCGCGCGATGCCGTGGCCGTTTCCGCTTGTCCGTTCCATGCGCAGCCAACCGTGCCACCCGCGGTTGGGCCAAGGCGGTGGGTAGCATGGAGGAAAACGTACACGAGGTCCGTGCCGTTCCGCGGCCGACCGATAACAGCCCGACGACAAGGAGTAATGATGGCTGAGGATGTGACGTATCCGGATTTGGTAGTGGTCGGCGCAGGCCTGTTCGGTCTGACGGTGGCGCAGCAGGCAGTGGAGAAGGCTGGCGCGCGCGTGCATATCATCGACGTGCGCGATCATATCGGCGGCAACGCGTACTCGTACTTCGACGAAGAGACCGGTGCCGAAATCCACAAGTACGGTGCGCATCTGTTCCATACGTCGAATCAGCGCGTGTGGGAGTATGTCAACCGTTTCACCGAATTCACGGACTACGTGCATCGCGTGTACGCCACACATGACGGCGAGGTATATCCGCTGCCGACGAATCTGGGCACGATCAACCAGTTCTTCCGTGCACACTACACGCCGGCTGAAGCCAAGGCGCTGATCGAGGAGCAGGCGGGCGAACTGGCAGGCAAGGATCCGCAGAACCTGAACGACAAGGGCATCTCGTTGATTGGACGCCCGTTGTATGAGGCGTTCATCAAAAACTACACGGCCAAGCAGTGGCAGACCGACCCCAGCGAGCTGCCCGCGTCGATCATCAATCGTCTGCCGGTACGATTCAACTACGACAACCGGTATTTCAAGGACACCTGGGAGGGCCTGCCGAAGGATGGGTACACGGCCTGGTTCGAGCGGATGATCGACGATCCGCGCATCACCATGGAGTTGGGCGTGGATTTCTTCGACGCATCCCAGCCGTACAACAAGGCCGCGCTGAACGCGGCCGGCGTGCCAGTGGTGTACACGGGTCCGGTCGACCGCTACTTCGACTACGAATTGGGCGACCTGAAGTGGCGCACGGTGGACTTCAAAGAGGTCCGCTACGACGAGGACGACCATTTCGGCTGCCCGGTGATGAACTTCTCCGACGCGGATGTGCCGTACACGCGCGCGATCGAGTTTAAGAACTTCAACCCGGAACGCCACGATTCGCAGAACCACGAGCGCACCGTGGTCTGGGAGGAGTACAGCCGGTTCGCAGAGCGCGGCGACGAGCCGTACTACCCGATTAACACGGAGGCAGACAAGGATCTGTACGCCAAGTACGTGGAGCTCGAGAGGACCGTGCCGAACACGGTGTTCGGAGGCCGTTTGGGCACCTACAAGTACTACGACATGCACCAGGTCATCGACACCGCACTGACCGCGTACGAGGAGCAGATTCACCCCATGCTCGCCAAGTAGTACCCGACATCTGGTACGGGTATTCCACCTGTGCCATCCGTAATGGGCGTGTTGTCATATCGGTATGACAACACGCCCATTTCATAGCTGCCACGAGCGCGTGTCGTCAGTTGAGAATGACGACACGCGCTGCAGGGGCTACGTCTGAGGGTGTGTTGTCACATCCGTATGACGACACACCCTCAGAGACGCCGATTCAAGGGTGTGTCGTCATGGCTGCATGACGAAACGCCCCCGCAGAGGTCATCCCTGCGGGGGCGTGTGTTACCTTATCGGCTCAGGCGCGCCAGACGTCCTTGCCTGCGGCCTTGGCGGCGGCCACGTCGGCGTCCAGCTGGGCCTCGTCGGCCTCCACCTCGCCGGAGATGAACCGCTCGACCAGCTCGCGCGCCTCGTTATCCTCATGCTGCACGGCCGGGGACTTCATGAAGTACGAGCTGGGAGCCAGCACCGGGCCGGCCAGGCCGCGGTCGAGCGCGATCTTGGCGGCGCGCACGGCGTCGATGACGATGCCCGCGGAGTTCGGGGAATCCCACACCTCCAGCTTGTATTCCAGGTTCAGCGGCACATCGCCGAAGGTGGTGCCCTCCAGACGCACGAAGGCGAACTTGCGGTCGTCCAGCCACGCCACATAGTCCGACGGGCCGATATGCACGTTGTAGTCATCCATCTCATGCGGCACCACGGAGGTGACGGCGCGGGTCTTCGAGATCTTCTTGGACTCCAGCCGCGAGCGCTGCAGCATGTTCATGAAGTCCATGTTGCCGCCCACATTGAGCTGGTAGGTGCGGTCCAGGCGCACGCCGCGGTCCTCGAACAGACGGGCCATCACGCGGTGGGTGATCGTGGCGCCGACCTGGCTCTTGATGTCGTCGCCGACGATCGGCACGCCCGCGTCGCGGAACTTCTGCGCCCACTCCGGGTCGGAGGCGATGAACACCGGCAGGCAGTTGACGAACGCGCAGCCCGCATCCATGGCGGCTTGGGCGTAAGCCTTATCGGCCTGCTCGGAGCCGACCGGCAGGTACGAAACGAGCACGTCGACCCGCTTCTCGCGCAGCACCGCCGCCACGTCGACCGGTTCGGCATCCGACTCGTCGATCATCTGACGGTAGTACTCGCCCAAACCGTCATAGGTCGGTCCGCGGAGCACCTCCACACCCAGATCCGGCACGTCGGAGAACTTGATCGTGTTGTTCTGGGACGCGAAGATGGCCTCGGACAAGTCCTTGCCCACCTTGAGCGCATCGACGTCGAACGCGGTCACGAACTCGATGTCGCGCACACGGTATCCGCCGAAGTTGTTGTGCATCAGACCGGGGATCTTCTCATCGTCGGCCGTGTCCTTGTAGTATTCGATGCCCTGCACCAGCGATGAGGCGCAGTTGCCCACGCCGGCGATAGCCACACGAATGCTCATCAAAACCTCTCTGTCCACTTGATAGTGTGATTGCCAATATCACCGTCCTAGCCTACCCAGCCACTGCACCGACATGACGCAGCATTCCGGATTCCCACCATTTTCCCAGACAGCATGCAGAGATTTTGGTCAGTCCGCAGCCATCCGCCCATTTGTGAGGGTTCGGCGGAAAAACCGCGTCCGCAAGCCGCTTTTCGCCTCAAGCGCTACGGATTCTCAGGGGCGGCTACTACCTTGGACTTCATGGTTTCACAGACTCGTACCGCCAAACGCACGCCGGCCGCACGCCATTTCGGCGGCGGCATCCACCGTTCGCACGGCTCGAAGGGCCCGAAGCCGAAAGGCAAAAGCAAGCACCTCATCCTCAAATGGGTGCTCGGCATCACCGGCGCCCTGCTGGCGCTCGGCATCGGCGCGTTCGCGTATCTGTACGCCACCACCGAGATCCCCCAGCCGGAATCGATCGCCGTGGCGGAGAACACCACGGTGTACTACGCCGACGGCACCACCCCCATCGGCACGTTCTCGGAGCAGAACCGTGAGATCATCGACTGCTCGGTCCTGCCCGACTATGTGGGGCAGGCCGTCGTGGCCTCCGAGGACCGGTCGTTCTACACCAACCGCGGCATCGACCTCGTCGGCATCGCCCGCGCGTTCTGGAACAACCTGACCACCGGATCCAGGCAGGGCGGTTCGACCATCACCCAGCAGTACGCCGAGCGCTATTATCTCGGCGAGACCACCTCATACCTCGGCAAGGCGCGCGAGGCCATCCTGGCTCTCAAGATCGCGCAGGCGCAGGACAAGGACCAGGTCCTGTGCAACTACATGAACACCATCTATCTGGGACGCGGCACCTATGGCATCCAGGCCGCGGCCAAGGCCTACTTCGGCAAGGAAGCCAAGGACCTGACCGTAGCCGAGGCGGCCATGCTCGCCGGCATCATCCCCTCCCCGTCGTCCTGGGACCCGGCCGTCGACCCCGAACAGGCGCAGGCCCGGTTCACGCGCGTGCTGCGCATCATGCAGGAGGACGGCTACATCACCGCCCAGGAACAGCAGGAGGCCCAGTTCCCGCAGACCATCGAGTACACGCAGCAGAACTCCTATCAGGGAGCGAACGGCTACCTGTTGCAGATGGTACGCGACGAACTGACCGGCAGCGGCACGTTCAGCGCCGAGCAGCTGGACACCGGCGGCTACGCCATCGTCACCACCATCGACAAATCCAAACAGGATCTCATGTACTCGGTTGTCAGCCCCGCGCAGAACGGGATGCAGGGCGTGATTCCCGACGGCATGGAATTCGGCGCCATCTCCGTCAACGCCAAGGACGGGTCGATCATCTCCGTGTACGCGGGCGAGGACTACCTGTCCAAGCAGCTCAACCAGGCCACCCAGTCGGTGTATGAGATCGGATCCACCATGAAGCCGATGGCGTTGCTGGGGGCCATCCAGGAGGGCGTGAACCTGGACACCGTGTTCAACGGCAACTCGCCGCGCAAGTTCGACGGCATCACCGACCCGGTCGGCAACTTCGGCAACATGAGCTACGGCAACGTGAACCTGTACACGGCCACGGCGCAGTCGCTGAACACCGTCTATATGGACGTGCAGGCCAAGCTCGGCACCCAGCGCATCGCCGAGATAGCCAAGGAGGCGGGCGCCGAAAGCGACGCGCTGGACGGCACCAACCCCTTCACGGTTCTGGGCAACAACGCGCTCACCACCAAGGATGTGGCGCGCATGTACGCCACCATCGCCAACCAGGGCAACCGTCCGAACATCCACATCGTGTCCTCCGTCAAGAACACCGACGGCGAGGACATCTACAAGGCGCCGACCGACACCACGCAGGTGTTCGACGCGAACGACACCGCGCTGGTCACCAAGGCGATGACCGGCACCGTGCAGAACGGCACCGCCACCGAGGCCCTGGCCGTCGGGCATAACCTGGCCATGAAGACCGGTACCGCCAACGACTCCTACGCGGCCAGCGCTGTCGGGTTCACCCCGTCCGTGGTCAGCGTATTCGCCATGTGGTACCCGGATGCGAACGGCAACCCGCAGGAGGTCCCCGCATTCGGCGGATGGAGCGGCGGCAGCGACTACCCGGTGCATCTGTTCACGCAGTACATGACGCAGGCGCTGGCCGGCACCGACAACGAGACCTTCCCGAACGCGGTGGACCACGGCAAGGTTGGCGGCTCCGACGGCTCGTGGGGTCTGGGATCCCAGACCCTGCAGCAGATGCAGGAGGCGCAGCGGAAGGCCAAAGAGGAGGCCCAGCGCCAGGCCGAAGAGGAGGCCCAGCGTCAAGCCGAGGAGGAAGCACGGCGCCAGCAGGAGCAGGCCGAACAGGAACGTCTGGAATACTGCCAGAACAATCCGAACGATGTATCCTGCGGAGGCAGCGGCAACACAAGCGGCAACGAAGGCGCCGGAGAGGAGTCCGGAGACGGGTCCGAAGTCGAAGGTGGCGAGACGGACGACGATTCCGAGCAATCATAGTAGCCGCTGCCGGTTGTCGCCATGTACCGTAACCGACGCTGATATGGCACCTGCATATCAGAGGCTGTGCCAGCACAATTCCCGCGTCCATACCGACCTATGATGAGGCGGGGCCATCCTTCTCCGGGATGGCCCCGCCTCATTGTGTCAGAGTCCGGTATCAGAGCAACGCTTCCCTGACCCGCTCGTAGTCGGCGCGGGTCAGGCCGATCACGCCGCCATGCTTGGTGTGCGGCGAGAGGTAGTAGTCCTCCGCCTGCAACGGTCGCCAACCGGCGTCCAGATCGTCCGTGACCAGCGGCCGGTATCCGATCTCCGGGATCACGTCGACGAACAGGTACCATTCGTCGGCACTGTGCGAAGCGAACGCGGCCGGCCCCTCGACGCCGCCCGGGTCGCCGCCGACCGCGTACTCCGCGCCGATGCGGGTCTGCACGGTCGTCCACGGCGTCTCCGGCTCCCACCAGCGCGGGGCGTCGGTCGAATCCATCCAGATGCCGTTGCCGAACGCGTTGTCCTTGGTGATGCGGTAGGTCCGCTGTCCGCCGTCGGGCAACGGACGCTGGATCATCGTCGTGTCGATCGAGTCGCCGCCGGTGTCGATGAACACGCCGCCGTACTCGTAGGTGTCCTGCGTGAAGTCGCGGGTCACGCCCCACAGCACCTGCGGGCGCACGTCGGCGGTGGTGTGGTCGCGGTCGTCGTCGGGGAAGACGGTGCTCGACCAGTAGATGACGAAGGCGCCGCGGCCGCCGTCATGCCCCTCGGGATAGTAGTCCGGCACCCACAGGCTCTCGCAGGCCCAGGCCATGCCGAGTTCCAGCCGCGAACCGTCGGGGCGGCGGGCCACGTCGAGCGTATGCGGGCCGGTCCAGTGGATCAGGTCGTCCGACTGCCAGACCATGAGATCGGTGCTGCCGTGCCGCGACCAGTGGTGCCAAGACGACATCTCGCGTCCGCTGAGGCCTTCGGCGCCGCCGAAGACGCGCAGGTCGGTGGCGACGATGGTCCACACGCCGGTCTCCGGGTTGCGGGTGATGTGCGGGTCGCGCACGCCGGTGGTGCCGATGGTGGAGGTCAGGAGCGGTTCGCCGCCGTTCAGGGGGATCCAACGATGCGGATTGTCGCCGTCCGACAGATCCATGTAGATGCGTTCGGCGTAGCCGTCGGGGTCTTCGAGGAAGTGAACGAGCAGGTAGCCGTAGGGGTCGGTTGGTTGTGCTTCCATAGGCGCTCTCCCGTCTGTGAGGTGGGACGATGATAGATATAACGTTGTACTATTATACGACGCACTCGTGATGTTCAACGATGCGACACGCGTCTCTCCATCGTTGCAGCGAGAATCACTGCAACGATATAAACGTTGAAAAAACGCGAAGCTACAGCATAATCACAGTCGCGCACCGTATACTGTAGCGGTATCGCACACCACGCATCACCGTCACGACGAGGAGACGTCCATGACACAGCAACGACACGTCACCATGCACGACGTGGCACGCCGCGCCGGCGTCTCGGTCAAAACCGTGTCGAATGTGGTCAACGACTACCCGTTCGTCCGCGACTCCACGCGGGCCAAGGTCCTCGCCGCCATCGACGAACTCGGCTACTCGCTCAACATGACGGCCAAGAACCTGCGTCAGGGGCACAGCAACATCATCGGCCTGTCCATCCCCGACCCGCGGATGCCCTACTTCGCCGAACTCTCCGCGTATGTCATGGAGGAGGCGCGGGCCCGGGGCAAGCACGTCATCTTCAACCCCTCCGGCGTGGACCGCCAGACCGAGCTCGACGTGCTCCACGGCTCGTTCAGCACCCTGACCGACGGTCTGATCTTCAGCCCGCTGCACCTGAACACCAGCGACGCCGCCGACATCCACGTCGACTACCCACTCGTCATCATCGGCGAGCACCTGCGGCTCGACACCTACGACCGCGTCCTGACCGAGAACACCACCGGCTTCCGCAACGCCACCGCACGACTCATCGAACTCGGATGCCGGCGCATCGCCATCATCGGCGTGCACGAGTGGGAGCAGGACTACGGCTCGTCGCCGTACCGTCTCAAGGGGTACCGGCAGGCGCTGGCCGCCGCGGGGCTGCCCAACGATCCGGCGCTTGAGATCCCGGCGGTCATCTGGTACCAGCCGGACGGCGCCGACGCGGTGGCCCGGATGCTGGACGGCGGCATCCGCCCCGACGGCATCGTCTGCATGAACGACCTGCTGGCGATGGGCGCGATGCAGGAACTGTCGCGCCGCGGCATCTGCGTGCCCCAGGACGTGAAGGTCATCGGCTACGACGATTCGACCGATTCGCAGTATCTCTCCCCCTCGCTGAGTTCCGTGGATCCGAACCTGCGGGAAGTGGCACGGATGTCGCTGGAACTGCTCTGCGACCGCATCGAGGGACGGGTGCCCGAAGAGGCGGGGCCCAATGGATACGCCGAAGTGGTGGTGCCGTCCAGGCTGGTGGAGCGCGAATCCAGCGCGCCCGATTCGTTGCCGTAGCGACCGCCCCAATTCACGGTGTTGCGAAGGTCCAAACAGTGAATTGCCTCACCCTGTAAACCGTTGGGCCGGTGCCGTCATTGCTGACGACACCGGCCCAACGGTATCGGAAGGAGGAAAGGAAGGGAAGAGGATTACTTCATACCGGTCATCGCGATGCCCTCGACGAACCTCTTCTGGACGAAGAAGAACACGATGAGCAGCGGCAGGGCGGAGATCAGCGCGCCCGCCATCACGACGCCGTACGGGGTGACCGAGGAACCGTGGCCCGTCAGCATCGCCAGACCGGCGGTGATGGTGCGGGTCTCCGGACGGGAGGTCATGATCAACGGCCAGAGCAGGTCGTTCCAGTTGCCCATGAAGTTGAACATGCCGACCGTCAGGATCGCGGGGATCGAGTTCGGCAGGACGATCTGGGCGAAGATGCGGAACTCGCCGGCGCCGTCGATGCGGGCCGCGTTATCCAGGTCCTTCGGGATCGAGATGAAGAACTGGCGCAGCAGGAAGATGCCGCCGACATCGGCCATACGCGGGATGATGATGCCCAGGTAGCTGTTGACCAGGCCCATGTCCGCCAGCAGCTTGTAGACGGGGATGAGCAGGGCCATGCCCGGGATCATCATCGTGGCGATCAGCACGCCGAGCAGCACGCCGCGGCCTTTGAAGTCCACGCGGGACAGGCCGTAGGCGGCCAGCGAGTCGAAGAACACCGAGATGATGGTCACGGCGCCTGCGAACACGATGGTGTTGAGCAGCTCGCGGCCGATCGGCAGACGGCCGAACAGATCGATGTAGTTGTCGAGGGTGAAGGCGCTCGGGATCAGCTTCGGCGGCCAGGTCTGGGTGATCTCGTTCGGCGTGAACGAGACCAGCACGACGATGATCAGCGGGAACAGCATCAGGATGGTGACCAGGATCAGCGCGAGATAGCTGAAGCCCAGACCGACGCGGCGGCGGGTCGTGGCCTTGCGGCGCAGACGCTCGTTCTCGGCGTTGATGCGCTTGTTCTCGGCCTCCTGCGCAGCGGAAATGGTTGCGGAGCTCATGCGATCTCCTCCCTCTCATGCTTGGCGTTGGTGTACAGCTGGATCAGGCCGACGATCAGCGTCATGATCAGCAGCACGTACGACAGCGCGGACGCGTAGCCGAGCTTGCCGTTGCCGAACGCCTCGGTGTAGATGCGGTACACGATGGTCTCGGTGGCGCGGGCCGGGCCGCCGGAGGTCAGGATGAAGACCTGGTCGAAGACCTGGAACGAACCGATGAGGCCGAAGATGACGACGTAGTTGAAGGTCGGGCGCAGGGCCGGCAGGGTGATGTAGCGGAACTTCTGCCAGGCGCTGGCGCCGTCGAGGCTGGCGGCTTCGTACAGCTCGGCGGAGATGCCCTGCAGGCCGGCCAGGAAGATGACCATGAAGTAGCCGAAGTTCTTCCACACCGTGATGAACACGATGGTGGCCATGGCGGTCTCGCGGGTGCCGAGCAGGTTCAGGCCCTCGATGCCGAACAGCTGGTCCAGCCAGTAGGGCACCAGGCCGAGGGACGGGGAGAGGATGAACTGCCAGGCGATGGCGGCCACGGTCAGGGAGATGACGAACGGCAGGAACATGCAGGTGCGGAAGAACCCGACGAACTTCAGGTCCTTGCGGTTGAGCAGCAGCGCAAACGCCAGCGCGACGATGACGACGATCGGCGCGTACAGCACCGCGTAGACGAGCGTGTTGATGACATCGGTCCAGAAATCGTCGCTCTGGAACAGGTCGATGTAGTTCTGGAAGCCGACGAACTTGCCGGAACGGTTGATGCGGTCGGTGGTCAGCGACGTGATGAACGTCTTGATCGCCGGATAGAAGACGAAGATGGCGAGCACGATGAGGGCCGGGGCGGTGAACGTCAGGCCGACGCGCAGGTTGCGGCGCGCGATGGCCTTCTTGTTCTGATGCGCCACTGCGGTGTGCTTGTTCGCCTTAGAAGATGCGGTGGTCATGCACTCCTCCAGTAAACGACTTTGTCTGGATGGAACGGGATAAGGCACGGCAACGGCCGCGGCTGGCGGAGCGCCGTCGGCGGCCGTTGCGTGTCAGGAGCGATCCGGATGGGCCGGACCGCGATGTTGGGGTATCCGGGGGCGATTACTCGGCGTACTCGTCGAGGTAGCCCTGGATCTTGGTCTCGGCCTCGTCGAGCATCGTCTGGATGTCGTCGTCGGTACGAGTGGTGTTGGAGGTCAGGGTGTCGATCGTGGCGATGATGTCGCCGAAGCCGCCCTTCAGGCCGGCCACGGCGATGAAGGACTGGTCGGTGTACTGGGCGATCTTCGCGATCAGCGGACGCTCGGAGAGCTCCTCCTCGGTGACGGTGGTGTTGTTCGGCGGGTAGGCGGAGCCGAGCGACCAGGTCACCTGGTTGTCATGGTTGTTGTAGAACTTGAAGAACTCGTAGATGCCGGGCAGCTTCTCGGAATCGCCGACCTGCGAGGTGACCCACCAGTACAGGCCGGTGGAGCCGGTGTTGGAGCCGGAGGTGCCGTCCGGGTAGACGTAGGTGCCATCGCCGGCCGGAACCGGGAACAGGTCGTGGGCGATGCCCTTGTCGGTGGCGGCCTGGTCCTCCCACGGGCCGACGATCACCATCGCGGACTGTCCGGACTCGAAGGACTCGCGAGCGGCGGTCTCGTCCATGCCGGGGATGGTGTAGCCACCCTTGTAGAAGTCACGCATCTTCTCCAGGAAGGCCTTGTTCTCCGGGGTGTTGATGGAGACCTCGCCGTCCACGGTGTACACGCCGCTGCCGTTGCCCTTGAGGAAGGAGCCCCAGCCCAGATCGGGCAGGGCGATGCCGTACTGCGTGCCGTCGGACTTGGTCAGCTTCTTGGCGACCTCAAGCAGCTGGTCCCAGGTGGTCGGGATGTCGGCTTCGGTCAGGCCGGCCTCGGCCCACATGTCGGTGTTGTACCACACGGCGGTCGGCGCGTAGCCCATCGGAACGGCGCACTTCTCCTCGGAGCCGTCGATGTCGAAGGTGATCTGGTCGACGACGTTCGGGATGTAGTTCTCGGTCTCGTTCTCCGGATCGTCATAGAAGTCGGTGACGCACTGGAAGGTGCCGTCCAGCGACCAGCCCTGGCCGTTGTCGGCTCCGGTGGTCACGAAGTCCGGGCCATCGCCCGAGGTGACCTTGGTGACCATGGTCTCGCCGATGGTCGACCACGGCTGCAGCTGGGCATCGATGAAGTACTCGTCCTGCGAGTTGTTGAAGTCGTCGACGATGCCTTCGAGGGTCTTGCCGTCGGCCTCGGAGAAGCCGTGCCACATCGTGATCTTGATCTTGCCGTCTTCGGTCTTCTCGACACCGCCGTTGGAGCCGCAACCGGCCAGGCCGAGCGAGGCGACCATCGTCAGCGCCACGCCGGCGACGAGGCTTTTCTTCATGTTCATGGATTTCTCCTTATCTCCTGGATTGATACCAGAACTGTATCGACGCTGCTCGAAGCTGCCAGGCCATATCACCATCCCACCGGCTTGCGGTCCACCGAACGGACGGTTTTGCGCCTTACAACACCGTTGTCTGCTGCTGTAGCCTCAACGCTTTTTGCAACGTTGTAATATGCATTGTACAGCGATTTCCATCGTTGTACAAGTTATGCGACACGCCGTGTAATACCAAGGCGGACGCAGGGTTGGCGTCGCTCACGGGGAACACCCCGGCGCCATCGCACTGCGGCAATCGACACCGACCGGATCTCCGGTCCGGTGCGGCGCATCTCGACGCCACCGTCACTGCAATGGACCGCGTCGGACGACCACCGGCAACCGCCAACTCGGATGCCGCCCCGTCGGGAATCGCGGGGACACCAATCGACCCCGGACGAAACGGCACCTTGCGAAAAGAGAGTCAGCCCACGGCTCCGCGGGCATCTGCGATCGCCGCCGACGAAACCGACGGCGGCGACATCAGTCGCGGGAGACGGGCGTGCCGGCCAGCGGACCACCGTCCGCAGGCAGCACCTCGGTCGAGGTCGGCGTCCACACGTCGTCGGGGGCGGGCACACCGAAGTCGGGACCGTCCTCGGTCCACCGCACCACGCCGACGCGGGCGTGACGGTTCGGATCGAACAGCGGGTCGCCCTTGATCTCGGTGTAGTTGCGGCAGTGATAGACCATCAGGTCCTCGGTGCCGTCCTCGCTCTTGGTGAACGAGTTGTGGCCGGGGCCGTACTGGCCGTTCTCGGCGCAGGTCTTGAACACCGGCACCGGGCTCTTGGACCAGCTGTTCGGATCGAGCAGATCGGCGCCGCGGTCGGCGGTCAACAGGCCCACGGCATAGGGAACGCCGGTGCCGGAGGCCGAGTAGGTGATGTAGATCTTGTCGTCGTGGAACAGGAACGCCGGCCCCTCGTTGACCAGGAAATCGATGCATTCCCAGTCGTACTCGGGCTTGGTCAGCATGACCGGCTCGCCGCCGAGCGTCCACGGGTTCTCCATCCGGGCGATGTACAGGTTGGAGTTGCCCGGGATATCGGGATCCTTCTGCGCCCAGACCAGGTACTGCACGCCGTCGATGACCTCGGTGGTGGCATCGAGCGAGAACGTGTCGAACTGGGTGACGACCTGGCCCTTCTCCACCCAGTTGTCGGTGGTCGGATCGGCGTCGGTGTTCTCGATCACGTACATGCGGTGCGTCGGCATGCCGTTGGGTTCGAACTCGCGCTCGGCGGCGGCATAGTAGATGTACCACGCGCCATTCACGCGGTGGAGCTCCGGGGCCCAGATGTACTTGCTCTGGGGGCCGGACTCATGCTTGCGCCACACGATGGTCTCGGGGGCCTTCTGCAGGTCGTTGATCGCGGAGGCGTGGCGGATCGCGATGACGTTGTACTCCGGGTCCGACGCGGTGAAGTAGTATTCGCCGTCGACCTTGAGCACCCATGGGTCCGCACGCTGAAGCACGATCGGATTGTTGTAAACAGCCATTGTTTCAACCTCATCAATCCATCGGTTTCGTTGTTTACAACGTTGAATATAGTCGATTTACATCGTTGGAACAAATCGGTCAGAGTGTCGCGGGACGATTGCCGGAGCCTTTGTTGCAGATACGCCGCCGTCATGCGACGGCACGCCCCCAGTCATCCGCTTCGCGTCCGTGTCGTCGCACGGCTATGACAACACGCCCTCCAGCCACTTGCCTCGCGTCCGTGTCGTCGCACGGCTGCGACAACACGCCCATGGGCCGCCCGCTTTCACGGTTGGATACGCCCCACAGGCGCAGCCACCGCCCGTCCGACTACAGCCGCAGGCCGCCGTCGGGGATCGGGCGTGTGGAGTTGCGCACAACCAGCGTGGAGGATACCTTGCGGAACACCGAGGTGCCTTCGGGGGCACCGAACGGCGAGACGCCGTCGATCCGGTCGCGCAACACTCTCACGGACAGCCGCGCCACGGCCTCCAGACCGGGGGCGATGGTGGTCAGCGACGGGGTCAGGTATTGCGAATCGTCGGAATTGTCGAAACCGATCACCGAGATGTCGTCGGGAACCCGGAACCCGTGCAGCTGGATCGAGTGCATGACGCCGGATGCGAGCATGTCGTTCAACGCCACCACGCCATCCGGCACCACGCCGGAGTCGAGCAGCATATTCATGGCGTGCAGGCCGTCATCACGGTGCCACATCTTCGAGGGCACCACCAACCGCTCGTCGTAGGGGACGCCCATCTCCTCCAGCGCCTCACGGTAGCCCTGCAGGCGCAGCGCCGCCGAGCCGACCTGCTCCCCCGGATGCGTGCCGACCACGGCCAGCCGTCGGCACCCGGTCTGCAGCAGGTACTTGGTGGCGCGCTTGGCGCCCTCGACGTTCTCGGTGGCCACATGATCCACCGTGTCGGTGAAGATCCGTTCGCCGATCAGCACCAGCGGATAGTCCACATCCAGCTCGGCCACGTCATCCTGCCCGAGCTCCAGCGGGCTGAAGATCAGCCCGTCGAGCATGGCCTGCTGCGCGCCGTGCAACGCCTCAAGCTCACCCTCGCGCGAGTACAGCGTGGGTTCCACGATCACGCGCATGCCCAGTTTCTTGGCCTCCTCGATGACCAGCGACGACAGCTGCGCGAAGTACGGCATCACCAGATCCGGCACGGCCAGGCCGATGATGCCCGTATGCCCGGTGCGCAGGTTGCGCGCCGTCACGTTCAGCGTGTATCCGAGCTTGTCGATCGAGGCCATCACCTTGTCCCGCGTGCGCGCGGACACGAACTGGTAGTTGTTCACCACGTTCGACACGGTTTTGACGGACACCCCCGCGTCCTCGGCCACGTCACGCATCGTCACGGCATGATCGCTCTCCTTGCGCGCCATCGGTTCCCTCCGTTCCGTACGCTCATTCATCTACAACGATAGTACAATCGGCCCGGCGCCGCCGTTGCGCGGACGCCGGGCCGATGGCTGCGATCCCGATCCCGTGGGTCACGCCACGGCGATCTCCATCACGACCTCGGCATACGCCGGGTCGAGTTCCTCGCAGGTCTCCACGTCCAGCAGCGGCATGCCCTCCGCGGACCAGTGCACGCGCCGCACCTGGGCGTCGCGCCCGCCATAGCGGCCGTTGACGTACTCGGCGTTGTGGAAGACGTAGATCATGTTGCCGTCCTCGTCGCGCGACCACATGCCATGACCGGTGCCGAGCTGCCACTGGCCGTTGTACAGCCCCGACTTCTGCAGCGGGTAGTCGAGCTTGGTCCAGGATGCCGGATCGGTCAGGTCCGCGTTCCGGCCGGCGGGCGCGGTCACCAGACCGGTGGTGTAGTCGATGCCGACCGACGATCCCGAGTAGATCAGGAAGATGCGGCCGTTGCGGATCACCGCGTTCGGCCCTTCGGCGATGAGGTTGTCCCAGGCGAATTCGGGGACCACGATCTGCCGGGGCCGGCTGGTCAGCCGCGCCGGGTTCGACGGGTCGAAGCGGGCGATCCACACGCTGCCGACCTGCTGCCAGGCGTAGTACCAGTTGCCGGAGTCGCCGATGACGGTCATGTCCAGGGAGATGAGCTGGACGGGGTTGAGGATGTCGCCCTCCGGCCCGAGGATCGGCTCGGGAACCGTCCAGTTGGCGGGCTCGCGCGGATCGAGGTCCAGGCCGGCCTCGTCCTTCTTCAGCTGCATGATGTGGCAGCGTCCGGTCCACATGTCGGGCTTGCCGGCGCGGTCGTTCGGGGTGCCGTCCGCGTGCGTGGGCTCGCCGTCGAAGCAGGGCATGAACAGGATGGACAGCCGTCCGTCGATGACGTGCAGCTCGGGCGCCCAGAAGCATCCGGTCATCGCGCGGCCCTCGGAGTTCAGGTCGCCGCGGACGAGCAGGTCGATCTCGCGCTCGCGTCCGCCGGCGGCGTCGGAGAGGCCCTCGATGGTGTCGGCCACGCGCAGCGGCATGTGGGTGCGGCCCTCGCGCGGGTCGATGCAGTTGCCGTCGGCGTCCTCGGTGGCGATGAACAGGAACATCGGCTTGCCGTTGAAGTTCCAGGCGAACACCGACGGGTCGGCGCGCTCGACGGCGAACGGCACCGGGTAGGTGGTCTGGCGGATGCGGCCGCGGATCGTGCGGCTCTCGCCCGGCTTCAGGCGGCCTTCCGCGGCGTCGTCGGCCAAGCGGGCGAGCGCGTCCGTGTCCCAGTCGACGGCGCGGGTGGCCTTGGAGCCGTCCGAGTAGGTCAGGTCGGCGCGGGTGTCGGCGAACCAGCGGACGGCCTCGCGCGCCTCGGGGCCGCGCAGCGACGCCATCAGGCTGCAGGTGGGCGCCGAGGACCCGGTGTTGTAGACGCGGCCGAAGCGTTCGATCAGCCGGGCGGCCTCCACGTCGCTGATGGTGATGACGTTGCCCGGCACCACGTCGTCGATGCCGTAGCACGCAGCGTCGTGCCGCACCGTCGCCGCATCGCGGTCCGCGCCGGCCACGGGCACGGTGCGGGCCACGGCGGATTCGATGTCGTCGACGACCGCATACAGCGCGTGCCCCTCGTCGTCGCGCCAGCGGATGACGTACTGCCCGGACTGCGCGTCGTATTCCACGCCCGGCCGGTTCACGCCGGCGACGGTGTCCAGACGGACCAGGCCGAGCTGGTCGTAGGAGGTCAGGTCGCGGCTGACCACGAGCAGGAACGCGGAGGCCTCGGACCCGTCGGGGTCGCCGCCGCGGGCGGTGCGGGTGGCGGCGACGGCGAAGCGGCCGTCCTTGAGGCGGAACAGGTAGGGGTCCTTCAGGCTTTTGAGGACGATGTCGACGTCCGGCATGACCGCGTCGACGTCGACGGCGGCGCTGGCGGGGCGGGGGGCGTCGAACCGGTCGGCCTTGAAGCGGCGCGCGGCGGTGCAGGCGCGGCGAGCGGCGGACGGCACGGAGGCGGTGGGCACGCCGGCGGCGAACAGGATGCCGTAGTTCTCGTTCAGCGGGGTCCAGGCGCTGTCGATGCGGGAACGCAGGGCAAGGTGCATGCTCAGGGCGATGTCGGCGTTGTTCGCCTCCTCGCGCTTGGTGGGTTTGCGCGTGTAGCACAGCAGGGAATAGGAGCAGGACATGGTGGGGACCTTTCGGTTGCGGCATGTTTTACATCGTTGTACAGTATAGTGTATTACATCGTTGTACATCCGACACGCAGCGATGCGGAACAAGGCGCACGGCAGCGCCCCGGAAGGGAGAACACATCCATGACAGCATCCACCACGCTTCGCCGGCTGACGGCGGCGCTGGCCGCCGCGGCACTGGCGGTCGCGGCATTCGCCGGCTGCACCGGCGCCCCGTCGTCCTCCGAACAGCCTGACGGCGACGCCCAGACCTCGCAGATCCAACGCGTCTCCTCGCACGACCCCTCCATCGTCAAGGACGGCGACACCTACTACATCTTCGGATCCCACCGCGCCTGGGCCAAGAGCACCGACCTGGTCAACTGGAAGACCTTCGAGAACAACCTGAGCACGGATTACGAGACGATCCTCGGCGACATCTGGGAGGAGTGGTCCAAGCAGTCCACGAACCCGGACGTGGAGGGCAACATGTGGGCGCCGGACGTGTTCTGGAACGAGACGATGGGCAAGTGGTGCATGTACCTGTCCGTCAACGGCGACAACTACCGCTCCGTGATCGTGCTGCTGACCGCCGACGACATCGAGGGCGACTGGACCTACGTGGGCCCGGTCGTCTACTCCGGATTCACCAAGGTCAACGTGAACCGCACCGACGTGGAGCAGGTGCTGGGCGAGGACGCGGACCTGACTCGCTACCAGTCGCAGAGCGACACCGGCATCAACGCCATCGACCCGACCGTCAAAACCGACGAGGACGGCACGATGTGGATGGTGTACGGCTCCTGGTTCGGCGGCGTCTGGATGTTCAAGCTCGACCCGACCACCGGCCTGCGCGACTACACCGCCACCTACGAGACCGTCGAGAACCAGTCCGACGCCTACTACGGCATCAAGGTGGCCGGCGGCTTCGGCAACTCCGGCGAAGGCGCGTATCTGGCCCACGCCAACGGCCACTGGTACCTGTTCCTGTCCTACGGCCACCTCCAGCAGACCGGCGGCTACCAGGTCCGCGTCTTCCGCTCCGACTCAATCACCGGCCCCTACGTGGACCAGGCCGGCAACACGGCCATCGCCACCCGCGCCGAAGGCAACAACTGGCAGGGAGACACCGGCATCCGCCTGATGAGCTCGATCCAGTGGAGCGGCAACGACAACGCCGACATCGAGGTCTCCCAGGGCCACAACTCGGTGCTGGTGGACGACGACGGCACCGCGTACATCGTGTACCACACCCGCTTCTCCGACCGCGGCGAGGTCCATGAGGTGCGCGTGCGCGAGCTCATGCCCACCGCCGACGGCTGGCTGGTGGCCGCGCCGTACGAATACACCGGCACCAAGGCCGACACCGCCGGCTACGACGTCGCCGACCTGGCCGGCGACTACGAGCTGGTGACCCACGAGAAGAGCACCTACTTCAAGGGCCCGAAGAAGGTCACCGACAAGGACAGCACCGACTACCGCGGCGTCAACAAGCCGGTGGACATCACGCTCAACGAAGACGGCACCGTCTCCGGCGACCAGACCGGCACCTGGGAGGCGTCCGAGGGCTCCAACCAGATGACGATCACGCTCGGCGACGTGACCTACACCGGCGACTTCGCCAAGCTGCCGCGCGACCTGGACGGCAAGGAGGTCATGACCTTCAGCGCCCTGGGCGGCAACCTGTGCATCTGGGGCTCGCAGCAGTAAAGGAACATCCATGACCATTCCCCAATACCCCCTGCCCCCCGGCCGCGCGGCCATCCACGATCCGGCGATTGTGGAGGACCGCGGCACGTACTACATCTTCGGCACCCACCGCCGTTGCGCCCGCAGCACCGACCTGGTGCACTGGGAGCGGTTCGAGAACAACCTGAGCCGCAACCCCGAATCCGTGCTCGGCGGCATCTGGGAGGCGTGGCCCAAACAGCCGGAGAACCCGGACCTCAACGGCAACACCTGGGCGCCGGATGTGATCTGGAACCCCGTGATGGGCAAATGGTGCATGTACCTGTCCGTCAACGGCCACGACTTCCGGTCGGTGATCGTGCTGCTGACCGCGGACCGGCTCGATGGCGACTGGACGTACGTGGGTCCGGTCGTCTACTCGGGGTTCGACCGCGCGAACGTGGAGAACACCGACGTGCCGCGCGTGCTCGGGGACGACTCGGCCCGCGACCTGCCCGACCGCTACCTCTCGCTCAAGGACACGCGCATCAACGCCATCGACGCCGCGCCGATCATGTGCGAGCACGGCGAGATGTGGATGAGCGTCGGCTCCTGGTTCGGCGGCATCTGGATGTTCAGGCTGGACCCGACCACCGGCCTGCGCGACTACACCGCCGCGTACCCGTATGTCAAGGATGCCTGCGACCCGTACTACGGCGTGAAGGTGGCCGGCGGCTACTGGAACTCCGGCGAAGGCTCGTACTTCGTGCGCAAGAACGGCTGGTGGTACCTGTTCCTCTCCTACGGCTGGCTGGGCACGACCGGCGGCTACCAGATCCGCATCTTCCGCTCGAAGCATCTGACCGGCCCGTACGTGGACCAGAACGGCAACCCGGCGATCTGCGCCGGCGAGATCCCCGACAACCTGACGAAGGACACCGGCGTGCGGCTGACCTCGTCAGTGCTGTGGAGCGGCGGCCCCGACCGGATCGGGTCGGTCGAGGTCTCGCAGGGGCACAACTCGGTGCTGCACCGCCGTAGCGACGGACGGCTGTTCCTGACCTACCACACGCGGTTCATCGAACGCGAGGGCGAGGATTACGAGACGCACATCCGCGAGCTGCTACCGACCGAGGACGGCTGGCTGGTCGCCGCGCCGTACGAGTACCAAGGGCAGGTGGCCACGCCGCCGACGCATCCAACCGGTCGCCCCGACACCTGCTCGTCGGACGACGCGCCCGGCCCTTGGACGGCGAAGGCCGCGCATCCGTCATGGCTGTCCGGCGACTACGAGCTGGTCCGGCACGACCCGCACACGTTCTACAACGGCGAGCGCGATGCCGACGGCGAGTTCGTCGGCATCAACCGGCCGGAGACGATCACGCTGCAGCCGGACGGCCGGGTGACCAGCGGCGGTGCGGTCTCGTTCTTCGATACCCCGGAGGCGAACCTGCCACGGTCGACCGACGGCCCGGCCGTGCGCGGCACCTGGCGGATGCTGGGCGACTGCGGTCCCGCCGGCGTGCGCTGCTGCGACACGGACATGGCGATCACGCTCGACGGCGTGACCTACACCGGCGTGTTCGCGGAACTCCCCCGCGAGACCGACGGCCGCATGACGCTGACCTTCTCCGCGATCGGCGGCAACCGGACCATCTGGGGCGCACGTCTGACGTGACGACGCCCTTCAACGCCTGATGCGGATGCCTTCTTCTCGTCAAAGGCATCCGCATCGTTCTATCACGAGCGCAAGCGGACGGCGGCGGCCATGCCGCCGTCGCCGTATGTGGGAGAGGCCATGAAGGCGCGAGAATCCGGCTGGCTCTCCAGCAACGCGGGATGTTCACGGACCGTACGTTCCCACAGGTTGAGCCGGGCGATCGACGTGGCCTCGATGCCCAGGAGCGCATCCGTGAGATGAGCGGCGTATGCGGCATGGTGCTTGTCGATGAGATAGCGCATCGTTTCCAGACGCGTGGTCATGCTGGTGATGTTCGGGGTTGCCGGCGCGGTGCGGTATTCAATCAACGGCTCGGGGGCGATGGCGATGCGAGGCTCCTGCCCGGTCGCGGTTGTGTCCGCCGCCGTTGCCGCGGCTGCGAGCAACGACAGGCAGAAGTCCCAGTCCTCGAATCCGCAGCGCATCGACTCGTCGTAGCCGCCGCATGTTTCCCAGACGGTTCGCCGGAACGTGAACGTCGCC
This sequence comes from Bifidobacterium pullorum subsp. gallinarum, assembly GCF_000741215.1. GTDB lineage: Bacteria > Actinomycetota > Actinomycetes > Actinomycetales > Bifidobacteriaceae > Bifidobacterium > Bifidobacterium pullorum_B. Next base: position 301,547 of record NZ_JGYX01000005.1, read on the forward strand.
GGGCAGGCGTTGCGCGGCAGGAAGTCGGCGATCGTGCCGCCGGTCGGTTTAACGACCGCGTCCAGCACGCCGAAGGTCCGCAGCCAGCCGGATGCGGCGACGGCGGACGCGTCGCCGTCCAACAGACCGACCGTCGTCTCCAGGAACGTCGGCAGCAGCCTGTCGTCGCCGTCCAGCACGGTCACGCAGTCGGTCCGCGCCGCTCGGATGCCGACGTTGCGCGCGGCGGACGGTCCGGCGTTCCCCTGCCGGACGACGGTGATGTCGTCCGCTTGTTCCAGTTCGTCCAGCACTTGTACGGATGCCGGATCCGTCGACCCGTCGTCCACCACGATGATCGCGTCCGGACGCAGCTTCTGCCGCCGGACCGAATCGACGGCCTCGCGAATCATCTCGTTCTGGTTGTAGCTGGTGATGACCACACTGACATTGCCCATGCCCACCATTATCCCCCGCATTTGTTCCCGATTATGCCCGTCGTCGTTCCGGTTTTCAGGCATGGCGAGCAGATGAACGCGGCGTTCTGCTTTTGGTTGCGGATCCGCAACCAAAAGCAGAACGCAAAACACACGACAAACTCGGCCGACAGGCAACAACACCACCCCCAGTGCACCCGAGTTCGCAACGCACAGTCGAGAAACCGGAACATACGAGGACTCTCGATGCATCATTGCATCCGACGATTCCGGCAAGCTTACCACTTAACTTACCACTTACTTACCACATCTGGTAAGTAAGTGGTAAGTTAAGTGGTAAGTTGAAACACCAAGAGGCAACGAACACGGAGCAGACAACATGGGCACCGAGGATCTTGAACAACTCATCGCACATATGAGACAGATCGGCAACGACACCCAAACGTGTGAAGTCAAGGAAGCGTCGTCCAAACTTCCGGAGTCCGTCGTCGAGACCTTGTCCGCATTCTCCAACGGCACCGGCGGTACACTGATTCTGGGCTTGTCGGAGAAGAACGGCTTTACGCCGGTCAGCAACTTCAACGCCACCGCCATGCAGGAATCGCTGGCTGCGGCCTGCGCCAAGATGACGCCTCCGGTTCGGCCCATCACCGAAATCCTGCCCTTCGAGGGCATCAATCTCCTGGTTGCCGAGATACCGGCCATGTCCAAGAAAGACAAACCCTGCTACGTGACCACACGCGGGCGGTATCAAGGCTCATACATCCGCACGGGAGACGGCGACCGCAAACTCACCCAGTATGAAATCGACCGCCTTATCGAGGAACACACCCAGCCGACCTATGACGACGAAATCGTTACAGGCGCCACGCTCGACGACCTCGACAGGGATCTGGTATCCGCGTTCATCGCGCGGCAACGCGCATTGCACCCACGGGTGTTCGCGTCGAGGGACGATGAAACCATCCTTACCAGCATGCACGTTGTGCACCGCGACGGCGACATGCTCCGCCCTACTCTCGGCGGACTGATGTCGCTGGGCATATTCCCCCAACAATTCTTCCCACGCCTGAACGTGACCTTCACCGTGTTCCCCGGCACCACCAAGGCGGAAACCACGTCCGACGGCAGACGATTCCTCGACGCACAGACCTTGGTGGGCCCCATCCCCCTCATGATTGACGATGCCGCGAATGCAGTGGTCAAGAACATGCGCACCGGTGCCATCATCGACGGAGCATTCCGCAAAGATGTGCCCGATTATCCGGATAAAGCGGTCAGAGAGGCCATAGCCAACGCTCTTATGCACCGCGACTACTCCCCCGATGCACGCGGTTCGCAGGTGCAGGTGAATATGTATCTCGACCGTCTGGAAATCCTCAATCCGGGAGGACTGTTCGGCAATGTGACCATAGAGACTCTGGGGCATGCCGGCATTTCCGCCTCGCGCAACCAGTTTCTCTCCAACATATTGGAGACCACCCCGTACCCCGGGGGCGGATACGTGGTAGAGAACCGCGGAACAGGCTATCAAGTGATCGAAGAGGAGCTGCAGGAAGCCCTCATGCCGCCGCCCGAGCCGTTGAATACGCTGACGTATTTTTCGTTGACGTTCGCCAAACGTCGCGTCAGCGAAAGCGAACGCCGAGTCATCGCCTCGGACGATGTCGAAACGGCCATCATCGCATTGCTGCACGAGCAAAGCTCGGCAAGCACCCGCGAGCTCGTGGAGCTTTCAGGACTCTCACGGTCGGCCATTGTCAATCATCTCAATCGCCTTATCAAGGCCGACGTCATCGAGCCGACACACATCGCGCGAAGCCCCAAACAACGCTACCGACTCAAGCGATAGCCCGTTGCATGTGGCAACTTACCACTTGACTTACCACTTACTTACCAGATGTGGTAAGTAAGTGGTAAGTATGTGCGAAGCCGGCATTGGCGGATCATCACGATCGCGCCTGTTACCGTTCCCCGGTTTTCAGACAGGGACATAACGAAGGGTCCCGCAGCCATTGGAGCTGCGGGACCCTTCAGGAGTCTTGGCGCGCCGCCGTTGACGGCGGCACGTACGGAACCGCTCAGCGCATCGAACGGTTGATGGCGGAGATGATGGCCTTCAGCGAGCTGGTGATAATCGAGGAATCGATGCCGACGCCCCAAATCACCGTGGTGTCCGCCTCGTCACCGATTTCACACTCCACATAGGAGGCGGCCATGGCGTCGGTGCTGGCGGTCATCGTATGCTCCACGTAGTCCATCACCGACACGTTGATGTCGATGGCGGCGATCGCGTTGATGAACGCGGCGATCGGGCCGTTGCCCACGCCCATCAGCTCGCGCTCGACCGGCTCATCCACGCCCACGTTCACGCCGCGGTCGAGCAGCCTGGCCTTGAGCACGGTGTCGGAGCCATCCTCACCGGAGGAGACCTGCACCTTGAGCAGCTTCAGGCGGCCCCACTGTTCAAGCGTCTCGTCATGGCTGTCGCCCACGATCGCGCCGGCGGCCGTGGCACCCGTCTCCTCGACCGGCAGGTACTCGTCCTTGAACAGACGCCAGATGTCCGCGTCCTTGACTTCCTTCTTGGTCTCGTCCGCATACTTCTGCACGATCTTGTCGAACTCCACCTGCAGACGCTTGGGCAGGTCGAGGTTGTGGTTCGTCTTGAGCAGGTAGGCCATGCCGCCCTTGCCGGACTGGGAGTTCACGCGGATGATCGCCTCATAGCTGCCGCCGACGTCCTTCGGGTCGATCGGCAGGTACGGCACGAGCCACACGAAGTTCTCCAGGTTGGCGCCGGCCATGTCGGCCGCCATCTGACGGGCCTCCAGGCCCTTCTTGATCGCATCCTGGTGCGAACCGGAGAACGCGGTGAACACGAAGCTGCCCGCGTACGGGTGACGCTCGGAGATCTTGATCTGGTTGCAGTACTCGACCGTCTTGCGGATCTCCGGCACGTTCGAATAGTCGATCTGCGGGTCGATGCCCTGGGTCAGCATGTTCAGACCCAGCGTGACCAGATCCACGTTGCCGGTGCGCTCGCCGTTGCCGAGCAGGCAGCCCTCGATGCGGTCCGCGCCTGCCAGAATGCCCAGCTCGGCGGCCGCCACGGCCATGCCCTCATCGTTGTGCGGGTGCAGCGAAAGCACCACCGAATCGCGGTCCTGCAGATGGTTCGAGACGTACTCGACCTCATCGGCGAACACGTTCGGCGTGGTCATCTCCACCGTGGCCGGCAGGTTGATGATCATCTTGTGCTCGGGCGTCGGCTTGATCACGTCGATCACCGCGTTGCACACCTCGACCGCATAGTCCGGTTCGGTGCCGGTGAACGATTCGGGGCTGTACTCGTAGTACAGCTCGGTCTCGCCGGCCTCGCCCTCCAGCTCCTTGCACAGCTCGGCCGCGTCGGTAGCGAGCTTCTTGATGCCTTCCTTGTCCTTGCGGAACACCACCTCGCGCTGCAGCACGGACACCGAGTTGTAGAAGTGCACCACCGCGCGCTTGGCGCCGCGCAGGCATTCGTAGGTCTTGCGGATCAGGTGCTCGCGCGCCTGGGTGAGCACCACGATCGTCACGTCGTCGGGGATGAGCTCACGCTCGATGAGCAGTCGGATGAAGTCGTAATCGGTTTCGGAGGCCGAGGGGAAGCCCACCTCGATCTCCTTGAAGCCCATCGAGATCAGCATGTTCCAGAAGCGCAGCTTACGCTCCGAATCCATCGGGTTGACCAGCGCCTGATTGCCGTCGCGCAGATCCACCGAGCACCAGCGCGGCGCGCGCTGCAGACGCTTGCCCGGCCACGTGCGCTCCGGATAGTCGAACGGCACCTGCTTGTCATACGCCACGTACTTGTTGTACGGCATCTTGCTCGGCTTCTGGGGTTCGCCGATGAAACGCGCCGGAGGCAGCAGCGGGTCGTTGTTCCCTCCGTTGGATGCGGCGGCCACCGCCGCAAGATCGAATACCGATGATTGATCCTGACCCATCTCTCCTCCTTTGCTTGGTAGCGCCGCCGACATGGCGGACCGTTGCATGGGTAAGCCACGTGCATGCACGCTTATGCCTCATACTAGCGTCTCACGCCATTGCCGCACCCACGCGTTTCGTACCACGAACGCGGGGAGCACCTGCCGTTAGAGTGGAGATGAGGCCATCATGGAGACGGTACGGCGGCCTGTCGTTCCGATTGCAGCGTGGCCGCGAACATGGAACACGGGATTGGGGACATCATGTTCTGTACGCAGTGTGGCGCACGCCACGATGATGACGACCAGTTCTGCACGCAATGCGGCGCGCCGATCACTCCGCCGACGGCGGCGACAGATATGCCGGAATCGGGTACGCGGACAGCCGCGACGCAGGACAATACGATACAGACGTCCGCCTCGACTCCGATTTCGCAAGACGCTGCGGCGGTGCGGCCCGTCGCAACCGCCGCAGCACCCGCGCGACGCCGGTGGCTGCCATGGATCATCGCCCTCGTCGCCGCACTGACCGCGATTGCGCTCTGCGTCGCATTCCTGACGTACCGGGCCGAGATGTGGGGCGGCAGATCGCTGCCCGACACGGCCACCATCGCCGCGGAAGCCAGCGTCGGCGGCGACTCCGCGTATCAGGACAGTCTCACCGGAGAACAGGTCAAACGCGTGCTCGCCGCCAGAGGGTTCCGCCCCGAACTGATCCGCGAATTCTCAGCCAAGACGCGCGGACTGTTCCTCGGGTACGCCGATCACCATGCCGGGCAACGGCTGCATTCCGGCGCCACGGTGGGCGTGCGGGTATCGGGCGGCCCCGGGGTTCCGGAAGGCACCGTCGGCCAACAGGTCGCCGACGTCATCGACACTCTGGAATCGATGCACGTGCCGGTGCAGTACAAGCAGGTTGTGGTGTCCGATACCACCCGGTATCCCGCCGGACAGGTTGTAGCAACCGATCCGGCCGACGGTCAGGCCGTGCCCGACGACCAGATGGCACAGGGTATCACCGTCGGCGTGGCCGCGGAAGGCAGCGGCGTCCCCTTCGATATCGTCGGGGAGGACGCGCAACAGGCCAGCGACCGGCTCACGTCTCAGGGGTATCAGGTCACGCTGGAGCCCCGGTTCTCATCGCGCACGTACATCGGTAAAATCTCCGGCAGCTCACCCGGCCCCGGCAGCGCGCTCGATTCTGGTCAGGCGGTCACCTTGTATTACGGCGTGGATGCCTCAGCCGACCGCGACATGCTCACCGTCAACGACCACGGATTCCGGACCGCCACTGGCGATCTGAGTGTGCTCGCCGGCCGGTACTGCAAGGCGTCAGCGGATGGCGGAGAAGGGGGCTGCGTCACGCTTGAGGCGACTTCGTCCCAGTATTCCGCCGGCGAGGACACTGCCATCCGCATCGCCGGGCACGACGAGCCGATGACACTGTACAACTTCAGCCAAGATATCTCAGGCATGGTGGTCGAACCGGATGCCAACCATCTGTTCGATGCGGACGATCTGCCGATGCGCAACCATCTGCTGCTCAAAGACTGGGGGATGTTCGAGGTCTACGCGGGCATGGGCATCATGCGCTGCGGTACGCAGCCGATCAGTTACGGTCCCGGTGAATACTGCGACAACGGGATTCTGCGAACCTATGACCCAGCCGGCGATTGGTACCCGACCGAAAACACTGGACTGACCTACGATATGCAGGATTTCCTCGTGTATTTCCCCGTCGGCTCCGATATCAACGAGTTGGAGGCAAGCGGCTACTTTGACGCCGAGGCACTGGCGGTCGCCCGACAGCAGGATGCGGTGGACACCGACCGACCGTTCATCCTGTTACGCGACCCCAGCCAGTACGAGCAGACCTCGGTATCGACCGACACCGCACCCCATGGCGATCCGTTCGTTCCCGGAAATGATCATGGCGTCAACCCGCTGGTCCCGATGAAACCGGCCGTCAGCAACGACACCGTCTACTATCTGGTGGAGCAGTCGGAGCCGGATTGGAACACACTGCCCGACCTTAACGTCGAAAGCGACGACAGCACGGACAACAACGGCAAGTCTGGAAACAAAGCCAATACGGCAGCCAGCGGCGCTATCTTCAACGACATCGCCGGCAGCTACGGATTCGCGTCCGGATCCGGCGGGTGGACCACGACATTGCAGGTCAACCGTGACGGCACCTTCTCCGGCTACTACAGCGACACCGACCTCGGCGATGTCTCCGACGAGCATCCCAACGGCATCCGCACCGAGTCCACATTCCAAGGCGTGTTCTCCAAAGCGAAGGCCAACGACGACGGAACCTACACGCTGCAATGCGATGCCGACAAACTGAACATCGAAGGCAACATTGGTGACAGTCGCATCGAGGACGGCACGCTGGTCACCATCTCCGAACCCTACGGCATCGCACCGTGCACGACGTTCACCGTGTACCCGCAAGGATATGATTCGTCGCGCATCGACGAGGACGTGCTCAGCTGGAGCACAGCATGGTATTTCGATGGCATTCCGGACAAGTTGGACACGCCGATTATTGTCAACAACTCCCACAAGGAATCGTTCTATGGTGAATCCTGACCGCATCCTATGCAGTGGACCGCGACACACGCATACGCGCGGCCACGCCGCTACAGTGGAACCATGACGCTGCGATTCAACGAGGACGGCACGTTCCGCGTGCTGCAGATGGCCGACATCCAGGACAAGCCCGAGGTCAACCGGGACACCATCCGTCTTATCGAGGCCGCAATCCGTGAGACCAAACCGGATCTGGTGGTGCTCACCGGCGATCAGATCCGCGGCTACGATCCGGCATACATCGACACGTTCCTGCGCCGACGCGGCGAGAAGCCGGGTGCACGGGTGCGGCTCATCACCGAAATCGAGGCCCGCATCTACGGCGTCAAGCGCAGGTACCCCGAGGCGGCCGAACTAGCCGAACGGATGGCCGACCGTCTGGAGGACCGCGGCCATACCGCGCCGGCGGTGCTCACCGGCGATGAGCCGCCGAGCATCGACGAGCTCATGGCCGAATCGGCCGGCAAGGTCCGCCGAACCATCCAGGCGTTCCTGCAGCCGGTTGTGGATGCGGGGGTTCCCTTTGCCGTGACCTACGGCAACCACGACTTCCAATGCGGCATCCTGCCCGATGAACAGGATGATATGTATCGCGAACTCCCCGGCTGCATGAACCCGGTTGCACCCTCGGCGCGACCAACGGCGGATGCAGTGGACACGGCGGATGGCCTGAGCCGAGATGGAATGGCAAGCCAAACCCCGGACAAGCCGGGCACACCGTCCCCGGCCGAATCGTTGGGATTCGAGCCGGGCACGTTCGCGCTGCCGATCGAATCCGCGAACGGCTCGGGGCGCATCGCGATGGCGGTGATGATGGTCAACTCCGGCGATTACGCGGGCAAGCCCGAGGAGAACGACGCCGAGTATCCGGCGTATATCGCCAACTCGCGAGGACTGGACCTCGCCGATTCCGACGGCTACGGCACCCCCTCCCCCGAAGCGATCGCCTGGCTGGGCGGCGTGCAGCATGAACTCGGCGCGCGCAACGGCGACGGCCAACCGGTGCCGGCGATCGCGTTCCAGCACATTCCCCCGCAGGAGTTCTACGACTGCCTGACCGAGGTGCCGGCGTGGACCCCGAATGCCGTGGAGGGTGCACGCACGCACGCCGGCCACTGCTACGTGCTCAACGATGCGGTCTGCCGTCCCGGATCCAGGCTCGGCGAAGCGATCGGCTGCGCGGACGAGAACGTCGGGCAGGTTGAGGCGATGCGTCAGGCGGGCGGCTATTTCGCGCTGTTCTGCGGGCACGACCACAAGAACGCCTTCGTCGGACATGTGCACGGCATGGACCTGGGGTATGCGCCGACCTGCGGATTCGAATGCTATGGCCCGAAGTCGCGGCTGCGCGGGGTGCGACTATTCGAGTTCCATGAATCCGATCCGGCCGCCTATGAGACGCGGATGCTGACCTGGGGCGATCTGATCGGCAGATATTCCCGCAACGAGTTGCGTGTGTTCGTTGAGGATCACTGCATAACCGACGCCATCGGCTTGCGCAACGAGCTGCGCCGTCCGTCGGTGCTGGCCACGCTGGCGGGGCTTGGCGCCGCCGCGTTGGTCGGCGTCGCTGCGATGATTACCCGCCTGTTCAAACGCTGATCACGGGAAGAGGCTCACGCCTCGGCGGGCCATGCAGTACGCGTTGCCCAGCCAGGTGTGACGGGAGTTGGGCCAGACCGCGCCCAGACGCGGGGCGTTCTGGCTCATCCAGATGCTGGGCACGCGGCCGTCGGCGCTGCGCGACCCCAGCAGGTTGAAGCCATTCTTCTCCAACAGCCATTCCGGATGTTGGGTGGCGATGGCGAGCCCCTCCTCCAGGGTGAGCGGTAGTCGCTCGTCGGAGTCGATGAGTTTGCGCGCCACGTCGGGTTCGCGGTTGATGTAGCAGGTGCCGGTGTGTGGTTCGACCACCAGGTAGAACGGCCCCTCGGGTGGGGTGAACCCGTCTTGCGGCAGGAAGCTGGCGATGTCGCGCGGGGGCATGGTGGTGAATCCGGCCATGCGGTTGATGCTGGTCCGGGCGATCAGCGATTCCGGGGAGACCAGCTCGCGTGTGGGGATCAGAAGGATGTCGCTACCCAGATCGCTGTGTTCCAGCGCGGCGATCAGCGGCTGCGCGAGCGCGCGGAACGCGTCCTCGCTCATGTCGGCCACGTCCGCATATCCCAACGCCACAATACGGTCGAGCTGCCTCGACGCCTCTTCCGATGCCTTCGACATGCCTCCAGTATTCCACATGCCCGCTCCCACGGCCAGCATGTGGAAAAGGGCGAAAACGAAGTTCCCGCCGTCTCCTACAATGAGGGCACGTCATCCCCACGATTCCAGAGGTGAGATATGTCCGAAAAACTCAAGGTCGGCATCATCGGCGCGACCGGTATGGTCGGCCAGCGTTTTGCGACGCTGCTTGACAATCATCCGTGGTTCGAGGTGACCACGCTCGCCGCATCCGCCCATTCCGCAGGCAAGACCTACGAGCAGGCCGTGGGCGGCCGGTGGAAGATGGAGACGCCGATGCCGGCGGCCGTCAAGGACATGATCGTGCGGGACGCCGAGGATGTGGAATCGGTGGCCGCCGACGTGGATTTCGTATTCTCCGCCGTGAACATGCCGAAGGACGAGATCCGCGCGCTGGAGGAGCGGTACGCCAAGACCGAAACCCCGGTGGTCTCCAACAATTCCGCGCACCGCTGGACACCGGATGTGCCGATGGTGGTGCCGGAGATCAATCCGGAGCATTACGAGGTCATCAAGTACCAGAAGGCCCGTCTGGGCACCACGCGCGGGTTCATCGCCGTCAAGCCCAACTGCTCCATCCAGGCGTATACGCCGGCGTTGGCGGCCTGGCGCGAGTTCGAGCCGCGCGAGGTGGTGGTGAGCACGTATCAGGCCATCTCCGGCGCGGGCAAGACCTTTGCCGATTGGCCCGAGATGGAGGGCAACATCATCCCGTTCATCTCCGGCGAGGAGGAGAAAAGCGAGCGCGAGCCGCTGCGGGTCTTCGGCCATGTGGACGAGTCCAGGGGGCAGATCGTGCCGTTCGACGGGCCGCTGCGCATCACCTCGCAGTGCATCCGCGTACCCGTGCTCAACGGCCACACCGCCACGGTGTTCATCAACTTCGGCAAGAAGCCGTCCAAGGACGAGCTGATCGACCGTCTGGTCAACTACACGTCCGAGGCGTCACGTCTGGGGCTGCCGCATGCGCCCAAGCAGTTCATCCAGTATCTGACCGAGGACGACCGTCCGCAGGTCCGCCTTGACGTGGACTATGAGGGCGGCATGGGCGTGTCCATCGGCCGTCTGCGTGAGGATACGCTGTTCGACTTCAAGTTCGTGGGTCTGGCCCATAACACGTTGCGCGGCGCTGCGGGCGGCGCGTTGGAGAGCGCCGAGATGCTCAAGGCGCTGGGCTATATCTCCGCCAAGTAGGTCGGTATGCTGAGGCGGGAGGCAGTGGCTGCCTCCCGCCGTTCTGTTTCGGGGAAACCGACCGGTTCAGCGACCGGTGCCGCCGTAGACCACGGCCTCCACCTGATCGGCGTCCAGTCCATAGGCAGTGTGCAGGGCGCGCACCGCGTCGTCGAGCTCCGGCAGCGGCACCAGGGCGGCGATGCGGATCTCGGAGGTAGAGATCATCAGCACGTTGATGCCATGGTCGCTCAGCGCGTTGAAGAACTTGGCCGCCACGCCCGAATGTGTCTTCATGCCCACGCCGACCACGGCCACCTTGCCGACGTTGTTGTTGATCTCGAACGCCTGATAGCCCAGTTCGTCCTGCTTGACCTCCAGCACCTCCTGCACGCTGCGCACCGTGGTCTCCGGCACGGTGAAGGAGATGTCGGCGGTGCCGGTGGAGGCGCCGGCCTGCACGATCATGTCCACGTTCACGCCGGCCTCCGCCAGCTGGGTGAACACCTTGGCCGCCATGCCCGGCTCGTTCGGCACGCCGCGCAGCGTGGCCAGCGACTCGGTGCGGTCGTGCGCCACGCCGGAGATGACCGGGGCCTCCGGGCCCAGGTCGGGGAACAGATCGCCCATGGACTTGTTGTCATTCTCGTTCATTGGTCCGCCTTATCCGATGATGGGTTGTTGTCAGTCGATGTTGGGAAGCGTGCGGGGGTCCACGCCGTCCGGCACCACCAATGTGCCGGGCCGGTGGGAGAAGGAGCTGCGCACATGCAGCGGCATCATGAACCGCTGCGCGTATTCCACGCAGCGCAGGGCCAGCACCTTGGACCCGCAGGACGCCATCTCGGTGATCGAGTCGTAGTCGATGACGGGGATGCGGCGGGCCGTCGGCACGATGCGCGGATCGGCGGTGAAGATGCCGTCCACGTCGGTGTAGATCTCGCAGATGTCGGCGCCCAACGCCACGGCCAGCGCCACGGCGGAGGTGTCGGAGCCGCCGCGACCGAGCGTGGTGGCGTCGCCGCCCTCGTTGACGCCCTGGAAGCCGGCCACGATCGCCACGCTGCCCTTGTCCAGGGCGCGCTGCACGCGGTCGGGCTTGACGGCCTTGATGTGGGCGGCGCCGAACTGGGCGTCGGTCATGAATCCGGCCTGCGACCCGGTGAACGAATAGGCGTGGGAGCCGGCCGCATGGATGGCCATGGCCAGCAGGCTCATCGAGATGCGCTCGCCCGCGGTCATCAGCATGTCCATCTCGCGCGACGGCGGGTTGGAGTCGATGCTGAGCGCCTGGTCGATCAGATCGTCGGTGGTGTCGCCCATGGCGGAGACCACCACGGCCACGTCATGACCGGCGTTCTTCGTTTCGATGATGCGCCGCGCGACGCGCTTGATCGAATCCGTGTCGGCCACCGAGGAGCCGCCGTACTTCTGCACGATAAGAGCCACAGTTGGTCCAATCCTCTTCTTCCAATACCGCCCACGATTCTACGCAAGCGCCACGATTATATGGACGTCGCGACGGCGCGGACCGCACCAAGACCACGATGCGGGCCGCGAGCGCCCGTATACCGGGCAGTACCGGGATGCCCGGCAATCCATGGATGACGGTCATCGGACAACACACGGCGGCCGCGGTGCGGGCTCACGCCTCCCGGCGACCCTCCAATGCGCGGCCCAGCGTGATCTCGTCGGCGTATTCCAGATCGCCGCCGACCGGCAGGCCGCTGGCCAATCGCGTGACGGTGATGCCGGACGGACGCAGCAGCGCGGACAGGAACCGCGTGGTGGCATCGCCCTCGATATTCGGGTTGAGCGCCAGGATGACCTCGTGCACGCCGCCGTCTTCCTTCAGCCGTTCCAGCAGTTTGGGGATGTTCAACGATTCCGGCCCCACGCCGGCCATCGGGTTGATCGCGCCGCCCAGCACGTGGTACAGGCCGCGGAACGTGTGCGTGCGCTCGATGCTCATGACGTCCTTGACCTCCTCGACCACGCAGATCACACCGCGGTCGCGCCGCGGATCCGCGCAGATCGGGCAGGGGCTCGATTCGCAGACGTTGCCGCACACCTCGCAGAACCGCACCTTGGTCTTGACCTCGTCGATCGCGTCGATCAGGTTCTGCGATTCCTCGTCGGAGGCCGACAGCAGGTAGAAGGCGATGCGCTGCGCGCCCTTCGGCCCGATGCCGGGCAGTTTGGCGAACGCGTCGATCAGACGCTGGATCGCGCCGTCATACACCAGTGCCATCGTCGCACTCCTCTCCGTTCCCGTCCGTGGGGACCACCGCGTCGATTCAGTTCGACCCGTGCTTGGACGGCTGGGCGTTCTTCGGGTTCTTCGGGTCGTCCGCGGCGAATTCCTCGACCTTCTTGACCTCGAAGATCTTCGAGAGCTCCTCGACGCTCAGCGCGGCGGCCGTGCCCAGCGATTCGTCGCTCAGCGAGTATTCGTCCTCGTCCGGATCGACCTGGGGTCCGGATGGTTCGCCGGGGCCGGCGGTCTCGGCCGCGTGCGCATCGAATCCGCCTGCGGCCGGAACAGCCGACCACGGATCGTCCGCGGTGGCATCCGAGGCCGCGCCCGCAAGGAAATGCCGCTCATGGCCCGCAGCCGGCTGCGACGCCTGCCGTGGGGCCGGTGACGTCTGCGATACGCCCCCGTCCAGCACGGCCTCCGATGCCTGCGGCGCCGGCAGCGGATGCGCCCAGGGATCGTCGTCATCGCTCAGGTCGGGAACCGCGACATGCTTACGCGGGGACGACATCGGTGGTACGGGCGTGATCGGCGTCATCCAGGGGTCATCATCGTCCGGCGACTCCGCGTTGAAGACGGGCGACGATGCGACCGGGTGCGACGGGGTTCCTCGGTGCCCGGGTTCGTCGGATTCGGAGGGCTCCTCGCCATCGTGAGCCGCGTGGCTCCCCGGTTCGGCCGCGGCGCGACCGGCGGTCATGGCCGCCGTGCTGGCCGCTGCGGCCTCGGCCTTGGCCATGAGGATCTGCGTCTTCACCTGCTTGACCTGTTCGGGGCTCAGACGCTTGATGGGCACCACGTGTTCGCCGTTCGCGGCCACGCCCGTGGGCGCGATCATCGTATGCGCGCCGAAGGTGCGGCGCACTTCATCCAACACCACATTGGCGGCCTTCTTGCCGCCGTGCTCCGCATCGGTGGCCACAGCCAGCGAGAACGCGTGCTGGCTCAGCGCGCTGTCGAAGGTCATCGACAGCCGCCCCTTGCCGGAGGCGTCCACGGCGTAGGAGACGGTCGGCACCTTGCCGTGATCCACGTACTCGCGAATCTCCCCGGGCAGCGCCGCCAGCACGGCCTCCCACTTCTGCTCCGGCGTGCGCGCGTCGGGTTGCCGCGGTTGTTCCGCAGCGGGTTGCGCGGCCGGCTGCGAAGTGCCGGCCGGTCCCTGGTGCCCGGCCACGGCATCGGACGACGCGCCCGCGACGGGACGCTGCGCCGCCGTGGCGGCACCCTCCTGCGGGGACGCCGTGGATGCGCTCGGGACACTCGCCGGCTGAGGCTTCCGATTGCGCGCGGCACCGACGAACCCGACGTGGGGCGCGGGCTGGGACGCCGTCTGACCGGCGGCCTCCGCGGAACCGGATGATTGCGGGGCGGCGGACGCGGCCGGCACGAATCCCTGCTCACGGCCGGCCAGCAGTCGCGCGGCCAGCAGCTCAAGCCGCATGCGCGGCGAGGTGGCGCCGGACATCGACCCCAACGTCGTGTTGATCATCTCGGCCATCGCCGTCAGCTCCGGCAGACTCAGCGCGGCGGCCTGACGATGCAGACCATCCATATCCGAGGCGGCGTCGTCGCCCAGCACGTGTTCGGCGCGTTCACCACCCAACGTGAGCACCAGCAGATCGCGGACGCGAGCCAGCAGATCCTCCACGAACCGGCGTGGATCGAACCCGCCGATCACCACCTTCTGCACCACGCCGTACAATGCCTCGCCGTCCTTGGCGATCACCGCGTCGACGGCTTCGCCGATCAGCTCCTCCGGCGTGAACCCCAGCAGCGCCACGGCCGAATCATAGGGGATCGCACCGTCCACGGCGCCGACCATCAGCTGGTCGAGCACCGACAGCGTGTCACGCATGGAACCGCCGCCCGCACGCATGGCGAGCTTGAGCACGCCAGGCTCGGGCCTGATGCCCTCCTGCTCGCAGATGCGTTCCAGGTACGGCCCCATGACCTCCTGCGGCACCAGCCGGAACGGATAATGATGGGTGCGCGACCGGATGGTGCCGATGACCTTCTCCGGTTCGGTGGTGGCGAAGATGAACATCACATGCTCGGGCGGCTCCTCCACGATCTTCAGCAAGGCGTTGAAGCCCTGCGGCGTGACCATATGCGCCTCGTCGAGGATGAAGATCTTGTACCGGTCGCGCGCGGGGGCGAAGCCGGCGCGTTCGCGCAGTTCACGGGCATCGTCCACACCGTTGTGGCTGGCCGCGTCGATCTCCACCACGTCGATCGACCCCGGGCCGCCGGTGGCCAGGTCCTTGCAGCTTTCGCATTCGCCGCACGGATGCGACGTGGGGCCCTGCGCGCAGTTCACGCAACGCGCCAGGATGCGGGCGGAGCTAGTCTTGCCGCAGCCGCGCGGCCCGGAGAACAGATAGGCGTGGGTGAGCTTGCCCTGGTCGAGGGCGCGCATCAGCGGCACCGTGACCTGGTCCTGGCCGATCACGCCGTCGAAGGTGTCCGGACGATACCGCCGATACAGTGCGAGTGCCATGGCCGCCTGCCTTTCACATCCCCGTGCCGCCGTTGTCGATTCTTGTAGTGTGTTCACATTACCCCACCGATGGGAACGGGCCACGGCGAAGACCCTCATCCATACGCGCTGTCATGCGGAGGCTCGCCGCCGAACACGGCGGCCGTCAGCAGACGAATTCGCCGGTCAGCGAATCACGGCCGTCGCGGCGGATGACCACCGAGGACCGATCATCCAGCCGGCGCAGCTGCTGATCCGCGACCGCCGGGGGCACCAGCACGCGCAGCGCCCGGTCCATGGCCGTCACCCTCACCGGCAGATCACCCACGTATTCGCCGTCCGCCATCAGCATGGGCGGCATCGGGTATCCCTCGATGTGGGAGATCTCCACTTCGCGGACGCGGCGCCATCCGAACAGCGGGTGGGCAAGCAGCCGGCCGTTGTAGACGTTCGGCACGATCCGCGCGAGCTCCCCGAGCTTGGGCATGTGGTCGAGCCACACCAGGTCCAGCAGCCCGTCATCGAAACTCGCGTACGGGCAGACCTCGATGCCTCCGCCGATATGCCGCGAGTTGGCCACAGTCAGCAGCGGCGAGACGATGTCCCGCTCATCCACACGGCCGTCGGCCAGCACGGCACGGACATGGTATCCGTATGCCTTGAGCCGGGTCAGTTCCACCGCCACGGCGGCCAGGTACCGCAACGACCCGTTCGGCAGATGCGAATGGTTCGCCCGATCGTTGATGCTGGCGTCCACCCCGCAGGACAGCATGCCCGCATAGTAGCGGTCGATGGACGCGGATTCGCCGATGCCGGTCACATGCCCCATGTCCACATCAAGGGACGTGCCGCATGCGATCGCGCCCACAATGCCTTCGACCGCCGTCTCGATACGGTTCACCGGCAGCTCCAGTCCACGGGCGAAGTCGTTGCCAGACCCCACCGCCACGATGCCCAACGGCTTGCCGCTGCCTCCGATGGCGTTGGCGCCGAGCGCGATCATGCCGTCGCCGCCCACCACCACCAAGGCATCATAGAGTTCCGCGTGCTGCCGCGCGTTCGCCAACGACTCCTCGAAGCTGCCGCCGGTCAGATCCATGACGGCGAAGCCGTACCGTTCGCCCTCCCGGCCCAGCAGGTCGAACGCCCGCTCGTAGGCTTCCTCGCCATGACCCTTATCCGCGATGGGGTTGCCGATGCATGCCACCGTTCCGATCGTTTCTGCCATACCGTCACCTTATCCGATACCGGTGGTTCCACGCCAGTGTTTCACGGAATGTCGCACCGTTGCGGACCGGCACGGGATCGCCGTTCCACCCACGCCGCCACGGGAACGCCCGTGGGCGATCGGATCGTCACCGTCACATCCTCATCCTCGATGGTGCAGGACTCCAGCTGCGTATCCTGTGCGGAGGCGATTGTCCGCGCCGCCGCGCATGGGTCGGCGCCGCCCTCCAACAGCATCCGCGCCGCGGATACCGCGGCCGTGTCGGCCACGCCACGCGCCTTCGCCCCGGCGATCAGCACGGCGCCTCCCGCCGCAAGCGCCCCCATCAGCAGGGCGACCACCAGGATCAGCATGACGCCGGCCACCGTGCCCGACCCCTCGTCGCAATCGCCCCAACCGCGGCCACGACGCCACTTTCGTTCAACGGCCATGTATTTCGATTCGTCCACCATCAACACCCCTTTCCATCATCCACCGGATCGGCAGCGGCAACGCTGTCACTGTGCGACGCCGGTGGCCTCAGCCGTCACCACAGTGGGCAGCACACCCAGCGGATCAGGGATGACCGGGCAGGACACCGTGACGCTCACCGCTTCGCTGCCATACGTCACCGACACCGACGAGTCCGCTCCGGCCACAGCCTGGGCGGCTCCGACCGGGTCCGACTCGTCACCGGCGACGACGATCTCGCGAACGGCAACGGCCGCCGCATCCTGACAGCTCATCGATACCGTCACCGTACGGGCGAGCGCGATCAGTACCACGGCAACCAAGATGACGGCGGGGAGCACCACCGCGAATTCCGCGGTGACCGCTCCCTCATCCGCCGCCAGACGCCAGCCCCGCCACAGTCGATGGTTGCGCCGACGTTGCCCAGCGACTCCGAAGCGAATCCGCCAGGCACCACGCCGCCGATTCATCCGCTGGCTCATGCCACGTTCAACGCCTGCTTGACGATATCCGTCAGCAGGTTCTTCACCGTTCCGGATTTGAGAATCGCGACCAGCAGCGCCGCGAATCCGGTGGCCGCCACCAACACCACCGCGTATTCGGCGGTGGCCGCGCCCTCCTCCGGCTCCGCCGTCAACGTTCTCATCCGTGCGTCCAACAGGCAGATCCCGCGTTCCGCCCGCTCACGCCATCCCGCCACGCGTTCGCGCAACGGCACCGATATGCCGGTCCTCGCGCCGATGGCATCCGTCTGCTTGCTCATGATGTCCCCTTACGTAGTAGTGCGCCCGATCGGATGACCGGGTGCACACCACTATGGACCACAACGGATTCCGGCGCCATGGCATCCGGGCAATGTGGTCGAACGATACCGGGTTATCCACACCCCGGGCATGTCGTCCACCGATATTGTGGACGGATGGCTCATACCCAGGAACCGCATTCGCCGCCGTAGTGCCAATCACTAGGCACGGCCCATGGGAATAACCGGCGGCTCCGACATCCGCCATCATCAGGATGAACCGCGTGGCGCGTTCCACGGAAGCCGCCACAATGGCGGGTCAGAGGAACGACGCCACCGAGGGGATCACCCCGACACAGATGAACGCGGGCAGGAAGCACAGCCCGGTCGGCATCAGCAAACGGACGGACAGCTTCGCCGCGCGCCGTTCGATGTCGGCCCGTGCGGCCCCATCGACGCGTTCGATGGCGGCGGTCAATCGCTCCTCCGGCGAAGCACCGTACAGCCACGCGTCCTCCAACGCATCCCTGACCTGCCGGCAGCTCACCCCATGCCGCCGTTCCTGACCGCACGGCACCACCCACGCCTCATGCCATGGCACGCCGCGGCGCAGCCCATCCGCTACTCCGCACAGATCGCCGCCGAACTCCCCGCCAACCACCCTCCCCACCTCGTCCAATGCCGTAGGGATCGATGACCCCTGCCGAATCACCACGGCCAGCATCCCCATCACCGCAGTCACGGAGGGGTCCTCCCACACCCCCTCCGATGATCCGCCGTCCGGCAGCCGGCCATGGCGTCGCTCCAGCAGCATCCACGTCATGCAACCCATTGAGACCGCCGCGCCCCACATCCACCACCCCATCGTCATGAATCCCCCTCATCCTCGAACAAAGCGCGCAACCACACCAGACCAATCAGATAGCAGACCCCTCCCAATCCCAGACACGCCATCCCGCCAGCCGAACCGAGCAGGAACCCCACCGGGTCGCCTCCCAGCAGCATGCCCATCGCCACCGTGAGGAACGGCAACGCCGACAACAACCTGACCGTGGCCAACGGCATGGCGAAGGCGTTGCGGCGCAGGTCCTCCATCATGCGCAGCCGTCGATAGTCGTCGGCCACCACGTCGAGGCAACGCACCATCTCGCAGCCCGAACGCTCGCTCAGCCGACACGCGGCCGTGAACTCGAACGCCATCGACTCCACCTGCCGCATGGTCTCGTCACAATTCCGAGCACGCCGCAGCACCGCAACCATCCTGGCCACGGTAATGGACCGTGTGGCGAACGGATACCTTCCATGACTCCCCAATGCCTCCTGCACCGTCCCACCGCCGCGCAGGCGGCCACGGACCTGGGCGAGGAACTCCCCCATGCCCTCGCCCGTCGGTACACCGGCACCGGCGTTGCCCCCACCGCCGCAGGTCCGCCGCCGCAATCTGCATACCGCGCTTGGGCGCCATGCGGTGGCCACCGCGGCGGCAACCGCAACGGACGCGCACACGGCCCAGCCCGTCATGACCCCGCCGCCATCCATCGACGCCGGAACGGCTCCCATTCCGGCGCATACGCGGCGCGGCGGCCATCCCATGCGGCGATCGGCACGCCGGACAGGCTGCCGCGGTCATACACCAGGCAACCGATCTGGCCGATATACCGTCGGCCATTGCGCCGTTCCAGGTGCAGCACCACGTCGAAGGCACCGGCCATCAATATCGCCAACGCCTGGGGAGCCAATCCCGCCAATAGTCCCAGGGCTTCCATCCGCGCCGGCACACGGGCCACACCATCGGCGTGCAGGGTCGTCATACCGCCGTGATGC
This sequence comes from Bifidobacterium pullorum subsp. gallinarum, assembly GCF_000741215.1. GTDB lineage: Bacteria > Actinomycetota > Actinomycetes > Actinomycetales > Bifidobacteriaceae > Bifidobacterium > Bifidobacterium pullorum_B. The sequence continues at coordinate 320,923 of NZ_JGYX01000005.1, forward strand.
CCGGAGTTCAGCGCACGCAACAGATCGGCGATCTCCTCGCCCCGGCATTCGCCCAGCACCACACGGTCCGGACGCATACGCAACGTGGCCTTCACCAGTTCCGGCAATCCCACCGCGCCGGCCCCCTCCACATTGGCCTCGCGCGAGACCAGCGACACATGGTTCGCCAGCCCCAGCATGCCGAGCTCACGCACCTCCTCCACCGTTACGATGCGTTCGCTCGCGCCGCACTCGGCGAGCAGTGCCTTCATCAATGTGGTTTTGCCGGTGCCCGTACCTCCGGTGATCAGGATGGTCGCGCGCCTTGATACCAGCCCTCTGAGCAACGGCAGCCACGCCTCCGGCATAGCGCCCCGGACCGCCAACGATTCCAACCTGGGCACGCCGCATTCGGGGAAACGGATCGAGATCGCAGCGCCCTGTGGCACCAACGGCGCGATCACCGCATGCACGCGTATGCCGCCGGCGGTCGAGGCATCGGCGATCGGACAGGCATCGTCCAGCCGTCGGCCAAGCTGCGCGCACAGCTGCACGGCGTAGTCGCGCACGGTCTGCGGGGAGCGGAACGCCGCATGCGGATGAAACTCGTCCATCCCGTTGCCGCGATCAACCCACACACGCCCGTCACAGGTCACCGCCACATCGGTGATATACGGATCATGCGCCACATCCTCCAACGGCCCCAGCATCAATCGGTCATCCATCCCCACCCCCTCGGACCATCATCGACTCCACGCTGTCCGTCAGTCGCCGGATGGCACGACGGTTGCGGCCTCGGAGCGCGCGCAGCCCCAGCCCCTGGAGCATGTCGTCGTGCAGATGCCTGTCATAGCGCACACAGGCTTCGAGCGGCGCATCCAGATAGTCCTCGGCCTCCACGCCGCTCACCACGCCTTTGCCGCGCGCGCCATGGGGATGGACTCCAACCAGCAGCGTCCTCTTGCGGAGCGTACCGGGGACGCGCTCCAGCCAGACCTTGGCCCTGGCCAATCCCAATACCGACAGCTCCACCGCCACAACCTGAACCCCGGCCGCCACACCCGGCAACCGTTGCCCGAGAGGACCCCGCCCGGCATCCACCACCACCGTCTGGCTCGACTCGCACAGGGCGTGCAACACCGCCTCCACCTCCCACGAGCCCGGAGCATCGCCGCTCCATGGGTTGCATGCCAGCACACCGATACGCCCCCACTGCGGCAGCTCATGGACCAGCGCCCCGCCGTCGATACGTCCGAGCGGGGCCTCCACCGTTTCGAAGCGAAGCCCGGATTCCCCTTCCAGGCCGAGCAGTACATCGAGGCCGCCGCCGTCGAAATCGGCATCGACCAGGGTGCACCGGCGGTCGCGCCGGTCCAATTCGGCGGCCATCATGGCCGACACCGTGCTGGCGCCGAGCCCGCCGCTGACGGCCGTGACCGCGACCAGGTTGGCGCGCAATGTGGCGGTGGCCAGCGCCGTCGGACGAACGCCCCCGCCGCGGCCAGCGGACGGCAACGCCACGGCTGGGACCGTCCGGTGCCGCGCCTGCACGGCGACGTCCGTGGTCTTGTCCCGCCGGCTGCGCGGCGGTGATGTGGTTCCTGGTGTGATACGCATACGACGATTGAATGCCCTGCCCCGGCTCGTACTCAAGCCCGATGGGCCAATGTGGTCGAACGATGCCGGGTTATCCACACCGCCGGCGTGTCATCCACCGCGGCACCCCCATATGGCGTCCCATACGACAACACGGCATCCAAGCGATGTCTTCGAAGCCGTGTCGTCAAACGACCATGACGACACGGCATCCTAGGCATCGGTCAGAAGCCGTGTTGTCATGAACGTGCGACAACACGCCTTCGAACGGTCATGGGGCTAACGGTCAGGGGTTATAGGCCATGGGCCGACGGCCTGCACACATAACGAAAAGACCCGCCGAAGCGGGTCTTCCGACAAGTCCAACAACGGCGGAATCGCAACACAACATCATCGTTGTAACGGTAAGTCTTTCCAATGCCCGTTCAACGTAACAGTCCTTTGTGACCATACACTTTTGTGGGCTTCCACCTGTTCAGTTGTCCTTGTACTTGCCATTATGCTCGGCGCTGCGCCAGGCGCAACCCGAAAACCACGAATGTGTTCTTTTTTGCCGAAGTGTTCTGCAACCGAACATCGTCACGCCCTCCATGAGAGGTCCTGCGACTATCGAACGGGTTCCGATGTTCATTTCTGTTCGCATCGCCGCAGCGCGGCGTGTCGCAGCGCCGTCCTGCGGCCCGATCGCCCAACCATGCCCCCAACGAGACAGTTTATGTAAACAGCGGTTGAATTCTTGCGTTTTCGCGTGCGCCGCAATCGTTGTCATCCTAAAGTAGAGGACTATGGCACAGATATTCGACGCATCATCGAAGGCGATCCTGCGCAGCCAAATCGCTGAGCACATCGCCGAAACCGATAAGGACGACAGGCGCGAGGCTCGCGACGGCGAGGCCCCGCTGCCCGATGACCGCTTCTTCGAGCGTGAGCTGAGCTGGCTCAAGTTCAACTGGCGTGTAATGGAGCTCGCCCAGGACGAAAGTTTGCCGCTGATCGAACGCGCCAGCTTCGCCGCGATCTTCGCCTCCAACCTGGACGAATTCTTCATGGTCCGTGTGGCCGGCCTGAAGCGCCGCATCGATACCGGCATCGCCGTAACCTCCTCCAGCGGACTGAGCCCACGCCAGCTGCTCCGTTCCCTGAGCGAGCAGGCGCACGTCATGCAGGACGAGCACGCCCACTACGTGGTGGATACGTTGCTGCCGGCCCTGGCCGACGAGCGCATCGTGCTGCTCAACTGGGACCAGCTGAGCACCTCCGAACAGGAGCGTCTGTCGCGCTACTACCGTCAGCAGGTGTTCCCGGTCCTGACCCCGCTGGGCGTGGACCCGGCCCACCCGTTCCCGTACGTCTCCGGCAAGTCGCTGAACCTGGCCGTCATCGTGGAGAACCCCACGTCCGGCAAGTCGCACTTCGCTCGCGTGAAGATTCCGGACAACCTCAACCGTCTGGTGCCGGTCGACGACCGCACCGACGAGGAGGGCGCCGAGGAGCGCTACGGCTTCATCACGATGGAGAACCTGATCATCGCGCACCTGGAGTCGCTGTTCCCGGGCATGATCATCAAGGAGGCCCGTTCCTTCCGCGTGACCCGTAACGAGGACATCGACGTGGAGGAGGACGACGCCGAGAACCTGCTCAACGCGATGGAGAAGGAGCTGCTGCGCCGCCGCTTCGGACCGCCGATCCGCCTGGAGATCTCCGACGCGACCAGCCCGTTCCTCTCCCAGCTGCTCGCCGACCAGCTCGGCGTGACCAGCGACGAGGTGTACCGTCTGCCGGCCCCGCTGGATATGACCGTGCTGTTCGAGCTCGGTGGCATCGACCGTCCGGACCTGAAGTACCGTCCGTTCGTGCCGACCACGAACCGCCAGATCGCCGAGGTCGAGTCCAGCCGTGCGCAGGACATCTTCGCCGCGATCCGTCAGCACGACATCCTGCTGCACCACCCCTACGACTCGTTCTCGACCTCCGTGCAGGCGTTCCTGGCGCAGGCCGCGGCCGACCCGAAGGTGCTGGCCATCAAGCAGACGCTGTACCGCACCTCGAGCAAATCCCCGATCATCGACGCGCTGATCGACGCCGCCCACGCCGGCAAGCAGGTGCTGGCGCTGGTCGAGATCAAGGCGCGATTCGACGAGGACGCGAACATCGCCTGGGCACGCAAGCTCGAACGTGCCGGCGTGCACGTGGTCTACGGCATCGTGGGCCTGAAGACCCACTGCAAGATCTCGCTGGTGGTCCGCCAGGAGGCCGACGGTCTCAAGCGGTACTGCCATGTGGGCACCGGTAACTACAACCCGAAGACCGCGCGCCAGTACACCGATCTGGGCCTGCTGACCTGCGACCCGGTGGTCGGCCAGGACCTGACCCGCCTGTTCAACCAGCTGTCGGGCTACGCGCCGAAGTCGAGCTTCCACCGCCTGCTGGTGGCGCCGCGCACCATCCGCACCGGCCTGATCCAGCGCATCCGCCGCGAGGAGGACGCCGCACGCGCCGGCAAGGAGGCGTGGATCAAGATCAAGGTCAACGCGATCGTGGACGAGAAGACCATCGACGCGCTGTACCGCGCCAGCCAGGCCGGGGTCAAGATCGACATCGTGGAACGCGGCATCTGCGCGCTCAAGCCGGGCGTGCCGGGACTGAGCGAGAACATCCGCGTCCGCTCGATCCTCGGCCGGTTCCTGGAGCACAGCCGCATCTACGCCTTCTGCAACTCCGACGGCCCGCAGATCGGCGAAGGTCCGGTCTCCGGCCCCGAGGTGTGGATCGGTTCCGCCGACCTCATGCACCGCAACCTGGACCGCCGCGTCGAGGCGCTGGTGCGCATCACCGACCCGGATCAGATCAACGAGCTGATCAGCTACGTCGATCTGCAGATGGCGGACAGCACCGCCTCCTGGCATATGCAGCCGGACGGCACCTACATCCGCCACTCCCGCGACGAGGAGGGCCGTCCGCTGGTCGACAGCCAGGACTACCTGATCAAGCGTCATCAGCGCCGTCCGCGCGGCAACAGCTGACGCCGTATTCCGCATACCGCACGATGGCCGGCCCCACGGGGTCGGCCATCGTCGTTTCTTAAGAAAACTACGTAGCCGCAACCCGGGAGTGACCTACAATGAGAGGAATGGGAAACAAAGTCAGACGAGTCGTGGAAGCGGCGGGCGGCATTCTCTACCGTTGGCGCGAAACGCCGCCGAACGCATCCGATTCCCCGGAACATGACCTCGACAACCTCCAGGTCTGCATCGTCCACCGTCCCAAATACGACGACTGGAGCTGGCCGAAGGGCAAACTCGATCCCAACGAGTCGCATCGCCACGCCGCGGTCCGCGAACTCGGCGAGGAAACCGGCACCACCGTGGAGCTCGGCCCATACCTCGGCGAGGTCGAATACCCGTTGTCCGAAGAGGGCAAGAAAACCCGGCGGTCTAAGGACCGTACCGTCGACACCAAGCACGTCATGTTCTGGATGGCGCGTCCGGTCGAGGCCGTGGACGCCGAACACCTGATCGACGCCTTCGGCCCCGTGCACCGCGCCGACGTCGGCGAGATCGACGGCATCAGCTGGATGTCGGTACGCGAGGCGCGGCGCATCCTGACCCATTCCACCGACAAGGACCTGTTGGCGATCTTCGTGGACCGCGTCAGGGAAGGCGCCGCTCGCTCGCACGCGATGATCATCGTGCGGCACGGCAAGGCGGAGGCCCGCAAAGTATGGAAAGGCACCGACGCGAACCGCCCGATCACCCCTCGCGGCGCGGCCTACGCCTTCGCCCTGAACCGCGAACTCGCCTGCTACAACCCGACACAACTGGCCACGTCGCCGTGGATGCGCTGCCAGGAAACCCTGCAGGTGCTCTCCTGGCAGACCGACCGCCCGATGAACCACGTGGACGAGCTGACCGAAGACGCCTTCGCGGAGGACCCCGACGCAACATGGCGGCGGTTCCTGCAGGAGATCCAAGACACCCTCAACAACCGTCGCAACACGGTCATCTGCATGCATCGTCCGGTCATCGGGGGCATGTTCGACCACCTGCGCGGCATGTGCGCCACCAAGCTGCTCGGCAAACGGCTCATCGCCAAATCCCCGTATATGCCCACCGGTAACGCCGTGGTACTGTATGTCATCGATTCACCCAACGGTCCCCGCATCATCGACATCCAGAAGGTGGCCCCCATTGTCTACTAGCGCACTGCACTACGGTTCCGGTTCGATCCTGCCCAGCCGCTCCGGGTTCGCCGCCTCCACGGGCGGCGCGCGGCCGGCGCGCCCCGGTCAGCTCAGCCAAGGGCTGCTGGACGGCCTGGCGGGCGGCGCCGATCCCGAAACGATTCGCGAGCTCAGCCATACCTCCGCGGCGGCCCTGCTCGACCGGGTCCATCACACCGAGGACCCGGAAGTGGTCGCACGCGTGCTGACGCTGGTCGACCACGAGGGCGTGGACGTCATCGCGGAGCTGTGGAGCCACGCGGAGCCCGACTCGCTGCCGGGGGTGCTGTGGCGGCTGTACCTGCTGCGGACGTGGATGCGCAAGCGGACGACCGCGATCGCGCAGCTGTGGCGGCTGGGCGAGCCGACCGTGACCTCGGCCTCGGTGATTGCGGGCGTGAACCAGGCCCCCACCGAAGAGGACATCGCGGCCACCGCCGATTCGATTCTGGCCGGTGCGTTCACGGGTGATTTCGCCGTGGCGTTGGACCGTGCGGCAGTGTTCACCGACGTGGTGGCCAACGGGCTGCGGCTCCAGGCGCACCGGATGGTGGCGGGTTACGGCCCCGACGCCGCCGCATCGGACGAGGAGAAAGCGGCGCGCACCAAGGCCGCGCGCCTCATGCACACGGCCGCCAACCTGATGAGCACCGCCAAGGTGTTCCATCACGGCGCCGCGCTCTGGCGCCACGGCAAGCTCGAATAATCCGGCGTGGCATACGACGCGAGCCTGTACAATGTAGATTCGCGCCGGACCGTGCTTAAGCCCCGGGCTCCATTTGTTGCCGCCGCGAGCGGCGTTTGCGCCGACAGGCGCTTTCACGGTTCGGCGCTTCGCCTAATCTTCTATCGCGTGGAATCGCGGCGCACCAAATCGAACGAGGTCACGTATTTGCGCGCCGGTTCCGACGACCCCTCGATGCGCGCAATCAGCATATCCACCGCGTGGCGTGCGTAATCGTCCACGTGCGGGTCGATCGTCGTCAATCCAGGCATGCAGTACTCGGCATCCGGCACGTTGTCGAACCCGATGACCTGCATATCCTGCGGCACGCGCACACCACGCCGCTGCAGCTCATGGATCACCCCGATGGCGAGTGCGTCGTTCAGGCACATGACCGCATCCGGACGCGGCACATCCGGATCATCCAGCAGTCCAGCCACGGCGTCCCGGCCGCCGGACTGCACCCACGTGGCGTTACGTACCAGCCGCCAATCGACCTGCAGGCCTCGCTCCTCATGGGCCAGCACATATCCGCGGGTACGCATCGTGCTGGTGGTCTCGGGCAACGGCTCGCGGTCGGCGTCCGGGCACGCGTTCTCCGCGGTGCCGCCGATCAACGCGATCCTGCGGCATCCCGAATCCAGCAGCGACCCCACCGCGGTACGCACGGCCTCCACGTTCGGCATCGTGACCCAATTGGCCAGCCCCTGCGTATCGTAATCGCCCACAATCACCAACGGATACGGCTGATGCAGTATCGTGCGGTCCACGATCGGCGAGCCCATGAAGAAGATCCAGCCGTCCGCGGCCAGCTTCTTCGTCTCCGGAATCGCCTGTGCCAAGCCGCCGGCGCTGTTGTAGGTATCAGTGATCACCGCGTACCCGCGGGAACGTGCCGCCGCCACGATGCTGTCGGCGAGATAGGGCATGAACGGCTGGGAGAAATCGGTGATGGCCAGTCCGATGAGCTTCGTACCGCCGGTTTTCATGGCCCGGGCGGACACGTTGACACGGTATCCGAGGCGTTCGATGGCATCCTGGACACGCTGGCGCGTCTCCGGGCGCATACTGCCGGTGTTGTTCAGCACATTCGACACCGTCTTGATGGAGACGCCCGTCTCGCGCGCCACGTCGGTGATGGTCACCCGTTTCGCCACAGCACCCCTCTCGTCGTACCATCGGGCATGTTCCGCACGGTTCAGGCGGAACGCCCGTCTGATTCCAGCATAACGCGTTTTCCCCAGCCGGCCCGTTCCCTTCCGCCCGGCCCGGGGAGCAGGGCCGTGCGATCCGTCCTTCTCCGGAACGGACCGCGCGGCCCATCGCGTCACTTGACGTGCAGGGCGGTCCAGCTCACCGGCGGCAGAGAGACGCGGACCACGCCGGACTCGGCATCGTACATGGCCGACCCGTTGGCGTGCGGGGTCACACGGTTCTGGTCGTCGAGCGTATTCGCGGCGAACAGATCGTCGTCGTGCAGCGTCTGCGCCTCGACGGATGCCGGCTGCGCGCCGTCCTGCAGCCTGATCTCGAACTCGGCGGTCGCCTCGAGCGAACGGTTCACCGCAAACACGGCGAGCGAGCCGTCGGCGCAGCGCACGGCCACGGCGTTCACGCCGTCGACCTCGCCATAGCGCGGCGTATCCACCGTGCCGGCGGACAGCTTCGGCTCCAGCACGGTGCCGCCCTTGGCCAGGCGCGCGGTCACGGAGAACGGGTGGAACGTGGTCTGGCGCCAGGCCGGGCCGCCCGGCTCCGTCATGATCGGGGCGATGACGTTGACCAGCTGCGCCAGACTGGCGGCATGCACACGGTCGGCGTTCTTCAACAGGGTGATCATCAGGTCGCCGAACACCACGGCATCGGCGGCGGTATAGATGTCTTCGAGCAGGCGCGGGGCCACGGGCCAGTTGCCGATGCCTTCGGGGGTCTTGCTCGGCTCCTCGCCCTGATACCAGACGTTCCACTCGTCGAAGGAGATGTACACGTCGTGCGTGCTCTTCAGGTGGGCCTTCGTGGCGTCGATGACGGCGGCGACGTCCTTGATGAAGCCGTCCATGTCCACGCCGGAGGCCAGGAAGCTGGCCATGTCGCGCGTGCCGTCCTCCTTGAAGAACGGCTGGTAGTAGGCGTGGCAGGAGATGAAGTTCACGTTCTCGTAGGTCTTCTCAAGAACGGTCTGCTCCCATTTGCCGAAGGTGGGCATGCCGTGGGCGGAGGAACCGCAGACCACCAGCTCCACGTTCGGGTCGATCTGGCGCATGCCGGCGGCCACGGAGGCGGCGAGCGTGCCGTAATCCTCGGCGGACTTGTGGCCGAGCTGCCACGGGCCGTCCATCTCGTTGCCCAGGCACCACATGCGGATATCGAACGGCTTGTCGGCGCCGTTGGCGCGGCGACGTTCGGAGAGCTCGGTGCCGCCGGGCACGTTCGCGTACTCCAGCAGGTCGAGCGCCTCCTCCAGACCGCGGGTGCCGAGGTTCACGGCCTCCATCAGTTCGTTGCCACCGGTGGCCTCAAGCCATTCGGCCATCTCGTGCAGGCCGAACTCGTTGGTTTCGGTGGAATGCCAGGCCAGATCCAGACGGCGCGGGCGGCTCTCCTTGGGGCCGACGCCGTCCTCCCAGCGGTAGCCGGACACGAAGTTGCCGCCCGGGTAGCGGATGGTGGTGGCGCCGAGTTCCTTGACCAGGTCGATGACGTCCTTGCGGAAGCCGTGTTCGTCGGCGGTCGGGTGGTCGGGCTCGTAGATGCCGGTGTACACGCAACGGCCAAGGTGCTCGACGAACGAGCCGAACAGACGATTGTTGACCGGGGCGACCTCAAAATCGTCATCGACGACGAGACGTGCGGTCAGATGGTCCTGCTGGGGCATGGGGTTCCTTTCTACATATCTGCATACGCTCTGCATACGTGACACGTATCCATACAACGATGTACCGCGGAGGCGCGGGCAACCGGGGACATCCGCGTGACAGCCACCAGTGTAGTACAACCTTGCACTGACTGCCGGAAGACGTGTCGCAGAGTCGGCTGAGGCCCTTCCGGTGCACCATCACCGCGCCACTGCTACAAAAGGACCTCTTAGACCTCATCAACGGGTCCAAATGACGCACTGGCACCATAAAGCTGCCGCAAAAGGACCCCGAGAAGCCGCTTTACGGTCCCATCTGACGCAAAATCACCGTGAATATGCAGCAAACGGACCACTCAGCAGCACGTCTTAGTCCCATCGCACGCAGAATCACCGCCCACATGCGCCAAAAGGAACTCCAGAACGTCCCATCCGTCAGGCCACAGGGCATGGCATCGGGATACGACAGGGGGCCGCGAACCGTGCGATGACGGTTCGCGGCCCCCTGACATGCCATTAGGCCGCCCGGCTCGCGCCGGCTGTTCGGTCTGCCGGTTCAGCCCTCGCGCTTGGGCGCCTGGCTGGCCACGCGGGTCAGGCGCGGCGGGCGGCGCGTGGACACGAACAGCGGCTGCACCTCAACCAGCGGGTTGTACGGCGCCAGGCCGAACCACTTGACCGGGGAACCGGCCACGCGGCGAATCGCGTACTTGATCTGCAGCGAGAGGGCGCCACGGCCGGAGACCTTCGATTCGGGCATCAGCGCCTTGTGGATCACCACGTAGCGGATGGTGCCGATGCCCGGATCGGCGTCAAGCTTCGGGTAGATCGACTGCTGGTTCGGCAGTTCGCCGGTCTTCTCCAGATCGTGCATGATCTGATGCAGGTAGGCCGGGATGGACTGCGAGACCTTGAAGCCGAGGCGGATGCGCACACGGAACAGGTAGTCGGTACCGAAGCTCTCGACCGAATACTCGCGGGTGAACGGCTCGTCGGTGGTCTCGACGGCCACCGCCCACCATGCGCGGGCGCGCTTGGGGTGGTCGGCGAAGATCGAGAAGAAGATGTCCGTATCGAGACGCTTCAGATCCGGATCGCTGGTCAGGTAGACGATGTTGTCCGCGAACCGGTGGATGCGGCTGTCGTCGTGCAGCTTGTCCAGCGCGGGGAGGAAGTCCTTCGGCATCATGTGCCGACGCTGCGAGCGCTCCAGCTTGGTGCCCTCATTCCACGTGTACATGACCATGAGAATCGCCAGCGTGAGCAGCAGCGTGAACCAGCCGCCATGCAGGAACTTGGCCATCGAAGCGGCGAAGAACAGGACCTGGATCGCCAGGAACACGATGGTGAACACAACGGCGCCGAACTTGTTGCTGCGGTGCCACAGGTAGATGCCCAGCAGGATCGTGGTGGTGATCATCGTGATGGTCAGCGCCAGGCCGTAGGCCGCCGAGATATGTTCCGAATCGCGGAACAGCAGCAACACGGCCAGCGTGGCCACGCACAGCACCACGTTGACGACCGGAATGTACAGCTGGCCGCGGGTACGGGCAGGGTAACGGACCTGCAGATGCGGCATCCAGTTGAGGCCGGTGGCCTCGGAGACCATGGTGAACGCGCCCGTAATCAGCGCCTGGGAGGCGATGATGCCGGCGGTGACCGACAGCACGACGGCCACATAGCGCACGTTCGGATCCATCATCTGGAAGAACGGGTTGATCCCCTCGGCGTCGGCCAGTTCGGGGTTGTTCTGGTTGCGCAGCATCCACGCGCCCTGGCCGAAGTAGTTGAGCACCAACGCCACCTTGATGAACGGCCAGGTGAAGTAGATGTTGCCGCGGCCCACGTGGCCCATATCCGAGTACAGCGCCTCGGCGCCGGTGGTCGAAAGGAACACGGTGCCCATCAGTGCCAGTCCGGCGGCGTTATTCGGGCTGAACAGGAACTTGATGCCGTAGTACGGGTTGAGCGCGGCGAGCACGGACCAGTCGTTGCCGATGGCCACCACGCCGACGATCGCCAGGAACGCGAACCAGACCATCACCACCGAACCGAAGACCTTGCCGATCGATTCGGTGCCGCGCGACTGCACGGCGAACAGGATCACGATGATCACCGCGGTGATCATCATCGTCAAATCCTTATTCTCGGTGAACAGATGCTCCAACGCCGGCAGCGTCTTCAGGCCTTCGACGGCGGACGAGATCGACACGGCCGGCGTCAGCACCGAGTCCGCCAGGAACGCCGCGCCGCCGAGCATGGCCGGTATGACGAGCCATGCGCCGTATTTGCGAATCAACGAGTACAGGGCAAAGATGCCACCTTCGCCGTTGTTGTCGATGCGCATGGCGATCAGCACGTACTTGACCGTGGTGATCAGCGTGATCGACCAGAACACCAGCGACAGCATGCCCAGCACCGCCTCACGACCGGTGTTGGCCAGGCCGCCCTGACCGGACAGGAAGGTTTGCGCGGTGTACAGGGGCGAGGTGCCGATGTCGCCGTAGACGACGCCGAGCGCCACGATGGCCATGCCGAGGCTGACCTTATCCGGACTGGACTGCAGTTTGCACCACCAGCGACCGATCGGACCGCGGGCGGCGACCTTGTCGAGCTTCTCGGCCTCCTTGCGTTCGGCCTCCTGCTGCTTGGTGATTTCCTCGCGCTCTTCCTTGGTCAGCTTGCTGCGCGAGACCTTCGGCGCGTTAGTGAATGAATCCGCCCTGAGCAGGGCTTGATCGGGTTTCTCGGCATTTCGATTAGCCGGGGAGGCACCGTTACGTTTCCCGGACTGCTTCCCGTTCTGCGACGACCCACGCTGACGTGATTCCGCCATAGTACATATCCTCCATCGCCGGGGACCTTCCCCGCACGCGAGTTTCTCTCACTAGTACGAGAAACGGCGCCGATTTTCGACGCCGCTTCCCTGCACTGTTGGATAGTCTATACGGTTCCTTCACCATTGGCGAATCGAATTGTGAAGACGACCCCGAAAACCGTTGTCCCGCAACGTCTTCCGAGCTTCGGCAACACACCGCGCCCATATGTGAAGAAGCCGTCGGCGGGACGACGGGAACCCATCGTTCGCCGACGGCGCCTGCACCGTGGGCGTCGAAACCGACGACGCACCCGTGCGTCTGACCGCCGATTACGAGCTGGTCGTGCGCGAATCCACGCGACGGCAGACGGACACCCATCCGCCTCGCCTCGGAAAAACGTTACAAAACCACCCTCCATGTATGCGAAAAGCGTTACAACAGACATTCTCCGCTGTCGGAAAAACGTTACAATAGAGACACACCAAACGCAGAAAAACGTTACAAGCGAGGTGACGACATGCTGTACCGCAATGCATGGGAGCAGCTTGAGACTTGGCGAACCGGCAATACCGCGGCCAGAAAACATGGCCGGCACACCAAAGCCCTGATGATCACCGGCGCACGCCAGGTCGGAAAAACCACACTGGTAAGGGAATTCGGAAGCCGACATTACAAGCGCCTCGCGGAATTGAACTTCCTCACCGACCCGGTAGCCGCCACCGTCTTCGACGGGGCCCTCGACGCGGACAGCGTGACGGCCAATCTCACCGCCTATCTCAAAACGACGCTTCCCCCTGGCGAGACACTGGTCCTCCTTGACGAGATACAAGAATGCCCACGAGCGCGAACGGCCATCAAATTCCTCGTGGAGGACGGACGATTCGATTACGTGGAGACCGGATCGCTGCTCGGCGTGCGAACGAAGGAGGTCCCTTCATACCCGGTGGGTTTCGAGGAATCCTTCCGCATGTATCCGTTGACCTTTGCCGAATACTGTCTGGCCAACGGCGTACCCGAGTCCACCCTGACCATGCTCCGGGAGCATTTCGATACGGCCACCCCCGTCAGCGACGCCATACACAACACCATGCAACGACTGTTCATGTCGTATATCGTGGTCGGAGGCATGCCGGAGATTGTGCAACGCTACGTCGACACCCATGACATAGCCCAGGTCGTTGATTTGCAGCACAATCTGCTCGACCTCTACCGCATCGACATCACGAAATACGCCGACAAAACCGACATGCCGAAGATACGTGCCATCTTCGACGCGGTGCCCGCACAGCTCGACGACCGCAATCGCCGGTTCGTCCTCGCGGACCTTGGCAAGACCGCACGCCAAAACCGCTACGCCAGCAGTTTCCTCTGGTTGGCCGACGCAGGCGTGACCCTGCCCTGCTACAACGTCACCGCTCCCACCGTGCCGCTGCAGGCAAACCGCAAATACAGCCTGTTCAAACTGTTCCTTGCGGATACGGGCCTGCTCTGCGCCTCGTCGATGGAGAACGTGCAGTTCGCCATTCTCAACGGTCAGATCGACATCAACATGGGGGCGATCGCGGAAAACGTGGTGGCGCAGGAACTGGCGGCGAACGGATTCGCCCTGCATTATTTCCACACCAAACGCCTGGGAGAGGTGGACTTTGTGGTGCAAACCGGGAATGCGGTGCTGCCCATCGAAGTCAAATCAGGCAGGGACTGGACTCAACATACGGCGCTGGACAACGTCATGGCCGTGCACGAGTGGAATCTTGACCGCGCACTCGTGCTATGCAACGGCAACCTCAGCCAAGACGGCAATGTGACATATCTGCCGTTGTACATGACGATGTTCATCAAGCCGCAGCAGCAGCCGGCAAGTATGCCGTTCGAGATAGACCTCAGCGCGTTGCGGTAACCGCTCACACCCCGTACACGGTGCGGGTCACGCGGCGTGTGGCGCGTGCGACCTCGGCCACCGGCAGATCGAACACGTCCGCCAGCGCGGCCAGCGTGTAGGGGATCATGTACGGGGCGTTCGTCCGGCCGCGGTACGGCATCGGTGCCAGGTACGGCGCGTCCGTCTCCACCATCACATGGTCGAGGCCCACAATGCGCGCCGACTCGCGGATGCCGTCGTTGCCCTTGTAGCTCACCGTGCCGGACATGCTCAGGTACCAGCCGTGCTCGCGAGCCACCTTGGCCATTTCCGCGTCGCCCGAATAACTGTGGAACACGGTGAATTCCGGGGCGCCGTCCGCCAGCAGCGTCTCGATGACCTCGCGGTGCGCGTCGCGGTCGTGGATCTGCATCGGCAGGTTCAGCTCCTTGGCGAGCGCGATATGGTCGCGGAACGCCTGACGCTGCAGTTCACGCGCCGAACCGCCGGTGCGGAAGAAGTCCATGCCGGTCTCGCCGATGGCCACCACCTGCTCGGGGTAGGCGACGGCCAGCCGGTGCACCTCGGCGAGCGCCTGGTCGAAGGGCACGTCGTGATGCGGCTTGTACTTGAGCTCCAACCCGTCCGGCCCGGGTACACCGCGGTGCCCGTGCAGCACCGACTCGTTGGGGTGGATGGCCAGAGCCGCGTGCACCACACCCGGATGGTCCAGGGCCATCTGCACGGCCGTCATCAGATCCGGCAGCTCGCAACCGGAGTCGATGACGCCTTCGATGCCGACAGCCGCGGCCTGGTCAAGCAGCTCGCTGACGCTGTAGACGGGAACCGGCGGCTGCCTCTTCATCTCCGCCTCGTGGCTCATCGCCTTGGAGAAGGGGACGACGGAGGCGACATGCGTATGGTTGTCGATGGTCCGGGCGTCTTCGGGCAGCGGCTCGGGGGCCGGTGCCCAGCTGCGGTCGCGGTGATGCTTGCTCATGGTTCCCCAGTGTAGCCGGGAGGGGGTTCGCACTACCTCGCGATTCAAATCAGGAGGCCTTGATTTTCCTTGCCTCCGTTTCCGAAAGTCGAGGTAGTGCAAACCTCAGTTGGGTATCACTTCAACGCAATGACCGTGAACGACCACGCCGGCGCCTCGTACATGCCGGATGCCAGATCACACGGCCGTTCGACCGGGCGAGTCGGCGCCTCCTCACCGCGAACACCCGCATATGGATTGTCGGCAGTCAACACGGTTGCCATGGCGGAAGCGCGAGATGCGGCGGGAATGCCCAGTGCATCAAGGGTCTGCGACAAGCCTACCGACACAGGTTCGGCCATCGCGTTGACGATGCGCAGGTAGGTCACGCCGGCCGCTGAATCCCGGGCAACGGCCACCGTACGCCGCGGTTCGTCCAGCTCCTCCTGTCCCGAGGCGATCGGCTTGCCATCGACACTCAACTCCATACCGGCACCACGGTCGGTCACCTTGACCTGCACGTGCCAAGTGGTGCCCGGACGCACCATATCCATGGAGACCTCGGTGCCGACGAGGGTGGATCCGCATCCCTCGCGCACCAGCTGCAGCTCGAAACTGCGTCCGAGCGAGACAACGTTATGGTCCGGACCGTCCACATCGCCCATGTGCACCTGCACGCCCCACATGCCCTCGTGGTAGGTCACGGTCATGTCCACCGTGTACGAGTCGGCTTCGAGCGCCAACCCGGTCACGACCGGCCCGTTGCCGCGATACGCGATGTCCGGCAGTTCGACTCGTTCCCCGGTATCGGTGGTGACGACGATGTCCGTGAGGTCCGCACTCGCGCCGCCTGTGACGGACAGGCCCACCGTGCGCGGCAGTTCCCGGCGGAACAGGACATCGCCGTCCACGACGACCGGCCATGCCGTGTCGGCCGTGGTGGTGGCGAACATGCGCTGCACCCAATAGTTGTAGGTAGGGAACACACGCTCGTTGTCGAAATAGATGAGATCGGGGTCCCAGCTGTTATGGCCGTTCTTACAGAACAGCGGCGCGTACGAGGCCATCGCCACCACGTCGCCGTTGGCCTCCATCCGGCCCATGACCGCGGCCTCGGCCAAACCGTTGATCAGCCGCGTGTCCCAGGAACCGTATTCGCCCAGGTAGATCCTCGAACCATTCCGGTCGGCGTGGTCGTAATGGTCGAGGTGATGGAACCACCAGCTGGGCGAACGGTAGGAGTGCTCGTCCACGATCGGGATTCTCAGTTCGCGGGCGATGCGCCATCCCTCGTCGTAATCGCGGCCGCTCGGGTCGGGGCCGACCGTGCCGACGATGGTGATCTCGGGATGCGCGGCACGCACCGCGTCATAAATACGACGGAACCGGTCCTCGAAAACGGGATCGATCCGGTCCTCGTTGCCGATGCCGAGGTATTCCAACCCGAACGGCTCCGGATGCCCCATTGCGGCGCGCTTCGCCGCCCACGCGTTGGTCTCGGAGTCCGCATTGCAGAAGTCGATCAGGCCGATGACGGAGTCGATGTAGCCGGGCATGTCCTCGTCGGCGATGGGCACCGGCCCCTGGCTGGTGTTCTGGCAGCTCACGCCGGCGGGCAGCACCGGCAGCGGCTTCGCGCCGATCGTCTCGCACAGCCGGAAATACTCGTAGAAGCCGATGCGAAAGCTCTGATGATAGCCCCAGACGTTGAAGTTGTGGGGACGGTGTTCGACTGGGCCGATCGTGCGCTCCCACCGATACATGTTGTCCAATCCCAGGCCGTGGGTGATGCAGCCGCCAGGAAACCGCATGAACCGCGGATGCAGCTCGTCAAGCGCCTGCACCAGATCGGGGCGGCAATGCTTCAACCCCTTGTAAGTGGTCGTCGGCTCGCAGGAGACGAAGTCCACGTCCACCACGCCGGCATCCCGGAACAGCACCCGCAGCGTGCCCTGCGTCGCGATGACTCCCCGCGACCCCCTATCCGTCGGCCCATCGGCGGCCGTCGTCGGGGAGGGAACGGACAGCGTCGTCTCGTATTTCGCCCACGATTCGCCGGTCACGGACAGTTCGGCGTCCGCCACCGACTCGCCGTCGTCACCCGCCAGCGCCACATGCACCGGCATCGCGCCGCCGGACATCGAACGCGCCCACATGGAGAACCGGTAGGTCTCCCCGGCGCGGAACACCATGCCGTCGAACCCGGTGTTCTCCAGGCCGACCGGGCCGCCCGCCACGGAACGGATCTCGATGCGCGCATGATGGGGGTTCTCCTCCGCCACCGATGTCACGGTCCGCACGCCGAACGTGGCGAACGAGCCGGATGGCACCAGCTTGCGCCACGCCGTGTAGTTACTCCAATCCGGATGATCGGCGCGAGAGTATTCGAACGCGCCGTTCTGGACGAGTTCGCTGGCCAGACCGCCGTCGGCCGACGATGAGATGTCCTCGAAGAAGATGCCCCACAGGTCGGTGCTGATTCGGCGGGCGGCGGAGGTGTCCACGGTTGCGGTCAGGGTGTCGGTCATCAGAGCTCCTTTGCGGGGATGTGCAGAATCGGGTCGGGCTGCGGTCGGCGCCGGCGCGACGCGGCGTCGGTATGGCGACGGCGTTCGGGACAACGTTGTATCGTCGGCCTAGTGTAGACCACGGCGACACAACACGCTAATCGATTCAATCATTGTCGTACGGCATGCCGTATCCGCCGCGGACCGCGGGGCGGCGCGATATACCATGGAGCCGGAGCCGTTTGGAAGGAGATGCCATGGTCACGCTCGACGATGTCGCCGCACGCGCCGGCGTCTCACGCATGACGGCGTCGAACGCGCTCCGGGGCAAGACGATCGTGCGCCCGGAAACGGCTCGCAAGGTCATCGCGGCCGCCGAGGAGCTCGGCTACCACCCCAACCTTGCGGCGCGCCAGCTCAGTTCGGGACGCACCCACGTCATCGGTCTGACCGTCGCCGACTTCGACCTGATCTTCCCCGCCGCCCTGGCCGCGGCCATCTCCGACCGGGCCCAGACGCTCGGATACCAGGTCATCGTGCAGCAGACGCGGTTCTCGCACGACTTCGAACGCCGCATGCTGTCCAGCGCCACCAGCCAGATCTGCGACGGCACGATCATCTGCTGGCCCAGTTCCGCCTCCGCCGAGATGGAGACCTTCGCCCGCACCCACCCGCTGGTGCTGCTGGACGGGTTCGGCCTGGAAGGGCGCTGCGACTGCGTGTTCACCCCCTGCGCCGAAGGCATGGCGGCGGCGATGCGGCATCTGATCGAGCATGGCTGCCGCAGGGTGCTGATGCTCGGCGGCAGCTATCTGCCGCCGGAACGGTTCGCGGAGGCCGACACCTCCGAACGACGCCGTATCTGGGGTGCGGCCGAAGGACTACTGTCGAACGGCCTGCCGTACCGCGCCGACGACGTCTACCCCTGCGGCTGGACGCGTGAGGCGGGGTACCGCCGCATGCGGGCCATCCTCGAGGAACGCCGCGACTTCGACGGCGTCTGCTGTCTGAACGACCCGATCGCGATCGGCGCGCTCACGGCGCTGACCGACGCCGGGATCCGCGTGCCGCAGGATGTGGCGGTCATCGGGTTCGATGGCGTGGAGGACGGCCGATATCTCTCCCCCGGTCTGACGAGCGTGGCCATCGACCCGAGGCAGGCCGCCGAGGTCTGCCTGGATCTGCTCATCGAACGCATCGGACAGCGGCCGGACGTCCCCACGGATGACGGAACCGCACCGCCGCGGACGATCACCCTCGGGTACCGGCTCGAATCGCGCGGCAGCGGTGAACGCCTGTGATTCGCAGGCGCACCCCTTGATATCGCCGCCCAAGCCACACGTGCTTGCCGCACCGAAATTTTAGCGCTACAATTCACGTGACAACAGGGAATGCATCCCGCGCATCCCGGCGGAGCAGCATCGCCCCGACCGCATAAACCCGCGGACGCATTCCACCCAACACAGCGAAGGAGCTTCCATGACCATCACCTCGCCATTCACCGCCGCCGACGGCGCCCTGACCTGGGTCGGCGACGGCGAAACCGTCCGCATCGAACCATGGGGCGCGAACAGCATCCGCGTCCGGGCCCGCTTCATGCAGCCGATCGCCGACGCCGACTGGGCGCTGCTGCCGCCGCCCGCCGACGCCCCCGCACCGACCATCGTCATCGCCGATGACGGCTCCCAGGCCTCCCTGACCAACGGAGGCATCACCGTGACCGCGCGCATGCCCCGTTGGGACGGCCGCTGCGAGCTCACGTTCACCGACGCCGACGGCACCGTGCTGTTCAAGGAGGCCGACGACGGCGGCGCGTTGCGGCTCAAGTCGCGCAAGTACGAGCCGCTGCCCGGCGGCGGCGTCCGCACCACCGTCACATTCGACGCCGACCCACATGAACACCTGTACGGCATGGGCGAATACCAGCAGCCCGTCATGGACCTCAAGGACACGACCCTGGAACTGGCGCACCGCAACTCGCAGGTGTCGGTGCCGTTCGTCGTCTCCTCGAAGGGCTACGGCTTCCTGTGGCACAATCCGGCGGTCGGCCGCGCCACGTTCGCCAAGACCGGCACGCAGTGGCAGGCAGCGGCCTGCGACCAGATCGACTACTGGGTCACCGCCGGCGACTCCCCGGCGCAGATCGAGCGCCAGTACGCCGACGCGACCGGCCACGCGCCCGTCATGCCCGAATGGGGCCTGGGCTTCTGGCAGTGCAAGCTGCGCTACTGGAACCAGGAGCAACTGCTCGAGACCGCGCGCGAGTTCAAGCGCCGCGGCATCCCGATCGACCTGATCGTCATCGACTTCTTCCACTGGCCGCTGATGGGCGACTTCCGGTTTGACGAGGAGTTCTGGCCCGACCCGAAGGCCATGACCGACGAGCTGCACGAGATGGGCATCAAGCTCATGGTCTCGGTCTGGCCGCAGATCGATCTGGAATCCGAGAACTACGACGAGATGCGCGCCCACAACTACCTGGCGCACGTGACCTCGGGCAAGGATGTAGGCATGTGGTGGCCGCGCGACAACCAGTTCCTCGACGCCACGAATCCGGAGGCGCGCGCCTTCGTGTGGGGCCTGGCCAAGCGCAACTACACCGACATGGGCGTCGACGCGTTCTGGCTGGACGAGGCCGAGCCCGAATGGGGCGGCGACTACGACTACGACCACTACCTGTTCCATATCGGCCCGGTGAACAAGGTCGGCAACGTGTACCCGCAGCTGTACAACAAGACGTTCTACGACGGGCAGCTGGAGATCGGCCGCGAGGGCGACATCGTGAACCTGACGCGCGCCGCCTGGGCCGGCTCGCAGCGCTACGGTTCGCTGGTGTGGTCGGGCGACGTGCACTCGACGTTCGACGATCTCAAGGCGCAGATCACCTGCCAGGTGCATATGGGCATGGCCGGCATCCCGTGGTTCACCACCGACATGGGCGGGTTCGCGGGCGGCGACCCGAACGACCCGGACTTCCGCGAGCTGTACGTGCGCTGGTGCCAGTTCTCCTGCTTCTCGCCGGTGATGCGCAACCACGGCGACCGTTCGCCCGCCACCAAGGTGCCCGGCAAGCCGACGTTTGATCGCAAGGGCAACCCGATCGACCACATCCACACCGGCGCGGACAACGAGCCGTGGAGCTACGGCGAGGACGTCGAGCGGATCGTGTGCAAGTACATCGCCGTCCGGGAGGCGATGCGCCCGTATACGCGCGACCTGTTCGCGCAGGCGCACGCCGACGGGCAGCCGGTCGCCCGCGGCCTGTTCTACGAGTTCCCGGACGACGAGGCCGCAGCCGACGTGGCCGACGAGTATCTGTTCGGCCCGGACCTACTCGTGGCACCCGTCACCGAACTCGGCGCGCGCTCGCGCGAGGTCTATCTGCCGGGCGACGAGTCGACCACGTGGACGAATCTGCACGACGGCGCCGAGTACGCCGGCGGCAGGACTGTCACGGTCGACGCGCCGCTCGACGTGCTGCCGCTGTTCGCCCGCAACGGCGCCGATCACGCCCTGAACGGCATGATCTGATTCACTTGGGATCGAGGGCGATCCACAGTACGCCGTGGGGCGGAATCGTGCCGCGGATCACGCGGTCGGCCCCCTCGCCCTCGATCCGCACGTCGGCGGGCGTGGCGCCGTCCTCGATGCCGGCGAACAGGTCGCTCAGCGTCCAACGGCCGTCGCGTTCGTCCAGTCCCACAATCGACTGCAACTCGATGTTCCGGCCGAGCTCGTACGCATCGTCGCCGGTCCAGAACAGCGCGGCGTAGTGGCCGCCGTCGTGCGCGGACATCGTGCCGTCTGCCCAGTCAGCGGCGTCGGCGGCCCACACGATGAGTTCGCCGCGGTAGGAGTTCTCGTCGTCCCAGCTGGCGAAGATCCGCTCGCGCACGGTCTCGTGGTTGTTGCGGGATCCGGCGGTGACCTCACGCAGCGCGGGATTGGCGAGCGCGACGATGGTCTGAGACGTGGAGGTGGGCAGGTCGCCGCCGACCATGAGCGGGCTGCGGCCCATGCACCACAGGGCGAGCAGCGATCGGCGCTCGTCGGGGGTCAGGCGGCAGTCGCGGTCGTCGCCGCGCTCGGCGCGCAGGCCGATGTGGCCGAGCGGGAGCATGTCGGCGTCGGCCCAGTGGCCGGTGGTCTGGAACGGCGCCCAGCGGGCCAGGCGTGCGAACTGCTGGTAGATGTCCTCCCAGCGGTCCCACAGGTCGTCGGAGATGCGCCACATCTCGGCGTTGCCGCGCAGGAAGTCCACGTAGCCGGTGGATACCCAGCCGCCGGGCGACAACGACAGCGTGATCTCACGCCCGTATTTGGCTTCGGCTTTGGCGATGGCGCGATGGTAGGCGGCGATTTCGTCGGCATGGAACGGGGTCTGCATGTCGTCGACCTTGAGGAAGTCGAGTCCCCAGGCGGCGAACTGGTCGATCTGCGCGTCGTACCAGGCCTGTGCGCCGGGATGGTTCTGGTTCAGGCCGTAGTTGTCGGGGTTCCAGACGCATACGTGGTCGAGGTCGGCGATGTCGCGGGCCGTGTACGTGGTACCGAGCACCGGCAGGTTGTTCTCGACGGCGATGCGTGGGATGCCGCGCATCATGTGCACGCCGAGTTTCAGGCCGAGCGCGTGCACCTGTTCGGCGATCGGCCCGAAACCGCGGCCGTTGACCGATGACGGGAACCGCTGCGGGTCGGGCAGCTGCCGGCCGTATTCGTCGAGGATGAGCGGCGCGTTCTCGTTGTAGCCGTGGGCGCGGGCGGTCGGGTCGTACCAGTCGATGTCGATGACGAGCGTATCCCACCCGGCGTCCAGTAGATGTTCGGCCATGAACCGCGCGTTGGCGAGCACCTCGGCCTCGGTGACGGTGGTGCCGTATGAATCCCAGCTGTTCCAGCCCATCGGCGGACGCCATGCTTTGGTTGCCGCGCTCATTGATTCCCCTTTCCGCCGCGCCGATCGCCTTTGGGCGCGGGTCGGCGACGACCTGTACGAAAACGTTGTACCGTTACGGTTGATATACTATCAGCATCGCTGGCAGCAATCACCGCCGCCCGGCGCAGGACGGCGGGATATACGCGTTTCCGCACGAGGAGTCCAGATGAACGCTTCAGAACCCACCACCGCCGATTTCCGCACGTTCTCCGATCCGGTCAAGTGGATCGACCGCAAGAACGTGATCATCGACACCACCATGCTGCGCGACGATGACGGCTGGTGGTACCGCGTGTCCAAGGATTCCGAGATCACGATCGAGAGGACCCGCAACCCGTACGCGGTCGCGCGCGAGGTGCTGCGCACCGACGACCCGAACGAGTGGAGTTTCGTCGGCACGCTCACCGATCTGTTGGGTAACGGCCGCTATTCGGAGCACTATCTGGAGGGGCCGGAGCTGTTCGTGTTCAATGACGACGACGTGGCGACGGTGAACGGACGTCCGATGCGCTACGGCCTGATGTGCGATCAGTATGCGGAGGGCAAGGGGTACACGCCGTTCCGTTCGGCGGATCTGGGGTCACGCGACCCGCTGGATTGGGCGGCGGCCGACGACATCGACTTCGGCCGGCTCAAGAAGCGCCACGGCGCGATCCTGCCGATCACCGAGGCCGAGTACGAGGCGATCGAGGACACCTTCGCCAACTGATCCGGCGCATCGACGAGACACACCATGCCGATGGCACAGACCGTCGCCCCGACTCCCGCGCCATCGTCGGCCACCGCCTCATCGCCCGCGAATCCACCGACCTCACTCCGTGTTGAACAGGCGCGCGGGGAAGGCTTCACGGTATTGGGTCGGCGTCAGGCCGGTACGGCGTTTGAAAACACGCATGAAATACTTAGGGTCGTCGTATCCCACCTCGGCGGCGATATCGGTCACGGGGCTGGTGGTGGACGACAGCAGTTCGCGCGCCCGGTCGATCCGGTATTCGGCGATCTGCTCGGCGACGCCGATGCCGAACACCCGCCGGTACAGCGAGGTCAAGTAACTGGGCGTGTAGTGGAACCGTTCGGCCACGCCGGCTACGGTGACATCCTCATACGTGTTCGCCCTCAGCCATGCGCGTACCGACCGCATGGCCGCCAGCCCGGAATCCGATGTCCGCCCCGATCTCCGCGCCCGCTCCTGCGCCGAGACCTCCAGCAACAGGCTGGTGGCGAAGTAATCGCAGTACGCGTTACGGTATGGGCCGAATTCGGCGAACAGATCGACCATCTGGGCGAACATGACGGACAGTCGATCCGGATTCGCGACCTCGGCCAGATCAGGCAGGATAAGATACCGGTCATCCTTCGGCAGCGCACTGCCGGACATCATGGGATGCAACCCGTCATCGCCGTTTCCTCCGACCGCGCGATGCCCTGCATCCACCTCCGCTGCCGTGTCCATGCCGACGGCACACCCCGCAACCGTCCGGCCGGCATCGGCCTGCGCAACGGCGCACACGGGCAATCGGAAATGCATCCAATAGAACTCCAGGTCGGCAGTGATGGACTCGGTGCCGGCATGTTCCACACCAAGCGGGAACAGCGCCACCTCATGCGCGGCGATGTGCATCCGGCGTTCCCCGACACGGATCGGAAGCACACCCCGGCGCACAAACACCAGTTCATGCTGGTCCATCGTGCGCCGCATATGCCGCCACCCCGGCCCGGACACGAACCGCCCGACCGATTGGAACGCCACCGGCCCATCCAGCCGCCCAACCATCACCGCCATACGCTCACACACGCAGCCAGACGGTCATCTCGGTCTCGCCGCGGTTGGCCCATGCGAAGTACGGGATCAGCGTGATCGACGCGGACTCGCGCTCAGCCGGATGCCAGGCGGCATACAGCGGGCCGCCGGTAACACTCCGAACGTCACCGGACTCACGCCAGCCGGGAACCGTCAGTCGGACGATGTCACGCTCGACGGATTCGACCTCGCCGGTTCCTCGCTCATCCAGACCTTCGGCTCCGGCGTGGAACCCGGTCCGCTCGATGCGCACCTCGTCCGGGTCGGCCGCGACCGCCGCAGCGTCCACGTGCAACAGGTGCAACGCCGCGCCATTATCGATACCCTCGGCGCAGTACGTCACCGGTCCGCGCATGAACGCCACCTTGCCGGCGTCCTCGCGCACATTCGGGTTCGCGGCGAGCATCCGCACCTGCATCGGGAAGTCGAACGTCACCGTATCGCCATCCCGCCATTCGCCGGTGAGGTACAGGTAGCCGTCACGCACCTCGCGCGAGAGGCGGCTGCCGGCGGCGCCCTCAACGCGGATCGCGTCGGCCGCCGCCTCGCCGCCCGCCCAGGCCGGCAGGCGGAAGGCCAACGTGGCAGTGGTCACAGCATTGGCAGGCATGTCCGATTTGTCCGCAATCCGCACCACCGCACGGCCGTCGCCCCGCCACGGCAGGTTCGCGTCCATCACGAGCGCCACCGGCCGCCCGCCAAGCTCGACCGTTGCCTCACCACCCACGTACAGATGAGTGTACAGGGTGGACGAATCGTCGCTCACCGTTGTGGCGTACTGCTGGATCGACTCGACGATGCGGGCGATGTTCGGCGGGCAGCAGGCGCATCCGAACCATTTCTGACGCACGGATTTCACGTGAAACTTGCGCTCGTCACGATGGCAGGCGGTCGGGTCCACCTCCAACGGGTTCACATAGAAGAAGCTCTTGCCGTCCATCGCCATGCCCGCCAGCACGGTGTTGTACAGGGCCAGCTCCATGACGTCCGCATATTCCGACACCGGGCGAATCTGCAGCATACGGCGGGCGAAGAATGCGAGCGCGATCGCCGCGCAGGTCTCCGAATACGCGATGTCGTTCGGCAGGTCGTAGTCATAGGAGAACGCTTCGCCGATGTGTGTGCCGCCGATGCCGCCGGTGATGTACAGCTTGCGGTCCACGATGTTGCGCCACAGCCGATCGCATGCGGCCAGCAGGTCGGAGTCGCCGGTCAGGCGGGCCACGTCGGCCACGCCCGAGTAGAAGTAAGCGGCACGCACCGCATGCCCGACGGCCTCAGTCTGCTCGACGACCGGCTCGTGCGCCTGATAGTAGGCGTACGGCTTGGGCAGGTTCGTGTTCGGTTCGACCGCCGTGCCGTCGAGTTCGGCGCGACGACGGTCCTCGGCCTCGAAATACAGCGGCGAGCGTCCGCGTTCGGTGACGAAGTAGCGCGCCAGATCCAGATACCGGCGTTCGCCGGTGGTCTCGTACAGCCGCACAAGCGCCATCTCGGCGATCTCATGCCCCGGATAGCCGTGCAGCTTGCCCTCGTCGCGTCCGAAGACCGAGTCCACGTAGTCGGCGAAGCGGCAGGCGGCCTTGAGCAGCTTGTCCTTGCCGGTGCCCTGGTAGTAGGCCACGGCGCCCTCGACCAGATGCCCCAGGCAGTACAGTTCGTGGTGGTCCTTCAGGTTGGTGAACGCGCGGTCCATGCCGTTGAGGATGTAGTAGGTGTCCAGGTAGCCGTTGTCCAACTGGGCGTTGCAGACGATGTCGATGGCGGCGTCGGCAGTGGCCTCGAGTTCGGAATCGGGGTGCTGCGCCAGGCTGTAGCCGACCGCTTCGATCCACTTGGAGAAGTCGGAGTCCTGGAACACGAAGCCATAGAACGCGTCCGGATCGGGGTGCGCGGGATCCTCCGGCAGCGCCTCGAAGCCGCGGAACGTGTAGGCCGGGGGCACGAACGCCTTGCCCTGGGCGGCCTTGGACGCGTTCTGGCGCGCGGCGGCCTTGAAGTTGTGCATGCAGTAGCTGGGGGCGGCACCGGGCACGTTGTCGTTCAGCGCGTCCCACTGGAAGGGGATGACCGCGGTGCGCACCAACTCCTGTTCGGTGTGCCAGAACGCGTCGGTCACGGTGACGCGGGACACCTCCAGCGGACGGCTGTGTTGTGCGTTGTGCTCTTGCATGGGGTTTCCTTCCTTACAGGTGCATTCCGGGCGCGGATGCATCGGTTCGCGCATCATATTCCGGCATGGGATGCCGTCCACGATAGCGAACATGGCCACCGGCAGCAGGTGGACAAATCGTCGATGCGGTGGACTGTACACGCCGATGCGGAATCATCGTCGCACATCCTGCGTCAGCGGACAACTCAACTGGACTCCGTCAATCCACCATCGCCGGCAATCGCCGAGGGCCCGGCACCCACTGAACGAGCCGGAACCCAGTAACCGGAGGCGTCTGGTCCAGACACCTCGGAAATCAGGCGAAATCGAGGAATTCCACGAACGCCCGCGGGTATTCCACGCCGGTCTCCGTCACGTTGGAGAAGCACAGCACCGCGTCTTCGGGCAGGTCGCCGTCCGCCGTCCATTCGGCGGAACGGTCCAGGTCGAGTCCCTTGAGCGGCAACCGATCGCCCTGCGCATCCTTCACACCGGAATCGACCGTGATCCCCGCCGACTCGAACGCCTCAATCCGGTCCGCGGGCAGCACCTCCTCCAGCGCGGACGTCAATCCACGCTGACACAACTCACAGAACGTCTCCTCGTCGGTGATGATGGTGTTCACCTGCCCGACGGAGGCCATCGTGAACAATCGGGAGCTGCCGTCCACCATGCCGCCGCTCACACCGGTTTCGGTGATGGTGAAGTTCGCATCGTAGGTGACCAGCTCGGAGTCCAGCCCCTCATCGGCCACGAACCGCCGTTCCAGGGCTTCCATCGGCTCGGTATACCCCTGCGACATATTCACGCCGGCGATGTACAGCAGCGGATCCGGCGGCTGGGTCACGAAATTCACCACGAACGCGATCACCGCCACCACGGCCGCCACAATGGCCACGGTGGCACCGAGGAAATGCTGGGCGAAGAACGGCCACTTGTCCTTCATCGGCAGTTCGCGCAACGTCTGCCATTTCGACTGCTTGGCGTAGGTGTTCTCGCTGGCCAGCCCGGCCAGCGCCTCCCGCTGCTCTTCGGTAAAGACGATGCCCTCGCGCGCACCGGGATCATCGTGGCGTTCGGCGCCATCTGACGTACCGGCCATATCATCGTCGTTCCGCTCCGACATCGAGCACCTCCATCCCACCATGGTGACCGTATGCGTTCCCGCTCAGTCTACACCGCCGTCCTCGGCGTATGCCGAATGCGCGAACCCATGGGCGTCGTACACCTATCAGCGCCGCTCACACGCCCAACGTATCCAGTGGAATAACCTGCACGCCATCGTCGCGACGGTATGCGAAGCTCCCCACCCCCACGATGACGGCCTTCACCGAAGCAGGACGCTGCCCCCGTTCGCTCATCTTACGATCAAGCCGCAGCACATTGGCGGCTCCCTCATCAATCTGCACGGCACCCAGCTTCACCTCGAACGCACCCCACGTCCCGTCCCGCATCTCCACGATCAGATCCACTTCCAGACCAGAATCATCCCGGTAGTGCATCACCTGCGCATCCATGGCACGGGCATATACCAGCACATCATGCGTCACCAATGATTCGAACAGGAACCCCAACGTCTTCGGATCGGTCCGCAACGTTTCCGCGGTACCGCCGATAGCCGCCGCAGCCAGCGAAGGGTCGGCCAGATGCCGTTTCATGGCCGCGCGGATGCGCACCGGCGAACGCAGGGCAGGCCGCCATGCAGGGATGTCCTCAATAACGTGCATACGGTTCAACGCACCCAGATAGTCGTCCAGCGTCGTTTCGGACAATGCAACCGGGCCGCGTCCTCCCCTGCGCTTGACACCTTTGCCCTCGGCGTCCTCGGGTAGATATTCGGCGGTATCCCGCAGCAACGCTGCCTTGCTGGACAACGTAGCCTCGTTGCGTCCCAGTGAGGTCAGCACCCGACGGATCCTCGCAGGATCACGTGCCGCGCCGTCGACCGCAGACAAGTCGTCATCCGCCACAGCGTCAAGATAGCTGCGGGCCGTCAATTCGGCGTGGTAATCGTCCATCCCCAGATTCGCGGGCCATCCGCCGCGCACCACAAGCGAAGCTATCCTCTCCAGGTCAAGGCTGGAATTCGCCGTATATGATTCGCCTGCGAACAATCCTCGTAACGAAACTTTGCCGCAGGACACTCCTTGCTCCATCAATGTCATGGATGACATGTGCAGCCGGGCAATGCGCCCGGCACCGCTGTGCATCGGCCGTTGCGCCGCTCTCGGCGTGGCCGATCCAGTCAGCAAGAAACGCCCGTGCCCCACACTTCTATCGCACTCGAACCGCACAGCATCCCACAATGCGGGAGCTTCCTGCCATTCGTCAATCAACCGCGGCTCCGCACCTTCCAACGCAAGCGCGGGATCAAGCTGCGCGATACTCCGGTTACGGAAGCTGCCAGAGGGGTCAGCAAGGCTGAACTGCGAAGCCGCATGCTGACTGGCCGTTGTGGTTTTGCCGCACCATTTCGGCCCCTCGATGCAGACCGCCGGAAACGCTTCAAGATAGTCACGGACAGCAGCGTCCACGATGCGCGGAACATATGACTCCGACATGACCCCTCCCTTGCCACGACTGCGCGCACCGGGTGGCTCCTAGCGCACATCCTACACATGAGAACAATGCAAACTTGCTTTTTCAACTATTGTACTATGGTTTTTTCGAATGATTCACTAAGGCTTTTTCGAATTAGTTAGACTGGATTTTACAAATGATTCAGACCCGATTCTTCGAACATCACGGCATATTCGGATAACGGTAGGTGTTAATCTCGCCTCGTTCCACAACTGGCGAAATCGAACCGGAGCGGCCAAAGTCCCTCGCCAGCAACACATCTCCCTCCGCCCTCGATCTTCCTTCACTGGGCGGGTTGACGCTTCAGTGGGCGCCCCACAGCCGAGACCCGGCCCGTTAATCCTTGCAATATCAAGGCGCCTCGCGGAGGAAATCCCCCGCGAGGCGCCCACTGAAGCCATCATCCGCCCACTGAAGCGATGTTCCGTTCCAGCAGGGGCCGAGGCTCACAGATCCGCGTTGTGCGCGGCGCGGATCATCGCGTACTGCGACTCGTACAGGCGGTAGTACGCGCCCTTCTGCGCCAACAGCTCGTCATGCGAACCGTGTTCCATGATCTGCCCGTGGTCGATGTAGAAGATCTCGTCCGCGTTCTCGATGGTGGACAGGCGGTGCGCGATGATGAACGAGGTACGCCCCTTGAGCAGGTGGTTCAGACCCGCCTGCAGCGCTTCCTCGGTGCGGGTGTCGATATTCGACGTGGCCTCGTCCAGGATCAGGATCCGCGGATCGGCGAGCAGCACACGCGCGAACGCGATGAGCTGGCGCTGCCCAGCCGACAGCGTCGAGCCGCGCTCCTCCACCACGGTGTCGTACCCGTCGGGCAGCTCCATGATGAACTCGTGGGCGTGCACGGCCTTGGCCGCGGCCTCGATCTCTTCATCCGTGGCGTCCAGCTTGCCGTAGCGGATGTTCTCGCGCACGTTGCCGGAGAAGATGAAGGTATCCTGCAGCATCACGCCCATCTGCCGGCGCAGCGATTCGAGCGTCACGTCGCGCACATCGTACCCGTCGATCGTCACCGAGCCTTCGGAGACGTCGTAGAACCGAGAGAGCAAGCTGATGATCGTGGTCTTGCCGGCGCCGGTGGGGCCGACCAGCGCAATCGTCCTGCCCGGCTCCACATGGAAGTCCACCAGGTTCAGGATGTTGCGGCCACCCTCCTCGTAGCGGAACACCACGTCGTTGAAGTCCACGCGACCGCGGATCTGCGGCAGGTCGCAGGCGTTCTCCTTGTTGCGGATCTCCGGCACCACGTCCAGTGTCTCGAAGATGCGCTCCAGGTAGGCCGAGCAGGTGATCAGCTGGTTGTAGAAGTTGCCGATGTTGATGACCGGGTTCCAGAAGTTGTTCGCGTAACCCACGAACGCGATGAGTACGCCGGTGGTCACGCTCACGCCGCCGAATCCCATCACGCCCACGTAGTAGATGAACGAGATCGTCATGACGGAGATGGTCTGCACGCCGGGCCACATGAGGAACTGGATGTGCACCGCGTGCATCCAGGCGGTGCGCTGGTCGGCGTACTGCTCCTGGAAGGTCCGGTACTGGGCCTGCTCCTGAGCGAAGGTCTGCGTGGTCTTGACGCCGGCGATCGACTCGTGGATGTAGGCGTTCAGGTTGCTCTGCTTGTTGGAGAGCTTCTGGTAGGCCTTGCGCTGGAAGTACTGCAGCACGCGCACCCAGATGATGAGCAGCGGGAACAGGATGAGGCTGAACAGGGCCAGCCGCCAGTCGATCACGAACATGACCACCAACGTGATCAGGAACGTGAACACGTCGGAGATCACGTTGATCAGGCCGGAGGAGAGCGTGTCGGACAGCGTATTCACGTAGTTGACCACGCGGATCAGGATCTTGCCGTGCGGACGCGAGTCGAAGTAGCTGAACGGCAGGGTCTGGATGTGGGTGAAGATGTCGCGGCGCATGTCCTTGAGCATCAGCTGGCCCACGCGCGTGATCGCCACCGTGCGATACCGCAGGCAGAGCTCGAATACGACGATCGCCGCCAGGAACACACCGCCCAGGATCAGCAGTCCGGTCATATCTCCGGCCGGGATGATCTGGTCGATCATGATCTTGGTCATGTACGGGATGGACACGGCGATGCAGCTCATGAAGATCACGACGGCCAGGATGCGGAACACGTCGGCCTTGTAGGGCTTCAGATAGGCGCCGATGCGCAGGATGTCCTTGAGGTTGATCTGCTCCTCAAGCGCCTCGTCCTCGCGGTAGGTATTGCGTTGTGCCATGGTCGAATCCTCCTTCCTTACTCGTCGTATCCCTGCGAACGCCCGGACTGCATGCCGAGCTGTTTCTTGTAGATCTCCCAATACCGGCCGTGCGATTTGACCAGGCTGGCGTGGTCGCCGCGTTCCACGATCTGCCCGTGTTCGAGCACGAGGATCAGGTCGGCATCCTTGATCGAGGAGATGCGGTGGGCGATGGTGATGATGGTCTTCGACCCGCCCATTTCCTTGAGATGCCGCTGGATCTCGGCCTCGGTCTCCATGTCCACGGCGCTGGTGGTGTCGTCCATGATCAGGATGGCCGGGTCGTCCGCGAGCGCGCGGGCGAGCGACAGGCGCTGTTTCTGTCCGCCGGACAGGCCGACGCCGCGTTCGCCGACGACGGTGTTGTAGCCGTCGGGCATCGAGCGGATGAATCCGTCGGCGCCGGCGATGGTGGCCATGCGACGGATGTAGCGCTCGTCACGGTTGTCGCCGGCGCCGAATGCGATGTTGCCGCCGATCGTATCGGAGAACAGGAACGTGTCCTGCGCGACGACGCACACCTGCGAACGCAGGGTGGTCAGCGGCCAGTCGCGCGCGTCGATGCCGTCGATGACGACGTGGCCGACGGTCGGGTCGTAGAACCGGGAGATGAGGTTGACGAGCGTGGACTTGCCCGCGCCGGTTTCGCCGAGGATGCCGAGTTTGGTGCCCGCGGGCACGAAGAAGTCGATGTCCTTGAGGATCGGGGTGTTCGGGTCGTCGGGGAACGCGAAGCTGACGTGGTCGAACCGGATCTCGCCGCTGATGCGGTCGGGGGCGGCCGCGCGCTGCTGGCCGACCTGGCTCTGGATGGTCACGGCCTGCTTGACCGATTCCTCCGCGTCGGGCTTCTCCACGATGCGCGACTTGGCGGTGAGCAGGCGGCGGATCTTCACGCAGCTGGCGTTGAAACGCTGCAGGTCGTTGAGCAGCCAGCCGAACTGGCGCACCGGGCCGTCGATCATCCACAAGAAGCTGTTGAAGCTGACCAGGTTGCCGAGGGTCATGTATCCGTTGATCACGAGCCAGCCGCCGAACACCAGCGTGATCAGCTGCAGGGAGAACGAGCAGCCGTCCAGCCAGGGCAGATAGCGGCGGGAGTTGTAGGCCTGCGCCATGTTGCGCTGCATGTAGTCGTCGTTGCGCTCGTCGAACTTCTCGGTCTCATGATCCTCGCGCACGAAGGCCTTGACCACGCGGTTGCCTTCGATGTTCTCCTCCACCATGGAGTTGAGCGAGGCCAGGGAGTTGCGGATGTCGAGGAACAGCGGCCGCGCATGGCTGGACAGCTGGCGGGCGAAGATCCAGATGAACGGCGTCACGCAGGCCAGCGCGAGGGCGAGCCGCCAGTCGATGGCGAACATCACGCAGATCGCGCCGACGAACATCACCACGCAGTCGAGGATGTTGTAGGTGGTCCAGGACAGGAAGTGGCGCATCGCGTCCGTGTCGGAAGTCATGCGGCTCATGATGTCGCCGACGCGGGTGTGGTTGAAGTAGGTGAAGTCGAGCTGGTGCAGCTTCTCGTACTGGTCGGAGACCAGACGGAAGATGGTGTTCTGCCCGAAACGCTCCATGAACATCTGGTAGCCGTAGCGGGAGCCCACGCGGATCAGCGTGAACACGATCATGATCAGGCACAGCCGTGTCAGCATGTCGGCGTGGCCGCCGGTGATGACCTGGTCCACGATCACACCGGTGATCAGCGGGATGATCAGCGCCATCGTGTCATTGACGATGAACAGCAGCACCGCGCCGAGCACTCGTGGCAGGTCGGGTTTGCAGTACGGCAGGATCCAACGGAGGTTGCTGGCCTGCTGGTTGCGGTTCGGATCGACATACATGGTATGGGAACCCTCACTCCTGTGGTAGGTAGGCAATCCGCAAGGCGTCGGCGCCGCTGGACGGACACGTCCGCGCAGAATCCGGTGGCATGGCTACGCCACCGTCTCGTTCGACGGTCACCGGCTGACTCTTGGATTGTGTTTGCTTGGTTTTCGGTTTCGGTTTTGTGGTGCGGCCATTCCGCGGCCGCTACGATTCACGTCCGTCGTGTTTCGAGTAGTCCCGTCACCGGCTCTTCTCCCGGCCGAACCCCCTGTTCGGATTCGCAAACGCGGTTCATTCTAGAACAACCGCCACCGACTGCAACCTTGTACCACATCCGCGTGTTGCCGCACCATCACAACGTTTTCCGGTTGCTCAGCCCCATGCGGACGTATATGGTTTTTTCGTGATTGCCTGCCCCCGTCAGGTCCATATGGCGCACCAGTACCGGCACCGTGCATCAAAAAGACCACTTAAGTGTGGCCCAAACGAATTTGGGCCACACCATTTTTGTCCGCTCCCCTAACCGTCAGCCGATGTGGCGTTCGAAACGGCGGAAGCCGAGGATACGATCGATTTCGGCGAGCGCGTCCGCCGGCAGCTCCACGCCCGAGGCCGCCAGGTTGGATTCGAGCTGGCTGGGCTTGCTGGCGCCGACAATCACCGAGCTGATGACCGGCAAGCGCAGAATCCATGCCAGCGCGAGCACCGGCATCGCAAGGCCCAGCCCGTCGGCCACCTTGCGCAGCACCTCGACCTTGTCCAGGTTCTCCTCGGTGAGCAGGTCGTTGATCTGGCGGTCGGCCTGCCAGGTGGCACGGGAGCCTGCGGGCAGCGGCTGGCCCTTGCGGTACTTGCCGGTCAGCAGGCCTTGTGCGAGCGGAGAGAACGGCGTGATGCCGATGCCGTAGCGTTCGCAGGTCTCTACGATCTCATGCTCGATATATCGGTCCAGCATGTGATACTGCGGCTGGACCACCGTCATCGGGTGCAGGCCGCGCTCGGAGATGATGCGCTGGGCGCGCTCGAGGCGGGCGGCGCTCCATTCCTCGGAGACGCCGTAATACAGGATCTTGCCCTGATCCACCAGATCGCTCAACGCCTGCAGGGTCTCCTCCATAGGGGTGGTCGGGTCGAAGCGGTGGCAGTAGTACAAGTCGATGTAGTCCATGCCGAGGTTCTTCAGGCTCCGCTCGCAGTTGGCCAGGATGTGCTTGCGGGACAGGCCGTGCTGGTTCGCACCGGGGCCGGTCGGGAAGAACACCTTGCTGGACACCACGACCTCGTCACGGGGATACTCCTTGAGCACGCGGCCGAGGAAGATCTCGGCGTCGCCGCCGGAGTAGGCGTCGGCGCAGTCGAAGAAGTTGACGCCGGCCTCCCATGCCTTGCGTACGATCTGCGCCGCGTTCTCCACGGCCGCCGTGTCCTCGAGCCGGGTCATCCAGCTGCCCAGCGCGATCTCGCTGACCTTGATGCCGGCCTTGCCGACGTTACGATACTGCATGTACGGTTCCTTTCACATGCGGGAATCGCTCCCCAATCCTCATCGTCGGGCCGGTATCCGCTGCGATATCCCACTGTTGTGCCCACCACCATAGTACATCGTTTACCTTTCTTCAACCCACCCTCCATCGAAAAGACGAAACACGATACCGCCGGTTTGCCCGCCAGAGTCAACTGAGGACACGCGCCAATCTGGGAATACGCCTCGATGACATTCCAAATAGCGAAGGAAATGCACGCATGCAGCTTGATGAGCCCGCCGAGCAGACTGGAAACGCAAACTATTAGT
Source organism: Bifidobacterium pullorum subsp. gallinarum (assembly GCF_000741215.1). Taxonomy (GTDB): domain Bacteria; phylum Actinomycetota; class Actinomycetes; order Actinomycetales; family Bifidobacteriaceae; genus Bifidobacterium; species Bifidobacterium pullorum_B. The sequence continues at coordinate 355,825 of NZ_JGYX01000005.1, forward strand.
CTATTCTCTAGTCTATTCGTCTAACATCCACTGTGCGTTCCCCCGTGCGCCGTCAGGCCTGATGCGGCGCTCCTTGCGTAGTTCCTGAAGCAAATAGCTCACATGCTTCTTGCGCTGTGCGTCGTTCATGTCTTCCGGGAGTGCGTGCGATATGGCGGAAACAACTTCCGCCCGCGTGCATGGACGAGTACGCAGAAACTTTATGATGAGCTCTTTGCAGATGCTCGCGTCTAACCCCTTCCGCCGCACATACTCCTCATGGGTACCGATAATCCCCGCGACTTTCGACGAGAGCGTAAGCTTCGGATAGCGGCCCTCGACAAGGCCCCTGCTGCGAAGAACCCTCGCTTGTTCCCGAGTGATAGGACTTCTCTTCTGAACGAGGTCAAGCATGAAGACTGTCTCAAGGTCCATCTCCGGCTCCGCAGCGAGCAATCGCGTATACGCTTCGTCAAGAACCCTGCCATAAATGGTGACCGAGACACGATTTCGTTCCGAAAGGTCGTAGGTGGGCAAAGGCAGCATCCTGCCACGCTGGATCTCGTAAACGTTCCTGATACCTATAGCGTTCTGATCAATCATCTCCGTATCGACCATCGCGTCCGCAAGCAGGCGATTCCGGTAATACGGCGGCTTATAGCCGGGTTCCAGCGCCCTTTCAATGGTTCCGGGAATGAAGGAACCCTCATTCTTGAACACGAGGCGGTCCTCGTATTCCAACACGTTGATCTTGCCTGAATTTCGGTAGTCCTGATGGGCGATGGCGTTATGCAACAGCTCACGGATGACCTCAGGGTCGTATTTGTTGGCGAGGGTAGGAAATAGCGTGACCCGACTATCGAAATAGCGGTACCGCTCGTTCCTGATTTTCCCCAGCACCTTGTCCACCTGAAGGATGAACGGCGGATCGAAATGCTCATATGTCTCCACGCGTCCATCGGAGGCGTAAAGAGTCCACGTGATTCTGGGGGCCGCCCCTCCGAGGAAGACGGTCGACTCGGGGCGTCCAAGAAGCACAATCGCAGCGTTTGTGATGTGGCCGTGGACGAGGAAACCCATCTTGCGAAGCATCTCCCCCTCGTCAAGCGACTTTACGGCAGGTTGCTTCACGGCGTACTTGTCAACGTAACGCTCGCATGCGAATCGAATCGCCTCAGGATCGAGGTCGTCGAGATTCGCCTCGAATGACACCTTTTTCGACCAGTCGGGGCGCGACTGTCCCCAAATCGCCTCCAGTTTGAACCGGGGCATCTGCACAAGCGACTTATTCTCCCGCGACCACGGAATACCGCGCCACGTTGTCGGAGAGGCAAACTCGCACGGCGGTATCTGAAACGCCACCACACGTTTCCCGTCTACGTCGAACTCGTAAATCTCTTCGAATGTAAGACCGTTGTTGAGGTTCTCCGCGATTTCGTGTTTAAGGCTACGAAGCCCGACACTCGGATGTCGTTGCTCCTGCCGATAAGCAGTGCCGCATATCTCCCTCTTATTGGTCACCCCGAATAGAAGCCATCCGCACTCCATGCCGCGAAGATTCGCTTCGTTGCTAAGCGCTGAAAAGTATTTGCCCAGCTTCTCGAAATCAAAATTTCGTTTTGCTTCCTTGTATTCAACAACCTCGGTTTCCACATCCCCCAGTAGGAAATGAACAAGCGCTGGCATTTCCGACAAATCCCTGATCATAAGCCCCCATAGACTAGAATATAGACTAATTTCTTGCAGATTAGTCTATCGCAGCTATACGGCTGCACGCAAACGGCGTAGCGTTTATGTTGGATCCCACTGAAACAAAGAGAAACCCGGCGGAGGGAGCCGCCGGGTGAGAGAGAAGAGAGAAGAAGGGTTCAGTTATGGGGTTCTGCCAGGAACCTCGCCACCAGCCGTAACTGCTGACGACATCCATATAACCGCCCGTTGCTTGGAGGAAAATCCGCGTTTCCCTCAAAGCTCCCTGAGAGGAATGTGGCGGGAATGTGAGGGCCAGACAACGCCGACGACACTGTGTGATTCGCCGTTTTCCCAACAGTTGAAGCGTCGGCGCGAACGACGTGGTTGGCGCATACTTTCAACAGGTAATCCGCCGGACAACCGTAGTCGGCCCAGCGTCAATATCTCAACAGTTGAATACCCTGCGCAAACGAGGCAGTTGGCACATACTTTTCAACAGGTGCCCCGGCAGATAATCCCAGACGACCCGACGTCAACTTCCCAACAGTTGAATACATGCCGCAAACACGGCGGTTAGCGCTAATACTTCAACAGTCGAGCAGCGGCAATCGCAAACGAACCGCCAACATAGCCGAACAATGACGGCTGCCACCGAATGCCACCGCTCCATTCAGCGACGCATCCGGCCTCATCAGCGACCAGTCACCGCCTCTGCCCCTCCCAGCCGGCCGCGAGGGGCAGGGCCGCCAGCGAGCGAGGCCCCACGCTCCTGACGAACCTCACGCCCCGTCAGGAACGGCACGGTTACCGCGCAACTCCAATACCCCGCATCATCTCGGACCTCGAATCGTCCTCCGCGCGCCTCTACGCTGGCTCGAAGATGGTCGAGGCCGAAGCCCATGCCCAGACCTCCACGATTGTTTTGCGTCGCCACGTCATTCCCACCCACGTCCCGCTGGGGAACATCGGCACAGGAGACGCACACTTTGTCAAGACCAGCGGTGACGGCCACAACGTAGCCGGCAGCGGGATTGGCGTGTTTCATGATGTTCGCGAACAGTTCCCGAATCACCGCACGGATCAGCTCCCCCGTCGCCGCATCCAAGCGATCCAGGCACCACCGGGGATCGGTCACCACCGTTTCGCCGGCTATGCCGAGCGCCGCTGCATCCCGCCGGCATCGGTCAACCAGGCCTCGCACGGAATCCGCCCGTCCCCTCGCCGATACCGCCCCGGCACCCTCCCCTGAACTGACAGACGCCGGACCCTCACGTAGGGAATCATCGCCCGCCCCGACCACACCACCCGTGTCAGCGGAGCCCTCCCGGAGCATCGCAATGACGGCGTGGGTCTGTTCGAGCGCACGACCGGCCGTCGCGCGCATCCGTCGCAGGGAATCGGCCACCGTCGCTCCAGCCTCCGGCGTCCCCAAGAGATGGTCGATGTCCATGATGAGATACGACAATTCGTTGGTCGTCGAATCATGCAGTCTGGCCGCCACGCCCATAGCCTCGGTGCGACGGCGCGCCTCCGCCGCACGTTGCCGTCGGATGCGCCGCCATCTGAGTAGCACCCCCGCCATCACGGGCACGACGAGCGGCATCGCTAACCACGGCATCACCGTCAGCACCCGCCACCACATCGGTCGATCCGGGAACGCGTCTAAGCTGCACAGTTGCACAATCCGCGACGCCATGGCAGCCCCCATCAACGCAATGCCCCACACCGTGCGCCGGTACGACAGCACGACCAACGGCAGGGCAATCACCACGCTCAGGGACATCGACAACCCTACCGGCAACGGGAACGCCACGCACCACGTGACCCCCAGTAGCACGCTGCCCGCCACAGGCCGGGCGATACCCGCCGCCATCGCGGCCAGCAGCACCGCCTCGGCGACGGCTGTACGCCAGTCGAATACCGGCGCGGCGAACAGCTCGATTGCCGAATCGATCGCAGCCAACAACGTGCAGGCGAGCATGACGACACGCAGATCACCGTCGTCCGTGGAACCGCGCACGCGCCCGCTCGCGGGAAGACTCCTTCGTCTGCTCGCGTCACAGCACATGGTACCGGTCACAGTAATCGAGCAGTTCGCGGCGATTCGCCACATTGATCTTGCGCATGGCGCGTTTGACGTGGCTGTACACAGTTTCAACGCCGATACCAAGCCGGTCCGCAATTTGCGTCGTCGATAGTCTGCGGCCGTACAGGCGGAGTATTGACAGCTCCCGTTCTGAGAACGGAGGATGTTCCAGTAAACCGCCATTCCCATTCGCGTCCACGGCCAGACGGTTCGCCTTGCACACATTCGGAAAACCACCATCGCTCGGGTACGTTGATCCGGAGGCAATGGCCCGGATCGCGCGCCACGCATCACGGGCGAAGTCCCGTTTCGGGATCATCCCCTGCGCCCCACACGCCACGATGTCTTCCCGGTAGGCCGACGGATCATACGAGGTGACGATCAATACGGCGATCGGCGATTCGCGATGGCGGAGCCGTGCCGTCAGCTGCACCCCGTCCAGCCCGTCCATGATCAGGTCGGCAATGAGCACGTCCGGTTTGACGACGTCGAACAGGCATCGCTCCAACGCCAGCGCAGGGTTGTCCGTAGACCACAACAACCTATCACCATGCAATGCCCTGCCAATCAACAGCGTCATCATGTCGGCCGAACAGCGGTCGTTGTCCACCACGGCGATACGTAATCCCGAACTACGATCTCGTTCCATACGCCCCCTATCGCATCGCTTTCCGGCATTCGCCCCAACCATACCACTGTGACGTTTCCCGTCACACCGGCTTTCTCGCGCAACCGCGGACCATTAGCGTCGGTAACCACGACCACAAGGTCGCACCCATCAACGAAAGGCACAGTAATCCAATATGCATTGGGTGTATAAGATCGCTTCGATTCTGGCTGTGATTCTCGTCATTGCGACAGGCGGGTTGTATGCGCAAAATTGCGAGGACACCTACCCTTCGGGCCCTAGCCAGTGCATCGGCATTTCCGATGCACACGGCCACACGCTGTCCGACATGTTGAACATAGCGAAAAAGAACCACGTCATGCTTGCCAAGGTCACATCGGAATCCAATGCGGAACGCGGTTTCGAACGACAGATAACGATATTCGGGCCCTCCGATACGTATGCCTCTTTTGTCAAGAAAGCAACATATCCGGATTACGGGTTCAATGCTCACACCGTTGTGCGAAAGGGCGATGACCTTACCAATCCGCTCGGTCGTTGGCTCATCTATGGCCAGGCGGACGATGCGCAGCAAGCCGCCGACGCAATCCACGCCAGGGGATTTGAATTCGTCAACCGCACCGCCATCAGCGCTTCCGAGCGAATCGGGAGCTTCTTCTCGAACAGTATCTCGCAAATCATCTTCGCCGGGATTGTCATGACGTTCATCGCCGCGGCGGTATCCGCGTCGGCCTCGTCCAGAATCAGCGTGGTCCAGGAGTTCCACGGCAGGCGGCACATCAGTGTCATTGCCCGTCAAGGATTGCGGCATATGCTGTTTGCGCTAGGGACCATGCTCATCGGATGGCTGGTGTGGATCGGCATCGGGCTTATCTGTTGGCCGCACGCTTCACCATTCGTTTTTGCCGGCCGAGTGTTCCTAGGCATCATGTCGATAACCACCATGCTCACAATGCTTGCAGCACTTGCGGCCATCATCATTGTCCGACTCGCCGTACCCGGCATCATCGCCCAAATCAATGGAAAGCGCCCATTGCGTTTTCTTATGGTGGCAAGCTGTCTAGCCACTGTAGTGGTGCTGAGTTTGACTATGACCAGCATGAACAACGCCATCACACAACGCGCTAACACTGAGGCAGAGTCAACATCTCTGACGCAGTTACGTACATCACAGCCAGGTTTCCAGCTTTTGCTATGGTTCGTCAGCGATCAGACACAAGCGCAATATATGCCCAAGTGGAATACATTCATTGATCATGCAGCCAATGCCAAACGGATACGGTTCTCCTCGTTCCAAACGGGATGCACATGGATCGATGGCGGGCAGATGCCGAATTCGACATGCATCATCATGGATCCGGACACAGCGGAGCAACAGCATCTCCTTACTCCGTCAGACAGAACACCGGTCACCGTGCTCATGCCTACGGGAGGCACCTATGTCCCCTCATCTGTCAAGACCAATGCACTATTTTCCTATGCATTTGAACAGGAAGTCGCAGCGAGCAACCATCAATCTCTGCCGGACATCACTACACAGGACGTAACCGTCACAACCATGCCCACAAAGGCGACGCCATGGGCGTTCAACGCAACGCCGGAAGACCGTACCACCGGCGTCCCAGTCGTCGTCCTAGACGCGCAATCGCTCAGCGGGAGCACCACGACGGCGATGGCCAGCACTGGCGGCATGACGTTCACTTATCAATCCCGCCGGGCCATCATCGCGGCATTGCGCGACGCCGACACGCTTCCACTGGTATCGTCGGCTATTCGGCCCCGCGACGAGATTGCCAACCAACTGGCCATCGATCAACAAGAGACGATCTTCTTCACCATTGTCGCAGCGATCGCCTTCGCCTGTTCCCTCGGCATCGGCGTCATGCTGGCACTGATCATGTGCACCTTGCGGCGTCAAGTCATGTTCGTCGAATTTATTCACGGTGCCACGTCGCGGCTACGGTACAGCGCCATCGTACTGCTGATGCTGGCTCTTTGCGCGGCGGCGGTGCTGCCGTGTGCGCTGATGCAGCTCAACGTCATCTGTCTGGTGGCGGCCCCAGTCGCCTTCGCCATCACAACGATGGCCACCACCATGGTTTACGATTCACGGCTCCGTGCAGACAGCATCAAGCATCCGTAATGCCGGGCCAGCCGGAGTCGGCATGACCGGACACGTCTGCCCCACGGCAATCCTGCCAATTCACATCACTATATTCCGAAAGAAGCATCACCATGTCAGCAGCATCACAGATTCCCAACAAAACCCTAGCCGTGCGCGGCTTAACCAAACGCATGGGCGAACGGGTCCTGTGGTCCGGTCTCAATCTGGAATTCCTGCCCGGGCAGATGACGGCGCTCACCGGCCAAAGTGGCTGCGGTAAGACCACACTACTCAACGTGCTCGGTCTGCTGGAACGGCCCACCGGCGGGGTCGTCACCTACGGCACACGCGACCTGACCGACGGGAGCCCTCGGACACGGCGGCTCATGCACCGCAACGTCATGGGGTTCATGTTCCAGAACTACGCGTTGGTCGAACAATGGACCGTCGCTCAGAACCTGCAGCTGGCCTTGCGCTGCGTCGGCGTGGCAGCGTCCGAACGACGCCGGCTCATACGACGCGCGCTGCACGTCGTCCATCTGGACGGGTATGACAAGCGGCTCGTGTACACGTTGAGCGGCGGCGAGCAGCAGCGCGTCGCCATCGCGCGGATCGTCATCCGTTCGCCGCGCATCGTGCTGGCCGACGAGCCGACCGCGGCATTGGACGCGGACAACCGGGCCGTGGTCATGCATCACCTACGACGCTTCGCCGACGACGGGGCAATCGTAATCTACACGACGCATAACGAAGAGGACGCCGCGGACGCCGACCGCATCATCAAACTGTAACGGATGTACACCGCCACATCAGCCACCTGTTCTCCGTAGCGGTTTCGTCATTCCGTCGTCCAAACAAGTGAACTGTTGAAAAGATGGCGCGGACGAAGGGTCCAGCGCCACCTTTTTAACAACTGACTACCGTTACGCCGACGGCGTAGCAGCGTCGATCGGTCATCCGTTGCACGACGGACGACCGGAGTCAACCACCCGCCAAACTCACTCGGCGGCGAGCTTGGCTTTCTCGGCGGCCAGGCGCTGGGCCTCGGCCTCACGGCGGGCGGCCAGCTCGGACTCGAAGCGCGCCAGCTCCTCCTCGACGGCCTCCTTCGGGATCTTCGCGAAGATCGGCGTGGGCTTGGCCACCGGGGTGCCGGGAACGATCGGCTCGCTGGCCCACGGGCGCACGGTCTCACCGAGCTTGTAGTCGCCGGTGATGATCGGATAGGTGAAGCCGGGCTTGTCCAGATCCTCGACCTCCTCGATGCGCGGCAGCGGCGAGAACACGCCCGTGCCGCCCAGCGCCTCCCACACCTTCTGCGCGGAGTGCGGCAGGAACGGGGCCAGCAGGTGGTTCGCGTCGGACACAGCCTGCGCGGCCACGTGCAGCACGGTGCCCAGTCGCGCCGGGTCGTCCTTGATCTTCCATGGTTCGGTGGCGGAGATGTACTTGTTGATGTCGCCGACCACGCGCATCGCCTCGGTCAGCGCGTTCTTCTGGCGGTGGCGTTCGATCAGGTCGCCGACCGTGGCGAACGCGGTCCGGGTCTCCTCCAGCAGGGCACGGTCCTCGTCGGTCATCTTCGATTCGTCCAGCGCAGGGATCTCGCCGAAGTTCTTGTGCATGAGGTTGGCCACGCGGTTGACCAAGTTGCCCCAGCTGGCGGCCAGCTCCTCGTTGTTGTGGCGCACGAACTCGCTCCAGGTGAAGTCCGCGTCGGAGGTCTCCGGACCGGCCACCGAGATGTAGTAGCGCACGGCGTCCACGGGGTAGCGCGCCAGGATATCCTTCACGTAGATCACGATGCCGCGCGAGGAGCTGAACTTGCGCCCCTCCATCGTCATGAACTCGCTGGCCACCACCTGTTCGGGCATGTTGAGCGGACCGAGCTTGCCGGCCTCGCCGCCCTTGGAGCCGGCACCGTTGTAGCCGAGCATCTCGGAGGGCCAGATCTGCGAGTGGAAGGTGATGTTGTCCTTGCCCATGAAGTAGTAGCCGGGCGTGGAGGGGTCACACCACCACTTGCGCCAGTCCTCCGGGGTCTCGCCGAAGCGGCGGGCCCATTCGATCGAGGCCGACAGGTAGCCGATCACCGCGTCGAACCACACGTACAGGCGCTTGTTCGGGTTGTCGATCCAGCCATCCACCGGCACCGGGATGCCCCAGTCGATGTCGCGTGTGATGGCGCGGGGCTTGACCTCCTTGAACAGGCCGATCGAGAAGTTGATGACGTTGGTGCGCCAGTCGGTGCGGGTCTTGAGCCACGCCAGGTTCGCCTCGGCGAGCGCCGGCAGGTCCAGGAAGAAGTGCTCGGTCTCCTCGAAGCGCGGGGTCTCGCCGTTGATCTTCGAGACCGGGTTGATCAGCTCGTCCGGATCCAGCTCGTTGCCGCAAGCGTCGCACTGGTCGCCGCGCGCGCCGTCGGTGTGGCAGATCGGGCATTCGCCCTCGATGTAGCGGTCGGGCAGCGTGCGCCCGGTGGAGGGGCTGATCGCCACCTTCTGGGTGCCCTTATAGATGTATCCGTTCTTCAGGCACTGCTTGAACAGCTCCTGCACCACCCGTTCGTGGTTGCCGGTGGTGGTGCGGGTGAACAGGTCGTAGCTCAGGCCCAGGTCACACAGGTCCTTGGCGATCACGCGATTGTACCGGTTCGCCAGCTCCTGGGCGCTCAGCCCCTCCTTCTCCGCTTCCACCAGGATCGGGGTGCCGTGCTCGTCGGTGCCGGACACCATCAGCACGTCATTGCCCTTCATACGCTCATAGCGCGCATACACGTCCGAGGGGACGCCGAATCCGGCCACATGGCCGATATGGCGGGGGCCGTTCGCATACGGCCAGGCAACATTCACCAGTACATGAGTCATAGCCCCGATTATCAGGCTCAGCGCGGACAGTTCGTCAACCCCGACTTACGCACCATACAGCGCGGTCCACCGGCGATTATCCACATATCCACAACTTTCCCTCCGGCGCTGGCACCGACCACTGCCGACGCGTACCGTCGAACCATGGATACGACATCACCAACCACGGCAGCCATGTTCCCGCTGCTCCGCGACGACGCGCTTCCGGGCCCCATGAGCATGCATCGACTCGCCGAGATCGGCGCGATCCACCAGCTCGACGACGACAGCGCCTACCTGTCCGAGGACGCGGAGACGCTGTTCGGCAGGGCCAACATCACCAACATCCTCAAGCCGTTCAATACGGTGTCCTGCGCCGTCAGCGCCGCGTGGGTCTGGCTGGGCGGTCGCTTCCCCGACACCATCGACGTCATCTCCACCTCGCATTACCGCGCCCCGATACGCGGACGACGGGTCCGGGTGTTCAACCGCAAGGCCCCGCGCGACCACATCGCCACCATAGGCTCGCTGCAGGTCACCACGCCGGCGCGGACGGCATGCGATCTGGCGCTGCTCCCCGCCACCGAGCACCCCGGCAGGGAAGCCGCCGCCATGATCTACGCCATGATGGATTCCGGACGCTGCAAACCACGCGACTGCCTGGACATCCTCGACGAGAACCGCTACTGGGCCAACGCCCCTCGCGCCCGCACATTCTTCGAATATCTCGCACCCTGTTTCTAACTACGCCCGACCACCCCCGACCGCATACAGCACCGAAGCCCCCCATGACCGCCCGACTTGCACGACTACAGACGCACACGCAGCAGCGCAGCGCATCTACGACACAAGAACGGCTGCACGCCCTCACACTGCAGCGCATCCGACAGGCAACGGCCGCGGTTCCCCCGCCGCCGTTGCAGCCCACGCCGGCCATCGCCTGCGCACCGGACACGCCGGTTGAGACCTTGTGGGCCATAGCCCGCAGCCATCCGGAGCTGCGACGTTGGATTGTGGCCAACCCCAATGCCGACGCCGATCTCCTGGAATACATCTCGCAGCAAGGCGGCCCCCATGTCAGGCGCTCACTGGATATCCTGCTCGCCTCGCTCGCATGAGACCTGAGCCCGGTCCCGTCACGACTTCATCGCCAGCACCGCGGCATACACCTGCTTGCGGTTCGCCAAGGAGCCGTCCGGCAGCGGATGCTCCTCCACCACCTGCATGATGGCGTCCTTGATGCGCAGCCCGTCCTCCAGCGCGCGGTCGACCGCCAACACCGCCAAATCCGCCACCGACAGCGACGCCGGAGCGGCGGCCTGCACGTCCGTCTCGGATGCGCCACCCACCACCAGCACCATCTCCCCGCGAGGCGGGTCATCGACCACGCTCTGCCGAATCTCGCCGATCGTGCCGCGCCGCACCTGCTCGTATTCCTTCGTCAGCTCGCGGCACAGCGCCATCGGACGGTCCGGTCCGAACGCCTCCAGCAGGTCCGCCATCGACTCGTCGATGCGGTGCAACGTCTCATAGAACACCATCGTGCGGCGTTCCGCGCGCATCGTGCGCAGGTACTGCATCCGCTCCGAGTGCTTCCGCGGCAGGAATCCCTCATAGCAGAACCGGTCGGTCGGCAGGCCGGACAATGCGAGCGCGTCCAGGACCGCGGAGGGGCCGGGCGCGCAGGTCACCGGCAGACCGCGCTCGATGGCCCGGCGCACCACCGCCAGACCGGGGTCGTTGATCGTCGGCATGCCCGCATCGGAGACGACGAGCACCGTGGCGCCGGATTCCACCCGGTCGAGCAGGCCGTCGGCTTTCTCGCGTTCGTTGTGGTCGTGGTAGGCGACGACATGGCCGCCGACGTGCACGCCGAGACGGTTGGCGAGCGCGTACAGCCGTCGCGTGTCCTCGGCGGCGACGATGTCGGCGTGCTCCAGCAGGGCGATCAGACGCGCGGAGGCGTCGCCGTCGTTGCCGATCGGCGTGGCGGCCAGCACCACGGTGCCCCGGGGAATGGCAATCGCACGCGTCGCGGTGCGTTCCGACGACCGGGAGTCGCCAACGTCGGCCGCGGAATCGTCAGTACCGGTTATGGCAGTCGTATGGTCCATGGCTGCGGCCGAGTCGTCGGAACCGTCGGGGGTCATCGCATATGTCAGGTGCTGCACGTCTTCCATACCATCCAGTATCCCGCAACCGGTCGATGCGCCGGCCCGCGGTCGTTGCTCGACGTGAGCTAGTTCAGGCGTTTCAACAGGTCGGCGAGTGTGGTTTGTGCGAGACGGTGTTCCAACGCCGCCTGGGCGTCGGCCAGCTCTCCGTCCAGCACCTCGTGGATATGGCCGCCGACCGGACAGTCCGGGTTGGGATGGGTGTGGAAGTCGAACAGGTTGCCGCCATCCAGCGAATCGACGGCACGGAACACATCGAGCATGGTGATATCCGCGGGATCCTTGGCCAGTGACGCGCCGCCCACGCCGGCTTCCACGGTGACGAGGTCGGCGTGCCGTTCGTCATCTTCACCGTATTCACCGACCGCGATGAGGAGCTCTATCATGACCTGCTTGACCGTTGACCCAACCTCGACGTCACCCTTCGAAGCGGCACCTGCGGCGAGGAACGAGATCCCGTCCGATCCCGCATTCGCCGCCGCACGCGACGCGCTGCGCCGCGCCGACCACATCCTGATCGGCGCCGGCGCGGTGCTGTCGACCGCAGCGGGACTCGCCTACAACGGCCCCAGGTTTAAGCGTCTGTTCGCCGCGTTCATCGAGCGATACGGCATGACGGACATGTACTCCGCGGGCTTCTACCCGTTCCGCACACTCGCCGACTATTGAGCGTACTGGTCGCTGCAAATCGCCGTCAACCGGTACGACGCCCAGGCGACGGCGCTCTACCGCACCATCGCCGATTGGACCGCACAGCGCGATACGTTCGTCATCGTGGTCATCGAGGTCGCTTTCCTGGCGATCTTCTTCTTCGTGCCGTTCGTGCGCGTGTTGGCCGTCATCTTCGGTTTCTCCTGGATCACCTATGCCAAGTCGCTGGTGTTCCTCAAGGCGTTCGACAAATTCTCCGACCCGGCCAAGGCCATGGAGCAGCCCACCTACGTCAACAGCAGCGCCTCGTTGTAACGGGCGCAACCGCAGACTTCATCTCCCTCCTTCCTCTGGGGCTCCCGGACGTTCAACCGGGAGCCCCGCCTTATTTCGCACCGCCACACCCGGCCACGCCGCCTTGCCTGGACTGCGATGCATTTCTTACTCCTCCCCTATCTTCACAATCCAATCCCACGATTTATCGGGAATAGTTCACGGTCACAATAGATCCAAGTCCGAGGGACGACGCCACGACGCTGCGGATTTGCATTTGGGCAGGGGTAGCACTATAGTTGCCGATGTTGTCCTGCGGAGCAAGACAACATCCACGGGGCTGTAGCTCAGTTGGTAGAGCGCTTCGTTCGCATCGAAGAGGTCGTGGTTTCGATTACCATCAGCTCCACGAGGACCCTCCGGATTCCACCCCGGAGGGTTTTCTTTTTCCACATGCCCACCGCAATCCTCCCCTCAGGCAGAAGCCGGATGTATCGCTACTCACATATTCGCAATATTGACACGACTGAAGAGTTCAAGTACACGTATAGGTACGCGACGAACATCAGGAAACGGCCGTCTTCCGCAGCCTTCTACACAGGTTCCGCCGTTCGGCTGTTTCTTGGCATGCACGCGCCACCGCATATCTGCCGCATAGCGGTATCGCTGGGTTCACAATCGCGTCGAGTTGACGAATTCAACCAACGGAGACAAATCCGATGACCAGAACAGGAACGCGCCCGCATCTTGTGCGGAGACGAGATTAGCCGTCTTGAAACAGTCCTGAAGGACGGCACCGGACACACATTGCTCCCCGAATGCGGCACGCCATTTGAATACCTTGTCCACCGCCTCGTGATTCAACCGTTTGAACGAGTTGACCTCGCTGTTCGACACCTTGCATTCAAGGCACATGATGCGACCGTCGAAAAGGCCGAGCACGATGTCCGCCTTGGTCCCCGCCACCTTCGTCTCCCGCTCGAACACTTGCCCGCGTGCGGGCCCATCGGCAGACAGACGGAAATCATGTCCTTCGACAGGACTCATGCCGCATTCCGACACCAATGTCTCCCTGACGATGTTTTCCTGCGCCTTGCTTGATCCGCCGCGCATATACGTTTTCGTCTTCTGATCGGCCACCAGTGCCGCGATCGCGACGCAAGCGGCATGACGCTGCTCGTCGGTCGGTTCCATGCCGGAAGCCACCCAAGGGAACACATCCGTGTTGATGTTCCTTGCGAGATAGTCGAGTGCGGCCTCCGCCAGCTCACCATCCCTAAATCGGCTTGCGCTGGAGGTCCCCGCACCGGACAGGTTCTTGAAATCGTCCTCGCTGACGGTCGGCCGGTCCGTGTTGCGCAACGTCAGCAGAAGACCGTCAATCAGAAGACTTTGACCTTGTTCCTTCAGCAGGAGCAGATCGTTCGTACGGGCAAGAACATCGGAAACGGCGGCATACGCCTCACTGAAACACGCGTGATAATACCCGCCTAATCGGGCCTCTTCTACGCTACGGTCCGAAGGCCGTGTTGTCGCACGCGGGGCTGGCGGTGTCTCGGCGGAAAACGCATGTTATGGTCGCAGCCGATGAGACTTGATGGGCGGAAAAACCCGTAGGAACGGCCTATATGGGCATATAGGAACTGAACGTGTTTGCCTAATATTGGGTTGAACTTGAGACGGTAGGCGTGACACGGTGGTTTTGACGCAGAGGGCCGGTGTCCGAAGACACCGGCCCAACGCCTGTCATACAAGCGGCATACCGAAAGATGCCGACCGGTTTCAGCCATCCCCGAACATCGTGCATGCCCACCTGATTTGGGGAAGTTAGCGGCGCCTCAGCCAACAGCGCCATTCTAGTGGATACGATTGCGCATGTTGATAGCACGGCTTGCGGTGGAGCAATTCCATCGCAAGCATTATTCACGCTAACCTTTGGGATGCGATGTCTTGACATCGAACAAGTCAGTTCCGCCGACACTGGCCACAAGAACGGCGAATATAACGGCCTTGACAATCAGACCGGCAATTCCCCTGACCGTAAACAATGCGCCGCCATATTGCATGAATTCGACGAGAGCAAGCAGCACAATGAAAACCAGCGTCGAGATGCCCACACGAATCCAAGTGCGAGGCGTCTTCCGATTCGGAATCCGCCCATCCCCGCGGTTCTCTCGAACCATCATCATCGCCTTCTTTTTCGTGTACATGGAGAATTAAGTCTTAACTCCCACAGGAGATTATAGGTGCCGAAGAATCCCCGTCAACAACGGAATCCGGAGATTCTTCGCCCCAATCCCACGCCTCGCTAGACGTTTGCAGTCGAGGGAATCATAGGACACCGTTGAACTTCTAGCAAATGCGTCGAGCTCGACTTAGATGAGAACTTGTCAATAAGGTCTTCATAACTCTCATTAACTCTCAGCATGCGACGCGACTCACCGCGTGGCGAGCCGCCTGCGCACGATCACGTCCAGTGCGGCGGCGTCGATGCCGTCGTAGGAGTCGATGGACAGGAACTGGCCCAGGCCGGAGGTATCGGTGCGAATCCAGCCGGTCTGCGCGATGACGGTGGCGCCGGACGCCACGCCGGAACGCAGGCCCGAGGATGAATCCTCGAACACCACGCAACGCGGCATATCGTCGGCGCTCAGTCCCAGACGGCTGGCGGCCTCCAGATACGGCGCGGGATCGGGCTTATGCGCCACGGGGTCGTCGCCGCACACGTACCCGGCGAACAGCCCCTCCGACTGGCGTATGACGTTCTCCACAATCGGCCTGGGCGAGGTGGATACCAGCATCGACGGCACGCCAGCATCCTTCAGCGCATGCAGCACGTCCAGCACGCCGTCGATCCACGGCAGACCCTTCAATTCGGATTCGTAGACGTACCGTTTGAGCTGCACGTCAATCTGTTCGACGGACAGCGTGCATCCCTTGGCGATCATGCGGCGGGCCACGTCGGGAACGGGCGTGCCGGAACCGGCCCAGCCGTCGTCCTCGTTCCATTCACCGCCGTTGGCGTGGGCGATCTCGATCTCACCCTGATGCCACAGCGGCTCCGAATCGATCAGGGTGCCATCCAGATCCCAGAATACGGCCTTCAGCTCCATCATTGCCCTCCGATGTTCGTGTTCTCAACGCCATCTCATCAGAGGTCCGGGACGATTCGCCGCAGGGCGGGTGGCACCATCGCGCCCAAAAACATTGCATTGCATACGCAATATGCGATTGGTTGCCGATCCGCAACTAATCGCATATTCGAAGGTAAGTCCCATTCACGCCGCGTTCGCGGCTTGCCCGCATTCCACCGCTTACGCCATGCGCCAGACGACCACGGCCTGGGACCCGCTGCCGTCGTCCGTCCCACCGTCGTCATACCGTTCGCGGCGCGCGGGCAGCGCCCGGGGGTCGACGTGAATCTGCCGACGCCACCGACGGGCACTGCCGCTGCGTTCGATTTCCACGATGCCGCCGTCCGCGTCCGCGGCGAACACGCTGGAGCCGGAGGGTTTGCGCAGACGGGCCACCTGCCGGCGCAGCTCGCGATTCTCCTCCTCCAACTCGAGGATGCGGGTGATGCCGGCCAGGTTGATGCCCTCATCCTGGCTGAGCTGCTGCGCATGCGCCAGACGCGAGACGTCGCGCAGGGAGTAGCGACGGGCGCCGCCATCGGTCCGCTGCGGCACCACGAGTCCGAGACGGTCGTACTGGCGGAGGGTCTGCGGGTGAATGTGGGCCAGTTCGGCGGCGCGGCCGACCGTGAACACAGGCAGCTCGACATCGAACCCCACCTCGCTGGCACCGTCGAGGTGCGCGCGTCCGGAGACCAGCGCCACGGCGCACATCTCATACAGCTGCCGCACCTGCTGCGCCACCCGTGCCATACGCCCTCCTAGTTACTTACCGTTGCGAGGCGAGTTCGTCCGCAAAACCGCCGGATTCCTTGTCGAATTCCTTGGCCGCCCGCTTGAGTCCCATGCCGGGCTTGGCGGGCACACGGATCTCCACGCGGCCGATCAGATCGCCGGTGCCGCGTGAGGCCTGCACGCCCTTGCCGGACACGCGAACCTCCGTGCCACTCGATGAACCGGCAGGAACCTTGAAGGTCACCGATTCGCCGTCGATATCCCGAGCCTCGACCTTGGCGCCGCACACGGCCTCGCCCACGGTCACGGGCAAGGTCATGACCAGGTCATGGCCGCGCAGCATGAAGCGGTCATCGGGTTTGACGCTCAACTCCAGATACAGGTCGCCGGCCTTGCCACCGTTACGGCCGGGCTTGCCCTTGCCGGCCAGTCGGATCTTCTGACCGTCCTTGACCCCGGCGGGGATGTGCGTCTTGAACTTCTTGCCGTCCACGCTCAGGGACACCGTGGCGCCCTTGACCGCCTGACGGAACGTCAGCGTGACCTTCGAGTTGCGGTCCTCGCCGTTCTCGGGACGAGACGCCTCCTGATACCCACCGTACGGCGACCCGCCATAGGCGCCGCCGGCAGGTCCGGCACCGCCACCGAACATCGAGAAGATGTCGTTGATGTTCGTCGGGCCTCCGCCGTTGGTCTGGAAGCGGATGTGCGAGCCGTTGCCGCCGCCGAACATCGAACCGAAGATGTCGGAGAAGCCGCCGGCATCGAACCCGCCGCCCCCGGCACCGCCGGCGAAGCGCGCCCCGCCCATGCCGAACTGGCGGATGGCGTCGTACTTCTGGCGGCTGTCCTTGTTGCTCAGCACATCGTAGGCCTCGGAGATGTCCTTGAACTTCTCCTCGGCCTCCTTGGTCTTGTTCAGATCCGGATGGTATTGGCGAGCGAGCTTGCGGTAGGCCTTGGTGATCTCCTGGTCGCTGGCGTCCTTGGAGACACCGAGGACCTTGTAGAAATCCTTGGAGAGCCATTCATTCTCAGCCATTCTCGCTGCCTCCTTTCGTTGCGAAAATCATGAGTTTGTACAGATGCCGGGTGCCCCGCGAATGGGAGAGGCGCCCGGCCACACGTAGCGTAAATCAGTAGGGGCGGTAGGGCCGGCCGCACGGGTCATCCGCCTCAGCGGCCGCCCTGCCGATCACTCAGGCCTGTGGAGAAGCGACCACCACACGCGCGGCGCGAATCACTCGATCGCCGATGCGGTAGCCCGCCTCGACCACGGTGTCCACGATCTCCTTGTCGGCGGTCGGGTCCGGTCTGTGCAGGATCGCGTCGTGACGGGTCGGGTCGAAGTCCTCGCCCTTCTCGCCGAACTTCTCCACGCCGAACTTCTCGAAGGCCTTGTCGATCTTGGCGGAGACGGCCTTGAAGGAGTCGTCCATCTCGCTGTGCTCGCGGATGCGGTCGATGTCGTCGAGCGCGGGCAGCAGTGCGGTGAGCACGTCGATGATGCCGTGCTGGCGGAAGCGCTCCTGCTCCTTGGCCGCGCGGTTGCGGTAGTTGATGAACTCCGCACGCTCGCGTTGCAACGCCTCCAGGTATTCGGCGGCTTCCTGCTTGGCCTTGCCCAGCGGGGTCAGCGTGTCCTCGGCGGGCTCGGATCCGGACTCGGACTGGGACTTGTCGCCGGAGTCGGCACCGGCGGCCGCATCCTGCTCGGTCTGCGCGTCGCCGTCGGCCGGGACCGACGCCCCGGTCTCGGAGCCGTCTCCGGCATCGCCCGCACCCGGCGCAGCCTGGCCGTCGACCGGGGCCGTGCCGTCGGCGGGGGCCGACCCGGCCGGGGCCGACGCCGCGGTCTTGTCCGCGAAGTCGTCGGCGTCCGGCAGGTCGTTGAGGTAATCGTCCTTGTTGAACTCAGCCATGATTACCGGCCCTTATTACTTGTTGTCCTTGTCGTCGTCCACGACCTCGGCGTCCACCACGTCGTCGTCGCCACCGTTGTCGGCGGCGCCCGACGCGCCCGCGGCATCCGCGGCGCCCTGCTGGGCGTACAGCGCCTGGCCGATCTTCTGGGCGGCGGTCATCAGCTCGGTCTGCTTGGTCTTGATGGCCTCGATGTCCTCACCCTTCAGGGCTTCCTTGAGCTCGTTGACCTTGTCGGTGACCTCCTTGGCCACGTCGTCGGAGAGCTTGTCCTTGTTGTCGTTGACGAGCTTCTCGGTCTGGTAGGCGAAGGACTCGGCCTGGTTGCGGGTCTCGGCGTCCTCGCGGCGCTTCTTGTCCTCGGCCTCGTGGGCCTCGGCCTCCTTGACCATGCGGTCGATCTCGTCCTTCGGCAGGCCCGAGCCGCCGGTGATCGTCATCGACTGCTCCTTGCCGGTGCCCTTGTCCTTGGCGGACACGTGCACGATGCCGTTGGCGTCGATGTCGAAGGTCACCTCGATCTGCGGGATGCCGCGCGGCGCCGGGGCGATGCCGGTCAGCTCGAAGGTGCCCAGCGGCTTGTTGTCGCGCGCGAACTCACGCTCGCCCTGGTAGACCTGGATGAGCACGGACGGCTGGTTGTCCTCGGCGGTGGAGAACACCTCGGAACGCTTGGTCGGGATGGCGGTGTTGCGGTCGATGAGCTTGGTCATGATGCCGCCCTTGGTCTCGATGCCGAGGCTCAGCGGGGTCACGTCGATCAGCAGGACGTCCTTGCGGTCGCCCTTGATGACGCCGGACTGCACGGCGGCGCCGACGGCCACGACCTCGTCCGGGTTCACGGACTGGTTCGCTTCCTTGCCGCCGGTCAGCTCCTTGACCAGGTCCTTGACGGCCGGCATACGGGTCGAACCGCCGACCAGCACCACATGGTCGATGCCGCTCACGCCGATGCCGGCGTCGGCCAGCACGTTGTTGAACGGGGTGCGGCAGCGGCCCAGCAGGTCGGAGGTCATCTCCTCGAAATGGGCACGGGTCAGGGTCTCGTCCAGGTGCACCGGGGTGCCGTCCGGGGTCATGGCCAGGTACTGCATGGAGATGGTGGTGGAGGTCGAGCTCGACAGCTCCTTCTTAGCCTGCTCGGCGGCTTCCTTCAGGCGCTGCAGCGCGATCTTGTCCTTGGCCAGATCCACGCCGTACTTGTTCTTGACCTCGGTGACCAGCCAGTCGATGATCTTCTGATCCCAGTCGTCGCCGCCCAGACGGTTGTCACCGTTGGTGGCCTTGACCTGGATGGTGGAGAAGCCGTCCTCGTCCTTGCCGATCTCCAGCAGGGACACGTCGAAGGTGCCGCCGCCCAGATCGAAGACCAGGATGCGCTCGTCCTCCTTGCCCTTCTCCAGACCGTAGGCCAGGGCGGCCGCGGTCGGCTCGTTGATGATGCGCAGCACGTTCAGACCGGCGATGGTGCCGGCGTCCTTGGTGGCCTGGCGCTGGGCGTCGTTGAAGTACGCCGGGCAGGTGATGACCGCGTCGGTCACCGGCTCGCCCAGGTAGGCCTCGGCGTCGCGCTTGAGCTTCATCAGGATCTGCGCGGAGATCTCCTGCGGGGTCCACTTCTTGCCGTCGATCTCGACGGTCCAGTCGGTGCCCATGTGGCGCTTGACCGAGCTGATGGTGCGGTCCACGTTGGTCACGGCCTGGCGCTTGGCCACCTCGCCGACGAGGATCTCGCCGGACTTGCTGAACGCCACGACCGACGGCGTGGTGCGCGAGCCCTCGGCGTTCACGATGACGGTGGGTTCACCGCCTTCCAGCGTGGCGATGCAGGAATTGGTGGTTCCCAGATCGATGCCTACTGCACGTCCCATAATGTTCGCTCCTTTATTCGTTGTCAGTTACGTCCTACGCCCAGGTTCTGGGTGCTTCCAAAACTTGAGCCTACACCACTCAACTTTACGGCGCAAGTGTTTATTCCCGGATTGGGGAGGAATTTTCTGGCACGGCGGCAAAGACCGCCGTCCGCCTCACCGGCTCCGGCATCCGCACGGGCGAGCGCTTCACCGCGCCACCGGACCAGGCGAGGGCCGTCCTGCATGGCGTTCGCGCGGACACGACGGTCCGGCGCGTGCCGCTGCCGGCCAAGCGCGCGAAAAGCCCTGCGGCATCAGTTCGCGCCTGGCCCGACTCACGATCCGACGGTTCGATGCGAATGCGCCCCGCGGCCTTACCCTTACGGTCGCGGGGCGCATTCAAGACGGACAGTCAGAAACCATCAACGCCTTTCGGCAGAACCAAAGCGGCGGGACTTGATCGTCCGAACCGCCAGGCCGGTGGAGACCAGAGCCGCGGCCAGCACCACCACGCCGATGATGGCCACACCGGTCTTGCCCAGCGGGCTCGCGGCCGAGGCATTCCCGGCGGCGTTGGCGTTGCCGCCGGTCGGCTTGCCGGGGATGACCTCGGAGGTCGTCTGGGCGGGAATCTGAATCTCCTTGTCCAGCGCCACACCGGTCTGGCGGCCGGTCACCGTGACCTTGTAGGTCTTGCCTTCCGTGACCTTGTCGGTCAGTTCCACCGACGTGGTCTGCATGGTACGGACGCGCTCACCGGAAACCGGGTCGCCGTCAACGGACTGGGCGACCACCTGGCCGGTGGCGGCATCGGTGACCGCGTAGGAGAAGGAGGCGTCGCCGTTCAGGCCGGTCACGTCGAGCGAAACCTTGCCGTCCTTGACGTTGACGGCGTAATCCATGCCGGCGGACAGGTTCTTGTAGTCGTCGGCGGTGGAGGCAAGCCCCAACGCCTTGGCGATGGTGTAGAAGTTGTCGGTCTGGTCGGTCAGGCCGTTGACGCGCTGGGCGCCGGGGCCGGAGGCGGCGATGCGCAGCTGGGTGCCGGTGTGGGACATCGAGCTTTCGACCTCGTCGAACTTCGGGGCATCATCGTTGGCGTACATCTGGTCGGGCGAGGTGCCGTAGGCCACGGTGATCTTGGCGCCGTCGATCGGGGACTTGAGCACCGTGCTCAGCGCGTAGTTCGGCTGCTCCTCCACGATCTGGCTGGTGTGCGCGTGATCGGCGGTCACGATGATCAGCGTTTCGTTCAGGTCCACCTTGTCGAGCGCGGCGGAGATGGCCTTGTCCAGGTCGTCGGTCTCGCCGATCTGGCCGCAAGCGTTGGCGTTGTGGTCCTGCTTGTCGATCGAGGCGCCCTCGACCTGCAGGAAGAAGCCGTTGCTCTGGCCGTTCGGGTTGGCCTCGAGCAGGTCGATGGCCTTGCGCGTCATGTCGGCCAGGGAGGCGGAGTTGCCGTTGGCGTTCTTGTTGCCGAGCCAGTCGGGGTTGGTGGAGCACTTGATCGGGTTCTCGTCCTTGGCCGGGTCCTTCTTGGTGGCCACGCTCGGCGCGAACTGGGTCTGCAGGTTGCCGTCGGCCATCAGGGCCAGCACCGGCTTGCCGTCATACTGCAGGGCGTTGAGCGCGTCGACGTCCTTCTCCACGGTTTCATAGCCCATCGCCTTGGCCTGATCCCACACGGTCATGCCGGCGTACTCGCCGCCCTGCACGGTCTGGTGCAGATACTTGGCGCCGCCGCCGATCGTCACGTCGGCGCGGGTGTCGAGCATCTGCTCGGAGATCGAGCCGATGCCGCCGTTCTCCTTGAGCTGGGCGACCTCGCACTGGTCGGCGGCGTTGTTGCTGGAGCCGTCGGTCTTGCCCTGCGGTCCATAGCAGGAGCGCAGCGTGGAATGCGACATCTGGGCTGCCGGGGTGGCGTCCTGAATTTCGGAGGTGGTCACATTGCCGGTGGCCTTGCCGGCGGCCTTGGCCAACTCGGTCAGGTTCATCTGCGGGGTGCCGTAGACATCCACGTCCAGCGCGTTGTTGTAGGTCTTGGTACCGGTGGCCCATGCGGAGCCGGAGGCTGCGGAGTCGGTCACCGGGGTGACGGTCGGCTTGCCCTTGTCCTGGATGCCGTTGCCGAGCGAGAACGTGGTGTACTGGCCGGTGCCGACGGTGGTGTCGCCGTACGAGGACGGCTGGCCGATCTTGTCAAGACCGTCGAATGAGCCGTTCGCGCCGTGCAGGTAGTCGCGGGCGACGGTGATCTCAGAATCGCCCATGCCGTCGCCGATGAACAGGATGACGTTCTTGGCGTTCTGGTTGCCGTACATGCCGGCGATGCGCTGCGCGGCGCCGTGGCCGGCCAGTTCGGCGGCGGGCTTGCCGTTGGTCGCATAGGCCATGCCGCTGACGCCAGCGAGCATGGCGGTGGCGACGAGCGCCGCCACGGTTCCCTTCAACACGTGATGCTTGTTCACTTCATGCCTCTTTTCGTTGGCTTCACGACGAGGCCGGCCGCGTTCCCCACGGGTTACGACCGCCCTCGGGATTCCGGTCATGTCAGGCTTCCCGACCCTTCCGGCTTCTCCACCACGCACGATAGGACGCCAAACCGTCGCCCAGCTGACGGAATCGCCACGCAATGGTGAACAATCGCAATGGGCGACGAACTCTCCATGAACCGCAAGCGACTACGTATCCGGGCCTCGGTGTTACATGCGGGATTGCGGTCCTCGTCGACTGAAAGTTGGAAAAGTGGCAAATCCACCACCAAAACTGGTTGGAACAATGGCAGCACAACGCTAGACGGCGTGTTGTCGCAGCCATGCGACAACACGGACGTTTGGAGCTAACGGTCAAAGAACTCGTTGTGAAGCGTGGAGCAGCTTCGCACTACCTCCAACTTTAAAACAGGACCGGCGGAATTCCGCCGGTCCTGAATGTGAAACCCGAGGTAGTGCGAACCACCGCTGGGGATCAACCCCTCAGCAGTACCTCTTCCAAGGCGCCGATCACGCTTTCGGGCATATGCGACTGGAAGAAGTCACGCTCGTTGCGCTGCTCGCGCTCCAGCGTGCGCAGCCCCGGAATCGCGGCCACACCGTAGCGGCTGATCTGCGCCATGGCATGCTCCTTGGTGGTGTACAGCATCTGCGCGTCAAACAGGATGCGTTCGCAGTCCGCCTCGACCGGGGATTCGGCCAGGGCAAGCCCTTGCGGGAACAGCACCTGGATCCGCGCCGAGGAGGGCACGTCGACCAGCTTCACGCTCAGGCTCATCGTCTCCGCATCGTAATCCACCACCGTGGTGCCGACCAGGTCCTTGTCCCAGGCTTCGCCGCCGACGATCACCTGCATGGCCGAACGGGCCACGCCACGGAAGATCAGGGTCCAGTCACGCCGTTCCGGCACCACCGACGTGTTGCCGGTCGGCGCTTCGATGACGAATTGCGGGGAGCGCCCATCATCCCACTGCCAGGTCATGGCGGTCACGGCCGTGGCGGATTCCTGCGCTGCAGCGGCATCGGCGCACACATCGCAGAACTCGCCGGAGTCCTCGCGCATGGCGAACGAGCCGTCCGCACCGGGGAAGATCACCACATCCAACGCACGCGGGTTCACGGTCATATCCGAAAGCGGATCGGACTGCATCGGCACGATGCCGCCGGCCTTTGTGAACACCGGAATCCGGTCGATTGTGCGCCACACCGCCAGGCGGCGGCCCGCCGGATCGGCAGCCGTATAGCGGCGACCGTCGAAGAAATCGAACCAGTCGCCCTGCGGCAGCCAGGCATCGGCCTTACCGCGCATCGAGGCCTTGTCCATCGGATCGACCACCGGCGCCACCACCAGCTCGGTGCCGAAGCGGAACTCGTCGGGCACCTCGTAGGACTCGCCCAGATTCGGGTTGGCCCAGTACATCGGTTCGACGATCGGATCGCCGTCCACGGCGGCACGCCAGTTCATCGTGTACAGGTATGGCATCAGCGCCTGGCGCAGCCGCAGCACGTCCACCATCGCCGAACGCACCGGCTCGTGGAAGTTCCACGGTTCCTTGCCGGAGAACGGCGAGCAGCTGGAATGCAGGCGATTGATCGGGCTGAACGCGCCCAGCTGGTACCAACGGGCTTCCAGCTCCTCGTCACGGTAGCCGAACATGTGGCCGCCGATGTCGTGGCTCCACCAGCCGTAGCCGATGTTGCTCGCGGTTGAGGTGAAATACGGCTGGAACTTCAGCGACTTCCAGGTGATCACGGTGTCCCCGGAGAAGCCGACCGGGTAGCGCTGCGAGCCGGGGCCGGCGAAGCGCGAGAACGTCAGCGGCCAACGGCCGTCGCGGGCCGAGTCGCAGTAGTGCATGTGGTTGAGCACCCACAGCGGGTCCAGGCCGGGCTGGCGGGTCACGCCGCCCTGCTGCCAGTCGATCCACCAGAAGTCGATGCCGTCGGCCTCCAGGTCGTGGTGCATGTCGAAGTACGCCTGCACGAACTTCGGGTTGGTCAGGTCGAACTCGACCGGCTCCCGGGCCTCCGCATCCACGCCGACCGTGGCGGCGGCCTTGGCGTAGGGCTTCTCGAAGGCGCGGATGCCGTCGCGCGGATGGATGTTCACCGTGGTGCGCAGGCCGCGCTCGTGCAGGCCGTCCAGGAAGCGCTTGGGGTCGGGGAACAGCTTGGGGTTCCACGTGTAGCCAGTCCAGCCGGAGCCGTACTTGGGGTCGACGTCGTTCACCAGATGCCAGTCCATGTCGATCACCGACGTGGTGAACGGAATGCCTTCGCGCTTGAACCGGTCCATCAAGTCCAGGTACTCCTCCTCGGAGTACCGGTAGTAGCGGCTCCACCAGTTGCCCAACGCATAGCGGGGCAGCAACGGCGCCGGCCCGGAAAGCTTCTGGAAGTCGTGGACGGCCTCACGGTAGCGGCGGCCGTAGCCGAAGAAGTAGATGTCGGTTTCGCGATGGTCGCGCGGGGCAACGCCGATGCCGCCGTACGCCACGACGCCGTCGGGCAGGTTGCCGTCCGCGTCGGCGGTGACGAACACGTTCGACGCGGAATCATCCAGCACGGCCCAGCCATCGCGGGAGATCACGCCTTGTCCGAGCGGAATCGCGCCGTCGGCCTCATCGAGCGTGCGTGCGGTGCCGCCGAGATTGCCTTTGGGATCGTCGCCGTAATGCCAGGTGTTGAACTGCGAGTCCGGCACGCCCTTGACGACGATCGTCAGCCCCTCCTTGCTGAACGGCTTGCGGTCGTAGGTCAGACGCAACGCCGGCGTTTCGACGACGAGCATCCCGTCGCGTTCGCCGGTGGTGTAATCCACGGCACCAGACGGCAGGAAGGCGCGGTCGACGGCCATCAGCGTGGCTCGGTCCTCGAACTCGCCGCTGTCGGACCATTCCAAACGGATCAGGGATTCGGTGATCAGTCCGATGCGCCAGTGCTCACCTTGCAGCGTGGTGGCCGGATTCATTGCGGGATGCATGCCCCGCAGGAAGTGGTCAAAACCCTGAAAGTCCTGAGAAGACATGTGCTTCCAACTCCTTTGTTTCATTGTGTTTCAATGGATGATTACGCTTGCACGCAAGTATAGTGCAAACGTTCGCAAAACACGCCTTACTGTCATGCGCAGAAATTGCCACGCTTGCCGCGCCCTCCGGTGAAGGCCGTCACAGCGGGGCACGCCCGCCCCACCTTGTGCCCGAATCGGGGGATTCTTTCGTTGTTAGCGCAATCATAGGGCCAAAACGTAAGAATCCCCCGATTCGGACACAAGGGACGGGACCCGGATGGCGTCCGCCCGTCCGACCGAGGCCGCGGGGCTTAAGCTTCCGGTGTTTGGCCATCCCTGGGCCCGCCCCATCCGCCTGGGAGGGGCGGCTTACTTGCCGCTGCCGGTGGCGATGCCGGCGATGAACTGCTTCTGGAACACCATGTACACGATGATCACGGGGATAATCGCCAGCGAGGTGGCCGCGAACAGTCCGCCGTAGTCGGTGCCGTACTGGCCGTTGAACATCTTCAGGCCCACCGACAGCAGCATCTTGTCGCTATCGGTGATCATCAGGAACGGCCACAGATAGTCCTCCCAGTTCCACAGGAACGTGAAGATCGCGAGCGCGGCGATGCTGTTGCGGCTCATCGGCAGGATGATCTGGTGGAAGATGCGGGCGTCGCCGGCACCGTCCAGCTTGGCAGCCTCGATGATCTCGTCGGAGATCGAGCCGATGGACTGGCGGAACAGGAAGACGCCGAAGCCGGAGACCAGGCCGGGCACGATGAGCGAACGGTAGGTGTCGAGCCAGCCGAACTGCACCATCATCTCGTACTGGGGGATGATCGTGACGGCCCACGGCAGCATCATCGTGCTGAGCACCGCGCCGAACAGCACGTTGCGGCCGCGGAAGTGCATCTTGGAGAAGACGTAGCCGAGCACGGCGCTGATGTAGATGACGAGCACCGTCTTGACCGTGGCGATGAATACCGAGTTGGCGAACAGCCGGAAGAAGTTGAAGGTCTTCTGGATGTTGGCGTAGTTGTCGAGTGTCGTCGGCGCCGGGAAGATGCCGCCGGTGATCTTGACGATCTCGCTGTTCGGCGCGAACGACGAGACGAACATCCAGATGAACGGGACGATCGTGACGAGCGAGAGCGCGAACAGCAGGATGGTGACGACGATGGAGATTACCTTCTTGGTGCTTTTGGACATGTCACGCCTCCGTATTGTCACCCGACGCCTTGAACATCAGGATCGTCAGGATGCCGGTCAGCACGAACAGGATGACGCTCATCGCCGATGCCGTGCCGAAGTTGTACTTCTGGAACGCCTGGTCGTAGATCAGGTAGCTGATGGTGTAGGTGTCGGTGCCGGGGCCGCCCTTGGTCATCACGAGGATCTGCACATACGCCTGCAGGTAGGAGATCAGCGAGGTGATGACGATGAGCAGCGTGGTGGGCTTGAGCAGCGGCAGCGTGATCGACCGGAAGGTCTGCCACCAGTTGGCGCCGTCGATCTGCGCCGCCTCATACACGTCGCGCGGCAGCGCCATGATGCCTGCCAGATACAGCACGGTGGCGTAGCCGAAATCCTTCCAGATGGTCATGATGATGACCGCCGGCATGGCGTAGCGCGAATCGTTGAGCCAGCTGATGTCGAGTCCGGTGATCTTGTCGATCATGCCGAACTGCGGATCGAACATCCACATCCACACGAAGGAGACCGCCACCAGCGGGGTGATCGTCGGCATGTAGAACAGGCCGCGCAGCGTGTCCTTGCACTTGACGAGCTTGGAGCTCAGCAGCAGCGCCAGCGCCAGGCCCAGCACCACGCGGAACAGGATGGAGAAGAACGAGTAGATCGCGGTGTTCCACAGCGACTTCCAGAACAGGCCGTCGGTCAGCACGTTGACGAAGTTGTCGAACCCGACCCAGTCGTACTTGTCGATCAGCGGGTTCCAGTCGTGCAGGCTGCCCGCGAAGGCGCTGAAGATCGGGTATGCCATGAACACGGCGAAGTAGACGACGAGTGAGACCACGGCGATGTTGCGCATCGTGAAGATGCGGCCCAGCATCCGCCTGGCGCTCGAGACCTCCCCGGAGGCCGGCTGTGCGGCGCGCACCGCACTGTGATTGACGTTGGTCATGATGTGCGTTCCTCCTTAGTCCTTGCGCTCGTCATAGTGCGCGTAGCGGCTTTCCATCGAGGTGAAGTCGCTGTCTTCCATGTCGCTCATGATCAGCTCCTGCGAGTAGGCGACGGCCGAATCGACATCCTGACCCTTCTGCAACACGTTCTCGAACGCGATCTGCGGACTGGTCTCCAGGGTGGAGGGCGTCGGGCCCGGCCAGATCAGACGATCGAGGCGCGGGGCGATGGCGGCCATCATCGGGTTGTCGAGGATCTCCGGATCGTCCTGCAGGGACTTCTTGCCCGGGAACGAATTCAACACGTCGGAGGCGATGCGCATGTAGTCGTCGTTGGCCAGGATGAAACGGATGAAATCCTGGGCGACGGCCTTCTGTTCATCGCTCTGGTGGACGTTGATGCCGGGGGTGGACTCGCCGTTGTACCGGTCGTACGCGAACGGAGTCTCCTCGCTGAACGCCGGCGTGGGGAAGACGCCGTAGTTCACGTCCGGATAGTTGGTGGCCAACGTGCCGACGTAGGAGCCCCAGTCGTAGATCATCGCGGTCTGGTTGTTGCCGAAGCTCAGTTCGCGGTCATCGCCGAAGTTGACCGCGCCCACCTGGTACTCGTCGTACAGGGACTGCAGGAATTCGAGGTTCTCCTTGGTGGTCTCGCAATCGTAGTTGGCGGTGTGGCCGTCCTCCTGGAACATCAGCACGCCCTTTTGGTAGTTCAGCCCCTGCCAGGCCGCCTTGTAGCTGCCGTTGATGTTGAAACCGGCCTGCACCATCGTGTCCCCGTCGAACTTGGTGAGCTTCTGCGCCACCTCGATCAGCTCGTCCCACGTGGTCGGAATGTCGGCTTCCGTCAGTCCGGCCTCGGCCCACAGGTCCTTGTTGTAGAAGATGGCGCCGGTGTTGATGACCGAGTCGATGTACTTGACCTCGCCGTTCTCGTCGACATGGGTGTCGACGAATGTGTAGTCGGTCTCAAGGTCCTCGAGCGGAATGTCGTATGGCTCCATATGCGGGCGGATCAGCGCGTCATAGGAGTTGTGGACGTTGAACAGCACCGGGGCGTTCTTGTTGCCCTTGAGCGAGAGCGGCAGCTTGGTCCAATAGTCGTCCCATGCCACCACGTTGACGTCGATGCGGACGTTGGGATGGATCTTCTCGTACTGCTGAATCATCTGGTAGATCGGGTCGGTGGCGGCCTGCCCCCACGTCCAGTACTCCACGGTGATCGGCTGTCCGTCATTAACCAAATGGTTGGGGTCGTAGGTAATGGCGTCGCCCATCACCTCGAGGCCCTTGTCCGCTTGGGTATCGACCACAGGAGAGTCTTCGGCGGCACCGCAACCGGCAAAACCGATGATGCCACCGGTTGCAACGAGTGCCGCCACCATGCGTTTGATATTCATGGACGCTTACTCCTTCGTAAGACTTTCATTATGGACAACACCAGTATATGCCACCGGTTGAACCACTGGAAACACTTGTTTTACTCAACTAATTTGACTATGTTCTGCAACCCGTTGCAATACTTGGAAAATTCTTCGGCATAAAACCGGTTCGGCTCACATCCTCCGGCGTGTCGCACCTGCATACACAGCCTGCGGCCCGCGGATCAAGGATCAGGCTCCGCCGAAACCATCGCATCCCGCACACGGCCTCAGCATTCCGCCGCGTCAATCCCAGACCTCGCGCGGATCCCACCCAAGGCGGACCCGACCCGCAGCCCCCGTCGCCGAACCTCACCGCAGACCGCTCGGACACCCGCCGCTACACCTTGACTCGCGTACGATAGAATTGCAACATGCAGTCACCCAACCATGCACTGCATAAACCAAGTCCGCAATACCGCGCCATACTGCCCCGCAGCGGCATTGCCACCGATTGCAAAGAGGACGTATGAAAGCAAGCGTCAACGATGTGGCCGAACGGGCCGGCGTCTCCGTCTCCACGGTCTCCCGCGCATTCACCCGCCCCGAGCTGGTCTCCGAACGCACCCGGAAGAAGGTGCTGCAGGTGGCCGACGAGCTGAACTTCTCCGTCTCCCGCTCCGCCGTTGCGCTCAAACGCGGCCAAACCTTCCGCATCGCACTGCTGGCGGGCGGGCATATCGACTGGTTCTCCGCCCGGATTCTGGAAGGGCTGAACTCGGTGCTGCACGACACCGGCTATGACTTCTCGATTTACGCCATCACCCATGACGAGGAGCGCGCGCGATTCTTCGAGCAGCTGCCGGTGCGCCGCAACGCCGACGCAATCATCGTCTCCTCGTTCAACCTCAGCCCGGACGAAACCGACCGACTGCACGCCATGGGTATCCCGATCGTCGGCATCAACGCGGTCTCGCCGGGCGAGTTCGATGCCTCAATCAGCATCGACGACACCGCCGCCATCCAGATTCTGGTTCGGCACCTGGTCGCCCTCGGCCACCGTCGCATCGCCTACCTGTACGAGGAGGCCATCTCCCCGCTCCGGTTCAGCTCCCACCAGCGTGTCACCGGGTTCACCCAGCTGTGCGACGAGCTCGATGGCGTGACCGGCACCGCCATCGCCGTCAGGCACGGCGACGACTGCGCCAATGTGGCGGTCACGACGCTGCTCAGCCAGCCGAACCCGCCGACCGCCATCTGCGTGCATCAGGATTCCTGGGCGATTCCGTTGTTCTTCCGCCTGCCCCGTTACGGCATCCGCATCCCCGACGACCTGTCCGTCACCGGATTCGACGACAGCGACTTCGCCGAGGAGGTCGGGCTGACCACCGTCCGCCAACTCCCCCGGGACATGGCGGCCACCGCCGCGCGCATGGCGCTGGACCTCATCAATGGTAGGACGCCCGAACACCGCCACATCACCGCACCCGTGCAGCTGATGCTACGCAGCTCCACCGCCGCCCCGCGCGCCTGAGCGCGCGGGGCGCGGGAAGCGCTCTGGCTCAGATCATCATCCACACGGTGGTATCGGCGGGCAGGATGAACCCGCTGATCGGCTCCGAGGAAAAGATGATCTCGCCGGCCGGCAGCTCCACGGGATCCGGCCCAAAATTGGTGATGCTGGCGAAGCGGTCGCCGCCCTCATCGGCGCTGACGCGCGAATACGCCACCACCTGGCCCGCCTTGTCGCCGAACTCGGACTCCCCGATCCAACGGATCGACGTGTCGCCGGTCGGCGTGAGCATCCGCTGACGGAACGCGATGGCCCTGCGGTACAGGTTGAGCATCGAGTCCGGATCGGAATCCTCCACGTCAGCGGCGAAGTCCTTGTACCACAGCGGCTGGGGCAGATGCGGATCGGCGGCGGGCGTACCGTCGGGGCGCGTGGCAGGCGAGAACCCGAACGAGGCACCGGTGCCGAACTTCGCGTCCCACGGCGCCGGGGTCGGCGTATCGGCGGCGACCCACGGCAACGGCACACGGCAGCCGTCGCGCCCTTTGGCCGTACGGCCGTGGTCGGTGCGGAACGGGGTCGGGTCCTCCAGGCGGTCCCACGGTATATCCGCCACCTCGAACAGGCCCAGTTCTTCGCCCTGATACACGTACACGGAGCCGGGCAGGCCGAGCTCCATCATGATGGCGGCGCGGGCGCGGCGGGTGCCGAGCGTGCGGTCCTCGATGAAGTTCGAGCCGCTGCGCAACAGCCACGCATCGGCCAGCTGGTGGTACCACTGCGTCTTCACCTGCGGCAGGCCGTATCGGCTGGCATGGCGGACCACGTCATGGTTGCTCATCACCCACGTGGTTGTGGAGCCGGATTCCTCGGCGGATTCCAGACCTTCGCGGATAGCGGTGCGGAAGTCCTCTGCGAACCAGTCGGCCTTGGCGAACTCGAAGTTGAACACCTGCCCCAGCTCCTCCTCGGAGGCGTACAGGTGCTGGTGTTCGGGCACCACCCAGGCCTCGCCGACGGCGAAGCGCGGCGGGTCGTATTCGTTGAAGACCTCGCGCCATTCGCGGTAGATGTCATGCACCTCGGGGCGGTCCCACAACGGATTCGTGCCGTCATGGCACAGCCCCTCCAACGGGTTGCCCCTCAACGCCAGCTCGGTCAGCGGGGCGCTGTCGAGGTCCTTGGCCAGACCATGCGCCACGTCGATGCGGAAGCCGTCGGCGCCATGGTCGGACCAGAAGCGCAGGGTCCTCTTGAACTCCTCGTGGACCTCCGGGTTCTTCCAGTTGAGGTCGGGCTGCTCCTTGGCGAACATGTGCAGGTACCACTGGCCGTCCGGCACCCGTTCCCACGCGCCGCCGCCGAAGATCGACTGCCAGTCGTTCGGCGGCAGTTCGCCGTGCTCGCCCCGGCCATCCCGGAAGATGTACCGGTCGCGGGCGGGGGAACCGGGCTCCGCCGCCAGCGCCTCCTGGAACCAGACGTGTCCATCGGAGGTGTGGTTCGGCACGATGTCCACGATCACCTTCACGCCGGCCTCGTGCGCGGCGGCGGCCATCGCGTCGAAGTCGTCCATGGTGCCCAGACGCGGATCCACGTCACGGTAATCGATGACGTCGTAGCCGCCGTCGGCCAGCTCGGACGGATAGAACGGCGAGAGCCAGATGGCGTCCACGCCCAGTTCCTTCAAGTAAGGGATACGGTCGGCCACACCGGCGATGTCGCCCAGACCGTCGCCGTTCACGTCCTTGAAGCTGCGCGGGTAGACCTGGTAGACCACCGCTTGTTTCCACCAGTCCGCATGGGTGTTGTTCAGGGTCATATACAGCTCCTTTCGGCCACACATGATGTACAGCGCTGTCAACATCTGATCCGACGCAAATGCACCGTAATCCGAGTATCAGTGTAGCAAATAGTGCAAACGTTATCATCCGTGTTGCAGGTTCGCACTACCGCAGGGTTTCAATGGCGGCGGGTTGATATTCCGCCACGTGAAATTTCAGCCCCGAGGTAGTGCGAACACCGCCTTCATTTACTCCACTTCATCAACCACCTCAGCGGAAAATAATGTCAAGTTCTACACTTTTTTCACGGAAAAAAGTGTATACTTTTACACTAATTTCTGTTCATAGCCAAGGAGGATCCCATGCCGAACATGCGTCGCGCCATCAGCCACAAGCTTCAGGCATGGAGCGAGTCATCGCACCGCAAGCCCTTGGTGATTTTCGGCGCACGGCAGGTGGGGAAAACCTACGCCATCAAACAGCTTGCCTCAGACCGCTACGATTCTCTGGCCTACATCGACTTTTCCCGGGACGCCCGAGCAGCGGCCTTATTCGACGCTTCACTCGCGCCAGCCGAGCTCGTGCCCAAGCTGGAGGTTTTTCTGCATACCCTCA
Organism: Bifidobacterium pullorum subsp. gallinarum; assembly: GCF_000741215.1. GTDB lineage: Bacteria > Actinomycetota > Actinomycetes > Actinomycetales > Bifidobacteriaceae > Bifidobacterium > Bifidobacterium pullorum_B. The sequence goes on from NZ_JGYX01000005.1 coordinate 388,816, forward strand.
TTGACCCCGATCGCACATTGATAGTCTTCGACGAAGTACAGTTGTGCGAAAGAGCGTTGACCTCGTTGAAATATTTCTGCGATGACGCACCGCAATACCACGTCGTGGCAGCCGGTAGTTTACTAGGCGTCGCCCTCAAACGCGAGCTGTACTCGTTCCCCGTCGGCAAGGTCGATTTACTGCAGCTGCGCCCATTGAGTTTTGAAGAGTTCCTGTGGGCACGCGGAGAAACACGTCTGGCCGACGCCATACGCGACGCGTATGAGAACGCCCCAGATCAGGCGTTCGCCCTGCATGATCGCGCCATGCAGCTTGTCCATGAATATGAGCTCATCGGCGGCATGCCGGAAATCGTCTCGGCATACGTCGCCAATGATGCCCCCGGCATCGACGCAATGGAATCTGCGCGCAACAAGCAGCAGGAAATCAACGTGGCATATCTCGCGGATATGGCCAAGTACGCCACACCCACGGAAACGCCGCGCATCATGGCCGTATGGAACAGCATTCCCCAGCAACTGGCCAAGGAGAACCATAAATTTCAGTACAAGCTCATCAAGTCGGGGGGCCGGGCTGCAACATACGAGAATGCCATCGCATGGCTGGACGCTGCGGGCATCATCATGCGATGCACCCAAGTCACCGAGGCCACGGCACCGCTGAAAACCTTCGAGAACAGTAGCTCGTTCAAGATATATACAGCTGATGTCGGATTGCTGTCGGCGCAGTATGAAGCCATCCCGCAGGATCTGGAACCGGCGACGGACAAGGCAGCCGGATTCCGCGGAGGCATCACCGAGAACTATGTGCTGCAGCAGCTCGTCGCCTCGGATTCATCCGTATATTACTGGGGTACTACCAGCAAAGCAGAGGTCGAATTCATCGCCCGCGCCAAACAAGGCGACGTCATCCCCATCGAGGTCAAGTCCGGACGCAACGTCACCGCCAGAAGCCTCGAATCATTCCGGGAACGCTACCATCCGCCGTATCTCGTGCGCGTCAGTGCACGTAACTTCGGTGTCGGCAACGGTATCCGCAGCATTCCCTTATATGCGGCTTGGCTTCTGGGGGAAGACCTCCAGTAGCGCAGAGGCAGGTTCGCACTACCTCGGGGTTTCTATGCCGGAGGGTTGATATTCCGGCGATTGAAATTTCAAACCCGAGGTAGTGCGAAGCCCGTCTCAGCGGTTCAGCGCCGCGGCCAACGACTGCACCCGCGGCAGGTCGAAGACCTCCTCGGTATGCGCCACGCGCCCGGTCTCGTCGGCCAGCGGGATGCGCCAGTTCGGGTACTCCCAGCTGGTGCCCGGCTGGTTCTGCGTACGATGCTCGCCCACGCCATCCACCAACGCGGCCTGCACCAGCACGCTCGGCGCATCCCGCAGCATGACATGCATGGCCTCCACCACGCGCTGGATCAGCGCCTCGCGGTCGGCCGTCTCGGCATCGTCGGCGTCCGGCGCACAGGCGGCCTTCAACCCGTCGGCCACCTCCCGCGGCAGATATCCGCGTGAAACCAGCAGCGCCAGCATCTGATCGATTTCGGCCTGCACCTCGGCGCGGAACTGCTCGGCCGGCTCGTTGAGCAGGTCGAGCTCCTCGCGCAGGTCAACATGCTCCAGCTTCAGATAGCCCGCCGTCGGCGGCAGGTCATGCGTGGTCACGGAGGCGAGCGCGTACTTGCGGTAGTCCTCCGGCGGGGCGTACGGATCGCCGGCGTTCGGGGAGTTGTCCACGCGGGAGAACCATTCCACGGCCGTGCCCAGCACGCCGTGTTCGGCCAGCACCTTGGATACGTATTCGGGTACGGTGCCCAAATCCTCGCCGATGACCACACCGTTCGCCCGGGAGGCCTCAATCGACAGGATGGAGAGCATGACCTCGTGGTTGTACGTCACGTAGGCGCCGTCGCGCGCGGTGCAGCCGCGCGGAATCCACCACAGGCGGAACAGGCCGAGCACGTGGTCGATGCGCAGGGCGCCGGCGTGCGCGAACATGTTGTGCACCATCTCACGGTAGACGCGGTAGCCGGTCGACTCCAGATACTGCGGGCTGAACGGCGGCTGCCCCCAGTCCTGGCCGAGCTGGTTGTAGAAGTCCGGCGGGGCGCCGACAGTCACGCCGTCGGCGAACCGTTCGGGGCTCCACCACACGTCGGCGCCGAGGGCGTGCACGCCCACCGCCATGTCCTGCATCAGGCCGAGCGCCATGCCGGCGTCCTTGGCGGCCTGCTGCGCGGCGGCCACCTGCTCGTCGGCAATCCACTGCAGCCAGCGCTGGAATTCGAACATGTCATGGTGGTCACGCACCAGGGCCGCCACGGCCGGCGAGTTCTTGTCGGTGCGGAAGAACCACGAGTTCTCCTCCCACGGCGCGCCCCACACCTCGAACGCCAGGCACCAGGTGGCGAAGGCGTCCAGGTCCGGCCCCGCCGCGCGCTTGAACTCGGCGAAGGCCGCCTCGCGCTCCCCGGAGCGCGGCGCGGAGAAAATCAGCCACAGCGCCTGACGTTTGGCGTCCCACGAGGCGTTGATGTCCATCGGCTCGGCGCTGTCATTGGCGGCGGCCACCGAGGCGTGCAGCGCCTCGACCTGCGCGCGGGCCGCGTCGTCAAGCGCCGCGTATTCGGGGATGTCCTGCGGCCGGATATAGGTGACGTTGAGGAACCGGCGTGACTCCGGCAGGTACGGCGAGGGCTGCAGCGGGGGCACCGGGGCGCCGGCGTGGATCGGGTTGATGAGCATGAAGTCGGCGTGCGACTTCTCACCGGCGTCGGCGGCCAACCGCTTCAGGTCGCCGTAGTCGCCGACACCCCAGGAATCGGCCGACCGCACGGAGTACATCTGCGTCATCCACCCCCAACGCTGCCGCTGACGCACCGCTTCGGGCAGTTCGATGCGGGGCGGGGCGACGATGACCGTGGCGCGACGCTGCACGCCGCCGACCTGCACGTTGAGTGTGTGGTATCCGATCGGTAGGTCGTCCGGCAGCGTGAGTTCCAGCTGTTCGCCGAAGTCGGCGTCCTTGTGCACGCGCAGGTTCGCGCGCAGGTCGCCGGCGTAGGCGGTTCCGTCCTCCAACGCCAGTGTCAGCGCCACCAGCGCGTCCGCCGAGCAGCGCAGCGGCACGTTGTTCGCCCGGCCGGTGATGGCCAGCACGGTCGGGGGCACCAGCTGTTCGCGCTGACGGCATTCGGTTTCCAGCAGCGACTTGCTGATGGCCGCGGGGTTCGAGGCGTCCACGCCCAGCGACGCCAGTACGGCGACGAGCACCTCGTCACGGATTTCGACGTAGGCCCCGAGCTGGTCGATATACGACGTAGAGACGCCGCACGCCTTGGCCAGGCGGATGAGCGGACGCTTGAGGCGCGCCGGGCTTTCCTCCCGTTGGGCGGTCTGCGTCTGATTCTGAGCTTCATTGCTATCAGTCATCGGTTCTCACCTTTTCTGCAGTGATGTGATGATGCGTCGCCAGCGAGGACGGCCTCGTGATGCTAGCGCTTGCATTATAAATCTATCCGCTTAGATTCTAGAGCGTCGCATCGACGAAACGTCAGGGGCAACCGTCACCAATCCCATGTTTTTCGTGTTTTCTCGGAACATCACACCCGCCCGATACGCCTTGCGACCGAAGCCACAACACTCTCGGAGGTACACGCCACAGCCTACCGCATGATGCTAACGTTTGCAAGCGAATGGCTACGCCATGCCGACCAGCCCGAATGCCAGCAGCTGCAGCGGATACAGCACGTAGAACAACCATTTGACCCACGGGGCGGGATATCCCTCCCTCCGCGAGCGCCAGTGCAGCAGCATCACGCCCAGCACCGGCAGGATGAACATGCAGGCGCCGAACGCGCCCGCCGTGAGCATCATCGTGTTCTCGCGCCTGGCCAGCGTGTAGAAGATCACGGCGAACACCAGGGTCATCAGCCCCTCGCCGACCAGACCGAGCCGCAACCCCACATTGAACAGGTACGCCCATAACGTGGCCGCGAGCAGCACCGCAATCCGGATCGCCCATGACGCCACGTCGCGGCGCCCCTGGAACGCGCGGAGCACCATCAGCGCGATCAGTGCGATGCACAGCCCCCACACCGGATTCTGCGAGGTCATATCGAAGAACCGCCCCGACGTCGCCATGTCGTAGGGCACCTCGGACACCGCCGCCAGCACGGCCAGTCTGGCCAGGTACCATCCGGCGGCGTGCGTGCGGCGGAATCCGTTGACCAGCATCCACGCATACAGCGGCACCGCGCACCAGGAGAACGCGTCGGTCACCACCACGCCGGTCAGCGCGCCCATATCCGCCGTGGCCAGGTCGACGACGCCGGGCAGCAGCACCGCGGTGCTGAACGACCCGAGCATGACCAGCAGCAGCGCGACGATCTTCATCGCGAACGTGGTGATGCCTTTGGCGTTGTCCAGCGAGGCATCATGCCCGGCCACAGATTCGTTCATCGTGTTCACATGTCCTTCCGTCAACGTTGTCCGTCAGTCCATCGCGCCCTATGCCGGCATTCCTATTGTGCATCGTCGACGCACCGCTGCCACACCGTAAACGACCGTGCCGGCAGCGTCACCGTGGCCGTCCCGCGGGCGCCGTGCCCGGTTTCGGCACCGGCATCCGGCGGCGTGGCCCGCCCGGCCAGCGCGTCGGTCGAATCGGCGACAACAGCCCATTCGCCGTCCGAGGCGGCCCCGCCCGTCATATCAAGCGCGGACTCCCCGTACCCTGCGTTGGCCGCCATCACCAAATCGCCGACACGGTACGCCACCACATCGTCCGCGGACGGCAGCGGGACGTGCGCGCCCCGGCACAGTTCCGGATGCGACCGCCGCAGCGCGATCAGCGTCCGGTACCAGTCGACCAGCGGCGCCATCCGCACGGCGCGCCGCCAATCCAGCAGGTTGAGCGAGGCCGGCCGGTCGAAGGAGTCGGAGCAGCCGAGCTTCGTGCGGGCGAACTCCTCGCCGGACAGCAGGAACGGCAAGCCGGCCGCGGTCATCACCAGGCCCGCGGCCATGGCGTTGGCCGCCATCATGTCCGCGACGTCACCGTGGCATCCGCCGGTTTCGCCGCCGACCGCATCGTCCGCCGCGCCGCCACCGACAGGACCCGCCGCTTCCCCGGCCACCCCGCCGCACGCGCCGCAAGCCGCGTAATCCGCCTCCGTCGGCCCGCCCGGGCACATCGTGGCGCACAGCTTGTCCCACAGCGTCAGGTCGTCGTGCGCGGAGACGTACTGCACCAGCTGCATCGGGTCCTTCGGCTCGCCCACCGCGCCGTGCCAGGCGTCCACCGCCTTGTGCACGGACGGGGCGAACGCCCGGCCGAGTCCGTTGACGAACCCGGCCTGATCGGAGTACAGCACGTGTCCCTTAATCGAGTCGCGAGTGGCGTCGCAGAACCAGCCGATGCGGCGGCCCAGCCGGGACACGCCGCCCTTGTTCGCCAGGATCGTCCCGGGTTCCACGGCCGAGTCGGTGGCCGACCACGGCTCGCCGTACAGCAGGATCCCCCGCCCGTTCGGCAGCGCGTCGACCGAGGCGCGCACGGCGTTCATGGTCTCCACGTCGATCAGGCCCATCAGGTCGAAGCGGAAGCCGTCGATGTGGTATTCGCGGGCCCAGTACGTCACCGAATCCACGATGTACCGGCCGAACATTGCGTGTTCGCTGGCCGTGTCGCTGCCGCAGCCGGAACCGTTGGCGAGCGCCCCATCGTCCGTGCGGCGGCAGAAGTAGCCGGGCACCATGCGTTCGAACCAGTTGTCGGCGGAGTACATGTGGTTGTAGACCACGTCCATGATGACCTTGAACCCCGCGCGGTGCAGGGCCTGGATCATCGTCTTGCATTCGCGGATCCGCACCTCGCCGTGGTAGGGGTCGGTGCTGTAGGAGCCTTCGGGCACGTTGTAGTTGACCGGGTCGTACCCCCAGTTGAACTGGCCGTCCTCGGGCAGGGTCTCGTCTACGGAGCCGTAGTCGTAGAACGGCAGCAGCTGCACGCAGGTCACACCGAGGCGTTTGAGGTAGTTCAGGCAGGTGGGCGATGCGGGATCGCCCGTGATGTGGGTCCCATCGTGCGTGAAGGCCAGGAACCGCCCGCGATGTTCCGCGGGCACCCCGCAGTCCAGGTCGTTGCTGAAGTCGCCGATATGAGTCTCCCATACGACCAGTTCGCCGTCGGGGATATCGGGGCCGCGGTCCTTGCCCCATCCCTCGGGGTTGGTTTGGGCCAGGTCCACGACCATGCTGCGCGCGCCGTTCACGCCGGCCGCGCGCGCCCAGGGATCGGCGGCGCGGTTCACGGTGCCGTCGGGGAAGGCGACCAGAAAGTCGTAGTAGACGCCCGCCAGCCGCTCCGGGATCTCCGCGTGCCAGGTGCCGCGCGGGCCGGACGCCATCGGACGCTCGGCGATGGTGCGTGCGCCCGACTCGTCGTCGGAACCGGTGGCGAACAGTCGCAGCGTCACGGATTCGGCGGTGGGTGCCCAGACGGTGAACGCCGTGCCGTCGGCGGTGAGGCGTGCGCCCAGTTCGCCGTCGTACGCGGACAACATGGAGATCGGATTGACCGTGGAACGTTGGTAATCACGGGGTTGCGTCATCGGAACTCCTTGCATGACAACGATGGTACAGGTCCGGGGCAACGGCCGTTGCCCCGGGTCCTCCGCGGCGGGCGGGAGCGGGTTCCCGCCTCCGCCCGCCTGGCGGATGTGTGATCGGATGTGCCGGCTCAGCCCTTGACGGCGCCGGACATGGCCTCCTGGTAGTAGCGCTGCATGACGATCGTCAGGATGGCGATCGGGATGGCGATGATCACGGCGGCGGCCGCGAATCGCGCGAACCAGGAGTTGAGGTACTCACGGCTGAGCATCTGGTACAGGCCCAGCGCCACCGTGTAGTTGTCCTGCGTGCGGCAGATGGCCTTGGCCATCACGAAGTCGAGCCAGGGGCCGAGGAACGCGGTCAGGGCCTGGTAGACGAGCATCGGCTTGCACACCGGCAGGATGATGAGGCGGAAGGTCTGCCAGCGGGTGCAGCCGTCGAGCGCGGCGGCCTCGTCCAGGGACATCGGGATGGTGTCCATGTAGCCCTTCATCACGTAGAAGCCCGCGCCAGCGCCGGCGGAGTAGACCAGGATCAGCGCGACGGTGACGCCGATGCCTTGGGTCAGGCCCAGCGACTTCAGGATGAAGTAGATCACGACCACGGACATGATGTTCGGGAACATGCCGAGCACCAGCACCACGTTCATGAAGGACTTGCGGAAGCGGAAGCGCAGACGGCTCATCGAGAACGCCACGCACAGCACAAAGAACACGTTGATCAGGCACGAGATCACCGCAATGATGAACGTGTGCATGAACATCTTCGGGAAGTTCAGGATGTGCGTGTCGGTGAACAGCTGGATGTAGTTGTCCAGCGTGTACTCCTCCGGGAAGAACGACGGGTTGTACGGTCCCGGGTTCGCATTGAAGCTCTCCATGACCACCCACGCGATCGGGATGATCCAGATGACGGCGAGCACCACGAGCAGCAGGTGGCTCAGCACATCGCCCACGATGCGCCGCTTGCGCTGGTCGTGCAGGAACGGATTGCTTTCGGCCTTGACAGTGGCCGACTGGGTTGCTTGGCTCACCGGAAGCCTCCTTCGTTCTTATAGGATCCGCTGCTGCGGTAGGTGATCAGCGAGACGATCGCCAGCACCACGAATGTGAAGATGCCGATGACGCCGCCGAGGTTGTAGTCGCCGCGATCCACCGTGAGCTTGTACAGCCAGGTGATGAGCAGGTCGGTGGAGCCGGCGGTGTCGCCGACGGCGGTCGGGTTGCCTCCGGACAGCAGGTAGATGACGTTGAAGTTGTTCACGTTGCCTGTGAACGTGGTGATCAGGTACGGGGTGAGCACGAACACCAGATACGGCATCGTGATGCGGGTGAACGTCTGCCACCAGTTGGCGCCGTCGATCCTGGCGGCCTCATACTGGTCGGCGGGGATGTTCTGCAGGATGCCGGTGATCTGCATGATCGTGAACGGGATGCCGATCCACAGGTTCACGACGATCACGGTCACGCGGGCCCAGGTCGGATCGGTGAAGAACGGCAGCGGTTCGGTGATCCAGCCCCAGGATTCGAGCGTGCTGTTGATGGCGCCCTCCGGCTGGAGCATCTGGTTGATGGCCAGCAGGGAGACGAACTGCGGCACGGCCATCGACAGGGAGAAGATCGACCGCCACATGCCCTTGAAGCGCGTGGTCTTGCGGTTGATGATCATCGCCAGGAACAGGCCGAAGAAGAAGTTCAGGAACGTGGCGAAGATGGCCCAGATCAGCGTCCAGCCGAGCACACGCACGAACTGGTTGGCGGTCACCGCGCCGGTTTCGGCGAACAGCGAACCGAAGTTCTTGAAGCCCACCCAGTCGAACAGCAGCACGTGGTCGGAGTCGTAGCTGGTGAACGCGATGCAGATCATGATGAGTGTCGGCAGCACGGTGAACACCAGGATGCCCACCACCGGCAGGAACATCATCGAGACCTGCGCGTTGCGGTCGGTCAGGTTGCGCCAGTCGTCCAGCAGCGTGGGCACGGCGCCGGTCTCGCGCTGGAGCACCTGCGCCTTGTGGGCGCTGCGCACCGCGTACGACCAGAACACCACGAACAGGACGGTGATGAACACCGTGGCCACGCCGGCGGTCAGCAGCAGCACGGAGTTGTCGCCGGCGTCGTAGTACCAGTAGCCGTCGATCTTCTGGCGGGTCTGGGTGCGCGACCCCAATGAGACGAGCGTGCCGAGGCTGCCGACGCCCACCGTCGCCATGTAGACGATGTAGGCGATCTCGACGGCCAGGAACAGCAGGCCCTTGACAATCTGCTTGCGGGCCAGGTTGCCCGCGCCCAAGATCAGGAACGACAGGCGCGTCAGGGCGTCGCCGTCCTTGGCGGCCGCGCGCAGCGTGTAGCGCGACGGCGGGATATAGTCTGTCTTGCGGCGGATCAGGCCACGCTTGGCGGGGCGTGGCGAAACGGTTGCTTCCATGTTCAAACCCTTCCTTGCGTCACATCAGGCTCTCGTAGGACGCCATCCACCGCTCGGTCTGCTCGGCCGCGTTGTCCAGCGTGACCTCGCCGTTGTAGATGGCCTTGCCGAAGTTCTCACAGGGGACCCAGAAGTTGTTCATCTCCGAGATGGACGGCTGGACCACCGACGTGTTGGCGATCGTATCGATCTGCGCCTGGGCCACGGCGTCGGCCTCGACCTCGGGGGTCGCGGCAACCTTGACGTCCGAGGGGATGACCGAGCGCATCGTGTAGTGCTTCTCCTGCGAGTAGGTGCCGGACAGGAACGCGGCGAACTGGTCAGCGGCCTTCGGGTGCTTGCTGTACGGATTCCACGCGTACACGGTGGATCCGGCGAACGCCTTCATCTGCACCTGCTGGCCGTTCAGGGTGAAGCAGGGCAGCTGCGCCACACCCCAGTCGTCGCCGAGGTTCGCGCGCACGGTGGCGGCGTCCCAATTGCCGGTGAAGACCACATCCACCGAACCATCCTTCAATCCCGCCAGACCGGAACCGTTCTGGTCCAGCACGAAGTTCGGGTTGTTGCGGAAGTTGACCAGATACTCGGTCACGGCCGCGCCGATCTCGCCGCCGAACTGCACGCCGGCCGCGCCGTCGGTGCCGTCGGGGCCGAACAGCTCGCCGCCGGCGCCCATGTAGAACGCCGGCACGTACCACGAGTTGGTCAGTGGGAAGGAGACCTTGCCCTTGGCCAGCATGGCGTCCAGCGACGTGATGTCCTCTTCGGTGAACTTGCTCTTGCGGTAGTACATGAACCAGGTGTTGCCGGCCAACGGCACGCCGTAGACGTTGCCGTCCTCGCCGCGCACCGTGTCCAGCATGGTCTCGCTGCCTTCGGTCTGCTCCTCCAGCTGCGCCATCGTCGGATCGCTGACCTGGCCGATCGCGCCGGCGTCCAGCAGGGTGCCCAGCTGGTCGGAGGCGAACGAGTAGACGTCGGCCGCCACGGTCGGGTCCTGCTTAGCCACGCCCGCGGCGTCGGCGGAGGCGACGACCTGGTTCTTCCAGGTGATGTTGTATTCGGGGTGTTCCTCCTGGAATGCCTTCTCCATTTCCTGGAGCCAGGAGTCCTCGTTGGCCTGGTCCTCCTGGGATGCCCAGACGACCAGGGTGATGTTCTCGGCGTCTCCGTTGGCGGATGCGCCCGTGCCGCAGGCGGAGAGCCCTCCTGCGAACAGCGCACATGCCGCCAAGGCCGCCAAGGCCTTGTTCCATCGCGCAATCATCGTTGATTTATTCCTTTCTTCGGGTTCTGACTGCGGTATCCGAACCCGCAACGCATCGAATACCCCCCCCCCGGGCACGTCGGTCGTTTCGACGTCAATACTGGATGACAACGATTGCACGGCATACTCGGAAACGCGGGGCAACACGACGTGTTGCTGCCTGACAGTATACACCATATTGCAAACGTTCGCAACCGGATGTTCCCATCAGGATTACACCAATAATTCCAGCCATTACGGCACGTCTCTCCCGAGATTGGCCCTACACTGTTGTAAACGTTCGCATATCCGATGCCCCTACGGCGTCGATACCGCATATGCCGACACCCCCGGCGAGGGACGGGGCCCACGACCGGCACCCCACCGACGCCGACCGACGGAAAGGATCCATGATGTCCAGCACCCTCCCACGCCCCCAGTGGCTCGCCGACGCGCGATTCTACGAGATCTACCCGCAGAGCTTCGCCGATTCGAACGGCGACGGCATCGGCGACATCCCCGGCATCCTCTCCCGGCTCGACTACATCCGCGACCTCGGATGCAACGCCCTGTGGATCAACCCCTGCTTCGACTCACCGTTCAAGGACGCGGGCTACGACGTGCGCGACTACCTCAAGGTCGCCCCACGCTACGGCACCAACGACGACCTCGTCGCCCTGTTCGACGCGGCCCATCGACGCGGCATGCACGTGCTGCTCGACCTGGTCCCCGGCCACACCAGCGAGGAGCACCCCTGGTTCCGGATCAGCAGCCGGGCGGAACGCAACCAGTACTCCGACCGCTACATCTGGACCGACTCGTGGATGTCGGGCGCGGACGGGCTGCCGTTCGTCGGCGGGGAGGCGCCGCGCAACGGCACCTACGTGCTGAACTTCTTCAAATGCCAGCCCGCGCTCAACTACGGCTTCGCACACCCCGAACGCCCCTGGCAGATGGACGTGGACTCCCCTGCCGCAGAGGACACCCGCCAGGCCATGGTCGACGTCATGCGCTTCTGGCTCGGCCAGGGCTGCGACGGCTTCCGCGTGGACATGGCCAATTCGCTGGTCAAGAACGACGACGCCGGCAAAACCGCCACCATCGCCGCCTGGCGTCAGATGCTCGGCACCGTCAAGAACGAGTATCCCGAAGCCGCGTTCGTCTCCGAATGGGGCGTGCCGGAGCAGGCGCTGCGGGCCGGATTCGACATGGACTTCTACCTGGACTGGAGCTGGGACCGCAACGGGTATTACCTGCTCTGCCGCAACACCCCCGACCCGCTGGACCGGGAGCGGGACCACAGCTACTTCTCCGCGCACGGCGGCGGCAGCGTCCACGGATTCCTCGACCAGTACCTGCCGCAGTACGAAGCCACCAAGGACGAAGGCCACTTCTGCCTGATCACCTGCAACCACGACACGGCCCGGCTGTCGCCGCGGCTGACGCCGGAAGAGCTCGCCGTCGCCTACGGCATGATCCTGACGATGCCCGGCGTGCCGTTCCTGTACTACGGCGACGAGATCGGCATGCGGTACCGCAACCTGCCCACCAAGGAGGGCGGCTATGTCCGCACCGGCACCCGCACCCCGATGCAGTGGGACGCGAGCCCCAACCTCGGTTTCTCCACGGCCGATGCCGACGACCTGTACCTGCCGGTCGACCCGGCTCCCGACGCGCCGACCGTCGAGGCCCAGCGGGCGGACGACGGATCGCTGTACCACTGGGTCCGCACCGTGCTGGCGCTGCGCGAGCGGCATGCCGCGCTGCAGGCCGACGCCGCCTTCGACGTCATCGCGGCGCCGGAGCACGGACGCCTCTTCGCCTACGCGCGCACCTCCCGCGACGGCTCGGATCGACTCGTCATCGCGTTGAACCCCGGACTGGAAACCGAGTCGTTCGCGCTGCCGGATACGGCGACGTCGCACGGCACCCCTACGATGGAACTCAGTCGGGGCAATGTGGCGGCCGACGGCACCACGGTGACGCTTGGCCCGCAGAGTTTCGTGGTGTTTTCCTTCTGACAAGGGGTGATTCCGATGGGTTCGGGCATGCAACGGTTCCGTACGGTTGTCGCGGAGCAGGATTCAGGCGATCGCCGGTACGATACCGTGCTGTTCGACCTGTACGGCACGCTGGTGGACATCCGTACCGACGAGGATGACCCGGAGGCATGGGAGACGTTGCGGGATTTCCTCGACGAGGCCGGCGCGCATTACGACAGCGCCGACCAGTTGCGTGACCGGTTCATGGGCGCGAGGGCGCTGTCATCGGCGGTGCCGGTCGGGCACGATCCGGCGTTCTATGAGCCGGACCTGCTGCCGACCTACCGTGCGATGTTCTCGCTGCGCGGCATGCGCGTCGGGGAACGGCTGAGCCGCAAGGCGGCATGGGTGTTCCGTCAGGCCTCGACGCGCCTGATCTGGCTGTATCCGGGCGCCCTCGACATGCTCAAGCTGCTGAAGGGCCGCGGGTTGCGCGTCGTCCTGCTGTCCAACGCCCAATCCTGCTACACCCGCCCCGAACTGACCATGCTGGGGTTGGATGACGTCTTCGACGACATCCTCATCTCCAGCGAGGAGCATGTCCGGAAACCCGGCAAGGAGTTCTTCGCCCGCGCATTGGACCGCGCCGGAACCACCGCCGACCGGACCGTCATGGTGGGCAACGACGAGGACAACGACATCCTGGGCGCCCGACATGCCGGCATCGATGGCGTCTATCTGCGCACCGGCATCTCCCCGTATTCGGATCCGATGGAGTCGGCGGCCGCCGTACTGTCACTGAAGGGCGCCGACTACGAGGGGCTGGCCAACTTCCTGCTGGCCTGACCGGCTGACCAGCCGGCTCAGCCCTCATACAGGCGGTCGGTGCCGCGCAGCACCAGATGCGGCTGCACGATCTCATGCGGGGTGTCCAACGGCTCCTCCCGGATGAGCGCCAGCGCCTTCTGCGCCGCCCTGATACCCATATCGCGCGGATTCTGACGCATGGTGGTCAGGTTCACCGTGTCGGCGTACGGGCTGTCATCGAACCCGATGATCGAATAATCCCGCGGCGTATGGTGCCCGTACCGCACCAGCCGCAACACCAGCGGGATCGCCATCATATCCATCTGGCAGCAGATCGCATCGGGGAAATCATCCAACGCCAGCAGCGAGGACAGCGTGGACTCCACGAATTCGGTACCGCGGGGCACGGTGATCACCTCCCAGTCCAGCTCGCGGGTCTCCTCCGCGGCCTTGCAGGCGCGGATGAACCCGCGCGCACGGGCGTCGATGCTGGAATGCATGGTCTCCACAGGAGCCGAGCAGGTATAGACGATATGCTTATGCCCCAGATTGATCAGATGCTGCGCCGCCGTGAACATCCCGTTCTCGTCGTCGATGCTGATCGACGCGTCGAAGCCCTCCGTGGTCGGGGTGTTGATGCCGATGATCGGCACATGGGTGCGCTTGAGCTGCCCGATCTCCTCGGCGTCCACGGCGAACGAGGCCACGAACACCGCATCGACGTTGCGGCGCACCGGCAGCGTGGTGAAGAAGTCCCGACGGTTCTCCGCGGTGTCGATGTGCTGGTAGAGCGAGATGTCATACCCGGCATCGTGCATCACCGACTCCACCCCGGCGAATACCTGGGTGTTGAACCAGCTGGTGATGTCCTCGTTCATCAGCAGCGCCACACGGTACGTCTGGCCCGATTTCAGCGCCGTGGCCGAACGGGAGATATTGAAGTCCAGACGGTCGGCGGTTTCCAGCACCTTGCTGCGCGTCTTCTCGGAGACCAGGTCGGGACGGGTGAAGGCACGGGACACCGTCGAGATCGACACGCCGGCGGCTTCCGCCACATCACGAATACCCGCCTTGTCCATGGACCACGCCTCCCCGCATGCAAGAACGCGCTTATCACTGCACGCCACACTCGAATGACAACCGTTTCAAGAATACTGCACACGTTGTCAATTCGCGAGTAGCGTGATTCACACGTTCCACTGCTCGATGACGTTGTCTCCCTTGTACTGGCTCAGCACCGAATACCGCGCCGTGTCCAGACGCAGCAGCTTGGCCGTCAGCGGATCCATGCCCAGCCATTGGGTGGTCAGGATGCGCAGCACATGAGCATGAGCCACCAGCAGCACGTCATGGCCTTCCTCGATCAACGGCAGCACCTCGCGGATGGCCACCGTGGTGCGTGCGGCCACCTCATCCAGTGTCTCGCCGCGGCCGTTGCGCACCGTCACCTGCGTGCCGCCCGGCAACGTCTCCACACGTTCGCCGTCCATAGTCGCCGGCAGCGATTCCGTTCCATCGCGCCACAGATCCCAGGGCCGCCCCAGCAGCTGCGACACGGTGCCGCGGGTGCGTCCCTCGGCGCGGCCGTAATCCCACTCCGCGATATACGGCAGCACGTTATGCGTGCCATACCCGGCCAGCGCCGCGGTCTGCCGCGCCCGCCGCAGGGGGCTGGCGAACACGCATCCCTGGGCGAATCCATCGGGGAACGACTCCCTCAGCCGCACCCCGGCCTCAATCGCCTGATGTTCGCCGGTGGGGGTGAGCGGGATATCCGTTCGTCCGGTGTGCTGTCCGGAAACGCTCCATGCGGTCTGCCCATGCCGCAACAGCACCAGGCGACCGGGCTTGGGGGCATCGTTGCCGCCAACAATCGTGTCAGTCATACCTCATACTGTACTCGCACGCCCACGTTCACGCGGCAATCGACATCCGGTCGGGTACGGGCGGAGGCGGCCACGTCTATGATGGAGACCATGACCGACGAGTATGTGGACTATATGGCAGACTCCGGTTCCTCAGCAGACCAGATCGTCGCTGGGTTCCACGCCATTGATGAAAGGGTGAACGCCATGCGCGAACAACGGCTCAACGACCCGGATTCCCTGGGCGACAAACTCATCAAATACTTCATCCCGACGCTGGCCGGTCTGGTTGCCGGCAAACTGTTCCAGGCATTGTGGAACCGCGGTACGTCGCGCACCGCCAAGGCGGCTGCCGGCGAGAACGCGCAGCAGGGACTGCTGATGAGCGTGCTGTTCGCGGGCGCGTCGGCGGCGTTCGGCGCCATCCTGACCACACTCGCCGATCGCGGTTCCAAGGCGTTCGTCAATCGCAGACACCGTCGGCACGGCTGAGCCGGCCGGCACGGGGCACAGGGCACAAGCACACCGACACCGTCATCGGCGCCGCGGCTTATACCCTTTCTTCCGTGAATGCGGACGAATCTGCTGGTTCAACGGCACATATCGATATGAGCTATCGGGGTCGCGGCTCGTCAGGTGCCATGTTCCGCATAATTCACACCGGTACACCCATAACTCGATGCCCCGTTCCCTGAAGCTCTCGTCGGCGGCACGTTGCGCCTGCGCCTTGTCGTGATACATGATCTTGTTCGACGACGCACAGCGCTTCGGTGTGAAATAATGCATGCTCACATCATATGGCCCCGCCTCCCCACGCCATGCGCGGTCAATCCCGGCGCACGGCGACACAGCAGGCGCTACGGCAGATCGTTACCGGCGGCGAGATACAGGTCGTACCATTCCTGGCGGTCCAGCGTGATATCCACACCCTGGATCATCTGCGTGAGCCGTTCGGGGTTCATCGAACCCAACAGCACCTGCATCTTGGCGGGGTGCCGCAGAATCCAGGCCGTGGCAATGGCGTTTTTGGTCACACCATACTTCTCCGCGATGCGTTGCAGATGGTCGTTGAGTTCGGGGAATTTGGGGTTGTCGATGAACGTGCCTTCAAAGAACCCGTACTGGAAGGGGCTCCACGCCTGGATGGTCATATGCTTGAGCCTAGTGTACGCCAGTGTGCCGCCGTCATGGTCGATGCTGGCGGCATCGTTCATATTGACGTGGAATTCCTGACGGATCATGTCCGCGTGGCCCAAGCCGAACTGCAGTTGGTTCACGTGTAGCTTCTGGCTGATAGCGCTCTGCAGCAGCTCGATCTGCATCGGGTTGACGTTGCTGACGCCGAAATAACGCACCTTGCCCTGTTGCTGCAGGAGATTGAACGCCTCGGCCAATTCATCGAGCTCCACCAGGGTGTCGGGCCTATGCAGCAGCAACAGGTCCACGTAATCGGTGCCCAGACGGGTGAGCTCCTGAGCAACGGAGTCCAGGATATGACGCTTGGAGAAGTCGTAGCGCTGTCCGCTGATGATACCGACCTTGGTCTGCAGGTATACGGTGCCACGGCTGACGCCCAGATCGTCCAGCGCTTGGTTGAGCGCGAGCGAGCTCCGTCCGTCGCCGTATACGTCGGCGGTATCGAAGAAATTGACACCCCGGTCGATCACCGTGCCGACGATTCGTGAGGCCTCCTGGCGGCTCTTGCCGTTCAACCGCATCACACCGAGGGCCACCCGCGAGGCTTTGACGCCGGTGGTGCCTATCGTGCTGTATTGCATATCCATTCCCTTCGTTGGGTGTGTCCGATGTCGTACATCGTAACGACGCTGATGGATATGTCCCCCGTTGAGGTCCTGTCCGTTGTTTTCAGAGTTTGTTTTCTGGTGGGTTGTGGTATCCGACTGGCTTTCGGGGTTGTGCGGCCTGGTCGGGCGCCTGGGGTTGGTGTGTGCGCGGGAAACGGGGATTCCGCGCGGGTCCACAGGCGTCTTGTGTGTGGGTGGGTTTTTGTGGGTGTGGGTGTAATAAGGAACCCCCGGGAGCGTGGTGCTCGACCGGGGGTCCTTGTGACGGTGAATGCGGCGGCGTGCTACTCTCCCACATCCTCTCGGGTGCAGTACCATCGCCGTGCCAGGCCTTAGCTTCCGGGTTCGGAATGGGGTCCGGGCGTCTCACCTGGGCCATGGCCGCCGCAAATCTTCAATTCTTCTTCCCACCGCTCGGGTGGGGGATGGTCCCGGGTGGCGGTCCGGGAACCGGAGGATGGACGCGATGTTTCGTTGTTCCGTGTCTTGTGACCGTGCTCCCTGTCGTCCGGGAAAGCGGCCGTCGCGGAAGACGCGCAGTAGATTGCCCCTCGTCCGTTAGTACCGGTCAGCTCCACCCCTCGCGGGGCTTCCACGTCCGGCCTATCAACCACGTGTTCTGCATGGGGACTACAGGATCCGAGGATCCATGGAACCCTTATCTTGGAGCAGGCTTCCCGCTTAGATGCTTTCAGCGGTTATCCCTTCCGAACGTAGCCAACCAGCCGCGCCACTGGCGTGACGACTGGCATACCAGAGGTTCGTCCACCCAGGTCCTCTCGTACTATGGGCAGGCCTCCTCAAGGTTCCGACGAGCGCAGAGGATAGAGACCAAACTGTCTCACGACGTTCTGAACCCAGCTCGCGTGCCGCTTTAATCGGCGAACAGCCGAACCCTTGGGACCTGCTCCAGCCCCAGGATGCGACGAGCCGACATCGAGGTGCCAAACCATCCCGTCGATATGGACTCTTGGGAATGATCAGCCTGTTATCCCCGGGGTACCTTTTATCCGTTGAGCGATGCCGCGTCCGTACGCCGGCACCGGATCACTATCTCCGACTTTCGTCCCTGCTCGACCCGTCGGTCTCGCAGTCAAGCCCGCTTGTGCGATTGCACTCGACACCCGATTGCCAAC
>NZ_JGYX01000006.1 GCF_000741215.1 Bifidobacterium pullorum subsp. gallinarum
GGCTACCCGTCGAAGCCTTGGTGGGCCATCACCCCACCAACAAGCTGATAGGACGCGACCCCATCCCATGCCGCAAAAGCTTTCCCAGAATCCCATGCGGTCATCTGGAGCATCCGGCATTACCACCCGTTTCCAGGAGCTATTCCGGTGCATGGGGCAGGTTGGTCACGCATTACTCACCCGTTCGCCACTCTCACCCCGGCGCAAGCGCCAGGGATCCCGTTCGACTTGCATGTGTTAAGCACGCCGCCAGCGTTCATCCTGAGCCAGAATCGAACCCTCCACAAAAAACCTTGCGAAGACATCCGAACGATGACTCCAAACATAATTGACGAGACCGTTTATAAGGAAAACGATCCACACAAAACCCCGACCCCCATCACAGGCCCCTCGGCCACTCCCAACAAAGGAGCGGGAATCGGACTGGCAATCAAAATGACTCTACAAAGTAGTACAAACACGCTCTTGAGTTCTCAAACCACCACCGCTCGGCCAACCCGAACCACCCCAGCGGGGCGACCCGCGCCGACCGGCAGCAAGGGAATAACTTACACCAACCCAGCCACCAACGCAAACCCGACCAAACCAAACACCCCAAAAACCCCGGAAACACAACCATCCACCGGCGTGTCGCAAACACCCAAAAACCACCATCAAAACCACCGAAACCACCCTCATCGCCACTCTGTGCACCTCGGAAACTGCCGCCCATCGGCGTGTCACCCTCCCAACACCTCACGTACGTGTCGTCATACAGGAATGACGACACGGCTCCGGAGACACCGTAACGTGTGTGTTGCCAGGCAGAGACGACAACACGCACCCGTAGCCGCCGCCAGACGTACGTGCCGATATATGGAGACGACAACGCGTCATCGCGAATCGTGCTAAGCCTGTAGTCATGAAGAAGATCGCAGTATTGACAGGAGCGGGAATCTCCACATCGGCCGGCATCCCGGACTTCCGCGGGCCGGAAGGCGTGTGGACCAAACACCCCGAGCAGCAGAGCGTCTATGACATCGACGCGTTCCTCCATGACCAGCAGGCACGCGAATATTCCTGGCGCTGGCAGAAGGAGTCGCCGGTATGGAACGCACAGCCCGGCGAGGCACACAAAGCGCTGGCCCTCCTTGAACAGGCCGGCATGCTCACACTGCTCGCCACGCAGAACTTCGACGCGCTGCATGAGAAGGCGGGCAACACCGACAAGGTGATTGTGAACCTGCACGGCACCATCGGCACCTCGCACTGCATGACATGCCACGCCAAGTACGACACCGCCGACATCATGGATCGGCTGGATGAACAGCCCGACCCGCACTGCCGTCGCAAGCTGCCGTACCGCGGCAACATGCCCTGCAACGGTCTGATCAAAACCGACGTGGTCTACTTCGGTGAGATGCTGCCGGAAGGCGCCATGGAAACGTCGATGAAGCGCGCCTGCGAAGCCGACGAGTTCTGGGTGATCGGCTCCACGCTGGAGGTGTTCCCGGCGGCCTCGCTCGTACCGGTGGCGGCCCAGGCCGGGGTGCCCATCACCATCATGAACATGGGACGCACACAGTACGATCGGCTGGCCACACGTCTTATCCACGAGGACATCGCCGTGGCGCTGCCTCGTCTGGTCGACGAGACTCTCGCCGAGTGAGGTTCGCACTACCTCAAGATTCGATCATCGGATGCCGGAATATGGCCGATGCGCGATTCGATCCCTGAAGTAGTGCGAACCGTCATACGTCATACCGCCAGGATTTATCGGTGATCACCCGGGCCATGGCCAGCCCGATCGGCAGGCACACGATGACCATGAATGCGCGGAACGCCCAGTCCAACGCCAGCTGGGTGTCGAACTGCCCCAGGTGGAACATCGCGCGGTACAGATACATGCCCGGCACCATGATCACGATGGACGGCACCGTCAGGCAGATACGCGGATAATCCAGGTAGCGCGGCAGCCATCCACGCCGGACCGAGGACCGCCATCCCGCCGCCAGCAGGCCGGCCAGCAGCGCGCCGACGAAGGCGCCGGCCTCGGCCGGCAACCCATAGTCCACAATGATCAGGCGGAACGTATCGGTGATGGCGCCGATGGTGGCCGCCACCAGGCACATGCGCTGCGGGGAGTTGAACAGTATGGAGAATCCCCACACCCCCACAAAGGCGGCCACAAAGCGCAGGCAGTTGTTCAGCAGCGGGTCCAGCCCCAGCGGCTCGAAGCCTCCCGGGTTCAGATGCACCACAAACGCGGTCATCCAACCGGCCAACGTGGCCATCAGGATGATCGCCAACGTATAGCACAGCCGCTGAATGCCGGATGGGAAGTCGATCTTGGCTATATCCAGGCCACCGGTGATGAGCGGGAAGCCCGGAATCACGAACAGCATCGCACCGATATAGGCGGTGTCATGCTGCAACGCCACCGGATCGATCAACCCGATCACGCGCAGCACGCCCGTGCATGCCAGCGCGGCCACGGCCACGCAGACGAAGGTGACGAAGAACTGGTTGAGATGCTTGGCGAACAGCCGTCGGCGCAGCCATTGCCCCAGACCGGCGCCGACGAACGCGCCGACCATGTCATAGATGCCGCCGCCCAACAGGAAGACGAACGCCGCGCAGGCCAGACCGGCAGCCAGTCCCGACTGCCACGGCGCGTACAGCGGTCTGCGACGTTCGATCAGGTCCAGCCGATCATGGACCTGGCGCACGGTTAGCGCCGGAACCTGCCGCTTCGGGTCGGAAGCGGCGGCGATGTGGTCGAAATGTTCGGCGTATCGTTTGGGCGTACGTTTGGCACGCCTGCCGTGGCGATCATCGGATGAGGGGGAGTCGCCGTCGGCATCCGGCGCAGGCCCCTCCGCCGATGCCGTCTTCTCCGCCGGCTCGCCTTCCCGTTCGCCGCCGGCGTCCGATGCCGTCTCCTCCGCCGACGTGCCCCGATGATTCACGCCATCAGCGATCGCCTCGATGACCTCCTGCGCGGTCTCCTGTGCGGCCTGGTCCTTCTCCACCGCCCTCATCAACGAGGTGCGGGCCTCGGGATCGTCCAGATGCTCGACGAGTTCCTCAGATACCACCGATTGTGCGTGATACACCGACCCTTTGCCCAGATGGATGTTGAACCAGTCGGCGAAGTGCTCCAACAACCAGATGCGTTCGGTGTTCACACCGGTGGTCGGCAGGTCGATGACCTCGGTGATGCGGTTCTTTCCGTCCGTGCAGGTGGCCGCGATATCGGTCAGGTTCACGTCGGCGCGCACGTGCACGCCCAACGGATAGGCCACGCGGTGCATCATCTCACGGACCCGGAAGCTGCCGGTTCCCGCGCCCAGGTCCAGCATGCCGACGCGCACGATCACACTGGCTTTGGCGGCGATGCCGGCCTGTGCAACCGGCCGATCCCAATCGCGTTCGATGTCCTCCATATCCAACGGGATGGAGTGGGTGTGGTAGTTGCTGACGGCTGTGGCGGTGCCATCATTCTGTGCGCGGCGGAATCTCACCCTTCCAGTAGTACCGCACGGCATGGCCGAACGCCGGAGCCGCCCGTGACGCGGACCGACGGCGAATACCGGTCGCACGGACTGTACGGTATGCGAACGCGTGTCGCCATACGCTCAAGGTCAAGTCGTACAATGAACGAGACAACCGCCGGGCCTGCGGCTTTGGGTTCGCAACGGTCGGCCAACACAACCGCGGAGGAGCCGCGGATGGCCGACTGACCGAGCAACCGTGGGACGGGGCTAAGGAGGTCCAACATATATGACAGATAACAATCACGCCATCACCGAGGAATTGGCCGTTGTGGCACCGATAGGCACGAAGGGGACCGAGGAGCACGAACTGCCGTCCTCGCTGCGCAACAATATGGAACTGTGCCTGCAGATCCTGCGCGAGGTGCTCAACGAGTTCGATCCCAAGTTGCTGAACATGTTCGACGAGGTCCGTACCGACGCGGTCGAGGCCAGCGCCGAGCATTTCGCCGGATTCCTGGATGATTCGGATCACGGGAACGAAGGCTTGCGCAAGGCGGTCGAGATCATCGACGCGATGAACCTGCACGATGCCCAGTTGATGGCCCGCGCCTTCACCACGTACTTCCATCTGGCAAATCTCTGCGAGGAGAATCACCGTGTGTCCGTGCTGCGCCAGCGCGAATCCGAGGTGGATGAGAACCAGGCCGTCGATCCGGTCAACGAGCTGACCGTGGTCTATCACCAGCTGATCACCGAGATGGGACCGGCCAAGGCCAAGGCCCTGCTGGAGAAGCTTGAGTTCCACCCGGTGTTCACCGCCCACCCGACCGAGGCCCGGCGCAAGGCGGTGGAAGGCAAGATCCGTCGCATCGCCGAACTGCTGGAGGTGCGCCCGCTGCTGGGCGGCTCCGAGAAGCGCGAGAACTATCGTCGCCTGTTCAATGAGATTGACGCGCTGTTCCGCACCTCGCCGATCGAGCACCGCAAGCCGACCCCGGTCGAAGAGGCCAACACGATCATCGACATCTTCGATTCGACCCTATTCGACACGATTCCCCAGGTGTACCGCCGTTTCGACGACTGGCTGCTGGGCGATCAGGCGGGTCTGGTGCCGCCGGCGTGCCCCGCGTTCTTCCATCCGGGCAGCTGGATCGGTTCGGACCGCGACGGCAACCCGAACGTCACCGCCAAGGTGAGCCGTCAGGTGGCCCGCAACTTCAGCGACCATGTGATCGCCGCGTTGGAGGACGCCACCCGCACCGTCGGCAAGAATCTGACGATGGATTCCGAGGCCACGCCCGCCAGTGAGGAGCTTCGTCTGCTGTGGGGCCGTCAGAAGGAGATGAGCGAGCGGCTCACCCAGAACGCCGACCAGCTCTCCACCAAGGAGCCGCACCGCGCGGTCATGCTGGTCATGGCCGATCGCCTGCATTACACCATCGCGCGCGACACGGATCTGATGTACCACAGCTGCGAGGATTTCCTGGCCGATCTGAAGATCGTGCAGCGCTCCCTGGCCGCCAGTGACCCACGTTCGGCCTACGGCCCGCTGCAGGATCTGATCTGGCAGGCCGAAACCTTCGGCTTCCACATGGTGGAGATGGAGTTCCGCCAGCATTCCGTGGTGCATTCGCGTGCCCTGGAGGACATCCGGGAGCACGGTCTGCACGGCGAGCGCGGCCCGCTGCAGCCGATGACGCAGGAGGTGCTCGACACCTTCCGCGCCCTGGGCGCCATCCAGAAGCGCAACGGCTTGAAGGCCGCCGGACGGTACATCATCTCGTTCACCAAGTCGGCGCAGAACGTGCGCGACGTGTATGAGCTCAACCGCCTGGCGTTCTCGAATCCGAAGGATGTGCCGGCCATCGACGTCATCCCGCTGTTCGAGCAGCTGGAGGATCTGCAGAACTCGGTGAACGTGCTTGACGAGATCATCAAGATCCCGGAGATGCAGGCCCGGCTCAAGGCCACCGGCGGCAAGATGGAGGTCATGCTCGGCTATTCGGATTCCTCGAAGGACGCCGGCCCGACCACCTCGATCTTCGCGCTGCATGAGACCGAGGGCAAGATCGTTGAATGGGCGGAGCGGAACAACATCGACCTGACGCTGTTCCACGGCCGCGGCGGCGCCGTCGGCCGCGGCGGCGGCCCGGCGAACCGCGCGGTGCTGGCCCAGCCGAAGGGCTCGGTCAACTGCCGGTTCAAACTCACCGAGCAGGGCGAGGTCATCTTCGCGCGCTACGGCAACCCGACGCTGGCCGTCCGCCATATCGAGTCGGTCGCGGCCGCCACGCTGCTGCAGTCCGCGCCGAGCATCGAGAAGCTCAACACCGAGATGACCGAGAAGTACGCGGACATGACCCAGCAGCTCAACGACGCCTCGCATGAGCGCTTCCTCGATCTGCTTGGCACCCCGGACTTCGCGCCGTGGTTCTCGATCGTCACGCCGCTGACCGAGGTCGGCCTCCTACCGATCGGCTCCCGCCCGGCCAAGCGTGGTCTGGGCGCCAAGTCGCTGGACGATCTGCGTACGATCCCGTGGGTGTTCGCATGGGCGCAGGCCCGCATCAACCTGGCCGCCTGGTACGGTCTGGGCACGGCCTGTGAGCAGTTCGGCGATCTGGATACGCTGCGTCAGGCGTACAAGGAGTGGCCGCTGTTCTCCACGTTCATCGACAACATCGAGATGTCGATCGCCAAAACCGACGAGCGCATCGCCAAGATGTATCTGGCGCTGGACGACCGCGAGGATCTCAACGAGAAGGTGTTGGGCGAGATGGAGCTCACCCGCAAGTGGGTGCTCCGCATCGTCGGCGACGAGTGGCCGCTGGAGCACCGCCATGTGCTCGGCCAGGCCATCCGCATCCGTTCGCCGTACGTGGACGCACTCTCGCTCACCCAGGTGCTGGCGCTCAAGTCGCTGCGCCGCCGCGTGGACAAGGAGGAGCTGAGCCAGAGCCAGCAGGCCGGGTTCATCTACCTCATCCTGTGCACCGTGTCAGGCGTCGCAGCCGGCCTCCAGAACACCGGCTGATCCGGATAGCGTAAGCGAAGGCCCCGTGGGCCCGGGATCGTCATGTTCGACGACCTGCCGCCCACGGGGCCTTCGTTGTTCCGGATCAGACCCGCACGATCTCGATCAGACGGATCGTCTCGGGATGGCAACGGGGGATGCGCACGCCGATCGTGCCCAAGGCCGCGCCGGTGATGGTGGCGTCCGGACCCAACGGGCCCGACTCCGGCAGAGGATCCCAGTCGCGGCGGGACGCCTCCCGCAATACGTCCTCGGGGTCCTCGGCCACCGGCCCCGCCCACCGCAGCCGGTAACGCGCCTTCGGGTCCAGGCCGGGGACACGCAGCCACACGCCACGGTTGGACGGCGACTCCTCGTATTGCACGTGGGCGATGATCGCCCGGGAGGCGTCATCGGCGACGACGCCGTGCGCCATCACGCCCGGATCGGTTACGTCCAGCCGCACGACGCGCTCGGAGTGCAGGAAGTCGCGTTCCTGCTTGTACCAGGCGATCCACTGCGCGATCCGTGCCAGATCGGATTCGCTGGCCTGCCGGATGTCCCACTCGATGCCGAAGGAACCGAACACGGCCGTTGCGGCGCGGAAGTCCAAGGTGTAGGTGCGTCCGGTCTGGTGCGACGTGGTGGCGGAGATATGCATGCCCATGTATTCGGGGGCCACGGTCTGCACGGTCCACCGCTGGATGCGTTGACGGGACAGGGCATCGGTCATGTCCGAGGTCCAGACGCGCTCGACGTGCTCGATGACGCCCAGATCGATGCGGCCGCCGCCCGACGCGCAGGATTCCCACTGGATGTTCGGGAAGCGCCCGCGCAGCGTGTCCAGGAGGCGGTAGTAGGCGACCGTCTGCTCGTGCACGGCGGGGGCGCCGCCGCGCGCGTTCGTGCCGGCTTCGAGCAGGTCGCGGTTGTGGTCCCACTTGACGTAGTCCACGCCGCATTCCTCCAACACCGCGCTGATCTGTTCGAACACGTGAGCGAAGGCGTCGGGATTCGTCAGGTCGAGCACCTGCTGATTGCGATGCGGCAATGGCAGACGACCGGTGGTTTGCAGCACCCAGTCAGGGTGCTCACGGTACAGGTCGGAGTCGGGGTTGACCATCTCCGGCTCGAACCACAGACCGAACTGCATGCCGTGGTCGTGAATGGCGTCGGCGAGCGGCTTCAAGCCATCCGGCCAGACGCTGGGGTCGACCCACCAGTCGCCCAGTCCGGCGGTGTCCGTGCGGCGGGCATGGAACCAGCCGTCGTCGAGCACGAACCGCTCGACACCCAGACGCGCGGCCCTGCCGACCAGGTCCAGCACCACGTCGGGGTCCTGATCGAAGTACAGCGCCTCCCACACGTTCAGCGTCACCGGCTGGCTGGCCGGGTGCGCGGGCAGCGAACGCTCCCAGGCGTGCAGACTGTGCGCCACGCCGTCCAGGCCGTCGTTGCAGGCGGTGATCACGATCCACGGCGTCGTGTACGTGTCACCGGTGGTCAGGACCACCTCGCCCGGTTGCAGCAGCTCACCGGCGAACACCGCGGTTCCGTCCTCGGTGATGCGGTCGACGGCCAGCACCGTGTTGCCGCTCCACGCCGGCTGCACGCCGAGCATGGAACCGGAGCCGAAGCAGAAGCCTTCGGTGCCCGCAATCAGCGCGGTACCTTCGAAGCTGGGCTTGCCGCGGCGGAACTCGCGCACCCAGGTGCCGTCGGCGACCCGGTGGCGCTGGGGCTGGCGCTCGTTCTCATGCCGGCCGGTGAAGTCGATGAATTCGTTCTGGTCGTCGCGCAGGGGAACGCAGACCTCCAGCCCGTCGACCACATAGCTGCCGGGGCAGACGTTGGTCAGCGCATGGCGGATGCGCAGGGACCCGCCGACCATGGGTTCGATCTCGGTGGTCAGGGACAGACCGGCGTTCACGTCGTGCGCGGTCATGGACAACCTGCCGCCGTCGACCGCAGGGGCGTGATCCAGGATGAATCGGGGCGACCAGTCCAATCCGGT
The DNA here is from genome assembly GCF_000741215.1 of Bifidobacterium pullorum subsp. gallinarum. Classification (GTDB taxonomy): domain Bacteria; phylum Actinomycetota; class Actinomycetes; order Actinomycetales; family Bifidobacteriaceae; genus Bifidobacterium; species Bifidobacterium pullorum_B. The sequence continues at coordinate 8,504 of NZ_JGYX01000006.1, forward strand.
GGCCACATCGCCATCGTCGGATATGACGCGGTGCCCCCGCAACGAGGGGCGACCGTACAGTCCCAGCGCATGCTCCGCCAACAGCGGCGTACGGCGGGGCGTCTGCCGGGGCAGCCCGTGGTAGGCGGCCGGATCGGTGCAGCTGACGACGGCCAGGACGTCCGGCAAATCGTCGCCGGCGGTGGCGTCGTCCAGGATGATGCGGGTGATGGGGGAGTCGGTGATGATGGAGGGGAACAACATGTCGAGTCCTTGTTGTGATGGCCGGCGGGATGCCGGCGGAGACCAGCTTGTTGCCGCGCGTCTGGCGACGGGCGAGCGGGTAGGCGGCCGCCGCGCCGACCAGGCAGGTGATGACGGTGGAGCACAGGGTGATGATCACGCTGTTGACGATGGCCTTGAGGATGCCGCCGTCGGTGATAGCCGTGGCGAAGTTGCTCCATTCGAAGTCGAAGCGCAGGAACAGCGAGCTGGACAGGTCGTCCGACGGCTTCGAGGAGGCGCAGATCGCCCGCTGCGCCATCGACGCGGCGCTGCGCCCGGACACCACCCCGGACGTGCAGCTCGTCCCCGCCAAACTGATCGTCCGCCGATCCTGCGGATGTCGGTGACGGGCCATCCGGCTCACGAATCCCCAAATCATTCGAGTTCTAACATGTTAACGGCGAATCCTAACATGTTAGAACTCCCGTTAACGGAATGATAGCGAAGACACGTAGCATCACCCTGCATCACTGTCCAGCACATACCGAGACGAAGGGCCGCTGCCTTCATGCCGGACCTTTCCGGATTCCTCCAACCCCTTCAGCAGCCGATACGCGCTGATGTAGGTCAGATTCAGCAGTTCCATCACCTCCGACGTGCTGACGGCACCACCGTTGCGCCGTGCAAAATCCAGCACCATGTCATTGCGCCGCACCGTATCGACGTCACGCTGCCTGGCATATGACATCATCGCATCGGCACGACGATACACCCGCTCGCCCAGCACATAGCTGCGCACCGAGCCATTGCCCGTCGCCTCCACCAGACCGGATTCCACCAGCTCCTCGACGGTACGCACCACACGGCGCTCCTGCAGATGCGAGAATCCACACATCTGCGCCAACGTCAGTCTCCGATGTTCCTTCAGCAATGACAGCACAATCAATGCCCACACGCTGAGCGGGGCACCCCGCCGACGCTCCTCCTCCGCCACCATGCTGACGAACGCCTCGTCCGGCACCGCCCGACGCAGGAACAGCACCACCTGCGAGCCGTCCGACTGCGAATAATCCGGCAACGGGCCACCGGAAGCCAACGCACCGGCGTAGATCACATCGACACCCCTGCCCGTACGCTCCGCATATCCCGCGGTCTTCAGAATCAACGCGAGCTGCGGATTGCGGGAATGCGGTTGAGCCGTCAGCAACGTCTCCTCGCTCACCCCTTCGATGAAGCCGCCCGGATTAGCCACCGTCAAACCATCATCGTCCACCAGGAACCGCACCGGCCCCATCGCAGCGTAATCCCGGTGACAGAACGCGTTCACCATCGCCTCACGGAACGCCTGGCGGTCAAAATCCGGAATCTCGGTCCTCACCAAGCCGCTCATCACCTCATGGCTTGGGTTCCACGGCTCCAGCAGCGTGTCGATCCGATCGAACATATCAACCAATGGCAGCGCGAACGGATCAACGTTCACGCGCGGCACCGTGCCCGACATCACCTGGAACATCGCCGTGGCCGTCGGCAGGGAACGCCGGATGGCGTCGACGGTCCCGATGGTCAGCAATCCCGCCACGGACGGGCAGGGGCCCTCCGGACCGTCAACCACCAGGTCCAGAGCTTTGTCGAAGTCCTCGTCATCGAACGCCAGCAGCGAATTACCGGCATTGGTTTGCCGGATGTGCGCCCTCAATCGATTCCTGGCCTGCGGATCCAGATCAGACAGCACCGATTCAGGAGCCGGCTGGTCGCTATAGTCATAACTGCGCTGTTGCGAGAGGCGACTGATGAACTGGGAGACAAACAGGGGCACCACTTCCGGCGTACCGTCGGCCTTAAGACGTCGCTGCAGTGTTCTGCCTTTGCTGGTCGATACGATCTGGCTACTATTGCCCACCTCAATGCACACCACCGGCAAGCCATGCTCATGCACCAGCTCGATCCTCGCCGCAACCTGCGGGACCGTGCTGTTGAAGATGAATGCCGCCAGACCATTGACATTGCGATGGCCGTCACTGACGCCAGTTACCGTACCATCGTCCTCAACGCCGAGGTACAACGTGCCGCCTTCGGTATTGGCCAGCGCGACCACATTATCCACAATCTCCGTATCGGACTGCGGCCGTGTGACTTCGCTTTTGAATTCCACGCCCAGCGATTCCCGATCAGGTATCATCACGACCCCTTACATGTTCGCTATCAATAATTCTAACATGTTAACGGAGAATTCTAACATGTTAGGATTCGTGTTAACGGAGTGATAGCGGAGGCGGGGCGCCGCACGGTAACATCAAGTTGCAAATGTACGAAATCGGATTATCATAGATGCTGATTGTCCGAACTCTGACAAAGTAAGCCGCAGCAATCGCCGATTGCCGCGGCTTTCCTGACGTCAGAACCGGATTGGCGTCGAGAACATCGTTGTACGGGACCGCGGTCTCAACCTACCGCGACCTATGCGACCGACACCCACATCCCACTCGGACCGACACGACGTATGACGAGGAAAGAAGGGTGGCCATGTCCGACAACGCGGCAACGCTGTTGGAACGGTTCAATCGTTCCTGGAAGGGGATCGACCGTGTCTACCACGAGATCGCGCGGCGCAGCGGCCTGTCCGATTGCGCGTTCTGGATCCTGTACGCGCTGCGCGACGCTGGCACCACGATGCCGCAGAGCGACCTGTCGCAGGTCTGGCTGTACAGCCGGCAGACCGTGTCATCCACACTGCGACAGCTGGAGGAACGCGATCTGATCACGGTTGAATACGCGACCGGCAGCCGTCGCGATAAACAGATCGGCCTGACCGAGGCCGGCGCGCGGTTCGCGCAGATCTACATCGAACCGGCCATGAACGCGGAGAAACGGGCGCTCACGGCCCTCGACGAACGGGACCGCGACATGATGTTCACGCTCATTGACCACTATGCGACCCTGCTGAACGAGGCGATGGAGACCGTCAGGCTTCCCGACCCGGCCACGTTCGGCGGACCCGAGGCGGACCGACTGACCGCCGACGGGCCGGACGGCGACATCGACTGACACAAGCATCGCCGAAGACCCGGGAAGACAAAGAACGATAAGAAAGGAGAGACCGGAGAACATGCGACTACTGCTGACATTCATCAAGCCGTACAAAGGCCTGACCGCCGCAACGGTGTTCGCGCTGCTGCTCGACGTGGCCGGCGCGCTGTTCATCCCGACCATCCTGGCCGAGATGATCAACATCGGCGCCACCGACGGCGGCGTCGACCACATCATCTCGACGGGCGCGATCATGATGGCCGTGACACTCCTGTCCGGCGCGGCATCGCTGACCGGCAGCTACCTGTGCGCCAAATTGTGCTCCAACGTCGGGCGCGACATCCGCAACGCGATCTACGACTCCTCGCTGGCCTTCTCGGACGGCGACTTCAAGGAGTTCGGCACCGGCTCGATGATCACCCGCACCCTCAACGACGTCAACATCATCCAGCAGGCGCTGATGATGGGTCTGCAGATCCTGCTGCCGGTGCCGATCATGTGCGTGATGGGCGTCACGCTGTCGTTCATGCTCGACGTGCAGATGGGCTGGATCATGCTCGCCATCGTCGTGATCGTCGTGATCCTGGCGGCGCTGATCGTTTGGAAGGCGGCGGGCATCTTCGAGAAGCTGCAGAGCTACATCGACCGCATGAACGTGGTGCTGCGCGAGAACATCACCGGCGTGCGCGTCATCCGCGCGTTCGGCCGCGACCGCCATGAAATCAAGCGCCTCGACAAGTCGTTCTCCGACTACGCGAACAACGCGATCCGCGTCAACTACCTGTTCGCCGGACTCGACAGCTTCACGTTCTTCCTGATGAACATCGCGATCGTGCTGATCATCTGGGCGGGCGGCGACCGCGTCGGCGTGCACGCGATGCAGATCGGCGACATCACCGCGTTGATCGAGTATTCGATCCTGATCCTCTTCTACATCATGATGGCGCAGTTCGTGGCCCTGATGGTGCCGCGTGCGATCATCTGCATCAGCCGCGTGCGCGCGGTCATCGAGAAGCAGCCGAGCATCCGCGACGGACAGCCGACTGAGGCCTCCACCCGCGAGGCCACGCAGGCCTGGATCGGACAGACCGACGACGGCCGGCAGATCGTGCCGCAACCGGACGCCGCAACCGGTGCGATGATGACACTGGAGGAGATGGCCAAGGCCCGTGCCGCCAACAACCCGAACCCGAAGGTCGCCTGTTTCAACCACCTCTCGTTCCGTTTCCCGGATGCGGAGGAGGACACGCTGCACGACCTGACGTTCTCCTGCCGCCGCGGACAGACCACCGCGATCATCGGTCCGACCGGTTCCGGCAAGTCGACGGTCGCCCGGCTGATGCTGCGCCTGCTCGACGCTACCGACGGCCGCGTGCTCCTGCACGGCCGCAACGTCAAGGACATGACCCAGCACGAGCTGCGCGAGCATATCGCCTACGTGCCGCAGAAGGCGTGGCTGTTCTCCGGCACGATCGCCGACAACCTGCGCTATGGCAATCCCGACGCCACGGAGGAGGAGATGTGGCACGCGCTTGAGGTGGCCCAGTCCGGCTTCGTCAAGGAACTGCCGCTCGGATTGAACACCCGTGTGGCGCAGGGCGGCACGAACTTCTCCGGCGGCCAGCGTCAGCGTCTGGCCATAGCCCGCGCGCTGACCCGCAAGGCCGACCTGTATATCTTCGACGACAGCTTCTCCGCGCTCGACTTCGCCACTGATGCAGCGCTGCGCAAGGCGCTGGCCGTTGAGGTCAAGGATTCGGCCATGCTGATCATCGCCCAGCGCGTGAGCACCATCGTGCACGCCGACCAGATCATCGTGCTGGAGGACGGCCATCTCAAGGGCCGCGGCACGCACGAAGAACTGATGCGCACCTGCGCCACCTATCAGGACATTGCCCGCTCGCAGATGCGCGCCGAGGACCTCGCCGAGTTCGAGGCCAGAGCGGCGGCCGACGCATCCGCCGCCGAAGCCGGAAAGGAGGAGACCCGATGACCCAGACCACCGAAACCGACGAGACCCGCCGCGACGAGGCCGCCGCCCGAGGCGACTGCTCGGCCACCGACACCCCGCGCGATCCGATCGTACAGGCCGACCTCGCGCCCGACGAGGAGGAGCTGGAGGTCCCCCGCGACCTGAAGCGCACAATCCGACGCCTCTGGGACGCCTCGCGCGAGCAGCAGTGGCGCCTGTACGTCGTGGGCGTCTCACTCGTGTTCTACGTCATCATCACGCTGGCCGGACCGATCTACACCGCGTATCTGCTCGACCTGCTGTGGGACAAGATCCAGGCCGCCTTTGCAACCGGCGAGACGTTCACGATCACGTGGATGGACGGCGGCATCCAGACGATGGGACTGCTGCTGCTGTACACCGTGCAATGGGTGTTCTACTCGGCGCAGACCTTCATCATGGCCAGCTTCGCCGAACGACTGAACCTCAAGCTGCGCAATCAGGTGGGCGCCAAGCTCACCAGGCTGCCGCTCAAGTACTTCGACGCGCATCAGCCCGGACGCATCATCAGCCGCGTGACCAACGATCTGGACAAGACCAGCGAAGTGCTGCAGACCGGTCTGCTGCGTCTGCTCGTGGCCGTCGGCAACGTGACCGGCGCCGTGATCATGATGTTCACGATCAACGTGTGGCTCACGCTGATCTTCCTGGTGTTCGCGATCGGCTCGGGGGTCGTAACGAAGGTCGTGGCACGCAAGACGCTGATCCTGGCCGCCGAACGCCAACGCAGCGTCGGCATCCTGACCGGCCACGTGGAGGAGGCCTATTCCGGACGCGCGATCATCCGCGCGTTCAACCAGGAGGATTCCAGCTCACGCCGCATCCACGAGGCCACGCAGGATCTGGCCGACACGACACGACGCGCCGATTTCATCACGAACGCAATCAACCCGGCCATCCGCCTGATCACCCGCTTCTCGCAGGTGTTCATCGCGGTGCTGGGCGGATTCTTCCTCGTCGCGGGCAACCTGACGATCGGCACGTTCCAGGCCTTCTTCCAGTACATCAACCAGGCCTCGGAACCGCTGACCGAGATGTCGTTCATGATCAACAGCCTGCAGTCGGCCTTGGCTTCGGTGGAGCGCGTGTTCGACATCCTGGACGAGGACGAGATCGAACCCGATCCCGCCGAGCCGGAGCGGGTGGCCGAGCCAATCAGCGGCCGCGTCGACTTCGAGCATGTGAAGTTCGGATACGATCCGGATCGTCCGCTGATGAAGGACGTCTCGTTCACGGCCGAGCCGGGCCACCGCACCGCCATCGTCGGCACGACCGGCGCCGGCAAGACCACGCTGATCAACCTGCTCATGCGGTTCTACGAGATCGACGGCGGCCATATCCGTCTCGACGGCGTGGACACGCATGATATGGACCGCATGGACCTGCGCCGCCACTTCGGCATGGTGTTGCAGGACGCCTGGCTGTTCGACGGCACCATCGCCGAGAACATCGCGTACGGCCGCCCGGACGCCACCCGCGAGCAGATCATCGAGGCCGCCAAGATGGCACGCGTCGACTACTTCGTGCGCACGCTGCCCGACGGATATGACACCCGCCTGTCCAACGACGCGGAGAACATCAGCCAAGGGCAGCGCCAGCTGCTGACCATCGCCCGCGTCATCCTGTGCGATCCGAAGATCCTGATTCTGGATGAGGCCACATCCTCCGTGGACACGCACACCGAACAGGAGATCGGCAAGGCGATGGACACGCTGATGCACGGGCGCACGAGCTTCGTGATCGCGCACCGCCTGTCAACGATTGTTGACGCGGACCTGATCCTGGTGATGGACCACGGCACGATCATCGAGCAGGGCACGCACGCCGAACTGCTGGCCGCGGACGGCGCCTACGCCAGGCTGTACAACAGCCAGTTCGCGTAGGCTCCGACCGACCACGGCAAATAACCCAACGGTCCCCGATTCCCACATGGACGGGGGCCGTTCGCATAGCATCCGCCGACAATCCGGCCGTACCGCCGATGGATGCCGAAACAACGTCGTCCACCTGATGAACGTCGGCGGCGGCGGGTGGTATCATCTCGATACAACGTTGACGCATCCGCGGGGTGCCGCGGGACCGACTGCAACCAAAGGAGAGCGCGATATAGAGATGCAGGACGTCAGGGAATCGACGGCGAACGCGACCTGGAGCCGCATGCTGGCGGGCAACCGCCGGTTCGCCGAAGGCAAGGCCGAGCATCCGTGGCAGGATGCGGAGACACGCGAATCGCTGATCGACCGGCAGACACCGGATGCAGCCGTGCTGGCCTGCTCCGACTCGCGCGTACCGCCGGAGATCATCTTCGATGCCGGGCTCGGCGACCTGTTCACGGTCCGCAACGCCGGCCACATGGTGGACGACGCGGCGATCGCATCGCTGGAGTATGCGGTCGCCAAGCTCCATGTCAGCCTGCTGGTCGTCCTCGGCCATGAGCGCTGCGGCGCGGTCGCGATGGCGTCGGACGGCCTCGACGCCCTGCTCGCCCGGGCCACCGCCGAGATCGAAGACTCCCTGGCGGCGGCCGAGGCGATGGATACGCTGGACGAGCGCATCGCCGAAGACGCGTCGATCATCATGCGTCAGATCGGGTTCTCGGTCTGGCAGGCGCGCGAAGCGGAGCTGGAGGACGCCGCCGACTACGAGCGTGTGCACATCGCCCGCACAATCGAGGAACTGGTGACCCGGTCGGAGGTCATCCAGTCCGCGTTGGCCGAGGAGCGTCTGATGATCGTCGGCGCCCGCTACCAGCTGGAATCCGGCAAGGTGGAGGTCCTGAGCTTCTAGGCGCCGAGCAGGTCCAGCATCTGGGCCACGTTCCGCTTGCCGAACTCGATCGTCTGCGAGCCGTCGGCTTTCGTGATGACGATGCACGGCACGCTCATCACGTTGTAGTGGTCCTTGATGTCCGGGAAGTGCGCCACGTCATAAGCCTCGGCCCGTACCAGCGGGTTGGCGGCGGCGATGCGCTGCGCGGCGAGCACGGTCTCCGGGCACATCGTGCAGGTCAGCGAGACCAGCAGCATGATGTTCACCGGCTCCTTGATCGCGTCGATACGGGACGTCGCGTCGGCATCCAGCGCCTGGCCGGGGCCGGCCGCGTTATACAGGCCCAACACGAACGAGTTGAACTCGTGGCCGCTGGGCACGCCATGGAACGCGAGTCCGGTCGGTTGCGGCACGCCATCCCCATCCGCCACGCACATCCGCACGCAGGGCAGCGCCTCGGGCAGCACGCCGGCCGGATCATACGCCGCATCGGATGCGGCCGTATGCCGTTCGACGGCGATCTTGCCGACGCCGAGCGAGGCCAACTCGCCGATGAACCCCTCCAACTGCGCCGACAGCGGGGAACCGTCGAGATCCAGCCGCAGCGTCACCGGACGCGCCATGCGGCCGAACACCACGTCGAGCTGCTTGCGAATCGCCTCATTGAAGAAGCCGGACGACTTGCCGACGGCACCGGATGCGGCATCGGCGGAACCCCCGTCGCGCGTGGGCGCAGGGGCCGGGGACGTGCCGGAACGGGCCGCCGAAGCCGCCGCATCGCGTTCCCGACGCTCGTACGCCGAATCGACGGGACGCGGCGGCACCAGACCGGTCCGCTCACTCATCTGCGAGGCGTACCGCTCCAGTTCCACGGCCGCGATTGCGCCGTCGGCCGTCGCGGTGACGACCTGCCGCAGGTTCTTGACGCGCAGATCGCCCGCCGCATACACGCCCGGCACCGAGGTCTCCAGATAGCCGTGCGTGACCACATACCCCTGCTCGTCAAGTTCGACGACGCCGCGCACCAAATCGGTGGCGGGCACGTAACCGGCGAATACGAAGACGCCGAATGTGCCGCCCGCGGACGGCCGCCACGTCTCGACGGCCCCGGACGCCACGTCGCGGATCGTCGCCTCGGTCAGGCCGCCCTGCCCGGCGGTGACGCCGTCGAGCACGGTGTGGTAACGCACCTCGATCTTCGGGTTGTCCTTCGCCTCGGCGGCCACCGACGCATCGCAGGTGAAGTTGTCCTCGCGCACCAGGATCGTGACCTTGCTGGCGTATTTGGTGAGGAACACCGCTTCCTCGGCCGCGGCGAACCCGCCGCCGATCACCAGCACCTCACGGCCGGTGAAGAACTCGCCGTCGCAGGTCGCGCAGTAGGCCACGCCGCGGCCGGCGTATTCGGATTCCCCTTCGAACCCGAGCTTGCGCGGGCTGGCACCGGTGGCCACCAGGATGCCGAAGGTCCTCAAATCGCCGCGCGAGGTGTGCACGACCTTGACATCGCCCTCCACATCCAAACCGGTCGCCTCGGCGCTAAGGAACTCGGCGCCGAAATCCTGCGCCTGCCGGCGCATCGTGGCCGTCAGCGCCCTACCGCTGGTCGTGCCGACGCCCGGATAATTGACCACTTCATCGGTGATGGTGATCTGGCCTCCGAAGTCGGCCTTCTCCAGGATCAGCACGCGGTAACGCGCCCGGGCCAGATACAGGCCCGCGGTCAGGCCGGCGGGGCCGCCGCCGATCACAATCACGTCATAGAGATTCTCGTCCTGGACCATTGCGTCCTCCTTCCATCACCCCGTACCGGTAGTCCGACCGCGACGGTGAGGGGAGACCGTGCATCACGCACCGGTCTCCCCTCGTCATCGGTTGTCAGCCGTATCGACCGCTGTCAGGGGTGTACCCGAATCAGAGCTGGCCGACCAGATCCAGCGTCGGCTCGATGGTCTCGTCGCCGGGCTGCCACTTGGCCGGGCAGACCTGGTCGCCGTGCTCGTACACGAACTGCGAGGCCTGCACGCGGCGCAGCAGCTCGTCGGCGTTGCGACCCACATTCGAGGAGATGACCTCATAGGCCACGACCTTGCCCTCGGGGTTGACGATGAAGTCGCCGCGCTCCGCCTGGCCAAGCTCCTCGTTGTAGGTGTCGAGGTCGCGGGCCAGCGCGGCGGTCGGATCGGCCAGCATCGGGTACTGGATCTTGGCGATCTTCTCGTTGGCGTCGTGCCAGGCCTTGTGCACGAAGTGGGTGTCGCAGGACACCGAGTAGATCTCGCAGCCGATAGCCTTGAACTCGTCGTACTTGGCGGCCAGGTCCTCAAGCTCGGTCGGACACACGAACGTGAAGTCGGCGGGGTAGAAGAAGAACACCGACCAGTGGCCGAGCACGTCGGCCTTGCTCACTTCATGGAAGGCGTCGTTCTGGTAGGCGTTGACGGTGAAATCCGTAAGTTCATGCTGCAGAAGGGTCATTGTCGTTCCTTTCGTTATGACGCGGGGACGGCGTGATCGCGCCGTCGCGTCTGCCTTCATCGTAGCCAAGAAACCTTGGAATTCCAGTCTTGGAACTGTGAGATTGACCACACGGACGACCCCCGAACGGCCGGCACCCCCATTGACGTGCCGATGCCCTAGTGTTAATGACATGTCACTTGGTTTGAACATTCTGCTCATCTTCGTGTTCCTGTTGGTCGGCGCCGTGTTCGCCGGCACCGAGCTGGCGCTGGTCTCGCTGCGCGGCTCCCAGATCGAGCAGATGGAACAGACCGACGCGAGAGGAGCCCGCGTCGCCAAAATCGCCCGCGACCCCAATACCTTCCTGTCCACCGTGCAGATCGGCGTCACGCTCTCCGGCTTCCTGTCGGCATCGTTCGGCGCCTCGTCGCTCGCCCCGTACATCATCCCCGTCGTCCAAGGCTGGGGCGTGCCGAGCGTGGTGGCCAATCCGCTGGTCACCGTGGTGCTGACGCTGGTCATCTCCTACTGTTCGATCGTGATCTCAGAGATGGTGCCCAAGCGCATCGCCATGCAGAAGGCCGAGCAGATCTCCCGTGCCGTCGTGCCCGCCATCGACGCGTTCGCGAAGGTCTGCAAGCCGATCATCTGGCTGATCGGCAAGAACACGAACGGCATCGTCCGCCTGCTCGGCTTCGACCCGAACGAGACGGAGAGCGAGGTCTCCGACGAGGAGCTGCGCGTGCTCGTCAACACCAACACCAACCTGAGCAAGGACGAGCGCACCATCCTGGATGACGTCTTCGACGCGTCCGAGACGATTGTGGCCGAAGTCATGCGCCCGCGTGCCGACGTGGTCTTTCTGGACGGCGACCAGACGCTGGAGGAGGCCGCCGCCTACGTACGCGAGATGCCCTACTCCCGATACCCGGTGACCGGCAAGGACTTCGACGACGTGCTCGGTTTCGTGCACGTGCGCGACCTGCTCGACGTGCGTGACCCGAACGCCAAGATCGTGGCCGACGTGGTGCGCGAGGGCATCTCCCTGCCCGGCACGTCCAAGCTGCTGCCGAGTCTGTCGCTGTTGCGCAAGCGCGGCATCCACCTGGCCGTAGTCATCGACGAGTACGGCGGCACGGACGGCATCGTGACGCTGGAGGATATGACCGAGGAACTGGTGGGCGATATCCGCGACGAATACGACCTGCCCGAGGAGAAGGGCGGGGAGCACCGCGAAACGACCGTGTTCGTTGACGGCGTGGCCACGATCGAGGGCGGCACCACGCTGGAGGACTTTGAGGACCTGACCGGCATCGAGCTCGCCGACGGCCCGTATGAGACGGTGGCCGGCTACTTCCTGGCCCAGACCGGCAAGATGGGCGCCGAAGGCGACGTGCTGCACTCCGACGACGGCTATGACATGGTGATCACCAAGGTCGACGGCCGCCGCATCGAGACCATCGAGGTCCGCAAGCAGACCGCGGAATCCGACGACTGATCCCGTCCGTCACCCATCGCCCGCACGCAGGCGCGACGCCCCCGTTGTCGGGGGCACGTCGCGGGGACGGGACGACCGCGGAATCCACGCGCCATCGCGGGCCGACCATGACGCGCCGGCCGTCCAGTACGTCGTCAGCGTAATCGCCAACCGGGTGGTTCCACGTAGACTGGAACCACCCATACCATCGAGGGAAAGGAAACGTTATGGCATTGACTTTTGTGGTTCCCGGCTTGGATGAGGCCGCTTCGGAGAAGGCCATCGCGATCCTGCAGAACCGGCTCAGCCAGGAGCAGGAGGCCGCGCTGGTGCTCAAGCATGCGCACTGGAACGTGACCGGACCGAACTTCATCGCCGTGCACGAGATGCTCGACCCGCAGGTCGAGGCCGTGCTCGGCATGGCCGACGAGACGGCCGAGCGTATTGCCACGATGGGCGGCGCACCGGACGGCAGCGCCGACGCGATCACCCGCAACCGCACATGGAAGCCGTTCGACCTGGAAGGCCGCCATTCCACGGAGGAGTACCTGCAGGCGCTGATCGAATACTACGACGCCATGATCGTCGACGACCGCAAGGCGATCGCCGAGCTTGACGAACTGGATCTGGTCAGCTCGAACATCGTGCAGGACCATGTGCAGGAGCTGGAGAAGTTCCAGTGGTTCATGCGCAGCCATCTGGCCTGACGCGGTTCCCATATACACAGAACGCGAATCGCGCACCGCCGGAGGGTGTCCCGCAATCCATGCGGAGACGCCCTCCGGCGGTTCCGTATCGGCCTACCCCGTCGTATAGCGATTGAGCTCGCGGCGCAGACGACGCCAATCCGGCAGATACTGCGTCATACGGCGTTGGAACTCCGCCCCGTGCCCGTTGGTCCACAGATGCGTCATCTCATGGACGAGCACGTATTCGAGATACTGGGGCGGCAGCAGGCCCAGCTGCAGATTCAACCGGATGCGACCGGTCCGCGGCGTGCAGGATCCCCAACGGGTCGTCATCGCACGCAATGTGATATGCGTCGGACGTTTGTCGATGACTGCGGACCAGTGTTCTACCAAGGCCGGCAGCCGCGCGTCGATCGCCGACGCGGCGCGATTCCGGCGCTCCGGCGTCCACCACGATGCGGCATCGTGGATGAAACCGGCCGGCTCCCCGCCGTGCGACGCGCCGTCCGCAGCCGTGTCCGCCAGACGTTGCCGGGCCTCCCGTATGCGCTGCTGCTGCGCCAGTATCCACGACCGACGTTCACGCGCGAACCGTTCTATCTGCCCGTCGGTCATCCGCAGCGGTGCGGAAACAACGATGTCGCCCTGCGGCGGTTTGATGCGCAGATACATGTTCTTGATGGCTTTGCGCGTTACCTGAAGCACCAAACCGTCAACAACCAGCATCTCGGGTCTAGACGATCGGCTTCGGGCCGTGGCACGGTATGACATGCCCTCCATTGTTCCGCATGCCCACGTCACCCACTGCGACACGCCGGTTGACAAATTACGGCGAACTGGTAAGCTGTCTTTTTGTGCGCGAAAGCGTGCGATAACTTTGGGCCCGTAGCTCAGGTGGTTAGAGCGCATCCCTGATAAGGATGAGGTCGGAGGTTCAAGTCCTCCCGGGCCCACTTCAGAACAGGAAAGCGGCTTTTACGGCCGCCTTTTTTGTACTGGATGCGGGGCTATAGCGCAGCTGGTAGCGCATCTGCTTTGCAAGCAGAGGGTCGCCGGTTCGAACCCGGCTAGCTCCACCACAAACCCCTTGAAATCATTGGGATTTCGAGGGGTTCATCATTTTCTCGAAATATAGTTTCAGTAGACATTAGTAGACATGGCTTCAGCAAGGTCTACTGTCTTTCCTGTTGTTGTTCCGTCCGCCATGCCGCATAATTGGCCTCGATGGCATGGGTCACATCATCAAGTCGATCCGGCCATAACGCTGTATAGGTGTTCAACGGGTACGACTGCGGCGGAAACGGATTTATCGTTTGCGGTTCGCCTCCGCCAAGCAGCACGTGGGAGAACTCATTCACCAATGGGGACAGCCGTGCCGATGCAGGTTCATCGGCTCTATCGCCTCCAAGGCATGCGCGAGAACGAAGGACCTCCCATGACACCATATATAGCGGCGTCATTGCGGCATACCGCCGGTATAGCCGTCGGGCGCGTAATAGGACTGCGCCGACGTCTGATCGATGCCCGGCGTCGTGTCGTGAAGAATCACGCCGGTGGGCGACTGGTCGGTGGGAATCACCTCGAAGCTGCGGCTCGTGGTCGGCTGGCCATCGCAGTAGGCCTGGTCTTCCGGATCGGTCTGCTGCGGGTCATAGGTCATCTTGCTGGTCACGGTCCATGAGTACCGCCCATTGCCCTCGTCCACGAACGATCCGGGGTCGTAGGTCAGCTTCGGCCACATTCCCCGCGACATCAGCCCGCTTCCGCCGCAGCCGGATTTCAGATCGACATAATCGCGGGCGTCGCCCAAGGTGTAGTACATACCGACCCATGCGGCGCAATGGTCGGAATCATCGGCTTGGGATGCGCTCTGCCGTGAATCGTCACCGTCTACGGCGTCGCCGTCATCATCCCGTCCTGATTCGAAGTCCACGTCGCCGGATGCGGAATCGCCGGCCGCCGCGTCGTCGCGTCCGTCGGCATCGGCACCGGTGTCGGACGACGTACCGGCACCGTCCGCCGCCGAATCCGCGACAAGCGCGTGGCCGTCACGATTCCCCATGACATAAGCGATGCCAACGCCGACCGCGCATCCGGCCACCAGCGAAACGACGACGGCCACCACGCCAATGACGACCATCACGCCCCGCCGCATGCCGCTGCCTCCCATGTTCCCCGTCATATCCTGTCCTCTGTCCATGAACCGCCTGAATCCTTCTTCGCCGCCATCACCATGTTGAGCGGAAGAACAGCATGTCCGCGTTGACACGCGGATACTGCACCACGGTGTTCACGGAACCATCATGGGCGAAGTACTCGTCGCTCGCCGGATCATGGACACCTGACGGATAGTACGAGACAGTATCCCCGTCGGTGTTCCTCCACGAGTACGACCCGTCATCATTGGCGACGAACGAATGCGCCTGATACTGGAACGAGCCGATAAACGCGTCGGGCATCGGTCCGCTGCCGGCCTCGGAATAGCTGCAGTCGGCGTTCAGCGTCAGCGTGCCTCCGGCCTGGAATACGCTGTACGTCCCCGCCCAGGCGGAGCATCGGGCCTGATCGGCTTCTCGATAGGCCTGGACGTCACCGTTGACTGCGGCCATGGCGTCGTCGAGATCGGAGGAGGCCTGCGCGAGCTTTTCGGAGTCCTCGGCCTTGGCGGCACCAAGCAGGGCGTTCGCCGAATCGATGGAGCTCGACAGCGTCTGACGGTTGGCGTCATCGTCCACGTTGCCGTCCGATGAGTCAAGCAACGACTGCGCGGCATCGATCTTGTCCCGCAACGCGGTCTTGTTCGTGTCGAACGACTTGGAGTCCCTGCTGGATTCCACGGCGTCGGATGCCTTTTCGAGGGCGTCGAGTCGTTTGTTCTGCACGGACAGGTCGTCGGAGGCCCGTTGCGCCGTCGCCTTGAGATCGGCCGCGCTTCCATCGGCCGGGCACGAATAGCTGCCGGACGAAATCGTCGCGGGGATGTCGTTCAACGCATCGTTGAACGCGTCGATAGTGCCGGCGTCATCGACCTGCTCGTCGGTTATCTGGGTCAACCGCCGGGCACGCGCCATTTGGTCCGAGGCATTCTTCTCGGCCTCCCGTATCCTGCCGACGGCATCCCGGCAGGCGGCGAGCTGGACGTCGTGGTTATGATGGCTCCACCACAGTCCTCCGCCGAGACCACCCAGTACGAATGCGATCGCACAGACGATGGCTATGACGATGATCGGCGTACGACGGTTCCGTGTCCCGACGGGCGACGGCGCCATCGACGCCCGCGGGGAAGCGGACGGCCCGTCCGCCGATACCGGCATCGCAGCAACCGGTCGTCCACAGACCGGACAGAATCTGGAGCCGTTCTCCAACGCATTGCCGCACTGAACGCAGAACCGTGCCACCTTGTCTCTCCTTCTCATGCGTCAGCCCCCGAACGTGACGCGACCGGCATCGCCATTCAATATCATTATCATAATGCATTGCGGGATGCCGGACGCGCGGGTTCTTCATATCACGCCGAAATGCCGTGTCGTCATGTCCACGCGACAACACGGCATCCTAGCGGACGCTACGCGCACGTGTTGTCGCAACTGTATGACGACACGGCATGCAAGCGGGCGCGTCAGAAGTCCCAGTCGTCGTCATCGGTTTCGACGGCCTTGCCCATGACGTACGAACTGCCGGAACCGGAGAAGAAGTCGTGGTTCTCGTCGGCGTTCGGGGACAGGGCGGCCAGAATCGCCGGGTTCACATCGCAGATCTCGGCGGGGAACAGCGCCGGGTAGCCCAGGTTCATCAGCGCCTTGTTGCCGTTGTACCGCAGGAACTTCTCCACATCCTCGGTCAGACCCACGCCGTCGTACAGCGACCGCGTGTACTCCACCTCGTTGTCGTACAGCTCGTTGAGCAGGTCGTACGTGTACTCCTCCATCGCCGCGCGCTCCGCATCGGAGACCGCCGCCAGACCCTTCTGGTACTTGTAGCCGATGTAGTACCCGTGCACGGCCTCGTCGCGGATGATCAGGCGGATCACGTCGGCCGTGTTGGTCAGCTTGGCATGCGCCGAGAAGTACATCGGCAGGTAGAACCCCGAGTAGAACAGGAACGATTCGAGCAGCGTGGAGGCCACCTTGCGCTTGAGCGGGTTGTCGCCCTCGTAGTAGTCCAGCACGATCTGCGCCTTGCGCTGCAGGTGTTCGTTGCTCTCGCTCCACGCGAACGCCTCGTCGATCTCGGCGGTCGAGCACAGCGTCGAGAAGATCGACGAATACGACTTGGCGTGCACCGATTCCATGAACGCGATATTCGTGTACACGGCCTCCTCGTGCGGCGTCAGCGCGTCCGGAATCAGCGACACGGCGCCGACCGTGCCCTGGATGGTGTCCAGCAGCGTCAGACCGGTGAACACGCGCATCGTCAGCGTGTGTTCGGCCTCGCGCATCTGCTGCCAGACCGGGATGTCGTTGGATACCGGGACCTTCTCCGGCAGCCAGAAGTTGCCGGTGAGCCGGTCCCAGACCTCAAGGTCCTTCTCGTCCTCCAGACGGTTCCAGTTGATGGCGGTGACGCGGTCGATGAGCTTGAGCGGCTGGCGGGGGATGGAGATGGGTGCCATGGTAGGTTCCTGTTTCTGCTGTGTAGTGGGTGGTGGGGTGTGTGCGGTGTGTGATGGGGCGCGGCGTTACAGCATGCAGCTGACGCAACCGGCGACCTCGGTGCCTTCGAGCGCCTGCTGGCGGATGCGGATGTAGTACAGGGTTTTGATGCCCTTGCGCCAGGCGTAGATCTGCGCCTGGTTGAGGTCGCGCGTGGTGGCCGTGTCCGGGAAGAACAGCGTCAGGCTGAGTCCTTGGTCCACATGCTGCGTGGCCTCGGCGTAGGTGTCCACGATGGCGCGCCAACCGATCTCGTAGGCGTCGCGGAAGTATTCGAGGTTCTCGTTGGTCATGTATGCGGCCGGGTAGTAGACGCGCCCGATCTTGCCCTCCTTGCGGATCTCGATTTTCGAGGCGATCGGATGGATCGAGCTGGTGGCGTGGTTGATGTAGCTGATCGATCCGGTCGGGGGCACGGCCTGCAGGTACTGGTTGTAGATGCCGTCGCGCAGGATCGCGTCACGCAGCTCCGCCCAGTCCCGCGCCGTGGGGATATGGATGCCGCGATCGGCGAACAGTTGCCGGACGCGTTCGGTGCGCGGCTCCAGCGACCGACGGCCGTCGGTGTACTTGTCGAAGTAGTTGCCCTCGCCGGCCGGCTTGGCATAGTCCGACGTGGGGAACGAGGCGAACGCGCGCCCGCGCTCCACAGCCAGGGCGTGCGATGCCTGGTAGGCGTGGTAAGCCACGGTCATGAAATACATGTCGGTGAAGTCCAACGCCTCCTCGCTGCCATACTGGATGCGTTCGCGGGCCAGGAACCCGTGCAGGTTCATCTGCCCCAGACCGATCGCATGCCCTTCCTCGTTGGCGCGCAGCACCGACGGCACGCAGGCCATCGAGGTCTGTTCGG
Organism: Bifidobacterium pullorum subsp. gallinarum; assembly: GCF_000741215.1. Lineage (GTDB taxonomy): Bacteria > Actinomycetota > Actinomycetes > Actinomycetales > Bifidobacteriaceae > Bifidobacterium > Bifidobacterium pullorum_B. The sequence goes on from NZ_JGYX01000006.1 coordinate 26,646, forward strand.
ACACGGCGGTCAGCGCGCGAATCGCGGTGCGCACGGTGGCGCCCAGGTCGGCGTCCATCGCCTTGGCGATGTTCAGCGAGCCGAGGTTGCAGGACACATCGCGCCCGACGTACTCGTAGCTCAGATCCTCGCGGAACGTGCTCGGCTCCTGCACCTGCAGGATCTCCGAACACAGGTTGGACATCACCACGCGCCCCTCGATCGGGTTCGCCCGGTTGACCGTGTCCTCGAATACCAGGTAGGGGTAGCCGGATTCGAACTGCAGCTCGGCCAGCGTCATGAAGAACTGCCGGGCGTCAATCAAGGTCTTGCGGATGCGCTCGTCGGCCACCATGTGATCGTATTCCTCGGTCACGCTGATGTCGGCGAACGGTTTGCCGTACACCCGTTCCACATCGTAGGGGCTGAACAGCGCCATCCGTTCCTTGCGCTTGGCCAGTTCGAACGTGATGTCCGGCACCACCACGCCCAACGCCAGCGACTTGATGCGAATCTTCTCGTCGGCGTTCTCGCGCTTGGTGTCCAGGAAACGCAGGATGTCCGGGTGGTGCGCGTTGAGGTACACCGCGCCCGCCCCCTGCCGCGCGCCCAACTGGTTGGCGTACGAGAACGAGTCCTCCAACAGTTTCATCACCGGCACCACGCCGCTGGACTGGTGTTCGATCTGCTTGATCGGGGCGCCCAGCTCGCGCAGGTTACTCAGCAGCAGCGCCACGCCGCCGCCCCGCTTGCTCAGCTGGAGCGCGGCGTTGATGCCGCGCGAAATCGATTCCATGTTGTCCTCGATGCGGATCAGGAAGCAGCTGACCGGTTCGCCCCGCTGCGCCTTGCCCAGGTTCAGGAACGTCGGGGTGGCGGGCTGGAAGCGGCCCGCGATGATCTCGTCGGCCACACGCGTGGCCATCTGCTCGTCACCGGCGGCCAGCGCCAACGCCACGGCGGCCGCACGCTGCGGAAAATCCTCCAGGTATCGGGTGCCGTCGAAGGTCTTCAGCGCGTACGACGCATAGAATTTGAATGCGCCGAGGAACGTACCGAATTCGAAGCCCGACGATTCCACGTGCGCATAGAAGCGGTCCAGGAACTCGGGGGAGTAGCGGTCGAACACCGCACCGTCGTAGTAGTTGTTGCGGATCAGGTAGTCCAGCCGCTGCCGGGTGGTGGGGAACGCGATGGTGTTCGCCGCCACATGACCGGTCACGTATTCGCGCTCGGCGGCCTTGTCCTTGTCGAACTGGATGCGCCCCTGCGCATCGTACAGGTTGAGCATGGCGTTGAGCGCGTGATAGTCGTGCGACGGGTCGTAGGCAGTGTCCGCCGGCGGTACCGTGCCGTTCGTGGTGGTCATGAGTGGTTGCCTTTCGTGAGGAAATCGATGACGCCCTGTCGGACCTTGTCCGCGTCTCCGGGCATGCCCATCAGTTCGAAGCGGTAGAGGAACGGGACGCCGCATTTGGCGGCGATGATGGTTCCGGCGGCGCAGTACGCCTCGCCGAAGTTGGTGTTGCCGGAGGCGATGACGCCCCGGATCCACATCCGGTTGCCGGGGTCGTTCAGGAACCGTTTGACCTGAACGGGCACGGCCTTGCGGGAATCGCCGCCGCCGTAGGTCGGCACCATCAGCACGTAAGGTTCGCGTACGCTGAGCGCGGGGTCGCCCGCCCTCAGCGGGATGCGGTATACGGCGATGTCGGTGTCCTCGAACCGGCAGCGGGCGACGAATCGTGCGGTGTTCTCGGAGGCGGACGAGAAGTAGACGAGTGCGCTCATGCCGCCACCGCGGCCGCCATATGGGAGGCGGCATGCGACTCCTCGTCATGCCGCTCAGCCAGGGTACGCAGCAGGTCCGGCCGGTATCCGGTCCACACGCGGTCCCCGGCCATGACGACCGGCGCCTGCCGATACCCGGCCGCACGCAGCATCGCCGACGCCTCGGTATCGACCGTCACGTCGATCTGCCGATAGGGCACACCCATGCGATCAAGCTGACGTTTTGTGGCGTTGCACTGCGGGCAGCGCGGGGTGCTGTAGACGATGACGGTCATGACGTACTCCTCGGTTCCTTCTGGATCCTGTCGGTTGATGTGTCCCCTACGGTACCCCGAAAGCCACGCGACGTCACCACTATTTCTAGTGATACATATCACACTGAACCACCATATCTAGTGGTTATGGGCGTCATTACCCCAATCCGCCAACCACCTCGACACCCCCGACACGCCCCTATACCCGAAGTTCCCGTGCAGATACCGGGAGATCGTGGTCTTCGACACCCCCACCGCCGCGGCGACGTCCCCCATGCTGGGCTGTCGATTCGTTTTCGTCCTGCTCATGACTCCCATTGTCCATCATTCCCACATCATCGCGGAGCATCCCAGGTAATCGGATGTTGGACAGTTCCGTGGGACTTGCCGTACCACCGCATAGAATATTTCCGTTTGGCAATGACCCAAAGTAGGGAGAGTCTATGTTCACCAACGAATATGTCAAGCGCGTGTATGCCCAAGTGGAGCAGCGCGACGGCGACCAGCCCGAGTTTCTGCAGGCGGTCAGGGAAGTACTCGAAACCCTCGAACCTGTGGTGGCCAGGCACCCCGAGTATGAGGCCAACGCCGTGCTCGAGCGGTTCGTCGAGCCGGAGCGCGTGGTCAAGTTCCGCGTGGTCTGGATGGACGACGAGGGCAAGCCGCAGGTCAACCGCGGTTACCGCGTGCAGTTCAACTCCGCGATCGGCCCGTACAAGGGCGGTCTGCGCTTCCACCCGACCGTGACCGAATCGGTGATCAAGTTCCTCGGCTTCGAGCAGATCCTCAAGAACTCGCTGACCACGCTGCCGATGGGCGGCGGCAAGGGCGGCTCCGACTTCAACCCGAAGGGCCGTTCGGATGCCGAGGTCATGCGCTTCTGCCAGGCCTTCATGACCGAGCTGCAGCGCCACATCGGCCAGTTCACCGACGTTCCGGCGGGCGACATCAACGTCGGTGCCCGTGAAATCGGCTATCTGTTCGGCCAGTACAAGCGCATCCGCGACGAATACTCGGGCGTGCTGACCGGCAAGGGTCTGGAATTCGGCGGCTCACTGGCCCGTACCGAGGCCACCGGCTACGGCCTGTGCTACTACACGCAGGAGGCCCTGCGCGTGCTGCGTGGCGATTCGTTCGAGGGCAAGACCGTGGCGATCTCCGGCTCCGGCAACGTGGCGATCTTCGCCACCGAGAAGGCTCAGGCCCTCGGCGCCAAGGTGGTGACCGTCTCCGATTCCAACGGCTACATCTACGATCCGAACGGCATCCAGCTCGACGTGGTCAAGGACATCAAGCTCGGCCACCGCGGCCGCATCAAGGAGTACGCCGAGCGCGTGCCGGGTTCCGAATACCATGAGGGCTGCAAGGGCGTGTGGACCGTCAAGTGCGACATCGCGCTGCCCTGCGCCACCCAGAACGAGATCGACGAGGAATCCGCCAAGGCGCTGGTGGCCAACGGCTGCACCGTGGTCTGCGAGGGCGCGAACATGCCCTCCACCCCGGAGGCCATTGAGGTGTACAAGGCCAACAACGTGCTGTACGGCCCGGCCAAGGCCGCGAACGCCGGCGGCGTGGCCGTCTCCGGTCTGGAGATGAGCCAGAACAGCTACCGTCTGGCGTGGAGCTTCGAGGAGACCGACGCCAAGCTCAAGGGCATCATGGAGTCCATCGTGGCCAACACCCTGGCCGCCGCCAAGGAGTACGGCGAGGAAGGCGATCTGATGGCCGGCGCGAACATCGCGGGCTTCGTCAAGGTGGCCGACGCGATGGTCGCCCAGGGCTGGTGCTGACCTCCGGCATGGCCCGATAGAGCCCGACTACTCGACTAGGGGACTCCCGCAACTTGCGGGAGTCCCCTTTGTGTATAACCGAACCTGATACCCGGCTGCGTCCACGCATAAAAATATCCCGCACCATGCGGTGCGGGATGTCCGATATCGAGATATGCCGATCAGTCGTCGCCAAGGGTGACGTGGATGCCGCCGACCAGCGAACTGACCACGTTATACAGCAGCGCCACGATGGTGATCAGCACCGTGACAATCACGACCTCGATGATCGAGAAGATCGTCACGGCCGACAGCACGGTGCTCAGCGAGAACACGTTCGCCAGATCCAATCCGCTGGCATCCAGACCGGTGGTTGAGACCAGCTGGGTGATCTGATCGAACACGCCCACCACATTCAGCAGCGCCCACAGCAGGCCGGCGGCCACGATCTGAATGAGACCTGCGGCGATCGACAGCATGAACGTGACCTTGGCCACGGACCAGGCATCCACGCGCGTCAGCGACAGGCTCATGCGACGTGCCCTCGGCGCGGGACGGCGCACCGGACGGGAGGGAATCGTGCCACCGGAATGCTCACGCTCCTGCTCCTCGCTGATCAACGGCTGATTGGAGACGGAACGTGCCACTCGCGGAGCGGCCGACTCCTGCTGGTCGTCCATATAGTCGACGACCCCATCCACCTCGGGATTCTGATCCTCAGGATTCTCACTCATCGTTGCTCCTTGGAAATCAAGCTCTTGTACGTGACGCTACCAGTGTTTCAGGACGATTACTCGCCGTCCGGGCCGGTCTGCACAATCTCAACAGGCTGGGACTGCCCCTTTTCGGACTGTTCCGGCGCTTCGTCGGTCTCGTCGTCGTCCTGCTCGGCATTGCGGGCGATCGAGATGATCACGTCGCCCTTGTCCGGCTTGGCCAGGGTCACGCCCTGCGTGGTACGACCGGTGCGCTTGACCTCGGACACATCGGAGCGGATCACCTTGCCGGAACGCATGATGGCCATGACCTGATCGCCTTCGTCCACCACCAGCGCGCCGACCAGGGATCCACGTTCGTCGGTCAGTTGCACGGCCTTGACGCCGAAGCCGTTACGGCCCTGCAGACGGTATTCGCTGATCGCGGTGCGCTTGGCGAAGCCCTCGTCGGTGACCACCAGCAGATCCTTGTCAGTGTCTCCCCAGACCACATCCATGGCCAGCAGCTCGTCGCTGTCGCGGAACTTCATGCCCTGCACGCCGGCGGTCTGACGGCCCATCGGACGAAGCTGCTCGTCGTCCGCCTTGAACTTCAGACTCATGCCGTGGCGCGAAACCAAGATGATGTCGTCCTCGGCGTTGCACAGCGCGGCGCCGATCAGCTCGTCCGCGTTCTCGCCGTTCTCGTCGGCCATCAGGCGCACGGCGATCAGGCCGCCCTGACGCGGCGAATCGTACTCGGCCAGCGCGGTCTTCTTGACCTTGCCGGAACGAGTGGCCAGCACCAGGTACTTGGCGACCTCGTAGTTCGGGATCGACAGTACGGTCTGGATCGACTCGCCGGGCGCGAACTGCAGCAGGTTGGCCACATGCTGACCCTTGGAGTCGCGCGACCCCTCGGGCAGCTCGTACGCCTTCAGACGGTAGACGCGCCCCTTGTTGGTGAAGAACAGCAGCCAGTTGTGCGTCGAGGTCAGGAAGAAGTGGTCGACCACGTCGTCCTCGCGCAGCTTGGCGCCCTTGATGCCCTTGCCGCCGCGGTGCTGGGCGCGGTATTCGTCGGCCTTGGTGCGCTTGATGAAGCCGGAGTGCGTGACGGTGACGACCACGTTCTCCTCGGCGATCAGGTCCTCCACGTTCATCTCGCCGGAGTACGGCAGGATGCGCGTGCGACGTTCGTCGCCGTACTTGGCCACGATCTCGTCGAGCTCGTCGCCCACGATCTTGCGCTGGCGTTCCGGCTTGGCCAGGATGTCCTCGTAATCGGCGATCCTGCGCATGAGCTCGTTATGCTCGTCCAGGATCTTCTGCGCCTCCATGTTGGCCAGACGCACCAGCTGCATCGACAGGATGGCGTCGGCCTGGACCTGGTCGATGTCCAGGAACTCCATCAGCTTCGGTCGGGCGTCCTCGCGGCCCTGGCTGGAGCGGATGAGCCGGATGACCTCCTCGATGGCGTCCAGCGCCTTGAGCAGACCCTGCAGGATATGGTCGCGTTCCTCAGACTCCCGCTTGAGATAGCGGGTGCGGCGTTCGATGACGTCCAGCTGGTGCTTCACCCAATGGCGGACGAACGCGTCCAGCGACAGCGTGCGCGGCACGCCATCGACCAGCGCCAGCATGTTCGCGCCGAAGGTCTGCTGCAGCTGCGAATGCTTGTACAGGTTGTTGAGCACCACCTTCGGCACCGCGTCGCGCTTGAGCACCAGCACCAGGCGCTGGCCGGTGCGGCCCGAGGTCTCATCGCGCATGTCCGCGATGCCCTGGATCTTGCCGTCGCGCACGGCCTCGCGGATCGACGCGGCCAGACGGTCGGGGTTGACCTGGTACGGCAGTTCGGTGACCACCAGGCACATACGGCCCTTGATCTCCTCGGTGTTGACTACGGCGCGCATCGTGATCAGGCCGCGACCGGTACGGTATGCCTGTTCGATGCCCTTGTGGCCGAGGATGGTCGCGCCAGTGGGGAAGTCGGGGCCCTTGATGCGGGCGATCAGCGCGTCCAGCAGTTCCTCACGGCTGGCGTCGGGGTGGTCGAGCGCCCAGTGCACGCCGTCCGCAACCTCGCGCATGTTGTGCGGGGGGATGTTGGTGGCCATGCCGACGGCGATGCCGGAGGAGCCGTTGACCAGCAGGTTCGGGAAGCGAGCCGGCAGCACGGTCGGCTCCTGGGTCTTGCCGTCGTAGTTGGGCACGAAGTCGACGGTGTCCTTGTCGATGTCGCGCACCATCTCCATCGCCAGCTGTGCCATACGGCACTCGGTGTAACGCATGGCGGCCGCCGGGTCGTCGCCGGGGGAGCCGAAGTTGCCCTGGCCGTCCACCAGCAGGTAGCGCATCGCCCACGGCTGGGCCATACGCACCAACGTGTCGTAGATGGCCGAGTCGCCGTGCGGATGGTACTTACCCATCACGTCGCCGACCACGCGGGAGCACTTGTTGTATCCGCGATCCGGGCGGTAGCCGCCGTCGTACATCGCGTACACCACACGGCGGTGCACGGGCTTCATGCCGTCGCGCACGTCCGGCAACGCGCGCTCCACGATCACCGACAGGGCATAGGCCAGATACGATTCACGCATCTCCTTCTGCAGGTCGGTCGGCTGGATGCGTTCCCCGGACATCAGACCATAGTCGGTGTCATCGGCCTCCTGAGGGCTTAACGGCTCCATCGAGCCGTTGGGCAGGTGCTGTTCGTCGGCACCCTCGTTCGTGTTCATTTCGTCTGCCACGATGTTCTACATCCCTTCATACTCAGGCATCGATGAAACGTGCGTCATGGGCGTTGCGCTGGATGAACAGGCGGCGGGGCTCCACCTCGTCGCCCATCAGCATGGAGAAGGTCTCATCGGCCTGGGCCGCGTCCTCGATGTGGATCTGCTTCAGGATGCGGTGTTCCGGATCCATGGTGGTCTCCCACAGCTCCTGGTAGGTCATCTCGCCCAGACCCTTGTACCGCTGGATGCCTTCGCCCTTGGGCAGCTGGCGACCCGCGGCCTTGCCCTCGGCCAGCACACGGTCGCGTTCCTTGTCGGTGTACACGAAGTCGTGCGGCCCCTTGGTCCATTTGAGGCGGTACAGCGGCGGCATGGCCACGTACACGTAGCCGGCCGTGATCATTGGGCGCATATACCGGAAGAACAGGGTCAGGTTCAGCGTGGCGATGTGCGCGCCGTCCACGTCGGCGTCGGCCATGATGATGACCTTGTGGTAGCGCACCTTGGAGATGTCGAAGTCCTCGCCGTAGCCGCCGCCGATGGCGGTGATCAGCGATTCGATGGTGTCGGACTTCATCATGCGGTCCAGCGAGGCGCGCTCGGTGTTCAGGATCTTGCCGCGCAGCGGCAGGATGGCCTGGGTGATCGGGTTGCGCCCCTGGATGGCGGAGCCGCCTGCCGAGTCGCCCTCCACGATGAACAGCTCGCACTCGCTCGGATCGTTGGACTGGCAGTCCTTGAGCTTGTCCGGCATGCCGGCCGTCTCGAAGATGGACTTGCGGCGCGTGTTCTCACGGGCCTTCTTGGCCGCGATGCGGGCGCGGGAGGCCTCGATGGCCTTCTGGATGACGTTCTTGGCCTCGGTGGGGTGGGCGTCGAACCAGTCGCCGAGCTTGTCGGTCATCACGCGCTGCACGAAGGCCTTGGCCTCGGAGTTGCCGAGCTTGGTCTTGGTCTGGCCCTCGAACTGCGGCGTGGTGAGCTTGACGGACACCACCGCGATCAGGCCCTCGCGGACGTCGTCGCCGGACAGGTTCTCGTCCTTGTCCTTGAGGATGTTCTTCTCACGGGCGTACCGGTTGACCAGCGAGGTCAGCGCGGCGCGGAAGCCCTCTTCGTGCGTGCCGCCCTCGGTGGTGGAGATCGTGTTCGCAAAGGTCCGGACCGCCTCGGAATACGCCGTGGTCCACTGCATGGCGACCTCGGCGGAGATGCCGATCTTCAGGTCTTCGGATTCGAAGTCGATGACATCCGGCTCGATCGGCGTGGCCTTGCGGGACTTGACCATGTAGTCCACATAATCCTTGATGCCGTTCTCGTACCGGTAGGTCACGCTGCGGTGCAGCTCCTCGACGGGGTTGTCGCCGTCGCCGGCCACCTCGTCACCCGCCTGGTCGATCTCGCGCAGGTCGGTGAGCGAGATCTTCAGGCCCTTGTTCAGGAAGGCCATCTGCTGGAAACGGGAACGCAGGGTTTCGAAATCGTATTCGGTGGTTTCGAAGATCGCCGGATCAGCCCAGAACGTCACCGAGGTTCCGGTCGATTCCTCCGCGCCCATCGGCTCGCCCTGCTTGAGCGGCGCGGTCGGCTTCTGGTCGATGTAGGTCTGCGTCCAGTGGTAGCCCTGACGGCGCACCTCGATGTCCACCCGCGTGGACAGCGCGTTGACCACCGAGATGCCGACGCCGTGCAGACCGCCGGACACCGCGTAGCCGCCGCCGCCGAACTTGCCGCCGGCGTGCAGTTTGGTCATCACGGTCTCCACGCCGGAGATGCCGGTCGCCTCCACGATGTCCACGGGGATGCCTCGGCCGTCGTCGTCCACACGCACGCCGTTGCCCGGCAGAATGGTGACCTCGATGTGCGAGGCGAATCCGGCCAGGGCCTCGTCCACGGAATTGTCCACGATCTCATACACCAGATGGTGCAGGCCACGGGGGCCGGTGGAGCCGATGTACATGCCCGGGCGGATGCGCACGGCTTCAAGCCCCTCAAGCACCTTGAGGTCGCTGGCTTCGTAATGCTCCGGGGCCAGGGAATCGTCCAACTGGGCGTCCTGCAGGTCATTGTCGGTACTGGCGGCGTTCATCGTATCGGGGTCGTTCAGCGCGTCCGTCTCAGGGTCTGCCACAGAACTTCCTTCCTACTTGATTTCCTTACGTACGAAGGTTCTACTTTCATACGATATGCCCTAAAACGCAAATAACAGGGCCTTCTAGGGTCTAAATACTCTATCTAATACCCTACTCGTCTACAGGGACTTTGCGCCTAGAGCGCCATTATCGGCCCCAGCGCCGCATATGGACGTATCGGCCCTGCGACTGCCGTGGTCCGGTGACCTGGATGCGTTCGATATCGAGCCCCGCCAGCCGTTCCCGGATCGTCGCCGTCAACTGCGGAACCAGATAGTTCAGTTGCGTGGCCCACACCGGGGATTCCGCGCGGATGGTCAGCACGCCGTCGCGGAAATCCGCGACCTGCGAATGCGCGGCGATCGCATCGCCCACCACCAGATTCCATTGGGTGCGCAGCTGCGCCACCTTCAGATGGGGCACCCAATGGCCCTCGCCGGCAATCGTCCCCAGCACCCCGCCCAACGTATCCGGGTCACGACCGGGCTTGCCGAAGTTCTCCCAGGCCTCCTCCGCCTTGCGCTCACGGTCGCGGTGCGAATCCGACCGGGCCATCAGCCGGTCGAACACCTCGGCGGGCAGCCGGCGCTGATCCAGGTGCAGCAGTACGACGGCGGGAACGCTCATGCCTCACCCGTATCCGCGGATCGCCGCATATTCTCCAGGAATTCCCGCGCCATCGCGTCCGGGTCGTGGGCCAGACGCTGGCTCTCCGCCAGCTGCGCCACGTCGATGACGTGCATCCCCGGTGATGCCGGGATGTCGTTCCGGGCCGCCGCCGTGATGAACACCTGCTCCCGGCCCTGCGCGAACTCCATGATCTGACGGCGTCGTGCATCGTCCAACTGCGCGAACACGTCGTCCAGGATGATGATCGGGTCGATGCCGCGCTCCTGCGCCACCAGCTCGTGCAGCGCCATCTTCAGCGCCCACGCCAACGTCCACATCTCGCCGTTGGACGCGAACTCACGGGCCGGCATGCCATGGAGCAGCACGGTCATGTCGTCTCGCTGCGGACCGATCAGGTTCTGCCCGCGCGCCACCTCGCCCGCATACAACCGCTGGAAGCGGCGGCTGAGCTCCTGTTCCGGCTGGTCGAAGAGCAGGACCTCATCGAACGAGGGCTGATAGGCCAGTTCCGCCTGTTGTCCCTCGCCAGCCACGGCGGCGTAGATGCGGGAGAACGGCTCCTTCAGCCGGTCCACCAGGGACGCCCTCAGCCTGGTCAGTTCCACGCCGACCTCGATGAACTGCCCCGTCCAGATCTCCAGACCGCTCAACGCCGCCGGTGCGTCATCCGCCCGCTGCCCCAACTGTTTGAGCAAGGCCGCCCGTTGCTTGGCGATATGGGTGCACTGCTGGAGCAGATCCGCATACTCGGGGGCCAGCAGCACCCCGGACTGGTTGAGCAAGGTTCGGCGCGCGGAGGGGTCGCCGGCCACCAATCGCTGGTCCTCGGGGGCGAAGGCGATGCACGGCACCCTGCCGACGATATCCCTCATATAGTGGGAGGCGCCGCCGTTGATGCGGGCACGGTTCGCGCCACGGGCGTTGAGGGTGATCTCATACGTGGTGTCCGCCGGATCACGCCCGTCCGATGCCGCCTCTGACGTATTGACGCGGATGGTGGCCGAGGCGGCGTGCTGCTGGATGAGCGGGGCCAGGGTGGAGGCCCGGTGGCTGGCGCCGGTACCGAGGACTTCGATGGATTCGACCAGATTGGTCTTGCCCAGGCCATTGGCCCCGTACAGCACCGTGATGCCCGGTTCGAAATCCACCACGCACCGGGTCCATGAACGGAAATGGTCCAGCGCCAGCCGTGTAATATGCACTCCGCGGCCTCGGCTCTCAGTTGTTGAAGCGCATCGGCACCAGCAGGTAGCGGTAGTCCATCGATTCGTCCGAATCGGCTTCCTGCTGACCGTTGAACTCCACCGGCTTGACGGCGGTGGTCATCTTCATGCGCACGAACGGTTCCGTGATGGCACTCAGGCCCTCGATCAGGTATGAGGGGTTGAAGGCCACGGTGATGTCGTCGCCGTCCATGTCGATGTCCAGCGTCTCGATAGCCTGCGCCTCGTCCACGGCGCCTGCGGACAGGGTGAGTTCCTGGCCTTCGAACACCATGCGGATCGGGGCGTTGCGTTCGGCCACCAGTGCCACGCGCTTGATGGCCCCCAGCAGCACCTGCTTGTCGATCACGGCCTGGATCGGGTATTCGTCGGCGAACAGACGGTCCACGGCGGGGAATTCGCCGTCGATGACCTGCGAGGTGGAGGTGCGTCCGGCGTTCTCGAAGCCCAGCAGCGACGGGGTGTCGGTATCGAGGTCCAGAACCACGTTCTGGTGCTCGTCCAGCGAGCGGGCCACGTCGCGCAGCAGGGAGCCGCGTACCAGCGTGGTGGTGCTGAGGTCGCGGTCCTGCGGGGTCCAGGAGAAGCTGGAGCGGGACAGGCGGAAGCGGTCGGTGGAGGTCATGACGACCTTGTCGCCCTCGAACTGGATGCGGACGCCGGTCAGCACCGGACGGTTCTCCTCGCGGGAGACGGCAACACTGGCCTGGGACACGGCCTGTACGAAGGTCGGCGCGTCGACCTGGCCGATCTTGGCCGGCACGATCGGCAGATCGGGGTATTCGGTATCCGGCATGAGCTGCAGAGTGAAGGTGGATTTGCCGGAACTGATGGTCAGCGTCGAGGCGTCGGTGGACAGGTAGGTCTTTTCCGCAGGCAGTGACTTGGTGATGTCGGCCAGCAGTTTGCCGAGCACCAGGGCCGTGCCGGGTTCGTCGATGCCTGCCTCGATGTGATGGCGGGCGGAAATTTCGTAGTTGAATGCGGAAAGTTGCAGGGTGCCGTCGATGGCTTCGAGACGGATACCTGCCAGAATCGGGTTGGCGGGACGGGCGTCAATGACGCGTGTGGTCCAGGCCACGGCATCGGCTAGAGCTGCGGAATCGATTTCGACTTTCATGCTGTCCTCGTTTCGTTCAGGTGCTGAGTTCATTCTAGCTGTTGCCGTGATGAACGGAACGGGAGTCTGGGGGCGGACGTTATGGTTGCGGCGATTACCTGTACACGGGGAATAGTCAACACCATAAGCACGGTGGATATGTGGATAACAATCTGGATCGTATGCGGGAGAACGGTTATCCACAGGTGTGTGAATGTGGATAAGTGAAGGACAGCGTGTGGATAAGTCTTGAAGTTATCCACCGGCAACGGGCGGCTCCGCGCGTATCCACATGTTAGGCGTGGTTGCGCACGCATTGTCCACCGCGATTTTGCGTGTCGTCCACCAGTTATCCAGAGGGTTTACCCACATTTGTGAATAAGTATGTGGATAACTTTGTGCATACGAATATGACGACGCCCTCCCACGGTGACCGCAGGGAGGGCGTCGTATGCGGTGGCGCAGCAGCGCCTGCTGACTACTTGTGGTAGTACGTCGAGCGTTCGAATTTCGGCTCGCAGCACACGTTGATGCCCAAGCGCTTGAGCAGGGCCTCGTCGGAAGCCGAGATGATGACCGAGAAGAACGCGTCGCAGCCGCGCAGCTTCGGCAGACCGGCCAGCACGCGGGCCGCGACCTCGCTGGTGGCGGAGGTGATGGAGAGCGCGATCAGCGTCTCATCAGGGTGCAGACGCGGATTATGGCTGCCGAGCTGCTGGGTTTTGAGCCGGCTGATGGGTTCGATGGCCTCGTTGGAGATGACCTCCAGCTCCATATCCACGCCGGTGACCTGCTTGAGAGCGTTCATCAGCAGGGAGCTGGCGGCCCCCAGACGGTCGGAGGTCTTGCCGGTGACCACCGAGTTGTCCGGAAGGATCATGGCGCCGGCCGGCGTCCCCGTGGCCTCCTCCTTGAGCAGGGCCGCCGAGCGCGCGGGTGAGTAATCCTTGGAGACCCCGGCCTTCTTCATGATGAGTTCGAGCTTGTCCACGTACTCCTGTCCGGTGCCGGTGCGTCTGACCTGCACGGCGGCGGTGAAGTAGCGCCGCACGATCTCCATCCTGGCGGCCTCGGCGCAGGCCTTGTCATCGGTGATGGCGAAGCCCACCATGTTGACCCCCATGTCGGTGGGGCTCTGGTAGGGGGAGGTGCCCAGGATCTTCTCCATCAGCGCCTTGACCACGGGGAACGCTTCGACGTCACGGTTGTAGTTCACCGTGGTCTTGCCGTAGGCCTCCAGATGGAACGGGTCGATGATGTTGGAATCGTCCAGGTCGACGGTGGCGGCCTCGTAGGCGATGTTGACCGGGTGCTTCAGGGGCAGGTTCCATACGGGGAAGGTCTCGAACTTGGCGTAGCCGACGGCGATGCCGCGTTCGTGCTCGTGATATACCTGGGACAGGCATGTGGCCAGTTTGCCCGAACCGGGCCCCGGCGCGGTCACCACCACCAACGGACGCGTGGTCTCCACGTATTCGTTGCGTCCGTATCCGTTCTCGGAGACGATCAGATCGATGTCGTGCGGGTATCCCTCGATCGGGTAATGGAGCTTGCAGGGTATGCCGAGCATCTGCAGGCGGTGGCGGAAGACGTCCGCCGCCTGCTGCCCGGCATATTGCGTCAGCACGACGGCGGCCACGGCCAGGCCGTTGGTGCGGTAGATGTCCGCCAGGCGCAGCACATCCTCGTCGTAGGTGATGCCCAGATCGCCGCGTTCCTTGTTCTTCTCGATGTCGTTGGCGTTGATGGCGATGATGATCTCGACGTCCTCCGCCAGGCTCTTCAACATGCGGAACTTGGTATCGGGCTGGAACCCCGGCAGCACGCGGCTGGCATGGTAGTCGTCGAAGAGTTTGCCGCCGAACTCCAGATACAGTTTGCCGCCGAACTGGGCGATGCGTTCCCGGATATGCGCGGCCTGCAGTTCGATGTACTTGTCATTGTCAAAACCTTGGCGCATGGGCATCTCCCTCATCATCATGAGTCTCGCCCGAGCGCAGGGACGCCGGCCGGGACTCGTTATTCTAACGCATCACCCGGTCATGGCCTGCTGCCGACGGGCAATCATGCTACGAGTATAGCGGTGCCCCGCAATGACCCCCGCGGTTGCGGGACGTCACTCCGCGGAACGCTGCTTGAGACGCACCGTGAGCTCCATCACGTAATTGTAGATCTCCTGCTTCTCCCGCATCTCGTCGCTGATGCGCGTGCATGCGTGCATGACGGTCGTGTGGTCGCGTCCGCCGAACACGTCGCCGATGTCCTTCAGGCTGATGCTGGTCATCTCACGGGACAGGTACATGGCGATCTGTCGTGCCAACGCCACGTTCTTGGTTCGTGTGCGTCCGACGATCTGATCGAAGGTCAGGTGGAAGTACTTGGCGACCTGGCCGATGATGTCGGAGGGCTTGACCTCCACGTCCGTAGTGAAGAAATCCTGCAGCGTCTGCTCCGCCAACGCCTTGGTGACGGGCTGGTTGCTGAGTGAGGCGACCGCGGTGACGCGCGTGAGGGCGCCTTCGAGCTCTCGGATGTTCTCGGTGAACCGTTCCGCGATCAGGTCCAGGACGTCGTTGGGTATGGTGACGCCATTCATGCCGCTCATCATGCGCAGGATGGCGATGCGGGTCTCCAGGTCCGGCGGCTTAACGTCCACGGTCAGACCGGCGTCGAACCGGCTGATCAGACGTGCCTCGAATCCTTTGAGGTTTTTGGGTGCGACGTCGCTGGCGATGACGATGCGTTTGCTGGCCTGGTAGAGGCTGTTGAAGGTGTGGAAGAACTGTTCGAGGGTGGCTTCCTTGCCGCCGAGGAATTGGATGTCGTCGATCAGGAGGACGTCGACCTGTCGGTAGCGTCGGTTGAATTCGGCGATGCGGCCCTGGCTTTGGCTGGGGTTCTGGAGGGCGTCGATGAATTCGTTGGTGAATTCCTCGGATGTGACGTAGCGTACCTTGAGGGTGGGGTCCTTGACGAGGGCGTAGTTGCCGATGGCGTTGAGCAGGTGGGTTTTGCCCAGGCCTGATCCGCCGTAGATGCATAGGGGGTTGAAGTCCTGTCCTGATCCTTCGGCGACGGCGAGGGCGACGGTGCGTGCGAAGCGGTTGGAGTCGCCGGGCACGAACGTGTCGAACGTCGCATTCTTATTCAGATGCGTCTCCGGATCCAGCGCCGGTCCACGCTCGCCGCTCTCGAACGATTGCGATGGGATCATGGCGGGAATGGGCAGCTGGCCCTGGACCGAGGTCCTGCCCGCGTACGGGTCGAATGCGGACGGGACCTCCGGCGTGCGCTCCTCGTGCCGGACGGGCTTGGCATGCGGCCGCTCAGTCTGCGCGGCGGGGCGTTCCTCGACGGCGGGCGCGATCTTGAACGCGGGGAACATCTCCTGTCCCGAGGCGATCCGCAGCGCATTCATCAACGATTCGTTGAGCGTGGTCTGCAAGGTCTGCTGGACCTCGGCGTTGCTGACGCACAGCACGATGGTGGTGCCGAACACCGCTTCGGGCACGACGTCCTCGAACCATCCCTTTTCGCGAGCCGACAGTGTGCTGCTATGGAGAATGGCCAGCGCGTCCGACCAGATGTCGGCCGCCTGCGTTGCCGCAGGGTTGATCGTCGTATCAGCCACCAGGGTCCCTTTCCTCATTGCAGCGTGTTGTTGCCAACTGAAATACAGTAGTCCATGTTTACTCCGAATCTCGGAAGTTATCCACACCCTTGCGTGTTGAAATGACTGGATTGTGAATAACATTCGTGTAATTTGTGGATAACTTTCCGCATATGTGCGGCACCATTCCAACGTTTTACGGCCGGTGTTTGTGAAGTTGGCTTGAACAAACGCGTCCGGTGTTTTGACTTGGGGTAGGGGTCAGAGTACGTTAGTAGAGCTTGACTCATGAGGAGCCGCGCTCAGGCGTGGCAAAAACACCGGGAGCATTAGATTATGAAGAGGACATTCCAACCGAACAACCGCCGTCGTCACATGAAGCACGGCTTCCGTCTGCGTATGCGCACCCGTTCCGGCCGCGCCGTCATCAACCGTCGTCGCGCCAAGGGCCGCAAGTCCCTCTCCGCCTGATTCCAACAGCGCGGGACAGCGTGGAGCGGCTGAGGAGCCACCGTGAATTCGTCGCGGTGCTGAAACGCCGCCGCAGGGTCTCTGATTCGGACATCGTCGCGCACTATCTGGTGCGCGACGATGTTTCGGAGGCTGCAACCCCGGCGGATGGTCATCGTCGTCTCGGCCTCGCTGTGTCCAAAGCCGTTGGCAATGCGGTAACCAGGAATACCGTCAAACGTCGGTTCCGGGTATCGGCGGCACATCATCAGGATGCGTTGCCCCCGAACTGCGATGTGGTGCTCCGGGCCAAGCCCAGCGCTTCATCCGCATCCTTCGCTTCGTTGGATGGCCAGATTCATTCCCTGTTCGAATCCATCGCGCGCAAATCGGGACAACGATGAACGGCAGCGTGGGCAGGGGCATGATTCGGTGTATCCGGTGGTATCAGCGTTATATCTCCGCGAACACCCCTGCTTGCTGCAAGTACTATCCCACGTGCTCTCGGTACGCCATAGAAGCCATTGAACGGTTCGGCGCGTGCCGTGGAGGACTGTTGGCGGTGTTGCGTCTGCTCAGATGCCGGCCGTGGAGTCGTGGCGGGATCGATGACGTACCCCAACGGTATTCGCTGTTCTACAGATTTTCCTGGTCCAAGGCTCACGAGGAGCCTCGGTTGACACCACTGGCCTAGGACGATAAGGAGAAGGCCTGATCATGAATACTTCGAACGAGTTTTTGCTGGATACCAGCTTCTTCGGTTGGCTGTACAAGATTCTGACGCCGATCGAATGGCTGATGACGCAGGTGATGAACCTGTTCCATGAATTCCTGAAGCTGCTGGGCATGTCGCCGATCGGTTTCTCCTGGGTGCTGTCCATCGTCTTCCTGGTGCTGGTGGTGCACGCGTGCATCTTCCCGCTGTACTACCGGCAGATGAAGTCGATGCGCAAGATGCAGGCGCTTCAGCCCAAGATGCAGCACATCCAGAACAAGTACAAGGGCAAAACCGATCAGGCCAGCAAAGAGGCGCTGAGCCGCGAGATGATGAAGCTGTACCAGGACAACGACGCGAACCCCGCCGGCTCGTGCCTGCCCATGCTCATCCAGGGCCCGGTGTTCATGTGCATGTTCTATGTGCTGTCCGCCATCCCCTACATCGCCGACGGCAAGCGTGCCGCCCTGGGCGCGTTCGACCAGGCGACCGCCGAGGAATTCTCCCAGACCACCGTGTTCGGGGTGAGCGTGACCGATAACTTCACCACGGCGGACACGTCGGGCAAGATCGTCATCGGCATCTTCGTGGCGCTGATGTGCACCTGCATGTGGTTCATGCAGTACAACAGCATGAAGCGCAACATGAACCAGGAGGCCATGGTCGGACAGGCCGCCATGATGCAGAAGATGATGCTCTGGGTGTTCCCGATCATGTACATCTTCTCCGGCATCGCGATGCCGTTCGCCGTGCTGGTGTACTGGCTGACCAACAACATCTGCAACCTGCTGCGTTCGATGTGGCAGATCTACAACTTCCCGACCCCGGGATCCCCGGCGTCCGAGCGCAAGAAGATCCGCGACCATGACCGTGAGAACGCCCGCCGTGCCAAGGCGGGCCAGATCTCCCTCGAGGAGGAGGAGCTGGTCAAGGCCAAGGAGGAGGCCGAACGGCGCGAGACCCAGGGGTATCAGCGCCAGCAGCCGCAGCGTAAGAAGCGGAAGAAGAAATAACGATCGTTGCGTCCCCGCCGTATGTCGGATGGCGGGGACGCATCCTTTTCCGATACCGCGTAAGCTCGGTATCGGTGAACGACTTGAACAACAACCCCTCGAGTAAGGAGTACAGAACAATGGCGCAGGATGACGACGAGAAAACGATGGATCAGCTCAATGATGAAGCCGACATCGCCGCCGATTATCTTGAGGGCCTGCTGGATATCGTCGATTACGAAGGCGATATCGAGTTGGGCGTCCGCAACAACCGCCCCATGGTGCAGATCGTTGCCGATGACGATTCGGACATCAAGCATCTGATCGGCCGTCATGGCGAGGTGGTGGACGCGTTGCAGCAGCTGACGCGTCTTGCGGTGCAGCAGAAGACCGGTGAGCGTTCCCATCTCATTGTGGATGTCGATGGATTCCTGAAGCGTAAGCGGCAGCATCTGCGTGACGTTGCGTTGGATGCCGTGGATGAGGTGCGCGAGACCGGCGAACCGGTCAACCTCAAGCCGATGAATTCCTTCGAGCGCAAGGTGATCCACGATGTGGTGCGCGAGGAGGGGCTCAAGTCCCGCTCGCATGGCGAGGAACCCCATCGCTACGTGACGGTGTATATGAAAGCCGGTAACGACGAGTGATGTCCATATTGTGGACATTGGGTTTCGAAGTATAAGATATGATGGAGGACCGTTGTCGGTCCTCCATCATTGTATGTATCGAATGAGAGGATGCGTTCATGCCCGAAGATGCCGAGATTCATGATCCGTTGGATGATTCTCCGATTCTCGAAGAGGTGCTTGGGGAGGCGTTGCCGCGCTTGCGGAAGTTTCACGTGAAACTTTCCACGGAAGGGGAGCCCAGAGGACTGATCGGACCAAGGGATGTCGGAATCCTGTGGGAGCGGCACATCCTGAATTCGGCGGCCATTGTGCCGTTCATCCGACGTGAGATCGGCAAGACGAGCGCATCGATCGCCGATGTCGGCAGTGGTGGGGGATTCCCGGGTATTGTGGCTGCGGCTTGCATGCCGGAACATCGCTTCACGTTGATAGAACCGATGGAGCGTCGTGTGGAGTGGCTGCATGAGTGTGTGGAGCTTATGGGGCTGTCCAATGTGACGGTGATCAGGGCGCGCGCCGAAGAGATCATCGCTGCGCTGAAGCGGCGAGATGCGCAGGTGCGACCGTTCGATGCGGTGACCTGCAGGGCTGTGGCTCCCATGACGAAATTGACCGGCTGGACGTTGCCGATGCTCAAGCCCCAGGGCAGCCTGATCGCCTTGAAGGGGCGTTCTGCTCAGGCGGAACTGGACAAGGCCGAGCGTGTTATTCGTACCGCCGGGGGTATGCGCGCACGCGTGGTTGTGGCCCCGGTCGGCGGCGATCTGGAGCCGACTCACGTGGTTATTGTGCGTAAACGATAAGTGTTATCCACAGTTATCCACGTATGTGTGGATAATTCTGTGGATAACTTTTTCGTTGAAATATCAACGATTATAGGCAATTCATGTTGACTTGTGGAATGAGTTATCCACATTGTTGATGACGTTATCCACATGGTTGACGAAGGCTGTGCAATGTCCATGCGCACAGTGAGACTTGAAGGTACTGGTAAAACTGAGGAGGGCTGTTCATGGCGGAGCAACAACACGGAATCGAGTCTGCCGCTGAGACGATTCAACGGATTTTTCAAGGCGGTGGCTCGCCGTTAGGCGCCGATATAGTGGATGCAGCCAGCCGATATCGCCGACTTCAGCAATCCGTGTTTCCCAAACCACAGCGTACCCGTTGCATTGCCGTCGCCAACCAGAAGGGTGGCGTGGGCAAAACATCCACTACGGTGAATGTTGCCGCGGCACTGTCCGATCATGGTGCTCATGTATTGGTCATCGATATGGACCCTCAGGGCAACGCCTCCACTGCATTGGGGATTATGCACTCATCGGGGCAGCCTTCCGTCTATGACGTGCTGGAAGGACGGCTGTCCATTGCGGAAGTGATGCAACCGTGTCCGGATTTTTCATCATTGCAGGTGGTGCCAGCCTCCATCGATCTCAGCGGTGCCGAGCTGGAAGTCGCGGATATGCCCGATCGCACCTTCCTGTTGAAGCGGGCGCTCGACGCGCATCTCGCCGATCATGATCTGGACTATGTCATCATCGATTGCCCTCCGAGCTTGGGACTATTGGTCATCAACGCGATGTGCGCGGTCACGGAGATGCTGATCCCGATCCAGGCCGAATATTACGCGTTGGAGGGATTGGGACAGCTCATCAACACCATCGGGCTGGTACAGGAGCATTACAATCCTGCGCTGATTGTTTCCACAATGCTGGTCACGATGTTCGACCGCCGTACGTTGCTGAGTCGTGAAGTCTTCGACGAGGTGAAGAAGCATTACCCCACCATCGTGCTGGACACCACCATTCCACGCACCGTGAAGATCTCCGAAGCGCCCAGCTTCAATCAGACCGTCATCCGTTATGACGCACACGGCGTGGGGGCCATCTCATATGGCGAAGCGGCATTGGAAATTGCACAACGTTCGCCGATGGTGTTGGATGCCATCGACAAGAGGAAAGGGGAGCGGTGATGTCCACACGTTCACGTTTGGGTAAGGGATTGGGCGCGTTGTTCCCCGCGCTTCCGGGGGAGGCTCTGCCGTCCGAGACTCCGACGTCTGAAACACCGCTACCTGAAACGGCTCCGCATGGTGAAGCGAAGCAGCCAGCCGCGCAGGCCGGGTCGAAACCATCCGGCGCCACCAGAAGCGGACGAAAGACGTCAGGCAAACGTGCGTCGATGCCGTCGCTGGACACCATCGTGCACCCGAGCGACATGTTCTTTGACACCACGCTGACCCAGCCGGCGGCACCTGCTCCGAAGGCCAAAGAACCTGAGCCAAAGGTTTCACGTGAAACATCTGAGGCTGAGCCGGAGGTGGAGCTGCAGCCGGTGCAGGGCGGATATCTGGATGAGTTGCGCTTGGATGCGATCGTCCCCAACGCCCACCAGCCGAGAACGATCTTCGATGAGGATGATCTGCGTGAGCTGTCCGATTCGATTCGTGAGGTCGGAGTACTGCAGCCCATCGTAGTTCGCCGGCTGTCTCCAAGCCAGTATGAACTGGTGATGGGCGAACGGCGTTGGCGTGCCTCGAAGTTGGCTGGGTTGGAAACGATTCCGGCCATTGTCAAGACAACGTCGGATAACGATATGCTGCGTGACGCGTTGCTGGAAAACCTGCACCGAGTTGCGCTGAATCCTCTGGAAGAGGCTGCCGCCTATCAGCAGATGATCGATGAATTCGGATTGACACAACAGCAACTCTCGAAATCGATCTCCAAGTCGCGTCCGCAGATTGCCAACACCCTGCGACTGTTGAATCTCCCGGTCACGGTGCAGAAGAAGGTCGCATCGGGTGTGCTTTCTGCTGGGCATGCCAGGGCGTTGCTGGCGTTGCCCACCGAAGAGGCGATGGAGAAGCTGGCCGATCGCATCATCGGCGAGGGGCTTTCGGTGCGCAGCACCGAAGAGATCGTATCAATGCAGGTGGCGGCGTCGGAACAGCCCAAGAAACGTAGGACTCATGCCGCTAATCCTTGGGTTGGATCAGCCATTCAGCAATCGTTGGAGAATCGTTTCGATACCAAGGTGTCCATCAAAGGCACAGCGAAGCATGGTCGCATTGAGATCGTGTTCTCTTCTCCAGAGGATATGGACCGCATCATGAAGCTGCTGGTTCCCGAGTCTCCGGCACGGCAGGATGACGACCAAGCGGGATGGGTGTAAAGAATCGCCGCGAACAAAGTTTCACGTGAAACAGAAGCCCCGCACACCACGGTTGAACGTCGTGATGTGCGGGGCTTCCGCGTTGAATCAGTGGGGGAGATCAGTCGCCCGACAGATACCGTTGCGCATCGAGTGCGGCCCTGCATCCCATGCCGGCCGCGGAGATGGCCTGACGGTAGACACGATCCACGGCATCGCCGGCGGCGAAGACGCCCGGAACGGATGTGCGGGTCGAAGCACCATCCACAAGGATATAGCCGTCGTCATCGAGCGCCAGAGCGCCGTGCAGAAAATCTGTGGCAGGGGTATGCCCGATGGCCACAAAGATGCCGTTGGCCGGAACATCGGTCACCTCATCCGTGGCGCGGTTACGTACGGTAATCGATTCGGCACCGGCGTCAGAGCCGTTGACCCGCTCAACCACGGTGTTCATCATCAATGTGATATCCGGGTTGGAACGGACTCGTTCCTGCATGATCTTTGAGGCGCGGAATTCGTCGCGACGGTGGATCAATGTAACCGAGGAGCCGAATCGGGTGAGGAACAGCGCCTCCTCGCAGGCGCTATCGCCGCCACCGACGACCACAATCGGCTTGTTGCGGAAGAAGAATCCGTCGCATGTGGCGCAGTAGGAGACACCGCGCCCGGCGAAGGTCTCCTCCCCGGGAACCTGGAGCTTGCGCACTGTGGATCCAGTGGTCACCACAACGGTGCGGGCCTGGAACACATCACCTTGATCGCAGGTGACGGTGTGAACGTCATCGCCGAAATCGACGGATACCACGTCGTCCCAGACCAGACGGGCGCCAAACTGTTCGGCCTGCCGCTGCATGGCATCCATCAGATCGGGGCCCAGAATCCCGTCGGGGAATCCGGGGAAATTCTCCACGGTGGTGGTATTGACCAACTGCCCACCAGGTGTGAGGGCACCCGCTATAACCAGCGGACGGTACCCGGCGCGGCCCAGGTAGATGGCCGCGGTGTATCCGGCGGGGCCGGAACCGATAATGACAACATCCTGAATATCGCTCATGCCTCAACAATATCCGAACACATGGGATGACGCATCGTCGTTTCCGTTCACAGGGAAATTGCCGCTCGCTTTGGTTCAGACTTCCGTGGCGTGACGGAAGGACTCGTCGAACCTCCGCCAGTGCCGGCCAAAGCCGGTCAGAACGAAAACGCCGGCATAGCAGCCGCCGATGATGGCGAATGCCAACGGTAGCGGCATGGACTGGCCCAGATAACCGGCCATCACACTGCCGAACGGCATGCCGGCGGTGACCGCTGCGGTCATTGCCCCCAACGTGCGCGCGCGGATATCTCCGGGAATCAACGCGTAGAGAATGGTGTCGATCATCGGGTTGATGGAACCGGCAGACAACCCCGCTATGGCGATGACCGCCAGGACCAGGGGGAACGGAATCTGCGCGGCCATACAGCAGCGCTGCTGAGTAGCCTTGGTTGAGCACGATCAACGGGATGGCGATGGTGGTCATGGCGTTGCCTGCGCGGGAGAGTGCGTCGGCGCCAATCACGCAATACAACGGTAGGGAACGATGATGGCCGGACAAGGCTGGTCCTCCTTATATGCAAAACGTTCCGAACCCCGTACGGTGCAGGGTTCGGAACGTTCCCGTGGAAACCACAAGGGAAGACGAATCAGAAGAACTGGATCTCGTCGATGTACAGCTGGTTCTGTGGCATATCCTCGGTCGGCACCCACAGCAGGATATCCTGGGTGTTCACCATCGTGTCGAACATGACCTCGGTGGTGCCGCCCTCGGCGAACGTGAACTCCGCCACCTGCTCACCGGCATTGGGGTCGGTGGTGTTGACCTTGACATACCCACGTCCGCCGGAGGAACGTATGGTGATGACCATACGGTAGACATCCTGCGGCTGGGCCAGATGTACCGCGTAGCCATAGCCGTTCGCCGACGGCGCGTTGATGAACGATTCCGACTGGATCTCGAACGGCGTGGTGTTGACGTGGCGAGGAGTCGGTACGGCGGAAGCTTCTTTATCCGCAGTGATGAGCTCACGTTGCGCGTCGGACTTGTCTTCGGCATCCTCGGACTTGCCGTCCTGCCCGGCCGGTTCGATCGTATCCGACTGGTCCTCGGATTGGTCGGCTTTATCCTCGTCCTTGTCGGTGTCGTCGGCCTTGTCGTCGGATGCGGCGGTTGCGTCATCGCTGCCGAACGGCACCTCGTCGGGGTTGAACTCCGGCCAGGCCTCGCCATCGGTCTGGGTGATGTTCGGGTCGCTCGAGTTGTTGGACAGGATGTGCATCGTGCCGAACAGCGCCGCAATCAGAACGACCACGGCGGCGATGATTGCCACGGTTTTGGTGGTGAGCCGGCCGAAGATCGTCTGGTCGGATACGTCCTCGTCGTCCAGATCCTCGGCGCGTACCACCTGCGTCGGCGTGAAGCTGGGCGGAACCGTTCCGTCCGGTACCGTCTGCTCGGTCTGCAGGGCACGGGTGGATGCGGATTCGACGGGAACGCCGTTGTCGTCGATGACAGGGATGCGGCTGGTCTCCTCAAAAGGATTGGCCGGTTCGACACGTACGCCGGACACATCCAGCGGAACCGTCAACCGTTCGTTGCCCAACGGTTCCTGTGTCGGGTACTGGCCGCCGAACAGGTTGTCGGAGTCGCCGGTATGATGCCCCGAATCGATGCCTTCGGACAGCAGCGCGCGTCCCTTATGCCAGAGTGACTTGACGGGATTGGCGGTTGCGGCCGCGACGGCGGTTGCCGCTGACGGTTGCTCCGCTGATGTGCTGTCCTCGTCGGCATCCGGTTCGTCGGCAATCGGTCGGGAGGTCACCAGCTTGGGCAGCGGGAGGAGATCCTCAACGGCGGTCGGACGAATCGCGATACGTTCGATGGAGGCCTGACCGGCGGCGGAGGGGAGAGCGAGATGCTGATCGCCCAACTCCGGAACGGTGACCCACGTGTTCAGCAACGCCATGAACTCGGGAATCGAGGCCAACGGCGTATCCTCATCCCCGATGCGCAGTCCGCGGGAGCAGATCAATCGGAATTCATACGGCGTATTCTCCGGCAGCGCTTCCACATCTGACGCCGTATCGAACCGGCGATGGGTCAGCAACTGGTACAACAACGCCGAAAGCTGACGGACCGCAAGCTCCTCAGCGGAAGGCGAGTCGATGGTTTCGACGGGATCCGCAATCATCATGCTCACCGGAGTGTCCGCCAGTTGGACACCGGATGTGGACACGCGCACGGTATCCGTGTCAATCGCATGGTGCACGACACCGTTGTCCATGAGGTGCCGCACCGTATAGGCGGTGTCTCCGATGATGGAGCGGATGGCGTCGTACCCCAATGCACCGAACTGCTCACTGCCCAGGTACTCGGACAGACTCATGCCGGCATCGGGTTCGGTTACGACGATCAGCGCGTCATCCTCATGATGGATATGCAGGATGGGCGTGCAATGGTGTTCGTTCGACGCCGCAAGCACCGATGCGGCGGTATCGGCCTCCCCAACGGCCGTTGCGTCCAGGATGATGAACAGCTGGCATTCCTGGTCAAGGATCTGATCGGTGGCCTTCCAGACCTGCAGCCCCTGTTCCTCGCATAGCGGCGACACCAAAACGTAACGGCTGATGATGGTATCTCCCAACTGCGGTCTCATGCTTCCCTCAACTCCCGAGCACATTGAAATGGACGCTTGTTGCGAACTAGTAGCTATTGTATCGGCGGGGATGGCCGAAGAATCCGGGGTATCCCGCGGCTTCTGCCCCTTTGCGGTATCCGCGGCGCCGCTGCGCGCGGTACGGCCGCCAAACCGGGAACGCACCATGCCGATCGCCGCCAAAAGCTCATCGGAACGCATCAGCCACAGGGCGCCCACGTACACCACGGTGATCACGATGGTCGATACCACGCATATGCCGACGGCCTGCAGCCAGTTCACCGCATCGGCGCCGAAATC
Organism: Bifidobacterium pullorum subsp. gallinarum; assembly: GCF_000741215.1. Lineage (GTDB taxonomy): Bacteria > Actinomycetota > Actinomycetes > Actinomycetales > Bifidobacteriaceae > Bifidobacterium > Bifidobacterium pullorum_B. Next base: position 52,495 of record NZ_JGYX01000006.1, read on the forward strand.
GGCACCGACCAATGCATACACCGGATCCAGCAGGACAATGCCCACGGCCGCGGCGGCAACGGCGGCCGCGATGGCCTTGCCGTACGAACGTGCCAATCGCATGCCGTCGATTCGATTGCCGAACCGGCGGCGCAGCATCCACAACAGCAGCGGGAAGCACAGGATGTTGCCCACGGACACGGAAGCGCCCAGCGCGGTGACCCAGTATTGCGGCGGCAACAGGAACGTGGCCACAACCACGGTGACCACCTGCACGCCGGAGGCGGCGAATGCGAACACGAAGGGATGCTTGCCATCCTCGAACGCGAAGAAGGTGCGCTGAATAATCAGATACGCCGAGGTCATCGGCAAACCGATGCCCAGGCCCACCAACGGCCCCGCAATCAGCAGCGCCTCGTCCACGCTCACCGACGGCAGCAGCGCCAGGGTGATCGGCGCGGGAATCACCACAAACGCGGCCGCGAAGAAGAACATCAGCACGCCGACATTGCGCAACGCCGAACTGAGCTGCCGGCGTGCGTCATCGAGATCATGATCGGCCAGTGCGCGGGAGATCTGCGGGAACATCGCGGTCGCCACCGACACGGCGATCAGCGAGTACGGCAGCATGAACAGGGTATAGGCGTTCTGGTAGGTGGCGTTGCCCGCCACGTCGAACTGGCTGATCCCCAGCCGCATCTCGGCGGTTTCCGGGGCGTTGGTGGTGATGCGGGTGTTGATGATATTGGCCAGCTGGTTGATGACCACCACGCCGACGCTCCACGCGGCGACCGGCCCCATCGAACGCAGGCCTATGCCCCGCAGCCCCCAGCGCGGACGGTAGCGGATGCCGATGCGAGCCATCGGCACGAACAGGATCAACGCCTGGAACGCCACACCCGCGGTCCAGGCACCCGCGGTCAGCGCCAGCTTATCGGCGGTCCAGAACTCAACCGACTGCTGGTCGGCCCCGCCGAACAGCAGGATGAACACCGTGAACCCGATGCAGCTGATCACGTTGGCGCCCACGGAACTCCACGCGTAGGTGCCGAAATGGTCCTTGGCCGCCAGAATCTGGCCGATGACGGTATACAGTCCGTAGAAGAAGATCTGCGGCATGCACCACAACGTGAAGGCGTTGGTCAGGGCGGTCAGTTCCGGACTGCCGTTCACGTACAACGTCGTCAGCAGCGGCGTGGCCGCGGCCATGAGGGCCGTGACCGCCAGCAACAGGACGATGGCCACGGTGATGAGTTTGTCGAGCCGTTCCTCGGCGTCCTTGCTGTTCAGCGTGCGCACGATCTGGGGCACCAGCACGGCGTTGAAGATGCCGCCGGAGACCAGCGTGAACATGACCTGCGGAATCATGGCGCCGGCCTGATAGGCGTTGGCCGCCATGCCGGTGGTGCCCATCGCCGCGGCGAGCAGGATGGTGCGGATCTGCCCGGTCACGCGAGAGGCCGCGGTGCCGGAGGCCATGATCAGTGAATTGCGTCCGATCGAGGAGCTCATTCGTCGGGGTCCTTTACACGGTGGAACTGTCGCCAAAGGCCTGCGATGCCGAGCAGTACGGCGCAGACGATGATGATGAACCCGCTCATGTCACTGATCTGCAACGCACTGGTGATGGTGGTCGATTGCGCGGCGCCGAACGCGTTCCCCTCACGGTCCAGCAGCGTCAGCTGCGCGTTGGCCGTGCCCGAGGTCGATACGCGGATGGCCAGGGTGGTCTGCTCCTCGCTGGTCGGCGGCACGACCACGTCGACCAGCCGGGAGGTGACGATGGTCATGGAATCGGTGGTCGCCGAAATCTGGACCCGTACCGGGTACGGCAGGGCGTTGCTGACGGTGACGGGCATATTCGCCGTTTCGCTGACCACGTTCAGGCTCTCGATGGGGGTGATCCTGACGGCGTTGGACAGGGTTTCGGCGATGGTCTGAGGCCCGGCGAGCGTGGCGCTGTCCGCGGTGGCGTTGTAGGACAGCGCATGCAGGGCGCATCGCCGGTTCACGGCCAGCAGTTGGTTGACCCATGCGGTGGTGTCCTCGGAACGATGCGTCACGCTGTCGGCATCTTGGCGGGCCAATGCCTGGGTGTCCCCGCTGGCCTTCATCGATTCCTCCTGCGCATCGGTGAGGACGGAATCGCGGAAGCGGATGACGACGTCGTTGGCGTTGCCCAAGGCGTCCAACGCGGGTGTGAACCGCTCGGATACGGCCTGTCCGGCGCCATTGCCGTCGGGCACGGCGAGCAGTGCGTCCTGTCCGGTGGCGGAGGGCGTGGCCGACATCAGCGTGTGCAGGTCCGTCATCTGCAGCCAGGGCGACTGTTCGATGGCGGACAGCAGGGCGTCCAATGTGGCGGTGTCCGTGGAGGAGTCCAGGCAGATGAGCAGGTTGCGTTCCGTATAGGGTTGCTCCATCTGATAGAACGCGCTTTGCGCCACGAACCGGGCCAGACGGCCGCCCGCGGTGCGTTCCGCCGTGGCGGTCTGACTGGTGGCCTGGCCCTGCGCCAATCCGCTGAGAACGGGTTGCGCCGCGAGTACGGTGACATCGCCGGCATCGGTGGGGACGACGGTGGTGTCGGTGCGTACGATGCCCAGGGACATATCGCTGAAATCGCTGGTGGCGACCACGGTGTCATACCCCTGCCGCTTGGCGGTCGTCAGCGCCTGCTGGGTCCACGATGCCGATCCCTGCCAGGCCACGGCGTCCAATTCGGCTTCGTCGTCGCCGAGCGCCTGCCGGTACTGCGCCAGGGCGGTTGCGGCGTTCCAGTCCTCCGCGCGGATGCCGGTGCGGTCGTACCGGCCGGTATCGGCCGCCGCATAGGCGGTGATGTCGAATCCGGCGGGCTGCATGATGGCCGAACTGCGGATCGGCATCCGCATGGCATCCAGGTATGTGGGGTCGGCGACGACCTGCACCCCCGGGTGGTTGTTCAGCAGTTGGGTCTGTTCCTTGACCTGGGCCTCGCCGGTCTTGCTCAACGAGATCACGTCGGAGTCGGCGTCGGCATCATCGGTGAGCAACGTGGTCAGGTCATCCGTGTCGACCTGCCACTGGGTGCTGGACAACGGCAGGGCCACGGTGACGTTCAGCGCCGGGGTGGCGGCACCGTTCAGTCCTTCGGCGGAACGTGTCAGGAATGTGTGCGTCTCCACGCTGGTGCCGTCGGTATGGAAGTCGACGCGCAGCGGCTTGGGACCCCACTCGGCGATGGACGTCAGCACGGCGTTGTCGGCGTCGACATCGATGGCGATGGTCGCGGTGCCGCCGGGGGCGATCTCCGGGGTCTGGACCTCGGCAAGGACCTGCGGTGTGGGGATGCCGACCTCGTCCTGCGCCCACTGCTGGATATCGGTGCGTGAGATAAAGGTGTAGTGGACGTTGGTGGATAGGGTGACCGTGCCCGCGGGCAGGGCGTGATCGGTGGGGTTGGTGATGTCCAGCGTGAGGTGGTATCCGGATTGCGCCGTGACCGGCGCCGTGGCGGTGTTGATGTCGACGGTGACCGCGTCCGTGGCGGTGCCGTCGTCCATGGCGACCGCCTGCGGGATGCAGACCATGGCCACCGCCAGCATGAGGGCGGTGACCCATGCCACGGCATGGCTGCATATGCGGTGTCCGATACCAGCGGGGATGCGAGTCACGATTGTTGTTCCTGCCTGTTGCGTTTCCTGGCGTACAGCCATGCGATCTTGCGTTCGTTCGGATAGCTTAGTACGTCGTCGAGGTCGTCGAAGTCCACCCAGATCGCGTCCTCGGCCTCATGGTCCGGGTCACCCTCAACGGTGAGCTCGCCGCTGATGCGCCGCAGCGCGAAATGGTGCACCAGTTTATGGACGCGTTGGTTCGTGCCGGTGAACCAGTAATCGATGGTGGCGATCGACTCCACGACCTCGCCCAGGATGCCGGTCTCTTCGTGCACCTCTCGGACGGCCGTCTGCTGGGGCGTCTCGCCCTTCTCGATATGCCCCTTGGGCAGACACCATTCCAGGTGGCCGCTGCGCGAATGCCGGGCGATGATCGCCACACGGCCGTGGTCGTCGAATACCAGGCCACCCGCCGAGTACTCCCTGACAACCGGCAGTTCCTGCGCGTCCAGCGAAGCGAACGTGGTCGGCCCGTCGGTGTTGCGCCGCGGCGGCATCATGGCGGGGGTCGGCGTGCGTGCGGGTTCCGGCTGGCGGGGCTCCGGGGATTGGGAGGTGTATAGCAGCTCGTCCGGTTCCAGCGGGTTTCGGGCATGGTTGCCCGCAGCATGCGCGAGCATGCGTGCAAGGTCTGCGGGCGTAATCATGGTTTCCACCTTACTCAACTCTATGTGCAGGTGGGGTAATGGTGTCGGGTGCGCGGCGTTTATCCGCCGTGGAAGGGTGACGGTATGCTGGTAGGCGCAATGATTCGTCTGCCGAAAGGGTGCGCGTGAGTTTCGAAGTGTGGCCGGAAGCCATCGAGTTGGGCCGTCTGTTCGCCGATGAGGGGTATGAGTTGGCGTTGGTCGGTGGTCCGGTGCGGGATATGCTGCTGCACCGTCGTTCCCATGACCTCGATTTCTGCACGTCCGCGCGCCCGGAGCAGTTCGAGCCGATCCTGCGCCGTTGGGGGCGCGACGGCTTCTGGGATATGGGGCGGAAATTCGGCACGTTGGGGGCCATGCGCCGCCGCGCCGACGGCACCGAGGTCCAGGTCGAGGTGACGACGTACCGCTCGGATGTCTACGATCCCGACTCCCGTAAGCCGGAGGTCAGCTACGGCGACACGTTGGAGGGGGATCTGTCCCGGCGTGATTTCACCGTCAACGCGATGGCGCTGCGCGTGCCCGACCTGGAGTTCGTCGACCCGTTCGGGGGCGCGAACGATCTGGCCAAGGGCGTGCTGCGCACCCCGGTCGATCCGCGGCAGTCCTTCGACGACGACCCGCTGCGCATGATGCGTGCGGTGCGGTTCGTGGCGCAGCTGGGGTTCCGCATCGAGCCGGAGACCGCCGAGGCGATTACCGATATGGTCGACCGCATCGGCATCGTATCGGCCGAGCGTGTGCGTGATGAGCTGGTCAAGATGCTGCTGTCCGACCGGCCGCGTGCGGGCATCGAGGCGTTGGTCGAGTCCGGTCTGGCCGACATCGTGTTCCCGGAGGTTCCCGCCCTGCAGCTGGAGATCGATGAGCATCACCGGCATAAGGACGTGTTCGAGCACACGATGATCGTCATCGACCGCGCCGTGGCGTTGGAAACCGGCCCGGATGGCCCCGTGCCCGCTCCGGATCTGACGTTGCGTCTGGCCGCGCTGATGCATGACATCGGCAAACCGAAGACCCGCAGGTTCGAGGCCGGCGGCAAGGTGAGCTTCCACCACCATGACGCCGTGGGCGCCAAGATGACGCGCAAACGTCTGAAGGCCCTGCACTTCGATCATCATGTGGTGGATGATGTGGCCGAGCTGGTGAATCTGCACCTGCGCTTCCACGGGTATGTGGACGAGCCGTGGACCGATTCGGCCGTACGCCGGTACGTCAAGGACGCCGGGCATCTCTACGAGCGTCTGAACCGGTTGACCCGCGCCGACGCCACCACGCAGAACCGCCGCAAGGCCATGGTGTTCGCTTCGGCCATGGATGAGATGGAACAGCGCGTGCGCGACCTCAAGGAGAAGGAGGACTTCGACGCGATCCGTCCGGACCTCGACGGCAACGAGATCATGGATCTACTCGGTCTCGAACCCGGACCGATGGTCGGCCGCGCCTACAAGCACATGCTGGAATACCGGCTGGATAACGGGCCGGTGGACCATGACACGGCCGTGGAGGAGCTGAAGCGCTGGTACGCGGCGCTGTGATCAGTGCGCCAGAGCGGCCGGCAGGTCGGTCATCTGATCCGCCGGCTGGCAGCCTTCGATGTCCTCGATCGGCGAGCCCGGCGCCAGCACCTCGTCGGTATCCTTCAGATTCTTGAACGTGGCGCCCAGCACCACGTCGATCAGCGCATCCTCACGGTCGTCCATCACCATGATGGCGTCGGTGAAGTTGTCGTTCAGCGTATACGCCTGGTTGATGGCGTTGCGCCCGAAGTAGATGGTCGTGCGCTCCACGGTGGTGACGAACCCCTCACCGGCGTTGTTGTTGTCGCGCAGGGTGTCATACCCCTGGACTGTGAACCCGCGGTTCTCCAATCCCTTAGCCACCGCCTGCGCGAAACCGGAGAAACTGGTGCCATTCAGCACGCGGATGGTAATCGAGGGGTTGTCCACCGTGGTGGCGGGGGTGCCGTCCTCGCCCTTGGCGGAGCAGGGCGCGGTGACCCCGTAGTTCGGCGCCTGCACGGGGGTGCCGACGCGTCCCAGACCGAAGACGTGGAAGTAGAACAGCATCGAGACCACAAGCGCCACGGCCATGATCGCGCCGACTACCGAGAACACAACGCGCTGGCGATGGCGGATGTACTGTTTGCGGGCTTCCCGCTCGTCGTTGTACTGTTCCATATTCCCAAAATCCTTCATGAATGATTGCTACCACCATAGCGTCAGTGGCTGACGCTGATGCGGACTATGCGGTATGGACGTGCACCTTTGGGGTAGCCGGGGCGTCCGCGGCGATGATGCGGTCCACGGCCGCCGACTCGCGCCACGCGTTCGCAATCGCCTGCAGTCGCGCGGCGTCGGGCGCGAACGCCACCACCGAGGGGCCGGAACCGGAGACGAAGGCATGCGTGGCGCCGGCCTGCAATGCGGCGCGCACCGCCGCACCGCTGCGCGGATGCAACGAGATGGCGGCGCGCTGCAGATCGTTGTCATGGTCGGGGTCGCCGCCCAACTCGTCGAAGGTCGCGTAGACCTCGGGCGTGCGCAGCTCGGCCTGATAAGCGCCGACCACCAACGGTCCGGCGAACCCGCTGTCGCGCAGCTGGCGGATCCGATCCTCCTCAAGCGTCGTGATGCGTTCGCCGAATCCGGTGCCATGGGCGTACCCTCCGGACAGGCAGAACGGCATATCGGCCCCCAACCCGGCGGCCACCTCGCGCAGCCGCTCCAACGGCCAATCCAGGCCCCACAGCGTATTCAACGCCAACAGCGTGGCCGCGGCATCGGCGGATCCACCGCCCAGTCCGGCGCCGACGGGGATGCGCTTGTCGATGGTGAGCGCCACGTCCGGCTCGCGGCCGCTGGCCTCGGCCATGGCGAACAGGGCCAGCACCGCATGGTTGCGGCGCATATCGGTGCCGGAGGCGGCCAGATCCCCCAGGTGGGTGCCGGACAGATCCAGCGAGAACCCGGTGCCGGGCGCTTTGCGGGTGGCAGTGACCGTGTCGTAGATGCTCACCGCGCAGTAGATGGTATCCAGGGCGTGACGATTCCCCCATTCCGCGCGGGCCTGCCCGACGCGCAACGTCAGATTGGTCTTCGCCGGACAATCCACGCTGACGGACACGGGAAAGGATGGACCGGTCATGATGCCTGAACCTCCTGAACGGCACGGGAAAGGGTGGCGAATTCGTCAATGGTCAGGGTCTCGCCGCGGCGGGTGGCGTCGATGCCCGCCCGGGTGAAGGCCTCGGCGGGCACAATCCGCTTGAGCGCGGCGTGCAGCGTCTTGCGCCGCTGGCCGAACGCGGCGTCGATCAGCGAGAACGTCATGGCGCGGTCCGCGCCGGCGAACCGCGGCTCGGCATAGCGGGAGAAGCGCACCAGCGCCGAATCCACGTTCGGCGCCGGCCAGAACACGTTACGGCCGATCACGCCGGCCCGTTCGGCGGTGCCGTACCACGCCAGCTTGACGCTCGGCGTGCCGTAGATCTTGCTGCCGGGGCCCGCCGCCAGTCGGTCGGCGACCTCCTTCTGCACCATGACCAGGAAGGAGTCCAGCCCGTCGAACCGTTCCAGCAGCGTGAGCACGATCGGCGTGGCCACGTTGTACGGCAGGTTGGCCACCAGCGTGAACCGGCCGTCCATCCGGGGCAGCATATCCGGCGTCAACGCCAGGGCGTCGCTGGTGATGACGGTGAGCCGGTCCGCGGCCTGCGGCATGAACTCGGCCACGGTCGTCGGCAGACGCCGGGCCAACGGCGGATCGATCTCCACGGCGGTCAGCGTGGCGCCCGTCTCCAGAATGGCCAAGGTCAACGACCCCAATCCCGGGCCGACCTCAAGAACGGTATCGTCGGCGCCGACGCCCGCCTCGCGGACGATGCGCCGGACCGTACCCGGATCGATGACGAAGTTCTGACCGAACTTCTTGGTGGGGCTGATGCCCTCCTCCTCGGCTATGCGCCGGATGTCGGCCGCACCCAGCAGGCGGCCGCCGTCCGTCATGGTCGCATGATCCGTCATGATTCCCCTGTCTTCTCGTTCCTCGTCGATGGGCCGGTGGGCGCCGGCCGTGCCGTCAGTATCGGTTGTCGGTGCCAATCGTCAGTACCAGTTGTGCTGTTGCCACCATGCCACCGCCTGCGTCGGGCTGCCGTAGCGCTGGGCGATGTAGCTCAGCCCCCAGTCGATCTGCACCGCGCCGTCGTCCTGCCAGCCGGGCCCCATCTTGGAACCGGGCAGGGCCTGCGGGATGCCGTAGGCGTCGGACCAGGGGTTATCCGCGTACCACAGCCAGCTGGATTCGTGGTTCCACAGCCAGACCAGCGCGTCCCACTCGGCGCCGGTCCATCCGTATTGCGCGGCGGCGCCGGCGGCGTAGGTCTGGGCCTGTGCCACGGTCGGATGCCAGAGGCGGCCCTGCGACGATCCGCCGGAATTGCCTCCGGAACCGTTGCCGGTGTTGTCGGAAGGAGGCGTCTGCGACGAGCCCCCGGAGGACGATCCTCCGGAGGACGATCCGCCCGAGGACGATCCCGAACCGGACCCGCTGCCGCTGCCGGAGGACGAACCGCCCGTGGTGTCGGACGGCTGCTGCGTCGACGGTTCGTCGGTTTCCGGCTGGGCCTGCGTATTGCTGCCGGCGTTGGCCTGGCCATGGCTCGTATCGTCCGGCGAGTCCATCTCCTCCGGACCGACGGCGATGATCTGGTCGATGGCGATGACGGTGGTCGTCTCGGAGATCAGGGTTTCGCTCTCCGGCACCCCGTCCACGTAGGTGACGTCGAAGACGCGCTGGATCTCCCCGTTCGAACCTTCCTGCCGGATGACGGTCTGCCCCGGGGCGAGCGTGGGGTCGATGATGGTCCGCGTGGAGAACGGCACCGTTTCCGTACGGGTCTCCTCGCCGTGGGTGACGCGCCGGACCCGCAGGATGGTCTGCGAGCCGTCCTTCTCCACGCTGACCCGGTCCTCCTTGTTCAGAACGATGCCCTTGGAATCCAGGATCGACGCGGCCGGCAGCTTGCCGTCGGGGGCCTGCGAACTCTTGCCGTCGGCGATGACGGTCACCGGGCCGTTCTCGTTGATGACCAGGCCGCCGGTGAGCTGGCTGTAGACATTGTCGATGTTCACGGTGATCCGGGCCGCTTCATGCTCATTGGCCTCGAAGAATCCGAGCAGTTGGTCGGCGCTGGTGGCCACCGTCCAGAACGGCACCTCCTGGCCGTCGATGGTGATGGTGGTCTGGTAGGCGCTGCGTACGGTGACCACGTCATGGTTGCGCAGGCGGCTTCCGGATGTGGTGGTGATCTGATCGTGGGTCTTGACGTCCACGCCCTGGTCCCTGAGCAGCCTGTCGACGGTCATGGCGTAGGTGGTGACCGTGGTGGTTTCGCCATTGATGTCCAATGCGATCGATTTGCGGGAGGTCAGGGCGAAGGTGGCGGTGGAGGCGATCACCACGACGGCTACGCAGACGGCCACTCGGATACGGCGCATCGTCGTGAATCGTTTCGGCGTCCATCGTCTGGCCATGACGGCATTCCTCCCGTTGTCGGATCACTACCGCTGCATTGTATCGGTTCGTCGGTGTCGTCATCGTGCTGCGACGCCATACCTGTCCATTCTCCCACAATTCGGTGTGTCGGTGGGGACCGCTCCGATGACGATCCTTCGCGGCGTGGTGCCGGTGCATCGAAAAGGATAAAAGAAAAAAGGGGGCGGGAGAGAAGGGGATGTTCCCGCCCCCTTATACCGGAGGGAGCTGGTTGGGGGACGCTCCGTCCGGTCCCAGAAGCCTATAGTTGGGGGGGGAAGGCCTCTGGATAACTTACTCAGGGGTAAGATTTCCACGCAGACTGTCGCCTGCCTGTATAAAGCATTATACGACGTTCAGTCCGTGCTTCGAGCCTCCTGTCGGGATCGAACCGACGACCTGCCGCTTACAAGGCGGCCGCTCTGGCCATCTGAGCTAAGGAGGCGTGTCCCCAGTAGGTAAACCGTGGGACGAATGAATAGCATAGCAGCACTTGTTGAAACGGCCAACACGCATGGGAAGCCTTCCCTCGGCGTGTTGACCGTCATCGTGTGCTGCCGGGAGGTCACTGACCGGTCGACACGGAGATCGGCTCGCCATCGGCGCCGATCGACGGCATGACGCCTGCCTTGCCGACATCGCCCTCGTCGATGCCGAGCGAGGTGAGCAGACCGTCCTTCATCGTCACGTCGGCGAAGGACAGTTCGTTGATATCCCAGAAATGCCCGTTGATCGTCAGCGTCGGTGTGCTCATCGACCCCTTGAGCGAACCGGAGGTGTTGAACAGCTCCTCGCGCTTGGGCGTGTAGGTGTCCACCGCGTCCAGCCATTCGGTGTACTTGTCGGTGGCCATCTTGTCGGCGACGTCCTCGGACACCCCGGCGGCGATGGCCTGCTCGCGGATCTGCTCGTCGCTGACCGGTACGTATGCGTCGCCCTCCTGCGGCTGGAAGTCGCTGGCGTACATGTTGGACACGAAGGTGAGCAGATGCCCCGGATCGTCGTCGTTGTCCACAATCGTCAGGGCGGCGTTGGCCGCACGGGTGGAGTAGTCGTCGGTGGACAGTGAATCCATGAACGCCATGAAGTGCAGATCCAGGTTGATCTGGCCGGCCTCCATCATCGTGATCAGCGTGGGGTCGAGCTCGCGGTGCACGTTGCCGCAACCGGGGCACAGGAAGTCCATGTAGATCGACACGGTCGGCGCATCCTCAACCGCGGTGTCGTACCCGTCCTTGGAGATCAGGATGCCGCCCTGGTCGTCGATGTGGGCCGGTTTGGTCTCCACCTGCTGCAGCTGGGTGTAGGCCTCGTCGATGGACATCTGGGCGACGGGATTGTTCGGATGCGTGGCGCGCCAGATCGCGACGCCGGCGATGATGCCGAGCACGGCGATGATGGCCACAACGATGCCGCCGATGATGGTCTGCTGCTTGCGCTCCTTGGCCGCCTTCAGCGCCGCGGCCCGTTCCGCCGCCTCCTGCGCGGCGCGGCGTTCGGCGCGCGACTGCCGTTTTTCGGTCTTCTTGGTGTTCTGGACCATCGGTTTCCTTTCCTGATTCCACTTCCGCCCATACTAATGGACGGGGTTCCGCTCACGGCTGGACGGATATGAAATTCACGTAAACAGCGGAAACCAGGAGATGGATGGCAGGAACACGGCCATCAGCACGGTCAGCGCGGTCAGCATTCCCCCGACGGCTATGGCAGCTGTTCGGCGGACATGGGGACGCGAATCCGCCGTCTCGTCCGCGGGGTCACCGGCATCGCGCCGCGGCGTCATGCCGCAGAGGGTGGCCGCGCCGATGCGGAGGGTGTCGGGTGAGAACGCCAGTACATTGGCGAGCCAGCACAGGCCTGTGACCCCGGCCATGAACAGGCCGGATGCGGACAGTGGTACGTCCATGGGCAGCAGGGCGGTGAGCGGATGGCTGGTGGGGGTGAAGGTTGCAGTGAACGCCTCCGACGGGGCTCCGAGCAGCCAGGACATCGCCAAGGCCGCGCCGAGAACGACCGCGGTCATCGGCGCGATGCGTAGCGCGGCCAGCGCACAACCCTTGGCCAGATGCCACGGTACGGCGGCGGCGCGGCGCAATCCGTCGCCGAACCGCCGCTTACCGTCATGCCGGATTTCCCGGCGGAACTGCGATTCGGCATTCAATCCCGCGGCCAGCATCGCCCAGAACAGCGCGAAGGCCAGCGTCAGTGCGCCGAACGGGTGCGAGGCGGCCAGTATCGCCACCGGCAGGGTCGCCAGGAGACAGGGAGTCAGACCCTGCTTGCGGCGGGATTCGCGTTGTACGTACGTCAGATAGGCACCCCCTAAGGGGGAGGCCTGTGGCGGTGTGGGCGGTCCAGACGGTTCGGACAGTGGCGATGGTGGCGGCAGCGGCGCCGATGCGGCCGTCCGTAGGACCGCGGTGGCGGTCGGCGGAGCCGGTGGGGACAGTGGAGCCGACGGTGCGGCCATCGTGGTGGTGGACGGCATGGCCTGGAGGATGGCGGTGGCGGTCGGCGGAGCTGGAGGTTCCAGAGGAGTTGACGGCGCCAACGTGGAGGTCACGATTCGTGTACGCTGCTGGTCCGGCCCGTTGTCAATCAGCTCGTCGTCCTGCTCGCCGGGGCCATCGTCGATCTCATCGTCGGTCCATAGCGACCGCGGATTGTTCGGATCCGCGGGCGAGTCCTCCCCGGCGTCCGGGGACGCGGGGTCAAAAGGGCGCACCACCTCCCATGCGGTGGGGTCCATGGCGTCGCGTTCGATGGCCTGGAGCAGCGCTTCCGGCGCGCATCGCTTGGACCGGTCGGGGTCGAGCGCCGAACGGAGCGCCGCCGTCGTACCGGCCGGCAATCCCGTCAGATTCGCGTTGCCGGCCGCCGCGCGCTCCAATACGGCCATCATCGGCTTGGAACCGAACACGGGCGCCCCGGTGGCGGCGAATGCCAGCACGGACGCCACCGACCACCAGTCGGTCATCTCGTCGGATTCGGCCCCATCGATGATTTCCGGGGCGATGAACCCGGGCGTGCCCATCACCAGACCGGTACGGGTCACATGGCTTTCCCCCTCGCCCATCGCAATGCCGAAATCCACCAGGATCGGGCCGGTGGCGGAGACCATCACATTCGTCGGCTTGATGTCGCGGTGGATGATACCGGCGGCATGCACGGCCTTGACGGCGTCGATCAGCTTGCGCGTCAGCCGTTCCAGATCAGTGCCCACATACCGGCCGTTTGCGGCGACGTCGTCGCGCAGGTTCTTGCCCTCGATTAGCTCGGTGACGATGAACGCCAGCGAATCGTCCAACTCCATATCCACAATGCCGCATACCCCCGGGTGTTGCACGCGGCGCAGCGCCATCGCCTCGCGGCGCAGGCGCTCCCGGGCGGTCAGCCGTTCCCTGGCTTCCGGGGAATCCGGCGGCACGTCGTCCTCGGACAGCGAATCGCGCAGGATCTTCATCGCATACTCCTGGCCGCCGTCGTCACGCACCCGCCATACGGAACCCATCGCGCCGGCACCCAGACGGGATATCAGCGTATACCCCCCCACCAGCTGGCCGGATTCCAGATTCAGTTCGCTCATGCCGCCATCCTACCGCGACACGCTGTAACGACGCGATGCCGCAAGGGTCGGCAGGGGATGACTGGCGGCGAAAAAGCGGGGCGGGCCATAGACGGAACGCATGGGGGGGACCATGCAGATTATGCGCTTGAATCGACAGGATATGGGTCGAACGGGTAAAAGCCGGTAAAGTTAGGAATGATGGATTTATCGGCATGAAGAGGTGCTGACGTTGCGAACCTCAATGGTGAAGCGAACGATCCAGACCTGACTGATGGTTGTGTGGCAGGGCAGTCTCACGGCCGACCGTCGCGTAACGGCATGTGCTGGGGCGCATTCACGCCGGTTGTTCCAGTGAGAACAAGGAGGAGGAATAGCTCATGCTGGGCATTAATATGGCGGACGTCATCAACGTCCTCATGTCCGTGCTGCCGCAGCTGATTGCCATCGGCGTTGTGCTGGTGCTGGCGATCATCGTGACCGTGGCCGTCAACAAGAAGACGGTGGCGGATACGGCAACGCGCAAACTCATTCATTCCGAGTCGTGGCTGGTGTTCCTGGTCGCGGCCGTGGTGTCGGTGTCGATGATGCTGTTCGGCCCGCTGGCCACGCTGCTGAACAACGCGACCGCCACCAAGTACACGCTGTCCGAGGAGACGATCTCGAACGCCAGCGATCTGGCCAAGGAGATCCAGTCCGAGGCCATTACGCTGCTGCAGAACACCGATGACAACCTGCCGTTGGCGGATACGAACGTCAACGTCTTCGGCTGGGCGTCGACCAACCCGGTCTACGGTGGCACCGGTTCGGGCTCGATGAACGCCAACTATGAGACCACCTCGATCCTGCAGGGCATGGCCGAGGCCGGTCTGACCACCAACGAGGAGCTCTCGAAGCTGTACACCGACTACCGTGCGGACCGCCCGGTGGTGGCCATGGCCGAGCAGGATTGGACCCTGCCGGAGGTGCCGGCCGCCGACTACTCGCAGGAGCTCATTGATTCGGCCAAGGAATTCTCCGATGAGGCCGTCATCGTCATCGGCCGCGTGGGCGGCGAGGGCGCCGACCTGCCGAAGAACATGAAGGGTGAGGGCATCACCTACAACAACAACTCCACCGAGTACGAGGACTTCGAGGACGGCGAGTCCTTCCTCGAGCTGAGCAAGACCGAAGAGGACATGATCGACCTGGTCACCTCGAACTTCGACAAGGTCACGCTTATCTACAACGGTGCGAACATCTTCGAGCTGGGCTTTGTGGAGAACTATCCGCAGATCAAGTCCGTGCTGTGGTGCCCGCCGGCCGGCCAGACCGGCTTCTCCGCCCTGGGCGACATCCTCGCCGGCACCACCAACCCGTCGGGCAAGACCTCGGACACCTTCGTCTATGACCTGACCCAGCAGCCGTCCTACAACAACGCGGGTGACTTCAAGTACGAGAACATGACTGAGTTCCCGACCGAGAACTTCGAGGAGGGCGAGACCTCCCCGGCGTTCGTGAACTACGTCGAGAGCATCTACGTGGGCTACAAGTACTACGAGACCGCGGCCGACGAGGGTGCGATCGACTATGACGCGACGGTGCAGTATCCGTTCGGCTACGGCCTGTCCTACACCACGTTCTCTCAGGAGATGGGCGATGTGACCTATGCGGACGGCACCGTGTCGTTCGACGTGACCGTGACCAACACCGGCGACACCGCCGGCAAGGACGTCGTCGAGGTCTACTACAACCCGCCGTACACCAACGGAGGCATCGAGAAGGCCAGCGCGAACCTGGTGGCCTTCGAGAAGACCGATCTGCTGGAGCCGGGCGATTCGGAGACCGTCTCGGTCTCCTTCGAGGATGACGACATGGCCTCTTATGACGATCAGGACGCCAAGGCGTGGGTGCTGGAGGCCGGCGACTACCAGGTCTCGATCAACGCCGACTCGCATACCGTGATCGACGAGAAGACCGTGACCGTGGACGAGGACATCGTCTACAACACCGAGGACAACACCCACGACGGCGACGCCGTTCCCGCGACCAACGCCTTCGACGCCGACCGCGGCGACGTGACCTACCTGAGCCGTGCCGACCACTTCGCCAACCGCGAGGAGGCCCTGGCCGCGCCGACGAACTACACCCTGTCCGACGAGTACAAGGCGCAGTTCCGCAACGAGTCGAACTACGACCCGGCCGAGACCAACGACGACGCCGACGAGATGCCGACCACCGGCGCCAAGGGCGACGTGCGCCTGGCCGACCTGACCGGCAAGGAGTACGACGACCCGCTGTGGGACGAGCTGCTCGACCAGCTGACCTTCGACGAGATGGACACCCTGATCGCCAACGGCGGCTACGGCACCCCGGCGATTGAGTCGATCGGCAAGATCCAGCTGACCGACGTGGACGGCCCGGCCTCGCTGAACAACAACTTCACCCAGGTCGGTTCGATTGGCTTCCCGTCCTCCACCTCGGTGGCGTGCACCTGGAACAAGGATCTGGCCAAGCGCTTCGGTGAGGGCATCGGCGACATGGCCCACGACATGCACGTGGCGGGCTGGTACGCCCCGGCCATGAACATCCACCGCAACGCCTTCGCCGGCCGTACCTTCGAGTACTTCTCCGAGGACGGCGTGCTCTCCGCCGCTATGGCCTCGCAGCAGGTCACCGGCGCCGAGTCCAAGGGCGTGTACGCGTTCATGAAGCACTTCGCCCTCAACGACCAGGAGACCAACCGTCTGAGCATGCTGTGCACCTGGTCCACCGAGCAGGCGATCCGCGAGATCTACCTGAAGCCGTTCGAGGCCTCCGTCAAGGACGGCGGCGCCGGCGCGGTCATGAGCTCCTTCAACTACATCGGCATCGAATGGGCCGGCTCGCACTCGGGCCTGCTCAACACGGTGCTGCGTGACGAGTGGGGCTTCCGCGGCATGGTGCTGTCCGACTACTTCGGCGGCTTCGGCTACATGCAGGCCGATCGCGCGATCCGCGGCGGCACCGACGTGATGCTGGCTACCACCGACATCACCAATCACATCACCGACAAGTCCGCCACCTCGATGCAGGCGATGCGCACGGCGACCCACAACATCCTGTACACGGCCGCCAACAGCTGGCTGTATGCGGATGGCGAGCCGGCGGTCGAGGTCCCGATCTGGAAGACCATCACCTACGTGGTCTGGGGCGTGACTGCGGTGCTGTTCGTCGGACTTGAGATCCTGGCGATCAAGCGCTTCATGGATCGCAAGAAGGCCGCCAAGGCCTGATTGTGACGGATAAACATCCAGCGCCATAATCCGGGGCGGCACCTCACAGCGGGGTGCCGCCCCTTCTTATACCATTCCTCCGTGCTCCATTCCTCCCCAACCGTGCCCGCCCATCCCCGGACCGGTTCCCATCCCCGGACTCTGGTCCATCGTGACCGTTTTTTGTGACTCTGATGCATCGTGACTCTGACGCAACTGCGGAAAACGTTGGGATTCCGCCATTGTCGGCGAGCGGGTTGCGGGGCGAATGTATCAGAGTCCGGAAGGGATGGGCGGGGTGGATGGTGGTTTGGGAACCGAAGAGGACGCATCCGGGGAACGCAGTCCGCGGATTTCCTCCCGCAGGGCGGCCACGGTGTCGGTCAGCTCGCGGATGTCCCGGCGCAGACGGTCGGTTTCCGACTGCGCCTCCTCCTCGCGCTCCTCGGCCTCGGCGTTGACCTGATCCACGATCCAGGAGGCCAGCATCGCCGTGATCATGCCGATCAGCGCGATGCCGGTGAACATCAGCCCCACGGCCACCAGCTTGCCGTAGACCGTCACCGGCGTATGGTCGCCGTAGCCGACCGTCGTCGCCGTCACGAACGCCCACCACAGGGCGGTGGGGAAGTCGGTGATCGACGACCCTTCGGCGCCGCGCTCCGCCGCGTACACGGCCAACGCGCTCACATAGATCAGCATCGAGACCGATCCGATCGTGTATACGGTGAGCTTGCCGCGCACCGCCATGCCGCTGGTGCGCCCCAGCACGTGCAGCACCTTGACCAGCCTCAGCAGCCGCAGCGGGCGGAACATCGGCAGCACGATCGACAGCAGACTGATCAGATTGTGCTTGAACCACTGCCATTTGTCTTCGGCCAGCCACAGCGAGACCACGTAATCCACAATGAACACGATCCATATCGCATTCATCAACCCCTCGCACAACGTGGTATACGTGCCGGCCAGCACCTGCCAGGAAAACGCCGCCAAGAACACGATGGCCAGGATCATCAACGGCCAGTCGGTACACTTCTGCCACTGCTTCAGTCTCATAATCCGATGATAATGCTCCGGCACCCATGTGACCCTGCGGCATCGTAGCCGTGCAACAAGTCGGCGAAACGGCGAAAAACCGACCTTTTCCCACGACCTCGCACAGTCACGATGTAGCACAGTCACGATGCGGTACCGGACCGATTGTGCGAATAAAACGACAGGTTGTGTAACCCCGTGTATGTCGCGCGGCAAAACCTGATTCAATCGAAGAGGAAGGCGAACTGCTGTCGTGCGATGCAGCATGGCTGCGGTCCGTTCGAGAACACAGTGCAAGGGAGAACCATGGAACTCGAAGAACTTTCGGTGTTGGAGAAAGCGGCGATGCTCTCGGGCGCGTCCGAGTGGGATTCCCGCGGCAACGAACGGGCTGGCATCCCCAGCTTCGTGATGAGCGACGGCCCGCACGGCGTGCGTCGTCAGCTTGGCGCGGGCGACCATCTGGGACTCGGCCAGTCCAAGCCCGCCACCTGCTTCCCGACCGCCGGCACGGTCGCGAACTCGTGGGATCCGGCGCTCGCCGAGGAAATGGGCGAGGCGCTGGGCAAGGAGGCGCACGACCTGGACGTCAACGTGCTGCTCGGCCCCGGTCTGAACATCAAGCGCAACCCGCTGTGCGGACGCAACTTCGAATACTATTCGGAGGATCCGCAGGTCGCCGGCCACATGGCCGCGGGCCTGGTCAAGGGCATCCAGAGCAACGGCATCTCGGCCTGCCCGAAGCATTTCGCGGTCAACAGCCA
Organism: Bifidobacterium pullorum subsp. gallinarum; assembly: GCF_000741215.1. GTDB lineage: Bacteria > Actinomycetota > Actinomycetes > Actinomycetales > Bifidobacteriaceae > Bifidobacterium > Bifidobacterium pullorum_B. The sequence continues at coordinate 70,915 of NZ_JGYX01000006.1, forward strand.
GGAGCTGCGCCGCCAGGCCTCGAACAGCGTCATCGACGAGCGCACGATGCGCGAGATCTACCTGACCGCGTTCGAGATCACCGTGCGCGAGGCCCATCCGTGGACCATCATGACCTCCTACAACGAGGTCAACGGCGTCTACGCGCACGAGAACAAGCATCTGCTGCAGGAGATCCTGCGCGACGAATGGGGCTTCGACGGCATGGTCGTCTCCGACTGGGGCGGCTCCAACTCCGCCGTCGACGCCGTCAAGGCCGGCGGTAGCCTGGAGATGCCGTCGCCGGGCTTCACCTCCGTGCGTGAGCTCGTCGGCGCCGTGCAGGCCGGCACGCTGGCCGAGGCCGACCTCAACGCCCGCGCCGCCGAGGTCGCCAAGATCGCGCGGCTGACCAAGACCGAAGGCGTCGGCCGCGACGACCTGCTCAAGGACGACATCGCCGCCGCCCATCATGCGGTGGCCCGCCACGTTGCCGAGAACTCCAGCGTGCTGCTGAAGAACGTCGACGGCACGCTGCCGCTCCCGGCCGGCGTGAACGTGGCCGTGGTCGGCGATATGGCCAAGGTGGCCCGCTTCCAGGGATCCGGCTCCTCCAAGGTGAACGCCACCCGTGAGGAGAACCTGCTCGACGAGCTGACCCGGACCGAAGGCGTGAACGTGGCCGGCTACGCGCAGGGCTACGACCGTCAAGGTGCCAGGAACCAGGGGCTGATCGACGAGGCCGTGGCGCTCGCCGGCAAGGCCGACGTGGTGGTGGCCGTGGTCGGTCTGGACGAGCGCAGCGAATCCGAGGGCCTCGACCGCTCCACGATGGCGATCCCGCAGGTCCAGAACGACATGGTCGACGCGCTGGTGGCCACCGGCAAGCCCGTGGTAATCGTGCTGATTGCCGGTTCCCCGGTGGAGCTGCCGTGGTACGACGGCGTATCCGCCATCCTGTACATCGGCCTGTCCGGCCAGGCCGGCGCCTCCGCCACCGCGAACGCGCTGACCGGCAAGGTGAACCCCTCCGGCCACCTGGCGGAGACCTGGCCGATCCAGTACGCCGACGCGCCGAACTCCGGCTGGTATCCGGCCATCGGCCGCGACGCCATCTACCGTGAAGGCCCGTTCGTCGGCTACCGCTACTACACCACCGCCGGCGTGCCGGTCCGCTTCCCGTTCGGCTACGGCCTGAGCTACTCGTCGTTCTCCTACGCCGATCTGAAGGTGGACGACAACGGCGTGGAGTTCACCGTGACCAACGATTCCGACGTCCCCGGCGCCACGGTGGCCCAGCTGTACGTGCGCGGCCCGCAGGGCGGCGTGCTGCGGCCGGACCGCGAGCTCAAGGGCTTCGCCAAGGTGCAGCTGGATGCCCACGAGTCCAAGACCGTCCGCATCGACTTCGACCGCTACACGTTCCGTCACTTCGACACCGAGTCCAACGCCTGGCATGTGGAGTCCGGCGAATGGACGCTGATGGTCGGCGCGAACGTGGAGGACATCCTGCTGACCGCCACACATGAGGTCAAGGGTGATGTGGACCCGAAGCCGGCCGACCCGGCGCTCGGCTCCTACTTGACCGGCAAGGTCAAGGAGGTCACCGACGGCGAGATGACGGCGCTGTTCGGCCACTGGGTGACGGCCCCCGGCAAGCCGGTGACCTTTGGCGCCAACGACCCGATCTCCTCTTGGGTGGATTCGAAGGGCTTCCTGGCACGCACCATCGCCAAGACGCTCACCAAGCGTGAGGCGAAGGTGCGCGAGAAGACCGGACAGCCGGATCTGAACACGCTGTTCATCCTCAACATGCCGCCCCGCGCCATGAGCAAGATGACGCAGGGCATGATCGACTCCGCGATGGTCCAGGCCATCGTCAAGATCGCGAACCGCCACACCTTCCGCGGCATCGGATCGTTCATCGCGGGATTCTTCCGCAACCAGTCCGCCAACAAGCGCACAGAAAAGGAGCTCAACAATGAGTGAGGCAGAGAAGAAGGCCACTCCGGAGTATACCGAAGAGGAGCTGGCACAGATGGGTCCGGTCAAGCGTTGGATTAAGACGCATCCGAACATCTGGGAGTTCATCCTGTTCAACATCCTGTCGAATGTGTCCACGATCGCCCGTTTTGTGGTGACGTGGATCGGCACGGCGATTTTCGTGACGGGCATGGGCCTGACCACGCCGTTCCACTTCCTGATCTTCAACTATGACGAGCAGGGCAACGGTCTGGGCGGATTCCTGACCTTCCTGTGCGCCGAGGTCATCGCCCAGGTGGTGAACTTCTTCGTGCAGATGAAGTGGGTGTTCAAGTCTGACTCCAGCTTCAAGGATGCCGCTTGGAAGTACGCGATTCTGGCGGTCATCATCGTGGTGGTGAATCTGGTGCTGCCCGGCTACGTTACCGGCTTGTGCCAGGGCTGGGGCATGGGTGCCGGCCTGGCTGGCACCGTCGCCTCCGTGGTGAACACGCTGCTGGCCGTGATCGTGAGCTACCCGCTGCTCAAGTTCTGGATCATGCCGAAGAATAACAAGTGATCTGTGTCCGGGCTGATGTCCGGACGCGATAGAGAGGAATGCGGGGTCCCGCCGGAACCAATCCGGCGGGACCCCGTTTCGTTTGGGACTAGCGCTTGTCCTTTTGCCGCATTTGCAGCGCCGCGGGGGATCAGCGCGGCACCAGCGCGGTGAGCGTGAACCAGTGGTCCTTGGTGCGGATCGTCACCTCGCCGCCGTACTGCTGCACGATATGCCGGATCGACTTGACGCCGAAGCCGTGCGATCGCGCATCCTTCTTGGTGGTACGCAGGTTGCCCTCGGTGTCGGTTTTCAGAGCGGAATCGTAGTAGTTCTCCACACGCAGCACCACAAACTGTCCCTGACGGTACAGCGCGAGCCGGATCAGCCGCTTCTCGGGGTCGGAGAGCTTGGAGGTGGCTTCGATGGCGTTGTCCAGCGCATTGCCGAACAGGGAGGCGATATCCATCGACGACATGCCGTCCAGCAGTTTGCCGTCGGCCACGGCGGTGAACGTGATGCCCTTGTCCGCGCAGGTGTGCGTCTTGGCGGTCAGGATGACGTCCAGCACCGGATTGCCGGTATGCTGCTGGGCGCTGTACTGCTGCACCGACGCCTCCAGCTGTTCGAATCCCGCGGCCATGTGTTCGGGGTCCACCTGTGCGCGCAGCGCGGCGATCTGGTGCTTGAGGTCATGGGCGAGCCGCCCGATCGACTCGATGTTCTCCTTGGACTGCAGATACTCCTGATGCTGGCTTTTGAGCTGCGCGTTGATCGAGGCCAGCTCCATATTCGAGACGAGACGGCGCGCCTGCTCCTGCTGCGCATACAGGATCACGAACCCGCATAGGTCCACCAGCGTGCGGATGTAGAACACCTCCTGCCCGATGGTGCCGGAGAACGGGGTGTTCGTGGAGACGAAGCTCAGATTGCTCATGGCAAAGGTGATCAGCGTGGTGGCCACCGTCATCACCGCGGCGGACAGGGTCGGCACCGTGGGCTGGGTCTGGCTGAAGTTGCCGCGTTCCACGTTGTAGGTGATCACGAAGCACAGACCGTAGGTCACAACGAGCAGGATGATGTTCTCCCACCATGTGGGCGAGCTGCCCAGCGCGTGCTCGGCGAATGTGGCGAGCTGCCAGTGCAATGAGGCGATGAGCTCGCCCAGGATGAAGGCGCGGGCCGTGATGTACAGGCCCTCGCGCTTGCCGGTGCCGATGGCCAGCATGATGATGCCGAACATGCCGATGGCCGCCAGACACATGCCGAAGATCCAGAACGGCAGAGACATGGTGCCCGCGAAGTACTGCAGTCCGATCAGCACCGGCAGGCCGAGCGTGGTGGTCAGGATCGTCCGTATCAACGGCACGCGCCGGTACAACGCGCAGATGTAGACCAGGCATCCCAGCCATTCGCTGATGGCCGTGTATAGGCGGGGGATGTCGGGCAGCGCGTTGACGATGGCGCCGGTCATTGCATGCCGCCCATGTAGTCCGCCAACGCCGTCAGGAACGCCTTCTTGCGCGGGCGGCTGATGCGCAGCCGCTCGCCGTTGGACATGACGCAGTCCTGATCCTCCACCGCCGCCACGTACCGCAGGTTCACCAGATAGCAGGAGTTCGACCGGAAGAAGTCATGGTCGGCCAGCCTAGCCTCCAGGTCCTTCAAGGTGCCGGTGATGGAGAGCTTGCCGCTGAGCGTGTGGATGATGATGGTGTGCCGGATCGATTCGATGTAGACGATGTCGGTCAGGTCCACGCGGATCTGTTTGGAGCCGGTTTCCACCAGCATCGAGTCGTTGGAATGGCGGCGCACCGTATCGATGGATCGTTTGAGTTCCTGGCTGAAGGCGAACCATGGCACCGGTTTGAGCAAGTAGGACAGCGCCTGCACTTCGTATCCGCTGATGGCGTACTGCGGCGCCGCGGTGATGAAGACGATGACGACGCCGTCGTCGCGCTCGCGTACGCGCCGTGCGGCCTCCATGCCGTCCATCTGCTTCATCTCGATGTCGAGCAGCAGGATGTCATAGACGGGTGTGTAGTGCTCGACCAGCGCCGCGCCGTCGTTGAATGCGGAGACGACGAACTGTTCGCCCTGCTCGCGCTGGTACCGGTTGAGATAATCGAGGATGAGCTGGCAGGCGGCGGGGTCGTCCTCGACCACACCGATTCGGATAGGACGCATGCAGCATCGCCTCCTTCGCCATTCAACCCTTCAAACAGCATACACGTTGCCGGTGATGCGGGTGGTTGAACGGTGCGACATGCCTCATATGCGGAAGCGGCGCCCCGTTCGGTACGGGACGCCGCTTCCGGTGATGACGGGCGTTATCTTACGCGAAGGCCGCGCGGATCTGCGCCGCGGTGCCGTAGGAGGCCTGCGCGCCGTAGTTGGTGGCGGCGTAGGCGGAGACGTAGGAGGCCAGTTGCGCGCTGTCCATCAGCGTCATGCCGGAGGACAGGCCGGCCAGGATCGTGCCCATGAACGAGTCGCCGCAGCCGGTGGTGTCACGGGCCTGCACACGCACGGGGGAGATACGGTGGATGTCGTCGCCGTCGATGACCACGGAGCCGTCGCCGCCGAGCGTGATCACGGCCTGACGGAACCCGTAGTCGTGCATCTTGTCGGCGATGGCATGCCAGTCCATGCCGTCCCAGTCGTCATCCTCCGGCTCGTTGATGCCGAGCAGCTGGGCCATCTCGTGTTCGTTGACCAGCAGGATGTCGGAGGCTTCGATCAGTTCGCGCGGCAGTTCGGTGGTGAACGGGGAGTTGTTCAGCAGCACGGTGGCGCCGGCCTCACGCCCCATACGGGCCACGGCGGTGACCGTATCGATCGGGCTTTCCAAGCACAAGCCGATGGTGGGCGCGGCGGTGATCGCGTCCTTCATCGACTCCACGTACTCCACGGTGACCTGCGCGTTGGAGCCGGGGGAGTAGATGATGGTGTTCTCGCCGTTGGCGTCCACGGCGATGACGGTGGTGCCGCTGGGGCCGAGGACGTGGCGCACGTACTGGGTGTCGACGCCCGCTTCGGTGAGCTTGCCCAGCAGGAAGTCGGCGTTGGCGTCGGATCCGACCGCGCCGAAGATGCGGACGTTCGCGCCGATGCGGGCCGCGGCCGCCGCCTGGTTGCCGGATTTGCCGCCCGGCAGCACCTGCAGGGGGCCTCCGTTGACGGTTTCGCCCGGTCCGGGCAGGCGTTCGGTGGAGACCGTGTAGTCGGCGTTCATGGAACCGATGACGGATACGGCGCCATGAATGTCGTCGAGCTTCGCGAGGATGTCGTGCATGCTTGCTCCTTGGGGTTGGGGTGGTGGGGTGGTGCCGGAGGGAGCGGGCTCGTCTCCGGCACCGGGTGCGAGAATCGGTTACTTGGTTCCGTAGATGTGCTTGCGGAAGACGAGGTACACGATCAGGCCGAGCAGGATGACGCCCGCCGCGATGAGCAGCAGCTGCGAGTATCCCGTAGCGGCGGCTGCGCGTGCCGCCGCGGAGCCGGCCTCATCGACGGCCGGCACGCCCGCCAGCAGGCTGCCGAAGATGGCGATGCCGATGGACGGGGAGACGTTCATCACCAGATCGTTCAGGCCCACGCCACGGCCGGATTCCTCGGTGGACAGCGTGCCGAGCACGGTGCTGACGACTGGCGAGTACAGCAGGCCGACGCCGCAGTACAGCACGCAGGCGCACAGGGTCAGGAGGATGAAGCCCTTGTCCACGCAGAACGCCGCACCGGCGAAACCGCACATGATCAGGCAGGCGGCCGTGATGATGCCGGCCTGGCGTCCGATCTTGCCGATGATCACGCCGGAGGACGTGCCCACGATGGCGGCGCAGACGAACGCCCACACCAGATAGGTGGAGACCTGCGAGGAGTCCATGTTGTACAGGGCGCCGCCGATGGCGTTGTAGAACGGGGAGACCACGTAGTTGGTGAAGTAGAACAGCGCGATCAGCGAGATGGCCATGAGCCAGCGGGTGTTCTTGAAGAACGCCGGGGTGATGAACGGGTTCTTGGCCTTGGAGATGTACACGCCGAAGCCGATGAACAGCACGGCGGCCAGGGCGATCATCCACCAACTCATGTAGGAGAAGAACAGCGTCAGGAAGGCGGTGGCCACGCCGAAGATCACGAAGCCGACCGTGTCGATCTTGTCGCCGCTGCCGTTGCTGTCGGGCAGGTTCTTGAGCAGGATCGGCAGGAAGATGATGGTGACGGCCGGGATCAGAAACAGGAACTGCCAGCTGATGGTGCTCAGGAAGCCGGCGGCGAACACGCCGATCGAGGCGGACAGCTGGTAGGCGGCGGTGTACAGGCCGAAGAAGATCACCTTGAGTGAGTTCTTCAGGTACTTGGTGGCCACCACCAGGAATGCGGAGCCTGCCACCTGCTCGCCGGCGGTCTGCAGCACGCGGGCGATGATGACCGTCCACAGGTTCGCCGGCAGGAAGTAGTTGGCGAAGAAGCCGAACAGGGAGCCGACGAACAGTACGATCAGGCCGACGGTGACCAGTCTGCGCAGCGAGATGAAGTCGCCGAGCGAGCCGTAGATGAAGCAGACGATGCCGAGCACCAGGCTCGGGAACGCGGTGATCAGCGAGGCCTGGTCGGGTGCGCCGACGTCGGCGCCGACCTGCTGGAAGACCAGGTTGAAGCCCTGCAGGCACAGGGTGCCCAGGACGAAGGTGATGAGCAGGGGGATCAGCGCGCGGATCGCCATCTTGTTGGTGGCGTCGTCGACGTCCTGCTCGACAACAGTGGTGTTGTCAGCCATGGTTTGCATCCTTTCGATAACGTTCACATGTCGGTTGGACTCGATTTATTTGCCGCCGCGGCGGCCATGCGCGACTCAGCCTGCGTTGCGAGCCAATCCGGTGATGCGGGTCATGAATTCGTTCAGGAAGCGCGGCACATCCACGCCGACGGCCGCCTGCATGGTCTTGACCGGGTCGTTCAGACGCGTGTTGTCCCCGATGGTGCGCCCGCGGGTCGGGCCCTCGACGTCCACCTGCAGGTTGATCGGCAGCGTGGTGACCAGCGTCGGGTCCACGGCCACGCCGACGGCGAGCGGATCGTGCAGGCCGCAGCCACCCAGATGCGGCGAGGTGGTCTCGTAGGCCTTGATATAGAAGTCGGTCATGTCGGCGAGGAAGTCGCCGGCCTTGGTGTTCAGGTCGCGCCACTGCTGCGTCTCCTTGTAGGTCAGGAGCGTCTGCAGGGTCACGTCGAGGCCGACCATGGTGGCCGGCGCGCCGGAACGGAACAGGTAGTCCGCGGCGTCCGGATCCTGGGAGATGTTCGCCTCCACGCAGCAGTTCACGTTGCCGCACACCGTCAGGGCGCCGCCCATCAGCACGATCTTGCCAATCTTATCCTTGATCTCGGGGGCCTTGCGGATGGCCGCGGCGATGTTGGTCATCGGGCCGGTCGGCACGTAGACGAGGTCCTTGCCGTAGGTCTTGACCGCGTCGATGATGAAGTCGACGGCGGGTTCGGTTTCGGCCTCGCGTGCGGAGTCGGGGATGTCCACGTCGCCGATACCGTTGTTGCCGTGAATGAACTTGGAGATCTCCAGGACCTCGAAGCCGTCCGTGGCTTCCGAATGCGGGATACCTTTATATACCTTGACCTCGGGGTGGCCGAGCAGTTCGGTGATGGCCAGCGCGTTGCGCACACCCTGCTCCAGCAGCACGTTGCCGTAGGTGCCGGTGATGCCGATGAGCTCGACCTCGGGGCTGCCCAGCGCGTAGGCGATGGCGAGGGCGTCGTCGACACCGGTGTCCAAATCGAGAATGAGCTTTGTCATGGGATTTCCCTTCCTACTTGTCGAGGCCGTTCCTGGACGCGACCTCGGTGAGCCCGGGGCAAAGAGGTCGGCCCTCGAACTCCGCGGCTGCCGCCGTGTCGTCTTCGATCGGTTAGCAATACAGCCTGGCGGGCTGGCGGCCCGCGTAGTTCCATGATAAATGGAGTCAGGAGGGGTGTTCGGGAAAGCCGATAATTTCAACGTTTTAGCGGCGTGTTGCTAAAACGTTATATCCGTTGATATTAAGCGATTTGCGTGGGGCGTTGAGGCTCTTCTCGGCGGTCGGTGTGCACCCCGCGTTCCATGCATATCCGCGCGGCGGCGAACGGGGGTCGATGACGAATGGGGCGGGCGGGCGCCACAGTGATTGCGTCGGGGTGCCTGTGCTGCCATGATCCTCGTGAAGGGGTTGTGAGCGTTAACACGCCGAGAAACGCCACCCTTGCCATTAATGCGAACTGGTGTATAGTAGAGCGTGGCTCAAAGAAGAGAACCTTCAATGGACCGGATAAGTAAACGCCGAAGTCTACGGTTTCCGATGTCGGGCGCTGTAGGCGGACGCACAACCACCTTCCACAACGGATCGTGAGGCACGTACCTGCCTCTGAAAGGATGAACATATCATGGCAGAAGTCGTATTTGACCATGTCACTCGTATCTACCCGGGCAACGATAAGCCTTCGGTGGATGATCTGAATCTGGATATCAAGGACGGCGAGTTCCTCGTGCTGGTCGGCCCCTCTGGCTGCGGTAAGTCCACCACCCTGCGCATGCTCGCTGGTCTGGAAGAGGTCAACAAGGGCCGCATCCTCATCGGTGGCAAGGATGTCACCACCATGCAGCCGAAGGATCGCGACATCGCCATGGTGTTCCAGAACTACGCTCTGTACCCGCACATGACCGTCGCCGACAACATGGGCTTCGCTCTGAAGATCGCCGGCACCCCGAAGGACGAGATCCGCAAGCGCGTCGAGAAGGCCGCCGAGATTCTCGACCTGACCGAGTACCTCGATCGTAAGCCGAAGGCTCTGTCCGGTGGTCAGCGTCAGCGTGTGGCCATGGGTCGCGCCATCGTGCGTGAGCCGAAGGTCTTCCTCATGGACGAGCCGCTGTCGAACCTCGACGCCAAGCTCCGTGTGCAGACCCGTACTCAGATCGCCGCCCTGCAGCGTCAGCTGGGTGTCACCACCCTGTACGTGACCCACGATCAGACCGAGGCTCTGACGATGGGCGACCGCATCGCCGTCATCAAGCTCGGCATCCTGCAGCAGGTCGGCGCTCCGACCGAGCTGTACGATCGCCCGGCGAACGTCTTCGTGGCCGGCTTCATCGGCTCCCCGTCGATGAACATCAACACCCACCCGGTGATCAACGGTCAGGCCAAGATCGGTGAGGATACCATCGATCTGCCGCGCGAGGCTGTTGCCAAGCTGACCGCCGAGGACAATGGTCAGATCATCGTCGGCTTCCGTCCGGAAGACGCCGATCTCGCCGTTGCTGATGATCCCAACGCCTTCTCACTGAAGGTTGTCAACGTCGAGGATCTGGGCTCCGACGGCTACATCTACGGCAATATCATCACCGATGGATCCGCCGCCGAGGCTTCGACGATGATGTCCGATCAGAACAAGCTCACCACGGTTCGCGTGAACCCGCGTGCGCTGCCGAAGATCGGCGACACCGTCAAGATCAAGATCGACCCGACCAAGATGCACCTGTTCGCTCCGTCGACCGAGCTGCGTCTGAACTAATGCTTGGCAGGGCTGCATAAGCCCGGTCAACCATTACACGAGGCATTCTCTTCCTCTCTTTGGCCTCGTGGGAAAAGGCTCCGCATGGCTGCGGGGCCTTTTCTTTTGCGATGTGTGCGTTTTGCATGGGAAGCCGCCGCCCGCCCAACCTCAGTCGGCGAGTTGGCCCCCGTGCCGGTTACATTAGAGGCTATGGAATTGACTGATCTGCCGCAGATGGATCCGCGTGTGCTCAAGGCCACGTCGGTGAAGGCCGACCCGACCGCCCCGGCAACGGCGGAGCCGCAGGCGCTGAAAATCACCGCCGCGAGCTCGAACCCGAAGATGTTCACCCTGCCGTGGGAGAAGCCGCTGGCTACCTGGCCGGACGAACTGCTCGCCAATCTGCCCCGAGGCATCTCCCGCCACGTCGTGCGTTTCGTGCACGTCGGCGATTCCGTGTACGCCATGAAGGAGATCACCCGCAACGTCGCCGAGCGCGAGTACGAGCTGCTGCGCCGTCTGGAGAAGCTCGAACTGCCCACCGTCGAGCCGATCGCCGTGGTGACGGGCCGTCATACCCGTGAAGGTGAGCCGTTGGAGGCGATTCTGGTCACCCGGCATCTGAAGTTCTCGCTGCCGTACCGTGCCCTGTTCGCCCGCAACCTGCGTCCGGACACGGCCGAACGTCTGATCGACGCCTTGGCCGTGCTGATGGTGCGTCTGCACCTCGCCGGTTTCTACTGGGGCGATGTCTCGCTGTCGAACGTCCTGTTCCTGCGCGATGCCGACGCGTTCTCCGCGTTCCTGGTGGACGCTGAGACCGGCGATCTGCATGTCAGCCTGTCTGAAGGCCAGCGCGAATACGATATCGACCTGGCTCGCACGAATATCATCGGCGAACTGATGGATCTGAGCTCCGGCGCGCTGTTGCCCAGCGAGGTCGACGAAGTGGAGGTCGGCAACCGTCTGGTGGAGCGCTACCATTCGCTGTGGAGCGCCCTAACCGACGTGGACAGCTTCAGCCCCGATGAGATGTGGAAGATCGAGAAACGTGTCAACAGGCTCAACGAATTGGGCTTCGACGTGGACGAGCTGGAGATGAACACCACACCGGACGGCAACCGCGTGCTGGTGCGTCCGCGTGTGGTGGATGCGGGCTATGCCTCGCGCAAGCTGCTGCGTCTGACCGGTCTGGATGTGCAGGAGAACCAGGCCAAGCGACTGCTCAACGACCTGGACGCCTACCGCGCCTCCACCTGGCGTCAGGGTGAGGATCTGGAGATCGTGGCCACCGACTGGATGCGCGAGGTGTTCGAACCCACCGTGCGCATGATTCCGGCCGAATACCGCTCCCAGATCGAGCCGGCGCAGTTCTTCCACGAGGTGCTGACCCACCGCTGGTTCCTGGCCGAACAGGCCGGGCACGACGTGCCGATGGTCGAGGCCGTGGAAAGCTACATTGCCAGCGTGCTGCCGAAGTACAAGCTGGACGCCTCGGTGATGGCCGCCATTAATGCCGACGCCGATTCGGGCGTGATCGACGACGAGCGCACATTCGACACCAACACGTACGGCAATGGCGTGTTCGACGCCGACGGTCGCCCCGCGCACCTGCGGGCCGACGATGACGATGATTACAATCCCGACGACGACCCCGACGCCGCCGTCTGGAGCCACTGATCGTTCCCCAAACCGGAACCGGCTGACGGGGGCCGTGGCGCGTCCAAGCGTCGCGGCCCTTGCCCGTATGTGCCCGCCGCGACTTCGGCATCGCGCGCACCCTCTATGGTGGAATCATGGCGCTGCCTACGGCATAATCATGGTGCTTCCTGCGGCGGAGTTATGGACCATAGAAGAATCGTCCGCCGACGCGAACATCTGTTCCTGCGGTGCTGTTTTCCGGAAAACGCCTGGTTAAGCGGTTAAAGTAGAGGGTATGCGCAAGACAACGGTCTACGATGTGGCGGAGCGTGCGGGGGTTTCCACCGCCACGGTATCGTTCACGTTCCGCCGCCCGGACAAGGTCAAGCCCGCCACCCGCGAACGGGTGCTCAAGGCCGCGCGCGAGCTCGACTACGTTCCCTCGGCCAACGCCCGCGGCCTGGCCCGCGGCAAGACCGGTGCGTTGGGGTTGTATTCCTTCGACATGCTTATCGAACGGCCGCAGGGCAGCGATCTGGAGGATTTCGCCACCGAGGACATCTTCGAGCGTCCGGATGTGCTGGTGTACCCGTTGTATGCCGACGAAGTGCAACGTGGTTTCGAGGTGGAATGCTGGCATCGCGGCCAGACCGTGCTGTTGGGCACGGCGGTCTCGAAGCGGGACAATGGCTCGATCACCGATATCGCCGGCCGGGTGGACGGTTTGGCGCTGTTCCCGAACCGCGGCACGGATGACCTGCCGGTGGCGCGGTTGTGCCGCAGCATCCCGGTGGTGCGCATCGGCGAGACCGATGGCGAGTTGCCGTCGGCCGACGTGATCTGCGACAACGAGGGCGGCATCGAGGCACTGGTCGACCACCTGGTGGATGTGCACGGCGTCACCGAGATGTCGTTCATCGGCGAACTGGCAACCTACGACATGCATCAACGGTTCGAGATGTTCCAGTCGAGGGCGGCGGAGCGCGGCATCGCCATGGGCCGCCCGCTGCTGGACGATTCGACCTCGTCCTCCCGGGAATGGCTGGTCAACCTGTGCGAAGCCATCGACGCCGAACAACTGCCGCGCGCCCTGGTGTGTGGCAATGACCAGACGGCGTTGGCGGTGATCGACCTGCTGCGCGATGCGGGGGTGCGTGTGCCGCAGGATGTGATCGTGACTGGTTTCGACGGCATCCTGGCGTCGGCGCTTGCGCCGGTGACGTTGACGACGGTACGTCAGCCGTTGGGAGCGATGGGGCGTCTGGCGGCGAAGCTGCTGGCCGAATGTGACGGCATGCCGTGGGACGAACCAAGCGTGCACCGGATGCCGGTGAAGTTGGTGTTGGGTAACAGCTGCGGCTGCGCGTGACCGACGGTCGTATGGGGACAAGCGTCGCAGTGTCCGATCCACGGGGATATGTGTCCTAGGGTGGGCGTGATGCCCGATTTTCTGATGTCCTGATATTCGGCGTGTCGAAAATCTACGCGGTTTGACAAACATAAATCTACGCGATTAAATTTATATCGTAATCTACGCGGTTAGATTACGAGAATGGTTCAAGGAGGAGCAATGAAACATACACCGTGGAAAACCGCTGTGGCCGCAGTGGCCGGAACATCGCTGCTGCTCGGATTGGGCGCGTGCGGGCGTAGCGAGGACAAGCCCGCCGGCGCGTCCGAGGGCGCCGTCACCAGCATCGATTCCGAACCCGCCACCGGTGACCTGACGGTCTGGGCGATGGGCAACGAAGGCGACCTGCTGGGTGATTTCGTCGACGGGTTCAAAGAGGAAAACCCCGACGTCAACATCACCGTGACCGCCATCCCGTGGGCCTCCGCGCATGACAAGATCCAGACCGCCATCGCCGCCGGCACCGTGCCGGACGTCATCCAGATGGGCACTACCTGGATGGCCGACTTCGCCGATGCCTTCGCGCCGGTGCCTGAGAACTTCGATCTGAGCGACTTCTCGGCCGGTCCGCTGGAGGCCGGCCAGGTCGACGGCGAGCAGCTGGGCGTGCCGTGGTACGTGGACAGCCACGTCCTGTACTACCGCACCGACATCGCCGCGCAGGCCGGGTGGGATCACGCCCCGGAGACACTTGACGAACTCAGGCAGATGGCCGAGGACGTCAAGCAGGTGGACGGCGTGGAGAACGGCATGTACATCTCCCCGTCCGGCGCCGACTCCTGGCAGGGCACCCTGTGGGCGTTCTTCTCGTCCGGCGTCTCGCTGATGGACGACGAAGGCAACTGGACCCTGGACACCCCGGAGATGCACGAGGCCACCGAGTACATCGACGGCTTCTTCAAGAACGGCATCATCGGCACCAACCTGGACGTCACGCCGGGTGTATCCATCACCCAGTTCATCAACGGCCAGACCCCGATCATGACCGGCGGCCCGACCAGCATCAGTCAGATCGCCGATCAGGGTGGCGATTCCGATTCGTACGCCACCGCCGTCATTCCGAAGGGCGAGAGCTCCACCTCCTTCGTCGGCGGTGCCGACTTCGTCGTGATGGATGAGGCCGCCAATCCGGACGCGGGCTGGAAGTTCATCCAGTGGATGACTGAGCCGGAGACGCAGATCGAATGGTACAAGACCGCCACCGTGCTGCCGTCGTCGCAGTCGGCCTGGGAGGATGAAACCCTCGCCGGCGACGAGAAGCTGGCCGCCTACGGCGAGCAGCTCAAGAGCACGCAGGCCCCGCCGGCCGTGCCGACCTGGGCACAGGTGTCCGCCGCGGGCGATCGCATCATGGAACAGATCTACAAGGGACAGCTCACGGTCGATGAGGGGTTGAAGAACCTGCAGGCCGAAGCCGAGTCGATCGGAACCGGTGAGTGACGATGGGCAAGCGTGCTCGTCGTGGGGCTGAGGGCGGCTGCAACGGCGCCCTCAGCCGCCGCCAGGCGCTAATCGCCTGGGGGTTCTGCCTTCCCTTCGTGCTGGTCTTCGGCGTGTTCATGCTGGTGCCGCTGCTCTCCTCGATGGGCATGTCGTTCACCGACATCACCTCGCGGGACCTGCGCACGCCGTTCAACGTGAACATCGTCGGGTTCGACAACTACGTCACGCTGCTCACCGATCCCCGGTTCCACAAGGCGTTGCTGACCACGGCGATCTTCGTCATCGTCGGCCTGCCGATCACCATCGCCATCGCCATGGCGTTCGCCGTGGCCCTGAACAAGGGACTCAAGCACCTCAACGCCTTCTTCCGCGCCGTGTTCTACGCGCCGGTCGTCGCCAGCGTCGTCGCGGTCTCGGTGGTTTGGCGGTACATCCTGCAGGACGACGGCCTGCTGAACTCGTTGCTGGCCGTCTTCGGCATCGACGGCCCCGACTGGCTGCACGACACCAGGTTCGCCCTGCCGGCGCTGATGATCATGACGATCTGGCGCAACATGGGCACCCTGATGATCATCTTCCTGGCCGGCCTGCAGGCCATCCCCACCGAACTCAAGGAGGCCGCGGCGGTGGACGGCGCCGGCAAGTGGCGCACCTTCACCAGCATCACCCTGCCGCTGATGAAGCCCACGATCCTGCTGGGCGCCGTGCTCATCTCGGTGGCCTACCTGCAGTTCTTCGAGGAATCGTTCGTCATGACGCAGGGCGGGCCGCTCGACTCGACGCTGTCGGCCGCCTACTACGTCTACCAGCAGTTCGGATTCGGACGCTACGGCATCGCCTCGGCCGCCAGCTGGGTGCTGTTCATCATCATCGCGGTGGTGAGCGTGCTGCAGTTCCGCATCCTCGGATCCGATGAGTGAAAGGGGAACGCACATGACCGCAATGACGCAACCCGTCGACGTGCCGGAGAACCGCCCCTCGCTGTGGAACAGGTTCCTCAAGGCCCGTGGCCCCGTGTACTGCGTTTTGGCAGTGATCGGCGTGGTGTGGATCTTCCCGTTCGTATGGATGGCCCTGGGCTCCGTCAAGACGCAGCGCGAGATCCTCGCCATCCCGCCCAAGCTGCTGCCCGAGCACGCCACGCTTGAGAACTTCACCAAATGGTTCCAGGAGCTGAACTTCGGCTCCTACTTCAGCAACAGCCTGATTGTGGCCGTCATCACCGTGCTGGGCAACATCGTGTTCTGCTCGATGGTCGGCTACGCGTTGGCCAAGATGAAGTTCGCCGGCAAGAACATCGTGTTCGGCGCGGTGATGGTCACCCTGATGGTGCCCAGCGTCGCCACGTTCGTGCCGTTGTTCGTCGTGGTCTCCAACATGGGGCTGTCGAACACGTACGCGGCGTTGATTCTGCCGTTCCTGACCCAGCCGATCGGCGTGTTCCTCATGCGTCAGTTCATCGCGGGCATCCCCGATGCGCTGATGGAGGCCGCACGCATCGACGGCGCGGGCGAACTGCGCATCTTCTTTCAGATCATCCTGCCGCAGTGCGGTCCGGCGATGGCCACGCTGGCCATCCTGACGTTCCTGTCCAGCTGGAACAACTTCCTGTGGCCGCTGGTCGCCGCGCAGACCGACGATATGTACACGCTGCCGGTCGCGCTCTCGCTGTACTCCACCGGCCAGAACGCCACGAACTACAGCGTGCTGCTCGCCGGCGCGGTGCTGATCATCACCCCGATCCTGCTCCTGTTCGTCTTCCTGCAGCGCTACTTCATCCAAGGCGTGGCGATGACGGGCATCAAGTGACCTAAGAAAGGCAAGGTTTCTATGACAGCACTTTCCTACACGTTCCCGAACGATTTCATCTGGGGCGCCGCCACCGCGGCACACCAGATCGAAGGGAACAACGTGTCCAGCGACTGGTGGGCGCGCGAGCACTCACCCAACACCGATCTGAGCGAAGCGTCCAACGACGCCTGCGACAGCTACAACCGCTTCGAGGAGGACATCCGCCTGTTGGCGGCCTCCGGGCTGCGGATGTACCGGTTCAGCATCGAATGGGCGCGCATCGAACCGGAATGCGGCTGCTTCTCCAAGGCGCAGCTGCTGCACTACCGCCGCATGATCGACACCTGCCGCCAGTACGGTGTGGAGCCGATGGTGACGCTGTACCACATGACGCTGCCGCTGTGGTTCGCCGAGCAGGGCGGATGGCGCCGGGCGGACGCGGTGGAGCGGTTCCGGCGGTACATCGAATATGTGCTGCCGATTCTGCACGACGTGACCTGGGTGTGTACGCTCAATGAACCGAATATGGTGGCATTGACGCGTGGCGGCACGGAGGGCTCCGACTTCATCGCCGCGTCGCTGCCCTATCCGGATCCGGAGATCTCGGAGAATCTCGTCGCCGCGCACCGCAGCGCGCGCGAGGTGCTCTCGTCCGTTCCATCCATCAAATCCGGCTGGACGATCGCCTGCCAGGCCTTCCACGCCGTACCCGGATGCGAGGCCGAGATGGAGGCGTACCAGTACCCGCGTGAGGACTACTTCACCGAAGCGGCCGCCGGCGACGACTTCATCGGCGTACAGGCCTACCTGCGTACCTTCATCGGCAAGGACGGCCCGGTGCCGACCGACCCGAACGCCGAACGCACGCTGACCGGATGGGAGTACTTCCCGCCGGCGCTGGGCATCGCCGTGCGGCACACATGGGAGGTCGGCGGGCATACGCCGATCTTCGTGACCGAGAACGGCATCGCCACCGCGAACGACGCGCGGCGCATCGACTACACCTACGATGCACTCGCTGGCCTGCATGACGTGATGTCCGACGGCATCGACGTGCTCGGTTACCTGCACTGGTCGCTGTTGGACAACTACGAGTGGGGATCGTTCCGGCCCACCTTCGGCCTCATCGGCTGGGACAAGGACACGTTCGAACGCCATCCCCGCACCTCGTTGGAGTGGCTGGGCAATGTCTCGCGCTCCGGCGTGCTGAGTCATCCCGCACGCTAGCGGTATCGCGTGCGGGATATCCCGGGGAGGGCCGACCATCGCGGGCCCTCCCCGTTTTCATATTTGTGACCGTCGTATCGCGACCGTCAGTTCGCGGCGGCCTCGCGGCGGGCGCGGGCGACCGCGTACAGGCTGATGCCCGCGGCCACCGAGGCGTTGAGCGATTCGACCATGTCGGAGATCGGGATGCCGGCCACGGCATCGCAGGCCTCGCGCACCAGACGGCTGACACCCTTGCCTTCCGAGCCTAAAACCACGATCAGCGGGTCGGTCTCGAAACCGGTTTCGCCGACCAGCGCGTCGCCGCCGCCATCCAGCGCCACGGCGTAGTATCCGCGCTCCTTCATGCTCTCGATGGCCTTGGTCAGGTTCACCACGCGGGCCACCGGCATATGCGCGGCGGCACCGGCCGAGACCTTCCATGCCGCGGCCGTCACCGAAGCGGAACGGCGTTCGGGCAGGATCACGCCGTTCGCGCCGAACGCGGCGGCCGAACGGATCACGGCACCGAGGTTCTGCGGGTCGGTCACGCCGTCGAGCGCAATGAACAGCGGACGGGCGGCCATGCGCGTGGCGGCGGAGTTCACGGCCTCCATCGCCTTGGCCTTCCTGTCGGCGGCCTCCACCAGATCATGCAGCGAGGAATACTCGAACGGCTGCACCTTGAGCACCACGCCCTGATGGTTGCTCGACCGGGCGATGCGGTCCATCTCCAGGCGGTCCGCCTCCAGCAGATGAAGCCCCTGCTGGCCCGCCAGACGCACGATGTCGAGCGTGCGGTCGTCATGTTCGATGCGCGTGGCCACGTACAGCGTGGACGAGGGCACACCCACGCGCAACGCCTCCAGCACGGCGTTGCGGCCGATGACCAGATCATCCGAATCGGAGGTGAACTTGGCCGCGCGGCGGCGGGCCGCCAGACGCGGATCGGCCATCTTGCGGCGATCGGCCGCCTTCTTGGCCCGGTATGCCTTGTGGTAGACGCGATCCTCGGCCTTGGGCGTGGGGCCCTTGCCCTTCAGCTTGTTGCGGTGCTTGCCGCCCGACCCCTTGGTCGGTCCTTTCTTCATAGCCATGCGCACCATTCTCCCAGCACCCCTCAACCTGCGCGGTGCGGTTCGGCGTTCATGACGGCGAAGTTCAGACCGATCAGCACGCCGCCGCCCACGAAGTTGCCCAGCAGGATCACGCCGACCGCCGCGACCTCAAGCAACGGATCGCCCACGCCGTGCAACCCCGCGATGAGGAACAGCACCGAGTCGGCCACCGAATGCTCGAATCCGAGGAACGCGAATACGAAGACCACCGTCACCATGATCACGCATTTGGTGAAATCGTTGGTGAGCTTGCCGTTGTAGACCATCAGCATGCCAACGTTGATGCAGAAGTTGCACAGGATCGCCCGCACGAACAAATCGGCCACGCCGGCCGCCCCGGCCTGGAGGTATCCGGTCTTCAGCTGGACGGCGGCGACCATCTGTTCGAGCACCATGCCGTCGGTCACGGTCGAGCAGCGCAGCAGCGCCGCCACGACCAGCCCGCCGATCAGATTGCCCGCGAAGCACAGCGCCAGAATCCGCAGGGACCGCGCCCACCCGATGCGGTGATGGTAGGCGCCGATCGACACGATCATCATGTTCGAGGTGAGCAGTTCCGAGTTCGTGTAGAAGATGAGTACCAGCGCCCAGCCGAAGGTGACCGCGCCGAGCACGCGGCCCGCCGCCGGCGCCCAGGCCGGGGCTCCGGCCGTCGAGAACGCCGCGACGATCGCGAAGTACGTCGTGAAGAAGATGCCCACGAACAGGCCGGCCATGATGGCCCGCTGCAGGTACTTGCTCGTCAGCTCGCCGGTCATCGTCTTCTTGCTATCCAGTGCGTCGAGCACGGTGCTCACGAAGGTGCGCCCGGGGAACAGCGGATCCACGGGCCGGGCGGAGGGTGTGGTGGGCGATGAGGGTTGTGCGTTCATGATTCCAGTGTGGCACGCCGCGGCCGCATCCGGTCCGCGTACGGGTGTGAGCTATCTCGCAGTGGCGGGCGTCGGGGTGGCGCGGGGGTGACCGGAACGGGGCAGAAACCGCTGATATGACCGGTTTCCGTGGCTCGCACCGGGTAGAGGGCTTTGCTTATAATGGCTGGGTATGCGTCGGCGGCAAAAGCCCCGGCGCCCATATCCGCGCAGTCGTGACTCGGCCGTGTGCGCACGCCGCCCGCGTCGGGAGGACTGAATACTCCGCGGCCTATTGAGGAGAACAACAACCATGGTTGATCGCAATGATCAAACCGATGTGTCGGAGGCGACGAAGGCGCAGGAGGCCCTGCTGCATGACGTTGACCCGTCGCTGACCGATGCCAATGATGTAGCCAAGGCGCTGAACGTCGACCCGGCCACCGGCCTGAGCTCCGATGAAGCCAAGCGCCGTCTTGAGAAGTTCGGCCCGAACGAGCTGGCCAGCGCGCCGCCGGTGCCGAAGTGGAAGAAGTTCCTGGCCCAGTTCGAGGACCCGCTGGTCTACCTGCTGCTGGCCGCCACCGTGATCTCCACGATCGCGTGGTTCGTAGAGCGCATGAACGCGGCCCCCGGATCCGAAGGCGGCGAACCGCTGCCGTTCGATTCGATCGTGATCGTGCTGATCCTGATCGTCAACGCCGTGCTCGGCTATATTCAGGAGGCCCGCGCCGAACAGGCCGTGGCCGCGCTCGCCCAGATGACCGCCCCGCAGACCTCCGTGCTGCGTGACGGCCAGGTCGTGCGCGTGAACACCTCCGAGGTCGTCCCCGGCGATATCGTCGTGCTCGGCGAGGGCGACACCGTCTCCGCCGACGGCCGACTGCTGACCGCCGCCTCTCTGCGCATCGCAGAGGCGAGCCTGACCGGCGAATCCGTGCCGGTCGGCAAGAAGCCGGAGACGCTGGAAAGCGCCAAGGCCCTCGGCGACCGCGCCAACATGGTGTTCAACGGCACGTCCGTGACCCAGGGCACCGGCCGCGCCGTCGTGACCGGCACCGGCATGAACACGCAGGTCGGCAAGATCGCCGACATGCTCTCCCAGACCGAGGATGAGGCCACCCCGCTGCAGAAGGAGCTTGCGCACGTCTCGAAGATCCTCGGCATCGCCGTGTGCATCATCGCCGCGCTGGTGATCGTGGCCCTGTTCATCACCGAAGGCTTCACCGGCATCGAGGACGTCATCGACTCGCTGCTGCTGGCCGTCTCGCTGGCCGTGGCCGCCGTGCCCGAGGGCCTGGCCGCCATCATGACCGTCGTGCTCGCGCTCGGCGTGCAGCGCATGGCCAAGCACCACGCCATCGTCAAGAAGCTCAGCTCCGTGGAGACGCTGGGCTCCGCCTCCGTGATCTGCTCCGACAAGACCGGTACGCTGACCCGTAACGAGATGACCGTCGAGCGCGTCGTCACCCCGTCCGGCGAGGTCTCGATCACCGGCACCGGCTACGCGCCGGTCGGCCAGATGGTCGGCGTGGACGGTTCCGACGTCAGCGAGGCCGTGCGCGCCGAGGTGCTGTCGACGCTTGTCGCCGGCACGCTGGCGAACGACGGCGACCTGCGCGAGAACAACGGCAAGTGGGAGATCGTCGGCGATCCGACCGAGGTGTCGCTGATCGTCGCGGCCCGCAAGACCAAGGCCGACAAGGCCACCGAGCGCTTCACCCGCGTGGCGGAGGTGCCGTTCACCTCCGAGCGCAAGCGCATGTCGATCATCGCCAAGGACAACACCGAGGGCGGCAACCTGACCGTGTTCGCCAAGGGCGCCCCGGACGTGCTGCTGAGCTTCTGCTCGCGCATCGCGGTCGGCAACCAGGTCCGCCCGCTCACCGACGGCGACCGCCAGGACATCCTGGCCGACGTCGAGCGCCTGTCCGGCGAGGCCTACCGTACCCTCGGCGAGGCCTACCGCCCGCTTGAGACCGCGTCGCTGGCCGCCGTGCCGGGCATCCGCGCCAACGCCGCCGGCGAGGTCTCCGACATCGCCGAACAGAGCGACGTCATTGAGAACGACCTGATTTGGACCGGCATGGTCGGCATCATCGACCCGCCGCGCACCGAGGTGCGCGACTCCGTGGCCGAGGCCCGCCGCGCCGGCATCCGCACCGTCATGATCACCGGCGACCACCCGCTGACCGCCGCCCGCATCGCCTCCGACCTCGGCATCATCGCCAAGGACGGCAAGGCGCTGACCGGCGACCAGCTGGACGCACTGACCACCGACGAGGAGTTCGACAAGGCCACCTCCGAGGTCTCCGTCTACGCCCGCGTGGCCCCGGAGCACAAGCTCAAGATCGTGTCCTCGCTGCAGCGTCAGGGCAACATCGCCGCCATGACCGGCGACGGCGTCAACGACGCCCCGGCCGTCAAGACCGCCGACATCGGCGTGGCCATGGGCATCACCGGCACCGAGGTCACGAAGGAATCCGCCAAGATGATCCTGGCGGACGACAACTTCTCCACCATCGTGGCCGCCGTGCGCGAAGGCCGCGGCATCTTCGACAACATCCGCAAGTTCCTGCGCTACCTGCTGAGCTCCAACGTCGGTGAGGTGTTCACCGTGTTCGGCGGCGTCATGCTGGCCGGCGTGCTGGGCATCACCCAGCCCGAGTCCACCGGCGTGACCCTGCCGCTGCTCGCCACGCAGCTGCTGTGGATCAACCTGCTGACCGACGCCGCCCCGGCCCTGGCCATGGGCGTCGACCCGCAGACCGAGGACGTCATGAACCGCAAGCCGCGCAAGCTCACCGACCACGTGATTGACCGCGATATGTGGATCGACATCGCGTTCATCGGCATCATCATGGCCGCCGTCACGCTGATCGGCATGGACATGCACCTGGCCGGCGGCCTGTTCACCGACCGCTCCGTGGACGCTCTCGGCCACGAGGCCCAGCTGACCGAGGCCCGCACGATGGGCTTCACGATTCTCGTGTTCGCCCAGCTGTTCAACGCGATTGCCTCGCGTTCGTCGCGCCAGTCCGCGTTCGTCGGCCTGTTCTCGAACAAGTGGCTGTGGGGCGCGATCGCCCTGTCCGTCGTGCTGCAGCTGCTGGTGATCTACGTGCCGTTCCTCAACGGCCCGTTCGGCACCACGCCGCTGAGCCCGCTGGCCTGGGTCGAGTGCATCTGCCTGGCCGCGTTCGTGCTCATCGCGTCCGAGATCTACAAGGCCATCATGCGCGCCATCGACAAGGCGCGTGGCAAGGAGCTGAGCCACTGAGCCCGGCTTTCCGCCCAGGCCTGACGGCCTGATGGCCTGATCCGAAACGCTAAGGCGCCCGCCCCGTTGATTGGGGCGGGCGCCTTGCCATATGGTAGCTAACTGGCCTATTCGTTGCAGTGCAACAGCGCCGGTGCCATGCTCAGTCGGTGATGTCGGCCTTGTAGAAGTTCACGTAGGAACGGCTCGGGGTCGGGCCTCGCTGGCCCTGGTAGTGCGAGCCGGTCTCCTTGGAGCCGTACGGGTGCTCGGCCGGCGAGGACAGCTGGAAGAAACACATCTGGCCGATCTTCATACCCGGCCACAGCTTCACCGGCAACGTGCTCACGTTCGAGAGCTCCAACGTGATATGCCCCTCAAAGCCCGGGTCGATGAACCCGGCCGTCGAATGCGTCAGGATACCCAGACGCCCCAGCGAGCTCTTGCCTTCCAGACGGGCGGCGATCGTGTTGTCCAGCTTGACGTACTCCCAGGTGGAGCCCAACGCGAATTCGCCAGGGTGCAGGATCCACGGTTCATCCGAAGCCACTTCGAACTGCTCGGTCAGCGCCCCCTGATTCTCCGCCGGATCCACGTAGGTGTAGGCGTGGTTGTTGAACAGGCGGAAGAAGCGGTCGAGCCGTACATCGATCGACGCGGGCTGAACCATCTCGGGCGTCCACGGGTCCAGCGAGATATGACCATCGGCCTGGGCGGCCAGAATGTCGCGATCGGACAGCAGCATCGGAGTCTCCTTTGCATTGCCGCGCATCCATCCGGTCGCGCGGTCGGGCAATGTAACGTGTTCTCTGCTCACCAGTCTAGCGTCCCGCAGACGCAAACGCCGCCTAGATGGGCGAGATGGCATCGTGACGGGCAACGCCCTTGGGACAGATGACCTGTGTTACAGCGCGGTTCGTCATGCCTTTGTCCGGTAATGTTCATCTGACGTCCAGAATTCTCAGGAACTTATCAGAAAACCTCAGACATGTGCCCAGCATCGGGTGGTTACATAATAACTGTCAGCACAACAGCTGGCCAGGAGCCGCAGCAGTTCCCGACAATTGAACCCTTTCTTCTTCTCTCTCCTTTCTCGCCCCGGTGGTCAACCCCACCGGGGTTCTTTCTTATCCGACCATCCGTAACCGAGCCCGGAGGGGGTGAATGAAACGAGGGCGGGATATAGTGTGGGTATGAGCGAGCATGAGCAGCAGCCTTTGATCGGACGTGAATCCACCGTAGTGCCGGGCCGGTTCGGCGAGCCGTTGACGGTGACCGACGTGGTATGGTCCCGAGGCGGGGGCAACGCGGCGCCCCGCCGTCCGATGTTCCTGTGCCTGCACGGTTGGGGCTCCAACGAGGAGGATCTGGCCGACCTGATGCGGCATATCGCCCCGTACAACGACTTCGCGTCGTTGCGGGCGCCGTTGCGGCTGCCCGGATTCGGCATGGGAGAGTTCGGGTTCGGCTCGGGCGCGTACTCGTGGTTCCATGACTGCGTGCCGTCCGGCGAAGACCTCGATTACGATGCATACGCGGCGGCGACCGCGATCGACGCATGGGTGGCGGCGAACATTGCCGACGACCGCGATGTGGTGCCGATCGGGTTCTCCCAGGGCGGTCTGCTGGCGATCCACCTGCTGCGCGTGCATCCGGAACGCTACCGTGCCGCGATCAGCTTGTCCGGATTCCTCGCACCCGGCATCGTGGCCGGCACCGCGCCGGCGGACGATCGCTTGGCCGAGCGGGAGACGCCGATGTTCTACGGGTACGGCGCCCGCGACGGGATCATCCCCCGCAGCGAGCTGCACGCCACTGCGGCCTGGCTGGAGGAGCATACGTGGCTGACGTCCCAGTGCTACCGGGACCTGGACCATGCGGTGAATCTGGAGGAGCTGGCCGACATCCGCCGATGGCTGGTCACGCACGATATCGCCTCCGGCATCATGTAGCCGGCGGGATTCGACGGATCAGAGGCTGGCGTCGGCGTCCACGCTCATCACGTACACGTTGCGGCGCAACGCGCGGGCCTGCGCGCGCGTGATGTCGCCCGCCTCGAACATGTCCTGGATGATGCCCATCTCGATGCCGTAGCTCTCTCGTTTGACATCATCGGCCATCGTGAACGCGGCCGCGCCGGCGCCGACGTTCGGCCGCGCCCGGAGCGTGGCCTCCGCGCGCCGGTAGTCGAGCAGCAGCAGCGAGCAGTGCTCGGTGCTGTACCGGGTGCCGCGGATCTCGTCGTACAGGCGATTGATGACGTGCTCGATGGCCTCGACCTGCAGCGCGCGTACGCGCTCGGTCACCTCATCCTCGCTGAGCAACGGCGTGGTGCGCTGGATCTTGCTGATGACGCGGCGGGTGAGCGCCTGCGTGCGGCGCTGCAGGGCGCGCACGCGTCCACGGATCTGGGAGACCGCGTGCCCCGAGGAATCGTGGTCGGCCGCATGACGCAGGGTGTCCATGATCTGATCGAGCATGCGCTCGCAGGCCTCGATGCCCAGATCCCGATCGTGGCCGTCGGGGGAGGGCTGCGCCCGCAGCGTGGCCAGCCGTTCCTTGATGAAGTCCTTCTCCCAGTACAGTGCGTCGATCTGCAGCTGCTCGAAGCCGTGCGGATCCACGCCGCCGATGCGCTGCTTGAGCCGGGTGATGCGTTTGGTGTACGAGTCGATGACCATCAGCACCGCGCGTCGATTCTCCGGGGTGATGCGCTGGGTCAGCTCCTCCACGGTGCGCCGCAGCACGTCGATGGTGATCTCGGTGATCTCGTGCGAATCGTCCGTGCCACGGTTCGGCGCGATGAGCGGCAGCAGGAAGTTCGCCAGCAGCAGGGTGACGATGATGACGCCGGAGGCGATGAAGATCAGCTCGTCGCGCATCGGGAACAGGTCGCCGGCCGCCGTGAAGAACGGGATGGTCAGCATCAGGGACAGTGTGATCGTGCCCTTCGGTCCGCCGAACGTCATCACGGCGGCGGAACGCCACCGTTCGGGCGTCATGCGCCGGCGCCTGCCGGTGTGCTGGTCCTTGGTGACGCGCAGCACCGCCGCCACCCATAGGAAGCGCATCGCAATCACCACCAGCGCCACCAGCAGAATCACCGAGATCAGCATCGGATTGCTGACCCCCGGATCCTCCCAGCTGCGGCTCATCGCATCCGGCAGCAGCATGCCCAACAGGATGAACACCGCGCCGTTCAGGCTGAACGAGAGCACCGCCCACACGCTGGAGGAGACGATGTTGGTGCGCGCCACGTTCGGACCGATGCCGGTGTGGTCGAACCGGATCAACAGCCCGCAGGCCACCACCGCCAGGATGCCGGAGACGTGGGCGATGTCCTCCGCCGCCAGATACAGCAGGAACGGCAGGAACAGCTCCATCAGGATGCGCGTGGTCGTGGTCTCCCAACCCAGCGAGCGGATCGTCTCGAACAGCCAGTTGACCACAAGGCCGACGGCCAGACCGAACAACGTGCCGCCGATGAACGAGACCACGAATTCGCCGGCCGCCTCGCCGAACGAGAAGACGCCGGTCACCGCGGCCAGGATCGAGAACTGGAAGCCCACAATGCCGGAGGCGTCGTTGAACAGCGATTCGCCCTTGAGCACGCTGAGCTGGCGTTGGGTCAGCGCTGCCTCCTTGCCCAGCGAACTGACCGCCACCGCGTCGGTCGGCCCCAGCGCGGCGCCGAGCGCGAACGCCGCGGCCAGCGGAATCGCCGGCCAGAACGTGTGCACGGTGAATCCCACGGCCACCATGGTGGCGATCGCCAAACCGATGGCCAGCGACAGCGAGATCTTCAACGACTTGAACAACGCCGATTTGTCGATTTCATGCGCCTCCAGATACAGCAGGGGCGCGATGAACAACACCATGAACAGTTCGGGGTCGAGTTCGGTGTCGGGGAAGAACGGCAGGTAGGTGGCCAGCACACCGAGCGCGATCTGCACCAGTGGCGTCGAGATCTTCGGCAGGAACCGGCTCAGGAACGAGGAGAGCACCACCGCGGCCAACACACAGAGAATCAGGGTGAATGTATCCATGGTGCTCCTCTCTGCGCGGCGGTGGCCGGATGGGCTGTGGCCAGGCGCGAACGCCGCTTAGTACTCATCGTAGGGAAACCCGCCGATTGCGTGAACGCGCGGCCGTTAGACTGGACAGCATGACGAACGACGAGGCGATGGGGCGCGCATTGGCGCTTGCGCAGCAGGCCGCGGCCGAGGGCGATGTGCCGGTGGGCGCCGTGGTGCTCGACGCCGAGGGCCGCGTGATCGGCGAGGGGCGGAACCGGCGTGAGGACAACGGCGATCCGTTGGCCCACGCCGAAGTGCTGGCGATGCGGCAGGCCGCACGCCGACGCGTTGCGGAGTCGGGGCCGATCGTGGCGACTGCCGATGCGACCGGCCCACGTCCGGACACGGATGCGACCGGTCCGGGGGCGGACGCGGTTCGCGTGGGCGTGGCCGATGCCCGTCGGGCATGGAATCTGGCCGACTGCACGCTGGTCGTGACGCTGGAGCCGTGTCCGATGTGCGCGGGCGCCTGCCTGCAGACGCATATCGGGCGCATCGTGTTCGGCGCGTGGGACGCCAAGCTGGGCGCCTGCGGCTCGGTGTGGGACATTCCGCGCGATCCGCACATCGGCCATAGCCCCGAGGTCATCGGCGGTGTCCGGGAAGGGGAGTGCGCGGCCCTCCTGGGGGAGTTTTTTGCGTCGCGTCGCTGAGACGGATTCGCACCACCCTGCGGCATCGGGTGGTGAGGGTTGAAATTCCGCCACTGCGATTGTCGTAATTCGAGATAGTGCGAACCCTTATTTTTTTCCAAAACTCAGAACACTCCGTTGCCGGTCAAATAAAGCCGTTCGCTCTACCATCGGAACCATCGACCAACCGATCCAACCCATGAAGGAGTGGTGCAATGGCGCGCATCGTTGCATTGTCCAATGAATCCGCCGCCGTGGTTGCGGTGTATGCGGAGCAGCCCGAAGCCGGCGTGGCGTTTGCGTTGGCGTTCCCCGAAGGGGAACTGCCGCGGCTTGTGTACTGGGGCCGCCCCATGACTCACCCTGAAACGGTCGTGGACGCCGCCGACGCCCTGCGCCCCCAGCGCGTGTCCGGCGCGCTCGATTACACGCCGTGGCCGAGCGTGCTGCCGACTCAGGCGGAGGCTTGGATCGGCGAACCGCGCCTGGCGCTGCGCCGCGACGGCGTGGAGGTGTTCTGCCGGTTCACCGTGACCGACATCACATTGACCGAAGGCGATCGCCCCGCCGTCACTGTGACCGCCGAGGACGCCGAACAGCAGGTGGCCTTGACCTGGACGATGGAGCTCGACCCCTCCGGTCTGCTCCGCCAGCGTGCCGCCATCCGCAACCTGGCCTACGGCGAACTGGAAATCGGCAAGGTCGAACTCGGCTTCGCCGTCCCCGGCTGGGCCACCGAGATCCTGACCACCACCGGCCACCACCTGCGCGAGCGCTCCCCGCAGCGCCAGCCGCTGACCATCGGCCGGTTCCAGCGCACCTATGTGGCCGGCCGCCCCGACTTCGACGCCTCGCTGCTGCTGACAGTGGGCGCCCCCGGATTCGGATTCGAACACGGTGAGGTGTACTCCACACATGTGGCATGGAGCGGCAACAGCCTGCTGTCCGCCGAACGTCTGCCCTATACGCAGCCCGTGATCGGCGGCGGGGAGATCCTGTTCGGCGGCGAAGTGACGTTGCCCCACGACGGCGCATACGAGACGCCGTGGGTGTATGGCGCGTACGGCGACGGCCTGAACGAGGTCGCCTCCCGCTTCCACCGGTATGTGCGCTCCTGCCATCCCGAGATGGCCATCAAGCCGCGTCCGGTGATCCTCAACACCTGGGAGGCCGTGTACTTCGACCAGAACTATGACACGCTGGTCGCGCTCGCCGACAAGGCCGCCGACAGCGGCGTGGAGCGTTTCGTGGTGGACGACGGCTGGTTCGGCTCCCGTCGTGACGACACCTCCGGCCTGGGCGACTGGCAGATCGCCCAGTCGGTATGGCCCGAAGGCCCGAAGAGCCTCAAGGCGCTCGCCGATTACGTGCATGGCAAGGGCATGCAGTTCGGCCTGTGGTTCGAGCCGGAGATGGTGAATCCGGATTCCGAGATGTTCCGCAACCATCCGGATTGGGTGCTCAAGCCCACGGCCAACCGCCTGCCGATGCAGGGCCGTTGCCAGCAGGTCGTCGATCTGACCAACCCGGAGGCCTACGACTACGTGTACGACTGCATGGACAAGCTGGTCGAAGAATTGGGCATCGACTATATCAAGTGGGACCACAACAAGCTGGTCACCGAGGCGTTCTCGCCGGAGAACGCGCGTCCCGCCGTGCACGAGCAGACGTTGGCCGTCTACCGCATCTTCCGTGATCTGAAGGCCGCGCACCCCGGTCTGGAGATCGAGAGCTGCTCGTCGGGCGGCGGCCGTGTGGACCTGGGCATCCTGGAGGTGGCGGACCGCATCTGGGCCTCCGACTGCGTGGACCCGGTGGAGCGCGCCGACATCCAGCGCTACACGTCGCTGCTGGTGCCGCCGGAGATGATCGGCGAGCATGTGGGCGCCAGCCCCGCGCATTCCACGCATCGCAGCACGAGCCAGGAGATGCGCATGGCCATGGCGTTCTTCGGGCATATGGGCATTGAGTGGAACCTGCTGAAGGAGCCGCAGGGCGACCTGGACAAGCTGGGCGTATGGGTGGCCGAGTACAAGCGCCATCGCGCCGATTTCGCCACCGGCACGGTGGTGCATGGCGACGAGGGCGATCCCGCGGTCCGTCTGGACGGCGTGGTCAGTGCCGACAAGGCCCGCGCCGTGTACCGGTTCACCCAGCTGACCACATCGCAGACCTATCCGGCCGCTCCGGTGCGTCTGCCCGGTTTGGACCCGGATGCGGTGTACCGGGTGACGCCGCTGGACATGAACCGTGAGTTGAAGCTCAACGTCACCGATGGGCAGAGTCTCGACATCACCAACGGCCAGTCGCCGCTCGGCTGGTGGAACGACGACGGCGTGTGCCTGACCGGCCGCGCGCTGCAGACCTACGGCATCCGCCCGCCGTCCCTGCATCCCGCGCAGGCTGTGCTGTTCACCGCCGTGAGGCAGTGACACGGCCTACGCGGGATGCCTTCGCGGTCTTGGCGACCGCTCACTTCGCCTACGGGGAGCCCACTGGGCTCCCCGCTTGACGGCTCAGCCCGCTCAGGCCGTGTTGTTCACTGCCGTGAAGCGGTAACGCGGCGACCGCGTCAGCGCTTGATGTAGCGGATGAGGACGCGGCTGGCCGCCGCCTTGGCCCAGAGCGCCCAATCGTGGTCGATGATCTCGAAGATCACCGGGGCGCTCTGGTTGTGCCGGTAGTTGTTGATGCCGTCGCGGATGGCGTCGGTGCCTAACCGGGCGATGAACGCGGACTCGCCGGCGATCATCACCTTGTCCGGCATGGCCAGGTTGGCGATGGCGGCGATCAGCGTGCCCAGCCGGAAGCAGGTGCGGTTCACCAGTCTGGTGGCCAGCGCCCGTCCCGCTCGGGCATCGCGACCGAAGTCGTCGAAGGTGACGGCCTTGCCGATCATCTGCGAGTATTCCTCCGCAATGGAGTCGCTGGTCAGGCATTGCGCGCAGCCGCGGTGCCCTGACACGCAGCGGGGGCCGTCCGGGTCGATCAGGATATGTCCGGCCAGACCGTATGTCTTGTCGGGGTAGTTGATCGGCGTGCCGTGGAAGGCCAGCGAATAGCCGATGCCGGTCCCGATGGTGAGGATCGCGAAGTTGTCATACCCCACGCCGCCGCCGAACCAGCAGGCGTCGACGAGCAGCGAGTCGATGTCGTTGTACAGGCGCGTGGGCAGTCCGGTCGCCTGCTCGACGAGTGCGGCGAACGGTATCCGCCCCTCCCAGTGCAGGAACGGCGCGAAGGTCACGATGGTGTCGTCTACGATATGGCCGCCGACGGCGATACCGATGGCCGTCGGCGTTGGCAGGTGCGCATCCGCCAGATCGGCCGTGCATGCGGTCACCAGTTCGGCGACGGTATGAGCCAGGACGTCAGGCGTCTGTTCTGCGATCGCGTGGCTGTGCGGGCGTGAGACGATGATGCTGCGCGCGTCGATGGCGACCGCGGTGGCCAGGTGCGCGTTGATTTTGACGCCGACGAAGGTGCGCGCGTTCTGACGGATGCGCAGCGCGGTCTGCGGTCTGCCGCGCCGCTCGCGTGGCTCGGCGGCTCCGTCGGGTTCCGTGGAGGACTCCTCGACGACGCCGTCGTAGATCAGGTCGCTGGTGATGCGCGACAGTGCGCCTTGGGACAGCCCCAGGTCCTGGGCCAGCGTGGTCCGGGCGATCGGCCCGTGCTTGAGGATGGCGGCGGCGACGCGGTGGGTGTGGTCCGACCGGTGGAACCAGTGGGGGAACTCCATGACGTGGAGGTCGGTTCGGTCTGTGCGGCTGAGGTTGGTGTCCATACATCTCCCTGACGTGTGTGCTGATTACCAGTATAGGTATTTTCTTTCCGTCTGAAAGAAATGACGGTCCATTTTGTTGCGGATTGGTGGTGGGCACGCCAAGACTGGGAATGAAAAAGCCGGGGTGGCACCGTTGAACACGGGACAGGGTAACGATGCCCTGGCCGGGACATGAGGATAAAGGAGTCGATAATGCAACCTGTTTTCCGTACGATGCGGTGGTCCGCCGCGGAGCCGGGACGGCAACACCCGGCATCGCGCTGGCCGCGTCGCCTCGCCGGAGCCGCCGTTGCGGTCGCGTTGGGTGCATCCCTTGCGGGATGTGGTGCGGCTGATGCTGGCACGGTGACGATTGATTTCTTCCAGTACAAGACCGAAGCCAGCGACTGGTTCACGCAGAAGGCGCGGGAATTCGAGGAGACGCATCCGAATATCAAGATCACGGTGAACAACTCCCCGAACGCGGTCACCGATCTGCGCACCCGTCTGGTCAAGGACCGCGAGCCGGACGTGATCACCATCAACGGCGACATCAACTACGGTCTGTTGGCCGAGGCCGGCGTGTTCCATGATTTCACCGACGATCCGATCGTCGACGAGCTGAACGAGGGCATGGTCAACATCGCCAAGAACCTCGTGCAGACCGACGACCCGGACGGCAAGCGCCTGTACGCGATCCCGTACGCGGGCAACGCCTCCGGATACATCATCAACGTGGAGCTGTGGGAGTCGGTCGGTCTGGACCCGTACAACCCCCCTACCACCTGGTCGGAGTATCTGGACGCGCTCCAGACGTTCAAGGACGCCGGCATCACCCCGGTGGAGGCGTCGATGGCCGAGGCATGGACCCTGCAGGCGCCGCTGTCGTCGCTGAACTCCACGCTGGTGCCGGAGAGCGAATACCAGAACATCAAGGACGGTACCAAGACCTTCGGTGACCTGTGGCGGCCGGTGAGCGAGAAGCTCGTCGAGATCTTCCAGAACTACACGCAGACCAATCCTTCGGTCACCTACCAGCAGGCCACGCAGGACTTCGCCAACGGCAAGGCGGCCACCCTGCCGCTGGGCACCTACGCCATCCCGCAGGTGCGACTGATCAACCCGGATATGGAGCTGGTCTTCGCGCAGATGCCGGCCACCGACGACGCGGACGAGCAGAAGCTGACCGCCGGCGACGACGTGATGCTGACCATCGGCGCGCACACCGACCATTACGACGAGGCCCGCGAGTTCGTGGACTTCCTGATGGAGGAGAAGACGCTCGAGGACTACTGCGACGCGCAGTCCGCATTCGGCCCGCTCAAGGAGACCTACGTGGGCGAACCGGCGCTGGAGACCGTGCTGCCGTTCTTCGAGGAGAACCGGATCACCGACTTCTGCGACCACTACATGTCCTCGTCGATCAACATCGCCGGCTTCCTGCAGACGCTGGTGAACACCGGCAACGTCGACCAGTTCCTCAACTCGATGCAGACCGAGTACGACAAGGTCCAGGCCCGTAACTTCAGGTAGGAGACAACAATGGCAAAGGCAACAAAGAAAAAGGTCAGCCGGTACTCCACCCGCAAGGTCGATCCGGCGTTCTACTGGATGACCGTGCCCGCGGCGATCCTGGTCGCGATCTTCCTGTACTGGCCGTTCCTGCAGGGCGCGTTCTACTCGCTCACCAACTCGCAGGGATACGGCACCTGGGATTTCATCGGTCTGAAGAACTTCATCGCGATGTTCTCCGACAGCCGCGTGGGCAACGCGTACATCTTCACCATCGTGATGGCGGTGGTGATCACCATCGGGCAGAACTTCCTCGGCCTGTTCCTGGCGGTGCTGCTCAACTCGAAGATCGCGTTCAAGAACGGCTTCCGTGCAATCTTCTTCGTGCCGTACACGCTGGCCGTGCTGGTCATCGGCTACGTGTTCAAGTACATCTTCATGGTCCCGATCCCCGAGATCGGCCAGGCGCTCGGCATCGACTGGCTGTCCACGTCGCTGCTGACCAACCCGGATCTGGCGTGGTTCCCGATCGCGTTCCTGTCGATCTGGCAGGGCGTGGCCTACTCCACGCTGCTGTACCTGGCCGGCCTGCAGACCATCGACACCGAGGTCTATGAGGCGGCCGACATCGACGGCGTGAACGCCTGGCAGAAGTTCTGGCAGATCACGTTCCCGCTGATTGGCCCCTTCTTCACGATCAACATGGTGCTCAGCCTGAAGAATGCCCTGAGCATGTTCGACCAGGTCATCGCCCTGACCGGCGGCGGTCCGGATTCCAAGACCGAAACGGTCTCGTACCTCATCTTCCAGAACGGCCTGGGCAACGGCGAGTACGCCTACCAGATGGCCAACGCCGTGACGTTCTTCATCGTCCTGGCCATCCTCGCATTCATCCAGTTGAAGTTCTTCAGCGGCAAGGAGCAGATCTGATGACCAGCACAACGAAGTCGCCCAAGGCGGCGAAGCGGTACACCAAGAGCGAGGGGTTCCGCAAGGATCATAAGATTAACTGGTGGCTGACCGCGGTCGTGGCCGTGTTCTCGCTGACCATCCTCATCCCGCTGTACTTCACGATCGTCACCGCGCTGAAGACGCCGGCCGAGGCCGGCACGTTCAGCCTGCCGACCACCTGGGAATGGCATAACTTCGCCGATGCGTGGAACTACATCAACTATCCGAAGGCGGCGCTCAACTCGGCGATCATCACCGTGGTGGCCGTCTGCCTGACGCTGCTGACGAACACGTTCGTGGCGTATGCGGTGGCCCGGAACATGGACAAGCGGTTCTTCCGCTTCCTGTACTACTTCTTCCTGGCCATGATGTTCGTGCCGTTCACCGTCATCATGCTGCCGATCGCGCATCAGATGGGTTCGCTGCATCTGGACAACCAGCTCGGACTGATGCTGCTGTACACCATCCTGGGCCTGGGCACCAACCTGTTCATCGCCATCGGTTTCATCCGCTCGATCCCGGTGTCGTTGGAGGAGGCCGCCCGCGTGGACGGCGCCAGCACCTGGCGCATCTTCTGGACCATCATCTTCCCGCTGATGGGCCCGATCAACTCCACGATCGCCATCCTGACCGTGCTGTGGGCGTGGAACGACTTCCTGCTGCCGTTGATCACGCTGACCGATCAGGGCAACCAGACGATCCCGCTGGCGCAGTACGTGTTCCAGAGCCAGTTCACGTCGAACTATCCGATGGCGTTCGCCTCCTACCTGATGGCGATGGCCCCGGTGCTCATCGTCTACGTCTTCGCTCAGAAGTGGGTCATCAGTGGCGTAATGAGGGGCGCGGTCAAGTAACGGACAGCCCAGTGGGCTGTCCGTTGACCGCGCCGAGCGCCCCACCAAGGGGCGCGAGGTAATGATGAGTCGGCCGCAGGCCGTCCATCATTGCAGGACGCGGTCAAGTAGACAGCCCGGTGGCTATGGGGGTGTTGGTGGGTTAACCCACCAACACCCCTTTATTGGCTCTTCCGGTTTTGGCGTGTAGGTGGAGGGTAGGGGCCGCGTTGTTTTATTGGTTGTGTGAATGGAAAATCGAATAAGACAACGCGTCCTGGTAACGAGTGTATCGCGTTTGACGGTCGCGAACCGGCCCGTTGGCACCGGTTTTTCAACCGTTGACTACTGTGTGCTGTGCATAATCCCGCGCAAATGGGCCTGTTCTGTTGTCAGTATCATCCACCAGCTCCGCAAGAAGATAGAGCCTGATCCGGCGCAGCCGGTTTATATCCAGACCGTGATCCATACCGGATATAAGTTCGTCATACCAAAGGAATAAAGGACAGGAACCCGCTGGCCTTCACCGGCTGCCGGGTTACGCTTTCTTATTTAGTAGCTGCAGATATTTTTATCAGGAATAATGAAAATATCTTCTCAATGGCTGACAGAAAAGGTATCATGAGGAAAAGACAAATTTGATTTTTACAGCGAGGTGAAAAGGTTGAACTATGTTGAATATGGGAAAGGAAATAGTAATGTAATTATCCTCTTACATGGAGGTGGTTTGTCATGGTGGAATTACAAAGAAATTGCTGAAATGCTACAAACGAATTATCATATAATTATACCTATATTAGACGGTCATGCAGGAAGTGATAAACGATTTACAACGATAGAAAATAACGCTTTAGAGATTATAGAATTTATAAATGATAAACTGGATGGTTCCGTTTTATTGATTGGAGGACTATCACTTGGAGGACAGATTTTACTTGAAATTTTATCTCAACGTAAGGATATATGTAAGTATGCAATAGTGGAAAGCGCACCTGTAATACCTTCAAAATTCACATATTTTATGATTAAGCCTGCGTTTGGGGGTTGTTATGGTTTGATAAAATATAAATGGTTTTCAAAATTACAATTCAAATCATTGCGAATAAAGCAGCATTTGTTTGATAATTATTACAAAGATACTTGTGCAATAACAAAAGGCGATATGATTGCTTTTTTACAGGAAAACTCATTATATTCCTTAAAAGATGGGATTGAAGAGAGCGAAGCAATAGTTCATATTTTTGTCGGAGAAAAAGAAAATCACTCAATGAAAAAGTCAGCAGAACTAATTCATAAAAAACTACAGAATAGTTCTATACAAGTTCTTCCTAATATGTATCATGGAGAGTTTTCAATAAACCATGCAGGTGATTATGTAAGAAGACTATTAGAAATAATAGAACAAAGATAAATTCCAATTTGTGTAAGCAAAGAGGGGGCTTAAAATGCGTATTTTGGAATATGGCAATACAAATAATCCAACAATAATGCTTGTTCATGGTTTTGAAAGTCCATATCAAATATGGATTGATTATATAGAGCATTATAAAGAGAGCTATCATATTCTTGTGCCAATTTTGCCGGGACATGATGTGCAGGAGAAGTCCGAGTTCAATTCCTTTGATGATACTGCAAAAGAGATAGAAAATTATTGTATATCAAAATCTATTAACCATATATACGCAATTTATGGAATGAGCATGGGTGGAGTTTTAGCATCGTATTTATGGAAAAACAAAAGGCTTACCTTTGAAAAGGTTATTTTAGAAAGCTCACCACTTTTACCATTTGGAAAATATATGACTCAAATGCTTATAAAACAGTACTTGTCTATAACAAAAAAAGCAAGAGAACGAAATCAAAAAAGTGGTACGAAACGCAATAAATACAATGGTAACAGAAGATATGTTGGATGTGTTTTTAGAGCTGTTAGATAATATATCAGATGAAACCATAAAAAAATATTTATATGCAGTTGGACAATTTAAACTTCCTTCAGATATTGATACGCCCAATACACAGATTATTTATTTTTATGGTGGAAAGATAAATGAATTTGTTTTTAGAAACGTAGCTAAATATATCAAGAAAAATTATAAAAATTCCATAACTATTTGTTCAAAAGGAAAGGGACATTGTGAGGACGCATTACTGCATTCAAATGAGTGGATTGATCGACTGGATAAATATATTATCTAGTATTGCAAATCCTAATTTGCTAAAATCTATAAACGTTAAAAAACGGGAATCCGATAGCCTACCGGCTGTCGGGTTCCTTTTTCTTTTCACCCTCGACTTATTCTGTCGAGATTTGATGATTATTCTGACCGTGTTCCTATCGCAGACAAACTTCCCCATGATTTGACAACGATATATTTTTCTTAGATTCCATAAGGAGGAATCCGTTCTGATTGAACGGCAGCTTTGCAGTCCATTTGAACGAATGATAAATTTAGCCGCCGTTTCTTTTCAAGGATAAACTTAAAAGAAAATGACGACTATTCCCCGACAAAGTACACGGCGGCACTAGGAGGTGTTGACCGTGTTTTCTATGTCTCAATGTCGAATTTCGACAGATTTTGTGTGTGGCAAAATTCCCATCCAAAACCACAGATACCGTTCATTCCCTTATGCTCTGGCAACGGTTTTCTGCGGCCTTTTTCCTAAGAAATCCCCGGCAGGTTTTTGGTTTCCCAGCCTGTCGGGGTTTTTGCAAATTTTTCTAAAAAAGTTTTCTCTGTTTTCCAAATTTCCTTCTGTCGTCAAAGTGATATTGCGCGAAAGGAAGGTAAGCCATTATGAAAAAGCAAGTATCTGATCCAGTAACAATCCAGCATCAATTTTATTCCTTTGTCAAAAAAGTTCTTGCCGGAGAAGTCAAGTCCTATCGCGCAGAAATGGCAAGACAGTCCGCCAAAGAAGCTCTGTTGCCGCCGTCTTTTCAACCGTTGACTTGTGTGTGCAGAAGGCCCGTTCCCCGCCCGCATCTTCAACTGTTGATAATCTGGCGTTATGCGCCGCCGTCAGCCAACGAAGAAGACCGCCATGCCCGACACCGTTGTTCTGGACTCCCCGCCCAGCCCCGCCGACCTCCACACGGCGGCGGACTGCCCGGTGGCTGTTCGCCAGGTGGCCGCGCAGATAATCAATGGAACCCGCGGCTACGGCGGCACCATAGGCCATGCCGTACTCCTGCCGGACAGTGTGGTCCGGATCGCCGCCGAACCCGACGCGGATTGTCCGACGTGGCGCATCGACGTGCACGCCGCGGTTCCGCAGCCGGACGGTTATGACAAACGATTCCAAGAGCAGGACACATTCGACCCCGACTGCGCGCTTGAGATGGCACTCGACGTCCGGCCTGCGCCGCATGGCCCGATGCTGTGCCTGTATCAGCACAAGGAATGGTGGATGCGCCCGGCATGGTGCACCAATCCCGCCGATATCCCGCCCCGCACGCAGCTGGTGCTGTGGCGCAGCGACGAACGTGGCGACCTTCCCGCAGCGGCTAAGACCGACGCGCCGACGGGTGTCGTCTTGGCGGGCGGCAAACCGCAGCAGGACACCGATGAGCCTGCTCCCGTCGCAACGTGGACCGCCGTCATGGCATTCAGCGGCGATGATATCCGCGCAGACCTGCATGGCGATATAGGACCGGAATCCGACGGACAGAAGTCCGTCGACGGTGGTACCTCCGGCGGCAACTTGCCATCCGGCGGCAACGTCGTCGGCTCGTCCGTTGCCGGCATCATCGACCCATCCACTATTAGCGGCCGTTTCCGGCTCAACGTCGCCTCCAACCGCGCGGGCCGCACCGCGCTCGCCGATACCGTCGCCTACGTGGCGCAGGGCGCCGATCCGTACGCCGTCATCCGCGCCTGTGTCGCGGCCGGCGCGCGTCGCAGCGGCATCGCCACGGTCGACCGACGGCCGCTGCCGGAAGCCCTGTCCGGGTTCGGCTGGTGCACGTGGGACTCGCTCGGCCGTGACGTCAGCGAGGCCGCGATCATCGAGAAGATGGAGGAGTTCCGTGCCAAGGGCGTCCCCGTGTCCTGGGTCATGATCGATGACGGCTGGTCGCGCACCGACCGCGAGGCCGAAACATTGATCGGGCTTGATGCGGACCCCGAACGGTTCCCGCACGGTCTGGCGCACACCGTCGATCTGCTGCGGGAACGGTACGGCGTGCGCCACGTCGGCGTCTGGGCCGCGTTCCAGGGCTACTGGAGCGGCCTGGAGCCGAGCGGGCAGGCGGTGGCGCTGATTGGCGCCGAGCATCTGACTGCGACGTCGAACGGCTGCCTGATCCCCGGCCCCGGCCGCCGGCGGGCGACGATGTTCTGGGCGACATGGCTGTCACTGCTGAGGGACATGGGCATCGACTGCGTCAAGATCGATTCGCAGAGTTCCATGTCCACGATGACCCGCGGCGTGGAAAGCTACGGCGAAGCGACCATCGAACGCCATGCCGCGCTCGATCGACTGGTCGAAACTGAAATGGGCGGCGCGATAATCAACTGCATGGGCATGGCGCCGGAGAGCTATTGGCATAGGCCGGTCTCCGCGGTGACCCGCACCAGCGACGACTTCCTGCCGCACGACCCGGCGTCCTTGGCCGAGCATCTGTTGCAGAACGCGTACTGCTCGCTGTTGATGGGGGAGTTGTACCGCTGCGATTGGGACATGTTCTGGACCAGTCATCCGCATGCGCGGACCCATGCGCTGATGCGTGCGCTGAGTGCGGGTCCGGTCTACTGTTCGGATGCCGCCGGGCGGACCGATCCGGCTGTGCTCGGCCCGTTGCTGTTGAACGATGGTCGTGTGCCCAGACCGGATACGGCCTCGGTGCCGGTGCCGTCGGCGTTGCTGGCCGATCCGACGTGTGCGGAGTCGGCCTGGTGCGTGACCGCAACGTGCGGCGACTGGCGGCTGCTGGCATTCGTCGGGATGAACCCCGACCAGCCGCAGCGGATCCGGTTGCGTGAGGCGTTGCGGGGGCTGCCGGCATGCGCGGACGGCGGCGAACGCTGGGTTGCGGACCGGGAGGCGATGACCGCGGAACGGCTCCGCCCGGGCGTCGATGAGGGGAACGCCGGGCCGCTGTTGGCGTATGGCGAGTCTCGGCTGTACTACGTGTGGAGTGGGCCGCGGGATGCGGCGGTGATGCCGCTCGGGTTGATCGACAAGATCGTGGCCCCCGCCACGGTTGCCAGTGGCGCCGGCGACGACCAGGTGTCCGGTTCGGCGGCGGTGACGGTGACGTTGGCGGAACCGGGGCGATTCGCGTTCCTGGATCCCGATGCGCGGTGCGTGGACGTGCGTTGCAACGGGGAGACGGTGCCCGTACATCGGAACGGGGCGTTGTGCATGGCGGATTGCGACGATACCAGGGTGGATATCCGCTGGAAGGCATGACCGGGATGCCGACTGTGGGCCGACGATGCCGGTCAGCAGCCGTGGCACCGGTTGTCGGGTTGTCGGTAGGCGTTGCGCTGGCCGGAGGGCGTTGCGCTGGTCGGTGGGCGTGATGCCGGCCGGCGCGGCACTGAACTGTCGCTGGTGCAGGCCTGCTGGCCGGTGCCGGCCGGGAGGGAGTGTATGCGTATTCAAAATGGCTGTGCGATGACCAGAGATTACATGATTCCAATGCGTGCCGAAACGGCGTTGTTCTGCGGAAAATGGTATGGAAACGCGGGATTGACGGCCTGTTGAAGATGGTGGATACTGGGAGAGCGATACCGGACGTCTGGAATGTAAGCGTATGCAACACGATGGTCGTCCGGGGCAATGCAGCAGGAATCAAATCGATGACGTAACGGTTCGTCGCCATCCACGGCGGCGGCCGCAAGATTGGCAGGCACAGCGGGCTCGTGGCGGAACCGCTGGCAGGAAAGGAAGGACCCTATGACCACTCCGCAGCGTACTGCACTGCCCGACTCGGTGCGTACGAACGGCGCGACCCCGAACCCCTGGTGGGCGAACGCGGTCGTCTACCAGATCTATCCGCGCAGCTTCCAGGATTCCAACAACGACGGCATGGGTGACATCAAAGGCATCACCTCGCGCCTGGACTATCTGGCTGGCCTGGGCGTGGACGTGCTGTGGCTGTCCCCGGTGTTCAAGTCCCCGCAGGACGACAACGGCTATGACATCGCCGACTATCAGGACATCGACCCGATGTTCGGCACGCTCGCCGATGTGGACGAGATGCTGGCCGCGGCCCACAAGCGCGGCCTGAAGGTCATCATGGATCTGGTGGTCAACCACACCTCCGACGAGCACGCCTGGTTCCAGGCCTCGCGCGACAAGAACGACCCGCACGCCGACTGGTACATCTGGCGTCCCGCGCGTGAGGGCCACGAGCCCGGCACGCCCGGCGCCGAACCGAACCGCTGGGGCTCCTACTTCGGCGGCTCCGCCTGGCAGTATGACGAGCGGCGCGGCGAATACTTCCTGCACCAGTACTCCAAGAAGCAGCCGGACCTGAACTGGGAGAACCCGGACGTGCGCCATGCGGTGTACGCCATGATGAACTGGTGGATGGATCGCGGCATCGACGGCTTCCGCATGGACGTGATCACCCAGATCTCCAAGACCTACGACGCCAACGGCAAGCTGCCGGGCGAATCCGGTTCCCTGATCGAGGATTACCCGGTGGGCGAGGAGGGCTACTCGTCGCCGTTCCCGTGGTGCTCCGACGGGCCGCGCGTGGACGAATACCTGCAGGAGATGCGCCGCGAGGTGTTCGCCGGCCGCGACGGGTTCATCAC
Source organism: Bifidobacterium pullorum subsp. gallinarum (assembly GCF_000741215.1). Taxonomy (GTDB): domain Bacteria; phylum Actinomycetota; class Actinomycetes; order Actinomycetales; family Bifidobacteriaceae; genus Bifidobacterium; species Bifidobacterium pullorum_B. The sequence goes on from NZ_JGYX01000006.1 coordinate 112,218, forward strand.
CGTGGGCGAGGCCCCGGGCGTGGATGCGGTCCGCAACGGCGTGATCACCGACCCGAAGAACGGCGAGCTCGACATGCTCTTCGTGTTCACCCATATGGACGTGGACTGCGACGGCACCAAGTGGAACCCCGTGCCGCTCAAGCTCACCGCGCTCAAGCAGACGCTCGGCGACCAGCAGCGCGCGGTGTGCAAGGCCGGCTGGACGAGCCTGTTCTTCTGCAACCACGATCAGCCGCGCGTGGCCTCCCGCTGGGGCGACGAGTCGCCGCGCTCCGCCAAGGCCATCGGCCTGCTGCTGCACATGCACCGCGGTACCCCGTACATCTATCAGGGCGAGGAGCTGGGCATGACCAACGCCCACTTCACCCGCCTCGACCAGTACCGCGACCTGGAGACCCTGAACGCCTACCGCCAGCGTGTGGAGGAGGCCCAGGTGCAGACCGCCGAATCGATTATGGACGCGTTCGCCAAGCGCAGCCGCGACAATGCGCGCACGCCGATGCAATGGGACGATTCCGCCTATGCCGGCTTCATGGATGCGGACGCCGCCGTCGGGCCGTGGATTTCGGTCAACCCGAACCACGACGCCATCAACGCGGCCGCCGAGGTCAACGACCCCGACTCCGTGTACGCGTTCTACCGGCGACTCATCGCACTGCGGCATGAGGACCCGGTGGTGGCCGCCGGCGATTGGGAACTGATCGACGCCGACAGCGAGCAGGTCTACGCGTTCACCCGCACGCTCGGCGGCGAACGACTGCTGGTCATGGTGAACATGACCGCCGCCGAAACCGCCGTGCCCGCCGAGTCCGCCGCCCTGCTGCCGGCCGATCCCACGGCCGACGCGGTGGTGATCGACACCTACGACGCGCCCGCCGGCGACGGCTATGACGTCGCCCACGCGGTCGCCTCCCTCAAGGCCGGTACGTTGGCCCCGTGGGAGGGCATCGTCGTCCGTATCTGACCGGTGCGGCCCCGCCGACTTCGAACTCGTCGGTAATCGCCTGTCGCGGCACATACCCCCACCCGCGGGGGTATGTGCCGCTTGGCGTATATGCGGGGCGCAAGTTCCCCGGCTGAACGGAGGATGCGCCCGACGGCGAAAATGGACGCCGGCGGACGCGGTTCGCCGCACCCGCCTACAATGCCGTGTATGGAACAGAAAGACGTCCTCAAAGCATTGCAGCGCGACCACGCCGCCGAACTGAAGCTCGCCGCCGAGCGCCTGAGCGGCACGGCCAAGCACACGGAGATCATCCCCTCGCCGGTCCTGTCGGAGATGACCGGCCACACGATACTGCTCAAGCCCGAGAACCTGCAGGTCACCGGATCGTTCAAGATCCGCGGCGCCTACAACAAGATCGCCTCCCTGAGCGAAGAGGAGCTGGCCCGCGGCATCGTCACCGCCTCCGCCGGCAACCATGCCCAGGGTGTGGCCTACGCCGCCCGCGAACGCGGCGCGAAGGCCACGATCCTGATGCCCACGATCACCCCGCCGTTGAAGGTCGACGCCACCAAGGCCTACGGTGCCGACGCGGTGCTGCACGGCGACGTGTTCGACGAGGCCGCCGCCTACGCCGCCGAGCTGAGCGAGAAGCAGGGCATGGTGTACGTGCCGCCGTTCGACGACTATGAGGTGCTGTGCGGCCAGGGCACGATCGCGATGGAGATCCTGGACGACGTGCCGGACGTCACCGACATCGTCGTGCCGCTGGGCGGCGGTGGGCTGGGTGCCGGCGTGGCGCTCGCCGTCAAGACGTTCCGCCCCGAGGTGCGGGTGATCGGTGCGATCCCGGAGGGTTCGCCCGCGTTCAAGAACTCGCTGGCTGCCGGCCGCGTGGTGGCCGCCGATCAGGTGGTCACCTCGGCCGAGGGTGTGGCCGTCAAGCGTCCGGGCGACCTGACCTTCGCCCTGCTCAACGAATTCCTGGATGATCTGGTCACCGTCAGCGAACGCGACATCAACGAGATGATCCTGCTCATGCTGGAGAAGCACAAGCTGGTGGTGGAGGCCGCGGGCGCGGTGTCCCTGGCGGCGCTGGAGCACCTGAACCTGCGTTCGCGCAAGTTCGCCTCCGCCCCCGGGCCGCATGTGGTCGTGCCGATCATCTCCGGCGGCAACATCGATACCGTCACCATCGGCGCGGTGATCCAGAAGGGCATGATCGCCCGCGGGCGCATCATGAACTTCGAGGTCGAGCTGCCGGACACCCCGGGCCAGCTCGTCAAGGTGGCCACCATCCTGGCGCAGGAGCGTGCGAACGTCATCGCCCTGGACCACGACCAGTTCAAGGCCAGCGGCGTCTACGCGAACGCCGTGGCGCTTGGCGTCACCGTGGAGACCAACGGCCCCGACCACATCGACCGCATCCTCGCCGCCCTGCGCGAGGCCGGCTACCAGCCGCGGCGGATTTACTGATTGTTGTGTTGCAATGTTGAATGGAATGCAGCGATTTGGATAACGCCCGGTTTGTTGCGCATTTTGGTTGAGGCTTGAGTTGAGAGACATGGTCCGTCGTCCGGGTACGATTTCAGTCGCCAAACCAAATCAACCTATTTAGGAAGGCGACGGAACCATGCCGAATCAGATTCTACAGGTCGACGAGAACATGCTCGAGACGAAGCTGGACCGGTTGGTGTCGGAGAAGGTCGAACAGCTGTTGAACGCGATGCTGGACGCGGAGGCCGACGAGATCACGGGCGCGGCCAGGTACGAGCGGTCCGGGGAGCGCAGGGCGTACCGGGCCGGCCACTACGAGCGGAACCTGACCGTGAAGGCCGGGACCATGACCCTGAAGGTCCCGAAGCTCAAGGGCGCGCTGTTCGAGTCGGCGGTCATCGAACGATATCGCAGGAGGGAGGAGAGCGTCGAGGAGGCGCTGATCGACATGTACCTGGCGGGAGTGAGTACGCGTCAGGTCGACGACATCAGCAGGCTTTTGTGGGGAGAACGCATGCCCTCCCAGACGTTGAGCGACAAGCTCAAGAAGGTGTACGAGGACATCGACCGATGGCGGAATCGCCCATTGACGGACCGTTCGTACCCGTATCTGTTCGTGGACGGGGTGTGGCACAAACGCGCCTGGGGCGGGTCGGTCGAGAACGTGAGCGTGCTGGTCGCGATCGGCGTGGACGACACCGGGCATCGTGAGGTGATCGGCGTGACCGAGGGCATGAAGGAGGACAAGGCCAGCTGGGAGCAGTTCATCAGAAGCCTGATCGAACGCGGGCTGAAAGGCGTGCGCCTGGTCGTCGGCGACCGGTGCGCCGGGCTCGTGTCCACCGTGAACGCGATGCTGCCGGACGCCGGATATCAGCGGTGCATGGTCCACTTCATGCGCAACGTGCTCTCCAGGGTCAGCCACAAACACATGGCATGGGCCGCGTCGGCGCTCAAGGCCATATTCGCCATGGAATCCCGGGAATCCGCGTTGGAGAAGGCCGAATGCGTGGCCGCGCAGATGGAATCCACGGGATTGAAGGCCGCGGCCTCATGCCTGCGGGAGGGCGTCGGCGAGGCGACCACCTACCTGCTCGACGAGTATCCCGTCGAGCACCGGCGGCGGATCCGCACGAACAACATGATCGAACGGCTCAACCGGGAGATCCGCCGCAGGACGCGCGTGGTCGGCTCGTTCCCCGACGGCAGGAGCGCGCTCATGCTCGTCTGCGCGCGCATCCGATACGTCACCGCCAACCAATGGTCCACGCGCCGCTACCTGGACATGTCCCGGCTCGGTGACACCATGCAGACAACCGACTGAAACCGACCCGGCAACGGGCCAGACCGCTTTTGCGCAAGACTTCGGGCACAACCAGCAGGGCGGGTCCCTGCGCGTTGGCCTTCCACGCCAGCACGCGTCCCTCCGGGGTCTCGGCCTTGTCGACCGCGGTGTACGCGCCCGCGTTGATGACCGTGCCGTACAGGCTCCAGTCGAATTGGTCGTACTGTGCGGGGTCGGAGAAGTCGAACGTGTCGATGTCGTTGAACTCGAAACCCTCCAGACCATGCGCGTCCACGTAGTCGCGGATCGCATGGCCGAGCTGGCCGTTGCAGCCGGTGACCATCGTGCGGCGCGGCGCCATGGGCTTCGCATCCCTGAGCATCGGATGGTGCAGGTCCGCCTCGGACCGTTCGGAGTCCTCCAACGGGATCGGCCACTGGATGTGCAGGTCCGGGTCGGCGAGGTTCACGAACGTGTACGTCCTCTTCTGCTCCAGGCTCCAGTGCGCGTTCACGAGGTACGTGTACACGGTACCGTCCTCCAACGCCTGGAAGCTGTTGCCCACGCCACGCGGCACGTAGATCGCCTTCGACGGATCCAATATTGTCGTGTACACCTGGCCGAAGCTCTCGCCCGGACGCAAATCCACCCACGCGCCGAACACCGAGCCGGCCGCGATGGAAATGTACTTGTCCCACGGCTCCGCGTGGATGCCGCGCGTCACGCCCTTCTTCGCGTTGTAGCTGATGTTGTTCTGCACCGGCCCGAAATCAGGCAGGCCCAGGTCCGTCTGCTTCGCGCGCTGCCAGTTCTCCTTGAACCAGCCACGGTTGTCGCCATGCACCGGCAGGTCGAACACCAGCAGTCCCGGAATGTTCGTCTCCACGGCCCTCAGATCCTTCTCGAAATCCATCACTCACTCCATCCTCAAAAAACATCAAAAAACACGCGGAAACCGGCACGCCCGGACCCGCGTCCCCCACGCGGACGGACAAGGAAAGGGAGCATGATCCGATTCCCCCGCCCGTCCACGCGGTCCGGGCCTCACTGGCCCTGCTGCTTGTAACGCGCCTCGGTCGCGGCCTTGGCCGGCTCCCACCACGCACGGTTCTGCGTGTACCATTCGATCGTCTGCCTCAGGCCCGATTCGAAGTCGGTGTGCCTCGGCGTCCAGCCGAGCTCGGTGCGCAGCTTGGTCGAGTCGATCGCGTAACGGCGGTCGTGGCCCGGACGGTCCCTGACCCAGTCGAACGCGTCTTCCGACTGGCCCATCATCTTCAGGATCATGCGCAGCACGTCGATGTTGTTCCTCTCGCCGTTGGCACCGATCAGGTACGTCTCGCCGATGCGGCCCTTCGTGAGAATCGTCCACACGCCCGAGCTGTGGTCCTCGGTGTGGATCCAGTCGCGCACGTTCTCGCCCTTGCCGTACAGCTTCGGGCGGATGCCCTCGAGGATGTTGGTGATCTGGCGCGGGATGAACTTCTCCACATGCTGGTACGGGCCGTAGTTATTCGAGCAGTTCGAAATCGTGGCGCGGATGCCGTACGTGCGAGTCCACGCGCGCACCAGCATGTCGGACGCGGCCTTCGTGCTCGAGTACGGGCTGGACGGATGGTACGGCGTATGCTCCGTGAACCTGGCCGGATCATCCAACGCGAGATCGCCGTACACCTCGTCCGTGCTCACATGATGGTAACGGATACCATACTTCCTGACCGCCTCCAACAGGCAGAACGTGCCCTCCACATTCGTCCTCAAAAACGGTTCCGGATCCGCGATGGAATTATCGTTATGCGACTCCGCCGCGTAATGCACGATCGCGTCATGACCAGGCACGATCCTGTCCAACAGGTCCGCATCGCAGATATCACCCACGACCAGTTCCACACGATCCTCGGGCAGACCCGCGATGTTCTCCGGATTGCCCGCATACGTGAGCTTGTCCAACACGGTCACATGCACGTCCGGATGATGATCCACCACGTAATGCACGAAATTCGACCCGATGAAACCACAGCCACCGGTCACGATAATGTTCTTGGGAATAAACGTCTCTTCAGCCATAAAGCCTATCTTAATAGTAGGTCCCCCTCTTTTTTAGAAAAACGTGTTTCCGCCAACGAGATAACGTCCGAATTCTTGCGCATTTTCGGATTCCGGCCTTGACGGAAAGGGACATGGCCCGTGCCGGGTACGATTTTCAGTCGCCAGACAATGAAAACCGCGATTGGAAAGAGGCACGGAGCCATGTCCAAGGAAATCATACAGTTCGACCAGGCCATGTTCGAGAGCAAGCTCGACGCCATGGTGCGCGAGAAGGTCGATCGGATCGTCAACGCGATGCTCGACGCCGAGGCGGACGAGATCGCCAATGCCGCGAGATACGAGCGTTCCGGCGGACGGAAGGCGTACCGGGCCGGCCACTACGAACGGAGCCTGACCGCCAAGGCCGGCAAACTCGGGCTCAGGGTCCCCCAGCTGAAGGGCGCGGTCTTCGAGTCGGCCGTGGTCGAACGCTACCGCAGGCGCGAGGAGAGCGTCGAGGAGGCGCTGATCGACATGTACCTGGCCGGCGTGAGCACCAGGCGGGTCGACGACATCAGCCAATTGCTGTGGGGAGAGCGGATGCCCTCGCAGACGCTCTCCGACAAGCTCAAGAAGGTGTACGGGGACATCGACTCGTGGCGCACGAGGCCACTGGAGGGCGAGTACCCGTACGTGTTCATGGACGGCGTGTGGCACAAGCGCTCCTGGGGCGGGCACGTGGAGAACGTCAGCGTCCTCGTCGCCATCGGCGTCAACAAGGAGGGTCACCGGGAGGTCATCGGCGTGGCCGAGGGCATGAAGGAGGACAGGGACAGTTGGGAGCAGTTCGTCAGAGGCATGATCGAACGCGGTCTCAAGGGAGTGCGCCTGGTGGTCGGAGACCGGTGCGCGGGACTCGTGTCCACCGTCAAATTGGGGGTGGTGACGGAATGTTGGACTCCTTGGGCGGGAGGAGTCGTCATCGTGGCGAGGTATTCGAGGGAGCAGCGCAGGCGTGCGGTGGAGTTGTACGAGCGGTACGAGCATAGTGCGGCGGACGTGATCCGGGAGCTGGGCTATCCCAGCAAGGAGGCGTTGCGCATGTGGCATCGCGACTGGCTGGAGGAACGGCGCACGGGGATCCCCTCCAGTCGTGGCGAGCATTATTCGAGGTACACGGATGGTCAGAGGCGCGCGGCGGTGGAGCATTACCTGACACATGGCAGGCGTCTGAGCAGGACCATACGCCAAATGGGGTATCCCAGCCGTGAGGTGCTGGCGGCGTGGATTGACGAGCTGGCGCCCGGGGAGCGCGCGGTCAGCGCGGCCCGGTGGCGGACGAGGTCAGGCGTATGGCGGTGGCGCGGCTGGTCGCGGGCGGCGTCACGTCGCGGCAGGTCGCGGCCGAGGTGGGCGTGGAGGCGTCGGTCGTGAGAAACTGGAAGCGTCAACTGCTGCGAGAACCGGTATCGGAGGGCGATCCAGTGAGACCGGATGATCTGAGGGAAGAGGACGATGGCGCGGCCCGTCCGGATCATGACGTGCCGGACCTGGAGGGGCTGGTCGCGGAGCGTGATCGTGTACGCGCGGAGGTCGAGCGGCTGCGCAGGGAGAAACGGGAGGCGGAGATCGAGCTGTCGATCCTCAAGGGGGCGTTGGAATTGGTGGGAAAAGAGCGGGGCGCAGACCCGGACAATCTGACCAATAGGGAGAAGACGATCCTCGTCAAGGCCGTCAGTGCCGGACATGGCATCCCCGCGGGGCGTCTGCTCGCCCGGGTCGGTCTGGCGCGCAGCACCTACTACCATCAGTTGAACGCGATGAACAGGCCGGACAGGGACGAGGGGCTGCTCGCCCTGGTGCGCGACGTGTTCGAGAACAGCCTGCGCCGCTACGGCTACCGGCGGGTGTGGCTCGAACTGAGAAACGCCGGGATCGTCGTGTCCGCCAAAAGGGTCATGCGGCTGATGACGCGGCACGGGCTCGTCCCCTTGCTCAAGCGGGCCCGGCGCTACAGCTCGTACAAGGGCGAGCTGACCAAGGCGCCGGACAACCTCGTCAATCGCGTTTTCCATGCCGAGGAACCGAACCGGCTGTGGGTCACGGACCTGACGGAGTTCTCCATCCCCGCGGGCAAGGTCTACCTCAGTCCGGTGGTCGACTGCTACGACGGGATGCCGGTGGCCTGGACGATCGGCACGAGCCCGAACGCCGAGCTGGCCAACCGGATGCTCCGCGACGCGTGCTCCACGCTCGGCGACGGGGAGCATCCGGTCATCCACTCCGACCGCGGTTGCCACTACCGGTGGCCCGGGTGGATCAGCATCTGCAGGGAGAACGGGTTGACCCGGTCGATGAGTGCGAAGGGCTGCAGTCCGGACAACGCGGCCGCGGAAGGGTTCTTCGGGCATCTCAAGCAGGAGTTCTTCCACGGCCGGAGCTTCACGGGCGTCACCATCGAAGGGTTCGTCGAACGGGGCTGCGGACATTTTCTTGGAGATAATCACGCAGCCATTCCTTGGCTTTGACGGTATTGTACCGGGCTCATCCAACCAAGCGACTGTTTGATGCGCTCGTGGTTGTACCAGCGTATGTACTCATCGACCAAGGCGAGCACCTCGTTGCGGGTGTGTTCCTCCCACTTCTCGGGGTAGACCGCCTCGGTCTTCATCCTGCCGAAGAATCCCTCCGCGGCCGCGTTGTCCGGCGAACAGCCCTTCGCGCTCATGGAGCGCAGCCCGAAGCGTTCCATGAGCCCGAGCCATCCGGGCCACCGGTAATGGCATCCACGGTCGGAATGCACCAGGGGACGCGCGTTCCCCGGCAGCGTCGAGGCCGCTTTCTCCAGCATCCGGTTGGCCAGCTCCGCGTTGGGGCTGAAGCCGGCGGTGTATGCGACGATCTTGCCATCGAAGCAGTCGATCATCGGCGAAAGGTACACCTTCCCGTCCCTGGCCTTGATCTCGCTGATGTCCGTCAGCCACTTCTCGTTCGGACGCTCGGCCGTGAAGTCCCGGTCGACGAGATTGGCGGGAGCCGGCGTCGTCTCGCCCTCGTAGGAACTATACCTGCGTCGCTTGGGCACGTGCGCCACGAGCCCTTCCTCCGCCATGATCCTGCGGACCACCTTCTCCGATACGCCGGTCTTGAGCACCGCCTTGATCCTGCGGTACCCGTACCTGCCCTTGGAATCGGCGAACGCCCCGGCCACCTCTGCCCTGAGTCCGGCGTACTTGTCAACGCCGAGCCGGGCGTGGTGGTAGTGGTAGCTGCTGGGCGCGATGGCGAGCAAGCATGTCATCGAGCTGAGCGAATACGCCGGCCTCAACCGGTCGATCAACAGGGTCTTCTCCCTGTTCGACAGGCGCCGCAGGTCGGCGCCGGGGTCTTTTTTTACGACCTCCACCACCTCCCGCATCAACGCGTTCTCCAGCTCCAGTGATAACGCCCGGTTTGTTGCGCATTTTGGTTGAGGCTTGAGTTGAGAGACATGGTCCGTCGTCCGGGTACGATTTCAGTCGCCAAACCAAATCAACCTATTTAGGAAGGCGACGGAACCATGCCGAATCAGATTCTACAGGTCGACGAGAACATGCTCGAGACGAAGCTGGACCGGTTGGTGTCGGAGAAGGTCGAACAGCTGTTGAACGCGATGCTGGACGCGGAGGCCGACGAGATCACGGGCGCGGCCAGGTACGAGCGGTCCGGGGAGCGCAGGGCGTACCGGGCCGGCCACTACGAGCGGAACCTGACCGTGAAGGCCGGGACCATGACCCTGAAGGTCCCGAAGCTCAAGGGCGCGCTGTTCGAGTCGGCGGTCATCGAACGATATCGCAGGAGGGAGGAGAGCGTCGAGGAGGCGCTGATCGACATGTACCTGGCGGGAGTGAGTACGCGTCAGGTCGACGACATCAGCAG
>NZ_JGYX01000007.1 GCF_000741215.1 Bifidobacterium pullorum subsp. gallinarum
TCCAGGGTCAGCCACAAACACATGGCATGGGCCGCGTCGGCGCTCAAGGCCATATTCGCCATGGAATCCCGGGAATCCGCGTTGGAGAAGGCCGAATGCGTGGCCGCGCAGATGGAATCCACGGGATTGAAGGCCGCGGCCTCATGCCTCAGGGAGGGCGTCGGCGAGGCGACCACCTACCTGCTCGACGAGTATCCCGTCGAGCACCGGCGGCGGATCCGCACGAACAACATGATCGAACGGCTCAACCGGGAGATCCGCCGCAGGACGCGCGTGGTCGGCTCGTTCCCCGACGGCAGGAGCGCGCTCATGCTCGTCTGCGCGCGCATCCGCTACGTCACCGCCAACCAATGGTCCACGCGCCGCTACCTGGACATGTCCCGGCTCGGTGACACCATGCAGTCAACCGACTGAAACCGACCCGGCAACGGGCCAGACCGCTTTTGCGCAAGACTTCGGGCACAACCGCGATTTGAAGGAAATCGTTGCATTCCATTCTTTTATTGCATGATTGCATGCATAGATTTCACTCTTTTGTGCATAGATTTCATTCTTTATTGCATCATTGGTCAATGATTCTACAATCATTGATGAAATCGGTTGATTCTTTATATAAAGAACGCCACATCAGTGGGCAGGGAGATTATCTTCGCAGGCTGACGGCGAGCGTGCGCTTCCGTGCTGGCACGGGAGGATGAGTGTGCGTTGCAGTATGTGTTTGGTTGCGAATCAGCAACCCAATGCATACTGCAGCACACAGCAGTGCGTCTCGTGCCCGTTCATCGATCAATCACCGAATCCGCAGCATTGGGGATTCGGATACGGACGATCCACTGTGAATCGGTGTGCTGTACCTCGATATCCCCTTGGGCATCGGAAATTTGTTGTCTGATGCGTTTGAGGCCGGTGTGGAGCGAGGCATCTTGCGGATGTGTGGATGCGCCGTCGATGCCGTTCACCGCGGTGACGGCGATGTGATCATCAATGGTGATGTGCAGGAAGTATCCGCGCTGTGGGTCCCCGTATTTCATGATATTGCCGTATAGCTCCGGTACGAGTTCGTTGAGCAGGTCGGCTTGCTGCTCGCCGAGGATGGCATCAGGTCCGTGGTGGATGCTGCTGGTTCCCTGGAACCCGAGTTCGTGCAACTGTCGGTCGTATTGGCGGCAGCAGGCTTCCACCCGTGCCAGACATGCCGCATTGTCGGCGTCGGGCGCGGCGGAACGTGGAGACCGCATTGTGTCTGTGGCGGGCTGGGAGTCGGCGGGCGTTGCGCTGTCGAGCAGCCGGATGGCGGTACGGGTCTTCTCCAATGCGTCTTGGGCGACTCGGGCAATCTCCCCCTTGGATGACGAAGCTTGGCTCTGCGCGACGTATGAGATATAGACCAGATCGTTGCATACCGAGTTATGCAGTTGGGATGCGATTCTGGCATTGCGGGCATGCTGCTGTTGCAGTTCCTTCTGATGCTCCCGCTGACTGTTAGCGAGTTGGCGGTGCCAGACCTCCTCGATGAGCAGTGCGATGCAGATGGCAGCGAGGACCGATTGGGCTCGGGTGTAATCGACACGACCGGTGTTGATCCAGTCTGCGAGACAATTCAATGTGAGTAATGCGATGCCCGCGGCGATTCCCCTCCGGAAGGAAGCCACCGCTAGATAGGCGATACCGGCGATAATCGGAATCGAGGCGTAGTCCGGTAGGGGAATCCTGGCGATCATTGCGATGCCGGCGATTGCAATGAGGATCCAGGTCACGTGAGGACCGTACATACCCAGCAGTACAGCGAACACGCAGATCAGGATGGAAACGACGATGGCTGTGCCACTCATCTCGGCATGACGAATGGCGACATATAACAGCAGGGGTAACGTCGCGAGCAGGAACAGCGACGTTCGCGCGGATACGCGCTGTTTGAGGGAAGCGAGACGTTTATGCATCGGCGATCACCCGAACAGGTGAAGCCGTTCGCAGATGGCCACGGCCTCGGTTCGATTCCGGGCATGAAGCTTGGCAAGGGCGCGTTCTTCGTACGACCGGAGCGTTCCCTTGGATGTCTGCATGAGGTCGGTGATGTCGTTGGTGCTCAGACCTTGTGCGTAATACCGTAGGGTCTCCAATTCTCTTCTGGATAATCGCGGCGTGGCCGGGACTGTGACGCGAGTATGCGTCTCGGCGTTGACGTCGCCCTTGGCATTGTCGCCACTGTCGCCATTGCTGCCGGCTTGGTCGGGGATCGGGCGCATCGCGTTCACGATGGCTGCCGGTATCGCCCGGAAGTTGTCCTTGGCTACGATGCCGAACGGACGCTGTGCAGCGGAAGATGACGTCGGCGTTTGGGGGAACGCCGTGATGCCGACAAACCGTACCGAGGGGGCCATCTGGTGTACGAGTTTGCACAGTTCCGCACCGCTCATGCCATCAAGCGCCATATCGGTCAGAAGCACATCGGGACGGCTCGCCGTATCCAGGCAGGATTGAATCGCCACGGCTGAGTCTGACACAGCCCACTTGAGGGTGAAAATCGGCTGCTGCAGGACAATGCGTTTCAGCATCTCCAACGAAAGTCGATCGTTGTCCACAACCCCCACGGCAATAGTCGTTCTCGTCATGAGAACAGCCTTATCCGGTATGTAAGACAAATGCCTGCCGTGGGCGGGCAATGGCTGGTCCGCGTGCGCGAAAGCCTCAAAACTTATGAGCGGCAATGGCCACAAGACGCAGCAGCAGGAGGCAATGTGCTAAGAAAGACATGCACAGTATCGTTCGTTTTCCTTCGCTCGCAAATGAGACACTTGGTGCCTTGGACACTGACACTGGCAGTGCCGATTGTGTTGTTCGCGGTGACGTACGGGTTACGGGCCCCAGTCAGCCCTGAGTCAGGTGCCGAGGCAGCGATGTTCTTTGAAAGCTATGTTGTGGTAACGGGCATATTGAACAATCTGATTCTTCGCTGGGCGCAGATACGGGAATCCGGTGTATTGGTGCAGGTGTCTTATATGTGCGGGGCACGGTGCGAGCCGTTGTTCGCCGCCGTACTTGCCGGCGCTGCTCAAACCTCGGCAAGTGGCGCTATCTTCGCGATATTTTGCAGCGCTACCGGTTATTGCTCCGGGCTTGATGCGGTGCTGTTGATCGGGGCGACGATGTGGCTCGTCGCGTTACTGTCATGTGTTGCCGTACTGTTCCTGATTCCCAGGTTTTCCATTACGACCATTTCAGTGTGGGGTTCCATGCTGCTGCTGGCGATGTGGTGCACCGCAGGAGGGATTGGCGGCGGTTCGGGTATGAATGCAATACTGACCGTTTGCAATCCCATGCGCTACGCATTGCAGACCTATGCAATGGCATACATGGGGGCGCATGACATGGCGATTCCAATTGCATTGATTGCCGCTCTAGCGCTGGGAGCGCTGCTGTACTGCGCAATCGGCGGAACTGCTGTCAGATTCGTGAATTCCAGGATGCTGCCGACGCAGTGAACAAAAGAGCCATGGTATTCAGGGAGGGACCATGAAACTGGAGCATTGTAACTTGGCTTTCCGCGACCACATTGTTTTTGATGATGACACGTTTGTCTTTGCGGATCATCGCCTGAATATTCTTGTGGGCGACAATGGTGCGGGCAAGACCTCACTGCTCAACATATTGGCAGGCGCCGAGGCGAACGCGGCAGATGTGCATACTGCAGGTCTGCCGCCGGCCGAGTGTGTTGCCTATCAGATGCAGCATCCGGCCTTCTTGGATGGTATCCATGTTGAGGAGATGCTGGCACTATACCGGCTGCACGCCGGGGCGGCTGTCCGAGAGTACGATGCGCTATCGCAACGATTGCACGGGTTACGTTACAGCATCGTTGATGCATTGTCAGGCGGGGAACGTCGGCTGCTGGCCGTGTACGGCGCGATGATCCTCGACCGGAGTCTGTATCTGTTTGATGAGCCGACGAGCGAGCTGGACGAGCATAACGCCGATCTGGTTTTCTCGTTGCTGACCCGACTGGCGGGGAGTGGGAAGACCGTCATCGTGGCCACCCATGATCTCGACCGTATCCGCGACTTGGATGCGTGGAAGGTTGATATCTGACTCAATAGTAATGACGCAGCCTGATATCAACTGCGCTGGCGATACGCTTCTCTCATTTGTGGGGCAGCAACGATGTCGCCGCAACGGGATACGTTGCGGCGACCAGTCATATTGCACTTGTGTACGGTTTCACGGCACGGCTGCCGAATGAAGCGGGGATATCAGTACTTCATGCCCATGGCGGCGCGCACCTCGTCAAGGGTCTCCTCGGCGATTGCGTTCGCGCGCTTGTTGCCGTCATGCAGGATGTCGCGGATCGCGTCCATATCCTTGGCCAGCTCGACGCGGCGCTCGCGGTGCGGGGCCAGGAACTCGTTGACCGATTCCGTGACGTACTTCTTCAGCGCGCCGGCGCCGGCATCGTCGATCTCCTCGGCGATTTCCTGCGGGTCGCGGCCGGTCACCAGACCTGCGGTGGTCAGCAGTGCGGAGACCTGCGGACGGTTGATCGGGTCGAAGGTGATGCGGCGCTCGGAATCGGTCGGGCTCTTCTTGATCAGCTTGGCCGTCTCCTCGGCGGTGGCACCCAACATGATCGAGTTGCCGTACGACTTGCTCATCTTGCGGCCGTCCAGACCCGGGATCTCCGGTGCCTCGGACAGGATGGCGGCCGGCTCCGGGAACACCGGATGCTTCTTGGCGTAACGCTCGTTGAACCGGCGGGCGATGGTGCGGGTGATCTCCACATGCGGCAGGTTGTCCTTGCCGATCGGCACCACGTTGGCCTTACAGAACAGGATGTCGCATGCCTGATGCACCGGGTAGGTCAGCAGCAGGCCGGTCAGCGCGTGGCCCGAGGCCTCCATCTCCGACTTGACGGTCGGGTTGCGGTGCAGTTCCGCCTCGGTGACCAGCGAGAGGAACGGCAGCATGAGCTGGTTCTCGGCCGGCACCGCGGAATGCGTGAAGATCATGGTCTTGGTCGGGTCGATGCCGGCGGCCATGTAGTCAAGCACCAGGTTGAGCACGTTGTCGTCGATGTGTTCGGTGGTGTCGCGGTCGGTGATGACCTGATAGTCCGCGATGATGATGTTCGTGTTCACACCGCGCTCCTGCATGGCCACGCGCTCGCGGATCGAACCGAAGTAGTGGCCCAGGTGCAGACGTCCGGTCGGTCGGTCGCCGGTCAGCATCGTGAACTTGCCCGGGTTGGCCTCCAATGCGGCCATCGTCTCATCCGAACGCTTCTTGGCGGCGAGGAAGCTGGCGCTCACCTCATTGCCGGCCGCGGTGATCTCGGGTTCCACTGTCTCGTTCGTCATCTTCGCATCCCTTGCAATAGTCCGGTTTTCGGCTGTTTTTCATCGTAAAAGGCTGAGCCGACAACGAAAGGGGAAAACTAGTGGTACGCTCTAATGTGATGAATTGAACACACAGTAATCCTCAGGGGGTCAGATGGGCCGCGGACGACAGAAGGCAAAACAGCAGAAGATAGCCCGAAAGCTCAAGTATCTGACCACTGACACCGATTACGACGAGCTCGCCAAGGAGCTCAGTGCGCAGGAGCCGGGCACCGGTTCGGTCGACCCGTTCTCCCATGAGGAAGTCCAGTACGTCCATGATGTGGACGACGATGCCGATGATGCGTACGACGGGGAACCCCCCGCACCGGTTGACGACGATCTGGACGAGTACGCCAAGTGGGCCGCCGAAGCCGCCGCCAAGGCCACAAGCGGAGAGATGCCCGCGGTGAAGGCCGTGCCGAAGCCGCGTCCCATCCCGATGCCGATGCCGAGCGCGCTCAAGCCGAAGCCCGCCGCCGGCAAGTAGTTGGTATCTCCTCCCTTACGTCAGCGGCAGCAGGTCGCTCAGGTCGTCGCGTTCGCCGACGGCGCTGATGCGTCCGGCCGTCTTCTCCTCATCCCATGTGGTGACGCCTGTGGCCAGGCGCAGCCATACCTCCGGGTCGAGTTCGATGACGTCGGGCGGGGTCAGGTTATGCGGGTCGGAGGCCGGGCCGTCGAGGATCTTGATCGCGCCCCACGGGGCCACGCGCACCTCCACGCCGGGGCCGGGCGCCTTGCGTTCCAGCAGGTGCAGCGAATAGCGCACCGCCATCGCCCATACTGGGCGCGGCAGGTTCGGTTTCAATGCGAGCCGGAACGCCGTCGCTGATGCCTGCGTCCCCGCGCCGTCGAGCATGCTCTCCGCTGCGTCGCGCCACTGGGCGAACGCCGCCCGTCCCTTGTCCAGATCCTGTTCCCGTATCACTGCCATGCGAGCCATTGTCCCTCGGGCTGATGACCGTTGACGCCCATTGAAATGTTTCGGGCTTTCGGATTCTATCCAATCTGGAATCTCGCCATATCGGGTAGAGTGTGAGCGATAACACCCGCCACATCCCTTGTTTTGGCGGCAATGGAGGCGGTTCGGGCGGGTTTCGGGTCGTCGTTTTTTCAGTAGGGGTCGTGATAGGCTCGGGGATGAAAACGTATGCAAGAAGTCATGCGCCGTTCATGTTGCGGAAGGACGGAGCGGGCTGACTCAAGGCATAATGTTTCTCGGAGTGTTATCCGTCAGAGGGAGTCAGATAATGACTGAAATTACCGCACCGAAGTCCCCCATCACGACTGCGGAGTTCGCGGATGAGATCCGCGAGCAGCTCAAGTACACGCAGGGCGTGACCGTTGAGCAGGCCACGCCGGCCGACGTGTACGTCGCCGCCTCCACCGCAGTGCGCCGTCATCTCATGGATTCCTGGATGAAGACGCAGCAGGACATGGTCAACGGCAACACCAAGGCCGTCGGTTACCTGAGCGCCGAGTTCCTGATGGGCAAGCAGCTGCGCAACGCGCTGCTCAACGCAGGCCTGACCGAGCAGTTCGACGAGGCCGTCGAGCAGCTCGGCTTCGATTACCAGGACGTCGTCGACGCCGAGTACGAGCCCGCGCTCGGCAACGGTGGCCTGGGTCGTCTGGCCGCCTGTTTCATCGACTCGCTGGCCTCGCTGGGCGTGCCGGCATTCGGCTACGGCATCCAGTACCAGTACGGCATCTTCAAGCAGTCCTTCAACGAGCAGGGCCAGCAGATCGAGAACCCGGAGTACTGGCTGGCCAACGAGGAGCCGTGGGGCCATGTGGACTACAACCGTTCGCAGCGCGTGGACTTCGGCGGCTACGTGGCCGATGAGGACGGCAAGCGCGTGTGGCACCCGGCCACCTGCGTGCGCGCCGTGCCGGTCGACTACATGGTGCCGGGCTACGCCTCGGGCCGTGTGAACACGCTGCGCCTGTGGACCGCCAAGAGCTACGACGAGTTCGACCTGCTCACCTTCAACCGTTCCGACTATCTCAACGCCGTCCGCCCGCAGGTCGATGCCGAGAACATCTCCAAGATCCTGTACCCGGAGGATTCCACGCCGCAGGGCAAGCGTCTGCGCCTGCAGCAGCAGTACTTCTTCGTGTCCGCGTCCATCCACGACGCAATCCGCGTGTTCTACCCGGGCCAGGACAAGCCGGACCTGACCACCTTCCCGGACAAGATCACCTTCCAGCTCAACGACACGCACCCGGTCATCGGCATCCCGGAGCTCATGCGCGTGCTGATCGACGAGTACGGCTACGACTGGGATACCGCGTGGGACATCACCACCCGCACGTTCAACTACACCTGCCACACGCTGCTGCCGGAGGCGCTTGAGGTGTGGCCGGCCAACCTGATCGGCGAGCTGCTGCCGCGTCATCTGGAGATCATCTACCAGATCAACGACCACTTCCTGAACGAGATCGCCGGCAAGACCCGCGACAAGGCCAAGATCGAGCGCATGCGCATCGTCACCGAGGGTGACGACCCGCAGGTGCGCATGGCCTACCTGGCTGTGGCCGGCGGCTCGCACGTCAACGGCGTGGCCGAGCTGCACTCGCAGCTGCTCAAGGACATCACGCTCAAGGACTTCTCCGACCTGTACGGCGAGAAGTTCACGAACGTGACCAACGGCGTGACCCCCCGCCGCTTCATCAAGCTGGCCAACCCGCGCCTGTCCGACCTGATCACCGAAGGCCTGGGCACCGACAAGTGGCTGAGCGACCTGGAGCTGCTCAAGGGCCTCGAACCGCTGGCGCAGGATGACGAGTTCGTCAAGAAGTTCGCCGAGGTCAAGCACGCCAACAAGGTGAGCTTCGCCAACTACGCCAAGCGTCAGTACGGCTTCGACATGAACCCGGACACCATGTTCAACTCCATGATCAAGCGTCTGCACGAGTACAAGCGTCAGAGCCTGAAGATCCTGGCCCTGATCGCCCGCTACGCGGACATCAAGAACGGCAACATGTCCGCCGACGATGTCATGCCGCGCACCGTGATCTTCGGCGCCAAGTCCGCCCCGGGCTACTACATGGCCAAGCTGACGATCCAGCTGATCAACAACGTGGCCCGCGTGGTCAACAACGATCCGGACGTCAAGGGCAAGCTCAACGTGTTCTTCCCGTGGAACTACAACGTGCGTCTGGCCCAGCACCTGATCCCGGCCACCGACCTGGACGAGCAGATCTCGCAGGCCGGCAAGGAGGCCTCCGGCACCGGCAACATGAAGTTCGCCCTCAACGGCGCGCTGACCGTCGGTACGCTCGACGGCGCGAACGTGGAGATCCGCGAACGCGTCGGCGCCGAGAACTTCTTCCTCTTCGGCATGACCGTGGACGAGGTGGAGGAGCTCTACGCCAAGGGCTACGGTCCGGCCGCCTACTACGAGGCCAACCCGCGCCTGAAGCAGGCCATCGACATGATCTCCAACGGCACCTTCTCCAACGGCGACCGCAACACCTTCGCGCCGCTCGTTGCCGACTGGCTGACCAAGGATTACTTCATGACCCTGGCCGACTTCGACTCCTACACCGCCATCCAGTCCGACATCGAGGCCCTGTACCGCACCCCGCTCGAATGGCACCGCAAGGCCCTCATCAACGTGGCGAACTCCGGCTACTTCAGCTCGGACCGCTCGATTGAGGATTACCTCGAGCGCATCTGGCACACCGGCCCGCTCGCCGACTGACGAAGTGTCCGCTCACTGAGCGTTGAACTGCAACGGGGCCCGCACCAGCAGGTGCGGGTCCCAACTTATATCGTGCCGTATTGCCGCTGGGCGGTTCCGGACACAACGAAAAGGTCCGCCCCTGTGAAGGGACGGACCTTATCAAGTCCATATTGCGGATGGAACCCCGATCAGGCCTCTTCCGGAGTCTCCTCGGCTTCGGCTTCCTCGGCCTCGACAGCCGGCGTCTCGGTGGCGGCTTCCTTGGCCAGGCCCAGATCAACGGGCGAGGAGCTGTTCTCCCACGGTTCCTCCCACGGATCATAATCCGGATTCTGCTGCTTGTAGATGTACAGGCCGACGACTGCGGCAAGCAATGCACCGAACAGCAACGCGAAGAACTTCCAACCGCTGGACGACTTACGCTCCATAGCGGCCTCCTTTCCGTACATGTGGCCTGCTCATCCAAGCCAACTCTGCTATCCATCATACGGCGAGGTTTGTAACGATTGGGTGGATTTCCGCAATGCGGCGCCGGTGTGGCGGCGGCGGAACGGTAATCCGACCGCCCGCTAGAGTGGATGCCATGGCATACCGTCGTTTCAGTCTGTTCCCCGAGTCGCCGACCCTGCGCGACATATTCTCCAAACGTGCGATCCGCTACCATTGGCGTGACAATGGCCCGGTATTCTGTGCGGCGATCGCGATCATCTGCATCGCCATCTGGCTGATCGAACTGCTGTTGTCGATCGTGTCGCCGTCCGCGTTGAACGCGCTGGTGAACTTCGGCGCGATCCAGCCGATGCTGGCCGTGAGCCGTCCATGGACGTTCATCACCTCGATGTTCCTGCACCAGCCGACCTCGATCCTGCACATCCTGTTCAACATGCTGACGCTGTGGTCGGTGGGCCCGCTGCTGGAACGTCTGATGGGGCATTGGCCGTTCCTGGCGCTGTACATGCTCTCCGGCATCGGCGGCGGCATGGGCATGATGCTGTGGGGCGCGCTGGCTCCGGGCCAGGCCGGATGGTTCACGGCCGCCTACGGCGCCTCCGGCGCGCTGTTCGGTCTGTTCGCGGCGGTGCTGGTCGTCTACCGCCGTGTGGGGGCGGACATCACCTCCATGCTGGTGTGGATGGTCATCAACTTCCTGATGCCGGTGGTGGTCCGCAACGTGGCCTGGCAGGCGCATGTGGGCGGCTTTCTGGTCGGAGCGCTGTTCACCTGGCTGCTGGTCTCCGGCCTGCATGCGCTGCGCGGCAAGAGCCTGGCCTACCGTTCGGCGGTGTATGGCGCGGCCGTGTTCGTGCTGATGGTGGTGGTGATCCTGCTGTGCGATCTGGGCAACCCCATCGGCTGGATGCTCCGGCTGTTCTGATGAACCCTGGCGTCCCGCATCATACTGGTGCGGGACGCCGGCTTGCGGATGCGGGATTCGCCGCATGCAGGTTGAGGGCCGGGAATCGGTTGACGGCGCGGCGGTCACGGTTGGCTGCGTACGTTATGCAGCCGACGAAGTAGCCGGCGGCTCGGCGGACGCGGCTGATCACAGGTGTGTGGCGCGGATGATGATGCGTCTGTCGTCGCGGTCGGTGGTGGCGAACAGGTAGGCGTCTCCGCCGTCTTGAAGTTTGAGTCTGCCGCGCAGCTGGCTGACCGACATCGGGAAGTTGCGCGTGGCGATGTTGGCGTGCGTCAGCCCGGACAGTCCGCGCTTGAGGTCCTTCTTGCCCATCGTCATGATTGCGTCCACCCGGAACGCTCGCCCCGGGAACCCCTCCACCGGCGTATCCGAAACGAATAGGTGACTGTTCGGCGCCAGCTGCGGCACCCCGAACGCCGACGACAGGGCGGCGAAGCATCCGGCCTTCATAATCGCCGCGTTCGGCTCGTACAGATACCGGAACGGCAGCCCATCATCCGCGTGGCTCACCGGATCGCCATCCGCATCGGTGGTCGAACTGTCTTCCGCGACCGTTCCGCCAGCCGTGACACCGGTTGCAGCGCCATCCGCGGAACCGGCGAGGGCTTCACCGTCATTGGCCGATTCGATATTCGTTGTGCCGGTTGCAGCGCCGTCCGAATGCCGGGCGGTACCGACGGAGTGCACTCCGGTCGCATCCGCCGCAACCGTGAACCGCTCCGTGCCCCGTGCGGTGATGTTGACGCAGTGGACCGTCACCGGCGCATCCTCGACGGGCACCGCATCGGGCTGCCCGCGCAGCACCAGCAGCAGCTCCTTGCACTCGTTCGCCACCGCAACGATGTGAACCTCCCGCACCGTGCCGCGGCAATCTTCCACGGCCTTGTGCCAGTCCAGCATCGGGGATAGCTTGACCAGCACATGCCCGGCCTTGGCGGTCAGCAGGTCCAGCATGCCCAGAATGTCGGGCGTGCAGTCGGCGATGGCGAACGTGCGGCCGCCGTGCTCGTCCCTCCGTGCGGGATCGATGACGATGATGTCCGCGCGGTCCGCCGTCGCCAGGAACGAGGCGGCGTCGGCGTTGACGACCTGTGCGTCGCCCAGTCCCAGCAGATCAAGGTTGTGACGGGCGATGTCGCACAGGTCCGGTTGCCGCTCCACGTACACGGCTTGGGCGAAGTTCCGCGCCATGGTGGAGAAGTCGACGCCGAACCCGCCGGTCAGGTCAATCAGTCGGCCACGACGTGGGGCGGCGGAGGCGACGTCGGGGGCGGCAGTGTCGGCGGTCGTCGTGGATACCGTGGTGTCGTGGGGTTCGTCGGATTGTTCGGACTGGGCATGTGCTGCGATGTCGGACTGCGCGGGGGCTCCGTCCGACGCCATGAGCCGCGTCGCCAGTTCGGCTTTGTACCGGGCGGTCGGCTCCGATGAACATTGCTCCATCGACAGGTGGGGAGGGTAGATGATGCCGTCGGTATCCGCCCATTGGGGCAGTTTGGTGCGGGCCGTCTGCCAACCCGCGATCTGATCCAGCGCCCACGGCAGATCGAGATCCGGTGTGCGCTTGGCGTGCAACGCGAGATCCCGCACATCGTCCGTGCGATGGCTGCGGATGAATTCACGGGTTTGTTGGCTGATTTCCACGACAAGTATTGTATCGGCGTCATGTGGGCGGCATGCGCGGCATCCACATGTACATGACGGAACGCTGATAGACGCGCGACTGTAGACGTGAGCGTGAGCGGCGCTCACATGTACATGATGAAATGGCTGACGCACCGCCACGGGTTATTGGTGGCCATACTGCACCCACATGCACACAACGGAACATGGTGGATTGTGGATAACTCTGTCCACACTTCTCCACACGGTGAGACCGTTGGTATTGGTGGATTTGTGTATAACTTTGTGGATAACTTGGGGCATTATCCACCGGTTATACCCACACTATCCCCAACTTATCCACATGGATATCCACAGATTGTGGAAAACTACACCGGTGTTGTTTATCGCAGTCTGCTTATCGAAGGCACAGTGAGTATTTTTGCTCAGTTGTTGAGTAAAAATACTCAATGACTGAGCAAAAATACTCAATCGAATGAAAAACGCTACATATATCGGTTCTTCTGGTCTCTGCGTGGCACGCCTCAGGATGGTGGTGTCTCACTGCGTACGCACATGAAATCAGTGGTGCCGCCCCGGCTGCAACGGTAGCGGCGCCTCCAACCGGGCACGGCCGGCTTATAACGAGATCTTATCCCAGTCGCTCGCCTTGGGGATGCGTCTGATCGGTGGATAGACCCATATCGCGATGGCGCTCAATGCCATCAGCGTCAGAAAGACGATGACGGCGACGGAGAACCCCCACCGTGCCAGCAGACTTCCCGCAGCGGCGCTGCAGAACGCCGTCAGGATGTTGCACGGTACGGTCAGCGCCACCGAGACCCTGCCCTGCATCGATTCGGGTGCCTTGGCGAAGATGAATCCCAGAAGCAAAGCGTTGACGATCGGGAATGGGAAGCATGCCACGGAGTTGCTGATCAGAATCCCCCAATAGTTGTGGGTGAACACCATCGGCAACATGGCGATGCAGACGAATGCGAACGCGCTACAGGTGGTGAGACCGACCGGTGCCCGTGTGCTGAGCCGGCTGGACACCAATGCGCCGACGAACATGGAAAGAAACACGCCGGTGCTGATGAATCCGATGTAGGTGGCGTTTGTGCCTGCTGAGGCCAGATGCAGCTG
The DNA here is from genome assembly GCF_000741215.1 of Bifidobacterium pullorum subsp. gallinarum. Lineage (GTDB taxonomy): Bacteria > Actinomycetota > Actinomycetes > Actinomycetales > Bifidobacteriaceae > Bifidobacterium > Bifidobacterium pullorum_B. The sequence goes on from NZ_JGYX01000007.1 coordinate 13,227, forward strand.
GATGGCGTATTGGATGCCGTTGATGCCGAAATTCAGCACGCTGATGGCGGCGACGCTGATGACGAGCAGGGGTTTGCGGAACGTCCAGCTCCATCCCTCCGTGAATGCGCGGATGAAGCTGTTGCCGGCTTCATCGTGAGGCGCTTCGTGTTTCGGGAGCCGTGTGGCGGCCACGCCGGCTATGGCATACGCGAGGGCGGACAGCAGAAACGGCAGCCACGGGTATATCCCGTACAGGAAGCCGCTGATGGGACTGCCGGACATATTCACCATCGCGTCACGTCCTTCGTTGAGGCTACGCGCCTTGGGATAGTCCGTGATGGCGATGATCTCCTTCAGCGCGGCGTCCGTGGCGCTGCCCAGAAAACCGTTGATCGCCGAGGACGCCGTGGAGATCACCAGCAGCGTCGGCACCGACATGAGATTGAGACCGAGCAGGACGAAGACCGTTCCCCAGCAGAGCACGCCGGCCAAGGCGTTGACGATGATCAGGGTCCGACGGCTGTGGCGGTCAACGAACGTGCCCCCGAATACGCTGCACACCTGCTGGGCGACCATCGAGGCCGACCCGATCCATCCGGCGGTGACCGTGGAACCGGAGATGTGGTAGCCGAGCAGGGTTATGGCAAGGATGCGCAGTGCGACGCCAACCGCCGTGGCGGTGTCCGCCGTGAACCATGTCGGGTACCCTCGTGTCCTCCACAGTCCCTGTGCGCTGACCCCGCCATGCTGCTGCACGTTCATCTGGCGCTCCAATCAGGTTCCGCTTCGGGACGATCGACCACACGTGTGGTGTGCCATGTGCAATCAGTCCGTGTGCTTGGAACTTTCACGATATTGCCCGCCCCTCATGAGATTCATACCGGTATATATATTAGGTTTCTTTCTCGCATTCCATTCCGGGGTGTTCGCAACGTGAGCGTTCCGGTATGTGGATGTTATGCCCATTCCCGTGGGCGGACTGGCACTAGCGTGGAACCTGCAGCGTGTATCGGGCTGCGTGTATGCAATGTTCTTCGGGAGGGGGCGCGATGGAGATCGTAATCGTCATTGTTGTGGTGGTGCTATGCGTCGCCGTATCGTGGGGGTTCAGCCTGCGTCGGCGGATGGATAAGCACGCACAGGAGGAAAGCGACCCGGAGCTGCGTCAGGCGTACATCGACGCGCAGCGGCAGATGGACCGTGGTCGCGCCTCCAGCCACGGATTCTTCGGCTGAGATGAGGATAGCCGGTCGAGACACTCCGGCAATACGCGTGAGGGCCGGCGTCCGAAGACACCGGCCCTCACGCAATACCGCCCCGGCTAACAGGGGCGGACAACGGCGTTTAGCGCCACCACATCGTCATCAGGAACCCGATGAGGATGATGCCCAGCGCAATGGCCAGATTCCACGCGTCGATGCCCGGAATCGGGTAGTTGCCGGTCAGGTAGTAGACCACGGCCCAGATCAGGCCGATGATCATGAATGCGCAGAACAGCGGCACGAACCAGCGCGGGTTGGACTTGGTGCCCTTGATGGACTCCTCCACGCGGCGGGTGTTCTCCGCCTGACGCTGCATCATCCGCTGCATCTGCGGGGTCAGCGAAGCCTTGTCGGCGGTGGCGTTGAGCACGGCCTCCACCTTGTCCATCGGAATGCCGTAGTCCTCGTCCTCGTCAGCGGTCTTGTCCGCTGCCGAAGCGTCGGCAACCTCGGCGGCTTCGTCGGTGGTCTCGACCTGGTCCTGCCAGTCTTCCTGGTCGTGCGCGTTGGTTTCGTGCAACTCTTCGTCAGCCATCAGCATAGTCTCCATTCAATAGGCTAAAAGTCATAATAGTGGGTAGACTCGAAAGCGGCCAACAGGCGTACGAAAACCTTGGGCTGGAGGACATATGGCACGGCATGGGGGCAGACACGGTGCCCGGCGCTCTTGGGCCGGGGGAGTGGCCGTATTCCTTGTTGTGGCGCTGACCGGCTACCTGCTGATGACCAATCTGCGGGTGAACCGGACCACGCTGGTGACGGCGGATACCGCCGATCTGGTTGAGCAGCGTGTGGAGCAGGCCGATGCGCTGCGTGCCGAAGTCGACGATCTGAGCTCGCGCCTGACCGCGTTGAATGATCTGGTGGGAACCCCGTCCTCCAGCTCCGAGGAGGCCGGTTCCGGCACCACGCTGCCCGCCGTGCACGGTCCGGGGGTCACGGTGACGCTCGATGACTCGCCGTTATGGGAAACGGCTGTGGACAGTTCCGGTTCGGCCACCAATATCAACGATTATGTGGTGCATCAGCAGGATATCGAAGCCGTGGTCAACGCCTTGTGGGCGGGCGGTGCCGAGTCGATGATGATCCAGGACCAGCGTGTGCTGTTCAGCTCGGCGGTGATCTGCTCCGGCAACGTGCTGCTGTTGCAGGGCAAGCAGTACTCCCCGCCGTACACGGTGTCGGCGATCGGCCCGGTGGATAAGATGCTGGCGGCGCTGGACGAGTCGGAGGCGGTGCGGACCTACCGCGAATACGTCGGCGCGTTCGGGTTGGGCTGGAAGGTGGAGACGAAGGACGACCTGCAATTTGACGAGGCGGCCGCCCTGCTGCAGCCGCTGCAGTATGCGACAGCGACGGAAACCGAAGGAGTTGAGCAATGAGACACGCATCACATCGGGGGGCGGCGGCCGTCGCCGGCAAGCGCCGTCACGGAGTGGTTTGGAATGTGCTCGGCGTACTGATGGAGATCCTGTTCACGCTGGCGGCGGTGTGCGCGTTGTACATCGTCTGGCAGATGTGGTGGACGGGTGTACAGGCCGAGCACGAGCAGGTGGAGGCGCGGCAGTCCGTGGCGTGGGAGAACCCCGCCACCGACGGCGAACAGACCAAGGTGGCCCCGAAGCAGGAAGGCGATCCGCCGGTGCAGCCGGAGCAGGCCGCGGAGGGCGATCTGATCGCGCAGATCTACATCCCCCGCTTCGGCGACCAGTGGGAGCGCAACATCGTGGAGGGCACCACGCTGGAACAGCTGAACAAGCATGGCATGGGGCGCTACACCACCAGCCAGATGCCCGGGGAACTCGGCAACTTCGCCGTGGCGGGCCATCGCAACGGCTACGGCCAACCGTTGGGCGACGTCGACAAACTGCAGCCGGGCGACGCGATCGTGATCCGCACCCAGGATTACTGGTACGTGTACCACTACACCGAGTATGAGATCGTGACCCCGGACCACACCGAGGTCGTTGCAGCGAACCCGGAGAGTCCCGGCGCCGCCCCCACCAAGCGGATGATCACGCTGACCACCTGCGAGCCGAAGTACACCACCGCCACGCATCGGTGGATTAGCTACGGCGAATTCGATTACTGGGCCAAGGTCTCCGACGGCGTGCCCGCCGAACTGACGACCACCGACGAGTCGGGTGCCGTGCGTTTCGTCAACACGGAGCAGCCGACACCCATCGAACGGCTGGGGTCGATGCGGCCGGTGGTGATCGCGGCGCTGATTGCCTACGTGGTGCTGTTCATCGCGGCGGCCGTGGCCTGGCGCTGGCCGGTGCTGCGCGAGATCCGCGAAGGGGTCCGCCCGCGTCCCGACGTCAGCTTCTACGGCTGGCTGCTGCGGCACCAGCCCGGTGTGATGCCGATCCGGTGGCTGTTGGTGCTGCTGCTGGCGGTTGCGGCGGCCGGTGCGCTGCTGGAATGGGGATACCCGTGGCTGGCTGCGAACATCCCGTTCCTGCGCGACATGTCGAACTACGTGGCCGTATAGCCGGATGAACGGACGTGTCCGGCTACACGGCCACGTAACGAAGAAGGGCCTCCTCGTATACGTGATGCGGGTGAAGCCGGGCCTGTCACTCAAAACCAAGGGCCTCCCGCACGCGTGACGCGGGAGGCCCTACGCATATCCGCAACGACGTATCGCCGCTACTGCGCCGCCGTTACGGCTGTCCCTGTCCCTGACCGTGGCCGGGGTCGTCGTCATCGTCGCCGGTGGACGATGACGCCTTGGTGGTGACGGTGATCGTGGACCCCTTGCCGATCTGCTGCCCCATCGAGGACACCTCGGTCACAATGGCGGTGTCGTCGTCCGGGCCGTTCACGCTCACCACGAACCCGAGCCCCTCCAGCTGCTGACGCACCGAGGCCAGCGTATCCCCGGTGGCGAACGTCGGCACCGTGACCTGCTCCTTGCCCAGCGAGACCCATACGCTGATGTTGGCGCGCTGCTCCACGGTCGAGCCGGAGCCGGGATCGACGCGGGTCACCGAGCCTGCGGCGATGGTGTCGGAATACTCGGACTGCAGCGTGATGCTGAAGTTGTAGTCGCCGGTCAGGATCGACCGCACCTGGTCCTCGGTCTGGCCCACCAGACCGTCCGGAACGGTGGTGTTGCCCGAGGAGATGTACAGGGTGACCAATGTGCCCTCGTCAGCGCTGGTGCCCGCGGCCGGGTCGGTGCGCGTGACGCGGTCCTGTTCGACCTTGGGGCTGTCCTCGGTGCGCGTGGCGGACGCCACCTTGAACCCGGCGTCCACCAGCATCTGCCGGGCTTCATCCTGCGAGCGGTTGGACACGTCCGGCACGTCGGCGGAGTCGGGGCCGTCGGAGAAGTAGACGGTCACGGTCGACCCCTTGGGCACCGAGGTGCCGCTGTCCGGATCGGCGTGGGTGAACGTGCCCTCCTTCTCTGTGGATTCGGTGTCCTTGGCCTTCTTGCAGACCAGCCCGGCGTCCTCGATGGCCTGGCAGATGCCGGTCTCGTTCAGCGAGGCGCTCAGCTCGGGCACCGTGACCATCTCGACCGGCGGCGTGCGCAGCGCGAACCACCAGACGCAGAATATCGCGATCACGGCCACCACCGCCGCAGTCACGCCGCCGATGATCATCTGGCGCTTGCGCCGGGCCTTGGCCGCCTCGGCGCGCTGCTCGGCCCGGGTCTTGCCGGTCTGCGGCGTCACCTGCTCGAACTGGCCGGTGACCGGGTTGAACGCCTGCGTGGCCTGCCCCTCGGCAGCCGGGTTGAGCGCCACCGTGGCCGCATCCTGCTCGGCCTGCCGGCGCGCCTTCATATTGGTCAGATCGGTCAGCGGGTTGAACGCGGCCGCCACCGGCACGCCGCCGTTCATGAAGGTCAGCAGGTCGTTCTTGAACTCGGCCGCTGTGGCATACCGGTTCTGGCGGTCCTTGGCCATCGCCTTGGCGCAGATCGAATCCCACATCTTCGGCAGGCCCGGCACCACGGCGCTCGGCGGCGTCGCCACCTCGGAGACGTGCTGGTAGGCGATCGCCACCGCGGAGTCGCCGGTGAACGGCGGCCGGCCGGTCAGCATCTCATAGAGCACGCAACCGGCGGAATACAGGTCGGAGCGCATATCCACGGTCTCGCCGCGCGCCTGCTCCGGGGAGAGGTACTGCGCGGTGCCGACCACGCCCTGCGACTTGGTCATCGTGGCGGCGGAATCGTCCAGGGCGCGGGCGATGCCGAAGTCCATGACCTTGACCACGCCCTGCTCGGAGATCATGATGTTGCCGGGCTTGATATCGCGGTGGATTACGCCCATGCGGTGCGAATACTCCAGCGCGTTCAGCACGCCGAGCATCACCTGTTCGGCGTCGCGCTGGCTCAGCGCCCCGTTGACCTTGATGATGTCGCGCAGCGTCTGGCCCTTGACGTACTCCATCACCAGGTAGGGCACGCGTTCGGTGCCGCCGTTGGCGGTGGGGATGTCCTCCTCGCCCGAATCGTAGATGCTCACGATGTTCGGGTTGTTCATCTGCGCCACGGCATGCGCCTCGCGGCGGAACCGGGAGAGGAAGATCTGGTCGTTGGCGAAATCGGCACGCATGACCTTGACCGCCACGGTACGACCGAGGCGGGTGTCAAGCGCCACATAGACTTCGGCCATGCCCCCATGGCCGATGGACTGACCAAGCTGGTAACGCCCCTGTGCCAGCGAGTCGGGCATCATGCTGCTCATGCGTGTTCCCTCCGGTGTGCGGGCTCGTCGGCGTCACGGCCGCCGGCCCAGTTGTTGATGATGGATGCCACGGGCGAGGCGCCTGTGGTCGATGACATGCGAAAGATGGTTTCCGCCGCATGCGGGGCGCTGAACACCCGGCGCGGAATGCGGCTGTTCGGCGGCAACGTCATGGTTTCCGCCGCCTCGGTCTGCTGGTCGAGCAGCCGCCGCTCGATGCGGGTCATCGTGCGTGCGACCACCAGTGCGTCCGCGGGGCGGTCCCGCGGGTCCTTCTCCAGCATCGACATGACGAACTGCCGCAGTTGCAGGTCCACGGAGTCGGGCAGCGGCGGCACCGGGTTGTTCACATGCGCGGCCGCGATGTCGACCGGCGTGGCCCCGGTGAACGGACGGTGCCCGCACAGCCCCTCGTAGGCCACCACGCCCAGCGAGTAGATGTCCGACTGCGGGGTGGCCTGCTGCCCCTGCGCCTGTTCGGGGGAGATGTACTGCGCGGTGCCGACCACCATGCCGTCCTGGGTGATCTGCTCCTGATTGGTGGAGTAGGAGACGCCGAAATCGGTGATCTTGACCTCGCCGGTATCCGACACCATGATGTTCGCCGGCTTGACGTCGCGGTGGATCACGCCGTGCGAATGGGCCACGAACAGGCCGCGCGCCGTCTGCGCGAGGATCGGCAGCAGCTCGATCGGGTCCATCGCGCCCCTCTCGTGGTACAGGTCGGCGAGCGAGGCGCTCGGCACGTATTCCATGATCAGGAACCCGATGCCGTCATGCTCGTAGTATTCGAACAACGCCGCGATGTTCGGGTGTGCCAGATTGGCGGAGTTGTGGGCCTCCGCGCGCAGACGGCGCAGTTTGGCCTCAGTGTCGGAGGTGTCGCGCCGCAGCGCCTTGATGGCCACCGGGCGGCCGAGCTGGATGTCGTAGCCCTTCCACACTTCGCCCATGCCGCCCTGGGCCAGTCGGCTGTCCAGGCGGTATCGGCGATGGATGAGCTGTCCTTCGATCAGTTTCATTGCTTCAATGCCTCCTGCATCATCGCGCGCATCAGCGGCCCCGCGGCGTGCGCACCGTAATCGTTGACGTTGTGCACCACCACGGAGACGGCGATCTGCGGGTCGTCCGCAGGGGCGAACCCGATGATCCACGCGTCGTTGGCCTCGTTGCTCTCCCCGATCTGCGCCGTGCCGGTTTTGGCCGCGATGCTGACGCCGTCGATGGCCAGTGACGGGTTCTCCGCCGGGATGACCTGCTCCATCATCTGGGTGAGCTTGTTGGCGGTGTCGGCGCTGAACGCCTCGGACATCTTGTGCGGGTAGGTTTCCGAGATCACCGACAGGTCGCTGGCACGTACGCGGTCCACGATGGTGGGTTCCATCAGCGTGCCGTCGTTCGCCACGGCCATGGCGACCATCAGGTTCTGCAGCGGCGTGGACAGCGTGTCTCCCTGACCGATCGAGGCGAGGGCCAGCCGGTCGTCGGTCGGGTCCTCGGGGAAGCTGGAGGCCGCCGCGTAGGTGGGGGAGCCGGTGGCAGTGGAGCCGTCGATGAGGATCTGGTCGTCGTAGCCAAGATTCTCCGCCATGTCCCGGATGGAATCCGCGCCGAGGCTAACGCCGAGCTGGGCGAAGGCGGTGTTCGACGATTGCGCCAGGGCGTCCTGCAGCGTGATCTTGCCATCGGTGCCGTTCCCGGCGGCCGTGGCGTTGGTCAGGTCGGTGCTGGTGCCGGGCAGCGTGTAGCTGGCGCCTGCGGGGATCTCCGTGTCGGGCTGGTAGTCACCGGTTTCGAGCGCCGCCGCGGCCACGATGACCTTGAACGTGGAACCCGGCGGGAACAGCTGGGAGGTGGCCCGGTTGAGCATGGGGTTGGTCGGCTGGGAAACCAGGTCGGTGTAGGCCTGGTTGGCTTGGTTGCCGTCGTGCACGGCCAGCTGGTTCGGATCGTAGCTGGGGGTGCTGGCCATGGCCAGGATGCGCCCGGTTTTGGGATCGCTGGCTATGATGGCGCCCTCCTTGCCGTCCAGGAGCTGGTAGGCGAGCTGCTGCAGCGTGGGGTCGATGGAGGTCTCCACCGACGCGCCCTGCGATTGGTTGCCGGTGAAGGTGTCCTTGAGCTGCTGCCAGAACAGGGAATCGGCCTGGCCGTTGAGCTGTTCGTTGCGCGACGCCTCGATGCCGCGGTCCACGCCGTGCGTGATGGAGAAGTATCCGGTGACGGGCGCGTAGACCGGTCCGTTGCTGTAGGTCCGCTGGTAGGAGAATGGGTCGTTGACCGGGTCGGATTGGGCCAGTACGGTGCCGTCGGAGGCCAGGATCGCGCCACGGGGCGCGCCGATGGTGTGGTACAGCATGCGCGTGTTGCGCGAATCCGCGTTCAGATCATCGGCCTTGATGGCCGTGATGATGGTTGTGGACAGTCCGAGGACCACGAACAGCGCGACGACCGCGGTGAACAACTGACGTAGGGCCTTGTTCATGCCGCACCTCCCGTCGCCGAACGCGGCCGGGCGATGGGCTGCGTGGCGGCCTCGCGCTCCTTGAGCTCATGTTCGCGCAGCACGGCCAGCGCCTCGTACTGGAAGGTGTCGGTGCTCACCTCGGGCTCCGGCTTGTTCGCCGCATTGGAAATGACGATCAGCAGCGCGGCCAGCAGGTAGTTGGCGATCAGGGAGGAGCCGCCCGCGGCCATATAGGGCATGGTCAGGCCGGTCAGCGGGATGACGAGCGTGATGCCGCCGACCACGGTGAACACCTGGAATGCCATCGTGAACACCAGCCCGGAGGCCAGCAGCTTGCCGAACCCGTCCTTGATGCGCATGGCGGTGATCAGCCCGGAGGCGATGACCAGCAGGTACAGCATCAGCACCGCCAGCAGGCCGCTCAGACCCAGCTCCTCGCCGAGCGAGGCGTAGATGAAGTCGGAGTTGGCCAGCGGGGTCAGCGAGGGGTGCCCCTGGCCCAGCCCGGTGCCGAGCAGTCCGCCCGAGGCCAGTCCGAACAGGCCGCTGACGATCTGCGCCGAACCGCCGGGGTACCGGTCGTAGATCTCCTGATCGAAGGGTCGCAGCCAGGCATCGACGCGGTAGCCCACATGGGCGAAGATCTGGGCGGCCAGCACGGCGCCCGCCGCGAAGGCGATCACGCCGATGATGATCCAGCTCTTGCGGCCCGTGGCCACGTACAGCATCGAGACGAACATGGCGAAGAACATCAGCGAGGTGCCCAGATCATGCTGCAGCACCAGCACGCCCATCGACGCGAGCCACACGATGATGATCGGCCCCATGTCCTTGATGCGGGGCAGCTGCAGCCCGAGGAACTTCCTGCCGCCGACCGCCAGCTGGTCGCGGTGGTCGAACAGGTACGCCGCGAAGAAGAACGCCAGGAACAGCTTGGCGAACTCGCCCGGCTGTATCGTGCCCAGGCCGAAGATGTTGATCCAGATGCGGGCGCCCTGGATCTCCATGCCCAGGCCGGGGATCATCGGAGACAGCAGCAGCACCAGGCCGACCACCATGCTCACGTAGGAGAACCGTCGCAGCACGCGGTAGTCGCGCATGAACACCACCAGCAGACCGCACAGCACCAGCGCCAGGCACATCCAGATCAGCTGACGGAACGCCACCGCGGTATCGGCCGCCTGGTCGATGCGCGCGATCATTGCGGTACCGATGGCGGTGAGCAGCAGTACGCAGGGCATGATGGTCTGGCTGGCGTAGGGCTGGAAGCGGAGCATCAGCCCCCACAGCACCAGGTACAGGACCATGCCCGCGCCCAGCATCAGCGTGTACTGCATGGGGAACGAGCCGGTGGTGCGTTCGAACATCTGGAAGAACGCGAGCAGGCTGATGGCCATGGCCAACAGCAGCAGGGCGATTTGACGGAAGCGGATGGCGATCATCGCTCGCCTCCGTCCTGTTGCTCGGAAGTCTTAGTGCCGTTGGACTTAGAATCGGCGGACTTGGCGTCGTCGGTCGTGTCGCCCTTGGTGTCGGTGTCCTTGGTCTTGGCATCCTCGGACGACTCGCCATCGTCCTGCGACTGCTGCGCCAGCGCACGGCTCTCCTGCTCGATCTGTTCGGCGTGGGCGCGGGCGTCGTCAAGATCGTCGAACACAATGCCGCGGTCCAGCTGCGTCCGCCAGTTCTCGGGCAGGTCGTCGACGTCCAGCCCGGTGCGTTCCACTGGATGGGAGAGCTCCAGCCCGAACAGGTTGGTGGGCACGCCCTGATAGATGGCCATCTGGCCATCCGCGACGCCGAGATAATACTGGGTCTGCGACCACAGATACCCGCCCACGGCGGCGCCGGCCAGCGCGATCAGCATCGCCACGATACCCAATGCGATGAGTATGCGCGCGCGGACCACCTTGGCACGGGAGATGCGCTCCCGCTTGTCATGCTCACGGTGGATCGCCTTGGCCACGTCGGGATCGTTCGGATCGGCGGTCAGGCGTCCGTCGCGCTTCTGCACCACGGGGATTTCGCCGGTATCGGGCTCCTGCAGGTCCCCGGTCTCCTCACGGACCGTGGACGGCTGCACGGTATGCTGCACGGCGGCCTCATGCGCCTCCTGCGTCAGCGCGGCCGCACGCTGGGCCGGCGAATCTTTGCCGCTGCGCAGCGCGGGGGCGGTGGACACCGGTTCGTTGATGATGTCGGCGATCGGCTCCAGACTGGCGCTGGCGGCCCCGCCCACCAGCGGCGTCTGATGCGGCAGGTCGAAGGCGTCGGCGTCCAACGCCAGCGTGGCGTCGGCGATCACCGCGGTCACATTGTCGGTGCTGCCGGCCCGCAGCGCCATAGCCACGAGCTGTTGCGCGCATTCGCCCTGATCGGCGACCGTGGACAGGATCTCCTGGATGGTGGAATCCTCCAGCACGCCGCTCAGGCCGTCCGAGCACAGCAACCAGCGGTCGGCCGCGTGGGCCTTGCGGATGGCGATGTCGGGCCTCGGGTCGATGTCGAAGTCGCCGAGCACGCGCATGACCACGTTGCGCTGCGGATGGTTGCGCGCCTCGGCCTCGGTGATGCGGCCGGTGTTGATGAGATGCTGCACGTAGCTGTGGTCCTGGGTCATACGCACCAGGTGGCCGTCGCGCAGCAGATAGGCGCGGGAGTCGCCGATATGCGCGAGCACCCAGTACCCCTCCACCAGCGCGACCGCCGTGACGGTCGTGCCCATGCCGGCCAGTTTGCGTTCGCGTTTGGCCTTGCCGACGATGGCGTCGTGCGCGGCCAGCACCGAGGTCTCCATCATCGTGGCGCAGGAGTGGACGTCCAGCTTGGTGTCGTCGCGTTCGATATGCGCCAGCGAACGGATCGCAATCGTGGAGGCCGTGTCGCCGCCGGCGTGGCCTCCCATGCCGTCGCAGATGGCCACGAGATGCTCACCGGCGAACGACGAGTCCTGATTGTTGCTGCGGACCGTGCCCACATCCGAAACGGTCGTGGAATACAGGAACAACGATTGCGAAGTATCGGAAGGCAAGATCGTCACCTCAATTCGAAGGTGGTGGCGCCGATGCGTACCGGAACGCGGGGAGCGAGAACGGTCGGGGCCGAGATGCGCTGCTGGTTGACCACGGTGCCGTTCGTGCTGCCGAGATCCTCGATGGCCCACTGGCCGGACGCGGCATCGGGGTAGACCCGGGCATGATGGGACGAGACGAACTCGTCATCCAGCACCACGGAGTTTGACGCCGCCCGTCCGAGCGTGATGGCGCCGGCGTTCAGCTGCACGGAGGTGCCGGCCAGCGGTCCGTCGATGATGACCAGCAGGGTCGGCGAGGCGTGGGAGACGGGCATCTCATGCGTGGCGGGCGTCGGCACCGGGGTCGGCGAGGCCGCCGCCTTCTGGGCCTGACGGGTCTTGCGGCGGTGTGCGCGCGACTTGCGCGGGCTCAGCGTTTCAATGTCCTTGTACAGCGAACGCACCGTCAGCCAGACGAACACCCACAGCAGGATCAGGAATCCATACTTGAGAATCGCGAATGTCAGTTCGGTGAACATACCAGATTACGGCTCCTGCGCGGATGGGCTACGCCTGCTCCTGCGAGGCCCAGTACAGGATGCGGGTGCGGCCGATGGTGATGGTGTTGCCGTCCAGCAGCGTGGCGGCCGGCACCTGATGGCCCTCCACATACGTGCCGTTGGTCGAGCCCAGGTCGCGCGCGATCACGCCGTTGTCGGTGATGTCGATCTCCAGGTGCTTGCGGGAGATGCCCGGGTCGTCGATGACGATGTCGCAGCCCGAACCGCGGCCGATGACGGTCTGCGGCTTGGTGAGCAGGTATTGGTTACCGTTGACCTCCAGCACCGGGCTGTCCTCGGACTGGTCGTCGGTGGTCACGGGCACGGCGTTGCCCTGCACGGATTCCGAACTCAGGTTGAAGCTGCCCTTGCTCAGTTCGAGATCCTCCTCGAAGATCACCACCACAGGACCCACGAAGGCGTAATGCTGGCTCTTGGCGTACTGGGTCAGGTTGTCCGCAAGCTCGTTGGCCAGGGCTTCGGAGCCCCACTGCTCGATGCGGTCGAAGTCCGGGGTGCTCAGCTTGAACCGGTACTCGTTCGGCGCTACGGTGCGGTCACGCCCGACCGGCATGGCCTCGGCGTCGATCTCGCGCTCAAGGGCGCTGGAGAGGTCGACAGGCTGCAGGTCCTTGGACCCGAACTTGGAGAACACTCCGTTGACCGCGCTTTCCACGCTTTTCTCAAAACGGTCGAGAACGCTCATAGTCACACCTTTCTATTCCTCACCTATCCTACGCAAAGGCGCGAACCTCCCTAAATATCGGCCGCAATACTTGCAAAATTCGCCCATGCGCACGGGTCAGTGGGGAAGAAGAGCGAGATGCAACGTTATTCCCGCGGCGTTCGCCCGCTGGGCGGGGCGGCGGGTAGGTTGGGGCATATGACTGAACTGACTGCATCACAGGCGATAGCCGCATTCCCCCGCCGCAAGGCCCGCACCCTGCGGTTCACCTCCGGCGCCCCGCGCTCCGCGCAGGCGATCGGCGACGGCACCCGCGCATTGTTCCTACGCTCCGACGGCCCCGAGGACCTGGTCACGGCGCTGTGGCTGAGCGTCTGGTCCGCCGACGGCACCGACCACCGCGAGGTGCTGCTCGCCGATCCGCGCCGGCTGCTGGCCGATGCCGACAGCGAGGAGGTCTCCGAAGAGGAGAAGGCCCGCCGCGAACGCGCCCGCGAAGGCGGCCAGGGCATCGTCTCCTATTCGGTGGATGCCGCCGGACGCCGCGTGGTGTTCACCATCAACGGCCAGCTGTTCCTGACCGAGATCAACGAGGACGGCACCGGCGACGTGACCCGCGAGGTCGCGCTCGCCGACCCGCAACTGTCCGTCATCATGCCGCACATCTCCCCGGACGGCCAGCTGATCGCCTACACCACCGGCAGCGAGGTCCGCGTGATCGCGCTGGGCGCCGACGCCTCCCAGGACGAGGATTGGGCCGTTATCGGCATCGACGAGGACGAGTGCACCTATCCGGACCAGTCCGTGGGCCTGGCCGAGTTCGTGGCCGGCGAGGAGATGGACCGCTACGAAGGCTTCTGGTGGTCCCCGGACTCGCGCGCGCTGCTTGTGCAATCCACCGACGAGGAGCCGGAGCCGCTGTGGTACATCAGCGACCCCGCCGACCCGTCCAAGCCGGCCGCGGCCCGCCGCTACGCCCGCGCCCTGACCCGGAACGCCATCGTCTCCCTGGCCTATGTCGACTTCACCGTCCTGCCGGCCGCCGAGACCCGGCCCACCCCCGTCCCCTCCGACGAGGAGGACCCCCTCGCCTTCGCCGACTTCACCGAACCGCGCGTGCAGGTCTGCAACGTGGCCGACATCGACTGGGATCACGAGACCTACGAGTACCTGGCCGCCGTCAACTGGAGCAAGGGGCACGAACCGCTCCTGCTGGTTCAGGACCGACTGCAGCACCACGACCAGGTGCTTGAGGTGCAGCTCAAGGCCGCCGGATTCCACGCGGGCGTCGACACCGAGGCCGCCATCGGCGAGCCGGTCGCCACCCGCGTGCTGGAGGAGCATGAGAACCCGCAGTGGCTGGACCTGATCCACGGCACCCCGGCGTTCACGCCGGACGGCCGTCTGATCTGCGCGGTCAACGACATGGAGCACGACACGAACCGGCTCAGCGTGGACGGCGTGCCGTTCACACCGGTCGGCTGGCAGGTGCGGCAGGTCCTGGACGTCACCGATACCGACGTGCTCGCCGTCGTCTCCCGCACCCCGGAAACCGCCGGCGACGCCGGGCTCGGCACATGGGACGACGCGGATCTGCACGATGCCCGCAGCTGCGACGTGGTGAGCTTCGACTACCACGGGGCCGTCACCCAGTGGACCTCGCGCCCCGGCGTGTGGACGGCCTCGCGTGCGGGCAAGGGCATGGTCATCTCCGGGCGCGATATGTGCTCGCCGTATGCCGGCATGCACCATAGCCTGCGTCTGCCCGAAACCGTGGATCCCATCGCCACGGCCGAGGAAGGACAGACGATTATGACCGGCGGGTCAGCCGTCGCCGGGATCGCCAACCACGCCGCGGACCCCGGCATCACGCCGAACACTCGATTCGTCACGTTGCCGTCCGAACACCGGCTGCTCGCAGCCATCACCGCTCCGAGCGAATCCAGCCCCTATGCGCAGGCCGAGAGCCTGCCGGTGCTGCTCAAGCCGTATGGCGGTCCGGGCGCCCAGCAGGTGCTGTTCAGCCAGTCGTACTATTGGGAATCCCAGTGGTGGGCCGACCAGGGCTTCCTGGTCGTCACCGTGGACGGTCGCGGCACCCCCGGCCGCGGACCCCAGTGGGACCGCGCCATCTACGAGACCATGAAGGACGTGACCCTGGCCGATCAGGTCGAGGCCGTGCGTGCGTTGCCCGCGCTGTGGTCGGCTGACACCGCCGTGCCGTCGGTGCGCTGGACGCCGCGGGAGGGGGCCAGGCTGGCCGTCTGCGGTTCCGACGCCACCGTTCCGCAGCTCGACATCGTGCGCCGGAACGACCTGCTCGACTGCCCCAAGCCCGACCTGGACAAGGTCGCGATGATCGGCTGGTCGTACGGCGGCTTCCTGTCCGCGCTCGCCGTGCTCGACGCGCCCGACGTCGTCCACGCCGCCTGCGCCGGCGCGCCCCCGACCGACTGGACGCTCTACGACACCCATTACACCGAGCGCTACCTGGGCCTGGACCCGGAGGTCTACCGCCGCAACGGCATCGTGGAGGACGCGCCCAAGCTGCGCCGTCCGCTCATGCTCATCCACGGCTTCGCCGACGACAACGTCACCATCGCCCACTCGCTGCGGCTGAGCCAGGCGCTGATGGCGGCGGGCCGCCCGCACACCTTCCTGCCGTTGACGGGCATCACCCACATGACCAACGACGAGACGGTGGCCGAGAATCTGCTCATCCTCCAGCGCGACTTCCTCTACGACGCGCTGGGCATGCGCTGAGGGGCGTCCGGGCTGGTCACGCCGACCACTACAGTCATAACCATGGATCTGATCGACGAATCCCGATACGACGAGCAGATGCGCGTGATGGTGCTGCCCGCGCTCGCCGCCTGCTGCGAGGAAGGGTGGATGGAGCCGGCCCGGGCGGAGGACCTGCCCGAGCTCGACCATCCCGGTTCGCTGCACTACCTGTGCTACGACGCCGCGAAGTTCGACGATCTGCGCGAGGACGGCGCCACAGCCACGTTCCGTGGCGCCGTCGTCATCTCCTACGGATTCACCGAGAACGCGCGCAAATACTCGGAGCTGATCTGGTACTTCCTGCTGGACGGCTATTCGGTGTGCGTGCTCGAACACCGTGGGCACGGGTTCTCGGTCCGTGACGTGGACGACCCGAGCGTGGTGTGGATCGACGACTGGCGGCGGTACGTGGCCGACCTGGGCAAGTTCGCCGAAACCGTTGGGCTGAGGTACGCGGGGGACCGCCCGATGGGGCTGTACGGGCATTCGATGGGCGGCGGCATCGGGGCGGCCGTGTTGGAACGGCGTCCGACGCTGTTCGACAAGGCGGTGCTCTCCTGCCCGATGATCGCCCCGGTGACCGCCGGCATCCCCAATGCGGTGGCGGCCGCGGCGTCCGAAGTCGTCTGCGGCATGGGATTCGGGAAGAATCGGGTGGTCGGGCAGAAACGGTTCACCGGGGAACTGGACATGAGACCGTACCGGGGTGCGAGCGAGGCCCGTGTGCGCTGGTATCATCAGCAGCGCTGCGAGACGCCGGAATACCGGACGAACGCCGCCAGTTACCAGTGGGTGCGCGAGGCGTTGCGGCTCTCGCGCTCCATTCTGGACCCGCAGGCCTGCGCCCGCATCGAGACGCCGATCCAGCTGTTCCAGGCCGGACGCGACGTATGGGTGCGCAACGAGCCGGAGAACCTGTTCGTGCGTCGTGTGCGTGACGGCGGCGGGCAGGTGCGGTTCGAGCGCTTCCCCGATTCGGTGCACGAGATCTTCTCGATGCCCAATCCGGTGCTTGAGGACTATTACGGCCGCATCTTCGCGTTCCTGGACGGGCCCGTGGAGCCGCTCGACGATCAGTGCTGAGCGGTGGGGCGGCGCGGGTTGTCGGCGAAGAACCGTGATAATGGATGACGGCGTTTTGTACGAAACCAGAAGATTGTAAGGAGGGCGTTCATGCCCAGCGTGAATGATGCGGCCAAGGCCGCGCTCAATGTAACCGGTGGCGTGGCCAAGAACGTCGTGGCCCTGACCGACAAGGGCCCGCTCGGCGGCTTCAAGAAGTTCATCTCCCGCGGCTCGATGATTGACATGGCCGTCGGCGTGGTCATGGGCTCCGCCGTCACCACCGTGGTCAACTCCATCGTGGACAACCTGATCAGCCCGCTGATCGGCATGATCGGCGGCGTGCCGGATATGTCCAGCGTGCTGACCATCACCTTCAACAACTCCACCATCTCCTTCGGCGCCATCCTCAACGCCATCATCAACTTCCTGCTCATCGGCGTGGCCGTGTACTTCTGCGTGATCCTGCCGATCAACAAGCTGCGCGACCTGTCGGCCGCCGCCCTGGCCGAGGAGGAGGCCGAGGAGGCTGCCGCCGCCGGCCCGACCACCGAGGAGCAGACGCTGGCGGTGCTGCAGGAGATCCGCGACGAACTCAAGCGCACCAACACCGCTCAGGCCTGACCCGTCCGGACCGGGTGGCGAATCCCGCCCCGTCCGGTATCGACCGCACGACGCGCATCCGATGTTCGGGTGCGCGTCGTGCGCATATGGGCGGCCGCGCAACAGCGTCCGTTGCCGGCGGGTACGATGGGTGGATGCGAACCGATGCCGGTATCGCACGCTGACAGGAACGGAGACGGACGATGGTGGGCAGCCGCGAGATCTACGAATATCTGGACCGCCGGCACATCCGGCATGAGATCGTCGAGCACCAGCCGGTCTACACCATGGCGGACCTGCCGCAGGTGCCGATACCCTACCCCTCAGGGGAGGCGAAGAACCTGTTCGTACGCAACGACAAGAAGAACCAGTACTATCTCATCACCGTGCAGGGCGCCAAACGGGTGGATCTCAAGGACCTCCGTCGCCGCTACGGCACACGGCCGCTGAGCCTGGCCTCGGAACAGGACCTGCAGGACATGCTGGGACTGTCGGCGGGGTCGGTCACGCCGTTCGGTCTGCTGAACGATGCGGACGCCACGGTCCGGTGGTTCCTCGACCGCGCCCTGCTGGAGGGTGACGGCGTCATCGGCGTACACCCGAACACCAACGACGCGACGGTATGGATGAACACCCGCGACCTGATCGCCATCATCGAGGAACACGGGAACCCGGTCGACATCGTGGAGATCTGACCCACACGAAAGGACAACGGTGGACTACCAAGACATCAACGCGGCAACCATCACACGATGGATCGAGGACGGCTGGGAATGGGGCAAGTCGATCGACCACAACACCTACGCCCAGGCGCTCGCCGGCGAGTGGGACATCCTGCTGACCCCCACACGACCGGTGCCGCACTCATGGTTCCCGGAGGACCTGCGCGGGCTGCGCGTACTCGGACTGGCCAGCGGCGGCGGCCAGCAGATGCCAATCCTCACCGCCCGCGGCGCGCGCTGCACGGTGCTCGACTACACGCCGGCCCAGCTCGACGCCGACCGGACGGTCGCCGAACGCGAAGGCTACGACATCGACCTCGTCCGCGCCGACATGTCCAAACCGCTGCCGTTCGCGGACGCCTCATTCGACCTGTATGGGGACACGAACGGCTACGGTCGCCTGCACGAGCTCGGCATCCCCAGCTTCTGGGCCACGCTCGCGCAGAAGCCGGAAGACTGACGGTCGGCTGATGCCGTCGCCGTGGGGGCGGGCCGCAACGGAACCGCGACGACGGACGTTCCCGTATCGCATAATGCCGTTGGGCGCGGCGTGACTCGGACGGCGGTAGAATCGCACGCGGAGTTTTACGGACCGTGAGAAGAAGGAAACCTGCGATGCGTCGTGCGACGTTCGAACGAACCCCGAAATCGCTGCTCATCGGCATCGGCGTAACCTTGCTGGGCGGCGCGCTGTGGGGCGTCAACGCCACCGTATCCAAAATCCTCATGTCCGACTACGGCGCCGACCCGCTGTGGATCGCCAGCATCCGCCAGCTCTGCGCCGGCATGCTGTTCCTGGCCGCGGCGGGCGCGACCAAGCCGAAGCTGCTGACCGGAGCCGTGCGCGACGTGCGCTCCTACCCCGTCTACCTGCTCGGCGCGCTCATCTGCGTGATGGCCACGCAGGTCACCTACCTGAACGCCATCAAATGGACCAATTCCGGCACCGCCACCGTATTGCAGACCCTGAATCTACTATTCGTGCTCGCCTGGGTGTGCCTGCGCGGGCGGCGGCTGCCCGGCAAACGGGAGACGTTGGGCGTGGCGCTCGCGTTCATGGGCACCGTGCTGATTGCCACCGGCGGCGACCTGACCACGCTGACCTTGCCTCTCGCCGGCCTGATGTGGGGTCTGGGCGATGCGTTGGCCACGGCCACGATGTCGATTCTGCCGGTCAAGGTGATGGGCCGGTACGGCAACTTCACCGTCAACGGCTTGATGTTCCTGATCTCGGGGGTGATCCTGTGCGCGGTCGTGCGGCCGTGGGCGCACGCGCCGCAGTTGGACGCGCTAGGTATCGGACTGATGGTGTTCACCGTGGTCGGCGGTACCTTCGGCGCCTACTGGCTGTATATGTCCGGTGTGATGCGGATCGGCGCGATGCGCGCCACGATGCTCGGCACCAGTGAGCCCGTGCTGGCCACCATCTCCGCCGTGGCGTTGACCGGCGCCGTATTCACTCCGGTCGATCTGGTCGGTTTTGCGATGATCTTGGCCATGGTGTTCCTGGTGCGGTAGCCTGGGCCGGACTTGGTAGCCGGAGGAATCGGCCCGGGGTTTGCCTCGGTGAGTTGGTTCGCCTAGCGCGGTGCCGGCGGCTCACCCAGCGGTGATGTCTGAACGCGTGAGCCGTCCTACAGCGTGAGGAAGATCAGCGCCGCGTTCAGCGCGATGATCAGTCCCGTGACGGCGATGAATACCGCGTGCTTGACCGGACCATCGGCGTACTCGCCCATCAGCGTGCGATCGTGGGTGTAGCGCAGCAGTGGGATGATCGCGAACGGGATACCGATCGACAGAATCACCTGACCGACCACCAGCGCCTGCGTGGGATTCGGCGCAAACCACAGCACGGCCAGGCCCGGCACCAGGGTCACGATCCGGCACGCCCACATCGGCGG
The DNA here is from genome assembly GCF_000741215.1 of Bifidobacterium pullorum subsp. gallinarum. Lineage (GTDB taxonomy): Bacteria > Actinomycetota > Actinomycetes > Actinomycetales > Bifidobacteriaceae > Bifidobacterium > Bifidobacterium pullorum_B. Next base: position 32,974 of record NZ_JGYX01000007.1, read on the forward strand.
GGTGAGATGCAGCAGTCCGCGCATGATCTCGGCCCCGGCGTAGGTGCCCACCGACGTGGAGCTCAACGAGGATGCCAGGAGTCCGATCGAGAAGATCATGCCGACCGCCGGGCCGAGCGCGGCCGTGATTGCCTGCTGCGCGCCTTCGATCGAATCGGTTCCGGCCATACCGTGCAGCGAGTGCGCGGCCAGCACCAGCAGGCTGAGGTTCACGGTGCCGGCCAGCAGCAGGGCCCACAGCACGTCAATCTTCGAACCGCGCAGCAGCGTGCGTGTGTCGGGCCTGATGCGTCCGTCAGCGTAATGGTCGTTGACCAGCGTCGAGTGCAGATAGATTGCGTGCGGCATCACCGTCGCGCCCAGCATCGACGTGGCCGTGAGCACCGAGTCGGTGGTCGTGAACCGTGGCAGCAGTCCCTGCGCGACCGCGGTCGGATCCGGCGGATCGACCAGCAGACCGGCCATGAAACCGAGCGTGATAACCAGCAGCAGGCCGATGACGATCCGTTCGAACAGTCGATGCGTGCGCCCGCCTTGGAATCGCAACAGCAGCGTGGAGACCGCGCCGATGATGCAGCCTCCGATGAACAGCGGCAGCCCGAACAGCAGATGCAGCGCGATCGCTCCGCCGATCAGTTCGGCCAGGTCGGTGGCGATGGCGATGACCTCGGCCTGGGCGAAGAACAGGAACCGACCCGCGTCGCCCATCCGCTCGCCGAGCAGCTGCGGCAGCGATTTACCGGTGACAATGCCGAGTTTGGCGGACTGGTATTGGATGAGGACCGACATCATGTTCGCCAGCGCCAGTACCCACACCAGCAGATAACCGTACCGGGCTCCCGCCGTGATGTTCGCCGCCACGTTGCCCGGGTCCACATACGCGACGGCCGCCACGAACGCCGGGCCGAGCATGCCGATGAGGGTACGTCGGGGCGTGGGCGTCGCCGTGACCTGCGGCGCGGTTCGGGTGTCCATCGGCATCACCTCCACGATCTGTCATACCTCCGTCAAGTAAACATGAATCGCCGCGACGGCTGGGTCCGGGGCGCCGATGGTCGAACGGCGTCGCGATGCCTTGGTAATGCTGGGAATTCCCGGCGGGCAGGGCGGGGTTGTTCGCTGTGCGTAAAACCAGTTGTGAGCGAGGTCACACGGCGACGCGGCCATGCGGGTATGATTCCGTAGGATTGATGAAGGCGGCGTCATGTCCGGTGTTCGGCGATGGATGGGAGAGGAATGAAGATCAGCGTGCTGGGATTCAGCGGCAGTGGCAAATCCACGCTGGCCGGTGCGTTGGGGCGGCGATACGGGGTGCCGGTGCTGCACCTGGACCGGGTGCAGTTCGCGCCCGGATGGGTGGAACGGCCGTTGGACGCGAAGGTTGCGGATGTGCAGCGGTTCCTGGACGGCCATGGTGATGGCGGTTGGGTGATTGACGGCAACTATGCGGCGTTGCTGCAGGAGCGACGGCTGGAGGAGAGCGACCGGATCGTGATTCTGGCGTTCGGACGCTGGACGTGTCTGCGCCGTGTGCTGGCGCGGTATCTCCGATATCATGGCCGGGCTCGCGAATCGATGGCCGAGGGGTGCGACGAGAAGATCGACCTTGAATTCATCTGGTGGGTGCTGCATGAGGGGCGGAACCGCTCCCACCGTGAGGCGCTGCGGGCCATTCGCGACCGCTGGCCGGACAGGACCGTGATCATCCGCAACCAGCGTCAGCTGGACGCATTCTATCGGTCGATGGCGTAGGGGCGGTTCGCACTATCTCGCGTTACGCAATCAGGAGGGTTGAAAAACCGGGCCTGCGCATGCGAATCCTTGAGGTAGTGCGAACCTTGTCTACAACTCGATTCAGTCGTCCACCCATTCGAGGATGTCACCGGGCTGGCAGTCGAGCGTGCGGCAGATCGCGTCGAGTGTGGAGAAGCGGATGGCCTTGGCCCGTCCGTTCTTGAGCACGGCCACATTGGCCGGCGTGATGCCGACGGCTTGGGCGAAGTCGCCGACACTCATTTTCCGCTGGGCGAGTAGAAGATCGATGTTCACGCGGATCGCCATCAGATCACCGCCTCCAGTTCTTCGCGCTGTGCGGTGGCGGCGGCGAGCAGTCCGCGCATCACGATCATCAGCAGGGTCAGCGCCGTGCCGACGACGGTGAGTATGGTCAGCGCGATCACCAGGATGGGCGGGCCGAGGGAGGCGATGAGATTATGGGCCAGCAGACCGATGACCAGCGCGGTGTCAAAACTGATGCATCCGATGATGAGTCCGACCCAGCGGAACGCCGCATCGGAGAACACCGAAGATGACGCCGTCAGTGACAGCAGCCGCCAGATCGCAATGAGAGCGATGTCGAATCCGAGCATCAGCAGCTCGCAGACGATGAGATACGGTATCCGCAGATAGGCGAATTCCGGCGCGTCCACTGCGAAATCGGACGACACGGCTGGCAGGAGCCAGATGTGGACGGCCGCTGCGATGGCCAGCAGTAGCGCTATCAGAGCTTTGAGCATCCGTATGGCGACCGGGTGCGTCTGCGGCGTCGGTGTCATGGCTGTTCCTTTCGAAGATGGTGTGGATGTCTGCCCACCCCCAGTATATATCGATATTCGATAGATAACTACCGAATATCGATAGATTTGGTGAAGGTGGGTGTTGACTAATCGCAGTGAGGCTTCGGTGCAACAGTCTGTTGCCAGTGGCGTGTGGGACGATGCGTTTTCCCTACGATGGAGCTGAAACGAAGCTTGTGAGGAAAGGAACCGGTCATGGCCATCAAGGATGTGCTGCCGCGTCTGCGTCGGGAGCGTGGGCTGACTCAGGAGGATTTGGCCAAGCGTCTGTATATCACCCGTCAGGCGGTGAGTAGATGGGAGCGCGGCGAGACGACTCCGGGCATCGATATGATCAAACTGATCGCGCGCGAGTTGAATGTGCCGATCGTGGAGCTGTTGGAGATGCCCGAACAATATTGTCAGAGCTGCGGCATGATGTTCACCGGGCCGGACCAGCACGGACACGAGGCCGATGGTGCCGAGACGGCGGAATACTGCCGTTGGTGCTATGACGATGGCGCGTACACCTATGCAACCACGATGGACGAGATGATCGAGGATTGCGCTCCGCGCATGGCCGAAGCCATGGGGTGGAGCGTGGATGAAAGCGCCTCGTTGCTGGGCGCGGTATTGCCGACTCTGAAGCGTTGGCGCGAATCTGCGGCATAGGGGCCTCAGGCGCGGCCGTACCGGTGACGGGGGGATGGGGGTCGTCTCGGCGACGACGCCGACGACCGTCATGCCGCCTGAATCGCCGCATATGAATCAGGAAGACAAACATAAACCCCCTATATTCGCTTTTTTGAGTTTGATAACCGGACGCAAGCGGGTATATTCGGGGTATTCGCGGGACGAGCCGCGAATCGGACGGGCACAGTGGTCCGTCCGAAACGTCAAAGGAGATCATATGCGATTCACGAAGAAAGCCGTTGCGTTGCTTGCCGGCGCGGCGCTGTGTCTAGGTCTGGGCGCGTGCGGAGGTTCCCGGGGCGGCCAGCAGGCAGGCGGAGAAGCCGGATCCATCGAAAAGGGCGCCACGATCGGCATCTCAATGCCTACCAAGTCGGAGGAACGCTGGAACAAGGACGGCAACAACCTCAAAGCCAAGCTCGAAAAGGCCGGCTACAAGGTCATCCTGTCGTTCGCGGACGACAAGCCGGCCCAGCAGAACGCAGACATCGAAAACATGGTGAACAACGACGCGAAGGTCGTCGTGGTCGCCGCCAAGGACGGCACCGCAGTCGGCCCCGCCGTCGAGAAGGCGCATGACGCCGGTGCCAAGGTCATCGCCTACGACCGCCTGATCATGAACACCGAAGCGGTGGACTACTACGCCACCTTCCAGCTGGAACAGGTCGGCGTGCTCGAAGCCAACTACCTGATCGACAAGCTCGGCCTCAAGGATGGCGCCAAGGGCCCGTTCAACATCGAACTTTTCACCGGTTCCCCGGACGACAACAACGCCAAGTACTTCTTCAAGGGCGCGTGGGACCTGCTTCAGCCCTATTTCGAGTCCGGAGTGCTGGTCAGCCCCTCCAACCACGGCCAGGGCGTCACGAAGGACTTCACGGTCGACGATTGGCAGGCCATCTCCGTGCAGTCGTGGAAGACCGAGCAGGCGCAGAAGGACATGGAATCCATCCTCGACTCCACCTACGCGCATGGCGAGAAACTCGACGCGGTGCTTTCCCCCTACGACGGCATCTCGCAAGGCGTCATCAACGCCATTGAGGCCAAACGACCCGACATGAAGCCCGGCACCGACACCTGGCCGTACATCACCGGACAGGACGCGATGGAGATCGCCGTGTCGAACATCGCCAAGGACAAGCAGGGCGAGACCGTGTTCAAGAACGTCAACGAACTGGCCGACGCGGTGTACGAGATGATCATCGAAATCGCCGAAGGCAAGGAGGTCTCCGGCATCAACGGCGAATTCAACAACAACAGCATCGACGTGCCGTCCAAGCTGCTCGATCCGCAGAACATCACCAAGGACAACCTGTCTGATCTGGTCAAGGCCGGATACATCACGCAGGAACGTTTCGACGAGCTGACCAAGTGAACGACCGAACCGATGCGCGGCACGCGGCCCGTCCTCTCGGCGGGCCGCGCACCCCAGCCGGCATCATGACGAGGAAGTGGTGACATGTCCGAAAGAGACACCATTCTGACGATGGAGCACATCACCAAGACGTTCGGACCGGTCAAGGCCCTGACCGACGTGAACCTTACCGTCGAGCGCGGGGAGATCCACGCGATCTGCGGCGAGAACGGCGCCGGCAAGTCCACGCTGATGAACGTGCTCTCCGGGGTATACCCCCACGGCAGCTACGACGGCCGGATCGAGTTCGACGGCAAGGAGTGCCGGTACCGCACCATCAAGGACTCCGAAGCGGACGGCATCGTGATCATCCACCAGGAACTCGCGCTCAGCCCGTTCCTGTCGATCGCCGAGAACATCTTCATCGGCAACGAACGCGCCCGTGGCGGCGTGGTCAACTGGGACGAGACCCGCGCACAGGCCGCGCGCCTTCTTGAACGCGTGGGCCTGCCGGAGGACCCCGACACCAGGATCGCCGACATCGGCGTAGGCAAGCAGCAGCTGGCGGAGATCGCCAAGGCCCTGTCGAAGAACGTCAAGCTCCTGATTCTCGATGAGCCGACCGCGGCCCTGAACGACGAGGACTCCGAGCACCTGCTCGGTCTCGTGCGCCAGCTGCGCGACGAGCAGGGCGTGACCAGCATCATCATCACGCACAAGCTCAACGAGGTCGCCGCGATAGCCGACAACGTGACCGTCATCCGCGACGGCTCGACCGTCGGACAGATGTATGTGACCGAGGAGACGCCGCTCGACCAGGACGAGCTGATTCGCAAGATGGTCGGCCGCGAACTGACCAACCTGTACCCGGATCATCCATCGAACCCCGTGGGGCCGGAATACCTGCGTCTGAAGGACTGGACCGTCCACCACCCGCTCGACCCGAACCGGGTGGTCGCCGACCACGCGAACATCACCGTGCACGCCGGCGAGATCGTCGGACTGGCCGGACTCATGGGCGCGGGCCGCACCGAACTCGCGATGAGCGTGTTCGGCCGTTCCTACGGCTCCAACATCTCCGGCGAGGTCTACGTCAAAGGCAGGAAAACCGAACTGCACAACGTGCAGGCCGCCATCGACGCGGGCCTGGCCTACGCCACCGAGGACCGCAAGGCATACGGGCTGAACCTGCTGCAGAACATCCGCGAGAATGCCTCGCTCGCCTCGCTGCGCAAGCTCAGCCGCCACGGCATCATGGACGACAACATCGAACGCAAGGAAGTCAGCCGGTACCGTCGGGACTTCAACATCAAATGCCGCGACATCGACGTGCCGGTTTCCACGCTCTCCGGCGGCAACCAGCAAAAGGTCGTTCTCGCCAAATGGGTGATCGCCGACCCCGACATCCTGATCCTCGACGAACCGACCCGAGGCATCGACGTCGGCGCTAAATACGAGATTTACGAGATCATCGACCAGCTCGTCGACGCCGGCAAGGCGGTGATCGTCATCTCGTCGGAGCTGCCCGAGCTGATCGGCATCTGCGATCGCATCTACACCGTCAGCCAAGGCGTCGTGACCGACAACGTCGACAAACAAGGATTCACCCAGGAATATCTCATGCGCGGCATGACCAAGGAAAGGGAGGTGGCCGTACGATGAGCGCAACAACCGCGGCACCAGCACAGACAACCAAAACCGGCGGACTGCTCGCCACCATCGCCAACAACGCACGGCAATACGGCATCGTGGGAGCGCTGCTCATCATCGTCGTCGTGTTCCAGATCCTCACCGGCGGCGTGCTGCTCAAACCGAACAGCTTCGTCTCGCTGATCCAGCAGAACGCCTACGTGATCATCCTGGCCATCGGCATGGTGATGGTCATCATCGCCACCCACATCGACCTGTCGGTCGGCTCGCTCGTGGCGTTCATCGGCGGCATATGCGCACTGTTGATGGAACGCCAGGGCGTCAACTGGGGACTGGCCATCCTCATCTCCCTGCTCGTCGGCCTGATCGTCGGCGTATGGCAGGGCTTCTGGGTCGCCTACGTCGGCATCCCCGGATTCATCACCACGCTGGCCGGCATGCTGATCTTCCGCGGACTCGCCACCGTCCTCGTCGGCGAATCCGTGCCGATCACCTCCGAATCGTTCCGCGGCATCGCGCGCAACTACCTGCCGAACGTCCTCGGCTGGTGGGGGCCGTTCGACGGTCTGACCATCGTGCTGGGCGTCGCCTGCATCGCGGCCTTCGCCTGGAGCCAGCTGCACAAGCGCATCCGTGCGCAGCGGGTCGGCCTCGTGCCCGAACCGATGAGTCTGACCGTCATCAAGATCGTCGTCGCGGCGCTCGCAATCGGATTCGTGACCTACCTGCTCGCCTCCTCCGGCAACGCCGACCAGGGCGGCACCCCGATCATGCTCGTCATCGTCGGCGTGCTGGTGCTGATCTACAACTTCATCCTGACCAAGACCGTGTTCGGCCGCCACGTGTACGCGGTCGGCGGCAACCGCAAGGCCGCCGAGCTGTCCGGCATCAACACCAGACGCGTGGACTTCACGCTGTTCGTGCACATGGGATTCCTGTCCGCGGTGGCCGCGGTGTGCATGCTCTCGCGTCTGGCATCCGCCACCGCGCAGGCCGGCATGGAGTTCGAGATGGATGCGATCGCGGCCTGCTTCATCGGCGGCACCGCGGTGACCGGCGGTGTCGGCACGATTCCAGGCGCCGTCGTCGGCGCGTTCGTGATGGGCGTCATCAACCAGGGACTGTCGATCATGGGCGTCGACACCGCGATCGTCAAGACCATCAAGGGTCTGGTGCTGCTCGGCGCCGTCGCGGTCGACATCATGTCCAAGCGCAAGAAGCGCTGACCCGCACACAGCCGCCGATCCGGTCGGACCCGTACCGCCTGCGGGCGGGGCCGACCGGATCGGGGCCTTCTCATATCTCGCAAAGGAGCACCCATGAAACTGACCACCTCCGCGCGTGCGCGCCTGTATGCGATCACCGGCGTCGCCTGCATCATCTGGCTGGTACAGACCCTCATCGAGGCGCACGGCGATGGCACACTGTTCTCCTGGGCGACGATCGTGCTCGCCCTGTGCCTGATCGTCGTCTCCGTATACTGCGTGGCCAACGCGGTCCGGGATTGGAACGCCGACGCCCGCGGCACCCGCCGTACCGATAGCCGCGACAACGGCGGGAATACAGGGGGTCGGACGTGAACGGCGAGCATCGCCGTGCGTTAAGCTAACTGTCATGGCACGAAGAACGAACGGGTCTCAGGCGTCGCTGCGGCGGGCGAATCAGGCGAGTCTGCTGGAATCCATCCACCGATTCGGCGCGATGACCCAGGTCGAACTCGCCGAGATTACCGGACTGTCGACGACGACCGTCTCCACACAGGTGCACCAGTTGGTTCAGGAAGGCAAGCTGGAAACCCGCAACACCGTGCGCAACGGTCGCCGGGCGACGCTGGTCGCCCTGGCACGCAAGCAAGGACTGGGCGTGGGACTGTCCATCACCCGGCGCGACCTGATCGTGGTCGTGGCCGACTACGCCAAGGACGTCATCGCGAGGCGTCGGTTGCCGCTGCCGGCGAAGCACAAGGCCGACACGACGCTGGAGCGGGCGGTGCGACTCGTCAACGAGATGCTGGAGAACGCGGGAGCCGATGCGGGCGAGGTCGTGGGCGTCGGCGTTGCGGTGGGCGCGCCGGTCGATTACCGCGCCCAGACGGTCGCGGTGCCGGGCATCCTGCCCGGGTGGAACGGCGTCGACATCCGCGGGCCGCTGGCTACGGCGTTCCATGTGCCGGTCGTCGTCGACAACGACGCCAACGCGGCCGCCGTGTGCGAGGGACGCGTCGGCGCGGTCGCCGGTCGGCAGAACTTCGTATACATAGGCACCAACGACGGCGTGGGCGCGGGCATCATGGTCAACGGCGACATCCTGCACGGCGTGACCGGACTCGCCGGGGAGATTGGACACATCCAGGTCGATCCGTTGGGCAGCATCTGTTCGTGCGGGAACCGAGGGTGCCTGAACACGATCGTCGACGAGACGCGGCTTGTTTCGCTGCTCAGCGTCACACACGGGAACATGACGTTGGAGGACCTGGTCCGGCTCGCCAACGACGGCGACCCGGGATGCCGGCGGGTCATTGCGGACACCGCGGTGCGCATCGGGACCGTGGCCGGCGATCTGTGCATCTCGGTGGATCCGGAGATGGTTGTGGTGGGCGGCAACCTAGCGATGTCCGGGGACACATTCATCGAGCCGTTCTCCGAGACGCTGCAACGACTGCTGTTCCCGAACGCGCTCACCCCGATCCGTGTGTGCGCCGCCGCCCATCCGGACTACGGGGCCGCGCCCGGGGCCGCCATCATGGCCATTGAAGTAGTGGAGAAGAGGAGCCTGCTCCAGGGCTGAGCCTCGGGCCGGACGTGCGTGCCGGCGCGGGCGTGACAGGAGAATCGATGAACGATATGACGCCGCTGCTGGAGATCAAAGACGTCTCCAAGCGTTTTGAATATGTCGAGGCACTCAAGTCCGTCAATCTGACGATTGGACGACGCGAGGTCGTTGCACTGGTCGGTGACAATGGCGCGGGCAAATCGACGCTGGTCAAGATCATCGCCGGGCTGTGCCAGCCCACGTCGGGCGGACTGGTGGTACGGGGCGAACCGGTGCGGATCGGCGACGTACGTGACGCCAACGCCCTCGGCATCGTCTCGGTATTTCAAGGCAACGAGCTGTGCGAGAACCTCAACGTGGCCGCGAACCTGTTCCTGGGGCGGGAACTGCGCACAGGCTGCGGCATCCGCGACGAGAACGCGATGGTCGTGCGGGCGCGAGCCGTACTTGACACGTTGTCGTCGTCTATTCAGGTCGGGCGGCCGGTGGCGAGTCTGTCGGTGGGGCAGCGGCGGATTATCGCGATCGCGAAGACGCTGCTCAGCGAGCCGGACCTCGTTGTGCTCGACGAGCCGACCGACTCGCTGTCCGTGATGCAGACCGCCGAGGTGCTGGAGTATACCCGACGGTTGCGTGCGGAGGGACGTTCGGTGATTATGGTATGTCACGATTTGCCGGACGTGTTCGCGGTGGCGGACCGGATCGCGGTACTCCGGCAAGGGCGGATCATCGCCGTGCACGAGACCTGCGAGACCAGTTATGAGCAGATTCTGGCGGAGATGGCCGGCATCGTGGACGAGGATGCGGACGGGCGCGGGGACGAATCCGACGGCGTACCGGCAGGCGGGGCTGTCGGATACCGGATACGGGTGGGAACGTCCCGGCGGTTGATCGAGCGGCGCGGCGAGCAGAGCGGTTTGCCCGTGTAGACGGTATGGCGACGGGTCGCTCGGGCGCGGGCTGCCGACTCGGAAGCGCTGACGCGAGTCCGGGGCGTAGATTTCCGGACGTGGCTCATTCAGTTGGGGAAAACCGCGTTCAGTTGGGAACTTAGCCGGGCATTTTCCGCATCAGTGGCGTGATTTCAAGCGGTTTGTTCCGTTGGCGTGCCCGAAAGTTCCCAACTGAGTGCAAAAATCCCCAACCGAATGGTACTCGACGGCTGTGCGTATGCTACTGCTCGCAGTGCACCGCGGAATCGCGTGCGCTAATGGGCCGTTCGAGAGGGATTGCGGGAATCGGTTCTTCGTAAGGACGAATCTACTGGTGGAGACGCATGTACAGCAGCGGGTAGGGGCCACCCTCTTCATCCTGCTCGGTGCGTCGGTATGTGACGAATCCCATGTGTTGGTAGAACTCGATCGCCTGCGGGTTCTGCTCATTCACAGTGAGTTCGCTGACGTTGTGATGGGCGATGCCGTGTTCGAGCAGCTGCTTGCCGACGCCGTGTTCACGATGATCGGGATTGACGAACAGCATTTCGAGCCGTCCGTCGGCGACTCCCATGAACGCAAGGGGCGTCTGGTCCGAGCTGTCGCCGTCGGGGCGCATGACGATCAATTCCGGTACTTCGGCGATGGCTTGCGGCACGTATTGCTTGATGCGGTTGATCTCATCATCGGTCAGAAACGTATGCGTCGCGCGAACCGACCGCTCCCACACCGCGACCAAGGCGCTGACGAGAGCGGTGTCGCGATGTTCCGTATCCTGCAGAATCATGGTGACCTTTCTATGTTCGCGTGATGACCTGTTGCCACCATAGCGTGGCCGACGATGGGTTTTTCTTGCGGAAAGGGAGTTTTTGAGAGCAACGCTGGATGTCAGCACGCTGCGCCGCACGGTCGGTTTTCCGTGTTCTGGGGTAGGCTGGTGTTTCGAGGAGGTGTTCCGATGGCGGCGGGAGCGATGTTCGCAATGATGACGGTCAGCGCCGTGCGCTCGCGTGCCCGGATGCCGTTTTCCGTCGTGTCCGTCCACCATGCGCCTTTGTCGTGGGCGTGGCGGCCGAACGGTCGAATACGATAGCTGGGATCGTCGTCGCATCGTGCCGAAGCGGGCTGGTTGCTCGTTTCCGTTCTTGAAAAACTCTTTTCCGCGCCCCTGTAGCTCAGTGGGTTAGAGCGGCGATCTTATAAGTCGTTGGTCACGGGTTCAAGTCCCGTCGGGGGTACTTGTATGTTGTTCGATTGCATGGTTGAAGGAGGATCCGATGGTGGATGATTCGTCGGCGCCGATTATGTTGTTGGATTTTGATGGGGTGCTTAACGCGTTCCCGGATGCGATCGGCGTCAGGTACGAGGACGTGGGCGTGGCGCCCGTGGTCGAGTGCCGGGGGCGTATGACCGACGATTTCGGTCCGGAGCGGGCGTTCCGTTTGGATGGTGTGGAGACCGTGCGGCTGGGCCGCAGGGGCGGCACGTGGCATCTGCATTGGTCTCGCGAGCTGGCTGCGAACCTGTACGGGCTGGCCGAGTCCGGTGCCGTCGACCTGCGCTGGCTGAGCACGTGGCAGCCGTATGTGCATATCCTGGACGGTCTGCTGGGCTGGGATCCCGACGTGGTGCATAACACGCACTGGTACGATCCGCTCACCGGCAGGGGCCGTATGGGTGGCAAGCTGCACGCGGTCGTGGACGAGGTGATCCGCCAATTGCGCGTCGCGGACGCGGATGGAAGTCCACGTCCGATCGTGTGGGTCGACGACGAGGAGGCGTCGGTCGCGAACGCGCTGATGCTGCACGGGCATGAGGGCGCGGGCCCCATGCTGCTGGTCAACCCGCTCGCGTTCCGTGGGATCAGCCGCCGCCAGTGGGCGTGCATCCGCCGGTTCGTCGCGGACCCGCCCGAGGGGCCGGTGGTCGTGTACAGCGACACCATGCACGAGGATGGCGTGACCGCCGACCGGCTGCATGACATCGACCGCCTGCCCGACATGACCGGGCACCGGGGGATTATGAGACCGAGGAACGGGTTGTCGCTGCCGTACCCGCGGTTCGTGATCCTGCATAACAGCGGCCGCTGCCGGCTGTGCGGACGCGTGCTGGTCTCGCGGTTCCGGCATGAGATGGACGGATGTGCCTGCGGCGCGGCCGTGGACGGCGGCCTGGACTACCAGCGTCTCACCGGTCTGGTCGAGAGCACCTTGGTGGCCGTCGAGGTCGCGGATCCCGACCAGGAGCGGCGCGCCGCGCAGGTCCAGCGAAGCATCACCGCCGCCTACCGGCGTGGAGAACCGCCGTCGGACGAGGCGCTGTGTGCTGCGATCACGTACATTACCGGCACCGGCGACCGGGGCGCAACCGTGACCTGACGATGGCGGGCTCGTGCGTACGCGGTGTCGGCTCATGTGCATCCATGCGGTCGTCGTGTCCGCCTGTCCTCCCCGATCCGGCGTGTTTCGGCGCACGATGATTGTGGATGCCAAAACCGCGGAAAGGGGACGAATCATGTTCTACAAGCATCACTTCACCGTGGTGATCGATCACGACACCGCACAGGATTTCAGGAACAAGTGCGCCGAATTCAAGGTGAGGACAGGACACGCGCTTCGCTGCCTGCTCCAGCCGCCAAGCATCGACGAACTCTACAAGGGCGACCGGCTTGATTTCGACGGCATCCCTAGGCTGCCCGGGGAAAGGCTCATAGGCGGAGAGAACCCCGACAGGCTGACCGTGAACCTGACCCCGGCGATGTACGACGTGTTCACCCGATACGCGATCGCACGGGAATATTCGCGGTCCGAACTGGCCCGGATGCGGGTCTTCGAAGCGACACGCACCCAATACTTCGAGGAACTTATCGGACCAACGACATGGACGCTGGAAATCAAATGCCGCACGATGCTCGAGCAAATCGGCGCGCCCGCCCACAAGGAAACGTGTACACGGTGCGACCGATAACACGGAGCCGCACCGGTTGCTCCATGCGGTCGCGAACGCGCTCCGCCACAAGTTCCGCAACAGGTATCTGAACGGGACGGCAAGCGGTGGATGACACCCGACTGCAATGGGTTCGCGAACCCTATCGTGAACCCGTTCACGAACCGTTCTCCTGTGGGAGCAAGCTATACGGTTTGTGCGTACAAACCATGCTTGCCGCCCTCCGGCCCAGGCCGGAGGAAAACACCCGAGTGCCACAGGCCGGACCCGCACGGCCGTCATGAAAGATGGAGACAGCAATGGCGAGGAAACAATTCCACATCAACGGCGAGCTGCGAAGCGAACGCATCTACATCCGCGTCAGCGGGAAGGAGAAGGAGACGATCGCGTCCGTCGCCAAGGTACGGAACGCAACGATCTCCCGCACGTTCCTCGACCTGTTCCGCGATGAGTACCTGCGCATCGAACGGGAACAAATGGAACGGGAATCGCCGACGGTCCAGGAACTCAAACGCATCCGCAGCGAGATCTGGCACATCGGCCACAACATCAACCAGATCGCAAGACTGACCAACACGGAACTCGGCACCACCCACAAGGACGTGACAGCCATTAACGACGGCCTGGAACGCTGCGAACAGCTCCTTTCTGGACTGGATGATCTCGTGGCGAAGGAACATAATTTGCGGCGGGACAGATCCGTTAGAACGCATGATGTCATCTCCGATCAAAAGAAATAAAACGATAATGAATATGCGAGAATCCACACGATTAGGAACGGCGTTGGAATCTTCTCCGGATATGGAAAATAGTAAAGTCGTTCATGAATACCATTAGGCGTCGTACCAAGATGACGATAGCTGGCTGTTTGCACCTGCTCATTTCTCATGATATTTGCGGGAAGTTTCGGAATAGCTGGCCGTGAAGCGGTGTTGTCAATTGCAGGAATCGAATGAAATCTTTTCAGCTGCACGTACCTACGACGGAAATGAGACGGTCGCTTTGACAAAAAAGAACAATCATTACATCCCGAAGTTCCTGCTTAAGCAATGGAGCGAGGACGGTAAGAGCATTTACATGTACGACACAATCGCTCCTAATGCCGACAAACCGCTGTGGTGCAAAAGCTCTTTACGAAGCACAGCGTCGGAGAAAGGTATGTACGTACGCCAAGGACCAGACGACGAGCTGGACGATTCCTTGGAACGCAAACTTGATAAAGAGGTAGAGAATCCGGCCGCATCTGTGGTCGAGAGGATGAACAATCGTATGCGTCAACCATCTGCGGAAGAGGAACGGATTCTGAAGAACCTTGTAGTGGCGCAGCGAGTGCGTACTCCAGGTGCACGGAGACGCGCATTCGTCGCAGCACAAGATTGTTTGATAAACGGTATACCGGAACTGACAAATAGATTTATAGACATTGTTGAGCAGACAGGAACGGTGCCGGAACCGAGCGGCGAGGCTCCCAATGTTCCAGGTTTGACAATCGAACCTGTCCCTGAAGGAATCAGGTGCGGAATCACTTTGGGATCAGAGCTATTCCAATACAGCGTTGAAAGAGGGCTTACCAGTGAGTTTCGGGAAGTGTTCGATTCCTCTCACTGGCGGCTGGGTATTCTTCCCGAAGACGCCGCAGACCTTCCGCTGGGAGATGAGCCTGTCATAACATCCATATCGTTCGACCGGGAAGGGAACGCGGAACGCGGCTCTTTCCTCGCCATGCCATTGGGCCCTAGACGGCTGTTTTATACGTTCATCGGTTTTACCAAGAAGGAGATGAGGAAAACCGCGACGTCGCCTGCATTCTATGCCGGAGTCAGGCAAATGATCGTCAAACAGGCGATACGCAGGATATACAGTCGCACTGAGGATCCCGATATACCTGAAAGTCGCCCAAGAAAGATCGATCGGCAATCTTTTGGAGAAAAAGTGTAAAGGCGACGAACGCCGGTACTTTACGAATCCTCTGGGCTGTCCGCTAGTCTGTTTCTGTTGTCCCTATTTACTGCCGTTCTCTTCGTCGAGCGGGTAGCTGCGCACCAGCGTCTTGTATTTGTCGTAGAACGCTTGGAGCTTGTGGATGATGCGGTGTCGTTGTTCGAGGTAGGCGTTGCCTTTTGTGAAGCGTGACATGCGCGGCATGCATTCGCCGATGAGGGCACCCGTTTCGGGGACGCCGTCGCCATCGAAGGCGATGGACAGGATCCTGCGGGTCTGCTCGGGCTTGAGCCGTTCCTCGGCGATAAGCCCGTCAAGCTCCCGTTCGACCTGCCCGCCCAGATACGTGTGCCACGCGTCGTCCACGCGGCGCCGGCGTTCCTCCAGCCCGCCGTCCTCGTGGCGGGCCCCGTCCGGCGAGACGCCCATGCGCTCGACGAACTCGAGAATCAGGTCGGCCTTGTCACGCAGTTGCGGACTGGACGCGACCGCTCGGCGTATCCGGTCGTACGCGGTCCTGTCCTCACCGTTGCCGCCATGCGCCTTGGCCACGAGCTCGAGGATGTAGTCCACGCCGACCTCGACCTGACGGATCAGCTCGATCTCGAACACCAGATCGTCCACGATGTCGCTCTTCTCGGCCTTCGCCCGGCTTTTGAGCTTGTCACCGATGTCGAGGTAGACGCCCTGCAAATCCTGCAGCAGACGGTCGGACAGCGGGTCGTCGGCGGGGAACTCGTCGAACACGCCGAGCACGTTGCGCAGTTTCAGGAGCGCGCCGAACGCGCCCACGAACCCTTTCTCCGCGGCTTCGCCGACCACGCTGACCGCGCCATCCCGGACGTACTTGCGGGTGATCTCGTCGACGAGCTCCAAATACTGGCCGAGGTACTCCCGGTAGGGTTTGAGCACGACGATGCCTGCCGCATCCCGGTCTCCGAACAGTTCGAGCGCCTCGTCGACCTGCTTGGACAGATCCCGGAAGCACACGACGTTGCCGAACGTCTTGACCGAATCCAGGATCCGGTTCGTCCGGCTGAACGCCTGGATCAGCCCGTGCATGCGCAGGTTCTTGTCCACCCACAGCGTGTTCAGCGTCTTCGAATCGAAGCCCGTAAGAAACATATCCACCACGATCAGCAGATCGATCTCACGGTTCTTCAACCGTTGGGACACGTCCTTGTAGTAGTTCTGGAACCTGGCCCCGTCCGTCGAGTACGAGGTGCCGAACATCCGGTTGTAGTCCCCGATCGCCTGTTCCAGCGCCTCGCGGTCGCTCGCGGGCAGACCGGCCGCGTCCATGGACTCGTCGGCGATGATGCCCGTGGCCAGGTCGTCGCCGTTGGGCGCGTACGAGTAGATCATCGCGATCCGCAGCCGGTGCCTGAGCGTGCCGGCCCGCTCCATCTCGTCCTCCTGCTCGGTCAACGCCCGGTAATACCTGCGGGCGGCGGGAATCCCATCGGTCGCAAGGATCGACGTGAACCCGGTCCCATCCGCCCTGCGCATCGTGGCCTGGCCGAAATGACGGAGGATGTACGCTGCGTTCATCGCGATGCG
Organism: Bifidobacterium pullorum subsp. gallinarum; assembly: GCF_000741215.1. GTDB lineage: Bacteria > Actinomycetota > Actinomycetes > Actinomycetales > Bifidobacteriaceae > Bifidobacterium > Bifidobacterium pullorum_B. The sequence continues at coordinate 49,377 of NZ_JGYX01000007.1, forward strand.
CGCCTCCGAGACGATCGCGCCCTCCCGGTCGATGGCCTCCACGAGTTCGCCCTGGGCGTCCGAATCCGCGGACTGGCGCATGGTCTGCAGATAGGACACGCGGAACGGCAGCACGTTCCCGTCCGCGATCGCGTCCACGATCGTGTACGAATGCAGACGGTCTCCGAACGCCTGCTCCGTGGTTCGCAGCGTCGGATCCCCGCTCATGTTCGCGTTTTTGGCGAAGATCGGCGTGCCCGTGAACCCGAACAGGTGGTAGTTCCGGAACTTCCGGATGATCTCCCGGTGCATCCTGCCGAACTGGCTGCGATGGCACTCGTCGAAGATGAACACCACATGCCGGTCGTAGATCGGATGCGTCTGGTTGCGCGAAATCAGTACGGACAACTTTTGAATCGTGGTCACGCAGATGCGTTTCGTGTCGTCACGCAGGTTCTCGTCCAGCGCACGCGTGTCCTCGGACCCGTTGACCGCGTCCTTCTGGAACCGGTTGTACTCCTTCATGGTCTGGTAGTCCAGATCCTTGCGGTCCACGACGAACAGGACCTTGTCCACGCCCTCCATGCGGGACGCCAGCTGCGCGCACTTGAACGAGGTCAGTGTCTTGCCCGACCCGGTCGTATGCCATATGTACCCGCCCGCGTCCGTCGTGCCCAGACGTTTCCGGTCATACTCGGAGATCAGGATCCTGTTCAGGATCCGTTCCGTCGCGCAGATCTGGTACGGGCGCATCACCAGCAGTTTGGGTTCGTCCTCCGCGGTCAGCACGCAGTAATGCGTCAGCACCATCAACAACGTGCCCCGCGACAGGAACGTGCGCGCGAACCCCTCCAGATCGGCGATGCGCCGGTTGTTCGCGTCCGTCCACCAGCTCGTGAACTCGAACGAGGCGACGCCACGCCGCCCCCGCTTGGGATGCGTATGCTCCCAACGCACCGTGTTCCCGTAATACTTCGTGCTCGTGCCGTTCGAGATCACGAACACCTGCACGAACTCGAACAGACCCGACCCGCTCCAGAAACTCTCCCGCTGATACCGCTCGATCTGGTTGAACGCCTCCCGCAGCCGAACCCCGCGCCGCTTCAACTCGATATGTGCCAACGGCAGACCGTTCACCAGAATCGTCACGTCATACCGGTTCAGGTGCGCGCCGTCACCCGCCTCGTACTGGTTCATCACCTGCAACCGGTTCCGATGGATATGCTCGCGATCCAACAAGTAGACGTTCTTGACCGAACCATCATCCCGCTCGAACGCGATCACCGGATCGTTCTGGATGCGCCGCGTCTTGTCGATTACCGTCAACGCCGGATTCGTGACATACCCCGAACAGAAACGCGCCCACTCCGCATCGGTGAACACGATACCGTTCAATTCCTCGACCCTGGCGCGCAGATTCGCCACCAATCCGGCCTCCGAATCAACCCGCAGCCGGTCGTACCCCTGACTCGTCAGAACACGAAGGAGCCCTTCCTCCAACGCCGCCTCGGACTGATACGCGTCCCCCGCGGCCGGAACCGCGGGAGCCTCCGAACACACCGTCGACTCCGGCCCCTGCAAAATCAGCCCATACGTCAACGCCCCAGACGATGGCCTTCTCTCAGTCTCAATAGGCTCATCCACGGTCGCCATAATCTACGCTTTCTTTGGGAAAACCAACAGCCGGTCACGGTAATACTCATATTGCCGGTGACGAGCTTCAATCTCGGCAGGCAAACCGTCCGATAGCGAACTCGTTAACGCATCAAAATGGTCAAGAATATCAACAACCCGTTGCTGAACAAAAAGAGGCGGGACGGGGATACGAACTTTTCCTACATCTCCCAAATTAATCTTTATCGGCACGGCAGTTAAAATAGTGTATCGACGTAATTCTCGTCTGCCATCAGAGCTTTCGAGGACATACTTAAGATATCGTGGCAGTATAGCGTTGAAATTAGGTTTTATAAGACAAAGTGAAACATAATACGCAAGTTTCTCATCCGTCTCGACTACTGCACACTTACCTATTGATCCAATTCTTGTCATAAGTACGTCGCCTTTGCAGGGGGGATTGTTATATTGTTTATTAAATGCGTCTTCAGAAATACGTTTATCTGACGCGTATAGATCAGTGATATTCTCAACGCTTACAAATTTAATGCCCGTTGTTGTATATTTAGGTGTTTGATGTGTTCCGTCGTATACGTTTGCGATATCCGAAATAGGACGGATATAGATTTCATTTCCTGCTATTTTTTCCAGGTTTTCGCGGGACAGCAATTGGTCACGGTAATAGGCATACTGCGCCTTCCGTGCTTCTAGCTCCGTTTCTAGCTCCGTTTCCAGCTCCGTGAACGAATCCAACACCCGCACGACCTCATGCTGAACATCAAGAGGGGGAACTGCGACGGGAAAATCAAGAAACATCGGTTTACGTAATGACTTAACAGTAGCTGAACATGCTCTTTTTTCAACATATTTGCGGAATTGGCTTACCATGAACCAATAGCAATAACGAGGTAACACGTCATCCGAAGTAATATGTACACGATATGCTCGTTGATGAAGCGCATATTTTCCTTTAACAAAATGGAAAACTTTGCCCACTTCTCCATCTCCAGCCGTGACAATGGAAGTCTCATCAAATTCATATGTATTGGAATGTTTTATTTCCGGCGAACGTACATAAAAAGGATATTTTCCATCTTCAACTTGATCTTGAGTATTGCTTGACCCTGTGCCGATTTCAGCAATCTCTGCAAGAGTCCTATATTCAACTCCATTAGGGCAAAGTTCTGCAAGCATGTCATCAATTTTGCTCATTTCATGCCTCCAGATCCTTGATAATGGTGTCGATTTGTTCGCGTAGTTTCTGCTCGCGTTTCACAATGCCTGCGATGTGCTGGTTGAGCTCATGGATGTCGATCTTCTCCCGCATGTCCTTCTTCTCGACCCAAGTGTTCACGGACAGGTTGTAGTTGTTCTCCCCGCCCAATTGCTCGATGGACACGAGCTTGGAGAAATATTGTTCCTCGGACCGGTCGTGAACCGTTCGGTAGATGTGGTCGATGTTCTCGGGCATGAGCTTGTTCTTGTTGCCCACATGACTGAACTCGTCGCCCGCGTCCACGAACAGCACCTTGTCGTCCTTCTTGCTTTTGGAGAGCACAATGACACATACGGCGATGGTGACCGGTCCGAAGAAAAGATTCGCAGGCAGTTGGATGACCGCCTCGACGAAGTTGTTGTCCACCATGTACCTGCGGATCTTCTGCTCGGCGCCGCCCCGGTACAGGACGCCGGGGAATTCGACGATCGCGGCCTTGCCGTCCTGGCTGAGCCAACTGAGCATATGCATGGTGAACGCGAGGTCCGCCTTGCCTTTGGGGGCGAGTACGCCGGCTGGGGAAAATCTTGGGTCGTTGATCAGCGTGGGATCGGAATCCCCGGCCCATTTGATCGAATAGGGAGGATTCGACACGATCGCGTCGAACGGCTCGTCGTCCCAATGCTTCGGCTCCATTAACGTGTCGCCTAGAGCGATGTCGAACTTGTCGAACGGGACCCTGTGCAGGAACATGTTGATGCGCGCCAGATTGTACGTGGTGATGTTGATCTCTTGGCCGTAGAAGCCGCGGCGAACGTTCTCCTGCCCCAGATTCTTCGAGAATCTGAGCAGCAGGGAGCCGGACCCGCAGGCCGGGTCGTACACCTTATTCACGCTTGTCCGGTCGCCGATTACGATGCGGGCGAGCAGCTCGGATACCTCTTGGGGGGTGAAGAACTCGCCTCCCGACTTGCCCGCGTTCGACGCGTACATGTTCATCAGATACTCGTACGCGTCGCCGAATAGGTCGATGCGCGCATCCCCGATATCCCCGAAGTCCAGGGATGCGATACCCTTGATAATTTTCACAAGTCGCTGGTTACGTTCCGACACCCCGGTGCCCAGCTTGTTCGAATTCAGATCGATGTCGTCGAACAAACCACGGAAGCTTTTCTCCGAAGGCGTGCCCACGCTCGACCCCTCGATATGGTCAAACACATTCCTGAGCGTCTCGTTGAGGTTCGGGTCACGGTCGCATCGCGCCACGACGTTCTCAAACAATTCGGAGGGCAGCATGAAGTAGCCCTTCTCCTCGATGATGCCCTCCCTGGCGTCCTCGGCCTCCGCGTCATCCATCAGAGCATAGGAGAAATCCAAATCCCCGGATTCGTGCTCGCCTTCATCGATATACCCGGCAAGATCCTCGGAAATGAACCGGTAGAACAGAAACCCCAACACATACATCTTGAAATCCCAGCCATCCACCGCGCCGCGCACATCATCCGCGATACCCCAAATCGCCTTATGCAACGCCGCACGCTGTGACTCCTTCGTCGTATCCGTCATTGCTCGTACTCTCCCTCACCTGTTGTCGTATCCGTGAAAAACACCAATACTCTGAATAATAAAATGACTTGGCTCGTCATCGATGTCCCAACACGGTGTTGGACGGGGAATGACGCGAATCAATAACCGATGACGATGCCGTTGTTGCTCTTTGCTGGTTCGGAATCGGACGTTACCAATCATCAAGGCCGTGATTGTCGCGGAACGTCCGGAACGACAGGGATTGCTCGCTCCTGATTTCTAAAAACCCGATTTTTTTGTTACCAATTCTGTTACCATCGCCCGGTTTCCCAGGAAAGCGGAAGGCTCCGAATCGTTGTCGTTCCAACGATTCGGAGCCTTCCTCCAATCGTGCGAGTGGGGGGACTTGAACCCCCACGAGCATACACTCACTGCCACCTGAAGACAGCGCGTCTACCATTCCGCCACACTCGCAGACAAGTGATTAACTTACCACTCGATTGCCGGAATGTGCAAATCGGCGTGTCGCGATGTGTCGTACGGGGTCTTGCTCGTAAGCAAAGGCGGTCTCTCCGCCCGCTAGTCGGTCGCGCCGGCAGCTTCTTCACCGGAGGCGGCAGTGTCACGCCAACGAACGTTCTCGCGCCCTGCACCGACTTCGAAGTGGTATTTCGCGCAGCCCAGTCCCACATGCGCGAACAGTCCCTCCGTCGCCTCTGCGCTGACCGTGCCTTCCTCATACAGGGTGAACAGGAACGGCTGCTGGCTCAGCGACGTCGGCGCGAGCATCGCGGCCTCCATGCCGGCGCGGAACCAGTCAGGCATCGCCATGCCGTCCGGTATCCGGCATAGCTCCTCGATCGGCTTGCTGCGGCGTCGCCCGCCCGGCCGTGCACCATGACCGAACGCCAGTACCCACACAATCTTCTCCCCGGGGTGCAGGCACCACCACGGGTGTTCCGCCGCGTCCGCATCGTCCAGCACGGCCCAGCTGGTCTCCAATCCCAGCTGCACGGCGCGCAACGCCAAGCGCTCCCCGTAGTAGCCGACCCGTTCCTGCAACGCGATCTCGCCAGGGTCGGTGGCCGCCTCATCCGCGGCGGCGGCCTTGTGCCACGCAGCTGCGGCGCCGTCCGGTATCGTATCGACCGCCACGCTGGGGTCGGCCGTACCTGTTGCGGTTTCGGTTGCCGCGTCGTGCTCGTTCGTGCCTGCCGCACCGTGCCCGTCCGCCGCACCGTCGCGTACCGGCCGCCCAATCAGGGCGATGGCGTTGTGCACGCCGGTGAACCGTCCGTAGTGCGTCTTCAGCCCGAGGAACGCGTCGTCGAGGCCGGTGGTCATCTGGATGTGCAGGCCGCTCTCCTGATTGCACGCGTCGATCTCGGCGCGCAGGATGTCCAGAATCGCCTGGTCGACCGGTTCATCGGTGTAGGCGCGGATGGCGTGTCGTTGTTCCATCGCTTCGAGCAGGTTCATGATGCAGTCCTCTCTGTCGCTTCGGATTGTCGAGTAGCTTCGGACTATCGATTTGGACTATCGATTCGGATTATCGCGTCGGCCCATCGGTTCAGCCGCGTGAACCGTTGGCGTAGAACCGGGTCAGCGTCGCGTCGCGGAACTCGTCGAAGTATCCGCCGTCGATCGAGGCGCGGATGTCGTCGAGCAGCTTGACGAAGAACCGCTCGTTGTGGATGGTGGCCAGCGTGAACCCGTTGAACTCGCGGGCGCGCAGCAGGTGGTCCACGTAGGCGCGCGAGTAGTGCTGGCAGGTGTAGCAGTCGCAGCCTTCCTCCAGCGGCCCGAAGTCGGTTTTGAACTCGGCGCGCTTGACGTTGTACCGGCCGTCGCGCGTGAAGATCGCGCCGTTGCGCCCGCAGCGGGCGGGGGCCACGCAGTCGAACGTGTCGCCGCCGTTCTCCACGCAGGCGAAGATGTCGTCGACCGCGGCGATGCCGAGGACGTGTCGCGGCCTGTTCTCCGGCATCTCGTCGCAGATCCACGCGCAGATGTCGCCGATGATGCGTTTCTCCATCGCACCGCCGATGCCGACGCCGTCGAAGTCGAGCGAGGCGATCTGCGATGCGGCCCGTCGCCGCAGATCCTCGTAGTTCGCGCCCTGCACCACGCCGTACAGCGCCTGGTACGGCTTGCCCAGGCGTGATTCGGTGAGCCGCTGGTGCTCGGCCACGCAGCGCTGCGCCCAACGGAACGTGCGTTCCACCGACCGCTCCTGGTAGCCGCGCGTGTTCATCAGCGTGGTCAGCTCGTCGAACGCGAACATGATGTCGGCACCGATTTTGTGCTGGATGCCCATCGAGATCTCGGCGCTGAAGCGGTGCAACGAGCCGTTGAGCGGCGACTTGAACGTCACGCCGTCCTCATCCACGAACGCCAGGCGCTCCTTGCCTTCGGCGATCACGTCATCCGACTTCATGCCGGTCACGTCCATCGCCAGCGTCTTCTTGAACCCGGCGCCCAGCGAGAGCACCTGGAACCCGCCCGAATCGGTGAACGTGGGCCCGTCCCAGTTCATGAATCGGCCGAGACCGCCCGCCGCGTCCAGAACATCCTCGCCGGGGCGCTCGTAGAGATGGAACGCGTTCGACAGCAGGCACTGCGCGCCCAGATCCTTCATCGTCTCCGGCAGCACCGCCTTCATCGCGGCTTGGGTGGCCACCGGCACGAACGCGGGCGTGCGGATGTCGCCGTGCGGGGTGTGGATGATGCCGGTGCGGCCGTAGCGTGCACCGCCGCGGCCCTTGCCGTCGGGGGAGTCGGGCAGCCGGGTGATGGTTTCGAACGAGAACGCGCCGCGGTCGCCGGGCTTGCCGGGTTCCGCGCCGCGGGGATGATCGAGCAGACTGGTCATACCGTTCACTCTAGGCGAAGCACTGCCGAAAGCCGGCGGTGAGCTGCGTCACATCGGGGGAGGGAGGGGCGATGGGCGATGTGGACGCGTGGCTGTCGGGAATCGGTCGGAATCGTTGGTATATGGGCGATTCGAGCGCAAGACGCCGGCTCGGTCGACTCCGTGCGGCCCGGGTGTCAACGAATACCATGCTGGTTAGCGCAAAGCTTCCAACCAACATTCAGAAAACTTCCAGAAGCGCTCCCTTAACTCATAGATAGCGATTCCGAGACGGCGGTGAGCCGAGCAGGTTGACCGCCGCTTGTATAACGGCATAAGGAACAGAACGAAACCAAGGAGCAGCAATGGCTGAAGAGAATAACGGCAGCTGGCCGAACCAGCAGACGCCGCAATCCAGCGAACAGCCGCACAACGAACAGCCGAACCAGACCCCGCAGATCGTGGAGGGCGACCAGTTCACCATGACCACCAGCGGCGAGGCCGCGAACGCCGAGCAGCCCACGGAGACAATCCCGACTGCGGCGGCGCCGGCGGCGGCCGAATCCGCGCCGAGCGCGGCATCGGCAGGCCCGGCCCCGGCCGCGGCCCCGGAGTCGCCGTATCGCCCCGCACCGGAATACGGCGCCTACGGCCCTACCCCCACGCAGCCGGCCGCGCAACAGCATCCGCAGTCCGCGCCGACCCAGCAGATGCCGCCGCAGAACAACCGCAACCCGTATCTGACCGGCAACCCGTTCCTGAACGGCAACAACGGTCCGGCCAATCAGGAGCAGGGCGGCACCGCGCCGAACAACGCCCCGACCAGTCCGTTCATGGCCCCGGTCAACGGTCCGCAGAACAACGGCAACGGGCCGAGCAACCCGCAGGGGTCGATCTTCCCGCCCGTACCGGGCTCCGGCGCGCCGAAGCCGAACCACGGTGGCGGTCGCACGGTCAGCGGTGTGATCATCGCCGTGGTGGCGGCCCTGGTCAGTGCGGCGCTGTGCTTGGGCGTCGGTTACATGGCGATCACCGAAGGCTGGGTCAAGGTGCCGACGACTAGCTCGATGCAGAACATCGACTCCGGCAAGTCCGGCGACGGTAGCGCGCCGATCACCAATGGCGAGGCCGTGGATTGGGCCGCCGTGGCGGACAAGGTCTCCCAGTCGGTGGTCTCGATCCAGACCACGCTGCAGAACGGCACGGCGGCCGGCTCCGGTGCGATCATCGACGAGCAGGGCCACATCGTGACCAACAACCACGTGATCTCCGGCGCGCAGAACATCCAGGTCACGCTCTCGAACGGCCAGATGTACACCGCGCAGGTCACCGGCACCGACACCACCACCGATCTGGCGGTCATCCAGCTGGATGATGCCCCCGACGGGCTGGTTCCGGTCGAATTCGCCGATTCGGATACGCTCGCGGTCGGCGAGCCGGTTATGGCTATCGGCAACCCGCTGGGCTACGACGACACGGCGACCACCGGCATCGTCTCCGCGCTGAACCGTCCGGTCAGCGTGATGGACGACAACAACTCGCAGATCGTGACCAATGCCGTACAGATCGACGCCGCCATCAACCCCGGCAACTCGGGCGGCCCGACGTTCAACGCGGCCGGACAGGTCATCGGCATCAACTCGTCGATCGCCTCCACAGCCAGCTCCAGCAGCGAGGCCGGCTCCATCGGCATCGGCTTCGCCATCCCGTCGAATCTGGTCAAGCGCGTATCCGACGAGATTATGAAGGACGGCCAGGCCACGCATGTGGCGCTGGGCGTGACCATCACCAGCGACACGGTCGAGGCTGACGGCGTGGTCCGCGGCGGCGCCCGCATCACCACGCCGAGCACCGGCGGCAAGGCCGTGGTGTCCGGCAGCCCGGCGGACAAGGCCGGCCTGCAGGCCAACGACACGATTGTGGCGTTCAACGGCAACGCGGTGAACAACAACTACTCGCTGCTCGGCTTCGTGCGCGCGGCGTCGCTCGGCGACACGGTGAAGCTCACCATCGTGCGCGGCGGCAAGACCATGGACGTGGACGTGACGCTCGACCAGCAGGAGGAAGCCGTCAACGGCACCAACCGCAGCGAGCAGAACAACGGCTCCGGCCAGCAGGATCAGCAGAACCAGCAGGATCAGAACGGTCAGCAGGACCAGAACGGCAACGGGTACGATGACGGTGGCCTGTTCGATCCGTTCGGCTTCTGGTAAACCGCACGCGGGCGTCACGATGTGACGTTCCGCGCCCACCTCGGAACGGCACCCCGACCAACGACCGGTGAGAACCGGTTCGGCGGCCGGGGTGCCGTTTTCGTTGCAAGAAGGCGGGACGACTTTCGTGCGGTTCGTGGCTTGGAGGGCGTGTGGCTGACACGCTGTCAGGGCACGCGTGGGTTGGAATCGCGGCGATCTGCTGGTACGCTCGTACGTGCGCCCCGCAGGACGGGCCGCAACTCAATAACTGAAGATGAATTGTTGATCTTTACGCCGTGTGTCGTGCGATTCATGTCGTCGATGGGCTAACAAGGCGTGAATCAAGCACCGGCTGTGCGGAACGTCCGTACGGTCGATACCGACGTAAGGAGAGACGATGAAGATATTCATCGCTATGTTGCACAGGATACTCAACGTGTGCAAGCTCGTTCCCATGCTGCCGATCGTGATTGTGTCGGCTCTGCCCATTGCCCTGTTGTGGGATTTCCGTCCGTGGGATAAGCCGTTCTGGTTCGTCAATCCGAGCATCGGCCAATGGATCGTGATCGTGCTGGTCGCCTATACCGTCATCAACACGCTGCGCGGCATGATCGACGACATCCGCCACGGTCACGTCGGCGTCGACATCCTGGCGGTGGTTGCGCTGCTGTCCACGCTGGCGGTGGAGGAATACTGGGCCAGCTGGGTTGTGGTGCTGATGGTGTTCTCCGGTTCCGCCATCGAGGCCTACGCCGAGGACAAGGCCAAGAACAACCTGACCGCGCTGATGGAGGCCGCGCCGCAGATCGCCCACGTCGCCGACCTGCCGGGGGTGGGTTCCGGCGCGCATGCCGCGTCCGGATCCGACGACGATGCGCGGACGATGTCCCGCGTCGACCGGGTGATGGCCGCCGACGCCCCGGAACCGGATGCGCGGACGGCGGAGGATGCCGGCGCGGATATCGCCCACGCCCCGTACCGCACCGTGCCCGTGGACCAGGTGCGGCTGGGCGACGTGCTCATCGTGCTTCCCGGTGAAACCGTGCCCGTTGATGGTGAACTGCTCAGCGGTTCGGCCACGCTGGACCTGAGCAACATCAACGGCGAACCGGTGCCGCGCGAGGTGTTCGCCGGCGCACGCGTGATGTCCGGCGCCATCAACGGTTCGGCCACGCTGACCATGCGCGCCACCGAGCTCGCCCGCGATTCGCAGTACCAGCGCATCATCGAACTCGTCTCGTCCGCGCAGGAATCGCGCGCCACCGTGGTCAAAACCGCCGACCTGATGGCCGTGCCGTTCACGGTGATCTCCTTCGTCATCGCCTGCACCGCGTGGATCGTGTCCGCCGACCCGACCCGATTCGCGCAGGTGCTCGTGCTCGCCACCCCATGCCCGCTGCTGATCGCGGCGCCTGTGGCGTACATCGCCGGCACCGGACGGCTCGCCAAGGCCGGCATCATCATCAAGACGCAGGAGGTGCTGGAGAACCTCGGCCGCGTCTCGCATGTGTTCTTCGACAAAACCGGCACGCTGACCGTCAAGAAACCGCAGGTCGTGCGCGTGGAGATCGCCGGCGCGGAATCGTCCGACGTGGTGCCGCCGTCCGCGCAGGGTGCGTCGGCCTCCGCGCAATCCGGACGCCGGCCGTATACGGGGCTGGACGCCGACCATATCCTGATGTACGCCGGCGTTGTGGAATCGTATTCGGTGCATATCCTGGCTAAGGGCATCGCCACGGGCGGCACGGCCGTTATGGACCGGCTCAAGGAACGCGCCGCGAACGGTGAAACGCTGGCGGCGGAGGACGAATGGCTGGTGGATGCGCGCAGCTACCCGGTGGTCCGCGGCGTGACCGAGGACGCGGGCAACGGTGTCAGCGGCGAGGTCAACGGGCATCGGATCCGCGTGGGACGGTTCGCCTTCGTCACCGCGACGGAGGATGGAACGGCTGCGGCTCAGACCGCGGCGACGCCGGATGTGGCGGGCCGTGGTGCGGCGGACGCCGGCGGTTTCCGGGCCACCGTTGACGCTGCGCGCAGGCGTCAGGAGGCCAAGGCATCGGCCCTGGCCGCGCGCAAGCTCACCGTGGCGCAGATGTTCGGCGAGCTCGCTCCCGACGAGATGGCCACCTATGTGGCGGTTGACGGCGAACTGGCGGCACGCATCGTGCTCAAGGACGTGCCGCGCGCCAATGCCAAGGAGTCCCTGGACAAGCTGCGTGGCATGGGTGTGGAGCGTCTGACCATGCTGACCGGGGACAAGCGCGCCTCCGCGGACATCATCGCCTCGGAGGTCGGCATCAATGACGTGCATGCCGAGCTGTTCCCGGAGGGCAAGGTGCAGGCCATCATCGACGCGAAGCGGGAGAACCCGAAGCGTCAGCCGTGGTGGGACAAGCTGATTGCGCGGTTCGTGGGCGAATCGACCACGCGGTCCATCACGATGATGGTGGGCGACGGCGTGAACGACGCCCCGGTGCTGGCGGCCGCCGATATCGGCATGGCCATCACCGACGGCACCTCGACCGCCGCCTCCGAATCCGCGCAGGTGGTGATCATGAATGATGACATCGCCGCCGTGCCGCGGGCCGTGGCCATCTCCCGGCGCACCAAGCGCGTGATGATCCAGGCCGTGTGCCTGGGGCTCGGACTGGCGCTGGTCGGCATGATCGCCGCCGCGTTCAACCTGATCCCGGTGGTCATCGGTGCGCTGATGCAGGAGGCCATCGACGTGGTGTCGATCCTGTGGGCCCTGACCGCCCTGATCGACCGCGACTGAGCCGTCCGTTTCGTGAGGATTCGTTGAATGTCGCGCGGCCTGGGCCTAGTGCGATTCGAGGTGTTGCGCTAGGCTGGTCGCGTGACTGAGAACAATGAACTTCGTATTGCCGTGATCGGCGCCGGCCCGGCTGGCGTCTACTCCTCCGATATCTTCCTGCGCCAGCTCAAGAAGACCGGCGCCGAGCTGGGATTGGGCGAGAACGCCCGCATCGATCTGTTCGAGAAGCTGCCCGTGCCGTTCGGCCTGGTCCGCTACGGCGTGGCCCCCGACCATCCGTCCATCAAGTTCATCGCCGACGCGTTGGAGAAGACGCTCGACAACCCGAACATCCACCTGTACTGCGATGTGGAGTTCGGCAAGGACGTGGCGCTGGACGAGCTGCTCGCCCGCTACGACGCCGTGCTGTTCGCCACCGGCGCCGTGGAGGACAAGCCGCTGGGCCTGCCCGGCGCCGACCTGGATGGCGTGTACGGCGCCGCCAAGTTCGTGGAATGGTACGACGGCTATCCGACCGGTGCCCGCATCTGGCCGCTGGAGGCCGAGGAGGTCGCCGTGATCGGCGGCGGCAACGTGGCCATGGACGTGGCGCGCGAACTCATGCGCAACGCCGACGATCTCAAGGCCCGCACCGACATTCCCGACAACGTGTATGAGGGCATCAAGGCCAACAAGGCGCGCGTGCTGCACCTGTTCATCCGCCGTGGCGTGGCCCAGGCCAAGTTCTCGGTGCAGGAGCTGCGCGAGATGGAGAAGCTGCCCGGCGTGCAGCTGATCATCAACGAGGACGACTTCGAACTCGACGACGATACGATCGAGGAGGCCGGCAAGGACAAGCTCACCCGCCAGATGGTGGAGGAGCTGTTCGCCATCCGCGAGATGGCCGAGGACATGGAGGACGACGGCGACGTCGACTTCGAGGGCAACCCGGCCGACCGCAAGTACTACATCCATTTCAACTCCGCACCGACCGAGGTGCTGGGCGAGGGCGGCAAGGTTGCGGCGATCCGCGTGGAGCGCACCGAAACCGGCGCCGACGGCAGGATGCGCCGCACCGGCGAGTTCGAGGACTACCCGGTGCAGGCCGTGTACCATGCGATCGGTTACCAGCCGGCATCGGCCCCGGGCATCGCCTACGACCAGCGTCGCGCCCACCTGGCGAACGCGAACGGCGACGGCCGCATCACCACCGAGGCCGAGGGCGGCGAGGTGCGTGAGCGCCTGTACGCCACCGGCTGGGCCAAGCGCGGCCCGGTCGGCCTGATCGGCTCGACCAAGTCCGATGCGCTGATGATCGTGACCAACATGCTGGAGGACCTCTCTAAGGCCGCCGAGGGCGGGTGTGTGGCGCCGGACCGTGATCCGGAGTCGATTGACCGCCTGCTGGCCGAGCGCGGCGTCAAGCCGATCGACTTCGCCGGTTGGAAGAAGATCGATGCGTTCGAGCGTGCCGAGGGCGCGAAGGAAGGCCGCGAACACAAGAAGGTCATCGACCCCGACCAGATGCGCGAACTGGCCCACGCCTGAGTCTGGGCCGTTGGGCCGTTCGGCCGTTCGGCGGGTGATTCGCCGAACGGGATGACGTACGGACTGTGCGTGAACGTATGGACGCTCACCGTTGCTTGGCTGCGGTCAAGCGACGGTGAGCGTTTTTTTGTTCGGAGCGTACGTCCAGCAAATATCCAGCCAATAAATTTAGGCTGAGCCGTATGGAAGGCAATCTGCGGGTGCGCGGCCATTACAATGGCCTGAAAACAACGATGTTGTTCGCGCTGATGTGGGCCGTGATCATGCTGATCTGGTGGTTGACCGGCGGCAGTCGCGGCACGTTGGGCATTTATATCGTCATCGGGTTGGCGACCACGTTCGGGTCCTACTGGTTCTCCGACAAACTCGCCATCGCCTCGATGCATGCGCGTGAGGTCTCCGAACAGGAGGCCCCGATGCTGTACAAGATCGTGCGCGAACTGTCCGCCAAAGCGGGCAAGCCGATGCCCCGCATCTACATCGCCCCCACCATGAGCCCCAACGCCTTCGCCACCGGCCGCAACGAACGGCATGCGGCGGTCTGCTGCACGCAGGGCATCCTGCAGATCCTCAATGAACGGGAGATTCGCGGCGTGCTCGGCCACGAGCTCATGCACGTTTACAACCGCGACATCCTGACCTCCGCCATCGCCTCCGCCATGGCCACCGTCATCACCTACCTCGGGTATTCGCTGATGTACTTCGGCGGCGCGCAACGGTACGACGACGACCGGGACAACGGCGGCTCCGGCGCGTTCGGCCTGATCGGCGTGCTGCTGAGCGCCATCCTGGCGCCCATCGCCGCCTCGCTGATCCAGATGGCGATCTCCCGCACCCGCGAGTTCGACGCCGACGAGGACGGCAGCGCGCTGACCGGCGACCCGGAGGCCCTCGCCTCGGCGCTGAACAAGATCTCCTACGGCGCGCAGGCCAATCGCATGCCGAAGACCGCGGCCACGCAGGCCGTCTCGTCGATGATGATCGCCAACCCGTTCTCCGCGGTCGGGTTCAGCAAGCTGTTCTCCACCCATCCGCCGACCGACGAGCGCATCGCCCGTCTGATGCAGATGGCGCAGGAGATGCGGGACGCCGGCATCGACGCGGGTTCCGGCGCAGGCGGCGCCCAGATCCGTTACTGAATGTCGCGTTTCACCTGTTCGAGGATTCGTGGTACGCTATGGTTTTGTGCCTGCCACAAGCGGGCCGACTTGCGGGCGTAGTTCATCGGTAGAATGAAAGCTTCCCAAGCTTTAGAGGCGGGTTCGACTCCCGTCGCCCGCTCCACTGTAAAACGTTGGAATATCAATCCGGCGTCAAATTCTCGGATTCTGATCTATCGCGACTCTGATGCAACTCGGCAAAACGTTGAAAAATCAAGGATTTGTAGCGAGGGTATAACGCTGATTGTATCAGAGTCACCAGACGTGTTTTTAGTATACTGAAAAATACTGCGTTCAGGCACTGTTGTCTTTAGTATACTAAAACTAATGCCCGTTAACGCCGCGCATTGTTAGTATCGTGCAATACCGAGGAGCCGATGATGTTGATTGATCGTCCTGCGCTGTTAGCGCGGTTGCGTGCTTACCGCAATACGGATCAGGTCAAAGTGCTGGTTGGTGTGAGGCGTTGTGGCAAATCTACGTTGTTGGACATGTTCAGGCAAGAGCTGGTGTCCGGCGGCGTTGAATTACGCAATGTGTTTGTCAAGCGTCTCGATGGGTTCGATGTCCCCATTGGATATTCGGCAGAAGATCTGCACAGCGAGCTTCAGGCAGCGATGGATGTCAGCGATTCCACGCTCCCTTTCTATGTGTTTTTGGACGAAGTCCAGGATGTATCCGGATGGGAATTGGTCGTAAGGCGGCTGCAATCCCGTGCCAATACCGACGTGTACATCACCGGGTCCAACGCACAGCTGTTGTCCGGAGAACTATCCACTCATCTTGCCGGAAGATTCGTGGAGATCCCTGTATATCCGTTGTCGTTCCGTGAGTTTGCGGGAATGGACAGCCATCGGGACATTTCCCCGGACACTCTGTTCGCTGAGTATATGCGGTATGGGGGTATGCCTGGATTGATGACGTTGGGCGATACCGATGAACGAACCAAGACGGATATCCTTGCGGCGATTTTCGAATCGGTCATCGTCAGGGATGTGGCGCAGCGGTACGGTATTCGTGATCTGTCATCACTGGATAAACTCAGTCGGTATCTGATGGCAACCTCGGGCAATCTGTTTTCCACTAATAGTGTGGTGAACACGTTGCGTTCCGCAGGAGTCAAAACATCATATGTCACGATTGACAATCAGATCCGTGCGTTGGAACAGGCGTGCGTCATCTACGCTGCTGAACAGGAAGGGATCCGCGGCAAGGAGCTGCTGCATCCGCAACGGAAGTTCTACGCGGTGGATAACGGGTTGCGGAATCTGACGAACAATTTCACGTTTTCGGATCGTGGAGCGCAGCTTGAGGGCATCATCTTCATGGAGTTGTTGAGACGCGGGTATCGAGTCACAATCGGCCGGAGCGGCACAGGCGAAATCGATTTTGTGGCGGTATCCGGGACCTCACGCGAATACATCCAGGTCACGCTGAGCATGCTGGAAGAATCGACACGAGAGCGGGAGCTGCGTCCCTTGCAGGGGTTGACTGATGCGTACCCGAGAACGGTACTCACGCTGGACCGGTTTAGCGATGGCGTGACCGAGGAGGGCATCCGCATCGTCAACGCGGTTGACTGGCTGCTGGAAAACGATGGCGCAACTGGCGAGTGATTGCCGATCGGTCCCGCACAGGCGTTTACGCCATCGCCGCCAACTGCTCGACGGTCACGAACTCGTAGCCCTGTTCGCGCAGTTTGTCGATGATATCCGGCAGCGCCTCGATATCCTGCGAGCGGTCGCCGCCGCCGTCATGCATGAGCACAATCGCGCCGTTATGCGCGTTGTCGAGCACCGTCTTGACAATCGCCTCGGCGCCGGGGCGCTTCCAGTCGAGCGTGTCGATATCCCACAGCACGTTCATATCGATCAGATCGGCCGCGTCCCGCCACTGCTGTTCGCCGAACGCACCGTACGGGGCCCGGAACACCTTGGTGTCCACATCGGCGGCGGCGCGTAGAGCATCGAACCCAGCACCGATGTCGGCGCGCATCGCATCCCGGTCCAGATCCGGCATGTTCGGATGGCTGTTGCTGTGCGAGGCGAGCTGGTGGCCCTCACTCACCACGCGCCGTGCGGCGGCCGCGTTGTTCGCCGCGTTCTGCCCGAGGTTGAAGAACGTGGCCTTGACACCCTTATCCTTCAGCACGTCGAGAATCCGCCCCGTATACTGGCTCGGCCCGTCGTCGAACGTCAGCGCGATCACCTTGCGGCCGGCCGGTCGCGGATTGATCGCCTCCACCACCAGATCGACCGGCTGCTCGATCACGCCCTTGTCCACCTCCTTCTTCGAGGAGCGGCCCACCCACACCTCGCGCACGCCGTCCTTGCCGGTCCGGACGAGCCGCTGGATCGAACCGCCGGAACCGACGTCCGCGCCGTGCGGCACCGGATCATGCCGGACATCGTACCCCTCGGTCACATCCCCGCCGGACGTCACCGTCACCGTAGCCGGCTCGGGCAACGGCGTCCCGTCGAACGATTCGGCCGCAACAGGCGAACCGTTCAACGTCACCGTCATCGGCTCGCCGCCGCGTTCGTCGACCACGTCACCGGTGATCGCCAGCAGCCGTCCCGGCTTATGGCCGAAGTCGTTGTTGTCGGCCAGCAACGCGCCCAGCGTCGTATCGACGCGGACCTTGAACGTCGCGTCGTTCACTCGGACCGGAACCAGCCGCCAGTGGTGATCCCACATCCAATATGCCCACGCGCCGCCGCACGCCAACAGCAATGTCGTCAGGGCCATCGCCAGAACGATTGGCCACCGGCGGCGCGGACGGCGTGGAACGTCATTGCCGTGATGCGGTACCCCGCGCGCAATGCCGTCGAACGACAGTTCCTCGATTCGCTCCATAATCCCCTCGCTCCAGTGGGTGTTCACACCATGATACGAGCGGGTGGACTTTGTTCGCGGACCGGTATGGGGGTGGACGACGGTGTTTGGGGCAGGCCGTCGGCTGATAGTCTGGTTGTGCGCGATCGCGCACAGACGCCAGGCAAGGCCGCCAAGGAGGATGATATGGGACTGTTCGACCGATTCAGGAAACCCAAGGACACGGGGCAGGTCAGCATGGACGGGGCGGTTGACGCCCGTTCCGCCGATACTGCCGCCCAGTCGGGGACGGCGCAGGCGGCTGGGGCGGTCGGCGCGGTCGGTGCGACCGGTGCGGCGGGGAGCGCGACTGGGGAGTTCCGGTTGCCGATCGCGGACGTGTTCACCATCGCCGGCAGAGGCGTGGTCGTCGTCGGACAGGTGGCGGTCGGTGCGTGCCGGAGCGGTGATGCCGCGGTCGTCGTGGGCGCGGACGGTGCGTCCGTGGTGGGCGATACCACGATCGTGGGCATCGAAGCGTTCCGCAAGCGCGTCGACGTGGCGCGGCAGGGCGATATGGTGGGGCTGATGCTGCGCGGGGTGTCCCGGGAGCAGGTGCACGCTGGCGATATCGTCGTTGTTCGACAGTAGGCGAGTGGCGGACTGCACCCGCCTCGTACCAGGCAATGCCGACGGTATGGGGCGGATGCATGCGTGTGACAGGGTTCTGGCATGCGATGGGTGCCGGTAGTGTGAGCGAACACACAGTGAATTTCGCCGTAGCGCGGCCCGGTGCCCGTTGCGGCGCGGGATAATGGCAGTATGACCATTGCAACTCCCGAACGATATGCCGAAATGCTGGACGCCGCGCGCCATGGGGGGTACGCGTATCTGGCGATCAACGTGACCAGCTCGCAGACGCTCAACGCGGCACTGCAGGGATTCGCCGAAGCGGAATCCGACGGCATCATCCAGGTGTCGGTCGGCGGCTCGGCCTATTTCTCCGGCAAAACCGTGCACGACCGCGTCGTCGGATCGCTGGCGTTCGCGGCGTTCGCACACGAGGTGGCCGCGCAGTACCCGAACATCACCATCGCCCTGCACACCGACCACTGCGCCAAGCAGTACCTGGACGAATGGGTGCGGCCGTTGCTCGACCATGAGATCGACCAGGTCCGCCACGGCCAGGAGCCCACCTTCCAGTCGCATATGTGGGACGGCTCCACCGTACCGCTGGAGGAGAACCTCACCATCGCCGCCGAACTGCTGGAGAAGTCGGTGCGCGCGCAGACAGTGCTGGAGATCGAGATCGGCGCGGTCGGCGGCGAGGAGGACGGCCACTCCGCGGAGATCAACGAGAAGCTGTACTCCACGCCCGCCGACGGCCTGCGCGTGGCCGAACGGCTTGGCTTGGGCGAGCATGGCCGGTACATGGCCGCGTTCACGTTCGGCAACGTGCACGGCGCTTACAAGCCGGGCGTGGTCAAGCTGCGCCCCGAACTGCTGCGCGATATCCAGACCGAGGTGTGGAACGCCACGCATGATGGGCGTCTCGGCAGCCTGGGGGCCTCAAGTGTGTCCTCCTGCGCGATTCCCGACCTGCCGGAGGGCAAGCCGTTCGCGCTCGTATTCCACGGCGGTTCCGGCTCCTCGCCCGAGGAGATCGCCGCGGCCGTCTCCTACGGCGTGGTCAAGATGAACATCGACACGGATACCCAGTACGCGTTCTCGCGGGCGATCGCCGGTCACATGTTCCGCAACTACGATGCGGTGCTCAAGGTCGACGGCGAGGTAGGCAACAAGAAGCTGTATGACCCGCGCTCCTGGGGCCGCGAAGCCGAGGACGCCATGGCCGCGCGTGTGGTGGAGGCCTGCGTGCAGCTCGGCTCCGCCGGCCGCGCGCTGAAGTAGCCCCCGCCCGGTATAGGGCTCAGGGTACGCTACTTGTGGCGAAAATGTGGCTGTATCCGCCAACGCGTGCCAGACATGTCAGGGTGTGCCGGACATGCCGAGCGCGCCGATGTTCGGGAGGCGCACCACGCATGCAAGCGTGCATGAGGGCGCGGCACCGGACGGGATCGCGGGTGCATAAGGAGGTGCGGAATGCCTGGAATCGTGTTGATCGGCGCTCAGTGGGGCGACGAAGGCAAGGGCAAGGTGACCGATCTGATCGGCACCAAGGTCGATTATGTCGCCCGCTTCAATGGCGGCAACAACGCGGGCCACACGGTGGTGGTCGGCGACGAATCGTACGCGCTGCACCTGCTGCCCAGCGGCATCATCAACCCGAACGTCACGCCGGTGATCGGCAACGGCGTGGTGGTGGACCCGGAGGTACTCTTCGAGGAGATCGACGGCCTGGAATCCCGCGGCCTGGACTGCTCCCGCCTGCTGGTGAGCGAGTCGGCCCAGATCATCGCCCCGTACCATCGCGTGATCGACAAGGTGACCGAACGTTTCCTGGGCAAGCGCAAGATCGGCACCACAGGCCGCGGCATCGGCCCGGCCTACGCGGACAAGATCAACCGCGTCGGCATCCGCGTGCACGACCTGTTCAACGCCGAGCACCTGCATGACAAGGTGGAGGCCAGCCTGCACCAGAAGAACCAGATGCTGGTCAAGCTGTACAACCGCCGCGCCATCGACGTGGACCGCACCACCGACGAGTTGCTTAAGCTCGGCGAACGCCTGAAGCCGTACGTGGCCAATACGAGCCTGGTGCTGAACCGGGCGCTGGACGCCGGCAAGACGGTGCTGTTCGAGGGTGGTCAGGCCACCATGCTGGACGTGGACCACGGCACCTACCCGTTCGTGACCAGCTCCAATCCGACCGCTGGCGGCGCCTGCACCGGCACCGGCGTCGGCCCGACCAAGATCAGTCGTGTGATCGGCGTCTCCAAGGCCTATGTGACCCGCGTGGGCGAGGGCCCGTTCCCCACCGAGCTGATCGACGAGCAGGGCAAGTGGCTGCAGCAGCAGGGCCATGAATTCGGCGTGACCACGGGCCGCCCCCGCCGTTGCGGCTGGTTCGACGCGGTGGTGAACCGCTACGCGGTGCAGGTCAACGGCCTGACCGACATCGTGCTGACCAAGCTGGACGTGCTGACCGGCCTCAAGGAGATCCCGATCTGCGTGGCCTACGACGTGGAGAACCCCGACGGCACGCACACCCGCTACGACGACATGCCGTGCGACCAGGCCGCGTTCGCCGCTGCCAAGCCGATCTACGAGACGATGCCCGGCTGGACCGAGGACATCTCCCAGGTGCACGCCTTCGAGGATCTGCCCCAGGCCACGCAGGATTACGTCAAGCGTCTGGAGGAGCTGTCCGGCTGCCGGATCTCGGTGATCGGCACCGGCCCGCAGCGCGACCATATCATCTCGGTGCATTCGCTGTTGGATTGATGTAACGTTTTGTCTCAGACCCGATCAGCCCGGTCGGCAATCGCCGATGACGGTCGCCCGATTGGGTTGTGCGATGATGCGTATCCCGGCCGTGATGTCGTCGGCGCGGGAAGGCGGGAGGTGGCGATGGCCGGTTACGGACAACGGGACGCCGTGCGGAACGGTCGGATGACGGTTGTACACGATGCCCCGTCTTCTGTATCTTCATCCGGTTCCGATGCGTCCGCGTCCATTCGTGGGGGGAGCGCGGGCGTTCCCGATGCCTCCACCCCGGCCGCGGATTCGGTACCCCCTCAGATCCCGCTGGCCCCGATCAAGGCGTTCCAGCCACGGTTCAACCCGCTGGCCGATGCGATGATCTATCTGGTGGTGTTCGTCGGCGGCTGTGTCGGCACGGCCATGCGCTACGGGCTGTCGGTGGTGGTGCCGCAGGCGGAGAGCGGCGCGATCGCCTCGTCGTTCCATGTGGCCACGTTCGTGGCGAATATGGCGGCGTGCTTCATCTACGCCGCGCTGACCACGTATGTATCACAGGCGTCGTGGATTCGCAGGAGGATCCGCCAGCTGACCAGCCGAGGGGTCGGCATGGGCATGTGTGGCGGGTTTTCCACGCTGTCCGCCATGGTGATCGAGGAGCTGGCCTCGTTGCGGCAGGGGTATGTCGTCGGATTCGCGATCTATATGCTGGTGTCGTTCGCCGGCGGCTTGGCGGTGGCGTGGTACGGCACGCGTCTGGGGTTGGCGGCCTGCGCCAAGCGTCAGGCCAAGCTGGTGGCCGCGGCGTTCTCGCCGCAGCCCGGCGGCAGGCATGCGATGCCGGCGGCCATGGTGACGGCCGTGGAGAACGCGCCGATTGTGGTGGATGCGCCCGTGGTGGTGCCGGTTCCCGACGCCGCCGGCGCGGCAGCCGGCAAGGCCGCCGATGCGGCGGATGAAGACGAGTCGATTCCGTCCGTGTCGTCGTCGGTGATCGAGCCGAAGCCCGATACCGCGGAGATCCCGATGGTCTCCGACCCATTCACGGGGGAGGTGCGCGGATGACGGCGTTGTTGGTGTGCCTGTGCGGCGGTCTGGGCGCGGTGGCCCGCTTTGTGCTGAACACCTCGATCCAGCGGTGGTGGAGCCGCGCGTTCCCGCTGTCCACGTTCGTGATCAACGTGATCGCCACGTTCTGCGCCGGCGTGGCCGCCGCGGCGTATGCGTCCATGGCGGTGGAGCAGTCCACGTATCTGCTGTTCGTCACCGGGTTCCTGGGCGGGTTCTCCACGTTCTCGACCGCGATCAACGAGATGGTGTCGTTGGCGAGGAACGGACGGTTCGCGATGGCCGGCTGGTATCTGCTGGCCACGGTGGTGGTGCCGATCGTGTGCGTGGCGTTGGGCTGGATGGTCGGTTCGCTTGGCCGGTGAACCGGCGGTCGGGACGTTGCCGTGCCATGGGTCCGGCGCCGCGTCAAAGGGCGTGCCCCGGTTTTCGCCGGGATCCTCCGCCGTGCCGGGGCCGATGGTTGTCGAGGTATGTCCGCGCGGTTAAACTCGTACGCATATGTGGACGAGCCGTGTCGTGCGCCATTCGGTTCAGCGGTGACGGATGGTGTGCGGCGCCGGATGAGCGAATAAGGAGCAGTGCGTCATGGTCGGAATGCGCGATGTGGCGAGGAAGGCCGGTGTGTCGCTGAGCACCGTCTCGCTGGTCGTGAACGGGACCGGGTACGTGTCCGCCGAGATGCGCGGGCGCGTGGAGGCGGCGATGCGTGAGCTGGATTACATCCCCAATGAGCTGGCCCGCAACCTGTACAGCGGGAGGACATCGCTGATCGGCGTCATCGTGCCGACGATCCGCCACCCGTTCTTCTCCACGCTGACGGCGTCGCTGCAACGCGCGTTCGCGGCCCGCGGCCTGCGCACGATGCTGTGCTCGACGGCGGACGCCGAAGGCGGTGAGGTGGAATACGTCGACATGCTGCGCCGTCGCATGATGGATGGCATCGTGATGGGTGCGCACACCTCGCACGCCCCGGACTATTGGACGTCGATCGGCCGTCCGGTCGTTGCGTTCGACCGGTATCTGGGCGAGGGCATCTCCTCGGTCGGCTCCGATCACGAGCAGGGGGGCAGGTTGGTGGCCGATCTGCTCGTGCGAACGGGGGCGCGGCATGTGGTGACCCTGGGCGGTCCGCGGGCGCAGTTCCATGATCTGCAGCGGTGGGTGGCCGATCACGCCGCGATAGGGGACGATGGACCCGCCAGCACCTTCCCGACCGTGCGCTATCACTTGACCCTGGAGCGTGAGCTGCGCGCCGCCGGGGCGGTGCACGAATACCTGGAGGCCGGGGAGGTGCATGACATGCAGGCCTACGCGCAGGCCGCGCGGGTGGTGTGTGCGCGCGCGGCCGAGGGGACGGTCGATGCGATCGTCAGTTCGGATGTCGGCGCGGCGTTCTGCGTGCAGGAGGCGCTGCGGCTCGGGCTGCGCATTCCGGAGGACCTTCAGATCGTCGCGTATGACGGGACGTATCTGGCGCAGGCCGCCGGTCTGCGCGTGACCGCGGTCCGTCAGGACTTCGACGCGATCGCCGACGCGATCGCCGGGCGGATGGACGAGGCGATCGCCGGGGGCTGCGTGACCGCGGAGCCCGTCGACGACGGCGCCATGGACGATGCGGCGGGCGGGACAGGCACCGATGGGGCTGACGCCGGGACGGACGTGGTGGCCAGCGTGCTGCGGATGATCGATGATCTGGTGCCGGTCGTGCTGATGCCGGGCGAGACCACGCGCTGACGGGCCCGAGGCTGGTTCCGGCGCTGGGCCTGCTGTGCCTGTTGGCGAGACCACGCGCTGACAGGTCCGAGGGTAGGGGGCGAGGGATGCCCCGTCCATGGCATCGAACCGGTTCGACACGCCATCGCGGTGCCTGTTGCCGTGCGCCTGACCTGCCGTTACACTGGGTCGAACCGGTTCGATGCAAGGGGCGTCCGACCGGCATCATCACCGTTCAAGGAGTTGTCCATGAAAAACAAAGTCCAACTCATCACGTATGCCGATCGGCTGGGGGCGGGCACGCTGGCCTCGATGACCGACATCCTGCGCACGCGGTTCGACGGGGTGTACGAAGGCGTGCACATCCTGCCGTTCTTTACGCCGTTCGACGGCGCCGACGCGGGCTTCGACCCGATCGACCACACCGCGGTGGATCCCCGTCTGGGTGGCTGGGATGACGTGGCCGAGCTGGCCCGGACCCACGGCATCATGGTCGACGCGATCGTGAACCATATGAGCTGGGAATCCAGCCAGTTCCAGGACGTACTCGCCAAGGGCGAGGAGTCGGAGTACTTCCCGATGTTCCTCATGATGAGCACCGTCTATCCGGACGGCGCCACCGAGGAGGAGCTGGCCGGCATCTACCGCCCGCGTCCGGGCCTGCCGTTCACCCACTACACCTGCGGCGCGAAGACCCGTCTGGTGTGGACCACGTTCACCCCGCAGCAGGTCGACATCGACACCGACTCCGAGCAGGGCTGGGCGTACCTGATGTCGATCTTCGACCGGATGGCCGCCTCGCACGTCAGCTACATCCGCCTCGACGCGGTGGGCTACGGCGCCAAGGAAGCCGACTCCTCGTGCTTCATGACTCCGAAGACCTTCGAACTCATCGGTCGGCTGCGCGAGGAGGGCGCCAAGCGCGGCCTGGAGATCCTCATCGAGGTGCATTCGTATTACAGGAAGCAGATCGAGATCGCCTCCAAGGTCGACCGCGTGTACGACTTCGCGCTGCCGCCGCTGCTCCTGCACAGCCTGTTCACCGGCCACGTCGAGCCCGTCGCCCACTGGGCGGCCGTCCGCCCGAACAACGCCGTCACCGTGCTCGACACCCATGACGGCATCGGCGTCATCGACATCGGCTCCGACCAGCTGGACCGCAGCCTCAAGGGCCTGATCCCGGACGAGGACGTGGACGCACTGGTCAACACGATCCACGCCAACACGCACGGCGAATCCGCGGCCGCCACCGGCGCCGCCGCCTCGAACCTGGACCTGTACCAGGTCAACAGCACGTATTACTCCGCGCTCGGCTGCAACGACCAGCACTATCTGGCAGCCCGCGCCGTGCAGTTCTTCCTGCCGGGCGTGCCTCAGGTCTACTACGTCGGCGCGTTGGCCGGCGGCAACGACATGGATCTGCTCAACCGCACCCACGTCGGCCGCGACATCAACCGCCACTACTACACGGTCGCCGAGATCGACGAGAACCTCGAACGTCCGGTGGTCAAGGCCCTGAACGCGCTGTGCAGGCTGCGCAACACGCTCGACGCCTTCGACGGCGAGTTCTCCCACGAGGTCGACGGCGACACGTCGATCACCTTCCGCTGGCAGGGGCGGACCTCGTCCGCCGCGCTCACCTTCGAGCCCGGCCGCGGTCTCGGCGCGGACAACGCCACGCCGGTGGCCTCGCTGGCCTGGACCGATGACGAGGGCGCGCACGCCACCGACGACCTGCTGAACAACCCGCCGGTCGTCGCCTGAGAGCCAGGCCCGCGCCGCCGGCCAACGACCATCCAACGCACTGCAGCATCATCGTGCATGACAAGAGAGGGAAGCATATGAACGATGAACAACGCGACGGCGGGGAGCAGACCCCGCCGCAGATCCCCGGACGGCACTTCGTCCGTCCCGGCATCGACGACCGGCCGGATTACGACAAGGTCCTGAGCGAATCCGACAAGGCGGCCGTGGCCCGCCTCGCGGTCCCCAAGGACACCGAGGCGATCGTCGCCGACCCGTACGTCACGGATGCGGGCGCCCAGTCCGCCAAAATCGCCGAAAGTATGATCGGCGGCAACCGCATCGAACTGCCGGACCCCGATTCGGCGTTCCTGGACATGCGCGACCCGATGGTCGCCGCCAACGGCGAACGCGTCAGCATCAGGGACGTCGTCCGTCTCGGCGCCGGCTTCACGTTCAGCCTGATCATCACCGGCATCGTGTGGACCGCGCTCTCGTCGATCCTCGTGCCGCAGCTGGTCGACCAGATCGCTCCCGACCAGCGCGCTTCGTTCATCGGCCTGATCAACGCCGTCGGCTCGGTCATCGCGCTGGTGGCGAACATCGTGTTCGGCACGTTCTCCGACCTGACCCGATCCCGCTTCGGCAAACGCACGCTGTGGATCGCCAGCGGCGGCGTGCTGTGCGGTCTGTGCGTGTTCGGCCTGACGGCGGCCGATTCGCTGCCGATGATTCTGCTGCTGTGGTGCGGCATCCAGCTGTTCTACAACTGGATGAACGCTCCGTTCGTGGCCACGATGGCCGACCGCGTGCCCGACAAGTTCCGCGGCACCGTCTCCTCGTTCATGGGCGGCGGCGGCGTGCTCGGCCAGACCGCCGGCGCGCTCGTCGGCTCGATGCTCATCAACGACATCCCGCTCGGCTTCAGCCTGGGCGCCCTCGGCTTCGGCCTGGTCGGCATCATCGTCGTCGGCATATGGCCCCGCGAGGCCTCCAACCTGGACGAACAGCGCGTCCCGCTCAACCTGCGCAACGTGCTGCGCGCCTTCGTGCCGCCGCACGGCAAAGGCTCCGGCAACTTCTACTACGCGCTGCTCGGCCGCATGATGATGGTGGCCGGCTACCAGATGATCACCGGCTACCAGCTGTACATCGTCAAGTACTACGTCTTCTCCGACTCCGGCTTGGACGCGGCTGGACTGTCGGAGGCGGCCGCCGGCGTGATCGCCGTGATGTCCGTGATCACGATGGTGGCCTCGCTGTTGGCCGCGCTGGTCTCCGGTCCGATCTCCGACCGGCTGGCCATGCGCAAGATCCCGGTTGCGCTCGCCAGCTGCCTGTTCGCCGTCGGCG
Organism: Bifidobacterium pullorum subsp. gallinarum; assembly: GCF_000741215.1. GTDB lineage: Bacteria > Actinomycetota > Actinomycetes > Actinomycetales > Bifidobacteriaceae > Bifidobacterium > Bifidobacterium pullorum_B. The sequence goes on from NZ_JGYX01000007.1 coordinate 76,300, forward strand.
CGGCCATGCCGTGGATCCTGCACAGCCCGATGGGCATGTACCTGTTCGCGGCCATCGCCGGCTTCGGCTACGGCACCTACAACGCGATTGACCAGGCGCTTAACGTCTCGATCCTGCCGAACCCGAAGGAGGCCGGCAAGGACCTGGGCGTGCTGAACATGGCGAACACGCTGAGCTCGGTCATCGGCTCGGCCCTGACCTCCACGGTCGTGGCCCTGACCGACAACTACCAGCTCGTGTTCCCGGTGTGCATCGTCGTCGTGCTCGTCGCCGCCGCGCTGATCATGCGCATCCGTGGCGTGCACTGACCGCTCGCGTCGCGTCCCTCGCGTCCGCCGGTTCCGCCGAACGCGAGGACCCGTCTGTCCGGTCGCTTTCCAACTACGCCGTGCCGGGGCGTCCGCCGCGCCGATCGACGGACGCCCCGGCACGCGCGTATGACCTCGCTCGTTGACCGCCGTGAGTACGCTGGAACGGACATGGCGCGCACGATGTCCGGCGGATGCCGGCACACGTGCCGCTGATACCGTGAGGGAAAGACGAGAGATGAACGACGAACCGCAGAACCACCATGACAATCCGACGCCCACACCGCCGCCCCTGCCCGGGCAGATCTTCGTGCGTCCGGGCATCGACGACCGTCCCGATCTCGACAAGGCGCTGACCCCGGAGGACAAGGCCGCGCTCGCGCGCCTGACGGTCAGGCAGAACCCCCGTCAGCCCGAGGCGTCCGGCGACCGTCCCGAGGTGCAGGCCGCGCAGATGAGCGCGGAGGGGGCGCCGATGGCCGCGGCGGCACGTATCGACACGGCCGTGCCGAATCTGGAGTCCTCGTTCCTGGACCTGCGCGACCCGATGGTCGACGCGGACGGCTACCGCCCCTCCGCCACCGAGATGACGCGCATGAACATCGGATTCGCCGCAGGGGCCGTGCTGTGCGCCGCCCCGCTGGGCGCGCTGAACACGGTGATCCTGCCGGTGCTGGTTGATCGATTCGCCGGCGTCGGCCGCACCTTGCCGCTCGCGCTGCTGATTGCCTTCGGCGTGGTGATGTCGGTGCTGTCCAACGCCGTGGTCGCCGTGCTGTCCGACCATACGCGCACGGAGCTCGGGCGACGCACGCCGTGGATTCTCGGCGGAGGCGTCGTCGCGGCGCTGTTCACGCTGCCGTTGGGCGCAGCCGCGAATGCGGTTATTCTGACGCTGCTGTGGTGCCTGGTGCAGATCGGGTATGTGATGCTGTCCGCGCCGATCGCCGCCGCGTTCGGCGAACGCATCCCGGATAAGTTCCGGTCGCGGGCGGACGCGTACCGCGGCATCGGGCTGACCGTGGGACAGTTGCTGGGCGCCGTGGTCGCCGTGCTGCTGATCCGGACGCCGTCCGTGGCGATCCGGCTGTGCGCGGCCTGCTTCGTTGTGGCCGCTGTGGTTGTGGTGTTGGTGCTGCCGCGCGAGCGTTCCAGCGTGGAGCTGCGCTCGCGAGCCATCGAACAGCATGAGTTCTTTTCCCACTACCAGATGCCGAAGGGCGCGCCGAATTTCGTTCGTGTGCTCGTTGCGCGTCTGGTCATGACCGCCGGTGTTTCGCTGACGGGCGTGTTCCTGTGGTACATCGTGCTGTATGCGGTCAACGGCGGCGACGTCGATGCCGCGGTGCCGGTGATGGCGGCTGTGGCGGTCGCCTCGTTCGTCGGCGGACTGATCGCCACGCTGGTGCTGGGGCCGGTGGCGGACCATTGGGAGGACGGCCGTATCCCGTCGGTGCTGGCTTGCGGGCTGTATGTCGTAGGTCTGGCGGTGCCGTGCGTGGCGCCGTCGGCGGCCGGCGTGATCGCGTATGCGCTGCTTTCCGGATGCGCCTATGTGATCTTCGACGGCATCAGCCAGCGTCAGGCGGCTGCTGTGCTGCCGGACATCCGTATGGCGGGCCGGAATCTGGCCGTGCTGAACCTGGCCTCGCAGGTCGGCGTCATCGTCGGCGCATTGCTGGGCGCGCTGGCGTTGTTCGTCGTCGGCACGTATCAGGTGCTGTTCCCGGTCGCCATCGTGGCGGTGATCGTGGCCGCCGCGGTGATCTGGTCCATCCATGAGGACCGGGGGGCGCTGAGCGGCGGTACTGGTGTGAATCGGGGCGTGACCGGCTGTCGGCCACGCCCCGATTCGTATGGATGGGGAGCGTGCCTTGTGTCCTGTTGCCCGCGGATCGAGACGTTACGTGGGCGTCCGCGGATCCATCGTCCGGGGCTTGCGTGCGACCGGCGGATATGATGTCCGGAATGTGGACGCCTCCCTCCGTCGTATGGGGACGGCTCCTATGTTGGTTCATGGTTCGGGCCGGATGAGGCCCGGAAATTTGGAACGTTACCGAAAGGAGGCTCGCCGTGATGAACGGAATGACGATGCACGCAGTCGCGTCCGCACGAATTATGATTCCGTCGTCGCTGGCGGACTGATTCGGCATGCACGCTTGAACCCGCTAGCGACGGCAGGGTTCGCATCATCACACGTGTCCGGGCCCTGCGTCAAGCGCGGGGCCCGTTTCGTTGCGCCCCACAAGGCAACGCATCGGCGCGGACCGCAACACCATCGCGGGACGGACGTCCCGCACCAGTAGCGAAGAGGGGATCCCATGACAACAGTCGACAATCCGACTGGTACCGCCGCCAGCGGCAAGGCGACCGCGGCGGTCCGCGACTCGGTCAAAACCGTCATCGCGGCCTCGATGGTCGGCACGGCCATCGAATTCTATGACTTCTACGCCTACGGCACCGCCGCGGCGAACTACTTCCCGACCGTGTTCTTCTCGGACACCACCAACCCGACCGTCGCGCTGCTGCTCAGCCTGGTCACGTTCGCGGTCGCGTTCATCGCCCGCCCGGTCGGCTCGCTGATCTTCGGCCACTTCGGTGACCGTCTCGGCCGCAAGAAGACGCTGGTCGTCTCCCTGATGACGATGGGCGTGGCCACGTTCCTCATCGGATGCCTGCCGTCCTACGAGCAGGTCGGTCTGCTGGCGGTTGTGATCCTGTGCCTGTGCCGCTTCGTGCAGGGCATCGGTCTGGGCGGCGAATGGTCGGGCGCGGCGCTGGTCGCCACCGAGAACGCGCCGGAGAACAAGCGCGCGCTGTACGGCTCGTTCCCGGAGCTGGGCGCGCCGATCGGCTTCTTCCTATCCAACGGCACGTTCTTCCTGCTGGAGGCGTTCAACGATTCCGAGGCGATGATGAGCTGGGGCTGGCGTGTGCCGTTCCTGCTGTCGGCCGTGCTGGTGGTCGTCGGCCTGGTGGTGCGCGTGCACATGGAGGAGACCCCGATCTTCCGCATGGCGCAGGAGCGCAACGAGGTGGTCAAGGCCCCGGTGGTGGAGGTGTTCCGCAAGAGCTGGGTGCAGGTGCTGCAGGCCACGTTCCTGGTGGCCGTGACCTATACGCTGTTCTACACGCTGGCCACCTGGTCGCTGGCCTGGGGCACCAAGCCGGTCGGTCAGGGCGGCGGCGGCCTCGGGTTCACCAACCAGGAGTACCTGCTCATGCTGATGGTGGCCGTGTGCGTGTTTGCGCTGTTCATCGTGCTCTCCTGCGTGTATGCCGACCGGATCGGCCGGCGCCGCGTGCTGACGTTCTCGTCGGTGGCGCTCGTTGTGTTCGCGGTGGCGTTCCCCTACCTGCTGATGGGTGAGGGCAAGCGCGACTTTGTGGCCGTGATGGTGTTCCTGTGCGTCGGCTTCGCGCTTATGGGCACAGCCTTCGGTCCGATCGGCGCGTTCCTGCCCGAACTGTTCGACGCCAACGTGCGCTACACCGGCTCCGGCATCGGCTACAACTTGGCCGCCATCGTCGGCGCGGCCTTCGTGCCGACCATTGCCACCTGGCTGGCCGCCAATTGGGGCGTGCAGTCCGTGGGCCTGTACCTGGGCGTGATGGCGGTCTGCTGTCTGATCGCCGTGGTCACCTGCCGCGAGACCAAGGACGTCGATTTCACCAAGTGACGGACGGGGTTTGTCCGAATCCCCAGATTCTTACGTTGCGAGCGGTAACGTTCCGATCAAAACGCAAGAATCCCCCGATTCGGACAATCCCCCCACCAGGTGTCCGCATCAGCCATCCGGTCTGCCTACGGCAGTCGGTCAGTATGCGAACATCACCATCCAATATTTCGGTTGCGGTACTAGAACGGGCCGCAACAGTGGCACCCGATCACGTCGGACGACTCTGATCGGATGCCGGGCGATAACAAGTTTCGGACGCCGAACGCGCCCGGCACGCCGCCAGCAAAAGAGGGCGGCGCGACAACGATCAAGAAGGAGCGCCAATTATGGCAGCAACGATCTGGTATGAAAACGACGGCGATCTGTCCGTGCTCAGCGGCAAGAAGGTCGCGATCCTGGGCTACGGCTCGCAGGGCCATGCACACGCGCTGAACCTGCGCGACTCGGGTGTGGACGTGGTCGTCGGCCTGCGTCCGTCCTCCAAGTCGGTGGAGTTCGCCAAGGAGCAGGGCCTTGAGGTCAAGTCCATCGAGGATGCCGTCGCCGAGGCCGATGTGGTGATGATCCTGCTGCCGGATCAGTATCAGGCCAAGGTCTATAAGGAGCAGGTGGAGCCGAACCTGAAGCCGGGTGCCGCTCTGGCGTTCGCGCACGGCTTCAACATCCACTACGGCTACATCAAGCCGTCGGAGGATCATCCGGTGTTCATGGTGGCCCCGAAGGGCCCGGGCCATATCGTCCGCCGCGAGTATGCGGCCGGCCGTGGCGTGCCGGTTGTGGTGGCCGTGGAGCAGGATCCGCGCGGTGATGCCTGGGGGATCACCCTGGCGTATGCGAAGGCTCTGGGCGCGCTGCGCGCCGGCGCCATCAAGACCACCTTCACGGAGGAGACCGAAACCGATCTGTTCGGCGAGCAGGACGTGCTGATGGGCGGCGTGAACCATCTGGTCGAGGCGGGCTTCGAGGTGCTGACCGAGGCCGGCTATCAGCCGGAGATTGCCTACTTCGAGGTGTGCCACGAGCTGAAGATGCTGGTTGACCTGATGAACGAGGGCGGTCTGAACAAGGCCCGTTGGTCCTGCTCCGACACCGCCCAGTACGGCGACTTCACCTCCACCGTGGTGGACGAGTCCACCAAGGACCGCATGCGCTATCAGCTCAAGCGCATCCAGGACGGCTCCTTCGCCAAGGAGTTCATGGATGATCAGGCCGCCGGCGCCCCGAAGTTCAAGGAGCTGCAGGAGAAGTTCAGCCACGAGAAGATCGAGGAGGTCGGCCCGAAGCTGCGCGCCATGTTCTCTTGGAACAACGGCCCGGCCGCCGATGCCGACGAGGCCGAGTCCTTCAACGGCAAGATCGCCCGCACGCAGGTGCAGTGACAGAAATTCCCGCAGGGATTTTCACAGGTCACTGCACGCGAGGCGACAGAGGAAGTCCTGTGGACTTCCGAATCGCCGGAGCCAGCCTTGTGTGACAGAAATTCCCGCAGGGAATTTCACAGGTCACTGCACGCGAGGCGACAGAGGAAGTCCTGTGGACTTCCGAATCGCCGGAGCCAGCCTTGTGTGACAGAAATTCCCGTAGGGAATTTCACAGGTCATTGCGTGTGAAGCGCGTCAGGCCGCCAACCGTGGGGTTGACGGCCTGACTTCGTATGTGGCGGTCATCCGGTCGATGCCGCGGCCCGACCGGTAGTCGGTACGCATGCGGCGGTGCGTGTCGGCTAGGCAAGCGTGGTATCTCGTCCCAATAGCCATTCCACAACGTTCACGTGGCGGACGCCGCCCATACCGGTGGGCGGCAGCGTATCGTTGGTTATCAGATAGCAGGGCGTTCCCACCGGTGTTCCTCGGAACGAGGATAGCTCGCGCTCTCGCGTTCGTGGGTCGGTAACGGTTTCGGACACCTGGATGTAGGCGATGTCCTGCATCTTACGCGCAATGAAATCCACTTCGCCACCCTGTGTCATGCCAACATATACGTTATAGCCGCGTCGGCGCAATTCCAGATAGACGATGTTCTCCAGCACATGCCCGGAATCCAGAGCGTTGTCGCCCGCTACATGATTGCGCAATCCCACATCGGATGCGTAATGTTTCGTCGGCATGGTCAGCCGTTCCTTGCCGCGCAGGTCGTGGCGTACCGCTGTATAGAACAACTGCGCATCCGTCAGATGAGCGATGTAGTTGTTGACGGTTGCCCGCGATGTCTTGATTCCTCCGGAGATGAGTGCGCCGCTGATTTTCGCTGTGGAAATCAGCGAACCGATGTTGCCGTATAGGTATTCGGCGATGCGGATGAGCGTCGGCATATCCCTGACGGTGTGGCGTTCCGCGATGTCTTTGACCAACACGGTGTTATAGATGCCTTCGAGATATGCGTTCTTTGCGGACGGCGAGTCCAACGTCGCCAGTTCCGGGAATCCTCCCCATCGCATGTATTCGGGGAACAGCGCCGCCTCGTATCCTTCGGGAGCGTGCCTGGCTTGCGCATATTCGTGGAATGAGTATGTGTATACGGGGATTTCCACGTATCGTCCGGATAAAAGAGTGCCGAGTTCGGGAGACATGAGCTCCGCATTGGAACCTGTGACGTACAGGTCCGTACCCGGTCTGGCGTAGAGACTTTCCACTGCATCCTCGAAACCGGAGCAGCGCTGCACTTCGTCGATGAACACATACGTCGTCTGCCCTGGAACGAGCCGATCGAGCACGTACTGGTGAAGCGCGTGTTTCTCGCGCAGCGCTTCGTTCTCCAATAGATCGAGGTCGATTACGACCATACGCTCATCCGGCACGTGGCATTCGTCTTTGAGCCATGCTCGGTACAGACGCAGCAAAGTGCTCTTCCCGCAGCGGCGCACCCCCGTAATGACTTTGATGACGTGTTTGCCGGCGAATGCCGCAAGGTGTTCCATATACTGTGGACGTGGGGTCAAGGCATCTGATTCGAGGCTGTTCATGTTTTGATGGTACTACAACATGTAATCCTAAGTTGCAACTATAGAGGATATTTCCGTATGTTGCTACTTAGAGTTGCAACATGAGTGACAATGGTGGAGTGTTGGCATTCTGGATTGCAATGTGAGCGCGCCCGAAAGATGGAACGCCTGTTTTTGCATGCTGGATGTTCCGAGTAATAATGGTCAGCAGTTTGTGAGGACAAAATCCTCAGCACCAGACAGGGCGGGGCAACCCGCGGCCGGGCACCATCCGGCCACATAACGAAACAAGTTTCATAACTCAACACTGAGTGACATAAAGGAGTGCCATTATGGCAGCACAGATCTGGTACGAGAACGACGGCGATCTTTCCGTGTTCAACGGCAAGAAGGTCGCGATCATCGGCTACGGCTCGCAGGGCCACGCGCACGCGCTGAACCTGCGCGACTCCGGCGTCGATGTCGTCGTCGGCCTCCGCCCGACCTCCAAGTCGGTCGAGTTCGCCAAGGAGCAGGGCCTGGACGTCAAGTCCGTGGCCGATGCCGCCGCCGAGGCCGACGTGATCATGATTCTGACCCCGGATCAGGCCCAGCGCAAGGTGTGGGCCAATGAGATCGAGCCGAATCTCAAGCCGGGTGCCGCCATCGCGTTCGCGCACGGCTTCAACATCCACTACGGCTACATCAAGCCGACCGAGGATCATCCGGTCTTCATGGTCGCCCCGAAGGGCCCGGGCCACATCGTCCGCCGCGAGTACGCGGCCGGCCGTGGCGTGCCGGTGGTCGTGGCCGTCCAGCAGGATCCGCGCGGCGACGCCTGGGATCTGACCCTGGCCTACGCCAAGGCCCTCGGTGCCCTGCGCGCCGGCGCCATCAGGACCACCTTCAAGGAGGAGACCGAAACCGATCTGTTCGGCGAGCAGAACGTGCTGCTCGGCGGCGTGAACAAGCTCGTCGAGATGGGCTTCGAGGTCCTCACCGACGCCGGCTACCAGCCGGAGATCGCCTACTTCGAGGTCTGCCACGAGCTCAAGATGATCGTGGACCTGATGAACGAGGGTGGTCTGAACAAGGATCGTTGGTCCTGCTCCGACACCGCCCAGTACGGCGACTACGTCAACACCTGCATCGACGAGCATGTTCGTGAGCGCATGGAGTACCACCTCAAGCGCATCCAGGATGGCTCCTTCGCCAAGGAGTTCATCGAGGATCAGGACGCCGGCGCCCCGAAGTTCAAGCAGCTGCAGGAGGAGTACTCGCACGTCCGCATCGAGGAGGTCGGCCCGAAGCTGCGCGCCATGTTCTCCTGGAACAACGACGGCGTCAAGGATGCCGACGAGGCCAACTCCTTCACCGGCAAGATTGCCCGCGCTCAGGTGCAATGACAGAAATTCCCGCCGGGAATTTCACAAGTCATTGCGCGCGAGGCGGCCGTAGAGGAAGTCCGGTGGACTGAGCCGTGAAGTGGAGACTCCGGTGGAGTCTCCATAGGCGAAGTGAGTGGCCGTTACGGCCACGAAGGACGCGTGCAGCGCGTCATGCCGCCGGAGCCAGCCTTGTGTGACGGAAATTCCCGCAGGGAATCTGAGACTGTAGCGCGTTGAAGGCCACCAGCCATCCGGCTGGTGGCCTTCAACGTATTCGGGCGGACGTGTCGCGTGGGTCTACGACGACACGCCCGAGGTGTCCGCGGAGTTCGGGGGATGGTTTGCGGGGAACCTTGGTTTTCCGCCATTCTCCGCGGACCATCCCCCGAACCTTGCGGTCGTGGCGGGCGTGTCGCGGACATGGCGGCTGCTGTTGGTGCGTCGCGGCCACTGTGGGTCGTCTCGGACATGACGCGGCCGACGCCGGCTCGACGCCGTGCCATTAGGCTGGAAGACATGCCCGTCAACGGGCTCATGGATTCAAGGAGGCATTGTGGAATTCGAAGTGATTCGCGACGGACTGCACCTGCGCGGGGTCATCGACCGTCCCGAGGGCGATGCACCCTGCCCGGCGGTCGTCATGCTGCATGGGTTCACCGGCGACATGGGCGACCGTCCCGGCACGCTGTTCCAGGAGATCGCCGAACGGCTGGTCGCCTCCGGCGTCGCCGCAATCCGCTTCGACTTCAACGGCCACGGCTGCAGCGACGGCGACTTCGGCCGGATGGACGTGCTCAACGAGATTGAGGACGCCATCGCCGTTCTGACCTACGTGCGGTCGCTTGACTGGGTGGGGGACGTCCGTCTGCTCGGCCACTCGCAGGGCGGCGTGGTCGCCGGCATGATGGCCGGGCTGTATCACGACGTGATCGGGCGTCTGGCGCTGATGGCCCCGGCCGCCACGCTGAAGGACGATGCGATCGCCGGCACCTGCATGGGCGTGCGCTACGACGCCGCGCATATCCCGGATGCGGTGGCCATCGACGGCGGCGCGCACGTGGTCGGCGGCCATTACTTCCGCATCGCCCAGACGCTGCCGATTTACGAGGTCTCCGCGCGATTCGCCGGGCCGGCGCTCACGGTCCACGGGCTGGCCGACGAGATCGTCGATCCGGAGGCGTCCCGCCGCTACGGCGCGGCCCTGCCCGACTGTACGGTCCGTCTCTACCCTCAGCTCAATCACGGCATCGAGGGTGTCGACCATGATGCCGCCGTCGCCGAGGCCGTCCGCTTCCTGACCGCCTGACGCGGCTGCGGCCGTTCGTGGCGAAACGTCTCCATACGGTTTTTGGGCATGGCTAATACGGATGTGGTTCGTCGCGTCGTCATGCGTTCGACTGTCCGTGTCCGCGTTCGACCGGCCACGTCCACGCCCGGTGATCCGTCGGTTCGCCGCCATGAGCCGGGCGCGTTTCCGCCTGCATCGTCGTGACGTGGCGGCGCATGGCGTTCCGGCATTGTGGATAACCGGTGGCCTTCGACCACAATGCCCGGCGGAACTTGCACGGTTGGTTTCCCCTCCCGTATCGTCGTGACAACATCGGCGGACGGTTCGATCGGGGGATGATATGCACGGTGCGAACGAATGCGGGGACCTCATATTTCGTATTACAATAAAGTAATACGAAAAGGCGGATGCGGTCATGTCGGATAACCCGATGCGTCCGATCCGGGTCGATGAGCGGGTGCATCGGCGCCATCCCGACGTCACCGAGGATGACGTGCGGTACGCATGGTCCCATATCGTGCGTTCCATGCGCAGAGATGGGAAGGCCGAACCCACGCAGTACCTCGCCGTCGGCGTCGCACCGGACGGTCGTCTGCTGGAGATGCTGGCGATCATCGACGCGGGCAGAGGGACGTGGCACGTCTACCATGCCATGACCGCGCAACGCAAAGCCCTACGCGAGCTGGGGCTGATATGAGAAAGGGGCGGATCATGGCGATTGTGACGGAAGACGGGCATGCGGTCACCGACGCGATGCTCGACCAGTGGGCGGACGACGCGGAGCGTGGCCGCTACCACGGGACCCGCGGCGACATCGTCGTCGGACGGCCGCCGCTGAGCGATGAGGAGCTGGTGACGTTGACGTTCAAGATTCAGCCGTCCGTCCTCGCGCGGGTGGACGCGGCGGCCAGACACGCCGGCATCACCCGTTCCGCGTTCCTGCGCCGTGCCGTCGAACACGAACTGGCCGTTACGTGACGAGGGCGGCGCTCATCCGCGCAGCAGGTCAAGGAAGGCGGGGAGGATCGCGCGGTAGCCGGCCTCGTTGAGGTGCATGCCCTCCATGGTATATTCGGCGCGCAGCCGGCCGCGGTCGTCCAGCAGCGGCGCGTTGAGGTCGACGAACCGGGCGCCGTGCCTCGCCGCCAGCGCGCGTACCGCCCCGTTCGCCGAGCAGAGCCGTTCGTTGGTGCGCGCGGCGAGGCACTGGCGGATGCCCTCGTCGACGGCCACGTCGGGATTGACCGGGTAATACGCCAGCATCGTGACGTCGATGCCCGGCAACGCGCGTTCGACCGCCACGAGGATGCGGTCGTAGCGGGCGACGAGCACGTCGTTCGTGGTCGCCGGGTCGTTGAGGTCGTTCGTGCCGATGTTGATGATCAGCCGGGACGGCCGCAGCGCCAGTACGCATTCGTCAAGGCACGACAGCAGCTCGTCGGCCACGAAGCCCGCGACGCCACGGTTGTGCAGGTTGATGTCCAGCCCCGCCTCGGCGACCATCCGCTCGACCGGGAAGAACTCCATCAGCGACGATCCGGCGCACACGACGCCGCCCGGCTCGACCGTGCGGTTGAGCTCGCGATAGCGCTCGACCTTCGCGCGCTTCTCGGGGTCGAGCGCGTCGGGCGTGGTTTCCGGATTGGCTGCGGTGGACGGGACGACGGAGGTTTGGAAGGCGGAGTCCGCGTTGACGGAGCTTGAGACGGTGGAGCCCGGATTGGCGAAGCTCATATCGGCGGACCTCGAGACGACGCGGAACACGCGAGCCGCCGGCGATGCGGCGTCGGCGACTGTCAGCCGTGCGATGCCGTCCTTATGGTCGATGGTCCACGGACGGGCCGACGGTGCGTGACTGGGAACCGTCGGGTTGGGGAAAACCTGTTCCAGCTGTAGCTCGTCCGGTAGCGGGATGTCCATCGACGCGGCGCCGCCACGACGCCAAACCGTGATGTACCCGTACGATCCATGAGAGGCATCCACGGACATGGAGTCGTGTCCTGCAGGTGGATACGAACGGTATGACGGCAGAGCATCCACAGACAAGGGGCCATCGCCTGTCCATCCGGTCTGGTCGGTCTGCCCGGTTCGTCCGTCCCGTCCGAACCCTGCCCCGGTCAACGGTCCCGGCCTCAGGCCGACGGTCAGCCAGTCGTCGGTGAAGCGGGGCAGCCCGGCGGGCCACCACGGCACCAGGTCCTGCGTCCGCTGTCCGTCCAGCACCGTGCGGTGCAACGCGACCGCGTCACGGACGAGCGCCAGCCGCGCGTCGTCCATCCGGTCGATGAACCCCGACAGATACAGCCGTCCGAGGATGCCCGAGGCCAGCGTGAACACGGCGGTCTCGTCGTCCATCTCCGGCTGGGCGTACCCCCAGTTGCCCTGCTGTTCCGGCAGGATCGTCATGCCGGCGCCGGCGGCGATGGCCGCATAGACCACGGGGTCGCACTGGTCGGAGGTCGACTGCAGGTCGAGACGGGACAGCTGCGCGTAATCGGCGCGCATCGCGCCCGACGCGCAGTTCTCGATCATCACGTCCGGATGGCGGCGCCGCAGGTCATCCAGCCAGTCGAGGTACGCCCGGCAGTGGCCGAGCAGCCCCGCGCCCGCGGAGCCCGTCCCGTCGTCGGCGCCGACGCCGGGCACGGTGTTGTAGTCGAATTTGAAGAACGCGACGCCGAACTCGTCGATCAGCCGGTCGACGGTCCCGGTGACGTGGTCGCGGGCCGACTGCGAACGGAAATCGAGCAGGAAGCGGCCGGAGTCGCAGACCCGTTCGCCGTGGCGACGGATGAACGCGTCGTCCGGCAGCGACGACGCCAGCGGCGACCTGACGCCGATCACCTCGGGCTCCAGCCACAGCCCCAGTCCCATGCCGTGGTTCCGTACGGCGCGGGCCAGACCGGCGAGGCCGGCCTTACCGAAGCGGTTCGTCGAGGGCTGCCATTCGCCGACCATGTCCCACCATCCGCCGTCGGTGCTGTCGTACCAGCCGGCGTCGATGCAGAAGACGTCCGCTCCTGCCTTCGCCGCGCCCTTGATCAGCGGCAGCTCGGTCTCGAGCCGCGGGTCGCCGAACAGCGTGTTCATGTAGTCGTTGTAGACGATCAGCGACCGCGTGCGTTCGAGCTGCGTCGTTCTTCCCAGCTCCGCCGCCTTCGCGCGGCGCAGCGCCCGGCGCTGCAGCGTCATCTCGGTCACCGCCCGCTGCCAGTCGCCCGCCGCGATGGAGAAGGAGACCGGCACGCTGACGAACGGGCCGTCGCGGAGGTCCGTGAACCACTGGTGGTCCTCGTTCTCCGGGCCGAAGCAGACGACGTGCAGCCCGGGGCCGTCCTCGCCGACCTCCCACTCCCAGGGGCCGTTGTGCTCGATCTGCCACATCACGCTGAACGCCGGCACGCCCGTGGACGCGGAGGACACCTCGAGCACGCCGTCGGGCTGATGCCGTCCGGTGCTCCAGGTGGAGGGGGACTGTTGCGCCACGCGCGAGCTGGACATGCCGGGGTTGATGTCGAAGTTGCGGTCCCGCAATGCGGTGTCGCGCAACGGCGCGGCGTGCCAGTCGTTCTCGACGGCCCATGCCGAGTCGGCCCACAACAGCCGCGTATGCCCGGCGTCGCCGTCGTTCGCGTCCATCGGCAGCGTGAGGCTGAGCGACGACACCGCCTCGATGACGTGCGGCCGGTCGGACTCGACCCGCGTGTACGTGCGCACCGCGGACAGCCCGGGGAAGGCCTCGAACACCGTGGTCACGGTGATGCCGGGGCCGCGCGCCGGGACCGGACGGTCCGGCGTCTCCGCGGCCGTCAGCGGCTCCGGCGTCTCGTCGTCCGTGCGGCCTGTCGGACGCAGGTCGTCGAACGACGCGAACTGGACGATCTCCAGACGATGAAGGCACCATGGCCGCGCGGTCCCGGCACCGTCCAGGACAGCCCCGCCGGCGCCCGGAGCCCCGTCGCCGGCGGCCTCCGGTTCGTCGACGCGCGCGGAGACGAACCGCAGGCATCTGCCGGCCACGGTCTCCGTCAACGGCAACCGGTTGTCGTTCGTCCCGCTTGACGGGTCGAGCAGCTCGACGATCGGGCGGGCGCGCCGCTGCGTCGGACCGCTCTTCCGCATCCCGCGCCCCGACAGTCCCAGCAGCCGCACCGGACTATTGCTGTAGGCGCCGAACGTCAGCGTGACCACGCCATTGCCCCAGGCGAACCTGCCGTATTCATCAGGCCGGATGAACCTCGTCATGTCTGCTCCTTACCGAATCTCCCCGTCGGGGGGCATACCCGCTACAGGCCTTCGTGCACGGCGTCGCGGGCGTCCACAGGCCGGCAAAACGGTTCCGCAGGGAGCCGTACGCCGGCTACGTCGTTGAACAGCGGCGCCGGTCCCCACGGCTTCCAAGCGTAGCGCACCAACTTCGGGGCGGGAACGCCGGACGCGTCCACCTGCACCTGCGAGCCGTCGATGCGCGCGGCGGCCGGCGTCCAACGGCCGTCGCCGCACGACAGCTCGAAGCCGGAGCCGTCCGCGTTGCGATACAGCGGGTCTCCGGTCGGCTCGCCGAGCGGCGCGGCGATGTCGGTGCCGAGTTCGTCGCCGTTGTAATGGCCGAAGTGCAGTCCTTCCGCATGGCTTAGGCGGATGACGAGCGAGCCGTCTTCCCGGGGCTCGACCGAATCGAGGACCGGGCCGTCTGTTGCCATCCCCTCGCGTCCGTATACCCGGCGCAGCGCGACGGCGGCGAGGCGCTCGCCGACCGTCCGTTTGTCGAGCGGGTGGATGTTGTCGTATTCGCCGCAGTCGATGATCGGCACCAGATAGACGTCCGGAATCGTGTCCGCCGCGTTCCGCTGCGCCGCGCGGATCTGCGGCCAGTGGTTCGGCGGCACCCCCGATTCGTCCGCGGCGCGGTCGCTCCAGCGCGGCAGCTGCACAATCAGGAATGGCAGTGCGCCGTCCGACCACAGTCTGCGCCATTCCGCGATCATGTCGCCGAGCAGGTGGCGGTAGTCGTCGCAGTACGCCTCGTCTTCCTCGCCTTGGTACCACAGGCATCCGCGGACGACGAACGGTGCGACGCGGCGCAGCATCGCCATGAACGGTCCGGTGGGACGGAACTGCGAGAACGGGGTCATCGGCGGCGGCCACGGGCACGGACCGAGCCGCTTGTCGATGGCGGCCTGCGTGATGTCGGGATCGGCGGCGCGGGCCGACGCGACGGCGGCGTTCCATGCGTCGGACCGCGCCTGCCAATCCGCGAACATGGCGCGGCACTCGGTGTCGGACTTGCCGGCGATCTGCGCATGGTAGCGGTCGAGGTATCCGCGGCCGGCCTCGGACCGAGACAGGTTCTCCCCGCTCATCCAGCAGGTGACCGAGGTGCCGCCCACATAGCAGTCGATGACGCCGACGGGTACGTCTCCCAGCTCGTCGCGCAGACGCCGGGCGGCGTAGTAGGCGACCGCCGACACCGTGCCGACCGTGTCGGGGGCGGCGGACCGCCAGCATGAGACGTTCTCGGCGGCGGCGTCCAGCTCGCCGGTTTTCGGGGTGTTGTAGAAGCGCAGCAGCGGGTCGCGGCTGCCGGCGATGGCGTCGGCCGGTCGCAGGCTGTTGCGCAGCTCGAGTTCCATGTTGCTTTGCCCGCTGGCCAGCCAGACCTCACCGACGAGGACGTCGCGGTATGCGATTCGTTCCTCGCTGTCCGCCACCTGCAGCGTGTGCGGCCCGCCGGCGGGCATGGCGGGCAGCGTGACCGCCCATGCGCCGTCGGCTCCGATCGTCGTCTCGGCCCGTTTCCCGTCGATGCCGACCGTGATTCCGGTGTCGGGTATACCGGTGCCGAATACGACGACCGGCCGGTCGCGCTGCAGCACCATGCCGTCGGAGAAGACGGCCGCGACGCGGAACGATTGACGTGTGGTACGACGGGCCGACTCCGTGGCGTCGGATGTGGGACGGTTGGACGCCGATCCCGGTGCTGGTCCCGTCGCCGCTGCTGTGCTCATCATTGGCCTCCTTGTCATGGTCGTTGCGATGCGTTGGTCGTCGCGATGCGGCTCGGTACGCCGCACTCCATCGCTCGCCGGTCAGCGCCAGATTCGCTCGCCGAACCCTTCGAGGAAGGTGGCGAGTTCGTCGGCCATCTCGCGGTGTTCGGCGACGCGCGGATGACCCGGGGTCGCCGAACCGTTACGTGTATAGAGGAAATGCACGACCTTCGGGTCGGCGATGCCGGCGCACACCTCGCCGATGGCCCGGTCCCAGGCCGCGTCGTGGTTGAGCACCGTGGTGGCCAGCACGATGAGGGCGTCCGGATATCGGCCACGCAGCGCATGCACGAAATCGCCGTACCGCTCCCGCCAGTGGCGCGCCTGCTCGCCGTCGTAGTCGTCGGCCATGAAATCGGTCGGGTGCGCGTCGTTCTGTCCCAACGCGACGACGACCACATGCGGCGTGTATCGCGAGAAATCCCAGGACCTGGACGCCCCGAGCCGCGGATTGTACTCGATGCGGTCCCAAATGCTTTCCATGCCGGTGTAATCAGGACCGTTGAACCATCCGATGCCGTCGAGCAGTGCCGCGCCGCCCTGCGCGACGTCGTGCAGCTGCGCGTTCAGCCGTCGGGCGGCGATGGCGGCGTAGGAGAACCACGCGTTGCTGTACGGACTGAGATCGACGTCCGGATCCGCCTGGCCGGTGTACAACAGGGCTTCGTTGCGCTCGCCGCAGGATACCGAGTCGCCGTACACCTCGATGCGCCGCATCGGTTCCGGTGCGGACGGCGATGCCACGGCCGCGCCGTCGTCGACGATGAAGCCGAGGATCTCGAGATGATGTTCGCCGTCCTGCCGCTTGAACACGATGACGTCGTGCTCGATGTCGGGCAGGTGGTCGGCGAACGGCACGATGACAGGCTCGTCGTCGACGGGGATGCGCGCCCTGACCTGCACGCCGTCGATGACGGCGCCGATGGTGCTGTCACCGTAGTCCCGGCGGTTGACCAGACGCATGCCGACGGACGTACCCGTGCACCGGAATCTCGCCTGCGTGTAGGGGAACACCCATATCGGGCGCGAGGGGTCGGCGTCGTCGATGCGGCCCATGGTGCGGATGGCCGGATGGTTCGGCGGGATGAGCATGGCTGGCCCTCTCCTTCGGGTTCCGCGGGCGCGCGCGATGCGTCATTGCGGAATCACTGAAATGAATCGATTAAGTCATATCATATGACAGTGCGGTCGTCGGCCCGCCGTGTGGCGGATGTTTCCCATGGGAGGCATGAGGCGGTGTCGGTGAATGAAGGTTGTCTCGAAGACTGTAAAGTGCGGCGATATTGTGCGGTTTACGGCGAGTCTGCATGTGAAGGCGACATGTGGGTGCGTGGTCGTGGGGCATGTGGCATGTTGCGGATGGAAGAGTGATCCAAGTGGACAACATAAACTGAATCGATTAATATTCGTGTTGACAACCGCATCATCGGTTCGCGGAGGGCACCAGGCATTCGAAGCCGGTACCGGACGATGGTTGGTGCCGTCGCAACCATATGACATCAGCAAAGGAGCTCTTATGACCGCATCGTTTCCCGATGACTTCCTGTTCGGCACGGCGACGGCGTCCTATCAGATAGAAGGCGCCGCCAACGAGGACGGGCGTTGTCCTTCCATCTGGGACACATTCAGCCACACCGGTCACACGTTGGGTGGGGACACCGGCGATGTGGCCTGCGACTCCTATCATCGGTGGGAGGAGGATCTCGACCTTCTGGCCGATCTCGGCGTGGACGCCTACCGATTCTCCGTGGCCATGCCGCGGGTGATGCCGGTCGAAGGCGGGGCGCCGAACCCCAAAGGCCTTGACTTCTACGAGAGGATCGTCGACGGACTGCTTGCCCGTGGCATCAAGCCGATCGTGACGCTGTACCACTGGGACCTGCCGCAGTATCTCGGCGACCAGGGCGGCTGGTTGAATCGCGACACCGCCTATCGGGTGGCCGAATATGCGGGTGTGGTGGCGCACCGGCTCGGTGACCGCGTGCACACCTACACCACGCTGAACGAACCCTGGTGCTCCTCCTATCTGAGCTACGGTGGAACCGAGCACGCGCCGGGGCTTGGCGGAGGTCCGAAGGCGTTCGCGGCCGTGCACCACCTCAATCTCGCGCATGGCCTGATGACGCAGACTATCCGCGGCGAGGCCGGCGACGGGCCCGAACTGTCGGTCACGCTGAACCTGCAGATGAATCGGGGCGATGCGGACGCCATGCATCGCCTGGACCTGATCGCCAACCGCGCGTTCCTCGACCCCATGCTGCGCGGCTACTACCCGGAGGAGCTGTTCGCTGTCACCCGCGGCATCTGCGACTGGTCGTTCGTCCAGGACGGGGATCTCGAACAGATCCACCAGCCGATTGATGTGCTCGGCATCAACTATTACAGCACCAACCGCGTGGCCATGAGCGGCCGCCCGCAGTTCCCGCAGTCGGCCACCGCGTCCACCGCTCCGGGGGCGAGCGATGTCGACTGGCTGCCGACCGAAGGTCCCCACACCGACATGGGGTGGAACATCGATCCGGACGGGCTGCACGACCTGCTGGTGCGCACCTACGACCAGTACCGCCTTCCGATGGTGGTGACCGAGAACGGCATGGCCTGCAGGGACGAGCTGGTCGTGGAAGCGGACGGGACGAAGGCCGTCCATGACGCAGAGCGCATCGAATACGTCCGGCGGCATCTGGAGGCGGTGTCCCGTGCCATGACCGAGGGCGTCCCGATGCGGGGCTATTTCGTATGGTCCCTGCTGGACAACTTCGAATGGGCGTTCGGCTACGCGAAGCGCTTCGGCATCGTGTATATGGATTACGAGACACTCGAACGCACCCCGAAGGACAGCTTCCGGTGGTACCGCGGGGTGATTGCGAACCGCGGCCTGTGACGGGCTTCATGGGCGGCCGGATGATGTCTCTGGCCGCCCATGGTCGCCATTCCGTCGGATGATTCATCGGAGGTCATCATAGAGGCTCACACATAAATGTATCGGTTCACTAAACTGTCTCACATTTGCTCTACGACGATGGTGCTGTGGGACAAGGTCTGCTCGTTTTTCTCGACAAGTTCGAAATCGTGACAAATCAGCGATAAATCAGCGGTCTGACATAGTCATATGTCTGGAAGGCGAGGTAGTCCTCCCACAGATGCGACACGCCGATGGACATGTCCTGAAGAAGAAAATCACCGCTACAAATTACGTAATCGGTTAAGTAAAACAGTTGAAATTCCAAGGTTGTGTCAGATGGCTGTGAAAGCAGTGTGGGAAAAGCAAAAAAAGTTGAAATTTCAAGATTTGCGTGACCTGATCAATGGTGTTAATCTTTTTCTTGCCGAGATTCAGCACTCAGAGAAGAGAGCAAAATCATCGCTTTGTAACTGAACCGGTAAATAAACAGTACTGTCATTTCTGGCGTATGCCGGAACGACAATGCAACAAAGGAGTTGAGATGACCACACAACATGGCATCCGTCGAATCGCCAAAATCGCGGTATGTGCCGCGGCTGCGGTTTCCATGATGCTGCCGTTGGCCGCTTGCGGCAAAAACGGTGGGCAGAACGCTGGCGGTGGAGATTCCTCCATCATCAACGTCTTCAACGGCGCGACCGGTACCATCACCGAAAACTTCAATCCGTTTTCGCCTACCGCGCTACAGCCGACGCTGGGTTTGATTTATGAGCCGTTGTTCTACTACAACATCTACACCGGCGCCGATCCCAAGCCGATGCTGGGCGAAAGTTGGGAATGGAACGAGGATGGCAGCCAGCTGACCGTCACCACCCGCGAAGGCGTCAAGTGGCAGGATGGCGAACCATTCACCGCAAAGGACGTGGCATACACTTTCCAGTTGATTGTCGACAATCCGGCGCTGAACACCAGCGGCACGCCGATCAAGTCCGCCGAGGCCACCGATGACACCCATGCGGTAATCACTTTTAACGCCCCTAACTCCTACTTGCAGGAATCCCAGATCCTGGGCAACTCCGCCATCGTTCCGGAGCATCTGTGGAGCAAAGTCGAGGACCCGTCCGCCTACACCAACGAGGACCCGATCGGCACCGGCCCGTTCAAGCTCGATAACTTTACATCCCAGGCGTACACGCTCACCGCTAATGCCGATTATTGGAACGGCAAGCCCAAGATCGAAGGCGCCAGGTTCCTGTCGCTGAACGATGCCGACGGCGCTGCCAGCGCCCTGATCGGCGGGCAGATCGACTGGATGTCCTCGTTCATCCCGGGTCTCGACAACCTGCTGAAGGACAACCCGGACATCAGCTACACCAATACGCCGTACATGACCACCGCGATCATCACCTGCGCCAACGGCGATGCCGGCTGCGTAGGTCCCCAGACTGACCCGGCTGTGCGCCAGGCCATGTATTACGCGATGGACCGCACACAGCTCAACAAGCTTGCTGCTGATGGCACGGGCAAGATCGGCTCTCCGACCATGCTGGTGCCGGACCGCGACGAGAAGTGGATTCCCGACGAGTCCCTGCGCACGACCCCGGAGGGCAGCGACATCGATAAGGCCAACGAGATTCTCGACGAAGCCGGCTGGACGATGGGCGACGATGGCATCCGCGTCAAGGACGGCGAACGTCTGTCGATGACAATCCAGACCGTATCCGGCTACTCCGACTACATCACCATCAATAACACGCTGCAGCAGACCTTCAAGGAGGTCGGTATCGAGCTCAAGCCCACGCTGCTTTCGTGGAACGAATGGAACAACAACGAGCAGACCGGCCAGTTCCAGCTGTCGCTCGATTCGCTCGGCGCGGGCTCGTCCACGGACCCGTACTTTATCTACAACAAGTTCATCAGCGAGAACGCCGCCAAGGTCGGCGAAACCGGTGGCGTGAATCTGTCCCGCTACTCGAATCCCGTCGTGGACGAGGCCGTGGCCGCGGCCGCCTCGACCAACGACGAGGCCGAGAAGATCAAGCAGTACGGCATCGTTGAAGCTGAGCTCGCCAAGGACATGCCGTATATCACGATCTATCTGAACACCTGCCTGAATGAGTACAACCAGACCAAGTACACGGGATGGCCGACGGAGGATGACATGTACGCCCTGCCAATCACCTGGCGAGCTTGGGATAACGGCATCATCCTGCAGACCATCGAGCCCAAGCAATGATCGAACGGTAGTTCGACCCCTCTCAGAAAACAATGATGTTCCGGGTCCGTCCGTTCGCGGATGAGCGGACAGGCCCGGAATCTCCGAAACGGAGTTCGGTCAATGAAATTCATACTACGCAAACTCGGATTCTATGTCGTGGCCCTATGGGGTGCCATGACGCTGAATTTCTTTTTGCCCCGTCTGATGCCGGGCAACCCAGTCGACCAGCTGATATCCAAGCTGTCCCAGCACGGCCCGGTCACCCCCGAGACCCGTCACGCCCTTGAGCTGCTGCTCGGAGCGGATTCCTCAGAACCGATGTGGAAGCAGTACATCAACTATTTCGTCTCGATCTTCAAGGGCGATCTGGGTGTTTCCGTGGCCTACTATCCGACCAAGGTGTCGGAGGTCATCGGCAATACCCTGCCGTGGACGGTGGGCCTGGTGGGACTCGCCACCATCATCGCGTTCGCGTTGGGCATCGTGCTCGGCGCCTTCGCAGGATGGAAGCGCGGTTCGGTGATTGACAACATCATCCCCGTGCTCACGCTGTTCCAGTCGATTCCGTACTTCTGGCTCGGCCTGATCCTGCTGTACTTCCTCTCGCTGAAGGCGGGCATCTTCCCGCTGTTCGGCGGATACGACGTCTACACGACCACACCCGGGCTGACCTGGGAGTTCATCTCCTCGGTCATCTACTACGGCATCCTGCCCGCGGTCACCATCGTGCTGTCCTCCCTGGGAGGATGGATGCTCGGCATGCGCAACATGATGGTTTCCACGCTGTCGGAGGACTACATCCTCGTCGCCGAGGCCAAAGGTCTGTCCCCGATGAAGATCATGCGTTCCTATGCGGCACGCAACGCCGTGCTGCCCTCGATTTCCGGCTTCGCCATCTCGCTGGGCTTCGTGGTCTCCGGTTCGCTGGTCACCGAAACCGTGTTTTCGTATCCGGGCATCGGCTCGGCTCTGCTTACCGCCGTGCAGTCAAATGACTACGCCCTGATGCAGGGCATCTTCCTGATCATCACAATCTCCGTGCTCGGAGCCAACCTGATCATGGATCTGCTCTATGGATTCATCGATCCCCGAACCAGGGTGCAGGGGTGACGACCATGGCAACGAATACGAAAGGTGCATCGAATATGGGTGCGAAAGCGAAAAGAAAGCGCGCCGCGGATTCCATGATTCCGAAGATGACGCCGAAACTGGCCGTCGGTCTGACCATCGTGACCGTCATCGTGCTGTTCGCCGTCATCGGTCCGTTCCTGCTGCCCGATCCGCGCGGCATCAGCGACCATCTGCTGGAGGCCCCGAGCGCGCAGCATTGGCTCGGCACCACGCGAACCGGCGAGGATGTGCTCGCCCAGCTCGCCACGGCCTGCCGCGGCTCCCTGATCGTGGGCGTCATCGTCGGCCTGCTCGCCGTGGTGCTGTCGAGCTTCTTCGGCATCGTCGGCGCGTACATCGGCGGCCTGGCCGATGACCTGTTCTCCCTGTTCTCGAACGTCATGCTCGTCATCCCGGGCCTGCCGCTGGTCATCATCATCTCCAGCTACCTGCCGTACAAGAGCGTATGGTTGGTCGCCGTGGTGCTGGCCATCACGTCGTGGGCCGGTTCGGCGCGAGTGCTGCGCAGCTACACGCTTTCGGTGCGCAGCCGTGACTACGTGCTGGCTTCGCGTGTGGCCGGTGAGAAGCCGTGGCGCATCCTGGCGGTCGAGATCCTGCCGAACCTGCTGCCGATCCTCGCCTCCCAGATCATGCAGGCGATCATCTCCGCGATCCTGGGTGAGGCCGGTCTGGCGTTCCTCGGCTTGGGCGCGACCGATTCGCTGACCTGGGGCACGATGCTGTACTACGCGCAGAACGGCCTGGCGCTCAAGCAGGGCGCATGGTGGTGGTTTATCCCGCCGGGCCTTTGCCTGGCCCTGTTCGGCGCCGCCCTCGCGTTGATCAACTTCTCGGTCGACGAGATCATCAACCCGAAGCTGAAGGCGGCCACCAAGTCGGAACTCAAGCGGTGGAAGCTTGAGGAGAAGGCCGGCAAGGCGAAGTCGGACAAGCAGTTCGGTACCGCGGCCAGCGCGCCCAAGCTAGGAGGAACGGAAATCATGACCGAACATGCCATGAACGCCGCAGTTCCGCAGTACGAGCAGAACCCGGTGCTCGAAGTCGACGATTTCTGCGTGGAATACCGTGCGGAGGAAACCGTCAAGGCCGTCAACCATGTCTCGCTCAAACTGGGCCGTGGAGAGGTCCTTGGTCTGGCGGGCGAGTCGGGATGCGGCAAATCGACGCTGGCCTACGGCATCAACCGCCTGCTCAAGCCCCCGGCCGTCATCACGTCCGGCCGCGTGGTGTTCAATTCCCGCGAAGGCTATCCCATCGACGTGCGCGCCCTTGAAGGCAAGGACCTGCGCGCGTTCCGGTGGGAGAAGATTTCGATGGTCTTCCAGGGGGCGATGAACTCGCTCAACCCCGTCAAGAAGATCAAGGACCAGTTGGGCGACGTCTTCGTCACCCACCGTCCCGAGATGGACAGGAAAGCCCGGCTCGATAAATGCGGCGAACTGCTGGAGCGCGTGGGCGTGCCCCGCGACCGCCTGAACGCCTATCCGCATGAGCTGTCCGGTGGTATGCGCCAGCGCGTGATGATTGCCATGGCCATGGCGCTCGATCCGCAGGTGATGATCATGGACGAGCCGACGACCGCGTTGGACGTGGTGGTGCAGCGCGAGATTCTACGCGAAATCACCCGTCTGAAGAACGATTTCGGCTTCGCCGTGATCTTCATCACCCACGATCTGCCGCTGCTGCTGGAGATCTCCGACCGGATCGCGGTGATGCGGCATGGCCAGATTCTCGAGATGAATGACGCCATGTCGCTGTACACCAATCCCCAGAATGAATACACAGCCAAGCTGCTGTCCAGCTTCCCGTCGTTGACCGGCGACCGTGGCGATTTCATCCGTCAGGGCAACGTCGTGTCCGAGTCCACGGAGGTGTCGCGATGACCACCATGCAGATGAAGGACGTGGTGAAGGAATACACCCTGCGCAACGGGTTGAAGACCTCGACGCTGTTCGCGGTCAACCATGTGAGTTTCTCCCTCGAATCCGGCAAGACGGTCGGCTTGGTGGGACAGTCGGGATCCGGCAAATCCACCATCGCCAAGATGCTGCTCGGATTGGAGAAGCCCACCAAGGGCGCCATCCTCATCGACGGCAAGCCGATCGGCCATAGTCGTGAGGAACGCCAGTGGTTCAACAAGAACGTGCAGATGGTCTTCCAGGATCCGTACGCATCGTTGAACCCGTATCATACGGTCGAGCATCATATCGCGCGTCCGCTCAAGATCCACCATCCGGACCTGAGCAAGGAGGAGATCCACAAGCGCGTCGTCGATCTGCTGGACCGTGTGCGTCTTTCGCCCGGTGAGGAGTTCGCCTCGCGCCTGCCCGGCGAGCTGTCCGGAGGCCAGCGCCAGCGTGTGGCCATCGCCCGTGCGCTGGCCCCGGAACCGAGCATCCTAATCGCGGACGAACCGGTGTCTGCGCTTGACGTGTCGATCCGACTGGGCGTGCTGAACCTTATCGCGCAGCTGCAGCGCGACGAGAACCTCGGCATCCTGTACATCACGCATGACATGGCGACGGCCCGGTATTTCTCCGACGAGATCATGGTGATGCGCAAAGGCGAGATCGTGGAACACGGTCCGGCCGACGACATCATCCTGCATCCGCAGCACGAGTACACCAAGACTCTGATCGGCGCGGCCCCCGACCCGGAGCGCAGGCTCAAGGAACTCAAGAGGATCGGCTGAACGTCGAACCGGCGGCGGTCGCATGACCGCCGCCGGCCATCATTTACCATGCCTTAGCAAAGGAATATATCTGTCATGGGAACATGCAACACCTCATTCATGGAGCTGACCGCAGGCTGGACGCTCACCGCGCTCAACCCCGAGGTCGCGCCCTCCGAGCTGCGCGACCGTCTGGCGGCCGGCATCCCGGCCACCGTGCCCGGCGAGGCCGCGCTTGACCTGCTGCGCGCCGGCCTGATCGACGACCCGTTCGACGGCGACAACGAGACCCGCCAGCAGTGGATCGGTGACATCGACTGGCGGTTCGAATGCTCCTTCGCATGGCACGACGACGGCGAGACACGCCACGACCTGGTGGCTGGCGGCCTGGACACCGTCGCCGACCTGCGCCTCAACGGCCGTCCGGTCGGCCATGCGGAGAACTTCCACCGCACCCATCGCTGGGACGTGCGTGGGCTGCTGCGCGACGGCGAGAACACGCTTGAGGTCGTGTTCGCCTCGCCGGTGCGCGAATCCGACCGGCGCGAACAGGAGCTCGGCTACCTGCCGCACACCGAGCACCACGCGTTCAACCAGCTGCGCAAGCCTTCCTATAGCTTCGGCTGGGACTGGGGCATCGACGTGGCCAACGCCGGCATCTGGCGTCCGATCGGCATCGAATCATGGTCCGGCGTGCGCCTGTCCGCCGTCCGTCCGCTCGTCGACGTCGACCGCCACGGCGACGGCGTGCTCGACGTCGAGGTCGAGATCGAACGCGAGGGCTCGGGCCGCGTGATGAACGTGGGCGACGCCCTCCGGCGGACCGCCGTGACCGTCACAGCCGTCGTGCGCGGCCATGGCGCCGAGGTCCGCGGCGAGACCGTCATCGGCCCCGGCGCGTCCCGCGGCAGGGTCACGCTCGACGTGCCCGACGCCGAGCTGTGGTGGCCGCTCGGCTACGGCGACCATCCGCTGTACGACGTGGACGTGGCTGCATCGGTCACGGCGGACGCCGACGGGACGCCCGTCGCCCCCGCCGCGGAGCCGCAGGCCGCATGGTCCGGCCGCGTCGGCTTCCGCACCGTGCACGTCGACACGTCCGCCGACGACGAGGGCCGTCCGTTCCGGATCCATATCAACGGCGCGCCCGTGCACGCCCGCGGCTACAACTGGATCCCCGACGACGCCTACATCTCCCGCGTGGGACGCGCCGACTACGAGCGCGGCGTGCGCGACCTAGTCGAGTCGAACTCGAACATGGTGCGCGTCTGGGGCGGTGGCATCTACGAGGACGACGTGTTCTACGACCTGTGCGACGAACGCGGCGTGATGGTCTGGCAGGACTTCATGCTCGCCTGCGCCGCCTACCACGAGGACGCGTTCACCAAGGCGGAGATCGAGGCCGAGGCGCGCGAGCACATCAGCCGTCTGGCCTGCCACCCGAGCCTGGTGGTGTGGAACGGGTCGAACGAGAACTACGTGGCCCACGCCGAATGGGGCGGCAACAAGCAGGCCGTCCGGGCGGACGACCTGCCGGCGGGGGAGTACGGCTACGGGCAGAGGCCGTGGGGCGAGGCGTACTACCGCGAGGTGTTCCCCGCGCTGCTCGCCGAGCTCGACCCGACCCGCGCGTACATCGAAAGCTCCCCGATGAGCTTCACGCCCTACACCGCCGCGAACCTCGACACCGACGGCACGATGCACATCTGGGACGTGTGGAACCGCGTGGACTACCGCAAGTACGCCGAATACCGCCCGCGGTTCGCCGACGAGTTCGGCTACCAGGCGCCGCCCGCATGGAGCACGCTCGTCCGCGTCGTGCACGACGAGCCGCTCGACCCGTTCGGCGCGCAGATGCTGGTCCATCAGAAGGCCTCGGGCGGCAACATCAAGCTCGCCCGCGGCATGCGCTCGCATCTGACGCCCGGCGACATCAACGACGTCGGCTACGACGCCGACGGCGTCCGCAGCTGGCTGATCCCGACCGACGCCTGGGACGACGTCGAGGACTGGCACTGGGCGTGCCAGCTGCAGCAGGCGCAGGCGCTGCGCTTCGGCGTCGAGTACATGCGGTCGATCGAGCCCGTCAACGCCGGCGCGCTGATCTGGCAGCTCAACGACGACTGGCCCGTCGTCTCCTGGGCGGCCGTCGACTACGACGGCCACCGCAAGCCGCTGTGGTACGCCTCGCGCGGCTTCTTCGCGCCGAGGCTGGCCACGATCCAGCCGCGCGTCTCCGACAGGGCCCGGGAGGACATGGATTGGGAGGGCGTGAAGGTGGCCGGGTACGACCATCTGGCGCTGGCCGTGCTCAACGACACGCTGGAGCCGGTGTCGACCGTATGGATGGTGGAGCGCCGCAGGCTGTCCGGCGAGGTCCTTGCGTCGGCGACGTTCGATGTCGGGCTGGAGGCGAACGGCCATCGCGACGTCCCGCTGCCGGCGGAGGTGTCGGCGTTCGGGGACCCGGCCGACGAGATCATCGTCGCCACCCCGTCCGATCCGCAGGCCGGATTCGCCCGCGCGGTGTACAACCCGGCCGAGGTGATCGACCAGGACCTCGCCGCCGATCCGGTCTCGGTGGAGGCCGTGGCCGTCGACGGCGGCTGCGAGCTGACGGTGACGGCCCGCGCCTACGCCCGCGACGTGTTCTGCATGGTCGACAAGGTCGATCCGTGCGCGACGGTCGACGGCGGCATGGTCACGCTGCTGCCCGGCGAATCGGTGACCTGGCGCGTGACGTGCGGCCCCGACGCCGACCCGTCGGCCTTCGCCGCGCCGAACGTGATGCGCTCCGCCAACGATCTTAAGTGTTGAATCTTTTTTTGGATTCAGCCGTGCAAAAGGATGGCGCCCGGCGTGATGTCCACTCGTGTTAGGGTGAGACTAGAACGCTCGGGCGTCATCGTTTTTCATTGGTAAAAAGGAAGTGCACATGGTACTTGCAAGGACGAAAGTGACCATTTCAGACGTCGCAAAGGCAGCGGGCGTGTCCAACAGTGCGGTTTCATATGCTTTGAACGATAAACCGGGGGTTTCTGACGCAACGCGAAATAAAGTGCTGCGGGTCGCGGAAGAAATGGGCTGGCTGCCGAACAGTGCGGCGAAAGCGTTGTCTGATGCCAGTACAAAATCTATCGGAATCGTGTTTGCGTCGAAGCCTGAGACCATGGCTGTTGATTCTTATACCATGGAGTTGTTGGGCGGCTTGGGGACTGAGCTTGAGAAGAACGGATATTCGTTATTGCTTAGGTTCGCTTCGGATCGTAATCGAGCTCTTGACGCGCATCGTGAGTGGATTGCTTCCGGTAGCGTGGACGGCGTTCTGATTCATGACGTGGAAATCGGTGATTCCCGTATCGAACTGTATCGCAAGCATCCTGAGATTCCTGCGCTGGTACTGGGAGCGCCGTCCTTAGCCGGAGGTCTACCGACTATGTATACGGATGACGCTGCCGGGGCTCGATTGATTGTCGATTATCTCCATGAATTGGGACATCGGCATATCGCACGTGTCGCTGGCCCTGAACGTTTGGGACATACTTTTATCAGGGATCGCGCGTTTGCCGAAGAGACATCGGCGATGGGCATGTACTATGACTGTCTGCACGCGGATTACTCCCCGGAAGAGGGGGGTGACTGTACCATCAGATTGCTGACTTTCCCTGAACGGCCGACGGCAATCGTCTACGATAGTGACAGTATGGCGATTGCGGGACTGCGCGTAGCCAACAGCCGCGATATGTCAGTACCGAATGATTTATCGATAGTTTCGTGGGACGATTCTTTCGCTTGTACAGCGGTTACGCCTCCTCTAACCGCCCTGTGGCGAGATATTCCCCGCCTCGGCAATCGCGTGGCGTCGTTATTACTCAAATTGATTGCTGGAGAACATGTGGAAAATACTTCGGAATCGCCCTACGAATTGGAAATCAGAGGTTCGACCGCAGCGCCGTCGGTGATTTCGAACGAATAGTGCCCGTTCTATTCGAGGCCGATGCATTTGTATTGTCGATTTGTTTATTGCTTATGTTGTTGATTTTACGGAGGAAGTACTGATGTTCGACAACGGAGCGCACGCCGTCCTCGGACGCGACGGCGTCCGCATCATAGTGAAGATTCCCGGCGACGAGATGCCGCAGGTCGAATACTGGGGTCGCGATCTCGGCGCCGTGGGCGACGAGGGGATTCTCGAGGCGCTGGACGCGATGACGCTCAAGGACACCCCGCCGAACAGGCCCGACGCGGCCTGGCGGCCGTCGCTGCTGCCGCAGGGCGCCGAGGCGTGGGCCGGACGGCCCGGACTCGAGGCGCACCGCGGCGGAGCGCCGGTGTTCGCCCGGTGGACGCAGGTCGGGGCACGGGTGTTCGACGGCGCCGACGGCGAAGGCGTCGCCGTCGGGAGCGGGGACGCCGCCCGGTCCCGGATCGTCGTCGGCGACCGTCTCGAGATCGTCGCCGCCGACGCCGTCAACCGCATACGTCTCGAACTGACGCTGGCGGTCCGGCCCGGAGGGCTCGTCACGGTCTCCCGCCGCCTGACCAACACCGACGCCGCTGCCGCCGAACCGCTCGCCGTCGACTGGCTCGACGCGGTCCTGCCCGTTCCCCGACGCGTCGACACGCTCACCCAGTTCACCGGACGCTGGCCGTTGGAGAAGCAGCCGGCGACCGCCGCGATGCCCGTCGGCTCGGTCACGCGCGACTGCCGCCGCGGCAAGACCGGCCACGACTCCCCGTGGATGTTCATCCTCTCCGACGGCGCGCCGCGGTGGTCGGAGGGCGAGGTCTGGGCCTGCCACCTCGCGTGGAGCGGCAACCAGACCTACCGGCTCGACAATCTCGCCGCACATGAGCCGCTGCTTGGCGCCGGCGAACTGCCCGGCCCCGGCGAGATCATGCTGGCGGCGGGGGAGTCGTACCGGGCTCCCGACGTCTGCTTCGCGTATTCCGATTGTGGACTCGACGGAGTGGCCGCTCGGTTCCACGATTGGGTGCGCGCGATGCCCGGGCGCGTGGACCCGGTCGCCAAGCCCCGTCCGTTCACGCTCAACACCTGGGAGGCCGTGTACTTCGACCACGACGAGGCGACGCTCATGCGGCTCGCCGACCGCGCCGCCGCCATAGGCGTGGAGCGGTTCGTGCTCGACGACGGATGGTTCCACCTGCGCCGCGACGATTCCAAGGGACTGGGGGACTGGACGGTCGATCCCGCGGTCTGGCCGAACGGGCTCGACGGACTGGCCCGGCACGTGCACGGCCTGGGCATGGAATTCGGACTGTGGTTCGAACCGGAGATGGTCAACCTCGAATCGGACCTGTACCGGGAGCATCCCGACTGGGTCCTGGCCGCCCCCGAGGCGGTGCCGTGCCGCGGCGACGTCTCGTACCGCAACCAGTACGTGCTCGACCTGGCCAACCCGGACGCCTACGCACACGTCCACGGGCAGATGGCCGGGCTGATCCGGGACCTCGGCATCGACTACATCAAATGGGACCACAACCGCGACGTCACCGAGCCGGTGCACGACGGACGGTACGGGCTGCACGCGCAGACCGAGGCCTGCTACCATCTGTTCGACCAGCTGCGCGGCGAATTCCCCGGTCTGGAGATCGAGAGCTGCGCGTCGGGCGGCGCCCGCACCGACACCGGCATGCTGATGCACGCGGACCGCGTCTGGGGGTCCGACTCCAACGACCCGCGCGACCGCATCGACATCCAGCGCTGGACCGAACTGGTCGTGCCCCCGGAGATGATCGGCGCCCACGTCGGCCCGTCGCCCGCGCATTCCACCGGCCGCGCGACCGACCTGTCCTATCGCGCGGCCGTCTCGCTCACCGGATGCTCGGGGTTCGAATGGAACATCCTCGACTGCGACGACGACGAGCTGCGGAGCCTCGCCGCGTTCGTGGCGCTGTACAAGGAGCTGCGCGGCCTGCTGCATACGGGGCGCGTCGCGCACGCCGACCTGCACGACCCGGCCTGGCGCGCCAGGGGCGTGACGGACGCCGGAAGGACGCATGCCGTCTGGACCGTCGCCACCGTCGACACCCTGCGCGACGCGCTGGCCGAGCGGCTGCGGATAACCGGGCTCGCCCCCGCGCGGCGCTACCGCGTGCGCCTGCGCACCGAGGTCGGCGAACCCCGCTGGGGATGGGTCACGCCCCGCTGGCTCGACGCCGCGCGCCATGGAGGATTCACCGTCCCCGGACGCCTGCTCGGCGAGATCGGCCTGCAGCTGCCGCCGCTGTGGCCGCTGCAGGCGATGATCCTGGAGTTCACCGCGGAATAGGCCGCGCCGGCGTCCGGGCGGCGGCATTACGACGTCCCTGGACGGCGTGGCGACGCCACGGCTATGATGTGCGGCAAAGACGACGACGGTCGGAAGGAGCGCGCCATGATTCCGAACCCCTCCCATCCGGTGGACCCGGATCTCACCCCTCGCGCGAGGGCGCTGTTCGACGCCCTGCACCGGGTCTCCGGCGAATTCACGATGCTGGGACACCAGGACGACACGTTCAGCGCGCATGCGCGGGAGCGCGACGGCTCCGGCTCCCCGGCCGACTCCGACGTGCTGGCCGTCGCCGGGGCGTACCCGGCCGTATGGGGATTCGACCTCGGCCGCATCGAACTCGGATGGTCCGTCAACATCGACGGCGTGCCCTTCGACGACATCCGCCGCGAGATGCGCCGCGCGTACGCCATGGGCGCGGTCGTGACCGCCAGCTGGCATGCGGTGAACCCGGTCACCGGCGGCGGATACGGGGAGAACACGGCACCGGGGTCGGTCGCCGCGGTGCTGCACGGCGGCGACCGGCACGGCGAGTTCCTGGGATGGCTGCGACGCGTGGCCGCGTTCCTGGGGTCGGTGACCGACGAGCACGGCGAACCGATACCGGTCGTGTTCCGTCCGTACCACGAGCACACCGGCGACTGGTTCTGGTGGTGCGTCGGCTCGCCGCTGCGCCCGACCGACACGGGCGCGGGGCGGTACGCCGAATTGTGGCGCATGACCGTCGGGTACCTGCGCGACGAGTGCGGTGTGCACAACGTGCTGTACGCCTATGCGCCGGACCGCAGCCGCATCGACATGGCCACCCCGGCGTCGCGCGAGCACGGTTATCTGTTCGGCTATCCGGGCGACGGCTACATCGACGTGCTGGGCGTCGACGACTATTGGGATTTCGGCCGCGGCGACCCGCCGGCTACCCCGCGGGACCGGCACGCCGATCTGGCGGACATCCTCACGCTGGTCGGCCGTCTGGCCGCGGAGCACGGCAAGCTCGCCGCCGCCACCGAGATCGGGTCTCCGGGCGCGTTCGCGGCGGAGTCGGCGGAGCCGTGGAGCGGGTACCTGCTGTCGGCCCTGACCGCGAACGACGATGCCAGACGCATGCTGTGGTGCCTGCCGTGGCGCAACTCCGCGGACGCGGTCGGCACCACGGCGTACGGTACGCCGGCCCCGGACTCGCCGTACGCGGCGGACTTCCGGGCCTTCGTCCGCGACGGCGCCATCCGTCTGGCGGACACGCTGCCGCCGCTGTACTCCCGATGACGTCGGTTCCCCGGCGTCCCGGTCCGTTCCCGGCGTCCTGGTCCGTCGGCCGTCGTTCCATCTTCCGTCGGCCGACGGCGCCCGTCAGTACCAGCCGAACAGCGACCTGCCCTCGTCGAGGGCGGAGATCGCGTCCATCTCCGCGTCGGTCAGCGAGAAGTCGAACACGTTGATGTTCTGGCGGAGCCGCCCGCGCTTGGACGACTTCGGGATCACGCCGATGCCGAGCTGGATCAGATAGCGCAGGGCGACCTGCGCCACGGTCTTCCCGTGCCCCTCGGCGATGTCGCGCAGCGTCGGCTCCCGGAAGATCGGGCGGCGTCCCTCGGTGAACGGCGCCCACGCCTGCATCATTGTGCCGTAGGCGGCGAGCGTCCGCTGCAGGGGGCGCTGCGCGTGGTAGACGTGCGCCTCCACCTGGTCGACGGCCGGGACCACGTCGCAGGTCTGCAGCAGGTTCTCGTACATCAGCGACTTGAAGTTCGACACGCCTATCGCGCGCACCTGCCCGCGCTCCAGCGCCTCCTCCATCGCCCGGTACATGGCCGGCGACTGGTCGTACGGCTCGTGGATGAGCAGCAAGACTGGCGGCCCCACTCGTATTTGGCATCATCGAAAGGGCCTTCTATGGAATTGTCCATCACCCGCGACGGGCTGCGCCTGCACGCCCTGCTTGAATGCCCCGGCCATGACCGGCTGTGCCCCATCGTGATCCTGTGCCATGGATTCGGCGGCAGCATGGACGCCTATCCAGGCAGCCTGTATCAGAGGATTGCCGAGCGTCTCGTAGCCCGCGGTGTGGCCGTGCTCCGCTTCGACTTCAACGGCCATGGGCGCAGCGACGGCGAATTCTCCCACATGGACGTGCTCAACGAGATCGAAGACCTCATCGCCGTACTCCGGTACGTGCGCTCCCGCACCGACGTGACCGCCATCCGCCTGCTTGGCCAATCCCAAGGCGGCGTGGTGGCCGGCATGGTCGCGGGACTCTACCACGACGTCATCGACCGGCTGGCGCTTCTGGCGCCCGCGGCCACGCTCAAGGACGACGCGCTCGCCGGTACCTGCATGGGGCGCTCATATGACCCCGACCACATCCCCGACATCGTCAAAGTGCCCGGTGCCGGCGAAGTCGGCGGTCACTACTTCCGCATCGCCCAGGTGTTGCCGATCTATGAGACGACGGCCCGATTCACCGGGCCTGCGTTGGCCATCCACGGGCTTGCCGATGACATCGTGGATTCCAAGGCTTCGCGCCGCTATGGCGAGATGATGCCCAACTGCGCGGTCAGCCTGTATCCGCGGCTGGACCACGGCATCAACGGCGCGGATGGCGACAAGGCCGTTGATGAGGTCATTGACTTCTTAAGTGTTTGAATAGGGGGTTCGCACTACCTCAAGGATTAATTTCAGACCCCTTGGAAAAAGCACCCTGTGATTTTCAACGTCGAGGTAGTGCGAACCTACTTTTCCGTGCCGTGCGGTCAGTGCCGCCATAATCCGGAGGAATAGCGGTCGAATCGAAGGCACGGCGGTACACTGGCAGTCGATTGCAAGGAACGAGGGGCTCATGAGGAACATCAACGTGCGGGTTACGGTGACGTTATTGGTCGTTGGCGTGGTTTCCGGCTTGTTGTCCGGCTTGTTCGGCATCGGCGGCGGCACGGTGATCGTGCCCGCGCTGGTGCTGGTCGGTCTGACGCAGCGGCAGGCCGCGGCCACATCGCTGGCGGCCATCGTGCCCACATCGATCTCCGGCGTGGTCTCCTATGCGACCGCCGGCGACGTGGATTGGATCGCCGCGTTGCTGCTCGCCTGCGGCATGGTGGCGGGCTCGCAGATCGGCAGCTGGCTGCTCTCGCGTCTGCCCGAGGTGTTCCTGCGCTGGTTCTATGCGGCGTTCCTGGTGTTCGTGATCGTCTCGCAGCTGGTGTTCACGCCGCAGCGTGATTCAGCCATCCATTTGCACGTGGTGACGGGCATCCTGCTGGTGGCGTTGGGCGTGGTGATCGGCATCCTGTCCGGCCTGCTGGGCATCGGCGGCGGGGCCGTGGCCGTGCCATCGCTGTCGCTGTTGTTCGGGGCTTCCGACCTGATCGCCCGTGGTACGTCGTTGTTGGCGATGTTCCCGAGCGCGATCGCCGGTACGGCGGCGAATTGGAGGCGTGGCCTGGTGTATCTCAAACATGGCCTGATCATCGGCGTATGCGCCGCCGTGACGGCGCCGTTGGGCACGATGCTGGCCGGCATGATTACGCCGCGTATGGGCGCGAACCTGTTCGTGGCGTATCTGGCCGTGCTGTTCGTGCGGAGCGTGTGGACGGCGTTGAAGGTGACACCCGGGACCAATATCTCAAAGGTGCATGATAGGTGAACCTAGGTAAGACTGCGGAGAACGCCATGTTGCCGGAATCATATGATGGCATCAGGCGATGCAGGGCTGATGGCCGGATGTTGTGTGGTAATCAGTTGCGGTCCGTCGGCACGCCGGTGGTGCCGCGCAGCACGGGCGTGGTGGGGACGATGATATGCGGCTCGTCCAAGGGCTTGCCTCGCAGCAGGTCCAGGACGAGGCGTGACGCCTCGCGCCCCAGCATCACCGGATCCTGATGGATGGTGGTCATGTCCTGAATCTGGGCGAGCTGATTGTCGTCGAAGCCGATGAGCGACATCTGTTCGGGCACGCGCACGTGTTGCCGGCGCAGCTCGTTGAGGATGTGCGCGGCCATCTCGTCGGTCTGCACACAGACGCCGGTTGGCCGCTGCGGGGCGGCCAGCAGCGCGGCCACGTTGCGCCGGGCGATCTCGGGCGTCGGCCGGAACTGGTTGGCCTCCTCCGGCGGCGAGATGTAGAGGTTCCCCTCGTCGTATCCGAGTTCCAGCGCGGTTTTGTGGAATCCTTCGCCGCGCAGATCGGTGCTGTAGTCCAGGTCGGGCGGGATGAGGTTGCCGATGTAGGCCAGCCGCTCGTGCCCCAGCGAGTGCAGGAGCTGGACGGCTTGGCGCATGCCTTCGAGGTCGTCGATGCGCACGGAGGCGTTCAGGCCGTCGATATCCGGGTTGTTGATGCCGACCAGCGGCATGTCCAGCGAGGCGAGCGCGGCGCGGAATGCGGCGTCGAGCGTGAACGAGGTGACGATGATGGCATCGACGTCGCGGTTACTGGGCAGCGTCTCGATGAGTCGGGAGAGTTCGGCACGGTTGGTGACGAACGAGGGGACGATGTCGTACCCTTCGGGGGAGAGGATCTCGATGGCCCCCTGCAGGACCGACGAGTTGAACCAGTTGTTGAGCCCGCCGGAGACGAGCAGCAGGATGCGGTGCGTCTTGCCGGAGGCAAGCGATGATGCGCTCTTCGACAAGGTGAACCGCAGCTCGGCCGCCGCGGCCTCCACGCGTTCCCTGGTGGCGGGCGCCACGTTGCTCAGTCCGCGTAGGGCCCGGGAGACGGTGGCCTCGGAGACCCCCGCGAGCCTGGCGACGTCCTGAATGGTGGAGCGTGCCATCGGTGTACCTCCTTGCTGCGTGATAATCGTCCCTTCCACTATATCGATGGGCTGCCGAGATACGACCGATACCGCACGGGCCGATGGCGATGTCCGCCAGGACTGGTTCGAGCCGGACTGACGGACATCAAGGTATCTGGTTTTACCGCCATTTCGGTGTTGAGCAACCATGATCTCCCGCATCATAAGGGGTCGTAACCGTTGTTCTCGTGGTCCCTTTGGCTGCTCATGCGCCAAAGGGACCTTGCGTATGCTCGAACGGTGGCGGACCGGGTAATGGCCTTGCGATTGTTGAATATCCGTTGCTTGCAACCTCGCTAAGCAACAGATATCCGGATAAGTGTAGCTTAAAGGACAATGCGGTGACAGATATCGTGAATGACGACGACGCCTGTTTCCGGCGCGGTAGATGGAACCACACAAGGTCCTTCTGTCTCACAAGCTCAGTGCTCCTGCATCAAAAGGGTGAGATGGGAGGCCCGAAGAAGCCCTTTCGGCGCAGTGGCACCGCAATCCTGTGACATATGGGCCAGATGTGGAGCATGAAGAAGCCCTTATGATGCAGTGGGCTTGTAATCCTGCATCAAATGGGCCAGTAATGAGCTTGGAAGTGGTCCATTTGGCGCAGTGGCTTCGTGATTCTGCATCATAAGGGCTTCTTTACGTGCGCGGGCTCAGCCAGACGCGCTCCGCAGTCGCGGTTCAGCCAATCTCCGGGCGCAGCAGCACGTTGAACGTGAACCGCTCCGCGTCCAGCCGGTACTTGGTCTGCAGCTCGGGGCCGCAGCTGTTCGATCCGATGCCGCTCTGCTGGTAGTCCACGCACACCACGGTGGAACCGCACGGCTCCAGCTCGTGGTTATGCGCCTTGGCGGTCATCTCCTCGGCCGTGTACGGCAGCGCCTGGAAATCGAACGGCTGCGCCCCGTACACGCCGAGCGCGATCCCGTCGCCGGTCACCGTCGCCCAGTCGCAATCGTGGTGGTTGCCGTTCTCCTGCGGCTTGATATACGGCTCGAACAGCGTCTGCGGGGTGCCGGAGAACACGCCATGCCAGCTGGCGCGGCGCTTGTCCACGTAGCTCTCCAACGGGCCCAGACCGCAGTAGCTCACCCGGTCCATCGTCCGCGGCAGCAGCATCCGCAGACCGAATCGCGGCAGGAACGGCATGCGCGTATCCCGCTCCACGGTCATGCGCAGATCCACCGAACCGTCCGAGGCGATCGTCCACACGGCCTTGACCGTGGCGATCCGCTGCACCACCGGCGCCACCACGCCCATCGTCACGGAGACGCGCGCCACGCCGCCGTCCGCGGACCACGTCATGTCGTAGGCGCGGGTCGCGGCATGGTCGTACCGGGCGGCGAACCACTGCGCCTTGACATACTGGTCGTTGTCGGTCGGGGCGCGCCAGATGTCGATGCTCATCGGCTCGTCGAGCAGGCTGTGGTTGCCGACCGTCATCGTGTCGAACAATCCGGTGCGCCGGTCGAGCACATGACGGAACCGCGCGTTCTCGATCACCAGCGTAGCCCCGCGCTCCGCAACGGTCGGCTGCATGGTGTTGGCCTTGCCCGCCGCGTTCGCCGCCCGGACCACCGTCTGGTTGCGCGGGTCGGCCGTCTGTACCGGCACCTCGTCGAATCCGAGGTCGAACCCGGCCGGCAGCAGCTCGTCCGCCGCCTTCAGCGAATAGCGCACCACCAGCGTGGCCTTGCCCTCGTCCGGGATCGCGTCGACCAGACGCGGCACCGCCACGTCGGCCTCGCCATGCGGCGGGATCGACGGCACGTGCGGCGTGGACATCCAGATCGGCTCGCCGTCGCACATCAGCTCCACATGCATCGTCATGTAGCGGGCCAGATCCGTGAAATCCATATAATTGCGAAGCGTCAGCGTGCCGGTCTTCTGGTCGAAGGCCGTCACGCGGGCCGGGCGGTACACGTTCTTGAACTCCTTGAGGCCCGTGTGCGGCGTGCGGTCCGGGTAGACCAGGCCGTCTATGCAGAAGTTGCCGTCATGCGGGTACTCGCCCGAGTCGCCGCCGTACGCGTACACGCGGCGGCCGTCGGGCGCGGTGCCCCGGTCGATCGCATGGTCGCACCACTCCCAGATGAACCCGCCGGCCAGCCCGTCATACCGCTGGATCAGCTCGAAGTAATCCTCCAGATCGCCCGGGCCGTTGCCCATCGCATGGCAGAACTCGCACAGCACGTACGGCCTGGTGCCGTTCGCGCCGTCGTCGCCGTTCGACCCGTCGCCCTGCGGACCCTCGTCGGAGAAGTACTGTTCGATCGACTCCAACGTGGGATACATGCGGCTGTGCACGTCCAGGTTCGAGAAGTCATAGGTCTTGCCGTCGGCCACGTAGCGCGCCGACTCGTAGTGGGTCGGCCGCGAGGGGTCGAAACGCTTCGTCCACGCCAGCGCCGCCTCGAACGTGCAGCCGTACGCGCACTCGTTGCCCATCGACCACATGATGATCGACGGCCGGTTCTTGTCCCGCTCCACGCAGCGGCGCGCACGGTCCACGGTGGCGTCCGTGAACTCCGGATTGTCGGAGATCATCCGGTTCCATCGTTCGAGCGCGGCCCGCTCCGACATATCCGGCGCGACCACGCACGACGCGCCATGGCTCTCGTCGTCCGCCTCGCCGACCACGTAGAAGCCCAGCCGGTCATACAGGTCGTAGAAATGCGGCGCGTTCGGGTAATGGCTGGTGCGGATCGCGTTGACGTTATGCTCCTTCATCAGCTTCAGATCCTGCATGATCTGCTCCTGCGCGATCACCGGCCCGGTCACCGGATCCGAGTCATGCCGGTTCACGCCATGCAGCGTGACCCGCTGCCGGTTCACCCGCAGCACGCCGCCCTCGGTCGAGATCTCGCGGATGCCGATATGGTCCACAATCGTCTCGCCGGCCGTCTCGATCGCAACCGTGTACAGGTACGGGGTCTCCGCGCTCCACAGGTGCGGGTCGTCGACGATGAACGTGGCGGTCGCGCGCGCAACGAAATCGGAACCCGCATAGTCGGTGTCGTCGCCGTCCGCGGTCGGCCGCGCGGGAGCGGGGGAGTCCGCCGCATCCGTCGGCTCGGCTTGGACCTTGGCCAGCGTCTCGTTGTACTCGTTGAGCAGCGTCACCGTCACCGGCGTGGTCGCGCCGTCCAGGAAGTCGAACGCGATGCGCACCGTCGCATGGCCGGCCTCCGGCACCGCACCATCCTGCGCTGTCTCGCGCCAATCGATCTCGGTGCCCACCGCATAGTCGCGGATCGCGGCGGCGGGGCGGTCCAGCAAGTAGACATCGCGGAAGATGCCGCTCATGCGGAACTTGTCCTGATCCTCCAGGTAGCTACCGTCGCACCACTTGAGCACCAGCACCGCCAACGTATTCGCGCCGTCCGCCAACACGTCGGTCACATCGAACTCGCTCGTGGCGTGCGAGACCTGCGAATACCCGACGAACACGCCGTTGAGCCACACGTAGAAGCAGGAATCCACACCCTCGAAATTCAGGAACGACCTCGGCGCGGCGGCATCACGGCGATGCTCGAACGTATGCAGGTACACGCCGCACGGATTGTCCTGCGGCACATACGGCGGATCGAGCGGGAACGGATAGTTCACATTCGTGTACTGATGCCGGTCGACCCCATGGTTCTGCCAGACCGACGGCACCGGAATCGACGAATACCCCGCGGCGCGCAGCTCGTCCGGCCGCGGCTCGTCCGATACGCCCAGCGAGTCGATGAACCCGCGGTCATGGAACGCGGGCAGACCGGCCTGATGCCGACGCGAGACCTCCGCGTCCAGATCGTAGATGCTGGCGTAATAGCGGAACATCCAATCCCCGTTCAGCAGCGTGAACCGGTCGGAATCCGCACGGCGCTCGCCGACGGTGTCGGTGCGTGTGGAGGCGGGGATGAAATAGGCCCGGTTCGGCATGGTGCCGACATGCAGGGTGTGGGGGTCCTCGTAGTGGCGGGGGATGAACATGCGTGTCTCCTTTGAACGGCCGTGTTCGGCACAACCGCGGTTGGTGCGACTGTGGCCGGCGCGACTGCAGTTGGCGCGACCGTGGTTGGCACAACCGCGTGATTGTGGTGTGGCGGATGTTTTCGTTACCATCCATTATCCGCATGCCATGGCGTTCGGCGCGCGCGATGTGAGGTTGCCGGGGTTACGGATTTGTGATTGTTGGGTATAAGGCGGTGGGCTCGTGGATGGCACCGGTTGATGCGGGGTTGTCAACGGTTTACAACGTTGAGATAATGGCGGGGAGTGCGACGAAACGGAGGCGATATGGGTGTCGGCGAGATCGTGTTGGAGGCTGTGATCATCGTGCTATGCGCCGGGGCGGGGGCGATGACGTTGCTCAAGCCCGACTGGATCTGGAGGTTGGGCGTCCGGCTGTCGCTGTGCAAGGGCGAGCAGCCGGACCGGACCTATAAGTCGGTGATCTGGATTGCGGGCGTGGTGCTGGTGGCCATCGCCGCGGTGCATCTGGTGACCACCATGATGCGGCTGGCGATGTAGCCGGCTGCATCGCCGGTGTTTGTGGTACAGAACCGTTCAGGCGTGTGGTTGATGGTTCCGTACCACATTGGCGTGGTGAGGAGCCCCTAGCGGCG
Organism: Bifidobacterium pullorum subsp. gallinarum; assembly: GCF_000741215.1. GTDB lineage: Bacteria > Actinomycetota > Actinomycetes > Actinomycetales > Bifidobacteriaceae > Bifidobacterium > Bifidobacterium pullorum_B. Next base: position 116,555 of record NZ_JGYX01000007.1, read on the forward strand.
CCGCTGCGTGAGCTGATAGGCCACCAGCAGCACGGCCAGCCAAATCACGCCCGCCACCACGGCGATCCGGTAGCTGGCGGAGAAGCACATCAGCACCACGATCATGGCCAGGAACGCCAGCACCACCCACGGGGTCACGCGGGCCGCCGGCAGCTTGAACGCGATCGCGTCCAGCGCCTCCCGGCCGCTCTTGCCGGCCAGCGCCGAATCGTGCGGCGAACCGCCGGCGGCCACCACGCGGCGGAACTTCATCTCGGTGATCATGATCATCGACCAGTTGATGATCGCCGAGATGGTGGCGATGCTCATCAGATAGTTGAAGGCGAACTCCGGCCACACGAACACCACCACCACGGCGATCACCGTGATCGCCGCCGAGGTCAGCACGGCCGCCACCGGCACGCCGTGGAAGTTGAGCCGGCCCAGGTAGGCGGGCGCGTTGCCCTGGCGTGCCAGCGAATACAGCATGCGCGAGTTGGCGTACAGGCCCGAGTTGTACACGCTCATCACGGCGGTCAGGCACACGAAGTTGAGGATCCCGGCGGCCACATGCACGCCGATCGAATCGAAGATCTGCACGAACGGGCTGGATTCGCCGTCGATCATGTTCCACGGCACCACGGCCATGATCACGCCGAGCGCCACGATGTAGAAGACCAGGATGCGCCAGATCACGCCGTTGGTGGCCTTCGGGATGGTGGTGCGCGGATCCTCGGTCTCGCCGGCGGTCACGCCGATCAGTTCGGTGCCGCCGAAGCTGAACATGACCACCACGAGCGCCATCAGTAGACCGGTCCAGGTGCCGTCGGCGGTGCGCTGCATGACGCCGTTCGGCAGGAATCCGCCGTCCAGCGCGAACCAGTTGGCGAAGCTGGCGCGGACGCCGGAGTCGGTGGGCAGATTGAACGCGATGACGGCCAGGCCACCGACGATCATGGCAAGCACCGCCACGATCTTGATGATGGCGAACCAGAACTCGATTTCGCCGAATTTGCTGACGCCCATCAGGTTGGCGGCGGTGATGACCACCAGGAAGAACGCGGCCGACGCCCACTGCGGGATGTTCGGGAACCAGTAGTTGACGAACGAGCCGACCACGGACAGCTCCACCATCGAGACGAGGATGTAGTTGAACCAGTAGTTCCAGCCGGAGACGAACCCCGCGCGCTTGGACCAGTAGCGGGTGGCGTAGTAGCTGAACGCGCCCGCCTTCGGGTCCTCCACCGACATCTCGCTCAGCGCGCGCACGATCATGAAGATGGCGATGCCGCCGATCAGGTAGGCGAGCAGGATGGCCGGGCCGGCCAGCGAGATCGACTCGCTGGAGCCGTAGAACAGGCCCGTGCCGATGGCGCCGCCGAGCGCGATGAGCTGGATGTGTCGGTTCTTCAGCGACTTGCGCAGCGACGGCGGTTCCTGGATGGTGACGTCGCTGGCGGAGCCGGCTGGAGCGCCGGCGTGGTTGGTGTTGGTCATGGGTGGCTCCCCTCTCTGCCGGCCGAATGCCGGTTGAACGGCATTGTAAGCAGCGGGAGGCGACGCGACCCCCCCGTGCGTCCGCTGGATGGGCGGGCGGCGGGCGTCAGCGGGCGGGCAGGGCCATGGTGGTGATGATGCGGGCCACGGTTTCGGGGGGTGCCGTGGGTTCGGAGGCCAGCCAGTGCTGGAGCAGGCCGATGCTGCCGGAGACGGCGAAGTGCATGCGCATCTCGGCCTCCTGCGGGTCGGTGCCTTGCAGCTGTGTGGCCAGGTCGATGCGCCCGTAGATCAGGCCGAGCAGCTGCTGTTGGAATCTCAGGTCGGCCTGCGGGCTCATCAGCACACGCAGATGGCTGCGATTGTCGGCGATGTACCGGCAGACGTGTTCGATGACGCGGCCGACGCTGTCGGGATCCGGCCGTTCGAGCAGTTGCTGGAGCGTGCCGTTGACCCAGTCGATCGTGTCCTCCTCGATGTCGCGCAACAGACTGTCGAGATCCGGATAGTGGGCGTAGAACGTGGATCGGTTCACGTCGGCCCGCTCGCACAGCTCGCGCACGGTGATTCGTGCGAGCGGCTTGTCCGCCAGCAGTTCGATGAGTGCATCGCGCAACGCCCGCCGCGTGTACTGCGTGCGGCGGCTCTCGACCAGCTCCCTTGCCATGGCGTCTCCCTCGCCGCTAATCCGACAACTCGCAACCCGACTGTCGGTTGCCAAACCGACACTGTGTTGGTTTACTGGATAGTATAGCAGTTCCAAGCATGGTCCGGGAGGTGCGCGATGGCATACATCGAATTTGACAAGGTGGTCAAGGAATACCCCTCCGGCGGCAGCGTGATTCGCGCGCTCGACGAAGCCAGCTTCACGGCCGACGAAGGCCGTCTAACCGTGATCCTCGGCCAGTCCGGCGCCGGTAAGACCACCGCTCTGAACATCCTGGGCGGCATGGACACCGCCACCTCCGGCCGCGTGGTGGTGGGCGGCCGGGACATCACCGGCCTTAGGCCCAAGGAGCTGGTCGGCTACCGCCGCAACGACATCGGCTTCGTCTTCCAGTTCTACAACCTGGTGCCCAACCTGACCGCGCTCGAGAACGTGGAGCTCGCCTCCCAGATCTGCCCCAACCACTTCGACCCGGCCGACACCCTCGGCAAGGTGGGGCTTGCCGACCGGCTCGACAACTTCCCCGCGCAGCTGTCCGGCGGCGAGCAGCAGCGCGTCTCGATCGCCCGCGCCATCGCCAAGAAACCCAAACTGCTGCTGTGCGACGAACCGACCGGCGCCCTGGACTACGAGACCGGCAAGGAGGTTCTGCAGCTCCTGCAGGACATCTGCCGGGACGAGGGCATGACGGTGATGATTATCACCCACAACTCGGCGCTCGCCCCGATGGCGCACAAGGTAATCCGGTTCCGCTCCGGCAAGGTGACCGGCGAGGAGGTCAATCCCGATCCGACTCCGATCGCCGACATCGAATGGTAGGTGGTGGTCGCGATGGGTGTGAAACGTCTTGTGAAACACTCTCGCCATAGTGTGAAACATGCCGTGAAACGGAATGTGGTCGCGGCCGACCTCACCGATTTCACCGCATCCCCCCGTGGGCGGAGCCGCCGCCCGCACGGTGGCGCCATCGCCCTGGCCTACGGCAAGGACACGCTGCGCTCCTGGCTGCGCAGTTGGAAACGGTTCCTCTCCATCGCCGTGATCTGCCTGCTCGGCGTATCCGTGCTCACCGGCATCTACGCCGGCTGCCGCGACATGTTCCTGGCCGCCGACCGGTTCTACGACGGGCAGGGACTGCACGATATACAGATCCTCTCCACCTACGGCCTGACCGACGACGACATCGTCGCGCTGCGTCGCATCGACGGCGTCGACACCATCCAGCCAGAACGCACGCAGAGCGCAACCACCGACGTCGCCGGCACCGACAAAAGCGTCACGATGACCGAAATCGGCGTGGAAGGCCTCGACCTGCCCTACCTGCAGGAAGGCAGGATGCCCACCAAGGCCGGCGAGGTTGCCGTCACCGAGAAATTCCTCATCGACTCCGGCCACGACATCGGCGACACCATCACCATCACCCCCGTCGAAACCACAACCACCTTTGGCGTCGATCTATCTGAATCGGAGGATTCGGACAACGCGGATACCGACAAGGACGCCGAAACCTCGCCCGAATTCCCGACCGAACTGACCATCACCGCCCAGGTCCTTGACCCCAAGGACCTGACCAACCCCACCGGATACGCCACCTCTGCACTCCGCAGCCCCACCACCGCCGACTACGTGTTCTTCGCCCCCAGCGACGGCGTCACCGGCAACGTCTACACCGCCATCAGCCTGAGTGTCGAGGGTGCCGCCGAACAGGACACCTTCGGCGACGACTACGACCGCATCGTCGGCGACGTCGTCGCCCGCATCGAACGCACCGTACAGGACGACCGCCAGCAGGCCCGCCGCCAAAGCATCGTCAACGACGCCCAAGACCAGCTCAACGACGCCAAAGCCGACGTCTACGCCCAGCTCGACGACGCCCAACAGCAGATCGACGACCAACGCGCCACCCTCGACGAGAACCGCCAGACCCTGGCCGACACCCGCAGCCAACTCGAAGCCGCGCAAACCGAAATCACCGACGGGGAGACGCAGATCGCCTCGGCGCGCTCGCAGATCGCCGCCGGCCGTCTGCAGATTACGCAAGGCCGCCAGCAACTCAACGAGGCGCGCACGCAGCTGAACGCCGGCAAACAGCAGCTCGCCGACGGCCGCGCGCAACTCGATGCCGACCAGCAGCAACTCGACTCCGGGCGCGCGCAGGCCGAAAGCGGCATGGCTCAGGTCGAACAGATGCTGACACTCGTACAACAGGCGCAGAACCTGCTGACCACCATTCCCGACCACGGACAGATCGATGAAGCAACCTGGGCGCAGATCGTGGCGGCGCTGACCGCCGCCGGCATCCCTGTGGACCCCTCCTCCCAGCCGGGAGAGGGACTGGACGCCATCAAACAGCAGCTGACGGATGCCACCACGCAACTCGAAGACCAAAAACAGCAGGCACAGGATGCGCTGGATCAGATCGCCGCTGGGCAGGCCGAACTCGACGCGCAGAACGCCACGCTCACCCAGAAGGAACAGGAGGCGGCGGCCGGCGAAGCTGAACTCAACGCACAGGCCTCCACGCTGGAGGCCAACGCCACCGCGCTCGAACAGCAGGCCTCCCAATTGAAGACCCAGGCGGCCACGCTCGCTACGAACAAGCAGCAGGTGGAGGATGGCCTGAAACAGGTGGAGGAGGGCGAGGCACAGCTGGCCGACGGCGAGCAGCAGCTTGAAGCCGCACAGGCCGAACTTGACGAACAGCGCGCTAAAGCCGACGAGGAATTCGCCAAGCAGCAGCAGACCATCGACGACATCGCCGATGCCCGCTGGTACGTGCAGGACCGCTCGTCGGTCGGCGGCTACTCGTCGCTCGACTCCGACGTCTCCTCGATCGAGACGCTCGGTTTCGCCTTCCCCGTGGTGTTCCTGCTCGTGGCCGTGCTGATGAGCCTGACCTCCATGACCCGCATGGTGGAGGAGGAGCGCGGCCTGATCGGCACCTACACAGGACTCGGCTACGGCAGCCTGACCATCGCCTCGCGGTACCTGCTGTTCGCCGCGCTCGCCTGCCTGATCGGCGGCGGCATCGGTCTGCTGGTCGGGTTCCTGGGCATCCCCGCCTTCCTGCTGACGGTGCTGGAGAACATGTACGTCATCCCCGGAATCGTCCTCGAATACGACTGGCTGTACGGCAGCCTGGGCATCGCGCTGTTCGTCGTCGCCGTGCTGACGGCCACGGGCGCGGCGTGCCTGGGCGAACTGCGGCAGACGCCGGCCCAGCTCATGCGTCCGAAGGCGCCAAAGGCCGGCTCGCGCGTACTGCTCGAACGCATCAAGCCGGTGTGGAGGCGGCTGAGCTTCCTCAACAAGGTCACCGTGCGCAACATCTTCCGGTTCAAGAGCCGCCTGATCATGACCGTCGGCGGCGTGGCCGGATGCACCGCGCTCATCGTCTGCGGATTCGCGATCAACGATTCGGTCGATACGCTCGGGCCCAAGCAGTATGAGGACCTGTACCGGTACGACCTGCTTGTGGCGGCCAACGACGACAACGCCGACGCGATGGCCGACCTGTTGACCGGCGATGCCGACGTGACCGACACGATGCGCGTGCGATTGGAAAGCGGCGAGATTGCCACCGATGAGGGCAGCGCCACGATCCAGCTGATGGTGATTCCGGACGGCGGGGGCGACGACCTCGCCGGCATGGTCGACCTGCAGGATGTGGAACACGGCCGGCGCGAGCTCACGCTCGAGGACGATGCGGTCATCGTCTCGAAATCGGCGGCGAACGCGCTCGGCGTGAAGTCCGGCGACACCGTATCGCTGACCGACGGGAACATGCAGCACGGCGAGGTGACGGTGACGGCCGTGAACCGCAGTGTGATCGGCTCCGACGTGTACATCGGCGAAAGCGCGTACCGTCAGGCGTTCGACGACGACGCCCCGATGACCTGGAACGCGGTGTACGCGCACTACGAGGGCAGCGGCGACGAGCAGGTGGAATATGCGGAGGAACTGCAGGACGACCCGGTGGTGCTGACCGCGATTAGCTGCGAGGACATGCGCCGCAGCTTCCGGTTCGAACTGATGGCCGCCGTGGTGGCGCTGATCATCGGCCTGGCGGGTGGCCTGGCGCTGGTGGTGCTGTTCACGCTCGCCAACACGAACGTGTCCGAACGCGTGCGCGAGATGGCCACGCTCAAGGTGCTGGGCTTCACCGACCGTGAGGTGCACACCTACGTGAACAAGGAGATGATGATCCTCACCGGCGTGGGCATCGTGGCCGGCCTGCCGCTTGGACGGTTCATCGGCGGCCTGCTGACCGCGGCCCTGAACATGCCGAGCATCTACTTCGAGGTCGAGGTGCACTGGTGGAGCTACCTGATCGCCGCGGTGATCACGCTGGTGTTCGCGCTGCTGGTGCAGCTGATCACCAACCCCGTGCTGGACCGCATCGATCCGGTCAGTTCGCTGAAGTCGGTGGAGTAGATGCGTTCCGGCGCTTGCGGACGCGACCGGTGATGCCGCCGAATGCGGTGGCACCTGCCGTGCGCGCAAGGGGGGCGGGCAATATGGAGCGCATCGCGGAACGTAACACGCATTGTTTACATGTACCCGCTACACTGCCACCCATGGCAGAGACACGGGAAGAGTTGCGGCCGCGTTCGTCGGCGGCCGGCACGGCCGGGCTGGACTCGGTGGAGGCGTTGGATTCCGATAACGAGATGGAACGCGGCCTGTCCAACAGGCATGTGCAGTTCATCGCGATCGGCGGCACGATCGGCACCGGCCTATTCCTGGGGTCAGGCAAGTCGATCAGCCTGACCGGCCCGAGCATCGTGTTCGTGTACATCCTGGTCGGCGTGGTCATGTTCCTGCTGATGCGCGCCATCGGCGAGATGATGTACCGCGATCCGAGCCAGCACACATTCATCAACTTCGTGGAACGCTACCTGGGGCACGGCTGGGGCAAGTTCGCCGGGTGGTCGTACTGGGTGGCGCTCGTGCTGCTCGGCATGACCGAGATCACGGCCGTCTCCACGTATTTCGTGACCTTCTTCGAGACCTTCGGCATCGATGTGAGCGCGTGGAAATGGCTGATCGAGGCCTGTTTCCTGGTGGCGCTCGTGGGCATCAACCTGATTGCCGTCAAGGTGTTCGGTGAGGTGGAGTTCTGGTTCTCGATGATCAAGATCACGTTGATCGTGGCGATGATCGCCACTGCCGTGGTCATGATCGTCATCGGCTACCACTATCCGTCCGTGCAGATCCATGGTGCCGACGCGCCCACGCCGGCCGGTCACGCCGGGTTCGACAATATCCTGGATGGGTTCTCGATCGCCCCGAACGGCTGGCTCGCGTTCCTGATGAGCTTCCAGATGGTGTTCTTCGCCTACGAGATGATCGAGTTCGTGGGAGTGACCGTCTCCGAGACCAAGAACCCGCGTCAGGTGCTGCCCAAGGCCATCAACCAGATCATCGTGCGCATCCTGATCTTCTACGTGGGCGCGCTGGTGGCGATCATGGCCATCGTGCCGTGGCGCAACTTCACCGCCAACGAGGACGGCTCGTTCGCCTCCCCGTTCATCATGGTGTTCCAGTACGCGGGTCTCAACTGGGCCTCGGCGCTTGTGTTCTTCGTGGTCATCACGGCCGCCAGCTCGGCGTTGAACTCGCTGCTGTATTCCGCCGGCCGCCATCTGTACCAGATCGCCTCGGAGTCGCATTCGCCCACTCTGCAGAAGGTCGGTGTCGTCTCCTCGCACAAGGTGCCGGCACGTGCGATCCTGGTCTCCGCGGCGCTGATCATGCTCTCGCCGGTCATCAACGCGTTCCCGCAGGTCTCCAGCGCGTTCGTGCTGTTCTCGTCCGCGTCCAGCGCCGTGTTCCTGTTCATCTACATCCTGACGATGGTGGCGCACCGCAAGTACCGCCAGTCCCCGGACTTCGCCGCCGACGGGTTCGTCATGCCCGCATGGCGGGTCACGAACACCATCGCCATCGCGTTCTTCGTGTTCGTGTACGCCACCCTGTTCCTGGCCGACGACACGCGAGGCTCAGGCATAGCGGGCCTGGTCTGGCTCGTGCTGTTCGGCGGCTACTGTCTGCTGCACGAGCACTTCCAGAACCGCGACCTCAAGGGTGCCTTGGGCCGCTGACGACCCGGATGATGCGGGAATGCATCTTACGCCTGGCCTATGCGCGACGTCGCAGCCGGTGCACCTGCGGGGGCTACTCGCCTTGGGCCGATGCCCCGAAGGCCTCGTCGATCTGCTCCTGGGTGGGGCGGGCACCGTCCGGGCCGCATAGCGATAGGTAGGTGGCGAATTCGTTCATCCGGTCCACGAGTTGACGGGTGTGCTCCTCGCCCATCTGGGAGAACACCCAGCAGACGGTGGAGCAGAGCACCTCGAAGTTGCGTTGGTCCGCGGCCCGACCCGCCTCGGTCATGTTGACCAGCGTGACGCGGCGATCGTTCGGATCGGTGGTGCGGGTGATGAACCCCTTCTTCTCCAGGGACGCGAGCACCGCGGAGATGCGGCCTGATGTGGTGTCGGCGGCGGCGGCCAACTGTGAGGGCGTGCGTGTGCCGTGCACGGCCAATTCGTGGAGGACCAGCGGCTCGCCCTTGGTGCTGTGCGTGAGCCGTTCCTGCATGGCGGCTCCACGGCCGCGCATGTGCTCGATCAGCTCGTCGAGCGCTTCCTGTTCGAATCCCATGATGTGACGCCTCCCTGCCGGATATCTACCCATGGTACCGTGTCTTGCGGCACCGCTCCGGGCGTTTATGCGCGTTTGCGCAGGCGATGGGCCTGCTTGGGCTGAGGGCAGGTTGGGGTGTGTTGGGGCGTCATCCGGTGAACAGCGTGCCGGGGAAATGCCGGCTGCGGGTGGCGACGCGATCGGTGCGGATCGTGACGCAAGCGAAATCGAAGTGTTGGGCGAGCCGTTCCGGGTCGGTGAGGAACAACGCCGTGGCCAAGCCGTCCGCCAATGCCGTGGGGAAGTATCCGCCGGCGGGACGGTTTGCGCTGCGGGCTGTTCCGCCGGGGCGCATGTCCACGACCGCCCAGGTGGCGGCCATATCCGTGACCGGCAGGCCATCCACCGCGTTGAGCAGGTGATGCACCTGTTCGTCGCCTGCCGTCCGCCAATGGCGACGGCTCGGCGCCGAAGCGGCGATGGCGGCGTGATCGATATGCGCGATACCGACGGCCCGGCTGGTATCGTGCGGGTCCTCCAGCGCCACGGTGATCGGGGGCGATGTATGCGCCAGGATGTCGCCGCCGGCATCGATGACGAAATCCGGTGCGTATCCCGGTCGTACGGTCGTCTGCTGTGTCAGCATGGCTGCGATGAGGTCGACGAGATACCCCTTGCCGCAGGCGCCGAAATCAAGATGGACGGGTCTTGCGGTGACCAGTGTGGTGCCGTGGCGTTCGACGTCATGGCGCCAGGTCGGATGGGCGACCCAAATCCGTTGGGAATCCGACGTTCCGGTTTCGAAGGCGAGATCGGGGCCGTACCCCAAGCGTGCCAAGGCGGCGCCCACGCAGGGGTCGATCGCGTCATCCGTCGCCTCGCACAGCCGTTCGTAGAGGTCGAACAGCGGTTCGCACCAGTCCGGAAAATCGAAACTGCCGCCATGCGCGGCGCCGGCCATCGCGGCGAGTATCGAGTCGGATCGGAACCGTGACAGCGTGCGTTCGTACTCGTCGACGAACGCACGTATCGACGTGTCGTCCATGGGAGCCGTCGATTGGACGACAAGACCGGTGCCCAGCGTGTCGGGCAGAATCAACGAGTGGGGAAACGCCATGCCGGCCATCATAGAATCGCCCGGACGGACGCGCCAGATGTCCGCAATATGAGACAAATAACAGCGTATTGTAGGCTCGCATTACCTCGCAGCGAACCAAAAGTCAAGTCTTTTCATTTCGGATAACACCCCATAGGTTGAGAAGCACATCGATCCGCAACAACCTGAAGGGGCCCGACATGACCAGAACCATGACCCGAATCGGTGCCGCACTGCTCGGCCTGATACTGACGGCCGCCGCCGCGCTGTCGCTCATGATTCCCGCAGTCGCGGACGAGCCGGCCGACCCCGAATCATGGATGCAGATCGCCCAGACAATCGTCGCGGACCTCGACGCAGGCGTCGCCGAATACGTTGACGGCGACCACGCGGGTGCGGCCTCCGCGTTCAACGTCGCATACAACACCGACTACGTGGCCTCCAACTTCGCCAAGGTCGTCAACGACACCATCGGCGCGGACCGATACCAGAACCAGCGCCGGCAATTCCAGGATCTGCAGCGCCTCGTCTACCAGCAGAATCGCCGGATCGACATCGAGACCCTGCGCGACGCGCTCGCTGACGATGTCAGGGAATGCGGCGCCACGTTGGATGGGAACAGTGAACTGAGCGATCCGCGCGACTACGCGCGGATGCGCGAGGAACAGACCGCCAAGGAACGCGAGGCGTTGGATGCCGCCAAGGTGCACAAGAACGAGGGCATCGGCACCCGCTCCTGGTCGGATGTTGCCGCGGAAATGGTGGCCGTGCTCGACGATTCGCTGGCCGCCGGCGAATCCGGAGACGGGGAGCGAGGCGCGGAACTCGTCAATGAGGCCTACTACCAGTACTACGAAAAGCTGGGGTTCGAGAAGAACGTGATGAACGCCATCGGCGGCAGCCGCGTCTCCAAGGTGGAAAGCACGTTCAAGGAAAGCCGTAAGGCCATGGTCGCCGGAGACACCGCGGATGCGAAAGCTCATGTCGACGAGTTGAAGACGATGCTCGTCGAGGACGCCGCAGCGCTGGACGGCGGTGCCGGCAGCGAGGTCGGCGGGTTCACACGCCTGATCACCAGCTCGTTCGGTCAGGCGTTCCTGATCCTGATCCGCGAGGGACTGGAGGCCCTGCTCGTCGTCGCGGCGATCATCGCTTATCTGGTCAAATCCGGCAACCGCCGTCTGGTGCGGTGGATCTACCTGGGCGTCGTGGCCGGCCTGGCCGCATCGGGGGTCATCGCCGCGGTGTTCATGGCGTTGTTCGGTGGCAGCGGACCGCAGCAGGAGATCATGGAAGGCGTGTGCGCGCTCGTGGCGATGGGCATGCTGCTGTACACCAGCAACTGGATGCTCAACAAATCCAGCGTCGACGCGTGGAACCGGTACATCCGGGCCAAAACCGAAGCCGCCGTCGCACGCATCGGCGGCACGGCGGGCACCGACCCCACACCGGAACGTCTGGGAGCGGCCGGCATCGTCTCGCTCGCCCTGCTGAGCTTCCTGGCGGTCTTCCGCGAAGGTGCCGAAACGGTGATCTTCTACCAGTCGATCTACTCGATGACACAGGACGCCAGCGGCATGTGGATCGGCGGCATCACCGCGGCGGTTGTGCTGATCGGCGTCTTCCTGCTCATCCGGTTCACATCGGTGCGCATCCCGATCAGACCGTTCTTCATCGTCACTTCGGTGCTGCTGGCCGTGCTTGTCGTGATCTTCGCGGGCGGCGGCGTGCACTCGCTGATCGAAGGTGATGCGCTGGGCGGCATCTACCTGGAAGGCTTCCCGACGAACGACTGGCTCGGCCTGTACCCCTATGTCGAAACGCTGGCCGCGCAAGGCATTGCGTTGGCTGCCGTGCTCGCGCTGTTCGCCATCGGTGCGGCCAGGCAGGCGAAGACCCGCCGCGCCGAACGGATGGCGTAGGCAACCATACCCCTATCCAACAACCAACCAGAAAGAGAGAACACCATGACCACCAAGAAAACGCTGGCAACCCTGCTGGGCCTGTTGCTCGCCGGATCGCTGAGCATGGCGACCGCGGCGTGCGGCGATACCGGTGACGCAAACACCGACTCGGGTGTCGACGCCGCGTCGCAGACCGAGGGTGCCGCCGACCCCGCGGATACCGGTGCCGGCTTCGAGGAGATTCCGATCGGCACCGATGTGGAGCTGGAGGGCGAGATCAACGCCGCCGCGGTCTATTTCCAGCCGATTGATATGGAACCCGCCGGCATGGGCTTGAGCGCCGCGGAGTCGAACCTGCATCTGGAAGCCGACATCACCGCGTTGGAAGGCAACGATCTGGGATATGGGGCCGGCGATTTCGTGCCCGGCCTGACCGTGGACTACGTCATCACCGACAAGAACGATCCGTCCAATACGCAGGAGGGCACGTTCATGGAGATGGTCGCCTCCGACGGTCCGCATTACGGCGGCAACATCGCCTTGGACAAGGACGGCGAATACACGCTGACGTTCAAGATCCACTCCCCGGCCGAGAACGGCTGGATGCTGCACACCGATCCGGAGACCGGCGTGACCGGCCGCTGGTGGAACGAGCCGCTGGAAGCCACCTTCGACTGGGACTACACCGTCCACCAGTGGTGACCGCTCGCCCGCTGAGGGCGGGATTGCGGCCATTGGCCGCACTTGAGAGAAGACGAACGAAAGGATGATCATGCTCGGGCAATTCAACCAGGCGCTTTCCGGCACCATCGGCCCATGCCTGCTGGTGATGAGCCTGAGCGTGCTGCTCACCGTAGGGGAAGGCCGTAACCGGCCGGCCAGTCGCCGGTGGCGCGCGATCGGCGTCGCCATCGGCCTGGCCGCAGCCGTGGTCTTCGCCATACTGCGCGGCACCGCCATCCTCAATCGGCGGTCCACCGTGAACCTGCCGACGCTGATCCTCGGCGTGATCCTCGACGTCGCGCTGATTGCGGTAATCGTTCGCTCCCGGAGCATCGTCGGACGGTGGCGACGGACATCCGCAAGCCGCGTTTCCGTAGACGAGATGGGCGATGCGTCGGTTCGTCGCGCCCGTCTATGGATGAACGTGGCAAATGGCGTCGCCGCGGCGGATATCGCGGTCACGATATTCTTCGCGATGCCGGACGTGATCCTGCAGCTGACGAATTTCGTCGACACCGGCGACTCACCGTTCACCTCCGATATGCTGCTGCGCGCGTTGGGCTTCCTGCTGGGCATCGGCATGACATTGATCGTGGCGGTGGTGTTCCACACCCTGCGCACCCCCGACATCCGCCGCGCCTTCACCGCCGCCGCGCTGATCGTCGCCATCCTGCAGTTGGTCATGCACGCCACGGAACTGTTCTCGCTGCTGATGAACATGATGATCCTGGTGTTGCACGGGCCGGCCTTCCGTGTGCTCATCCTGCTGCACAACCACGAACTGTGGATGACCTATGCACAGGCGCTGGCCTTCCTCATCCCCGCCGTCGCCTCAATCATCATCGGCCTGCGCACCACGCCGAACGGATGCCGCCTGCCGGGAGACGCCGCAATCCCGCCGTTGAACGAGGCGGGGGTTCGCGCACGCATCGCCTTCCGCCGTCGAGCCGTGGCCGCCGGCGCGTGGAGCATGGCGGCCGCCATCGCGCTGACAGCGCTGCTCGCATGGGGAACCTACGAACTGAACAAACAGCCGGTCATCTCCGAACCGGAGGAATACTCGCTTGTGGACGGCGTGGCCACCATCCCCTTCTCCCAAGTGGAGGACGGGCATCTGCATCGTTTCGCATACACGGCGGCCGACGGCACCGAGATGCGGTTCATCATCATCCTCAAGAACGGCGGCGCGTACGGCGTCGGCCTGGACGCCTGCGAAACCTGCGGCGACGCCGGCTACTACGAGCAGGACGGCAAAATCATCTGCAAACGCTGCGACGTGGCGATCAACCTGGCCACCATCGGGTTCAAAGGCGGCTGCAACCCCATACCGTTCCCCTACCAGGTCGACGACGGTGCCATCATCATCCACGCCGCCGACCTTGATGCGCTGTCCGCGCACTTCCAATAACGAAAGGAGGTTCCGGTGTTCATCCTGCGCATGATCTTCCGCTCATTCAGCCGGCAGTTCCGGCGACGGCTGCTCGTCGCCATCACCATCTGCCTATCCTCGGCGGTGGCGACGGCCATGCTCGGCGTCGTCTTCGACGTAGGGGACAAACTCAACGAAGAACTCTCGGCCTACGGCTCCAACATCGTCATCGAACCCAAATCGGACGCGGTGGTCGCCGACCTGTACGAGACGGTGGACGGCAGCGACACCGAACCGACCTCCTTCCTCAAGGAAAGCGATATCCAGAAGATCAAAACGATCTTCTGGGCATACAACATCACCAACTTCGCGCCGAAACTCAATCTGCACGCGGACATCACCGCCGGCACCGGCGGCGATGCCGCAACCGTGCCCGTCGTCGGCACCTGGTTCAACACCACACTGCATCTGGCCACCGGGGAAACCTCGGTCGTCGGCGTACAAGGTATGCGCTCGTGGTGGACCATCAACGGACGCTGGGCGCGGGACGACGCCGACGAGGCGATGATTGGCGCGGATCTCGCCGACCAACTGCACATCGACGCCCCGGGTATGACCATCACCCTATCCCGAGGGAATACGGCGGCCACCGTCACCGTCGTCGGCATCTACGATTCGGGCGACGAGGAAAACGGCGCCGTCTATGTTCCCTCGGCGACGTTGCAGGAACTGAGCGGCCTGACCGACAGTGTCGACGAGGTGGAGGTCAAAGCACTGACCACACCGGAAAACGACCTGGCACGCAAAGTGTCCCGCAACCCCGCGGCCGTCACCCAGGAGGAATGGGAAACCTGGTATTGCACCGCCTACGCCTCGTCGATCGCCTACCAGATCGAGGAGGTGCTCCCCGACGCCGTGGCCAAACAGATTCGCCAGATCTCCGAACTGCAAGGCGATGTACTCAACAAGACTCGCGCGGTCATGATCGTCATGACCGGCCTGAGCCTGCTCGCCGCAGCCATCGCCGTGGCGAACCTGATGGCCGCCTCGATCACGGAACGGTCCTCCGAACTCGCGCTGCTCAAGGCGATCGGAGCGACCGACGGCGCGGTGTCGCGGCTCATGCTGTTGGAAACCGCGGTGATCGCACTGATCGGCGCGCTCGCGGGTGCCGGATTGGGTGTCGGCGCGGCGCAGCTGATCGGACAGGTCGTGTTCGCCTCGTCGATCACGCTACGGCCGATGGTGTTCATCCTGGTGGCCGTGCTGATCGCCGCGACCGTGCTGGCCGCCTCCTGCTCATCCATCCGTTCGATCCTGGGAGTACGTCCCGCGGAGGTGCTTCATGGCCGCTGACCGCAATGCCGGGCGTCGTATGACGAACCGGCGCATGTTCCTCACCATGGTGTTCGGGGCGGTATTCCGCCGCCGTTCGCGTGCCATCATGGCCGTGGTCGCCTCGATGGTCGGCACCGTCACACTGTTCGGGCTGGCCGCGATCTGCCTGACCGTGCCGCAGCAGATGGGCGACGAGATGCGGGCGTACGGCGCGAATCTCATCGTCACCGGTCCGCAAGGAGGCATGGACGACGACGTCGTCCGTACTGTCGAAACGCAGGTGCGGGCCGCGGCGGAGGCGGACGCGGCGACCTACCGGTATGAAACCGTACGCGTCAACGCGGCATCGTATGTGTTGGCCGGCATCGACGTCGACGCGACGCGCGCGCTCAACCGGCATTGGGTCGTCGACGGCGACTGGCCAAGCGATGGGCAGGTATTGGTCGGTTCGGATGCGGCCGAAGCGATGAGCCTGCAGATCGGCGACACCGTGACCATCGGATACCGCGCGGACAATGCGGGCGCTCCCGGCGACGCCGGCGGCGGAACCTCGTCGGAGGATTCCTCGGGCAGCGTCGCGGGGCAGATGAGGGACGGCCGTGTGTCCACCGACATCCTGGAAACCGGCGGCGTCGGGTATCGCGTGGCCGGAATCCTGGAAACCGGCGGCAACGAGGACGGCATCATCTACGCGACCGTGGACGACATCGTCGCGTTGGCGGGCGACCGTGGACCGGACGTCATCGAATTCGCCTCACAGGCCGATGACGGGCATCTCGAAGCCCTCGCCGATGCGATCAACGACGGCGAACTGGGCGTGAGCGCACAGCGCGTATCCCGGATGACCTCGTCGAACCGCCGCATCATCGCCATGCTGCAGACGCTGTTCTGGTTCGTTTCGGCGGTGGTGCTCGCGCTGACGCTCGTGGGCGTATCGACCACCATGTCGTCGATCGTCTCCCAGAGGCGCAATGAGATCGGCCTGCGCAGGGCGCTCGGAGCCACAACGCGTTCCGTGGTGGCCGAGTTTGCCGCCGAATCGGCGTTGTATGGCATGGCCGGCGGCCTGTGTGGTGTCGGTTTGGGGTATGCGCTGGCGCGTGCACTGTGCCGGATGGTGTTCGACCGAACATTGGATTTCAGCGTGGCGTTGGGTTCCGCATCGGTGGCGCTGAGCGTGGCGGTGGCGGTGGCGGCGTCGACTCCGCCGATTCGGAACGCCACGCGCATTGACCCGGCCGTGGTGCTGCGGGAGGAATGACGGTCCATGACAGGTTTTCCGGCCGGACCGCAGGGCGACGAGTCGTTCGATCGGATTGCGATTTCGTTCATCCATTCACGACAGGGAAAGGACAAGGCATGTTACTGGAACTCGACCATATCTCCAAGATCTACGGCGAACTCAACGCTGTCGACGATCTGAACCTGACCGTGCCGGAAGGACAGTGGCTGGCGATCGTCGGCTCGTCCGGTTCCGGCAAAACCACGCTGATGAACATCATCGGGTGTCTGGATTCGCCCAGCCGCGGTTCGGTGACGTTGGAAGGGCGGCGACTGGAGGACTTGAACGCCGCGCAGCTGGCCGACGTGCGCAAGAACGTGATCGGTCTGGTGTTCCAGAAGTTCCATCTGGTGCCGCATCTGACGGCGGTGGAGAACGTGATGGTCGCTCAGTATTATCATTCGGTGGTTGATGAGGCGCAGGCCATGGCGGCGCTTGAACGGGTGGGACTGAAGGAGCGTGCCCACCATCTGCCCGCCCAGCTGTCCGGTGGCGAGCAGCAGCGTGTGTGCATCGCGCGGGCGTTGATCAACTGCCCGAAACTGGTGCTGGCCGACGAACCGACCGGCAATCTCGACGAACGCAACGAGCGCATTGTACTCGACCTGTTCCGGCAGCTGCATGAGCAGGGCACCACCATCATCGTGGTGACGCATGACGCGCTGGTCGCCTCCTGCGCGCAACGAGAGATCATGCTCAACCACGGCGTGCTGGTGGGGGAGCGGTGGAACGACGAAACGGCCCGGCTCGCGTATGAGGCGGCGGGCGGGCGACCGGCATCCACCGGGGCGCAGGTGGAGGGCGCGCAGACCGGGGAGGCGGCAATGGCGTTCGCCGACCCGACCAAGGCCGCGAAAACCGGGGCGTGAGTACAGGCGGAATAGGTGCGGCAGCCGGGGACGGAGAGACTGAACCACGCCGGAGGGCCGCGTCGGTTTGTCGGTTCGACAGTAACGGTGCGACTGCGAACGGAAAGGATATGCGATATGGAACGGAACGCAGTGGCGTTCAGCGGCCGTGCAATCGGCATGACGGTGGCCGGTCTGGCGGTGACCGCCGCCCTGCTGGGTGGGTGCGGCGAACCCAAAGCCGTGCCGATGGACGACGAGTTCGCCGGGAATTCCGGGCAGTCGGCGGATTCGGGGACGACGGGAACGGGCACCGCCGAGGATGCGGGCAATGGTGAGGCGCCGGACGGTTCTGATGGCGGGAATGGCGGAGCCCGGCGGGATACCGGCGTCTACGCCGACGGCACCTATGCGATTAAAGGCCAGTATGGGCCGGTCGGCGAGGACACCATCGACGTGTATCTGACCATTGCGGACGGTGCCGTCACCGATGTTGATGTCGTCGGACACCCGTTCACCACCATCTCCAGGCACCATCAGGAGGCGTTCGCCGAAGCCGTGCCCGGCGTGGTGGTGGGCAAGCCGCTCGAAGGGTTGAAGGTGGACAAGGTGGCCGGTGCCAGCTGGACGTCGGACGCGTTCAACGCCGCCCTTGACGTGGCGAGGCAGGAAGCCTCCGTCGTCCAGTAGCGCGCGGGTCGGTCGCAGCTCATCCGATGAGCTTGGTACGCTCCAATTGTTCCCCGAACCGGCGGTTCAGCCCGACCAACGGCTTGCGCAGCAACAAGCCGAGCAACAGCAGCGGCGGCACGAACAGCAGCAGCTTGCCCAGCTCCATCCAGTAGTCGTTCTGGTAGATGCCGGCGATCGCGGCGCGCATCGCGTTGATCGCATGCGTGATCGGCAGGAACGGGCTCAGCCGTTGCATGAACCCCGGCAGCACCTGCAGCGGGTACGAGCCGGCCGACCCGGACACCTGGAACACCAGCATCAGCATGCCGATCGCCTTGCCGATGTTGCCGAAACTGACCACCATCGTGTAGATGAAGAACGCGAACACCAGTCCGCCCACCCAGCCCGAGAGCATGAACAGCAGCGGGTGCACGGCCTGCACGCGCAGGAACAGCAGGCTGCCCGCGCAGCTGACCGTGCTCTGCAGCAGCGAAATCAGCGCGAACACGCCGAAGCGTCCCAGGAACACCTGATGCGGCCGCAGCCGGCGGAACCGCCGCCGCTGCTCGTCCGCCAGCGAGGTCCTGACCGCCAGGGCGATGAGGATCGACGCGGTCCACAACGGGATGAACGTGTAATACGGCGCCATGCCCGAACCGAAATTCGCCACCGGGAACACGGCCTTGCGATCCAGTTCGACCGGTGCGGCCAATGCGGAGGCCAGCGAGGACGCGTCCCCGGCGAGCAGCGAACGGACGGCGTCGGCGTCGCCGCTCGTCAATGCGTCGGCCAGATCGTCATGGAAGGTGGTCAGCCCGGCGCCGGCCTCGCGCAGGTGCGCGGCGGTGTCGTCCAGCATCGTGCGGATGTCCGCCACCGTGGCGCCGGCGTCCGCCGCGGCGCCGTCCAGTGTGGAGACCGTGGAATCCAACCGTTGCGTGTCCTGATCCAGCACGGAGGAGGCGTCCCGCACGGCGGCGGTGAGTTGGTCGACCTGCGGGGCGATGTCGGCCGCGAACCCGTCCGAGACGTCGGTGACGGATGCGACGGCCTGGTCGATGAGCGTGCGGATCTGCTCCCGCTGTCCGAGCGCGGCGTCGGCGTCCCGCGTCACCGTGTCGGCGGCCGTGGTCAACGCCGTGGCCAGCGTGTCCAGCTGGTCGGCGGTGCGCTGCAGCGCGTCCGCCGCGGCCGTCAGGTCGGGGTTGTCGGCCGCGCCCGGCAGTCCCAGCAGCGTATCGTGCAGCTGCCGGTAGAGCGCCGCCTGGTCGCTCACCGCGGAGGACTGCTGACGCAGCGCGTCGGCGGTGGCCGTGGCATTGCCCTGCGCGTCGTCGAACACCGTGTCGAGGTCGTCGCGCACGCCGGTGAACCCGTCGGCGCTGGCGGACAGCGCGTCCGTCACCGTGCCCGCGGCCGCCGAGAGCGCGTCGGCCGTGTCGCGGACCGCCTGACGGGCGTCGCCCAACGGTTCGGCGTCGTCGTCGATGGCCGTGGCGGTCTGCCCGACCAGCGCCGACGAGCTCTCCAGCAGCGACTGGGCCGTGTCGGTCAGCGCGCGGTAGGTGGCGAGGGAGTCGGCGGTGTCGTTCAACTGGGCGGCGAAGTCGGCGATGTTGGCCTGGAAATCGTCCATCGCGTTCCGGGCCTCGGGGCGGTCGAGCTGCCGGACCAGCGCCGCGGCGATGTCCAACGCGGTGCCCGTCAGCGTTTCGGCGAACATCTCGTTGACCTGCGCGGCCACCTCATCGGCGCCCGCACCCGTCAGGTTCGGGGCGACCGCGTTCTTCTTCTCGTTGCTGTAATACTCGATGACGGCGTGGTGCGCGTCCTCGGTGAAGAACGTCATCATCGTGGCGCTGAAATCCTTCGGGATCACCAGCGCGGCATAGTATTCCCCGGACTTCGTGCCCTCGATCGCGTCCTGCCGCGTGGTGAACGTCCAATCCAGCTGCGAGTCGGCGCGCAGCTGGTCCACCACCTCGGCGCCGATCGACACACGGACCGGGATCAGGTCGGACTGGTAGCCCTCATCGTCGTTCGCCACCGCGAACCGCATCGCACCCATGTTGCCGAACGGATCCCAACTGGCGGCGATGTTGAACCAGGCGAACAGGCTGGGGATCGCCACCAGGCCGATCACGATGATCACGGAGACCACGTTGCCGGTGAGCCGGCGCACATCGTCCACGAACAGATGCCAGATATCCCTCATGCCCGGTGCCTCCCCTTGGAATCATGCAACCCGATCAGATCGGTTTCGACGATTCGGCGCGCGGCCTCCCGCGTGCGGTCCGCACGGCGTGCGCGCCTGCGCCGCCGCGCTCGGCGGGCGCGCATGCGGTCCAGATCGCGCAACGCCAGCTGCACGCGGATCTCCTCGTCGTCCAGATTGCCGAGCTCGACCTGCCGGCGCAGATGGTCGCGCATCAGCTCGATGCCCATCAGGAACGCGATGATCAGCAACACCCACACGGTCCACGCGCCCAGCATCGCCAGCTTGGCGTCCGTGGTCAGCGAGAACGTGACCGCCAGCACGACCGGCACCACGAACCCGGCGATCGTCGCGCCGCGCCGCAGCCGCGGATACAGCTCCTCGAACGCGGCCGCCCGCTGCACGATCGCCTCCCGATACTCCGCACGGTCGCCCAGCACGCGCAGGATCTGGCCGATCGGATACTCGTGGCCGCGCAGCGTCACCGGCTCGCCGTTGAGGATCCCGGCCTGGGCGATCTGCCGGGCGAACAGCCGGTTCACGTTCGTCAGCCGCGGCCGGACGCCGATGCCGACGGCGAACGCGACGGCGGCGAACACCAGCAGATGCGCCATGCTGGTCCACCAGACGTCGCCGTAGAACCCGCCGATCGTCTCGCGCAGGGCGTCGATCGCGTAGGTGAACGGGAAGAACGGGTGCAGGGCGCGGAAGAACCCGGGCATCATCTCGATCGGATACATGCCGCCTGCCCCCGGAATCTGCACGATGATCATCACCATGATCAGGGCCTTGCCCACATGCAGCAGCGTGGTGGCCAGCATGTACGCGACCGCGCTGTACGTCACCGAGGCGATCACCCCCGTGGCCACGAACGCGACCGGGCTGACCGTCTGCACGCCGATCACCAGATCGCCGACGGTCACGATCAGCCCCTGGGCGGCGGCCATGACGGCCAACAGCAGCCAACGGCCCAGATACGCCTGGGTGGCGGTCAGGTCCTCGACGCCCTCGTCGTCGGCCTCCAGCTTCATCAGCGCCACCAGCATGAACACGCCCGCCCACATCGCCAGATTCGTGAACAGCGGGGCCATGCCGGAACCGTACGAGTTGACCGGATACACGACATGCTCGTCCAGCACGGTGGGGGAGAGCATGAAATCCGCGATCTTGCGCTCGTCGAGCGTGCCGTCCCCGCCGAACAGGGCGTCCAGCGTGCCGGCGGAGGACAACGCGTTCAAATCCGTGCGCAGCGTGCCCAGCCGGGTCTGCACGCGCGCCAGGGCGGCGTCGGTGTCGGACAGGGCGGTTGTCGCCTGCAGGAGCGCCTGGTCGAGCTGATCCACGATCAGTGACGCCTGGTCGATCAGCGTGCCCTGCGCTGACAGCTGGCCGCCGAGCGTGCCGCTCGCCGTGGATAGCGCACCCAGCCCGTTGCCGAGCGCGGGCCAAGCGTCGGCGTTCAGGGTGGACCGGGCCTGCGCGGAGGCGTCCAACGCCTGTTGCATGGCCGTGCCCAGATCGTCCGCCAGCGCGCCGGTGTCCGTGGCGGTGGCGCCGATGGTACCGTTCAGCGCCGTCAGGCTTTCGATGGTGCCGTCCAGCGTCGTGTTCGCCTGTTGCAGCTGGTCGATGGCCTGCATGATGGTGCCTGACGAATCCGGCAGGGCTTCGGACAGGGCCTTCAGATTGTTCAGAAGCGTGGCGTTGCGGTCGGTGATGTCCTGCAGCGTGGCCAGGCTGCCGGCGACCTGGCCGTTGGCCGCGGTGATCGCTCCCGCCGCCGAGGCCAGAGCGCCCGTGGCCTTGGCATTGGCTTGGGAGAGCAGGGCGTTGCCGGTGTCGAACGCCGTGGAGGCGGTGCCGACGGTCTGCCCGAGCGCGGTCCGCGTGGTGTCAAGCAGGCCGGAGAGGCCGTCCAGCCCGCTGGCGGCGTCGGCGCCGAGCCGGCGGACATCGTCGAGCGTGGCGCGCACACCCGTCAGATCCATCGGGTCGTCGGCATCGGTGACGTCGGCGATGGCGGAGCGGATCGAGGCGACGGCATTCTGCGCGTCCGCCAGCGCCCGGTCGGCCTTGGCGCGGGCGGCGTCCGCGGAATCCGACGCCTGGGCCTCGGCCTGGTTGACGGCCTGTGCCACCACCTCGCTGACGGTGGCGACGAATGTGGCGTTGACCTGACGATCGACCGCATTCGCGGCGGTGTCCGTGACCTTCGGCGCGATCGGACTGACCTTCTCGTTGACGAAATACTCCAAGGCCGGCCGCTGCGCGCCTCCGTCGGCGATCAGCTCCGCCAGCCGGTCGCTGAAATCCGCGGGGATGACGATCGCCGCGTAGGAACGACCGGACCTCACATCCTTCATGGCCGAGTCCTCGTCGGCGAACACCCAGCCGAGTTCATGGTTCCCCTGCAGCGAGGCGACGATCTGGTCGCCCAGATTCGTGCCGGCGATCGGCTCCTTGTCGGTCCCGGCATCCAGATTGGCCACCGACACCTGCACATTGGCGGTGTTCCCGTACGGATCCCAGAACCCGATGATGTTCACCCATGCGTAGAACGCGGGCAGCACGGCCAGACCGAACACAATCACCCACGCCGCCGGCACACGCAGCAGCCGTCGGACATCACGCGCGACGATCGACCACACATTGCGCACAGGACACCCTCCCATCATCGGCCGCAACGGGAACGCGGCATCTCCGGTAGCATAGGCTTCCGGCGCATCACGCCGCACCGTGATTCACCCCAAGAGGGGGTGGCTTGGGCATGTCCATGGCTGCTGTCCGATTTTGGCGGCGAACTCCATCGTGAACGAGGGGGTGGCTTGGGCATGTCCGTGGCTGCTGTTCGATATCAGCCGCGGGAACGAGCGCCGCCGTGCCGCGCATCTGCTAGCGTGGGGGCAATGGAACCTGCAACGCACGATGAGACACCGGCCACCGCAGCCCTTGGGACCCCATCCCGCCGCCTGCCCGGCGACGTCAACGGCGATGGCCGCGTCGACATCGACGACCGCCGGTTGCCGCTCATCGCCCGCATCTACGGCGTCCTCGTCCTGCTGAGCGGCATCGTCACCGTCCCCGCACTCGTCTTCATCGCGGTTCGCGGCATCGTGGGCGTCCTGAGCGGACACTCCGTCATCGACGTGCTGGACCTGACCTTCATCCTGACCTGCGTCCAGGTCGGCGTCATGCTCGTCTCCTCGTCCTGCATGGTCGTCTTCGGCGTCTTCCTGCTGTGCAACCGCCGCAAGAACGCGGCGCGATGGGCGTACGCCATCATCCCCCTGACCATCGCCGACGGCATGCTCTCCCTGGCGCTCGTCGGCGTCGACTGGAACCTGATCCCGCCGATCGCGCAGCTGGCCATCCTCACCACCCTGTCCATCGTGCTCGACCCCGCCCTGCTGGAGGAACGCCGACTGCAGCGCACCCTCAAACGCATGGACGAACGCAGCGACTACGAGGAGGCGCTCGCCAAAGGCATGCTCGGCCGCGATCCCAGCGGCAAGGGATACATCGAACTCGAATTCTTCAACATCTTCTGGCTGTTCATGATCGGCTGCGTGTTCGGCCTGGTGGTCGAAACCCTCTACCACCGTGTGGTATGGGGCGAATGGCAGGACCGCGCCGGACTGCTGTGGGGACCGTTCTCGCCGATTTACGGCTGCGGCGCGGTGGTCCTGACCGCATGTCTGAACCGGCTGTGGCGCTCGCATCCGCTGCTGATCTTCTGCGCCAGCGCGGTGATCGGCGGCGCGTTCGAGTATTTCGTCAGCTGGTTCATGGAGGTGGCGTTCGGCATCACCGCCTGGGACTACACCGGCCAATGGCTCTCGATCGACGGGCGCACCTCCGGCAAGTACATGGTGTTCTGGGGGTTCCTCGGGGTGGTGTGGATCAAGCTGCTGCTGCCGCGGATCCTGTGGCTGATCAACCGGATCCCGTGGAAGGTCCGGTATTCGCTGACCGCCGTGGCATTCGTGTTCATGCTCGTCAACGCCGCGATGACGCTGATGGCATTCGACTGCTGGTACGGCCGGGTGTCCGGCAACGAGCCGGACTCCCCGGTGACGTGGTTCTTCGCCGAGCATTACGACAACGCCTACATGGAACACCGGTTCCAGACCATGTCGATCGACCCCTCGCGTTCGGGGCGTCTGTAGCGGGCGGGTTCCGGTCGTTGTGTGAGACCGGGCGCGGCGGGTGATGCCGGGCCTGCCGATGAATCCGATATATTTGCGGCCCGGAGGATTAGGCGCCTGGTCATGTTGGCGATGCCGCGACGGTCGAACGTCGATGTCCGCACAGCGTACATGTCGGACTGCGGCCGGAGGACGATTGCTTATAATGAGCGGCAACGGTGCTCCACGGCCGGAACCGCCTGGACGCCCGCCGGACGGATGAAGGAGGATCCCATGACCAACGCGATTGTGCTCATCGATGCGGAAAGCGGCAAGGCCAACGAGGCCGCCCGGGCCGTGGCGGAGATCCGCGGCGTGCGCGAGGTGTATTCGGTGGCGGGAGACATCGACCTGGTCGCCGTCATCAACGCGGACGACATCGACCAGCTGACCGAGATCATCCCCGGCGGCATCGCCAAGGTCGACGGCGTGACCCGTACCCGCACGCTCATGGCCTTCAAGACCTTCAGCAGCAGGGACGAGGCCGCCGCCTACGACCTCGGCCTCGACTGACGGGACTACACCCAGCGGTCGGACATGGCGAAGGAGTTGCGCATCAGGTTGCTGGACGTGTACAGCACATCCGCCAGCAGCCTGGCGGTACGCTCCCGCAGATACGCGGCCATGACCTCGTTCGCCTCGGTGAGCTGTGTCGCGGCCGCATCCATCCCATCCGTCGCGCCGGCACCTGCCAGTGCCGCGTCGGTGTCGAACACATGCCGGTGCCCGAAGCTGCGCACCTGCTCCGCATACTGCTCGATGGCGTTCGAGCATTCGATGTAATGCGGGTCGGCCATCGCGGCGATCATGCGGATCGACCAATAATACGAATCGGTGGACGGCTCGGCCGGCGTATCCCGCAGATAGGCGGGCGTATCCAGCACATTCGCATAGAACGGCGCCACCGCGTTGAACGGTCCCGAACCGAACGACACCCACATCACCGCGCGGTGCGCGGCCGGCACGTCGCCGCGCAGCTCCATCGCCACCATGTGGCCGGTGCGGTTGATGCCGATCGGACGGTACCGGTGGCGTGACTCCGGCGTGCCCAACGTGCCGTACGGGTCATACGGCGTGCCCTCGAAATGCGAGCTCATCAGGAAGTCCACATCCTCGACGCTCACCTTGCGCTCCGGTTCGCGGCACCACGGGATGTCGTCCGAGGTCGGCGTGTACCGGGCGTTCGGGGAATCCCAGTCCTCGCCCGGGTTCAGGTACCGCTGCATGTACCAGGCACGCGGCGTGTTGTAGATGTGATCCTTGGTGGTGGCGGTGCCGAAGGCCGCACGCGTGTCCAGATGGTGCGGGCCGCGGTTCATGGCCATATCAAGGTGATGACGCTCGATGAACTCGATGAGATCCGCGCTGCACATGTGCTCGCGCCGCTGGCCGAACGCGTCGTCCAGATCGAACTCGTCGATGCCCAACTGGTTGGGGATCGTGGCGTAGCAGTCGTCCGGCACACGGCGGGCGATCCAATGATGGCCGCCGATCGTCTCCACATACCAGATCTCGTCGGCGTCGCTGATCGCGATGCCGTTCGACTCGTACGTGCCGTACCGTTCCAGCAGACCGCCGAGCCGGATCACGCCCTCGCGCGCAGTCGTCACATACGGCAGCACCAGCGTGATGATATCCTCCTCGCCGATGCCGCCCGGCCGCTCCGGCACGTAATCGGCATCGCCCGGCTGCCCCTGCGCCGGACGCAGCTCAACCAACGGATCGGCCGCAAGCACACGCTCGTTGACGGCGATCGTTTCGGTGGCGCTCATCGCCACATTGTGCACGTTGACGCCGGCCTCGGCCAGCACACCGCGGTTCGGCAGCACATTCGGCGCGATTGTGTACCGGCACGGATCGTCCGGCAGATCGATCTCGACATGGCTGAGCACCGAACGGTAACGACGCGGCTGGTCCTCGGGACGGACCACAACGAACCGTTTCGGATCGTAACGGCCCGACCCCGAGTCGTCATCGCGCGCGATAATCGTCGCCCCGTTGTAGCTGGCCGCTTTTCCAATCAATATCGTGGTACAAGACATAGGATGCCACTGTAGTCCCGGTGGCGCACAGCACGGGGGATTATCGCCCCGACTAGTCGCCCAACTGCCTGAGCAGCGACGCCACATGCCCCTTGGCCCGCACGTTATACCGCGCCAGCACCACGTGCCCGTCCGGACCCACCACCACGGTCGAACGGATCGTTCCCACATGCACCTTGCCGTACAACTTGCGCTCGCCATACGCGCCATACGCCCGATGCACCGCGCAATCCGGATCGGACAGCAGCGGGAACGTCAGATGATCGCGCTCACGGAATCGGGCGAGCGTGGATGGCTCGTCCTTCGAGATGCCGACCACCTCATAGCCGGCGGCGGTCAAACGGTTGAGGTTGTCCCGGAAATCGCAGGCTTCTGCGGTGCAGCCGGGCGTCATCGCAGCGGGGTAGAAGTAGACGATGACGTTGCGGCCGCGCGCCAGCAGGTCCGTGAGCCGGAGCGTGGAACCGTCGTCGGCGGTGAGGGAGAAGTCCGGGGCCATCTGGCCGGGTTCGAGGCGGATGAAATCGGTGTGCTCTGTCATGGCTCCCACTGTATACGGTTCGCCGCGGGTGCGGGGTTTATCCCCGAGCGGAACGGTGCAACGATGTATCGGCGAGGCCGGGCGATTTGCTAAAACGTTTAGCACGGCCTAAGATGCATCATGTCCACATGACACAGCGGAACGGCGACGACGCCTAGCAACCGCGCACCCGGCACCCTGACCCGAGGATAACGGCATCCCCGTCGGTGCCTGACGCGTAAGCCACCGGCTCGATGACGAGACGTCGATAGTGTAATGACGCATCGTCTCCACTGCGCCATCAACCCTACGCATATCAAAGGGGTGAATCAATGTCCGAGACAGACAAGAAGCCGGCCGGGAACAAGGGTCTGCAACGAAGCCTGAAACTGGTGTTCGTGTATACCGTTGCCACCGGTTCGATCTTCACCTATGTCAGCTATTGGGACTCCGTGTTCTTCGGGTACTGCGGATCCGGCACGTTCCTGGCATTCGCGCTGATGACCGTGGCGATCCTGCCGACCGCGCTGGTCTACAGCGAGATCTCGTCGATGTTCAAGACCGCCGGCGGCGAGCTGATCTACAACACCGTCGGGTTCAACAAACACGTCGGATTCCTGGCCTCGTGGCTGATCATGGCCGCCTGGATCTCCGTGCCGCCCGCCGTGGTCATGGCTGTGGCCACGTTCATCAGCAAGCTGTTCGGCCTGAACCTGAGCTTCGGCACCACCATGATCATCGCCGTGGTGTTCCTCGTGCTCGTGTTCATCATGAGCATGCAGGACATCCAGTTCCTCGTCAAGGCGCAGGCCACCTGCCTGTTCGCCAACATCATCACCACGCTCATCACCGCCGTGCTGATCCTGACCTGCGGGCATTGGAGCTTCTCGAACATCGTGGAATCGTTCGGATTCACGAACATCGACCCCTCGCTGGGCATCCCCGGCTGGATCATCGGCATGGCCCTGCTGATCACCCCGTACTTCGGCTTCGAAACCGTGCCCCAGATGGTCGAGGAGGGCGACTTCCCGACCTCGAACGCCAAGAAGGCCATCTGCGGTTCGGTCATCACCTGCGGCGCGATCTACGCGATCTTCTTCTTCTGCGTGGCCGGTCTGTCCCCCGCCGACGAACTGCTGGCGGGCGACGCGGCCAACGGCTTCATGACCATCACCGCCATGCAGAATATCCTCGGCTGGCGCTTCTGGCCGGTGGTCTACGGCCTGGTCTCCATCCTGATGGGCATGACCGCCTCCAT
Organism: Bifidobacterium pullorum subsp. gallinarum; assembly: GCF_000741215.1. Classification (GTDB taxonomy): domain Bacteria; phylum Actinomycetota; class Actinomycetes; order Actinomycetales; family Bifidobacteriaceae; genus Bifidobacterium; species Bifidobacterium pullorum_B. The sequence continues at coordinate 144,797 of NZ_JGYX01000007.1, forward strand.
CCTGGGCTTCTGGATGTCCACCGTGCGCATGCTGTATTCGATGGGCAAGAAGAACTTCCTGCCGGAGGCCTTCACCAAGGTCAACAAGCATCAGCAGCCGATCCTGCCGAACATCTTCCTGCTGGTCATCAGCCTGGTGTTCATCCTGCTGCAGAACGCCGGCACGTTCATGAACGACTTCTTCAACCTGATGTCGTTCGGCTGCGCCTGCGCCTACGCCATCACGATGGTCTCGGCCGTGCGCATGCGCCACAAGCATCCCGAGTGGTACAAGAACAACAAGAACGTGGTCAAGGGCGGCGATTTCTTCCGCATCCTGGCCATGGTCATCATGATCGCCATCGCGTTCTTCTGCACGCTCGGCCAGGGCGTCGGCTCGTGGATCTCGTTCGGCGTCTATCTGGGCGTCGGCGTGCTGATCTGGCTGTGGATGGTCTTCGTCCGCTGGAAGAAGACGTCGGTCGTCATCGAAACGCCGGACGGCGAACAGGAATTCTGATCTCAACCCAATCCGTAACCGCAAACCAACATCAACATACAAAGGAGTTATCACCATGGTTCAGGGCAAGCTCGAAGGCAAGGTCGCCATCATCACCGGCGCCGCAGCCGGACTCGGTGAGGGCATTGCGGAGACGTACGTCAAGTACGGCGCGAAGATCTGCATGGTCGACCTCGACCCGAACGTGGACAAGACCGCCGAGCGCATCCGCGGCATGTATCCGGACGCCCAGATCATCACCGTGGTGGCCAACGTGGCCGACAAGCAGCAGATGATCGACGCGGCCGCCAAGACCAAGGAGGCCTTCGGCTCCCTCGACGTGGCCTGCTGCAACGCCGGAGTCTGCCGTCTGGCCCCGTTCGAGGAGATGACCGACGAGACCCGCGACTTCCACATCGACGTCAACATCAAGGGCGTGTGGAACACCTGTCAGGCCGCCATCCCGTACATGCTCGAGGAGGGCAAGGGCGCGATCGTCATCGCCTCCTCGGTCACCGGCGACATCGTGGCCGACGCGGGTGAGGCCGCCTACGCCATGACCAAGGCCGCGCTGGTCGGCTTGACCCGCTGCCTGGCCGTCGAATACGCGGACCGCCACATCCGCGTCAACTGCTCGCAGCTCGGCTACGCGCGCACCCCGATGGTGGAGAAGATGGCCGTCGAATCCAACCCGGAGGATCCGGAGTCGGCGATCAACGACATCGCGGTCGGCGTGCCGATGAAGCGTCTGGCCAAGCCCACCGAGGTCGGCGAACTGTTCGCGTTCCTCGGCTCCGACGAGGCCAGCTATCTCACCGGTTCGCAGGTGGTCATCGACGGCGGCAGCACCCTGCCCGAGACGATGAGCATCGGCACCAACTGATTAGTCCGCATCGGTCCCTTTGACGCATGAGATCCGTTCCCATGCGTCAAAGGGACCTTTTGATGCCCGCCCAATGGGCGGATAATGGGTGTATGAACGATCGACCCCGCGCGCTGCACCTCAAGGCCTGCCGCTTCGGCGTGACCGTGCTCAAGGTGTTCTGGTGGACCACACTGGTTGCCGTCATCGCCCTCGCCGCCGCGTTGGCCGCCGTTACCGCCGGTCTGTGGCCGATCGGACCCTGGCTCGGCTGCACGGCCGTTGTCGCCGTGGTCGAGACAATCGTGTTCTGGACGGGCATCGTCACCGTCTATCTCTCATCGGTGCAGCTCGGTCTCAAATGGCGGGTCATCGGCGTCCTCTGCGGGTGGATACCCGTCGCCAACCTCATCGCGCTCCGGCGGATCATCTGCATCGTCGAGCGTGAAGTCATCTTCGAAACGGCCAAGGAACAGCTGAACGCCAGCCGCGCGCAACAACGCGTCTGCGCCACCCGATACCCGATCCTGCTGGTGCACGGCGTCTTCTTCCGCGATTCCAACCTGCTCAACTACTGGGGGCGAGTGCCCGCCGAGCTGGAACGCAACGGTGCCACCGTGCTGTACGGCAACCACCAATCCGCCGCATCGGTACCGGACAGCGCCCGGGAACTGGCCGAACGCATCCGCGGCATCGTGGCCGAAACAGGGTGCGGCAAAGTCAACGTCATCGCCCACTCCAAGGGCGGGCTGGACCTCCGGTACGCGATCGCACGGTACGGCATCGGACCATTGGTCGCCTCGCTGACCACCATCAACACCCCGCATCGCGGCTGCGGGTTCGCCGACTATCTGTTGGGGCACATCCCCGCGGCCGCCCAGCAGCGGGTCGCCTCGGCCTATAACGCCGCGGCGCGGCGGCTGGGCGACCGTGCCCCGGATTTCATGGCCGCGGTGCATGATCTGACCCAGGCGGGCTGCATGCGGCTCAACGCTGCGATGGGCGATCTGGACGAGCCGCCGGCGGGCATCGTATGCCGCAGCGTCGGCTCGCGGCTGGTCAAGGCGACGCACGGCAAGTTCCCGCTGAATTTCACCTATCCGCTGGTCGCCTGGTTCGACGGGCCGAACGACGGGCTGGTGGCGCGTGACTCGTTCCCGTGGGGAGAACGGTTCATCTGGTTGGAGCCGGCCGGACGGCGCGGTATCTCGCATGCCGATATGATCGATCTGAACCGTGAGAACATCGAAGGATTCGACGTGCGCGAGTTCTACGTGCAACTGGTGGCCGAGCTCAAGACACACGGATTGTGAGCGTCCCGCGGTTACGCCGGCCATGTGGCCGCACGGCCGCGGGGTGACGGTGTAGGGTGTGCATATGCGACATACGGAGGAGGTATGTCGGCGTATGGCAAGGTTGGGTGGGACGTCGCATGCGGTGCCCCTGCGGAAGAAGGGGGAGCAGGACATGGGCGATGAGGGTTGGCTGGCTCGTCACGGCCTGTACTTCTGGTTTCTCGTCATAAGCGGCGTATGCCTGGTGGTGAATCTGGTCGATGGCATGGTGCTGATGAGCCACGGGCCGTCGGTCGGCATCGGCGTCCTGCTGGTGGCGTGCGTTGTGGCGGATCTGTGGATGGCGGTGCGGCCCCGCATCGGCTGCTGGACCGTGTTCCTGGTGCTGCTGGCGGGAACGCTTTCCCCGGTGCCATTCCCCGCGTCGTATCTGTTGTCCTGCCTGGCGGCGGCGGGATTCCTCGGCTATCTGGGTATCAAGCTGGGTGTGGCTGCCTGTGTTCCGGGAGTGTTGTACGCCGTGCTGCTTGCCGTGCTGCACCATCAGGAATACCGGCCGGGGCAGGGGACCCCATTGTCGTTCGCATTGCTCTGCGTCATAGCCGCGTTGGCCGGCATCTCGCTCCGACTCACACGGCAGAGGGATACGGAGCGCATCCGTCGTGCGGCGGCAGGCAGAAACGCGCAAACCGCGCGCCGACTGCACGATTACACCACCAATGACCTGTGTTCCATCATCATGATGACCGACAGACTCGAACACGGGGAAGTGGGCGTTGGCCAGGCCGGCGGGCAAATCCGTGATCTGGCCACGTCAGCATTGGAACACACCCGTACGGTCATCCGAACGCTGGAATCATCGCTTCCCGACGACGGGGAGCCCAGTGAACCGCAGGATTTCACCCGTCAGCTCGGCGGCATCGCCTCGGAACAGCAACGAAGCCTGAGCCTTATGGGGTTTCAGGGGAGCATATTAGTGCCGACCCATCTGGCGTGGGAGCCGGATCCGGAACGCGGTGATATGATCTGCGGGCTGTTACGGGAACTGGCCGGCAACATCGTCAAGTATGCCTCGCCGTCTGGCGGCTACACCATTTCGGTGATGCAGACGGGCGAGGCGATTATCGTGTCCGCGCTCAACGCGCACTCGCAGAGCGGAGCGGTGGGGTTGTCAAGCGGTTTGCGGCGGTACCGGGAACTCGTGGATCGTAACGGCGGCACATGGAGCCAGTCGGATGACGGGATCACGTGGAGTCTGCACGTCGAACTCCCGAGAGGCGCGATGGCGTCACAGGCCGAAGATATCGCATAGCCACTGGAACGCCGGCGAGCATTCCAGATACATCGGGGCCGCCGAATGTCCGTCGGCTCCCGGGGCGTCGGTTTCCGCGCAATAGGCCGACGGTGCGGAAACCAATGCGAACAGCACCGCCGTGGCGGCCGCGCAGAGAGCCTTCGTCTTCATGGGCTTCTCCATGACTTCTCCCTTCTTGGGATTGTGTGGTGTGGGGCGGTACTGCAAGCGCGTCCGCGGGAACCGGCGGTGGGTCGCAGGCTGCTGGGATACCGTCGTCTGCGAGTATATCCACCGCGCACGCCGCCAGCCCCCTACGTGCGGCACCTGATATCCAGTTCACCATGTGTAGAAGGCGTGTTGTCGCATAGTTGCGACGAAACGCCCTCTAAGCGGTGGACTGTAGTGCGTGTCGTCGTAACCGTATGACGACGCGGTATCTAAGCGGGTGATGCGGGCGCGTGTTTATCATCCGGTGACGACGAAAAGTCCTTTAAGAGTCCGCCGATGAACAGCGGTTTCACGCTTACTTAATTTCCGACAAGCCTCGCCGGAACGGAACGTGACATGTCTGTCCGGGTAGAAGCGATGAAGTAACGTAAGGTTAATGACCCCCGGAAGTGAAAGCCCGTCCGGGCTCGCGCCCGGGCGGGTCGGGGTGCCGCTACTGGCGGCTATGGGTGGTCATCGCGTATGCCGTGATCGACAGCACCGCGATGTCAGCCGCGATGGGATGCATCGCGGGTGCCAGGCAGGTGACGATGACCGCCATCAGCCAGATCACGAGGCCGCCGCGCGGCCCCTCATTCGGGTTGAGCATGACTGCTCTCCTTATTGGATCGAGCCCGGACTTGCGTCTGATTCGGCCGCGGTGCGTGGAGGAATCATCAACACTCATGTGATCTTCTCCTTATAATTCTTGCCTTGACCCCATCCCCGATTCATGTAGGCGCCGGGACCCCGGAGGGCCCCGGCTTGACTCGGAGAAGAGATCAATCGTCCGGCTGGCCCGGACGACGACACCCATTACAAAACGCGACACGCCGTGTCCTGGCCGGACAGGATGCCGCTTTCCAAACCGCAAAACCGACAAACCGGAATACCGAAAGAACGAGATACCGAACACCACGAAAATGCCCGCCGGCTTCCCTCCGGCGGGCAAATCGACCGAGCGTTAGATGCAACTAGCCAATAGGACAATATCCATCAGAAGTGCAAGCACTTCCACCATCATTGATGTGATTTAGCCAATCAAGATTTCCGCCATTGGATGATGCCCCGCCTCCAGAAGAAGACGAGCCGCCACCCGTGTAAGAAGGAGCCGACCCGCCTGTATAAGCGGGCGCGTATCCGCCATTGGATTATCTGCCGTCCGAATATGACGGCGTGTAGGTAGGTGTGTATGACTGTTGGGCCTGTTGCGCGGCCTGTGCCGCGGCGGCTTCGGCGGCGGCCTTCATGTCCGCGTCGCTCTTGGCCTTCACCGAGTCGTTGACCGCGGCCGTCGCCTGGTCCAGCGCGGCTGAGGCGTCGTTCATGGCCTTCGCGTCGTCGCCAGCATCCAGCAGCTTCCTCGCCTCGTCGATCGCCTTGCCCAACGCGTCGCGCGTGGCGTTGTCCTGGACCTTGCCATCCGAATCCTTCAGCAAGGTAGAGGCCTGGTCCGTCTTCGCCTTCAACGCCGATGTGGCGTCCGCCAGGGTCTTCGCATCACGCGATGCCACGACCGCGTCCACCGCCTTCGCCACCGCCTCGCGCTTCGACTCGAACCGCTCCTTGGTGTGTGCGGGGAGCTCAATGATTCGGTCGGGATGCAGAGCATACCATTCGACCGTGCACGCGTCGATCCGCTCGGTCCCGTCCGCGTCCTGCAGCGCGTCCTTGAGCGCGGTCACGGTGTCGGGATCCTCGACCTGATCCGCCGTGACGGCCTCCGCGTCCTTCATCTCGTCGGATTGGACCAGTTTCGTGAGCTTGGTGCCGGCGGCCGTGGCCTGCGACGTCATGGACTCGCAGGACGCCACCGCGCCCCGCACGCGCAACGCCTGCCAGACACCCAAGCCCGCCAGCACGATCGCGACCACGGCGATCACGGACGCGACCACCATCCACGCGCGCACGCGCCGCGGCCTCCGCGGCCCGGACCCCTCCGGATCAGGGGACGCCCAGCCCGGCCCGCGGTTCTCGGCCCACTCCGGCGTCGCGTTCGGCCTGCCACGCAGGCCGAACGCCTCATGGTCCGTGTTGTTCGCCGGATCGAACACCCAAATCCTCGTAACGCTCATCGCAATACTCCCATACCGAAATACCTAAAAACCGGAATAGCTAAAAACCGGAATAGCTAAAAACCGAAGGGGGCATCATCCGTCACGAAAAAGAGAAGTCCGTCCGGGCTTGCGTCCGGACGAGCCGGGACGTTACCTGCGGCTATGGGCCGTCGCCGCGTATACCGTGATCGGTAATACGGTAATACTGCAATGTCGCCTGCGATGGGATGTATCGCGGGCGCGAGACAGATAACGATGGTCGCGTGGTCTGCCGGGCCACAAGATGAGCATTCGCGTTTGCCCGTACGGGTATCGCGTGGAGGTGCGGATCTTCTTCGCTGCGGGAAGGATTCATAGGAAACGTTCAGCGCAGTAGCCGAGACCAATGAGGCTGGTCAAGATGAGAGTCGGATTTCGCTAAGGTCTACGGGCCTGAAGCTGTACTCGATAAAAGCAAAAGAACCCCGGCCGACGTGCGGCCGAGGTTCCTTGTTGCTCCGGTACCCCCGTGGGATTCGAACCCACAACCCACGACTTAAACGTATCATCCCCCTTATGGGGCAACGGGAATTGATTGGAACGCAGTGCGCTGAACCGTCTTCCGGGCCGGTCGGCGAGTGTGGAGAAGCCGTGGAGAAGAAACGCGAATGCCCCTGTGTCGCCCCCGATTACGCCAGTCGTATCGTATCTTTCCTTGTAATGCGTTACCTCGTGACGAAGGCAGTGGAAGCCGCGGCGAGGAAGCGCTAAAGACAATCCACTGGACATATGCGCCGGCCAATCATTGGCCGGCTTTTTGTTTACAAGGGGAGCAACGATGGAATTCTCCGACCGCAGACAACCACCCCGTGAATGGACGCCATGGCTCGACGACTGGGTGGGCGCGATGCGCGCGCAGGGCAACTCAGCTGCGACCATCGAGAATTGGTGATACATCGTAGGGCATCTTGCGCTCAGGGCGAGGAAAAGTCCTGCGGACATCACGGGCGATGACATCATCTCTTGGCTGAACCGGGGTGTGACCGCCAACTCCAGACGTTCCGACGTGAACGCGTGCACCGCGTTCTTCGGATGGGTGTGCAAGGCGGGACGGAGAACCGACAATCCCATGGATCTCGTGCCGACCGTCCGCCGCGACAAGCAAAGCAGCCACCCGCCCCGGCCGAGGCCGTCGAGAAGGCCAAGCATTGCACGGACAAAAGGGTTCCGCTGATCATCATGCTCATGGACGAGGCTGGGCTGCGCCGGACGGAGCTTGCGCGGGCGCACACCCGCGACGTCATCGACGACCTGACCGGCAAGAGCATCGTCGTCCACGGAAAAGGCGGCAAAGACCGCGTCATCCCATTGAGCGACCAGCTCGGATGGATCGTGTCCTCGCTGCCGGAGGGTTACTTCTTCCCAAGCGGGCATGAGGGACACGTGCACCCCGACACCATCTACCGAATCGTGAAGAACGCGACTGGCTGGCCGCCGCATGCGTTCCGCCGCAAGTTCGCCACCGACCTGTGGCGGGCGACCGGGGACACCATGAAGGTCAAGGAGATGCCCGGGCATGAATCGTTGCAGACCACGCAGAACTACATCTTCACCACCATGGACGACCTGCGCGACGCGGTCGATGAGCTGCGCGCATACCGAAGGACAAACACGCAGGGATTCCGCCCCGAGAAGATACTCGAGGCGTACAACGTCCCTCCCGCCATCGCGAAGCTCCTGCTCGACGGCCTCCGCAACCAGGAATGATCCACGGCGCTCTTCTGGTCCACCGGACCAGAAGAGCGAGGTCTCGCGGTCTCCCCGCGAGACCCGTTCGACCGACTCGCCGTCACGGTTCCGGAGTGCGTCCCCATATGAAACACGGTGGCGTCGTCAGTGCGGCGGGATTGTGCGCCACCCGGTACGGGTGAAATGCTTCGGACTTTTTGTGAGAACGGCATTCGCTGGCTTTCGGCGCGGGGGCCGTCCAACGCCGCATGGTTCGGCGGCTATATGGACTGACAGGCTCTTGCATGACCTTACAGCGCGATATTGCATAGTTATATCAATTACCCGCTACACCATATTAGGTTTTGTTTGGCTTTGGTTGTATGGCATTGGACATGTGGCTATCATTGGGAACAATGAAACGTTGTCGGCGAAAGTGAGGTTCCGGATGCCGGAGGAGCAAATCGACTGGAGGGAGACAATTGATTGTCTGCTCGATCGTTCGAAAAGGCCGTTCGTTCCGATCGATAAGACGTTCGTCCAGATGCCTAGGGGGAGTGCGAATCGTGAGGGGCCTCTGGCGACTTTCGTGAGAAACAGGGACCTTCGAGGGTTGAAAGCCTACCTGCTGATCGTCGCGTCCGCCAGCAGTGCGGACGAGAACGGCGAGTGGCACACGACACTCCCTCTGCAGGCCTGGGCCAGGGCGTTCGGATGCTTCAAGTACACGAGCGGACAGTTGTCGGCGAAGGCCGCCGCAGGGAAAATATTCGCCAGGCTCGAGAAGCGTGGACTGATCAAGAGAACGCACGATGGCGGGAAGCGCGACGTCAGGGTGCAGCTGCTCGCGCAAGACGGGTCGGGCGGGGACTACCAGCGTCCGAAGACGGGATTCCTCCGCCTGTCCCACGAGTTCTGGAAATCGAAGCTCGACGAACAGATCAGCCTGCCTGCGCTGGCGATGCTTCTCGTCATCCTTGGCGAGCGGCAGCCCTGCGAACTGCCCTCCGAACGAATGCCCGAATGGTACGGCTGGTCCGCGGATACCGCGGAACGAGGGTTCCGCGAACTGGCGGCCTTGGGAATCATCGATAAGCAATCCCGCCCCAAGAAGACGCCCCTCAGCCCGACCGGGTTCACCACGGTGAACGAGTATTCCGTTCTTCCTCCGTATGACAGAAGCTCGCTGGAACGGGCCCTTCGCAAGCGGAAAAGGGGATAAGCATGAGTGAGTTAATCGCCTGGGGCGATGAAAGCGTGCAACGGCAGGGCGGCATCGCCCCCACGTACTATGTGGGGGTCTGCATCTGCGGACTTGAGGAGGACGAGGTACGCCGAAGGCTCCTCGCCCCGATCCGGAAGAAGATCCCGAAGCTGCACTGGCGAGACATGACGCGCACCGAGAAGCGATGCTCCATACCGACGATCGAGAGCCTGTCGTTGCCCCATATCGTGGCAGCGGCCGCACCCCTGGACAACATCAAGCTCGACAGGGCCCGCCACAAATGCTTGGAACGACTGCTTCCCGAACTGGAACAGCAATACGGCGTGACGCGTCTCGTACTGGAGTCACGGGAAGCGAGCCAGGACGAACGGGACCTTGCCTGTGTTCGCGGACTGAGAAGCAGGGGTTTCATCCGCCGACTGCGTGTGGATTTCATGCCCGGCGAATCAGATGCTCGGCTGTGGATTCCCGATCAGGTGCTTGGAGCCATCGGAGACGCCAAACGCGGCGGCGAAGGCTATTCAGGATTGATCGCGTCAGTGCATATGCTCGATGTAGATCTCAGCGATCAATGAGCCGGACAAGGCTCTGCCTTGATACGCATGAGGGCAACGTGACAAAACGCGAGTCAACGTAAAGGATTGCAGCATTACGCAAGATGACCTATCATGGTGATAAGCCATCCTCCGAGGAGGAAACGGAAGCGGGAGCCGGACACCCTGTGTATCATGGGGGCCGGCTCCTGCGTTTGTGGCGGGCGGGACATATCCGGTCTTGGGGTTATAGGCCATAAAAGCAAGAGAACCCCGGCCGACGTGCGGCCGAGGTTCCTCGTTGCTCCGGTACCCCCCGTGGGATTCGAACCCACAACCCACGACTTAAAAGGACGCTGCTCTAACCGTTGAGCTAGAGGGGCAACAAACTCACATTATACAACGCGACGCGCCGAAGAGGCAAACGCGTTGCATATCGTCGTCACACCGCACCGTACTGCGACCGTCAAGCCGGCGAATCCATTCGCGGCAAGCAAGTGGCAAGCAGTACGGGACCGCCACAGGTAATGGACTCCGCGGATTCAAGGGCTGCGGCACCCTCGGCGCGCAATCCTCTGCGCTTAGTTGAATCCGACCACCAGATTCGCCACGCGGTAGCCCACGCGGATCATCCACCGTCCGACCGGGCCGCGCAGGTTGAGTGCGCGGGAGATCAGCTTGCGCCGCACATCGTGGTAGATGCCGGGCGAGGTCCGGCGGATATTCTCCCACAGCTCATCCTTGACCTTGTAGTTCTCCGGCTTGCGCGAAAGGATGAGGAACACGCTGGTCACCGAGCTCTCGATGGCCAGGAAGTGAATCATGTACCGGTACAGTCCGTCCGGCACGGTGCCGCGTTCCGGCGTGGCCGCCAGCATGCAGCGGTTGACCAGCTGCAGCTGGTTGACGCGGCGGATCATCACGTCGGTCTGCACGCTCTGCCCCTCGCGGCCGATGAAATAGTGGTAGAACGGCACGTCGAGGTACATCAGCGTCTTGACCCACGGGAACGGGTGGTACGAGTAGATGAAGTCCACGTAGAACGTGTGTTCCGGCAGCTGCATGCCGGAGGCGCGCACGACCTCGGTGCGGAAGGTCAGCGTGTGCATGATCATGTACTGCGCCACGCTGAACCGGCCGAGATCGTCCCAGGTGAGTACACGGTTCGGCTTCATCACGTGCTTGAAATCGACCACGTGCTTGACGCGCTTGCCGACCTTGTCGTACACGTAGTCGGTGACGAGCAGATCGATCGGCGCGCCGCTGGCCGCCTGCGTGCGCAGCGTCTCCATCACCCGTTCGAGCGCCTCCGCGCCGATCCAATCGTCGGAATCCACCACCTTGACGTACACGCCGCTCGCCTCGGCCACACCGGTGTTCACCGCGCCGCCGTGCCCCTTGTTCTCCTGGTGGATGGCGCGTACGATGCCGGGGTATCGCCGTTCGTATGCGTCGGCGATCTGCGGGGTGTTGTCATGGGAGCCGTCGTCCACGATCAACACTTCGATGTCGTCGTTGCGCTGCGCTGCGACCAACGATTCGATGCACCGGCTGAGGTAGGTCTCCATATTGTATGCAGGCACCACGAAGGTGATGGTTTTGGGAGTGTTCTGCTCCATAATGCTAGGTGTTCCTCGGTTGTTGGCCGTAAGGGGCCGGTCGGTTTGCTCTATCTGGTTCCAACGTAGCACTTCGCGCATCGACATGCGCGGCGGCTGCGGTGAATCATCCCCTGAAATTATGCAGGGGAGACCCGGAATGCACCCCCGACGTCGTCCGGGGTCAGTTCCGGGTCGGTTCCGGATCGGGTGCGTCGTCCTCGTCGTGCAGATCCGGCGCGGCATCCGTGTCCGTCACCGGTTCGACGGTGATGATGGCGGACGACGGCAACGCGGCGGTCTGCGCGGCGTTGCGCTTGGCCTTGGCCCCCTCGAACCGCAGCGTGGGCTTGGCCTCCAGTCGTGACAGGCCATGCCACGCCAGATTGACGATATGCGCGGCCAGCTGCTCCTTGCTGATCTTGCGCTGGTCCGCCCAGTACTGTCCGGTGAACACGGTCATGCCGACGAGCATCTGCGCATAGTACGGCACACCCTTGGTCGGCAGTTTGCGCTGCTTGAACGAGACGACCAGCAGCTCCTCGACCTTCATGCTGACCTCGCCCAGCAGCGAGCTGAACGAGCCGGCCGGGTCGGTGGACGGCGAATCGCGCACGAGCACCTGGAAGCCCTCGGCATTCTCCTCGATATAGGTGAGCAGCGCCAGCGCCGTGCGTTCCACGATCTGCCGCGGATGGTCGGAGGGGGTGGCCAGCGCGGACGACAGTGCCTCGGTCAGCGCCCGCATCTCGCGATCGACCACCACGGCGTACAGCCCCTCCTTGCCGCCGAAGTGCTCGTAGACAATCGGTTTGGACACCTTGGCGCTCGCCGCGATCTCCTCCACGCTGACCGCCTCGAACCCCTTGGACGCAAAGAGCGAACGTCCGATGCGGATAAGCTGTTCGCGCCGCTGCAGCGACGTCATACGAGAGGAATTGGCCATGTGCACCAGTGTAGGCGGATGCGTGCCTAGCCCCTGTCCGTTGCGGTTTTTAGGCTTGGTGTCATGGAACCGAATGTGATCATCGGCATTGTAGCCGCCATTGTTGTTATCGCCGTCATCGCGATTGTCTGGTATCTGCACTCCCGCCGTTCCGCGGATCGCAAGGCGCAGCAGGAACAGTCGCCGACCGCCGCCGTCGGCGACCAGCGGGCTTCCGATCGGGAACCGGGCCGGCCCGAGTCGGCGGAACCTGAGGCCCCCGGGCAGTCCGCAACGTCGGCCTCCGCCGGCAACGCGCCGGAGTCGAGCGCCGTGACGGAACCGGCCGCAGCGTCTGCCGTTGCGACGCAAACCCCCGTCCAACCCGCGTTGGACAAGCCGGAGGGCGCGCGCTCCCGCATCGAACGGCTGCGCGCCAAGCTTGCCAGGTCGTCGAATCCCTTCGGCAAGGCGCTGTTCAACATCCTGGCCAAGGACAACCTCTCCGAAGCCGATTGGGAGGACGTGGAGGATACGTTGCTGCTCGCCGACGTCGGCGCCGAAGCCTCCGCGCAGCTGGTCGACGAACTGCGCACCGATTCGCGCATCACCGGCACCGCCGACCCCGCGCAGGTGCGTGAGGCGTTGCGTTCCAAACTGCTCGACCTGGTCGGTCCGGATATGGACCGTCGACTCAATGCGAGCAAGGAGGGTGCGAACACGCCGTCCGTCATCATCATGGTCGGCGTGAACGGCACCGGCAAGACCACGACCGCGGGCAAGCTGGCCCGGCTGTTCGTGGCCGACGGCAAGCGGGTGATGATGGGCGCGGCCGACACGTTCCGCGCCGCGGCCGCCGACCAGTTGGAGACGTGGGGCGCCAAGGTCGGGGTGCCGGTGGTCCGTTCCGACAAGGACGGCGCCGACCCCGCGTCGGTGGCGTTCGAGGCCGCCGCGCGCGCGAAGGACGAGCACGCCGACGTGCTCATCATCGACACCGCTGGTCGTTTGCAGAACAAGGCGAACCTGATGGACGAGCTGGGCAAGATCCGCCGCGTGACCGAGAAGAACCTGCCGGTTGACGAGGTGCTGCTCGTGCTCGACGCCACCACCGGGCAGAACGGCATGGCCCAGGCCAAGGTGTTCGCCGAGGCGATCGGCATCACCGGCGTGGTGCTCTCCAAGCTGGACGGCTCCGCCAAGGGCGGCATTGTGATCTCCGTGCAGAAGGAGCTGGGCGTGCCGGTCAAACTGGTCGGCCTGGGCGAGGGCCCCGACGATCTGGCCCCGTTCGATCCGGAGGGATTCGTGGACGGCATCCTGGCCTGAGCGGCGCCGGACGCCGTCGTCCCCCCATCGACGGGTGTCGGACGACATCGGTTCCCCCGCCGCCGGCCCGGTGGTTGTCGCCGGGTCGGGCGGTTGCCGGGCCTGACGGTCGCCCGCGCCTCCGTCGGGAGTCCGCATCGCGGACGGTGCTCGAACGGGGGTCTCCGACGTCGTCACATACACGCAACAATCGCCTCCAAACGGCGGCAACTGGCGAAAAACTCCGGCGCGCTGCCCCCTTCGGGTGCCGTCCGTGGTCCCTGGAACGTAATCATCCAGAAACACAACGTAACGTGTTGAACATCGGACGGACGTTTGATACCGAACGTCGGTGTTCCGACGGACGGCCGATGCGGTCGGCCCGTCCGTTCGGGCGACGAACTGATATGACATTGCAATAAGAGAGGGAGGTAGAACATGGACACCGGAGCTGCCGCATGGCTGTTGACTTCCGCGGCCCTCGTTTTCCTCATGACGCCGGGTGTGGCGTTGTTCTATGGCGGCATGGTGCGAGCCAAGGCCGTGCTGAATATGTTGATGCTGTCCGCCGCGGCGCTGGCGGTCACCATGGTGGTCTGGGTGCTGTGGGGCTGGTCGATCTCCTACGCGGGCAATGACGTGGCCGGCATCTTCGGCGACCCGGTCACCGGCTTCCTGCTGCGCGATTCGATGACCGCGCAGGACGGCGTGTTCACCGCGGTCGATACGTCCGGCGCGTACCCGGGCAGCATCGACGTGGCGTTCCAGGCCGCGTTCGCCATGATCACCGTGGCGTTGATCTCCGGCGCGCTGGCCGAACGCATCAAGTACGGCACGTGGATGATCTTCGTGGCGCTGTGGATCACGCTGTGCTACTGCCCGCTGGCCCACATGGTGTGGAACGGCGGCCTGCTGTCCCCGGATGGCGCGATCTCCCAGGCGATCGGCGCCTCCGCCCACGATTTCGCGGGCGGCACGGTCGTGCACATCAACGCCGCAGCCGCCGCGCTGATCGTGGTGCTCATCATCGGTCGCCGTAAGGGATTCGGCACGCAGCCGATGCGTCCGCACAACGTGCCGATGGTCATGCTGGGCGCGTTCCTGCTGTGGTTTGGCTGGTTCGGTTTCAATGCGGGCTCGGCGTTCGCGGCCAACGGCACCGCCGGATACGCCTGGGTGAGCACCGCCGTAGCTGCGGCCGCGGCCATGCTGGCCTGGGGCTTCACCGAGAAGATCCGCTCCGGCCATTACACCGCCATGGGCGCGGCCTCGGGCATCGTGGCCGGTCTGGTGGCCATCACCCCGGCCGCCGACGTGGTCTCCCCGCTGTGGGCCATGGTCATCGGCGCGGTCGCCGGCATCGTCTGCTGCTTTGCCTGCGGCCTGAAGTTCAAGCTCGGCTATGACGATTCGCTCGACGTGGTCGGCGTGCACGGCGTCGGCGGTCTGATCGGCACCCTGCTGATCGGCCTGTTCGGCGAGGGCACCGGCCTGCTGGCCGGCGGCGACTGGCGTCAGCTGGTGGTCCAGCTGCTGGTGGCGCTGGTGGCCATCGGATTCTCCGCGGTGGTGACGGCGATCATCGCGTTCGCGCTGGAGAAGACGATCGGCTGGCGCGTGACCGAATCCCAGGAGATCGGCGGCATCGACCTGGCGGACCAGGGCGAGCGCGCCTACGACTTCGCTGGCACGGCCAGCTCCGTTCTCAAGGAGGTGAAGTGAGATGAAGCTCATCACGGCCATCATCCAGCCCCATAAACTCGACGAGGTCAAGACCGCGTTGTCCGCGGCCGGCGTGCACGGCATGACGGTGTCGGAGGCGAACGGCTACGGCCGTCAGCGCGGCCATACCGAGATCTATCGCGGTGCCGAATACACGGTGGACCTGATGCCGAAGATCCGTTTGGAGATCCTTGCGGACGACGCCGACGTGCAGGTGCTGGTCGACGCGATTGTCAAGGCCGCCGCCACCGGCACGATCGGCGACGGCAAGGTGTGGGTCGCGCCGCTTGATTCGGTGACGCGCGTGCGCACCGGCGAGACCGGTTCGGCCGCTATCTGACGGCCGGCTTCGTCCGGATGATTATGGTGGATCCCCGCACGCCGATGGTGTGCGGGGATTCCTTGTTGATGCGGCGCGGTTCGGGGGAGCCGCTGTGGTTGTTGCTGATATGGTGCGGGCGGTCGGGGCGTGGTTCGGCGTCGGTGTTGCGCCCGCAAGGTGAGGAGTCCGATATGAGTGCCGTGGATGGGCTGAAGGCGCGGTTCCTGGAGCTGAGCGCCCCGGATGCGGACGGCGTATACCGTGATGGCGCGGGCAAGCGTCGTGCACGCACCGCGCTGGCGATGGACCGGTTGCGAGCGTTGTGGGACGAGGCAAGCGCGGCGACATCGTTCGTGGTGCCGGACCGCGGCGTGGGATTGGCCGCCACCGGTTCCCTGTCCCGTGGACAGATCGGTCCGTGTTCGGACCTGGACCTGGTGCTCATCCACGACGGGCATGTGCTGGACGAGCATCAGATCACCGAGCTGGCGAATCTGCTGTGGTATCCGCTGTGGGACAGTGGTCTGGATCTCGACCATGCCGTGCGTTCGCGCGCGCAGTGCGAGGCGGTGACGGACCATGATCTGCCGGCGGCCACCGGATGGCTGGAGGTGCGGCCGGTCGCGGGTGATGCGGAACTGATCGAGGACACGGCGTCGTCGATTCTCGAACGATGGCGCCGTGCCGCGCGCCGTCGTCTGCCCGAACTGCTGGACTCGGCGCAGGCGCGTCTGTTGGAATCCGGAAGACTGCCGTATCTCAACCAGCCGAACGTCAAGGAGGCGCACGGCGGTCTGCGCGACACGGTGCTCGTGTCCGCGCTGGCGGCCTCGTGGCTGGCCGATCGCCCCCATGGCGGGTACGACGACGCCGTCGAACGGCTGCTGGACGTCCGCGACTGCATCCACCTGGCGGCGGGACGCGATACGAACCTGCTGCTGACCGCATACCAGCCCGCGGTCGCCGCGATGCTGGGCCTGGCGGACCCCACGCTGCCGGAGGGGGAGCGCGCCGCCGCCTCCATCGACGACCTGATGACGATGATCGCCCGACTGGGGCGCACGGTGTCGTTCGCCTATCTGGACACCGCCTCGCGCGCCCGGCGCTCGCTGGTGCACGACCGGCCGCGATTCGCGTTCTTCCAGATCTTCCAGCCGCGTGCGGCGGGGCGGCGTGAGGCGCCGACGTTCGACGTCATCGCCCCCGGGGTGGCGCGGCATGAGGGGGAGATCGTGCTCGCGCCCGGTGCCGATCCGTCGTCCGATCCGGCGCTGCCGTTGCGCGTGGCGGTGGCCTCGGGCGAATCCGGGTTGCCGATCAATCCGGTGACGTTGTCCAATCTCACACGCTGCCCGATGCGCGACCATGACTGGAACGCCGAGGAGCGTGCGTTGCTGATCCGATTGCTGTCCTGCGGGGCGCACCTGCCGGAGGTGTGGGAGCGTTTGGATTACGTCGGCGTCCCCGGGCGGTGGATGCCCGAATGGTTGGGCATCCGCAACCGTCCGAGCGTCTCGGCCGCGCATCGGTACACCATCGACCAGCATATGATCCAGGTCGTTTCGCGATTGGGTCGCGGCGATGGGCGGTCCGACGGCCATGGCGGTTCCCGCGGCGTTGACGCGAGTGTCAGGGGCGCGGCCCCGATCGGTGCGGTCCCGTCGGATGCATCGATGCCGGGACTGTCGGAGCATTACGATGGCGAGCGGTATGCTGCGCTGCTGCTGGCGGGACTGCTGCATGACATCGGCAAACGCCCCGGCGTGCGCGACCATGCGGCCGAAGGCGCACGCCACGCGCCGGTGATCCTGCGCCGCATGGGGTTCGGCGAACACGTGGTCGGGATGGCCACACTGCTGGTGCGCGAGCACCTGACCCTATCCGAATTCGCCACCGGGCGTGACCCCCATGACCCGGCCGTCGGCGCCGAACTGGCGGAACGGGTGGGGCGTGACCCGGTGATGCTGGACATGCTGTTCGACCTGACCCGCGCCGACGGATCGTCATTGGGCGCCACATCCGACGAGCAGATCACCAAACGGTACGGGTGGTCGTCGTGGCGGGAATCCACCGCGCGCATGATGTTCGCCGCCGCCCGCCGTTCTCTGGCGTGACCGGGTCAGCGCATCCAGCGGTCGGTGCGGATGCGTAGGCCGTTGAAGATGGCGCGTGCGCCGATGAACAGCAGGTTGATCACCGTCCAGAGCGCGGCCATTCGGACCGCATCATTGGTGAGGATCACGCCGTCGGCCAGATGGAGTCCCCACAACGCCGGCAGGTAGACCACCGCCGTGGCCGCGCAACCGGCCGCCAGATAGCGGTAGTCGCCCGCGCCGATCAGGATGCCGTCCACGGCCCACATCCATCCGCCCAACGGCAGGAATATTCCCAATACCATCATGCCGACTGTGATGAGTCGTTGCACGTCGGGTGTCGGGGAGAACAGCGGCGCGGCAACGAATCCGACCGCGATCAGGGCCACGCCGATCGCCACGCCGCCGATCAGCCCGGAGCGGCCCGCCGCACGCGTCATCAGGCGCGCACGGTCACGGTGCCCGGCACCCAGTTCGGCGGCCACCAACGCCTGCCCCGCAATGCCGATCGCATCCAATATGTTGATGACGAAGTTCCAGCATGAGTTCACCGATTGATAGGCCGCCAGCACCTGCGTGCCCATCGACGTGGCCGCCATGACGGTGGCCACCATGCAGGCGCGCAGCGCCAGCGAGCGGATGAACAGCACGGAGCCGTCGCTGGCGCTGCCGAGGATGCCGCGCAGCCGTGGCCGCCAGTCCGCGCCGTCCGCCCGCGCCCACAGCAGCGCCGGCACGACCAGGAACAGTCCCATGAACCACTGGGCGATGAGCGTGGCCACGCCGGAGCCCGTGACGCCCCAGTCGAATCCGAACACGAACAGCACGTCGAGCACGGTGTTGACCACCGCGCCGCACACCGCCGCAGCCAGGGTGATGCGCACCTTCTGCAATCCTCGGAAGATGCCGTTCGCCGCATACACCAGCATCATGCCGGGCATTCCGAACACCACGGCCTGCAGATAGGCCGTGGCGTTGTCGAGCACGTCGCCGCGCGCGCCCATGGCCCAGCACAGCGGTTCGGCGGCCAGGAAGATGACCAATGACGCCATGGAGCCGATGATGAGGGCCAGCCACAGCCCGTCGATCCCGGCTTCGAGCCCTTCGCGGCGGCGCCCGGCGCCGATGAGGTGGCCGACCTGGCTGGTGGTGCTGTAGGCCAGGAACACGCATAATCCCACCACGGTGAGCAGGATGGTGGAGCCGATCGAGAGTCCTGCCAGCGCCGTGTCCCCGATGTGGCCGACGATGGCCGTGTCGATGAGCACGAACGCGGGTTCGGCGATGAGCTGTCCGAAGGTGGGGACGGCGAGGGCGAGGATCTGGCGGTTGATGGCGCGGGTGTCGGTGGGGTTCGTTTGTGGCATGGGGCGATTGTACAGGAATGGGAATGCTGGGGATAGAGGAGGGGGCGTTCGGTTGCATGTGCTGGATATCCCCGCGAAACGCACACGGAACGGTGTGCGAATACGGAGGCGGATGTGGGTGCTGCGGATGGGATTCCGTCTGTCCTTACCACGATTGGTTCGGATATGCAAATCTCAGTCTCACATCCATTCGGTTATCCCCATGTTATGCACATGGTTATCCCCATATTGTGGATAACCCACCCTGCTATCCACAGAGTTATCCCCAAAATGTGGATAACTCACGTTTTTCTATCCACATTGCAGAGTCCGAGCGTGTCGCCCGGTTGGACTGCGGGTGAACACATGGTGGCGACCATGTGCGGAGTGCGCGGGGATATTGTATCCGGGCGGGAGCTGGCTGGGTATCGCTGGTCGGGCATCGGACGCCGGATGTGATATGGCCGATGCCATCGAATGGCTGGTGCGGCCCTGTTCGTATCGGGCATCGGGATGTGGGGACGGTCCGAATGGTGGAATTGTCGGTGCGATTATGACGAATAGCAGTGCGATTGTGACGGTTGGGTGGTGGTATCGGGAACGCGTGCCCTAAAACGGAAATGGTTTGGGCGTGAGTTGTCTCGAATGCGGGAACGGCGTTCGAATCGTAGAGAATACATGAGTTCAGAGAAAGGTTCTGCCATGACCGTTCCTCAGCAACAGTTGCCGCAGGGGTCGCAGCCCGGTAAGAGTGCGGCCACAGCCAGTCTGGTCTGTGGCATCATCGGCGTGGTACTGTGGTTCTTCGGCTGGTCCGCCATCGTTTCCGTCATCCTGGGCATCGTCGGTCTGGTGTTGGCCAGCAACGCGAAGAAGGCGGGATTCAATGACGGTTTGCGTACCGCGGGTTTCGTTCTGTCGCTGCTGTCGTTGATCTTCGGCGGCATCATCTTTGTGGCGTGCGTCGCCTGCGTAGGCACGTTGGGGACGGCGGGTCTGCTGTCCTCATGATGTCGGTCTGACATCGGCGTTCGGATGGAAACCGTGTCGACGGCCGATGCCGTGGATGCGGTTTCTCATGTATGGATGGATTGTCTCCGAACCGGACGGAAGTGACGACATGTTGCCGTACATCGATGTGCTGGACAGGGCCATACCCATGTATGGCCTATTGGGCGTCATCGGTTTTTTCGCAGCGCTGGGGTTGATTCTGGCGATGAGCCGGCCTCTGGGCATTGATCGTGAGAATGCGGTGTACCTGTTCGTATTCACGGTCATCGGGTGCATGGTAGGTGCGAAGCTGCTGTATCTGCTGACGGTGTTGCCGGATTTGCTGGCGGATTTGCCGGACATGGTCAATGATTTCGGCCTGCTGGTGCGCAAGTATTTGTCGGGCGGGTTCGTGTTCTATGGCGGGTTGATCGGCGGAGTGAGCGTCGCGTTCTGGTATTGCAGGTTTTTCCACTGGCGATTGTCCGATTACCTGCCCGTATTGATGCCGGCGGTTCCCCTGATACATGCGTTCGGACGTCTGGGATGTTTTTGCGCCGGTTGCTGTTATGGCGTTGAGGTTCCTTGGGGGGTGACGTTCGCCGATGCCGTTGCCGGGCCGAATGGGGTGCCGTTGTTCCCTGTCCAGCTTGTTGAGGCCGTCTGCGAATTCGCAATCTGCGCGATTCTGGTTCGGATGTCGGTATCAGGCGCGTCGCGCCGTGAGCCGTGGATGCTGGTTGTCGCCTATATTCTGATGTATGCGCCAGTTCGGTTCGTACTTGAGTTCTTTCGTGGGGATGCCGTACGAGGCGTGTGGTTCGGTCTGTCCACGTCACAGTGGCTGAGTCTGGCGGCCTGTGTCGCGGTGGGGGTCTGCTGCTGCGGATGCGCCGTCGCGAGGCTTAGAATCTACGGTAGTTGGTGGTAAGCCACGGCATGGGGTCGAGTTGTGTGTCCGAAGTCGAGCGTCGTCGCGACGTGTGGTGCGGATGCCGGGGAGGAGGAAGATATGCTGGTGGCGGTTGTGGATGACGATCGGGCTCGGGCGGATATGCTCATGCGAATGGTCCGTGACTCGCCGGTTTGGGCGGAATATCACGGGGGGAGGGGTATGTGCTGCGGGGGAATGCGACGTCCGATGCTTTGGATCCGTTGGGGAATTCGAGCGGTTCAGTCATGTGGAAGCGTGTTCGTTCGATGTCGTGATCGTAGATGGCCGTGTGATCGGCGATGCCGGCGCAGCCGACGACGCCGCTGCGAGGCGACTGTTTTCTCGGGACGGGGTGACGCAGGTCATCTGCATCACCGAAGACGCGGATGGTCGCTCCATCGGGTCCGTGACGCAACCTGTTGGTTTTCTGATGAAACCGGTCACTCGGGAGGCGATGGATGGGATGCTGTCCAAGGCGTTGCGTCGCCGTGCCGAGCGTGCGGAGCGCCCGGT
Source organism: Bifidobacterium pullorum subsp. gallinarum (assembly GCF_000741215.1). Lineage (GTDB taxonomy): Bacteria > Actinomycetota > Actinomycetes > Actinomycetales > Bifidobacteriaceae > Bifidobacterium > Bifidobacterium pullorum_B. The sequence goes on from NZ_JGYX01000007.1 coordinate 166,209, forward strand.
GATTATCGTCTCCGAGGGCCATACGCGCGTTGTGCAACCGCGCGATGTGATGTGGGTCGAAAGCCATCGTCAATTGTTGTGCATACACACCTGTTATGGGGATATGACGACCTACCTCAAGCTGGCTCAGGCGGCTATGATGTTCCCTGATCGCTTTGTTCGCTGTCACCAGAGTTTCCTGGTGAATCTCGACTACGTGACGACATGGAGCAGCGACCGGTTCGTGCTGACCGACGGCAGGGTGATTCCGATCAGTCAGCGCCGTCGCGCTGAGACGAGGGCGGCGGTATTGGCATACGCCCGTACGATGAGATGATTCCGCAGAGCGGGTCGGTTCCCGCTTGCCTACGAGGCTGACCATACGGATTTATGTCTTGATAAATATTAGATATATCTTACATTTTATTTTCTATGTCAAATAATGTAAAATATATTGTATGTTTGAAAGCATGCTGACGTATCCCCGGCCCCGACTGCTGGAATCGTTGATCGCCCACATGGGCACCGACGAGGTCAAGGTGCTGACGGGTGTCCGCCGGTGCGGCAAGTCGACGTTGCTGCGTATGTTCGCCGACCGTCTGAGGGCAAACGGCATCGCCGAATCCAATCTGTTCTTCAAACAGCTCGATGCCGCGGGGCTGCCCTTCGACTACGCTGCGCGTAACCTGTACGAGGAACTGTCTGCGGCGTATCGTGCGGCAGACAAGAACGGTACGTTCGTCATCCTGCTGGACGAGGTGCAGGAGGTGGCGGGATGGGAGAAGGTCGTCCGTCGTTTCCAGACGCAGCCGGATACCGACATCTATCTGACCGGATCGAACGCGATGCTGCTGTCCGGCGAACTGGCCACCTACATCGCCGGCCGGTATGTGGAGATACCGGTCTACCCGTTCTCATTCGAGGAATACGTATCATGCCGTGCCTTGCAGGACGAATCGTCGGATTCGCCCGACGTGCTGCTGGCCGACTACATGCGGTACGGCGGCATGCCGGCGCTGCTTGCCATGGGGCCGGCAGACGAATCGCGCGCCGCGGAGGTTCTGGACGCCATATTCAATACCATCGTCGTCAAGGACGTGGCGAGCAGGTATGGTATCCGTGATCTCGCGACGTTCGACAAAATCGCGCGGTATCTGTTCGCGACATCCGGGAACCTGTTCTCGGTGCGCAGAATCGTCAACACGTTGAAATCATCCGGCGTCGTCATCAGCCCGCAGACGCTGGACGAGCAGATCAGGATGCTGGAGCAGGCGTTCGTGATCTATGCGGCGGAACAATCCGGGCTGAGAGGCAAACAGATTCTCCGTCCCCAACGCAAGTATTATCCGGTTGACAACGGGTTCAGGAATTATGCCCTGGGCTTCGCGGGCGTCGATGCCGGATTCCAACTGGAGGGCATCGTATACATGGAACTGCTGCGTCGCGGATGGACGGTTCACGTCGGTGCGCTGCCCACGGGAGAGGTCGATTTCGTCGCGAGACGAGGCTCGGCGATGCGGTATGTTCAGGTCACCGCGTCGATGGCCGACGAAGCCACACGCGAGCGCGAACTGGCGCCGCTGCGCGCGGTCGGTGACTCTTTCCCGAAGGTCGTCGTGACGCTCGAACCCTACGGCGTCGGTACCACACAGGACGGCATTACCGTCATCCGGGCCGTCGACTGGTTGCTGGACGTCGATGGGGACATGGGCGATCGGTAGATATCTACCGGCTTTCGAGCCTGCATCTATACTCGAACGTATGGTTGATGGAAACAGTTGGGATGAGTCCCGTTCGGGCGGGAACGGCCGTGGTTCGCGCGGCGCGGACGGCTACGCCGGTGACGCGTCGTATACGTCCGGCGCCTCCGGTGCGTCGTCGCGTGACGTGATCTTCGACCGTGTGCCCCCGCACGATGATGACGCCGAGATGGCCGTGCTGGGCGGCATGCTAATGAGCAAGGACGCCATCGGCGAGGTCTCGCAGATGATCGACGTCACCGATTTCTATCAGCCGAAGCATCAGACCATCTATGAGGCCATCATCACGTTGTTCTCCGGCTCGCAGCCGGTGGATGTGGTGCTGGTGGCCAACGAGCTGCTCAAAGCCGGCGACCTGGAGAAGGTCGGTGGCGCCGACTACCTGCACAGTCTGGTGGCCTCGGTGCCGACCGCCGCGAACGCCACGTTCTACGCGGAGATCGTGCACCAGCGCGCGATCCTGCGCAACGTGATCGCCACCGGCACCAAGATCGCCCAGCTCGGGTATTCGGCGGAGGGCTCCCAGGCCGAGGACGTGGTGAACCTGGCCCAATCCGAGGTCTACGAGATGAGCGTGGGCCGTGTGCGGCAGGATTACGCGCCGCTCGGCGACGCCGTCAAGGACACGTTGGAGATGCTGGACAACCTCCAGCAGGGCAATGTGGAACGCGGTGTGCCTACGGGCTTCCGCGACATCGACGACGTGACGCAGGGCCTGCAGCCCGGCCAGATGATCGTGGTCGCCGGCCGTCCGGCCATGGGCAAGTCCACGCTCGGCATCGACTTCGCCCGTGCCGCCTCGCTGCACCACGGCCTGACCTCCATCGTGTTCAGCCTGGAGATGAGCAAGACGGAACTGGCGCAGCGCATCATCTCCGCCGAAACGGACATCCCGCTAGTCGCGCTGCGTCGTGCCGACGACATCACGCCGGAACGGTGGAACACGTTGAACAAGTTCTGGAACCGCATGCAGAACGCGCCGCTGTTCATCGACGACAGCCCGAATATGAGCCTGATGGAGATCCGCGCCAAATGCCGACGGCTCAAGCAGACCAACGACCTGAAACTCGTGGTCATCGACTACCTGCAGCTGATGACCTCGGGCAAGCGCGTGGAAAGCCGCCAGCAGGAGGTCTCCGAATTCTCCCGTGCGCTGAAGTTGCTCGCCAAGGAGCTTGAGGTGCCGGTTGTGGCGCTTTCCCAGCTCAACCGCGGCCCCGAGATGCGCAACGACAAGAAACCGCAGCTGTCCGACCTGCGCGAATCCGGCTCGATCGAGCAGGACGCCGACGTGGTGTTCCTCGTGCATCGCCCCGACTTCTATGACAAGGAGGATCGCCCGGGCGAGGCCGACATCATCATGGCCAAGCACCGTAACGGTCCGACCGATACCTTCCATCTGGCATTCCTCGGCGCGACCTCGAAGTTCAAGGACATGCCACAGGATTACAACAACCAGGGGGTGTAACGATGGCATCGCGGAATACAACAGTGCAGCAACCGGTCGCCGAGAACCAGACAACCGTCACACCGTCACCTGTGGACGCGAAGACTCGCCGCCCTTGGCACGCCTTCGCCACCCCGCTGATCGGCAAGGCCGTGCGCAAGGCGGCGCGGCTCGCGCACTCCGGTGGCAGCGCGTTCCCCGGCAAGATCGCCGAAACCATCGACCCCGGTTTCCTGGCGCGCACGCTCGGCCAACTGCCGCTCGGCGTGGTGCTGGTCTCCGGCACCAACGGCAAAACCACCACCACGCGTATGGTGGCCAGCGTGTTGGAGAACCTCGGCCTGAAGGTGTTCACCAATCCGACCGGCTCGAACTTCACCCGCGGCGTGGTCTCGGCATTGCTGGATCGGGTCACGCTCGGCGGCCGGCTGGACGCCGACATCGCCGTGCTCGAACTCGACGAGGCCTACGCCGTGCACTTCGTGCGCCAGGTCAAGCCGCGCCACTGCCTGTTGCTCAACGTCATGCGCGACCAGCTCGACCGCTTCGGCGAGATCGACAATACCGCCCGTCTGCTCAGCAGCGTGGCCGAAGCCACCACCGGCACCGTGGTGCTCAACCGCGAGGACCCGCGCATCGCCGCGCTCGCCGACGTGGCGCCCGCCACGGCCTCGGTCCGCTACTTCGGACTGGATGCCTCGTTGCGCTCGTTCTTCCCCTCCGACGACGACATGGCCACCACGGTGAGTCTGCCGGGACTCGGAGCCGCCGCCGAGCACATGGAGTCCGGCCAAGCATCCGCTGCCGCATCCGACGGTTCGGGCGTCGCCGGCAAGGCCGGCCAATCCTGCCCTGACGGGGATTCCGACACCGGTGGACGTACTCCCGAAGCGCTTCCCGCTGATGTCGCGTTGATGGCTGTCGGCGATCATCAGGCTACGTTCCGCATCGACGGTGCCGACCTGACCACGCCGGTCCGGCTTGAAGGCGTCTACAACCTGTACAACGCAGCGGCCGCGCTCGCCGTGGTGCGTGCCGTGCTGGCGGATATCCGCCGCGGCACGATCGGAACGACGAGGGCGGAATCGACGGGCTCACCGGACTCTGATGCATCCGCCGCACGCATGACATTGGTCGCGCAGTCAGATACCGACGCGCTGATGGCCGCGCTCTCGACGGTCACCCCCGCGTTCGGACGCGGGGAATCAATCGATGTGAACGGTTCCACGGTGGAGCTGCTGCTGGTCAAGAACCCGATGGGCTTCCGCCTGTCGCTGGCGTCGTTCCCGCCCGAAGAGCATGACACGATGATCTGCATCAACGACGAATACGCCGATGGCCGTGATATGAGTTGGCTGTGGGACGTGGACTTCACCAGCCTGCGCGGCACCGGCGTGGCGATGGTCTCCGGCGTGCGCGCGTGGGATATGGCGCTGCGCCTCGAATACGACCAGGTGCCGGTCGCCGAGGTCGATACGGAACTGGATAAGGCCGTCGAACGGTTCGTGACCGCCAATCCGGGCACGCCGAAGCACATCTACTGCACATACACCGCCATGCTCGCCGTACGTGCACGGCTTGGCCGCATGACCGAAGTCGCCGATGCCGGCGTGGGACGTTAAGGAGCGACGATGAGCGAAACCAACGAGACCAATGGGGTTGCCGGCGTCATCGACGTCGTCTCCCTGTATCCCAAGGATATGAACATCTATGGCGACTCCGGCAACGTACTCACCGTCGCCAGGCGGCTCGCGCTGTACGGGTATGCGCCGCGCATCCACGAGATCAACCAGGGCGACCCGTGGCCGGAGCGCGTGGACATGATCCTCGGCGGCGGCGGACAGGACACCGGGCAGAAGAAGATCATCGACGACCTGTTCGCCCGCGCCGACGACCTGCGCCGCTTCGCCGCGGATGGCGTGCCGATGCTGATGATCTGCGGCCTGTACCAGCTGTTCGGCCATTACTTCGAGACAATCGACGGCACTCGGCTCGACGGCATCGGCATCATCGGCGCCCACACCATCGGGCGCGACGTGCGCATGATCGGCAACCTCGTCGAACATTCCGCGCACTTCGGCGATATCATCGGCTACGAGAACCATTCCGGGCAGACCTTCCTCGATCCGGGCGTCGAACCGCTGGGCCGTGTGGACCATGACGGCACCGGCAACAACGGCGAGGACCACACCGAGGGCGCGCGCGTCAACAACGTCATCGGCACCTACATGCACGGTTCGCTGCTGCCCAAGAACCCGGCCATTGCGGATTTCCTCATCCGCGCGGCCGCGGAACGGCGTTACGGCGCATTCGAACCGCGCCAGGCCAAGGACCGGGTCGCCGAACTCGCGCGCATCGACGGAATCGCCGCCAAAGCCAGGGCCGTGGCCGCCGGCAGGCCGCGGTAAGCGTTCCGTCGGAAAGCGCTGTTTTCCCATCCCCTGCACGGGTATGCGGAAAAGTGTTGCATAACACACTTTTCCGATAAGGGATGGCTTGACGCCACTGTGCCGTTTTTCGATATCGTCCCTCGAATGTTGAACCGGCGTGAAGTGCGGGGTGCGGTAGAGTGGAACCACATCCGTTCAAAGGAGGACACGATGGCTGATTTCGATTTCGGTGAAGGCCTGCGCAAGGTGTTTCTGGCGGGCGTCGGCGCCCTGGCCACCACAGTGGAGAAGGGTCAGGAAATCGTTGACGATCTGGTCAAGAAGGGCGAGCTGACCGTTGAGCAGGGCAAGGCCCTGAACACCGAGCTCAAGCGCAAGGCCGAAGAGGTTAAGGAAGAGCACGAGGCCAGGGCCGATCAGGCCGAGTAAGGCTCTTCCACCTATAACCGTCCGGTGTCGCGCAAGCGCATCGGACGGTTGCTGATGCCGCAATGAGCAACGTATCCCCATCCCCCAAGACCAGTCGGCAGCCATCGGGCGCAACAAAGCGGCCCGACGCTTCAGCGTCGAATAAGCCGACATCGAATATCCCCACGTCGGATGCCGCCGCACCGGATGTCTCTGCGTCGGGCGCCCCCACATCGGCGCCTCCGTACGCGCGCGCATACGTTCCCGGCACCCCCGACGCGGAAGTCGCCGAACTCATCGGCCTATTCGGATCCCGCCGCAACGACGCATTCGCCGCGCGGTACCATCTGACACGGCGCAACAAACTCAAACGACTCTGGCAGATCGCCCGCATCGCCAACCAATTCGACGTCATCCACGGCCTGACCCCGGTCAAGATGCGGCTCATGCTGGAGGCGCTCGGCCCCACCTTCGTCAAGGTCGGACAGATTCTCTCGATGCGCTCCGAGATCCTGCCGCAGGCATTCTGCGACGAACTGGCGAAACTACGCGCCGACGCCGACCCGATGCCGTACCAGACAGTCTTGGAGACGCTGTCCTCGGAATACGGACGCCCCATCGGCGAGATCTTCGAGCACATCGACCCCACCCCGCTGGGCTCCGCATCGCTGGCCCAGGTGCATCGGGCCACACTGCTCACCGGCGAGGACGTGGCCGTCAAGGTGCAACGCCCCGGTGTGCGTGAGACCATGGCCCAGGACGTATCCATCATGCGTTCGATCGCCCGTCTGGCCACCCGGGTCATGCCCAGTGCGCAGGTGGTGGATCTGGGCGGTGTGGTCGAGGAACTCTGGGACACCTTCGAATCCGAGACGGACTTCCTCGTGGAGGCCCGCAACCTGGCCGAGTTCAAACGCTTCTGCCAGCCCTACGTCTACATGGACTGCCCGAAACCCTACATGGATCTGTGCACCGAGCATGTGGTGGTGATGGACTATGTGGAGGGCATCTCCGTCTCGCACCCCGAACAGCTGATCGCCGCCGGATACGACCTTAAGGAGATCGGCACCAAGCTCGTCGACAACTACGCCACCCAGGTGCTCGACGACGGCTTCTTCCACGCCGATCCTCACCCCGGTAACATCATCATCGCCGGCGGACAGATCGTCCTGATCGACCTGGGCATGACCGGCCGGCTCAACGCCAAAATCCGTTCGGTGCTCAAGCAGATGATCTTCGCCGTGGCCAAACAGGACTCGCCGGCGCTCGCCGACGGCCTGCTGCGATTCGCCGGCACTGAGTCCGATGCGTCCGACTATCCGGCGCTGCTGGCCGATCTGGACACCATTGTGGCCGAATACGGCACCGTGGATCTGAAGGACCTGGACCTGGCCTCGTTCGTGACCGCGCTGACCCAGCTGGCGCAGCGGCACGGCATCGAGGTGCCGAGCACGGTGACCACGGTGGCCCGCGCGCTGGTCACGTTGGAGGGGCTGCTGGACGAGTTCATCCCCGACGTGAACATGATCGAGATCATCTCGGAGCACATCGCCACGTCGAAGCCCCTGGACCGCGCCGCCGCGGATGAGGTCAAGTCGTTGGGAGTCGAGGCGCATGCGGCGCTGCACGGCCTGCTCGGCGCGCTCTGTGAGACCAAGGTGGCGGCGCGCATGCTCACGCGCGGCCAGCTGCGGGTGAACATGGAGCTGGCCGGCGCCGAGGAGCCGATGCGCATGCTCTCCGAGATGGTCAACCGCCTGACGATGGCGCTGATCGTGGTCGGTCTGTATGTGGGCTCGTCGATCGTGTATTTCGCCGGTGTGCCGCCGATCGTGTTCGGCATCCCCGTAGTCGGGTTCATGGGCTACGTGGTGGCGTTCGTGCTGTCCGTGTGGATCGTCTTCGACATCTACTTCAAGGGCCGCCGTTCCAAGAGGCGCTGAGGCGCGTGCGAGTGGGAGCTACGATTCGGGCTCGTGCGTCAACCGCACCGCTCCGTAAACGTGGTACTGCCCACCCGCATTCCCCGATGATCCGCGCTACCATGGCGGCATGAAGCTGATTAAGGCATGGACTGGCGACTTGGATAGGGCATACGAACTGTTCGGCAAATTCCAAGCGGACGAGCATGGGTTCGTCAACGATGCGTATGGCCTGAGTCGCGACGAATTCGCCCAATACATGCGCAAGGTCGAGGATATGCACGCCGGCCGCAATCTCCCGGAGGGGTACGTGCCCGCCACCAAGTACATCCTGGTGAACGACAGCGGGGACTATGTGGGCATCTTCAACCTGCGGCACCGTCTCAACGATCGTCTGCGCGAAGGCGCGGGGCATATCGGCTACGGCATCGCGCCCGAGTATCGCGGACGCGGCTACGCCACCGCCGGACTGCGCATGATCCTCGTGACGGCCTTGGCCGAGTACGGCATCAAGGAGGCGTACCTGTCCGTGAACAAGGACAATCCCGCGTCGCTTGCCGTGCAACGGCATCTCGGCGCACGCATCGACCATGACAACGACACCGAATACTTCACCCGCATCCGGATCACGGAGCCTGGTGCCATGCCGGAACCCTGCCGCGACCCCGGCAAAGACGGGGCGTGCGGCTAGTCTCGGTAGCAGTGGACCATCCGACCCGAGGAAGGAGCATCATGGCGGAACGTGGGATGTTCGGTAAGGTGCTGTTGGCCGGCGCGGCTGCGGCGGGTGCCGCGGCGTGGGCGATCGCCCCGCGCAGTTTCTCCGACAAGCGCGACAACTACGTGCCGTCGATTCCGGACGTCTGGTACGCGCATCGCGGCCTGCACGACGCCGGTTCCGGCCTGACCGCGCAGTATGCGGCTGAAAGCGGGGAGTACGTGGCCTTGGCGCGCCGGATGGCGATGAAGGCCGGCTACGGTACGCCCGAATGCGTCGGCCCGATCGCCCCGGAGAACTCCCTGGCCGCGTTCGCCGCCGCCTGTGAGGCCGGGTACGGCATCGAGCTCGACATCCAGTTGACGATGGACGGCCAGGTGGTGGTGGCCCACGATGAGACGCTGATGCGTGTGGCGGGCGATCCGCGCCGCATCTGCGACCTGACCTATGACGAGCTGACCCGGATCCCGCTGTATCCCACGCCGTCGCGCCCCGGCTGCGAGCTGGCCGAGCCGGTGCCGAACGCGGTGGAGGCCCCCGGCCTGGTGGTGACCCCGGCCAAGCCGCCGCTGGGGTATTACCAGCATGTGCCGCTGTTCTCGGACGTGCTCAAGGTGGTGGCGGGTCGCGTGCCGCTGATTGTGGAATACAAGATCGATGGCAGTGATTGGACGCCGCGTTGCGAGGAGCTGATGGAGAAGGGCGACGCACTGTTGCAGGCGTATGCGGGTCCGTATGTGGTGGAGTCGTTCCATCCGATGGCGATGCGTTGGTACAGGGAGCATCGTCCGGAGGTGTGCCGCGGCCAGTTGATCGAGCCGCTGCCGTTGGGGCAGACCGACGTGACCTATTGGGCCGCGGGTCGGCTGCTGTTCAACTGGCTGTCCCGTCCGGATTTCGTGGCGTGCGATTGGCGCAGCGGTGGTTCCCCGCAGGTGCGCCTGAACCGTGCGTTGGGCGCGGTGCCGGTCTCCTGGACCGTGCGCAGCCGCGACGAGGTGGCCGAATGCGACGCTTGGTTCGATCACCACATCTTCGAGTCGTTCGTCCCCGACGAACACTGAGACACGCCCGGCCTGTGCGGACTCTGACACTTTTGTGACTCTGACACTTTCAGAGACTGGCGTTATTCCGCCGTTTTCTGGAATGTATCACAGTCACGATGTGTCAGAGTCCGCGCAGGCCGGGCGTGTCGGGGTGGGGAGTGGGGGCGGGCGGCCTCGTTTGCGGTTGCGTTTGTGGGTTTCCTGGTTACGCGGGGCGCAATTTTATAAAAGTACGGTACTGTAAAGTATAATACTAAGTATTGTACTTGCAGAAAGGCTGCATCATGGTGGGGTTCATCGGACGCGAGACCGAGTTGCGGATGCTGCAGCGCCGTTATGATAGCGGGAAGTCCGAGTGCGTCGTTGTGTACGGGCGTCGCCGGATCGGCAAAACGGCTCTGATCAATCGATTCGTTCAAGACAAGCCCGCCATCTTCTATACCGCCACCGAGAACGGCGCTGAACGCAACCTTAAAGGGCTCAGCGCCAGCATCGCGCGGTACCGCAACGGGCTGAACAGCGTGGGCTCGCCCGTGTATGAGGACTACAGGGATGCGTTCGAGGATGTGTTCCGCATGGCCGAACGCGATCGTCTCATCCTGGTCATTGACGAATACCCGTATCTGGCCAAGGCGGAGCCGATGGTGTCCTCACTGCTCCAGCAGTTGATCGACCAACATCATGGAACAGGTAAGCTCATGCTCATCCTCTCCGGGTCGAGTATGAGTTTCATGGAGCGCCAGGTGCTGGGGTATCAGAGCCCGTTGTACGGGCGTCGGACCGCGCAGATCAAGGTGATGCCGTTCGACTATCGCGAAAGCCGTGGTTTCGTGCCCGATATGGGCAAGGAGGACGCCGCCGTGGTGTATGGGATAACGGGCGGCATCCCCCAATATCTCATCCAGTTCGATGACGGCGTGAGCCTGGAGGAAAACCTGCGTTGGAACGTGTTGGACCCTTCGGCCTACCTCTTTGAAGAGCCCGGCAAGCTGCTGCAGGAGGAGCTGCGGAAGCCGGCTGAGTACAACAACATCATCCAGACCATCGCGTCAGGGGCGAGCAGCGGCGTCAAGATAGCCAACGGCTCCCATATCGAACAAACCGTGCTCTCCCATTATCTGCGCAACCTGTCGGATCTGCACATCATCGTCAAGGAGACACCTTATCCCGAGGGGAGCCGTCGCGGCATCTGGCGGATCGAGGACCTGCTCTTTCGTTTCTGGTATCGGTATATCCCCGACAATATGTCACTGATCGAGTCGGGACATGCCGATATCGCCGTCCAGCTCATCATGAAGGATCTGCCGAACTACATGGGCGGCGTGTTCGAGGACATATGCCGCCAGTGGCTATGGGCCAATACTGCAACCGACCGGGTGCCGTTCCTGCTCACCCATATGGGCCGATGGTGGGGAGGCGATCCGCGAACCAAGCGGCAGGAGGAGATCGACATCGTCGCGGACGGCAAGCCGTCCGGCCGCCGTCTGTATTGCGAATGCAAATGGCGCGGCAAATCGACCGATATCCCCGAGCTTGAGCAGTTGCGGTACCGCAGTGCGCTGGTGGATATGGAGCGCAAGGACTACATGTTGTTCTCCAAAGCCGGGTTCACCGACCGACTTCGGGCGCGTGCGGCGGAGGACGGGAACGTGCGATTGGTGTCGTTCGCGGATATGTGAGCCGGGCCGAATGTGATGCCTGGTTCGACCACCATATCTTCGGGTCCTGTTCCCGGACTCTGATACTTTGTGACTCTGCGATGTCTCGCAAGAATGGCGGAATTTCGCGGCTCTGGGACCATGCATCACAGCCGCGATATCGCAGAGTCACAAATGGCCCGGGTGCATCGGGCGTGGTGTAGCAAAAATCCCGGCCACCAGGTATTCGGTAGCCGGGATTTTCCGTAACAGGCGGACAGGCTCAGTCGATGACGCCATAAAGGCGGTCGCCGGCATCGCCCAGACCGGGGACGATGTAGGCCTTCTCGTTGAGGGCCTCGTCCACCGCGCACACCACCACCTTGAAGTCGATGGACGGGTCGATGTTCTTCTCGACGAATTCGATGCCCTCCGGCGCGGCCAGGATGCACACGGCGGTCACATCCTTGGCGCCGCGCTCGGCCAGGTAGTGCGTGGCGGCGACCAGCGTGCCGCCGGTGGCGAGCATCGGGTCGATCAGGAAGCACTGGCGGCCGGTCAGATCGTCGGGCAGACGGTTCGCGTAGGTGATCTGCTGCGTGGGATGCTCCTCGTCGCGCTTCATGCCGAGGAACCCGACCTCGGCGGTCGGCAGCATGCGGGTCATGCCGTCGAGCATGCCCAGGCCGGCACGCAGCACCGGCACGATGATCGGACGCGGATGGTCGGACAGCTTCTTGCCGACCATCGGGCAGATCGGTGTCTCGATCGGGCAATCCACAACATCGATGTTGCGGGTGGCCTCGTAGGTCTCGAGCATGACCAGCTCGGAGACGAGTTCGCGGAACGTGGCGGACGAGGTGTTCTTGTCACGCAGGACGGTGAGCTTGTGTTCCACCAGCGGGTGGTCCAAAACATGAATTTCCATACTTACTAGGGTAAGCCCTCGCAGCATGTTCGGCCATCCCGTGCGAGCCGCGTGCCGCCCGCGGCATACCCGCTTGGGATGGATGACGGACCGCCCGGCGCCTGGTCTGCGGAATCCGGAGTTTCGTGCATAGAATGGCGGTATGAGCGGCACCATCCCCACCATGGAACAGATCGACGAACTCCACCGCAAGATCGCCCCCTCCCAGGCGGCCTACGACCTGATTCACACGCACTGCGTCATCGTCGCCGACATCGCCCGCCGACTGGCCCGCCGTCGCAACGCCCTGTTCATGCGCCGCTGCACCCTGCCCGCCGATGCGCCGGAACGGACCGGCTGCTACCCGGAGTCACCGGACCGCGCTCCGGACGCCCCGCATGTGGTTTTGTCCGAATCCACCGTCACGGCTCCTACGGACGGGGTGAGCGGCGGCACCGTACCGCCGCGCCTCATCGACGAGCGCCTGGTGGTGATCGGCGGCCTGCTGCACGACATCGGCACCTACCGCGTATTGAAGAAGAAGCATAACGGCAGCAACGGCGAACCGTTGGAGTTCAGCAAGAAACGCTACATCCTGCACGGTCTGCTCGGTTACGAGTACCTGCTTGAGGAGGGCGTGGACGAGTCGATCGCGCAATTCGCGCGCAACCATACCGGCGTGGGACTCACTCGCGAGAGCGTCATCGCCCAGGGCCTGCCGCTGCCGCCCGACGACTATGTGCCGCTCAATCTGGAGCAGGAGGCGGTGATGGTGGCGGACAAGTACCACAGCAAATCCGTGCCGCCGAAGTTCGTGTCCGCCGACGCCTACACGGCCCGCGCCGCCCGCTTCGGCGAGGACAACAAGCGACGCTGGCTCGACCTGGTCCGTGAATACGGCATGCCCGACGTGCCGGCGCTCGCCGAGCACTGGCACATGCGCATGATCTGATTGGCGGCTCCCGACGGCACGGTTTGCCGTCAGAGCGTGACGGTCTGATCCGCCGATTCCGCAACGGCGGCGTCCTGCGTCACGACCACCACGCAACGCTTCGGATCGCCGTGCGCGATGCCGCGCAGCAGTTCCATGATGGTGTCGCGCTCGCCGTCCTCCAGCCCATCCAACGGTTCGTCAAGTACCATGATCTCCGCTTCGCAGCACACCGCGCGTGCGATGGCAACACGACGGCGGTCGACCTCGTTCAGGGAATCGACGCGGTTGTCCAACAGCGTTTCGTCCAGTCCGGACGCCAGCAGCAGTTCGCGGGCCAACACGGGCTTGGGCTTGAGGAAGTTGCGGTTGGAGGCGTCCATGGCGTACACGAGGTTCCGCACCGGCGAGAGGTCGCCGCGCACCGCGAACCGTTGCGGCACCAGGCCGATGCGGTGTCCGCGCAGTTCGAGCGGTTCGATGCTGAGGTACTCCGCGCTGCGGTTCATCAGGTGGCCGGATTCCGGCATCAGCAATCCCGACAGGAGGCCGACCATCGCCGTGCGCGCCATGTCGTCGCCGTCGGGCACGAGGATGGCGGAGACCGTGCCCGCCTCGAACGCGCAGGTCAGGTGTTCGACGGGGGTGCGGCCGGTTTTGCGGTCGCGGTAGGTCACGTCGTGCAGCGACAGCGTGGGGTAGGCGCGCAGCAGGTTGAGATCCTCGTCGCCGACCTTGACCTCACGGTCGATGTGGGTGGAGACGGCCGTGGCGGACGAGGCGGAACGCGGGGTTTCGATGTAATCGGGGGATGAATCGTCGTCGGTCGATTCCCGCGGTGTGGCCAGACTGAGCATGGCGTTGACGTGGTCGGCGTTCGCGGCCACGACGTCCGCGCCGCCGTCCGCCGGTGCCGGCGCGGACGCCGTATCGACTTTGGTCGTCTCGTCGAAATCCACATCGAACGGCAGCTCGTCCGCATCGGACAGCAGTACGTCGTCCACTGCCTCGTTCACATCCACCGTCGTCTCGTCCGTGGTATCCGCCGCAGCGGTCGTATCCATCGACGTGGTCTCGTCCATATCCTTCAGTTCCTTGTCGGTCATGCCGTCACCTCCGAACGGGAATCAAACAGCGAGATGCGCCTGAACGCGGCGACGCGCAGCATCGCCACCAACGCCAGCGCCAGGCAGCAGCCGAGCCCCGCGCCGACCACGGTCCAGACCACGTCGGCCGTCATCGAGGTCGCATGGCCGTCGGCCAACGCGGCGCCCAGCGGTCCGGCGGCGAATCCGCCGGCCAGTGCGCCGATCGCGAACGCCGGCAGTATCACCATCCATACCTCCAGCATGAACTGCCAGCCGAGACGCGCCTTGGAGACGCCCACGGTCAGCGCGTACCCGATCTCCTCGCGCCGTCGGAGCCCGTCGGAGACCACCAACGCCACCAGCAGCAGGCCGCCCGCAACCCACAGCGCGATCATCGTGATCCGCATCGTGTCGTTCAGCGCACCCAGCGGGGCGATCGACTTGCGGTATGCCTCCAACGACGGCGACGAGATCTCATACCCGTCCTTGAGTTCGGCGTCGGCCTTCTTGGCGGCCTTGACGAACGACTGGTAGTCGTCGGGGCTGGACAGCATGAACATGATGTTGAGATCCGGCTTGGCCCATCCCGTCTCCTCGCCGGAATCGAGGTTGTTGCTGACAATGAACGTGTACGCGCTCACATAGATGGCGTTCTGCCGGTTGTCCTTGCTCAGCTCGGCGTCATCGCCACGGCCGGAAGGCGCTTCGTCGTCCACGTATTCGTAGATGCCGCGGACCGTCATCTCCAGCGTGGTGCCGGCATCGGTGGGGTGGCCCACGGTGAACGTGTCGCCGATCTTCAAACCGTTCGCATCGGCCACTTCGCGCGAAATCAGCGCACCCTTCGGCGCCCGGCCGGCATAGCTCAGATGCTTGCCCTCCACCACGCGGTAGCGGCCCAGATCATTGGCGCGCGCCGCATCCAGCGTGTAGAAGCCGCGCAGCGTGAGCTCGCCGCCGGTGTCGTCGGCGCTTGCCTCATCCGCCGTGCCGACCGGCTTGATCGACTCGCTCTGCCGGACCGGCACCGACTCGGTGACCGTATAGCTGAACTGCAGGCCGGCGGACTGCGCCGCAGTGGCGAACGCGGTGTAATCGTCCCAGGACATCAGATGATCGTCGGGCCAGGACGGATCCGCGCCGTCTCGTTCCGCGAACCCCTTGTCGGACAGGGTGATGGTGGCGTTCGCCTGCTGGGCGTCATAGGTGGCGCCGTTCGCGGTCTCGTTCTCCGCGGTCACCGCCAAGCCGAACATCGAACCGAACGTAACGAGCAGGGCGATCAGCAGGGTCAGCAGCGAGCGCCATTTCCGGCGCATCACGGCGGCCCACGCGTTCTTGAGAACGAACATGCGGCATTTCTCCAGTTCTCTCACGGTGCGGCGAAGGCGATGGCCGTCGCCGCGGGTCAACAGTGGCCGGGCGACCGGCCGCGGCGAGGTGTGCGCGGCGGGTCGCCCGTAGCCACCACTATGGTCAGGCTACGTGTATGTTATCTTGTGCATTTCTGTTATACCGCTTGGGGAAGTCTGAGAGCGCGCTGGAAGCCGCGGCGGAGAGAGGCATCGGAATGGTGCCGATTGGGCGGGCCGAGTTCCGTGTGCGGCGATACGATGGCTGGGTGCATGAAGAACGACGGATGACGGGAGTCGAAGCCGTGGCGGATGTGTCGGCGAATAAGGCGGAGAACGGCAGTGGCGAGGCGTGCAGCGGCGAAGCATCGGCAGGCATCATGCGAACCGTTGTACGGTCGGTTGCCGCGCAAACAGCCGCGGTGCCGGCGATTACGATGCGGACTGTGGCGAAACGGATGATGCCCGGTCGATTGCTGCTGCCGATCTGCTCCGTGCTGGGCGTGCTGGCCGCGTTCGCGGTGGTGCTGTTGTGGTTCCCGCGCGGGGAGGCGGTGTGGGACTATCCGCTGCATCAGATCGATGCCCCGGCGCATTACTATTTCATCCGCAAGATCCTGGACGAAGGGGTCGGGGCGGCCACCCACCTCTGGCCGAATGACGCGTATTACCCGCCCCTGTTCCACCTGCTGGCGGCGGGTCTGGTGAAGGCCGGCGAGCTGCTGGGGCTGAACGTGAGCGTCTATGCGGCGTTCAACGTGGTGTGGCTGGTGGGTGCCGGTCTGATCTGGCCGGCGGGCATGCAGATGTTCATCGGATATTGGACGCGGCGGGTGGACGGCCGTACGCCGTGGCGTCCGTTCTCCAGTGCGATGGCGGTGCTGGTGCCGCTGCTGGCGGTGGTCTCTCCCTGCCATCCGTATCAGATGCTGCAATCCGGGCCGTTGCTCGCCTACGGGCTGGCGACCTCGCTACTGCCGTTCTGGATGGTCGCAACGCTGCGGCTGTTCGATGCGATTGCCGCGCGGCAGGGTATCGCGCGATGGATGGCCGTCACGGTGCTGACCGGCGGGTTGTGCCTGTTCGCGCATCCGCGCATCGCGTTCACCTGGCTGCTGTTCATGGGGCCGTTCGTGCTGCTGCGTCTGCCGTGGAAGCTGATCCTGGCCATGGTCGGCGCCGTGGCGGTGTGCGCGGTGGCGTTCCTGCTGTACATGATGTCCTCGTACCAGTCCGACCGGTATTTCGACCCGTCAAGCTGGTTCCACACCTTCGTGCCGAACCGCACTGTGCCGGAGGCGCTGCGCGTGTATGTGACCGAGAACCTGACGGGCGTTGCCGGGGCGGTGATGGCCGTGGGCGTGCTGATGGCCGTTCTGGTGGCCGTGGTGGTGATGGTGCGACCGCGATGGTTTGCGGCCGCAGCGGCGTCGACGGTGTCCGGTGGTTCCGATGGTGGTCTCGGCGACGGTCGCGATGGTGGAACCGGCGACGGCGTGGGTACCGCATCATCCGGTTGCCGGTCTGCCGTGCGCTTCTCGGAACGGCCGTTCACCGCTCGCGAGGTGCGCAAGGACGCGATATCACTGCTGCTGGCGTTCCTGCTGAACGGATTGGTCTACGTGTGCTCGACCGCGTTGACCGGATGGTTCCCGAACATCGTGGCCGCCGCCTGGTACCGGGCGGAGACGCGGCCGTTGACGATGATCCCGCTCGGCGTGGTGCCGCTGATCTGTTTCGCCGTGTGCATGCTGGCGTGCGTTCGGGGCGGCGCCGGCGGACGCGGTAACGCTGGTGCCGGTATTGGGGCCGGCATGTCTGCGGGAGCGGAGGACGTGCTCGCAATCGCCGACGAGCGGACGGGACACAACCACCCGAGATCCGGTCGGACGTATTCGACGCTACCTACGGTCATCGCTGTGGCGCTGGTGACGGCGTTGACGACGACCTGCCTGTTCACGGACACCACGCGTGCGACGATGAGCGATTCGATCCGAGCCAATTACGAGTTGAGCGACGACCAACCCACCGAACAACTCACCAGCACGAAATACGAGATCCTGAAGGACGTGGCGGAAACCGTGGGGGACGAGGCCACCGTGATCTCCGACCCGTTGAACGGTTCGATGTACGGCATGGCCGCGTTCGGCACGCAGATGCTGTTCCCAATCTACAATCCGATGGCCGAAAAGAACGGGGCCATCTTCGGACAGGTGGAGCGCACCTTCGACTCCGGTGACGGCGACGTCCTGCTGGACACGGTCTGCCCGATCAATCCGGAGGAACCCGAGTATTTCCTGACGATGGGGCCGCAGGCGGAGAGTCTGCAGATGTTCACCTTCAAGGAGCAATACGATCCGTTCCATCGCCAGGATCTGATCGACCGGTATGTGGCGGACGGCACGCTCGTCAAGGTGCGCGACTATTCCGATGCCGGCGACTATGCCGACGGGTGGGCGCTGTACCGCTTCGGATGCGGGGCTGCGGGCGGCCGGTAATCGGCCGGCAGTCCCTGACACCTCCTGCGCATGGTGGATAAGTATAACTTCATCCACATATCCACAGATTTCCGAAGGCCTGTGGCAACGCGGATCGCGGTGTGCCAGAGTGTCCTGTACGCGCCGATCGGCCGGACCGTCCGGCAGTCGCATATGGCGCGGCAAAGGGGACATCATGGCTATCTTGGCAATGGACACCGTTGGATTCCTGCAGTCGGTCAACCGTTTGGAACGGCGTTTCGGGGAGCTGACCTCGCCCGAGGCCATGCGTGAGGCCTGCGCCCATCCCGAACGGCGGGATCCGTTGGACCACCGGTTGTTTGTCCTGGCTGATGACGTATACGGTTGCGGCGGCTGGACCACCACCATCTGCGCGGCCGCATCGTCTCTGATGGGCGATTTAATCACGGAATGCCGGCGGTTCATGAAGGGAACGGCATCTGTGGTGCGCAAATACGGCATGACGGTATGGTTGTACGACTTGGTCAACGACGCTTCCAAGGCGTTGTTTGTGGGGGAGCCCTCGGACCGCACGCCGTTGCTCATCCACCCGGTGCCCGCGCGGGAATTGGCGAAACGCTGCGCGCGGAACGGCAGACGACGGTACGGCAACAAGCGTGAACAGAAGTGGGCCATGCATGACCATTGCGCGCAGATGTACCGGCTCGCCGCATACAGCATGCTGCGATGGGGCGGACGAGAGCCGCGCAGCCTGGATATCGCCGGCATGATGATTACGCAGCCGTGGCTGGGCATGTGCATGCTGCGTGAGGACGACAAGGTACTCGGCATGGGTGCGTTGCCCGATATGCGCTACCGGCGCGTGGTGGATTACATCAAGGAGCTGCGCGCGGCGGCGGATCTGGACTATGCGCGTGCGCTCGCCGCCGGAGAGGTGACGGTGTTGGACGGGGAACGCGCTCCCGGGTTCGCGGAGGTCGATACGCGTTATGTGTATGACGCCGAACGGCTGATCGAGGCCCTTGAATCGCTGTGGAATGAACGGAGTGACTGCGCGGCGCATGAGATCCTCATGGACGTTGAGCGGACCGGAGACAAGCCGGATCTGCCGTTGTGGCGTAATCCCGCGTATCTGCAGGACGTGGCGAATTCGCTGATGGGTCCCTCGTATGCCGGCATGCTGTGGCTGGGACTTGAGGACCGTGATCGGGAGTTGTTCGATAGAGGTGTGGAACAGCTGCGTGAATTCGTGGGGTTCGTCAAGGACATCGGGTTCCTGGTGCTGCCGGTATACGTGCTCAACACCTGTGCGGATGATCAGGTGCGGCGCGCGATGGAGGCTGCGGTCGCTTCGGGCAAGGTGAAAGCCTCCGACCTGCCGAAATGCACGGGACTCAGCAAGGCGGAGTGTGATGCGATGTTGGATGCGGAGCGACGTGACGCCGATTGTGCCGATGAATCCTGTCTCGATGGGGTGTGCGATGGGTCGTGCGGCGTCACGCCGTGCTGTGATGCACCCGGCGACGAAGAGGGTTCGATGATGAGCGTGGGTGCCGGTATGGCTGTCGTGGCGATGGCGCGCATGCCCAACGAGGACTTGGCGCGCAAGGCCGCGCTCGCACTGATCCTCTGCGAGCCGAAGCAGTACGGCGACACCGTGCTGGCGCTGCTGGAGGATGAGAAGCCGGGTGAGTCCGACGATGACAGCGAGGTCGGCAAGCGTGCTGAGGTCAAGACCGATACGCTCGTGGCGTGACCGAACGTGGTTGTATTCCCGTGTGCGATGCGTGCGTTTTGTGACTGAGCAGGACACGCGCCAGACGCATCTGTCGCACACTCTGTGATGTGTTGCGGATCCGCAACACATCACAGAGCGCACTGCAATGATTACGTATGATCGTTAATATAGTTCGGACGACAAGTCGGAAACAGCTTGAAGTTATGCCCCTGTACGTCATCGGTCGGATGAATACGCATCAAGTTGTGGTTGAATCAAGGTGGGATGTACGGGGTGTACGGTGGTCGGCGTTTGGGGTGCGGGCCGAGCTCTTGTGCTCCGTGGGGATACATCGGCATGTGGTATCGCTGCCAGCCAATTAAGAACGCCTCGGGGCATTGCGATGCTGTGCGTCCGCCGCTCGACGCATGATGCTGACCCAGATATCTCAATCTTGGAAAATCCAATCCTGGCGGCACGGTTCATCGAGTTTGTCAAATTCGTGTACAGGTTGTTGGCCTTTCGGTCGCCTTTATCATAACAATCAGGTTCTGTGCTCTCCTTACCCCCCTAATCAGATGCCGAGACCGGAAAGCCTCTTGTCTTTCCGCCGCTTGATCGTCTTGAGGATATTTTCTCTGAGTTTGGTAGTTCTCTCTGAATTTGGTAATTTTCTCTGAATTCAGAGAAAGAATGTATAATTCAGAGAATAATTCAGAGATTCAAAGTGGGTGATGGCGAATGGCTCATGAATACGGCAAAGAGACCTTAACTAAAGAGTTTAAAAGTGATGTCAAGGAGGCCCAGGGTCTACCTGATTCGGATCTGGTGGAAGCCGTTGTTGCCCTAGCCAATACTGACGGTGGGTGCGTGTATCTGGGCGTCGAGGATGATGGCACGCCGACTGGTGTGCGGCGGAAGCACCAGGATCCTATTGGGATGTCCGCGATGATAGCCAATAAGACCGTTCCTCCGATATCGGTTCGTGCGCAGTTGATTGGCGAGGATATACCCGTGATTCAAGTTGATGTGCCTAAATCGCAGAGCGTTGTGGCGACGAAGTCCGGGAAGATCCTTCGTCGCATGATGAAAGTGGACGGTACTCCTGAAAGTGTGCCCATGTATCCATATGAGATCGCTACGCGTCTGTCGGATTTGGGCAAACTTGATTATTCTGCGCAACCGGTGCCGGGTTCCAGCCGAGAGGACTTTGATCCATTGGAGCGCGATCGCCTGCGTAGGATTATCGCGTCATACCAGTCCAGCGATCGTAATCTTCTGGAACTTGAGGATGAGGATCTAGAGAAGTCCTTGCGGCTTACCGTATCTGTGAATGGTGGTATGACGCCGACTTTGACCGGTTTGCTGCTTATCGGCAGCGAGGAGTCGCTGCGGCGCCTTGTCCCAACGAATGAAGCAGTTTTCCAAGTGCTTGTAGGCACCGATATCCGGGTGAACCAGACATATCGTGGACCGCTGCTCAAAACCATAGAACAAATAGCGGAAGCGTTTAAACCATGGAATCCGGGGACGGAACTGAATGTAGGACTGTTTTCTTCGATGGTGCCTGAATTCGATGAGAGGGCGTTCAGGGAAGCCTTGGTCAATGCGTTTGGACACAGGGACTACTCCGTTCTTGGCCGCGTGCGTGTGCTGATGGATGACGCCGGGCTGACCATCGCTAATCCAGGTGGGTTCGTGGAAGGCATCAGCATTCATAATCTGCTTACTGCCGAGCCTCATGGGCGGAATCCATGTCTCATGGACGCGCTGAAAAGGACCGGGCTTGCTGAGCGGGCCGGCCGTGGCATCGATCGTATTTTCGAGGGTGCTCTGAACTATGGGCGCCCCTTGCCTGATTATTCGAGATCGAACGAGCGCGGGGTGTCCGTGCTTTTGCCGAGGAGCGCGCCTGATACAGCATTCGTGGAGCTCTTGGCTGAGGAGCGTGAGCGTAGCGGCAGATCCTTGCCGCTCGACGGGCTGCTCATCTTGGACAAGCTTAAGGGGGAAAGGCGTTGCAGCTTTGAAGTTCTGTTGAAATCTTTGGACATGAGCGATCAACGTCTGCGTACCGTATTGGGGCAGTTGACTGAGTCTGGGCTTGTCGAAAGCTCTGGCGCTGGTGTTCGGCGCTCATACATGTTGGGGTCGAAAGTGTCCCGTCGCAGTGGCAAAGTGGTGGAATACGTCAGACAGTCGGATATCGATAGGGTGCGTTACCCGGAGCTGATAACAAAGCTGATGAAAAAACAGGGCTCAGTGACCAAAAGCGATGTGATGGAACTGCTGCACCTTGACGCGAATCAGGCATACTATCAACTGCGGAAGCTGGTTAGAGAGGGGCGGGCTCAAAAAATCGGAGGCGGCCGCAGTGCGCGGTACGAGGCAACGCGGTAATGCCGGCTCGGGTACTTTGGAGTGCTTTTTCCTGAATTCAGAGAAAACGGTATGTGTTCCTCGTCTTTATGGGGACATGCGGGCGACTCTGAAGTCTGTCGCTCAAGTGTTTGAGTGGTGCCGCTTATCTTGCCGTCCGTGTTACCGCAAAGTTGGGTCGACAAGGATGATGATGAAGGAGATCGGGCAATCACTGAAATTCCATCGTCGTTGGCAATAAAAAAAGGGTTTTGAGCATGGCTCAAAACCCTGATGGCGGAGGATACGAGATTCGAACTCGTGAGGCTGTTACACCAACACGCTTTCCAAGCGTGCGCCATAGACCACTAGGCGAATCCTCCATGGTGTTCTCGATGCAGACGCATCTCAAGCACAAGATGTAACCATAACACAGCATGGGGACAGTGCCAAATGCGAGTCAGGCACGGCGAGTCTAAACCTGATGGCTGCGGTGCATTCGGCCGCGCGTATGTGGTTGGTCGCGGATCGGAAAACAACCACATTGCGGGGGTGGCGTGTGACAAGATGGAACCATGAACCAGTCTTTCGAGCCGTTCTACGACGTCAACCGCACCTATGACGACAATTACGCGCAAGGCCCGTTCGGCGCCTTCGCGCAGGCGCTGGCGGATCCAGCGCGGGTGGGCAATCAATCTGCAGCGTCGTCGTGCGAATCGTTCCTCGGTTTCCCGGTGAACCTGCCGTTCGGCATCCCCGCCGGACCGCTGCTCAACGAACGGTTCACCACCGCCGCATTCCGCATGGGTTTCGACCTGTCCGTCTACAAAACCGTACGGTCGCGGGCCTGGGGCTGCAACGCGTTCCCGAATGTACTCGCCGTGCATCCCCGGTCTGTCGACGGCCTCCTGACTCCGGGCAGCCCCGAACTTGACGAGGGCGTGCTCGCCGACACCCGTTACGAGACGCCGATCTCCATCTCCAACTCCTTCGGCGTGCCCTCGCGCGACCCCGACATCTGGCAGCCGGACATGCGCCGAGCCATCGCGGCGGCGGGCCATGGGCAGCTGCTGGTGCCCAGTTTCCAAGGCTCACGCGTAGAAGGCATGTCCACCGACGATTACATCGCCGATCACGTGACCACCGCGCGGCTGGTCTGTGAGACGGGCGCGGGACTGATGGCCATGAACACCAGCTGTCCCAACGAGGGACATAACCGGTTGCTGTGCCACGATCCGCATCTGGTCGGTCGCATCACCGAAGCGGTCAAGAACGAGATCGCCGATCGCCCGCTTATCATCAAATTGGCGTACATCCCGCCGGTGGCAACGGAACCGTGGCCGCAGGACTCCAGGGCGGGGCACTACACCTATGCGCGCGTGACCGACGACTCGGCGTTGGAGCTGATGGTGCGGCAGACCGTGGCCCGCGGCACCGTGCAGGCCATTGCCGCCATCAATACGATCTCCGCCAGGCTCGTCGACGCGAACGGTAACCAGGCATTGCCCGGCGCGGGCCGGGAACGCAGCGGCGTATGCGGGCATGCGATCCGTTACGCCGGACTCGATATGGTCGCGCGCCTGGCTGCGATCCGTGAACGACTCGGGTTGGATTTCGCGATTATCGGCGTGGGCGGCGTGGTGGAACCGTCGGATTACGACGATTACCGTACGGCTGGCGCCGACGCCGTGATGAGCGCTACCGGTGCCATGTGGGACGCGCGGCTGGCCCGGCGCATCAAGTCCCGCTGAGTCGTCTCGTCGTCCTATTGCCCCGTCCTCTCCCTAGTGCGGAGCCGTGGCCGGGCTGACTTTATGGTTGCGTCTTTTCCGATGAGAGATGGCGGCGTGCTTCCTGCCTCCATCCGTTGCGCGGTCTTCTCCCGCGCGGTAGGGAGGGGCCGGATTCCCCCAAAAGGGACAGTGCGGCGAAGCATATTACCGCTTATGGCGCATTTCACCGCGTCGCCACAAGCGTTGTGGCACACTGGAATACAGTGTGTTTTCATGAAAAGAGGTTGACTGTGGCCGAGAACAAGGAAGACGTCCTGCACGTTGAGGGAGGCAAGCCGTTGAACGGCACCATCAAGGTGCGTGGCGCGAAGAACTTCGTCAGCAAGGCCATGGTGGCCGCTCTGCTCGCGCCGGGCACCTCGGTGCTCAAGAACGTGCCGGAAATCCGCGACGTGCACGTCGTATCCGACCTGCTGCGCCTGCACGGCGTGGACGTGGACGTCAACGGCGACAAGGGCATCGTGACCATCAACGCTTCCCATGTCGAGATGCCGTCCGTGGCTGACGTCGACACCCTCGCCGGCTCCTCCCGCATCCCGATCCTCTTCTCCGGACCGCTGCTGCATCGCCTCGGCGAGGCTTTCATCCCGGCGCTCGGCGGCTGCAACATCGGCGGCCGGCCCATCGACTTCCATCTCGAAACCCTGCGCAAGCTCGGTGCCGATGTGGACAAGGACCACGCCGACGGCATCCACATCACCGCGCCGAACGGACTGAAGGGCGCGAAGATCCATCTGCCGTACCCGTCGGTCGGCGCCACCGAGCAGACCCTGCTCGCCGCCGTGTTGGCCGAAGGCAAGACCGAACTGTCCGGCGCCGCCACCGAGCCCGAAATCATGGACCTCGTGGCCGTGCTGCAGAAGATGGGCGCCATCATCTCCGTGGATGTGGACCGCACCTTCCGCATCGAAGGCGTCAAGGAGCTCAAGGGCTACACGCACACCTCGCTGACCGACCGCATCGAAGCCGCCAGCTGGGCGTCCGCCGCGCTTGCCACTCACGGCGACATCTTCGTCAAGGGCGCCACCCAGCCGGAGATGATGACCTTCCTCAACGTATTCCGCAAGATCGGTGGCGAATTCGACGTCACGGACAAGGGTATCCGTTTCTGGCATCCGGGCGGCGACCTGAACCCGGTGGCCATCGAAACCGATGTACACCCCGGCTTCATGACCGACTGGCAGCAGCCGCTGGTCGTGGCGCTCACCCAGGCCAAGGGCCTGTCGATCGTGCACGAAACCGTGTACGAGAACCGCTTCGGCTTCACCAAGCCGCTGGTGGAGATGGGGGCGACCGTGCAGCTGTACCGCGAATGCCTCGGCTCGCTGCCCTGCCGTTTCCAGCAGCGCAACTACAAGCACTCCGCCGTCATCTTCGGCCCCACCCCGCTGACCGGCCGTGACATCGACGTGCCGGATCTGCGCGGCGGCTTCAGCCACCTGATCGCGGCGCTCGCGGCCTCCGGCCCGTCGAACGTGCACGGCATCTCGCTGATCGACCGTGGCTACGCCGATTTCCGCGGCAAGCTCGCCGCCCTCGGCGCCGACGTGGACTGATCGGCCGGCAGCGGACGGACGCCTACGGGCTCGTCCGTTCCCGTATTCACGTAGCGCCGTCGCCTCCATGCTTGTCGATCGGCAAGTGCGGAGGCGACAGCGGAGCCGTATGTTTCGGAAAGTCGCATATCCGGGGCAATGACCACACGCCATGCACGGTGAACCCGGATGGGCTCACGCCACGAGATGACCGATCTGATCGGCGGTCGTGAGTTGATCGAACTCGGTGGCGCAGGCTTCCCTTCTGCCAATCTGGCTAACCGTAGACTAAGACGTCGGGGCTGCCCTGGCCCGGCGCTTCGGCCACCACGATCACGAAGGTCCGCCGATGCCCGAGGCGATGCGTAATTCCTGATTGTCGGCATGATGAATGCGCATGTGACCGTATCCCAAGCGAAAGGAGCGTCCCAACGTCGCGTCATCGGGTGAGCCTCGGAGGATTGCCGCAATGAACGGGGCGACATATGGTGCGGAAGCCGTCAGATGGCCGTGATGTCAACCGTGCGAGGGGCCGTCAAAGTGGGCGAACAACGGGGCGGATACGGCGGATAGCGCGAGGATCGCCGCAGCCGTGCCCAAAAGGATCCATTCCGGGGCCACCGCATCATACAACCATCCGTACAGCATCTGCCCGAGCGGCTGCGCGCAGGTGGCGAAGCTGGCCAACAGCGACATGACCTTGCCCGTCATGGTCTCCGGTGTGCGTATCTGGATGGCTGGGATGGCGATGATGTTGGTGAAGCTGCACGCGAGGCTCACCAGGCAGCAGGATGAGACCAGCGCGATAAGCTTGGCCATGTTGCCCAACGGGAGCAGGAAGCCGACGCCTGCGGGTAGGATGACCGCGCCGAGTGCGGCCATGGCCGTCGGCATGCGGTCGATGGTCAGCGCGGCGGCGAACAGGCCGGCAAGGATGGCGCCGATGACCGCGGCGATGCCGATGATCCCGTCGCAGATGCCGTACACGGCGGCATCGAAGCCCAATACCGTGCGAATCATGAACGGGAACCCCACGGCCGAATAGCCGACGGCGAAGAGATTGATCACCGAGGCCAGGAGCATGAGCCGGAGGATATTCGGCCGCTCATGCGTCAGGAACCGTAACGCGGCCGCGATGTCGGAGATCCAGCCGCGAGCGGTGCCGGAGGGCGACGTCTCCGTGCCGTCCGATTGAGGTGTGGGGCGGTCGGAGTGTGCGTGGTCCATCGTCGGCGGAATCGGTTCACGGGGTTTGTTCTTCTGCGGCG
This sequence comes from Bifidobacterium pullorum subsp. gallinarum, assembly GCF_000741215.1. GTDB lineage: Bacteria > Actinomycetota > Actinomycetes > Actinomycetales > Bifidobacteriaceae > Bifidobacterium > Bifidobacterium pullorum_B. Next base: position 192,924 of record NZ_JGYX01000007.1, read on the forward strand.
GTTCGAGGCGGATGAAGCATTCGAGAGCGGCCGTGCAGAAGAAGCAGGCGATGGTGACGCCCAGCAGCGGACCGATGCCGATGAGCCCGTACAAGGCGCCGCCGATGAAGCTCGGCAGCAGCGAGGACAGTTGCTGCACCTGGTTGATGACGGCCATACCGCGGCGAATCACGGCCTCGCCGGATCCCCGGAGCAGTTGCGGCAGCGCGGCCTGCACGGTCGGCGTCTCGAATGCGCTCAGCACCGACAAGGAGACCATCAGCGCGCCGACCGCGATGATGCTGAATCCGCCGTCCTGCACGGCGAACCATGAGGCGGCGGCCAGGACGAGCAGTCCTGAACCCGCGTCGAGCGCGACCATGATGGTGCGGCGGTTGACGCGGTCGGCTAGTACGCCGCCGAACGGGGAGAGCAGGATGGTGGGGACGATCGCCGCGGCAAGCACCGAGGCGAAGACCGTGGCCGACCCGGTTTCGTCCAGCACCCACATCGACATGGCGAACCGCAGCATCATGCTGCCGAACAGGGACAATCCCTGTCCCATGACGAGCAGGATGTAGTCGCGTCCGAGCAGTGGGTTCGTCGGGCGGCGAGGCAGGTGGCCGTTGTTCGGGGCGGGACGTGGGTTTGTGCTGTGGCGATGCATGGTCGCTCCTTTCTGTTACATACCGACCGACGGTATGAATAATTGGGTGTGATTGGCGTCGACGAATCGACGTGTTGGTTTTGTAAGTCGATGGGGACTGGTGCGGGGTGGCGGACTGGGGTGAGGTGGACTGGGACGGGGTGGACTGGGACGGGGTAGTGGACTGGGGACGACAGGCGACCTGCCGGCGGGTTGCCGGGCGGGTGCCTGGCAGTGGCTGTCGGGGATCTAAGGGCGGAGGGGCAGAGCTTCGTATGGCCGTTGCCGGGACGTGCGAGGGTCTGTGGGCGCGGGACTAGCGGTTGCGATCGTCGGCGGTGTCGTGCGGTTCGGGGTAGAAGCTCGGGGCGTTGAAGGCCTGGAATCCGCGAACGGTCAGATCGATCAACTCCTCGTTGAACACCGGCAGGCCGATGGCGGCCAGCATGGTCGCCACGCATCTCGTTCGGGGCTCGGTGTCGGCGGCGGTGGGGGCGCAGGCGACCCAGTAGTTGAGTAGCAGTGAGAGCAGGATGGCAGCCTCGCGCGGGTATTCGGTGGTGATGGAGCCGTCCTTCACGCCGTCCATGATGAGGGTGTGGAATCCGTCGGCCACCGTGGTCTGCCAGCTTTGCAGGTTGTGGGCCAGCGTGGTGGAGTCCTCGAGGAACTGTGCGGCGTCGCGCTGGATATCCAGATGCGTCTCGCTGGTGACCGACCGGCGTATGACCTCGCGGATCTTCTCCAGTCCGGTCAGGTCGGTGCGTTGGCGTAGTTCGTCGAGTAGGCCGTGGCTGGCTTCCCAATCCCGATGCGTGAGCTCCTCAAGGATGGCTTCCTTGCCGGGGAAGTGGTGGTAGATCGCTCCCTTGGAGAGGTTGCCAAGCTCATTGACGATGTCCTGCATCGAGGTGTGTTCGAATCCCTTTTCGGAGAACAGCTTCTGCGCGGCATCGAGGATGCGCCGCCGTGTGACTTCCGGGTGTGCGTTGCGCGCCATGGGCTCTCCTTCCGTACCCGTCCGCATGTGCCAATTTACTGATCGAGCTTGTGATCCCAGTATACATACCGTCGGTCGGTATGTAAAATTCGAATGTCCGAATCGGGGGATTCTGCCGAGTGAGCGTTCACATACGACACCGTTGCGAACGAACCCCCGATTCGGACAAACGGTGCGTGCCGTAACCGAAGTTCGGGGGAGTGCGGCACAATGGAACCATGGCATCGAAAGGAAAACCCTCCCCGCGTTCAGCCGTCAAGCCGCTCAGCGATGAGCAGGTCGCACGCCTCGACGCAAAGCATCACCTCGTGGACCCAACCCGCTACTATCCGACCGGTCCGCGCACGCCCAACACCGCCGAAATCAACGCACAGAACCCCAAGGCCACCGAGCGTCTGCTCGAAGGCGTCTCTAAGGTGCTGCGCAACCGCAGCAAGGTGCGCGCCTGGGGTCTGGAGCGCGTCCCCGAAACCGGCACGTTTATCACCGCCGCCTCGCACGTGACCATGTATGACGTGTTCGTGCCGATGATGAGCCTGTTCCACATGGGCCGTCGCCCCCGCTATATGGCCAAGGCCGAAATGGCCAAGTGGCCCCTGATCGGCAGATGGTTCCAGCTCGTCGGCATGCAGCCGGTGCCGCGCCGCAGCGGTCAGGCCAAGGCCATCGAGGAGGAGTCGATCAAGATCATCACCTCCGGCCGGCCGCTGACCATCTGGCCGGAAGGCACCGTGACCCGCGACCCGAAGAAATGGGTCATGAGCCTCAAGCCCGGCATCGGCTACATCGCGCTCGAATCCTCCCGTCGGCTGGGCCGGCAGGTGCCGATCTTCTGCGCCGTCACCTGGGGCGCCGCCAGCATCAACCAATGGTGGCCGTGGCCGCGCAAGAACGTGGTCATGTGCTACGACGGGCAGCTCGACTACGCCGACCTGCTCGCCGACATGGACTCCTGGGGCGAGGAGCCGCCCGCCGACAAGGTGTCGGAGCTCACGATGCGCGTCTTCCGCCGCATGAACGAGGTCATGGAAGAGATCCGCGGCGAACGTATGCCCGCCGAAGGATACTGGGATTACCGCAACATGCGCCGCCAGGCGTGGTGAGCCGGATGTGCGGCGTGCGCGGGCACCGGCTCGCTCGCGCACGTGTCGGTGGCGGCGCACATGCGGACAACCTGGTGCGGCGCCCGTTCGTCGGGCGGCGGGAGTCCCGTGCATACCTGCAGGTAGGATGACCGCAGACCTTGAGACATAGTGGACCGATCGGCAAAGGAGCGGAACGATGAAGATCACGGTACTGGGCGCAGGCGCGTGGGGCACGGCATTCGGTCAGGTGCTGGCCGATGCGGGCAACGACGTGACGATGTGGGCCATCGAACCCGAAATCGTCGAAGGCATCCGCGACCGCCACCGCAACGCCGTCCGCCTGCCCAGCGTCGAACGTCTCCCCGAGAACATGACCGCCACCGGCGATCGCGCCGAGGCCGTCAGGGGAGCGGAGATCATCATCGTCTCCATTGCCGCGCAGGCCGCCCGCGTCGCGCTCGAACCGTTCCGCGACCTGATCCCCGGCGACGCCATCGTCGTCTCCCTGATGAAGGGCATCGAACGCGCCACCGGCAAACGGATGGACGAGGTCGTCACCGAGACCCTCGGCCTGCCGGAGGACCGGTTCGCCGCCATCTCCGGACCGAATCTGAGCAAGGAGATCGCCGCGCGCGAGCCGGCCGCCACCGTCGTCGCCTGCACGAACATCGACAATGCGCGCCGTGTGGCCCATGCCTGCACCACGCATTATTTCAAGGCGTTCGTCACCACCGACGTCATCGGATTGGAGATGTGCGGATCGCTGAAGAACGTGATCGCGCTCGCCGTCGGCATGGCGCGTGGCGCAGGCTATGGCGAGAACACCGCCGCGATGATCGAGACGCGCGGCCTGTCCGAGATGACCGCGCTGGGCAAGGCGGCCGGCGCCGACCCCAAGACGTTCTGCGGGCTCGCGGGCGTGGGCGATCTGATCGCCACCTGCGGGTCGCCGTTGAGCCGCAACTACACGTTCGGCGCGAACCTGGGCAAGGGGCTGAGCGTGGAGGAGGCGACGCGCGTGAGCAACGGCGTGGCCGAAGGCGTGCCGACCACCGACGCCGTGGTGGCGTTGGGCAGGAAGCTTGGCGTGCCGACGCCGCTGGCCACCGCGATGAGCCATGTGCTGGATCGCGGCATCAGCTGCAGTGAGATGCTGGCCGAACTGTTCGGCCCCGATATCACCGAGGAGTGAGCGAACGGAGCCATTTCGCTGGGCTGGCGTTTGCAATCAGACGGGAGCAGCAAGACCCTTTTATCGCGGGTTTGTGAAGCTACTGCGTCAAATGGTCCATGCACACATGCGGAAGCGCCGACGTAGAGCACGGCTGCGGGTAGGCTGGTACCCGGTTATCTGATCGAATCGGTCGACTGATCGGCCGAATGAAACACGAGACAAAGGACATGGGCAGCATGGCTAAGAAGCGCATCGTGGTGTTGTACGGCGGCAAGGCGGATGAGCATCCGATCTCCTGCATCTCGACCGCCGGCGTCCTGAAGGCGATGGACACCGAGCGTTTCGAGCCGATTCCGGTCGGCATCACCAAGTCCGGCCAGTGGATCGTCAACGGCGAGGACCCGCGCGGCTGGGACCTGAGCGGCGACGCGCTGCCCGAGGTCAAGGTCACCCCACAATCGCGTCCGGTGCTGCTGGACGTGAGCCGTGGCTGCGACGGGTTCCTGGTCGGCGGCGACACCGTCGAATCCCTCGGCCACATCGATGCGGTGCTGCCGGTGCTGCACGGCCCGTACGGCGAGGACGGCACCATTCAGGGTCTGCTTGAGATGATGAACGTGCCGTACGTCGGCTGCGGCGTGCTTGCCTCGGCCTCGTGCATGGACAAGCATTACACCAAGGTGCTGCTGAACGCCGCCGGCATCGCCACGGCGCCGGGCATCACGCTGGATGCGCGTTCCTTTGACGCCTCGGACGGGTTCGCCTCCGACGCCGCGGCCATCATGGCCGAGGTCGAGGCCGCCGGCCTGCGCTACCCGCTGTTCGTCAAGCCGTCGCGTGCCGGTTCCAGCTTCGGCGTGACCAAGGTGGAGCGCGAGGGCGATGCGGCCGAACTGGCCGCCGCCGTGTTCGAGGCCTCCCACCATGACTGGCGCGTGCTGATCGAGCAGGGCATCGACGCGCGCGAGATCGAATGCGCGGTATTGTGCGCCAAGCCGGGCGACGAGCCGAAGGCCAGCTGGCCGGGTGAGATCGTGCTCGACCGTCGCGAGGACGGCGGCGACCAGTTCTACGACTTCGACAGCAAGTACATGGACTCCTCCGCCTCGCATGTGGAGGTGCCCGCGAACCTGCCGGAGGAGACGCTGCAGCGCGTGCGCGAGACCGCGATCAAGGCGTTCAAGGCCGTGGACGGCATGGGCCTGAGCCGCGTGGATTCGTTCGTGACCGCCGACGGCGCCATCATGATTAACGAGATCAACACGATGCCCGGCTTCACCCCGATCTCCATGTACCCCAAGGCATGGGAGGCCACCGGCCTCAGCTACACCGATCTGATCACCACCCTGATCGAGGGCGTGCTCTGAACTCAGTAGGGGATTATTGCCTTCAGTTGGAAACTTTTCGGGTTTCCAACTGGAGGCAAAGCCATATTTGGCGGTATTCGACGGCGATGATGGCGGATAGGTTTCCAACTGAAGATGACAATCCCCAACTGAATGTGTTGCCCGCAGCCTGACATGAGGTGAGTTCCCACCACCTTTTCTGCAAGGCTGTTGTTCAACCGTTGACTTATGCGCTTAATTGGGGTAGTTTCCGCCATCTTTTCAACAGTTGACCTATGGAGCCGGCGTGTTACCGAAAGTTCAGCGACCGGTCTCCATAATCCGTTGGGGGTTCACGAGACGGCCAACCTGACGTTAACTTGGCCACCTACGCTCCTGAATCGTGAACGGCCGGCAAGCCACTCATCGTTGCCGGGCCGAATGTCACTGAGGAAAGGAACGTAGATGAATTCCCTGCGTAAGATCGCGGCCGGCGCACTTGCCGCCGCTATGCTGATGTCCGTGGCCGCCTGCGGTTCCGCCAACGCGGCCGGCGGCGACAATGCCGGCCAGGCTTCCGACGCCAACGAGGAGTGGGCCGCCGCCACCTCCGTGGCCGACTTCGGCTCCTTCGAGGACCTCGAGGCCGCCGCCAAGGAAGAGGGCGCGCTGAACGTCATCGCGCTGCCGCACGACTGGTCCAACTGGGGCGAGGTCATCGAGACCTTCAAGGAGAAGTATCCGGAGATCGAAGTCACCGAGCTCAACCCGAACGCCTCCTCCAAGGAGGAGATCGATGCCGCCAAGACCAACGCCGGCACCGACGCCGCCCCGGATGTGTTCGACACCGGTCTGGCCGTGGCCTCCACCAACACCGATTACTTCGCACCCTACAAGGTGCAGGCCTGGGACAAGATTCCGGATGAGCTCAAGGATCCGGACGGCCTGTACTACGGCGACTATACCGGCATTATGTCCGTTGGCTGGAACAAGGACAAGTACGGTGAGATCGAATCGATTGACGACCTGCTCGACCCGAAGTTCGCTGGCACTGTGGCTCTGAACGGCAAGCCTGCCGAGGCTGGTGCCGCGTTCAACGGATTCGTGATGGTCAACGCGCTCAAGGGCGGCGACCTGAACAACCTGCAGCCCGGCCTGGACTTCTTCAAGGAGCTCAAGGACGCCGGCAACCTGACCCAGGTGGACGTGACCAACGGCACCATCGACTCCGGCCAGACCGGTGTGGTTTTTGACTGGACCTACAACCAGGCCTCCTATGAGGCCAGCCTGGAGAGCAAGGGCGTGGACTGGGAGTACATGACCTTCCCCGAAGCCCAGGTGGTGAGCTACTACAACCAGTCCATCAACAAGGACGCCCCGCACCCGGCGGCCGCCCGCCTGTGGATGGAGTACCTGTACAGCCCGGAGGCCCAGAACCTGTGGCTCAAGGGCGGCTCCAACCCGATCCTGCTGCAGTCGATGATCGACGAGGGCACCGTGGACCAGGATATCCTGGCTGACGCGGACGTGCTCGAGGGCGATTCCCTGAGCTACACCAACGAGGACTCCACCCGCATCACCGAGTGGCTGCAGGAGAACTGGGACGCGACGATCGGTAACTGATCCGACCGGTCGGCAAGGAAAGTGCACCATTCCCATGTCTGTAGCACTCGCACAGGGACGGCCTGCCGGTAAGACGGCGGGCCCGTCCGCTACCTCCTTCGTCGCCGCGCACCGCAAGGAACTCGGCACCGTCGGCGTCACGGTTCCGTTCTTCGCGTACACGACCTGCTTCCTGCTGGTGCCCACGATCATCGTGGTTGTCGGCGCGTTCACCGGTGCCGACGGCGGCTTCACGCTCGCCAACTTCGCCCGACTCGCCGAGCCGAACACCATCGCCAGCTTCGGCACGTCGATTACGGTGTCGATCATCTCCGCAGTAATCGGCTCGGTCGTCGGCGCGCTTGCCTCCTATTCGCTGGTCATCGGCGCCAAACCGGACGGCTTGCTGCGTCGCATGGTTTCCGCCATCTCGTCGGTGCTCGCGCAGTTCGGCGGCGTCATGCTCGCGTTCGCGTTCATCGCCACCATCGGCATCAACGGCGTGGGCACGATGCTGCTGCAGCAGCTGTTCGGCGTGACCGTGGACCCGAACTGGCTGTCCTCGCTGTCGGGCCTGATCGTGATCTACAGCTATTTCCAGATTCCGCTGATGATCATCGTCTTCCTGCCCGCGGTCGATTCGATCCGCACGGAGTGGCGCGAGGCCACCGAAAGCCTGGGCGGCAACACCTTCCAGTATTGGACGCGCGTGGCCTGCCCGATTCTGGCGCCGCGCTTCATCTCCGCGTTCCTGCTGCTGTTCGCCAACGCGTTCTCCGCGTATGCCACCGCCGCGGCCCTGTTCTCCCAGCGGGCGATTCTCGTGCCGCTGATGATCCAGGGGGCGATGCGCAACGAGATGGATCCGAACCAGCAGGGTTTTGCACAGGTGCTCGCGTTCGCGATGGTCGTGGTCGTCGCGATCGTGATGCTGCTCAGCCACATCATCGAAAAGAGGGCCGGACGATGGCAGTGAATCCCGAAACCGCGCACAGGACCGTGGGCGCCGCGAACCCGCCGCAGCTGCGCGCCATCCGCCTGCGCAGACAACGCATCTTCAAGGCGATCGTGCTGACGCTCACGTTGCTGTTCCTGTTCATCCCGTTGGCGTCGATGCTGCTGTTCACGGTGCGGCATCCGTTGTCCGGACAGTGGAGTCTGGCCCCGTGGCAGGCGATTTTCACCGGCAACGGCGAGTCGCTGGGCGCGGATCTGACCGTGCTGTGGGAGGGACTCGGCTCCTCGCTGCTGCTGTGCGTGGTCACGGTGGTGATCATGCTGGTGCTCATGGTGCCGACGATGGTGATCGTGCACATCCGCTCCCGCCGGTTGGAGCGTGCGATCGAGTGGGTGGCCACGCTGCCGCTGACGATTCCCGCGATCGTGCTGGTGGTGGGTCTGGGACCGATCTACCGATGGCTGTCCGCCGACGTGTTCAGCACCGACCCCGTGTGGTTGTGCTTCGCCTACGTGGTGCTGGTCATGCCGTTCGCGTTCCGATCGATTGCGGTAGGGCTGAACTCCATCGATGTGAAGACCCTGGTGGAGGCTTCGCGTTCGCTGGGCGCCTCCTGGCCGCGCGTGTTCTTCCGCGTGATCATTCCGAACCTGTGGCAGTCGATTCTGTCCGCCTCGTTCATTTCCATCGCCGTAGTGCTCGGCGAGTACACGGTCGCTTCATTGCTCGGCCGTATGAACCTGCAGGTCGCGCTCTACCAGCTCGGCCAGTCGAATTCACAGGTCTCCACTGCCATGTCGCTGCTCGCGTTGATGTTCGGCGTGATACTGCTGGTGGCGCTCGACCTGATTTCCACCGCCATGCGTACATCCAAGGAAGGTAAGTAATCATGACTCTCGCCGATCAGAAGGCGGCTGTTGCCGAAGCATCGGAATCGTTCATCGACAACGAACTGGGCGCCACCGTGACCGAGGCCGCCCAGGCGGTTCTCGAAGACTCCACCGAACGCGGCGGCGGCATCCGCATGCAGCATGTGGACAAGATCTATCCGGGAGCCGCCAGCAAGGCGCTCGACGACTTCAATCTGGACATCAAACCCGGTGAGATGGTGGTGCTGCTCGGTGGCTCCGGCTGCGGCAAGTCCACTGCATTGCGCGCGCTCGCCGGACTTGAGGACATCCAAGCCGGACGTATCCTCGTCGGAGGTCAGGACGTCACCGCCACACCGGTGAACAAGCGCAACATGGCCATGGTGTCCCAAGCCTATTCGCTGTTCCCCCATATGACCGCGCTGCAGAACGTGGAATTCGGTCTGGAGGTGCGTGGCATGAAGAAGGCGGAACGCCGTCGGATTGCCATGGAGAAGCTGGAGCTGGTGGGCCTGACCGATCAGGCCGGCAAGTACACCCAGCAGATGTCCGGCGGTCAGCAACAGCGCGTGGCGTTGGCCCGTGCGCTGGCCATCTCGCCGCGCGTGTTGCTGCTTGATGAGCCGCTGTCCGCGCTGGATGCCAAGGTTCGTGTGCAGCTGCGCGACGAGATTCGCCGCATCCAGCTGGAAACCGGCACCACCACTGTGTTCGTGACCCACGATCAGGAGGAGGCGCTCGCCGTGGCCGATCGCATCGGCGTCATGAACCACGGGCGCATCGAGCAGATCGCCGCTCCGCAGGACCTCTACCAGCGTCCCGCCACCGAATATGTGGCCACGTTCATCGGCTTGACCAATCGCCTGCCCGGCGGCTCCAACGGTTCCGAGGCTGTGGTGTTCGGCCAGCGCGTGCCGCTGCTGGAGGGTTCCAAGCAAGGTCCGCTGGTTGCTGTGCTGGTTCGCCCGGAGGCGCTGACGCTGACTCCGGCCGAGACGAACACCTCCAATGTGGGCGAGCACGCGCGCGTGGAGACCATCCACTTCCTGGGTGCGTTGGTCCGTGTGGACACGGTGATCAGCTCCGGGGAATGGCAACGGTGGAACGGCGGAGAACAGCTGCGCGTGACCGTGCAGCTGCCGGCCAGCGAGCTGCCGGCCGGTCTGGCGATCGGCTCCGATGTGGTGGTGGCGCCCAGGGCCGTGCCCGCGTTGGCGGTGTGAGGATTGTCGGGGCGGCCGGCTCGGATGGCTCGCCGCCCCGACAACTGTTGACTTGTGCGCTTAACGGGGCTGGTTTCTGCGGGTTTTTCAACAGTTGGCCTGGCTGGATCGGCCGGTTAAGGGGTGTGGGCTAGACTGGGGCTCAATCGGACCGTTTAGGGAAAGGAACGGCAATGGATTGGCTGACTCAGGCGCGTTGGCGGTTCGGCCGCATCGGTGCCGGCGCATGCGTGATGCTGGCCGTGTGGGTGGCGCTGAACATGGCGCTGTCCATGATGCTGGTGCAGGCGATGGGGCAGAACGCCGTGAACGCGCCGATATGGCTGCAGTTCCTCATCTCCAGCGGTCCGCTGTACCTGATCGCCATGCCAATGGGTCTGATGCTGATGAAGGCGGTGCCCGAGCTGCCGACTCGCAGGTTCCCGATGACTCCCGGCCGGTTCTTCACGCTGCTGCTCATGTGCCTGCCGATCATGTATGGCGGCAACATCATCGGCAACCTGCTGTCGATGGCTCTCTCCGGAGGCACGGCCCAGAACGCGATCGCGAATCTGGCCATGGCCAATGACCCGGCGATGATCGTCTTCGGCGTCATCCTGGGGCCGATCTTCGAGGAGTGGATGTTCCGCAAGCAGATCATCAGCCGCACCCGCCGGTATGGCGAGAAGCTGTCGATTCTGCTGTCCGCCCTGATGTTCGCGCTGTTCCATCTGAATCTGTTCCAGTTCTTCTACGCGTTCGGACTGGGGCTCATGTTCGGCTATGTGTACATGCGTACGAGCCAACTGCGGTATTCGATTGTGATGCACATGATCGTCAACTTCAACGGTTCGGTGCTGGCTCCATGGGTGCTTTCGCAGGTGGACCTGGAGGCGCTCGCCACCACGGACACCACCGATCCGGCTGCGGCCCAGGCGCTGCTGGCGCAGAACGGCGCCGGCATGATGCTGGTGTCCGGGTATGGGCTGTTGCTGATCGCCCTGTCGATTGCGGGCGTGGTGCTGCTGATCACCAAGCGCCGCACGTTCGAGTTCTATACCACGCCCGAACAGCTGCCGAAGGGCCTGGGCGGGCAGACCGCATTCGGCAACCCGGGCATGGTGATTTACATCGCCATGTGTGCCGCGCTGACCGCCCTGTCGATGTACGGCCTATTCTGACCGGCTACTACTCCGCGGCGATCGGACCGGCGGCGGCGTGTTGTTCGATGAAGTCGGCGCCGGCCAGCGCCCGCGCCGCGGCGTCGGCCGCAGTGGAGGGGAACACGTCGAACCGCGCGTACACCTGCACCTCCGCGGTGATGCCGTACGGCGTGAACCCGGTGAACTTGACCAGCGTCGGTACGTTCTCCAGCCGCATGCCCTCGGTCGCCTTGTTGACCACGTCCAGCGCCCGCCGCTCGACCTGCTTCAGGTCGCTGCCGGCGGCCACCGTGAACGGCACCGGCACATAGCCTTCGGATGCCTGTGTGAGCTTCTCCAAGGACGACGTGTTGAGCACCGAGTTGGGGATGACCATCTGATTGCCGCCGCGTTCGAGGATGACGGTCTGCCGCCAGGTGATGTCCTTGACCACGCCGGTGGTGCCTTGGATGCGCACCAGGTCGCCGGGTTGGATCACCTTGCCGAGCATGAGCCCGAACCCGCTGATGATGTTCGCGATCGTATCCTGCATGCCGAGGGAGATCGCGACGCCGCCGACGCCGAGCGCCGCCAAGATGGTGGTGGGGTTGACGCCGAACACCGGCTGCAGCACGATGGTGATTGCCGCCGCCCAGATGATCACGCGCAGGATGTTGGCGAAGATCGACGCATTCGGTATGCTGGCCCGGCCCAGTACCTCGTTGGTCACACGGACCACGACCTTGGTGGCTATCATGGCGATCGCCATCACGATAACCAGCAGGATGACCTTGCCCGCATGCTGCTGCAGCCAGTCCGTGATCACATCCATCGCACGCCCCATTCCTGTTATGCGCTCGGCGTCTATCGCCGCCAGCCGGCTCGTCTGGTTCCATCCTACCGACTGTGGCTGGAAGGATACGGCATGCGCGGGTTGCCGGCGGAAGCGCCGGTCCTGCTTCGATGCGGAGATATCGGGATCCATCCGGAGGCATTGCGTTCATGTGCATGCATCAATGAACGCTGTGAGAAAAAAAAGATGTCGATATTTGCGGGGATAAAAGGTGCATCCGAACGGGTTCGGATGCACCTTAACGTTTGGTGTATTGCTTGGGGTGCCGCGGGAACCCGTCGTGCGCTGTGCGGCAGATTCCCGCGGCGCATCCCCACTCACTCCGCGTCTGCCGCCTTCTTGCGGCCGCGCTTCTTCATCGTGCCGGCCTTGGCGTCGGCCACGGCGAAAATGATGGCATTGTCGTCGGGCTGGCCGACACCGGGGATGGAGCGGTAGTCGATCTCGTCCTCGGAGGGGTTGTGCAGTTCGAAGAACGCGGTCACGGCCGCCACCACGGCCGGTGCCTTGACGCTGATGGACGTGGTCTGCTTGTCCGCGGGCTTGCTGAACTTCACCGCGTTCTCATCCTTGTCGGCGCACGCCTGGATGGCGATCTGCTTGGCCGATTCGTTGACGAGCACGTGCACGTATGCCGGATAACCCAGTTCCGCGGCCGTGGCCTTGTTGAACCGCACCACGGAATCCGTGACCGTCATCACGGATTTGCTGACCGGTGCCGCAAGAGAAATTTCCTGAAATCCTTGAAGTGATGTCATCTGTTCATACCTCCGTTATGTACCCAATTTTCATGAGGTTGGTTGCAGTATATACTGAAATATCGGTACTTTTCAGCATAAAATGTTTTATGTCTAAGTGTCAATTCCTTTATATATTCATTTGAATCAATTCATTAATTCGTTTGGGTTGTGCCCAATGTCTTGCGCGAATGTGGTCGACCCGTCGTCGGACGTGATCTCGGTGCGTTGATTGCATGGTGCCGTCGAGCCGGGACACGTCCAGGTAACGGTGTGTGCTCCACTGGCTGGCGGTGACGTAGCGGATGTGCGCGTATATGAGCATAAGCGCGCTCCTGCCGTCGGGAAGCTGCCGACGACGCGTGTCTTCTTGCGGATCTCGCGGTTGAGCCGTTCGATCATGTTGTTGGTGCGGATCCGCCGCTGGTGCTCGACAGGGTATTCGTCGAGCAGATAGGTGGTTGACTCGCCTATGCCCTCCCTCAGGCATGAGGCCGTGGCCTTCAGGCCTTTGGAGTCCATCTCCGCGGCCACGCTTTCGGCCTTGTCGAGAGCGTGGCCGCGGTTTTCCATGGCGAACATGGCCTTCAGAATGAAGGTGGTCCACTTCGTATGTTTGCGGCTGACCTTGGAGAGCACGTTGCGCATGAATGCACCATGCACCGCTGGTAGCGCGCCCCGGCGGCATCGCGCTGATCGTGGAGATGAGCTCGGCGCACCGGTCGCCGATCACCAGGCGTACGCCCCTGCGATCATCGAGCGGATGAACTGCTCCCAGCTGCTCCGGTTCTCCTTCATGCCCTCCACGACGCCGATGACCTTGCGGTGACCGGTGTCGTCCACGCCGACCGCGACTAGGATGCTGATGTTCTCGGCCGACCCCTAGGTGCGCTTGTGCCACATACCGTCCGCGAACAGGTACGGGTAGGCGTGCTCCGACAGCGGCTGGCCGCGCCATTCGTTGATCTGCGCGCACACGCACTTTATTCAAAATAACGGAAAAACGGAAGCTTACTGGCTCTTCCGGTTTTCGTGTGTGGCGGGTGTGGGAGAGCCATGGGGCATCATGGTTGTTTGTGCAGAAGATAACCGAAAACGATGTCCCACGGCCTGCGCCCGAGTTTAGCAGGTTCGACGGGAACGTGTTGTTGGGCGCGGGTTCTAGATAGAAGTGCAACACCTGTCTAGGGTTGGAGGTGTTCAAGTTCTGACCGTAGAAGCGCGTTCGCCGGCTACAAGCGCGCCGTCAGGAGGACCGTCCCCCACGCGGTTGAAGTCCTCGACCCGTTCCACGTCGTCAGGCTCGCCGGCGACAACCAATGTAGGCAGCACCTCCAGCGGGAGGCCGCCGGACGGCGCGGCACGACACGCAATCCGCTCTACCGTGCCCGGCGCACGCTGCTGAAGACCCGTGGCACGCTCACCGACCGGCAGCGCGCCACGGTCGCCCGGCTGTTCGCGGACCCGGCGAACCGGCCGCTGGAGGTCATGTGGGGAGCCTACCAGAAGATCATCAAATGCTACGCGGAACCCGACCGGCGCAGGGTGCGCGGCATGATGCACGAGCCCGTCGACGACGTCAACGCCGGGCCCACCAACGCGCCAAGGGAGCCGGGGACCCTGGACCGCACGCTCGGACGCCGCCTGCCGGACGTCCCGGCCTACTTCGACCACGCCCATTCCAGCAACGGACCCACCGAGGCCGTCAACGGCAGGCTCGAACACCTGCGAGGCATCGCCCTCGGCTTCACCAACCTGAACAACCACATCACCAGAAGCCTCCTGCACACCGGAGGATTCAGGCAAACCGTACAAAACCAGATCAATCGACTATAAACCTCACCACACACGGAAACCGGAAAACGTTACCGGCGCCGCTTGACGTGAATATGTTTGCGGGCTTTGCCAGTCCGAAGACTGGCAAAGCCCGCAAACATCGCGATGTCCCGAAGTGAGGCGATATATACTATTTTAGGTGCACAACGTGCATGAAACAAGATTCCACACCCATTGCATATTATAGTCCATACTTGGCCATGCTGTAAAGCCCGACGTGCCTCACGTTTTTTGAGCGCGAATTGCGTAGTGGTGCCTCAGTAAAAGTGAGCGCGAAACCGGGTTGGTTTGTTTGGCTGGTCTTATGGAAGACGGGATCAGCATGGCGGCGAAGAGGCAGGTTACCCTCAGGTTCAGGGACGAGTACGTGAGGGCGTCGAAGAAGCAGAAGGGCGTCATCCTGGACAGGATGTGCGAATCGCTCGGAATCGGCAGGAGCACCGCGAGGCGCCTGCTCGCCCAGGCCGGACGGCGAACACATAACGAGGCGGTCCCCGCGGAGCGTCCGAGGCGGTATTCGGACCGCTCGAGGGAGCTGCTGCGCGAGGTGTGGATGTTGATGGACATGCCGTGCGGCAAGTATCTGAAGGCGATGCTGCCCCAGTGGCTGCCCGTGCTGCGCGCGTGCGGGGAGCTCGACGCGTACGACGGGTCCACGTTCGACGAGCTCATGACGATGAGCGCGGCCACGGTCGACCGGTACCTCAGACCCGTGCGCGACACGGCGCGTCCCAAGGGGATCGCGACCACGCGGCCGGCCGGCGAGCTGCTACGCAACTCGATCACCATCAGGAAGGCGGGCGACGAGCTCGACGGGCTGCCGGGCAACGTGGAGGCCGACACCGTCGCCCACTGCGGGCCCAGCGCACGCGGCGAGTTCTGCCGTACCCTGACCGTGGTCGATTTCGCGACCGGGTGGACCGAGAACGCGTCGGCGAGGAACAACGCGTACCGCAACCTCTCCCGGGCCGAGGCCATGATCGAGGAGCGCCTGCCGTTCGCGATCCGCTCCTACGACAACGACAACGGAAGCGAGTTCATCAACGCGGAGTTCATCGCCCACCTGCAGGCCCTCGACGTCGAACAGACCAGGAGCCGGCCCTACCGCAAGAACGACCAGGCCACCGTCGAGTCCCGCAACAACCACATCGTCCGCAGGCACGCGTTCTACTACCGGTACACCGTCGAGGAGCTCGACCTGCTCAACGAGCTCTGGGAGCTCGTGAGGATCAAGGCCAACCTGTTCACCCCCTCCAAGAAGCCCGTGGGACGCTCCAGCACCCGTGACGGCAGGCCCCGCCGCGTCTACGACCGGCCCATGACCCCGTGGGAGAGGCTCAAACGGTTCGACCGGGAGGACCGCGGCAACGGCGGAAGCGGGTTCATCCTGCCCGGCCGGCGCGAACAGATCGAGGAGACCATCGCCGCCACGAACCCCGCCGAACTCGTCCGCCGCATCCACGACATCCAGGACCGGCTCGAGGCGATGGCCGCGCCACGCACGCGCCGCCTCGAGAAGAGGCTCGGCCCCGACATGGCATACTTGGACAGGACACTCGCGCGAATCACGGGCGTCACACCGGAAAACCACAACGAAACACCAGCCGACACCGACTAGGATTTCGCGCTCACCCCCGGTGAGGCACCAGTCACAATTTCGCGCTCACTTTCAAATGAGGCACCTCGAGCCAGCGTGGCGCATCCATCGACGTGTCGCGGAGTCGTGCCGGATTGGTCGACGGAACAAGCTGGACTGACGGATGATAGCGCGGAATCTCGATATTCGTCGGGTCGGATTGGTTTCTCATGCATACCGGGCCGGTGTGGCTGTGGCCGAATGCCTGCGGCCGCACCGGCATTGCTGGTGGAGCGCGGTTCGTGACCACGCCGCTATCACAGCGAGTACCAAGCGATTCCCTCCTGATGCCATCCCGCAGTGCCGACCCGCTGATATTCCGCGAAGTTGGTGGTGTAGATATGCTCGCCGCTGCCGGGGTTGTACAACCGGTACACAGGCACGTTGCCATCTGCCGGAATCTGCCAGCCCACGCCTTCGTTGTTCCACCCGGCGTTGATCAGGTCTCGGCGTTCCTTGCCATCGATGGTATACATGTGGTTGCCGTCGTTCGGATTGTACAGTCGGTAGACGCTCGTGCCATCATCCCCGCTGCCTACCGCACAGAACGCGGTCCCTTCGTCGCTCCATCCTGCCGCGACCAGTTGCACGCGCTCCGCGTCGGACGTGGTGTAGTGGTGAAGTCCGCTGTTCCTGTTGTACACGCGGTACACGGCGGTGTCGTTGCAGGTGATGACGGGCGCCGGCTCCCCGTCTTGACCGGGATCTGATACCGGAGGGGTGGCCGATCCGTCGTTTCCGGGCCAGTCCTTGACGCCGAATGCGTTGAGGTCGACGTTGCCGGTGATGCCGTTCACCGTGCCGCTTGACGTGTACTGCCATCCTCTGTCGTTGGACGAGTATCCGAAGTTGGTGCGGGCGCCGTAACTGGCTACCCAGCGTGTCTTGCTGCGGATGTTGGCGGAGTTGAGCGCGCTGTTGAGATAGGAGGTGTAGGAGTACACGGACAGGTTGGTGTATCCGGCGGACTGCAGCTGCGCGTACCAGGCGTTGACGATGCCGTCGTATACGGCAGGGCTCGTGGGCGGCGTGTGCCCCGTCCAGGTCCAGTTCTCAAGGTCGTAATAGACCGGATAGCTCAGGTCGTTCGGGCTAACGCCGGCCTGCTGCAGCAGACTGACGGTGTTGGCACCTTCGGCGGAGCCGCATGCCGCGTCATAGGCGTAGGAATACACGTAGATGCCGAACGGGATGCCCAGACGCTTGCATTCGTTGATGTTGCGCACAGCGTCGGCGTCGAAGCCGTTGCCCCATCCATAGGCCAACCGGATGATGGCCCCCTCGACGCCGTCGGCCTTGGCGGCGGCCCAATCGATGGTGCCCTGCCATTCCGACACGTCCACCACGCCCTTGGCGTGCTGCGCGAACAGCGTGTCGTCGGCCTCGAAGAACGCCGGAGCGTTGCTGTAGGTACCCCAATACGCACCATATATGTTATTGTCCAGCGCGACGGTGCGGACGGTGCCTTGGGTGCCCATTGCCGCGCTGCTGCGGGCGGCGGACTGTTCTACCGTGTCACTGTCGTCGACGGCTTCTCTGACCTCCGCCGCGGAGACCGGAATGAACGATTCCCCATCGGTTTTGGCCAGCGGGTCGGCCTGCGTATCCGTGGTGCCCACCAGGTCGGGGTCGGTGATGACGGTTCCGGATTCGATGTCGCGGACGGTGCCGTCCTCGTCCATGGCCAGGTCTTCGGACACCACGGTGGCGTCATCGGCGATTTCGTCGCTGACGGAATCGGGCAGGGGTTGCGAGGGATTGTCGGGCATTGTGCCGCCCGTGGACACGATTTCCTGATCGGCAAGCGTTGCGGTTCCCCGGATGCCGACGGCATCCAGATTCGTGTCCGTCAACGCGAAGGCTGGAGTCGTCAACAACGCGAGGCTGGCGATGGCGGCGGAAAGTGAGACGCCTACCTGGTGTATCTTCAATGACATAGGTTCTCCTTGATCGTGGCCCGCGGTGCGCCGGGGCTGAAACACCACTACGCTAGCCTACGGATATTGCCACGCGTTGACGATGCCAGGTGTTTCGTGCGAAGTGTTGACATTTCGATATGGTTTTCCATATGCGCTTCTGAACATTGCGCTGAGACACGGTCGAGTTCATCTGGAAGTAACTTGACAGTAGTCCGGGGCATGGAGTAAAAACATACATAGTCGGGTGGGGAAAGTCCCCGCAGCGAACCCGATGTCCCTAGAAGAAAGGTTCCTGATGATGACAGGAAACAACAAGGTTTGGCGCGCGCCGGTCGCCGGCCTCGCCTCGGTCGCCATGCTCGCGACCATGGGTGTGAGCACCCTGACGGCCAACGCCGCCAACACGTACGACCTGACAAAGATGTATGCCGACGGCACCAGCGAGACCATTCATGGTGTCACCTCCATCGATGGTGCGCAGCTGGTTCCGGGTGCGGATCCCGCCGGTCAGACGGTTACCGGCTGGTACACCGAGGAAGGCAACGGCAACGGCACGAAGGTTCAGCCGGGCACGAAGATTACGGCTGATACGACGATTTACGAGCATTCCAGCGCCGATGTCTACACCGTGAATTTTGCGAATCCGGCTGGCAAGGACGTCATCGATGGCGTTGCCGAGTATGACGGCGATACCGACACCGATACGACGTATGTCGCCGAGGGTGATTCCCTTGCCGCTTGGCAGATTCCGGGCGATGACGGCGTTGCGAACCATCAGGTGCTCGCAGGCTGGACCGCCAACGGTGGCGCGGTCGATTTCAACGCTTCCATGAACCCCGCCGATTACGTGAGCATCTATAACGGTGAAGCCAGCGATTATGTGACGTTCACCGCCGTTGCGGCCGACGCTTGGACGGTCTCCTTCTACGGCGATAACGCGATTACGGGTTATGCCAACTACGATCTGTATGTCGGCGATAACGCTGTCGCTTCGCCTTATCAGGTGGATGTGAACAAGGATAACAGCAGCTACACCGGCACCATGCCGACCGCCAAGCTGCAGGGCCAGCCGGACAAGATTGCTGCCGTCTGGAAGACCAGCCGTGGTACGGACGACAAGAAGCTGACCGACTTCGACCCGTCCGCGAAGGTCACTTCGGATATGAATCTGTATCCGTTCAACGCCGTGGAGCACTTCACCGTGACGTTCGACGACCAGGTCGCCGGCACCGAGAACGCGACCGCCGACGTCGCCAAGGACGCCACCGTGTCCGCCCCGGCCGATCCGACCCGTGCCGATGGCAAGTACAAGTATGCCTTCGCCGGCTGGTACACGACCTCTGCTTGCGCTGACGCGGATGCCTACGATTTCAACACCAAGGTTACCAAGGACATCACTCTGTACGCGAAGTGGATCGTTTCCGCTGTGAAGGTCTCCTTCCAGCCGGGCTACGGTTCCGCCAAGCCGACCGAGATGTGGTTCGAGGACGGTGATGTGTTCGAGACCCCGGAGATGACGCGTGACGATTACGTGTTCGAGGGCTGGGGCACCATCACCAGCGTCGAAGGCAATGAAGTCGATGTCGAGGATCTCGCCGGCTATCAGGTCACCTTCGTCAATGGTGGCACCGCGGCCGATCCGACCGCCAAGCTGCAGGTCGTGACTCCGAACGGCGCTGATGGCTTCTATCACTACACGCTGGCGGCGTCCTACAAGGCTGAGTGGTATTCGTATGAGGAAGCCCTCTACGAGTTCGAGAGCCTCGTGAACGTCAATATGGATGCCGACAAGCAGAAGCTCTATACGGACTCCTATAAGGCCTATGTCGAGTCCTTCAAGAAGGACTACACGGAGGCCAAGAAGGCTGCCGCGAAGGGTGGCTACAGCCGTTCCGAGTATGATGCTCTGCTGGCTCAGCTGAAGGACATGCAGGCGAAGCTGGTCGAGGTTGGCGACACGAACCTCTATCGTGTCTACAACCCGAACAACGGCGACCACTACTTCACCACTTCGCAGGCTGAGGCTTCCGCTCTGGTCAAGCTCGGCTGGAACGCTGAAGGCGCGCCGTACAAGGTGGTGCTCAACCGTGTCACCAAGTTCGGCACTCCGATTTACAGCGCCTACAACCCGAACACCGGTGAGCATCTGCTGACCGAGAAGGGCGAGGCCGAGGCTCTGGCTCAGGTCGGCTGGGTGAACGAGGGCATCAAGTTCTACACGGTCCAGAATGGTTCCGAGTCCGTGGTTCGTGTGTACAACCCGAACACGAACGGCCCGGCCCACCTGTACACCGATGCGTCCGAGGCCAACGGCCTGGCCAAGATCGGCTGGAGCATCGACAACAACGGCGCCCCGGTCTTCACGCTCGACTGAGCATGAACTGAACCGAGTACCGGTTACACAACAATAGTCAGAGGAGTCCCTCCGGTTATCCGAGAGGGGCTCCTTCTTTTTGTGGTTCTGAAAACGAACACGACACGGACAAAGATACGACTTTCAAACCAGAACCGTTATTCGTGTCCGCATCTCACATTTCCTTGACTGTCGACGACCGTGGGAAAACCATCTGGATTTCGCCAACAATCTGTATCGTGCTCCTGTCGGAAAGTTCGGCAAATAACTAGGCTTCCTTTCATTCTAGGCGCAGCCATGCACACGGCAGTGCCATATTCTGTGAGGCCTGTGCGAACCTTTACAGCAGCAAGATGCTCTGCAGTGACTATCTGACGACTGTGGCTTTATCTGTTTATCGAGGCCGATCACGAAATAGATGAAACGTCGAGGCACTGTAATACGAAAAACCGGGATACCAAAGAACGTTCATATGGCTGTATGTTGCTATTGCAGTCGTCGTATCAATATCATTGAGTATTTTTGCTCAATCACTGAGCAAAAATAGGCCTTTCGCTGTTTGGTGTGGGTGGGTCTGTCAGGTGGTGACGGTGCTGAGGTCGAGTTTGCCGCAGGTCAGGTAGATCATGGTGCTGAAGTAGTCCATGTTCTTGAATCCGCGGGCTCGGGTCTTGACGTTCTGGATGACGCTGTTGAGTCCTTCGAGGATCGCGTTGGTGTAGGGGTGGTCGAAGTAGGCGAGGATGTCCCGCCAGTGGCGGCGTATCTGGCGGGCGAACTCTTTCATGGGTTCGAGTCGGGAGCGCGTCATCCACGAGCACAGACGCTTGAGGGCCGTCTCGGCCTCGGCTCGATCGGCGCTGGTGTCGTAGATGTCCCGGAGGGTCTCGCGCATCTGACAGGCGCGTCCGGTTTTCAATCGTTGCCGTTGCAGGCTGCGCTTGGTTTCCAATTGCAGGCCGGTCAGGTTCGATTCGTTCCTCAACCACAGGTACTTGGTCCGCCTGAGCAGCGCGTTGCCGCGGGCCTCCTGTTTGCGGACCTTGTCGACGGCCTCGTTGGCGTGTTTGATCACGTGGAACTTGTCGATGATTCTCGCCGCGTTGGGCAGCCGCTCGCGGATGCCCTTGGCGAACCCCAGGCTCATGTCGCAGGTAACCAGACGCACCCGGTCGGGATCGCCGTTGTGGTCCATGAAATCCCGCGCGAACCGTTTGATCGTGGTCGAGTCCTTGCCCGGGACCACGCAGATTACGTTGCGCTCCACCAGGTCGGCGACCACGGTGATGCACCGGTGGCCCTTCCGGCTGGTCTCGTCGATGCCTATGGCCTCCACGCCCGTGTAGTCCTCGTAAAGCCTCGCCTCGTCCACGTAATGGCGGATGAACCGCCACAGGCGGGTGTCATGTTCGCCGACCTGCTCGGCGATGTCCGCGACCGGCTGGCTTTTGGCCAGCTCCACGACCATCGCCTCGAACAGGAGCGTGAACCCGCTTCCCGTCCTCGCCCACGGCACCGGGACCGCGTGCACGCCGTGGGCGGGGCACGTCACGCGCGGCACGCCCGCGTGAATGAACGCCTTGTACTGGAAGAAGTTCAGATGCCGCCACACGCGCTCCCTCGCGTCATGCACCGGACACGCGGCCTCGCCGCACCCCGGTTCCGGGCAGGGGAACCGCGAACCCGCCGCGAACCCGATCGCGATATGCAGTTCCCGTCTGCCGTCCTCCTCGTCACGGAACTCCACGCCCGACACCCTCCACGGGTCAGGCAGTTGCAGGGCGGCGGTGAACAACGACGTGGTATCCATACCCCCAAACTACCCGACCAGCACCACCACCCCCCGACCCACTCACCCACACCAAACAGCGAAAGGCCCAAAAATACTCAAAGTATATGGTTTTGCATAGTCATCTGCAATTACGATGTTCCAAGAGAGAAAGGTTTCCGATCAACCTGCTTTCAGGCCCGCGTTTCCGTCGATAACACTTGCAGAAAAGCTGTGAACACACAGCGAATTACAACATATCGGCCGAAATTGCATGAAATGTAGACAGCAAAAAGGACTCCCCCACAAGGGGGAGTCCTCGATTTATTCAACCGTTAACGTCGCATCGGTATCAGGGTTCAGTCGAGCGTGAAGACCGGGGCGCCGTTGTTGTCGATGCTCCAGCCGATCTTGGCCAGGCCGTTGGCCTCGGACGCATCGGTGTACAGGTGGGCCGGGCCGTTCGTGTTCGGGTTGTACACACGAACCACGGACTCGGAACCATTCTGGACCGTGTAGAACTTGATGCCCTCTTTCACCCAGCCGACCTGAGCCAGAGCCTCGGCCTCGCCCTTCTCGGTCAGCAGATGCTCACCGGTGTTCGGGTTGTAGGCGCTGTAAATCGGAGTGCCGAACTTGGTGACACGGTTGAGCACCACCTTGTACGGCGCGCCTTCAGCCTGCCATCCCATGGCGACCAGAGCCTTATACTCACCCGTGTCAGTGGTGAAGTAGTGATCACCGTTGTTCGGGTTGTACACACGGTAGAGGTCGGTGTCGCCGACCTCAACCAGCTTGGACTGGATGCCATTCAGCATCTGCAGCATTTCGGAATACTCAGCCTTGGTGTAACCACCCTTAGCGAGCTCAGCCTTCTTAGCCAGATAATCCTGGAAGTCCGCCACATACTGCTCATAGGAAGCAGCGGTGTAGAGGTCCTGCGTCTCCGGGTCCAAGTTCACATCGACATAACCCTCGAGGGTACCCAGCTTCTCCCCGGCTTCGGGCTCCGGGGTCCACAGCGCCTCGTAGAGCGGGCCCAGAGTAGCAGACAATACCCCATCCTCACCATCAGACACAATATAGGTCAGCTGACCTTGCGGAGCATTTTCAGGCTCGGACTCGAGCGTGAGCTTGGTGCCATCAGTGGGGGCCATCCAACCAGCGAAGACATACCCATCACGCTCCGGAGCGGCAGGAGCCTTAAACGCGTCGCCGTCGCCATACCACTGCTCGATGACCTTGGAACCGGCGGAAACGGGATCGAAGGTGACCTTCATCTCGGACACCTTGAAGTAGGCCTGCAGATTCAGGTTGCCGGAAACCGGAGTGTTGAAATCATACTCTTTGCCACTGGTGGTGTCATACCAACCCGCGAACTCATACTTGTAGCTGTCGCTATCCTTCAGAGTCGGATCGGCGGGCTTCGAAACCTTGTTGCCCTTCTCGACCATCTGAGTCTCAGGAGCGTCGGAATAACCAGCCTCAGCGTTACCAGTGGTGAACGTCACGGTATAGGACTCGGCACCCGGCGTCGCAGGACACCACACCGTATTCGAATTCTCGGTCACAACGTCAGAAGCGTTGAACACGACCTTCTTGTCCTTATCCTTCACGAACTGCGTGGCGGCAACGGTCTTGTCGGCGTACACAAACGCGGCCGTCGGGACGGTGCCCTGGAACGGTTCGTTCAGCGGGGTCTCGATATTGACATCGTCGGTCTTGCCGTTCAGCTCAACGTGACGTTCAGTCTCACCCCACAGGTCATGAGCCCTGAACGTAACATACGTCGACTCCTTCCAAGCGGCCTTCAGCGCAATCGTAGTGCCCGTCTTGGGGAGAATGCCCGACAGATCATCGTCCGGCTTCACGGCAGCACCGGTCTGGACCGAGGTCCAGCCAGTCAGCATGTGGTCATCATCATAGGCATAGTCAGTCGGAACCTGCCAAGAAGCGACCTGATCCAGGACATCATCCCTGTAAGCCAGCGTCACGGGGTCATTGTCGGACAGCGTGACACCATCACCATCAAACGTCACCTGATACCGGGTCTCGGACCAATGCGCGTAAACGGTGGTGTTCGTCGTCACGCCCGGCTGAACGGCCGTATCGGGGGCACCATACTGATCAGTCGTGTACCAACCGGTGAACGCGGCGTGAGAACCTTCCAGAGCACTAGTAGCCAGCTGAATCTCGCTCGAATCGAGCTTACCGTTATCGTTGCTGTCTTCTACCGTGAACTCGCTCTTGCCGTTATTGAAGGTCAAACCGTTACCTTCAAAGGTGAACTCCACATCAGCGGCGTTGGCCGTCAGGGCGCTCACACCCACGGTCGCGAGCATGGCGACCGAGGCGAGACCGGCGATCGGCGCACGCCAAATCTTGTTGTTTCCTGTCATTGTCAGGAACCTTTCTTCTAGGGACATAGGTTCTGCGGGAAAAACACTTTGGAAATAACCAGATTGCATGGTACTGATCAATTGATCAGTCACGCTTGGACACGATGGCTGTGGTTCGTTCGGCATCGATGACGTCCGCCACTTGCCCGAGACGTTCCGGGAACAAGAATCCGTAGATGTCCAGCGTGAGACTGGCCGATGTGTGACCCATTTGACGCTGAAGGATTTTTACATCGGCTCCTGCTGTTATCGCGATGGCGGCATAAGAATGCCGCAGGCTGTGCGGTGTCAGCCCCTCGATATCTTCGAGTCCGGCGAGTTGCACGGCTTTCCGCCAAATTCGTCGACGCCAGTTGTGATCGTTGATATGTCCTCCTTTGACGGCTCGGAACACGTAAGCTGTCTCAGGCTGTTCTTTGACGAGCTCGCGTAGCGGCTGGGCCAGGAATTTCGGGAATGCCACCGTCCTTGGTCTGCCGGATTTGGGTGGGCCCAGTCGCTGCGCCTTGGCACTGTTCTTCCATGTGCGCCGTACGCGTATCTGTCTTTTCTCGAAGTCAATATCACCTACCTGTAAGGCGAACGTTTCATTGATTCTGGTACCTACATAGCTCTGAAATCTTATGATGGTGCCGTCTACGGGTCTCCCGACCCGTTCTGCCGCGTCCGCCAGAGCTTCGATTTCACGGATGTCAAGGAAAACGAGGTCTTTGTATTCCGGTTTGGGGATTTCTACGTCGCGCGCTGGATTTTCCATGAGGTATCTCACTTTGACTGCGTAATCAAGCACCCCTGCGAATACCACCTTGACTATGCTTTTGATACTGCGCGGCGAAAGCGGCTTGGGATTGTGTTTCCAGTGCAGCTTCGCGGGATAGTTTCCGGTCGAGAGCTCAGTGACCCAACGCGCGATATCGTCATGACGGATGGCTCCGATGGGTACATTCGACCATTTCGGGTTTATATACGTGCGAAGCTCGCATTCGTATCGGGCTCGAACGCCCTCGCTGACATTGTTTTTGGATCTGAGCCACATGTCAGCGACGTCTTTGAACTTACGTTTGGCGTCGCTCGGATTGACGTAACGCCCGCAACGCACTTCGTCCTCCATCGAAGCTCGGAAGGCTTCGGCATCGGTCAGTTTGGCGAATGATTTTGAATGTTGCTTGCGTGTCGTGCCTTTCACGCTGTACCAGCGGCAGCGCCAGCGCATGCCGTGCCCATAACGGGAAGTGCGCCATCGTTGTGGGACTTTGGCGCGTAAGGGGTCGCTCGACGCGGCGAGCGAACGTTTCGCCAACGATGACGGGGGTATTCCATTGTCGTCTTTCAACCAGAGATCATCAATCCAGACTTTTGCCATGAGCCTACGTTAGATGCGTAAACGCCACTGAATATGGTCTTCATTGGACACGATGGGAACACGATGCGTCGAATGTCTTGGAGCGAGGTGCCTCGTTTGAAAGTGAGCGCGAAACTGTGGCTGGTGCCTCACCAAAAGTGGGCGCGAGATCCTAGTCGGTGTCGGCTGGTGTGTCGTTGTTGTGGTCTTCCGGTTGGACGCCCGTGATGCGTGCGAGTGTCCTGTCCAAGTATGCCATGTCGGGGCCGAGTCTTTTCTCGAGCCGGCGTGTGCGGGGCAGTGCCATGTCCTCGAGTTGGTCCTGGATGGCGTGGACTCGTCGGACGAGCTCGGCCGGGTTGGTCCCGGAGAGGATCGTCTCAATCCGTTCGCGCCGGCCGGGCAGGATGAACCCGGCACCGCCGTCGGCGCGGTCCCGTTCGTCGAGCCGTTTGAGCCTCTCCCACGGGGTCGCGGGCCGGTCGTAGACGCGCCGCGGCCTGCCGTCGCGCGTGCAGGATCTGCCGATGGGCTTCTTGGATGGGGTGAACAGGTTCATCTTGATCGAGACGAGCTCCCACAGCTCGTTCAGCAGGTCGAGCTCGGGCGGCTCGTACCGGTAATAGAACGCGTGGCGTCTGACGACGTGGTTGTTCCTGGATTCGGCGGTGGCCTGGTCGTTCTTCCGGTACGGCCGGCTCCTGGTCTGTTCCACGTCGATGGCCTGGAGGTGGGCGATGAAGTCCGCGTTGATGAACTCGCTGCCGTTGTCGCCGTCCGTGGGAGCGGATACGGAACGGGAGACGCTCCTCGATCACGGCCTCGGCCAGGGAGAGGTTGCGGTACGCGTTGTTGCGGGCGGACGCGTTCTCGGTCCACCCGGTCGCGAAGTCGACCACGGTCAAAGTGCGGCAGAACTCGCCCCTGAGGCTGGGACCACAGTGGGCGACGGTGTCGGCCTCCACGTCGCCGGGAAGCCCGTCCAGCTCGTCGGACGCCTTCCTGATCGTGATCGAGTTGCGCAGCAGTTCGCCCGCCGGCCGCGTGGACGCCAATCCCCTGGGCCGGGCCGCGTCGCGCACCGGTCTGAGGTACCGGTCGACCGTGGCCGCGCTCATCGCCATGAGCTCGTCGAACACGTCCCCCGCCATAGTCGTCGAGCTCCCCGCACGCGCGCAGCACGGGCAGCCACTGCGGCAGCATCGCCTTCAGATACTTGCCGCACGGCATGTCCATCAACATCCACACCTCCCGCAGCAGCTGCCTCGACCGGTCCGAATACCGGCATGGCCGCTCGGCCCGCCGCCGCTCGGCGGATCCCTCGCGCGAGGCCGCGGCGAGCCTGCGTCTGGCGGTGCTCCTGCCTATCCCCAGCGTCTCGCACATGCGGTCGAGGATGACGCCCTTGTCCTTCTTCGATGCCTTCGCGTACTCGTCCCTGAACCGCAGGGTGATCTGATGCTTCGTCGCCATGCCGATCCTGTCTTCCATGAGACCAGCCAAACAGACCGACCCGGTTTCGCGCTCATTCCCGATGAGGCACCACTACACATTTCGCGCTCAAAAAACGTGAGGCACGTCGGGAGCTATGCACGCTGAAAGCGTGCTGTATGATGGCTTTGTGAACACACGGCGATGGTTACTGACATGTGGGTCCGCGTTCCGGCGCATTGCGGGGAATGTTGCGGAGCAACGCTGTTATGGCGCGTTGAGGTGGTGTCTGCTGGCGTTATGCGGAGCGTTCTATATGTGGATCGCCGGGAAAATCGGGTTGGGCGCCACCGACGGCGGTCCCGACGAGATGATGCGATCGCTGATTCCCCGATGCATGATCAATGGCAATTGGCTACCGTCGGGTTATGACAGTTGTGCCATCTACGGAATTGGCAATTGGTCATACGCGTTTTATCCCCAGTTCATTGCCGCGTATCTGAGCGCATTTTTCATGAGTATCGCCAAAATGCTTGGAATGTCCGCGAGCATGATTTTCATGTGGGGCCGTGGGGCGAGCATCGTTTTCGGGTTGGTGACGTTGTTCTGCGTTAGCGAAACGGTTTCCGTCGTGTTTCGTGGCGCCCGGAACCGTGGCCTGATGGTGTGCCTGGCCGTGGCTTTGATGGGAGCGTGGCCCCAGTTCGCTTTTCTGAGCTCATATATGAATAACGATATCGCCGCAATGTGCGGTGTTACGTTGTTGGTCTATGCCATGGTTTCGGGCGTCAAGGACGGATGGCGGCTCCGCAACGCGCTGGTGCTGAGCTTGGGCGTGATCGTGGCCGGGCTTGGGTACTGGAATGCGTATGGATTCGTGTTGGTTGCGATTTGCGTGTTCATTGCCACGGCACTTCTGCAGAACCGTGACGACATGGTGAAAGGCGTGCGGTTGATCGCCGTCGCTGCCGGTGTTTGCGCCGTGGTGGTGCTGCCGTTCTTCGCCGTCAATGTGGTGCGCTACGGCGACCTGATCGGCATGTCCACATTCCACGAGCGATATGTGGAATGGCTCGCCGCGGGCGGGGAGGTGCTGCAGCATCCGTGGCGCGACACCGTGGATGAATTGTTCTTCGAATCCAATTTCGTCCAGGACACCGTCCAATCGTTCATCGGCGATCTTGGATACATGGCGGTCACGATGCCATATGCGAAGTACCTGCTGTATATCACTTGGACGCTGATCGGCACGGGGCTGTTCCTGTCTGTGGTTCCCCGTTATGCCAGGAACGTGAAGTTTCTCACGGTTGCGATTGCGGTGCTGGCCGCATCGGCGATTACGCTGTGCCTGTACATGTATTACAATCTCAACACGGATTATCAGCCGCAGGGACGGTACATCATCTATTTGCTCGTCCCATTGGTGATCGGCATCGTTGCTGGCATCGGCAAGGTCTATGAGTTTCGTGGGATGATACCGAAGATCGTGCTTCTGCTGGCGGTAATATGGTATGTTAGCGTTGGCGTGGACTTTTTTCGTCACGACTGTGAATGAGCAGGGATGGGAGGGTGTGCTGTGGACGGGGCTGATATAGATCGGCTGAAAACCATCGAGGTGCTGGTTCCCTGCTATAACGAGGAATCGGTGCTTCCTCTGCTGTTCGAACGGTTGGACTCGCTTGCCGTTGCGGTGGGCGAGCAGGGGAAGCCGTATCGGTTGGCGTTCCTGTTCGTCGACGACGGTTCGAAGGACGGGACCCGTGATCTGATTCGTGGCTATGCGGTCGGCCGAGATGATGTAAAATACGTGTTCCTGTCGCGTAATTTCGGCAAGGAGACTGCGATGCTTGCGGGCATCGATATCGTGGACGCCGATGCCTTGGTCATCATCGATGCTGATTTGCAGGATCCGCCGGAGCTCATTCCGGAGATGGCCGATCTGTGGTTGTCCGGATACGAGGATGTCTATGCCCGACGGCGTTCCAGAAAAGGGGAGAGTTGGCTGAAAAAGGTCACATCGCATTTATATTATTCCCTGTTGCAGAAAGTTACGAATATCGACATTCAGCGGGATACCGGCGATTTTCGCCTTCTGGACAGAAAATGCGTCGAGGCGTTGAAACGGCTTCGCGAGACCGATCGTAATTCCAAGGCCTTGTTCAGCTGGATCGGATTCAAGAAGATCGAGTTCATCTATGACCGCGACGCAAGGGCCGCCGGCAAAACAAAGTGGAACTACATACAGCTGGTCAAACTGGCACTGGATGGCATCACCTCGTTCACGGTGGCGCCGTTGCGCGTGATGACGCTCATCGGCGGTGTGATTTCGCTATGCGCGGTGGTCTATGCGTTGGTGGTCTTCGTCAGGACCTTGGTCTGGGGCATCGATGTTCCCGGATATGCGTCATTGCTGATCATCGTCCTTGTGCTGGGCGGAATCCAATTGATCGGATTGGGCATAATCGGCGAATAT
The DNA here is from genome assembly GCF_000741215.1 of Bifidobacterium pullorum subsp. gallinarum. Taxonomy (GTDB): domain Bacteria; phylum Actinomycetota; class Actinomycetes; order Actinomycetales; family Bifidobacteriaceae; genus Bifidobacterium; species Bifidobacterium pullorum_B. The sequence goes on from NZ_JGYX01000007.1 coordinate 222,653, forward strand.
CTCGGACGTGTGTTCGTGCAGACGAAGAACCGCCCGAATTACTTTGTCGAAGAAGAAAAGTTGTAGAGGGTTTGCGATAAAAGGGCCATCCTCGTCCGGGCGGTTTCCGTCCCTCCTTCCCTCTGATTATCCTTGAGACAGGACACCAACAACGAAAGCAGGTTCTTCATGAAGGGCATCATTCTCGCCGGTGGTTCGGGTACACGGTTATATCCGTTGACGACGGTGACGTCGAAACAGTTGCTTCCTGTGTATGACAAACCGATGATCTACTATCCGCTGAGCGTGATGATGATGGCGGGAATCCGTAACATCCTGATCATTTCCACGCCGCATGATCTGCCGAATTTCGAACGTTTGTTGGGCGACGGTTCGCAGTACGGCGTCCGGTTCTCCTATAAGGTGCAGCCGAGCCCGGATGGCTTGGCACAGGCCTTTTTGTTGGGAGAGGAGTTCATCGCGGGGGAGCCGTGCGCGTTGGTGCTGGGTGACAACATCTTCTACGGCAACGGGCTGACCCGTACGTTGCGCGGTGCCGTGAAGAAGGCCGAAGAGGGCGTCGCCACGGTGTTCGGCTATTACGTGGATGATCCGGAGCGGTACGGCGTGGTGGAATTCGATGCGAATCACAGGGCAGTGAGCATCGAGGAGAAGCCTGCCGTGCCGAAGTCGAATTATGCGGTGACCGGCTTGTATTTCTACGACTCCCGTGTGGTCGAATATGCGAAGAAGGTGCGGCCGTCGGCGCGTGGCGAGCTGGAGATCACCGATCTGAATCGTATGTATCTGGAGGACGGCACGCTGAGCGTGCGCACGTTGGGGCGCGGTTATGCCTGGCTGGATACCGGCACGATGGATTCGCTGTTCGAAGCGGGGGAGTTCGTTCGCACCGTGCAGAGGGCACAAGGTTTGCCAATCGCCGTGGCTGAAGAGATTGCGTACGAGAACGGGTGGATCGACCGGGAACAGCTCCTCAAATCAGCGGAGAAGTACGGCAAGAGCCCCTATGGCAAGCATCTCAAGGATGTCGCCGACAACAAGATCATCGCCGGTCCCCGTTATGAAGATTGACGGCAAACGCGCGAATCGGTCGTGGGAGCCGTCGGTGTGGGCCGACGGTTTGGTACAGTATCGGTACCGGCGATGAACATTGCGGGTCGAAGGAGCGGACAGAGTGAGCATACTGGAGATTTTTTCCCATAAGAACTGGCTGTTGCTGAAGGCCATGGTGTCTTCGGACTTCAAATTGCGGTACAAGCAGTCGATGCTGGGATACTTGTGGTCAGTGCTCAAGCCGCTGATGCTGTTTGGCGTCATGTATGTGGTCTTCATCCACTTCCTGCGCTTCGGCGACAGCGTGCCCCACTTTTCCGTCGGTCTGCTGTTGGGCATCGTCATGTGGAACTTTTTCTCGGAGACGACCTCTGGGGGACTGAACGCCGTGGTCGGTCACGGCGACCTGCTGCGCAAGATCAAGTTTTCGAAATACATCGTCGTCGTGTCCGCCGCCACGAGCGCGCTGATCAATCTCGGCATAAGCTTCGTCGTTGTGATGCTGTTCGCACTGGCCAACGGCGTGCACTTCACATGGTCGGCGCTGCTGATCATACCGATTTTCATCGAGCTGTTCTTTCTTGCCTTGGGCGTTGCCTTTTTTCTGGGAGCGGCGTACGTGTATTTCCGTGACCTCAGTCCGATTTGGGAAGTCGTGATGCAAGCGGGTTTCTACGCCACGCCGATCATCTATCCGGTATCTCTCGTGGTCACGAACGCCGGCGAGTTCATCGCCAGGCTGCAGTTGCTGCTGAATCCCGCGGCACAGATCGTGCAGGATGCCCGTCATGTGCTCATCGCTCCCGAAAACGTGACGGTATGGGAGAACTGGCCGCCGTATATCGCGGTCATACCGGTGATTCTTTCGTTCCTGATTTTCCTGGGCGGATTGAAGTTCTATACAGCCAAGTCGAAGTCGTTTGCGGAATTAGTGTGAGGGGAGCGGCACGATGATGAACAAGGAAATGCAGCTGCCGGAAGACGTGGCTTTGAGGGTCACTGACGTCTCCAAAAGCTTCAAACTGCCGACCGAACGCGCGGGCAGTCTGAAAAACGCCTTGGTCAACTGGGCGCGTGGCATACGGGGATACCGCATTCAGCAGGTTCTCGAGGGGATCACCTTCGATGTGCATAAGGGCGATTTCTTCGGCATCGTGGGAAAGAACGGTTCCGGCAAGTCTACGCTGCTGAAGATCATCTCGGGCATCTACGCGGCGGATACCGGGACGGTGCAGACCGTGGGCAAGCTGGTGCCGTTCATCGAGCTTGGCGTCGGATTCAACCCGGAGCTCACCGGCCGTGAGAACGTCTATCTCAACGGCGCGATGCTGGGCTTCTCCAACGATGAGATCGACGCGATGTATGACGACATCGTCGAATTCGCGGAGCTCGGCGATTTCATGGAACAGAAGCTCAAAAACTATTCGAGCGGCATGCAGGTGCGTCTGGCGTTTTCCGTGGCCATCAAATCACAAGGCGACATCCTGGTGCTCGATGAGGTGCTTGCCGTCGGTGACGAGGCATTTCAGAAGAAATGCCAGGATTATTTCTTCGAAGCGAAACGCAAGAAGAAGACGATCATCCTGGTGACCCACTCGATGGCGGATGTCCGTCGGTACTGCAATCGCGCCATGTTCATCCAGGACGGCCGGATCGCCCAGATCGGCGATCCCGACCTGATCGCCGATGCCTATTCGAATTCATTCCTCGGTACCACTGCGACCGTGGGGAGCGGCACCAAAGGTTACGGTCATGACGCTACGCTCGATGGCATCGAGATTCAGGTCGACGGTGCCGAGCAGCAGTATCTCGACCAGTACGAGGATTTCGACATCGTCGTCGACCTGGATTGCAAACGAGATCTGCGTTCGGATCAGATTCATATCGATGTCGTAGATGGTCGCGGTTGGATGGCGTTCTCGCTGCCGAACCAGGGCGAGAAGCCGTTCATTATCACCAAGGGCAAACACCGTCTGACGTTCCATGTGCAGAATGTGCTTGCGTTTGGTGACTACCATATCGACGTTGCCTTTGATGATGGCAACGACCGTTACCTCATCGCCCAGCGCGCCTACAGCTTCCATCTTGTCGGACACGCCGTCGCCGCCAGTCCGTTGACGGTGCCTCATTCCACCTGCGTTATGGACCACTGACCGAACCGCGAATCGAGAGAGTAGACCCATGTACAAGCTTATAGACGATACGAACTACAGCGCGTTCATCGAGTCCGTTGAAACGAAACGCACCAGCGTCTCGACGACGGTGGCGGTGATTCGCGGGTGGGCCGTCGATAAATTCCGGAAGACCGCGATGACTGTGACGGTCGAGGACCCCCATGTGACGGTGAAGCAGACGGAACGCGGCGACGTGGCTGACGTCTTCGAGCTTGATCATCATGAGCCTGCGGGTTTCAGGATCGAAACGGCCTCGCAGGACCGGCGGATCACGCTAAGGCTCAGCGGTCCGGGAACGTCGGTCGAGAAAAACATTGACGTCGCGAACGTGCGCCGTATGTTGCGGATGCAGGGGATGAAAACCCGTGCCCGTCGTTGGACGTCGTATGCATTGAACGTATGGCATCCTTCGGGGTTCCGCGCGGTGGCGGATGTCGTTCGTCGCAGGGTGGTTACGGGTGATCCCGGCTATAACATGTGGATCAAACGGCATGAGACGATGAATCGTCGTGACGCGGAGGCGCTGCAACGCGGTTTCGCCAGGCGTCCGTTGATTTCGATCGTCACTCCCGTGTACAACGTCGAGGAGCAATGGCTTCGCCGTCTGGTGCAGAGCATGAAGGACCAATGGTATCCGAACTGGGAACTGTGTCTGGCCGATGACTGTTCGCCGGCGCCGCATATCAAGCCGTTGCTGGAGGAACTCGCCCGTGAGGATCCGCGAATCAAGGTGGTGTTCCGGACCGAGAACGGGCGTATCGCGAAGGCGACCAATTCCGCCATTGAACTGGCCTGTGGCGAATACGTTGGTTTCATGGACAATGATGACGAGCTTCCGCCCCAGGCGTTGTTCGAGGTCGTTCGCGCGGTGAACAAGCGTCCCGATATTGATTTCATCTACACCGATGAGGACAAGATCAACGAACAGGGTGTGCGGTTCGATCCGTTCTTCAAACCCGGGTTTTCTCCGATGCTGTTGCTCGGACACAACTACATCACGCATTTCGTCGTGGTGAGTCGTGGACTGCTTGATAAGGTTGGTTATCTGCGCGCCGAGTATGACGGAAGCCAGGATTACGATTTCGTATTGCGTGCGACGGAGCAGGCGCGTTGCGTGCATCATATCCCGCAGATTCTGTATCACTGGCGTACGCTTGACAGTTCAGTAGCGGGGGATCCCCGCAGTAAGATGTATGCCTACACAGCGGGACAAAGGGCTCTCGAGGATGCGATGCGCCGTCGGGGGATCGATGCGGTCGTGACGATGCTGGATAATTACGGCACTTACAAGATCGACTGCCGGTTCGACCAGCCAAAAGTGACTGTGGTCGTGAGTTCGTATACGGACGAGCAGCTTGATCACCTGCGTCGGATGACGGATTATCCATGTGCCGAATTCATCCGGTCGTCGTCCTTTGACTCGGAACGTGTGGATACCGAGTATGTGATGTTGTTGGACGGGTTGATGCCGCAGGCCTCCGACTGGCTTCGGGAAATGGTGAACTACGGTCGGTTCCCCGGAGTCGGCATCGTCGGCGGCAAGACTTTCGACAGGAACGACCGCGTATTAAACGCAGGACTCACGCTTCGGGCGATGCGGACGTCGCAGCCGTTCGAGATGCGCGGAAAATGGGATGAAGGAATCGGATATTATTTCCGTGATATTCTGCCACGTGAGATGTTCGCGGTCACTGAGGACTGCATGCTGATCCCGCTGGAGGACTACCGGAAACTGCACGGTCCGGACAAGACCCTGCCCGCGGGCATGCGGGGTGTGGACATATGCGTCAGGGAACGTGCCCAGCTGAAGAAGCGTGTGGTATGGCAGCCGTATTCGGCTTTCGTCGATATCAAGGCCAATCCGATCGCCCTCGACAAGGCGGACATCGTCGATTATGTCTCGCAGCACCTGGGACTGACGGATCCGTATGCCGCCGCCGCCTTCCCCTATGCACAGCAGGAACAGCCGGGACTTGCGTACTCCATCGATTCCGTGGATTGGGAGGATGGTTCGAGACAATACCGAATCATCGGCTGGGCGGCGGATCTGCACAGCAGAGATGTGCCGGAATTGTCCTTGGTCAAAAACGGTTGGGCACATTTGGACTCTCTCGAACGGACGTTGCGCCCGGATGTCAACGCCCGGTTCAATCTGCCGGGAGACAGGATGTACGGGTTCGTGGTCTTCGTCTCCGTGGATGATACCGTGATGGAATCCGGCGATCATACGTTGAAATTCCGCATGGTCACTGCGACTGACAGGAAAATCGCCAAGGTCCACGTGTCCTCGACCAGGATGGGGCGCAGACTGTCGGATGCCATGGGGAAAGCGCGTGTGTTGCGTTATCCGAGAAGCACGTTCTTCCGTTTGAAGGACCGTTTCATGAAGGGGCGTTGGCAGACGATTCGCTACCGCAGGCTTGTTGCGAAAACCGAACGTTTCGATGCCGATGCCATCGCCCGGGAAATAGCGGATATGCAGTACAAGCCATTGATTTCGCTGTTGGTTCCCGTATACAACGTCGAACCTCGTTGGCTGCGTCGCTGCGTGGAATCCGTACGACAGCAGTTCTATCCGAACTGGGAGCTTTGCCTGGCGGACGATTGCTCGACCGATCCGAGGGTGCGCGCCACACTTGAGGAACTGGTTGCGCAGGATTCGCGTATCAAGGTGGTGTTCCGTGAAAAGAACGGGCACATCTCGCGTGCGACGAATTCGGCTCTTGAAATCGCAGTCGGCGAATTCATCGGATTGCTGGACAACGACGATGAACTGCCTCCGCATGCCTTGTATGAGGTCGTTAAAGTGTTGAATGCTGATAATGGCCTCGATTTGATCTATACGGACGAGGACAAGATCGACGAGCAGGGGAAGCGCTTCAGCCCACATTTCAAGCCGGACTATTCGCCGGATCTGCTGCTAAGCACGAACTACATCAGTCATTTCGGCGTATACCGCAAATCGATCGTCGATGAGATTGGTGGACTGCGCGTAGGTTACGAGGGGTCGCAGGATTATGATCTGGTGCTGCGTTTCGTTGAACATACTACGCGTGATCGGATCTGCCACATTCCAAAGGTGCTGTATCACTGGCGGACGCTGGCCACGTCGACCGCATCCAGCGGCAATGCAAAGAGCTACACCTCCGATGCAGGCCTTCGCGCCCTGCGGTCCGCGATGGATCGGCGCGGCATTCCCGCGGAGGTGCATCTGGAGGGGCCCAACGGCATTTATGACGTGGAATATGACATCGCCGAACCGGCATTGGTTTCGGTCATTATCCCGACGAAAAACGGGTACGATAATATCGAGCGATGCCTGAATTCCATTATTGAGAAGACCACGTATGAGAATTACGAGATCATCATCGCGGATAACGGCAGCACCAATGAGAAGATGTTTGATCTGTACGACCGGTACCGTGAACGGTTAGGTGACCGTTTCCATGTGGAGGAGATCGATATCCCCTTCAATTTCTCGCGCATCAACAATCTCGCCGCGCAAAAGGCCCAAGGCCGGTATCTGCTGTTCATGAACGATGATACCGAAGTCATCATGCCGGATTGGATGCGCACGATGGTGTCGTTCTGCCAGCTTGAACGTGTGGGTGTAGTCGGGGCGAAGCTGTACTACCCGGACAATACCATCCAGCATGCCGGCATCGTGCTCGGACTGACGGGGGTGGCCGGGCATATCCAGGTCGGGTTCCCTCGGGGTGATTTCGGGTATTTCGGCAGGCTGATAGAGAACGTGAACTATTCGGCCGTGACCGCAGCGTGCTGCATGGTCAAGGCCGAGGATTTCCGTGCGGTCGACGGATTCGACGAGGATCTCGCGGTGGCCTATAACGATGTCGATCTATGCATTCGCATCGGCAGGCTCGGTCGTGACATCGTGTGGGCTCACGAGGCGGAACTTTACCATTTCGAATCGGTGACCCGTGGCTACGACGTCAAAAACGAGCGGAAGAAGGCCCGGTTGCAGACCGAGGCGAAGAAGCTCTACGCCAGATATACGGATTTGATTGATAACGATCCGTACTACAACCCAAATCTCTCGAGGACATCGGGCAACTATTGGGTCAGAAAGGTCTGACGCCACCGATATGACGACAGCGGGCCGGAACCCCATGACTGGTTTCGGCCCGCTGCTCATTGCATCAGTATATGATGGCGCAGTATACGAATGCGGCGCATGTTTCGGGGTCGGTTGTGCCCGAAGTCTTGCGCAAAAGCGGTCTGGCCCGTTGCCGGGTCGGTTTCAGTCGGTTGTCTGCATGGTGTCACCGAGCCGGGACATGTCCAGGTAGCGGCGCGTGGACCATTGGTTGGCGGTGACGTATCGGATGCGCGCGCAGACGAGCATGAGCGCGCTCCTGCCGTCGGGGAACGAGCCGACCACGCGCGTCCTGCGGCGGATCTCCCGGTTGAGCCGTTCGATCATGTTGTTCGTGCGGATCCGCCGCCGGTGCTCGACGGGATACTCGTCGAGCAGGTAGGTGGTCGCCTCGCCGACGCCCTCCCGCAGGCATGAGGCCGCGGCCTTCAATCCCGTGGATTCCATCTGCGCGGCCACGCATTCGGCCTTCTCCAACGCGGATTCCCGGGATTCCATGGCGAATATGGCCTTGAGCGCCGACGCGGCCCAT
>NZ_JGYX01000008.1 GCF_000741215.1 Bifidobacterium pullorum subsp. gallinarum
TGCTCCTCGACCAGCCTGTCATACACGCGCCTGGCCGTATGCCGCTGCTTGCGCGGCATGAACCGGTCCGCCTCCAACCACTTGCCGATCAACGGCTTGTACGGGTCGAGCTTCGAGACCGCCGCAGGACGGGCCGGGGGCTCCGGCGAGCAGTCCTCCAACTGCGCGTACTTGCGCACCGTCTGTCTGGACACCCCGACCTCCCTCGATATACGACGCCAGGACACACCCCTCGCGTCGAGAATCCTGATACGTTGTTGTATGGGCGTTGGCACAGTCATGTCCTTTCCTTCCCGAGATACCTGCGAATGGTTGCCTCAACTCGGGAATCTAACAAGACCGGACGGGCCAACGCCTCTCCACGCCGACAACACGATCACATGGTCAACTTTTCACCGGTAACACGGCCAACAAACCCGCGATAAACCGGCACACAAACCATTAAACAAATACAACGCGCGTGGTGCACACCGTGCCGATGTACCGCGCACCGTGATCGCCGTGGCGCACGAGTCCCTGCGTGCCGCCGTGCCTCGACGCCCGGGAGATCGCCTGCTCCGACGCCTGCAGGGGCGGTTCCCGCGTGCCCATGCCCGTGGCGCACGCCCATCCGACGATGCGGCGCGCGTACACGTCGGTGACGAACGCCGTATACGCGAACCGGCCGTCGGCCATGCGCGCGTAGGTGATGTCGGCTACGTGCAGCCGGTTCGGCGCGCACGCCCGGAACCTGCGCTCCGCGAGGTCGGGCCTGCCGCCCGTGCCCTTGGCGGGACGCGTGGTCACGGGCGTGCGTCCGCGGCGCACGCCCCTGATGCCCGGTTCGCGCATGATCCGGTCGACCTGGTCGCGGCCGATCCCGGTCCATCCCTGCGCCGGCAGCTGGGCGTGCATCTTCCTGTACCCGTACACGGCCATGAAGAAGTCCGAGCGGATCTGCATGATGTCGCGAGCCGGAGCCTCGTGACGCGCGGTCGTGCGGCTTGCAGGTCGTTTCCCGGACCGTCGGTAGCCGCGTGGCGTGATGAACCCGCAGTCCAGGGCCGCGGACAGGCCCCGGCGGATCGGCCCGGCCCCGAAACGGTCCCGATACTCGTCGATGCACGCGGCCATCAGGGCCGTGTCGGGTCGGGCCTTGCCGCGAAAAAAGCCGATGCCGTCGTCAGGATGTCGTTCGCCCCGCGCAGTTCGGCGACCCCCTTGCGCAGGCGCTTGAGCTCCTCCAGCGTGGCCTGCGCGTCCTGCGCGGACTGCGCGGCCGCGGCACCGTCGGCCTGGTTGCGCCAGCGGCGCAGTGTCTCGGGAGCCACGCCCAGGTTCCTGGCGACCTGTGCCAGGGCTCGTGTCTCGGATGAATGCGAGTCCCGTGACTCCGCCAGCAGCCCGACGGCCTTCTCCCGGAACTCCGGTGTATAACGCACGCCCTTGCCCATGATTCCATCATCTCCCATCGAGTCAGGGGAAACGCGGAACAAAAACAGGTCATATCAATTGGGTAGTAATCATCGAACTGTGAACACGCGGATTCCACGCACGCCCACACCTTGTCGGGCGGGTACTTCATTGTTACCCTGACCTCGTATGATGATTTCTTGTCTTCCATGTTTCCCCCTTACCGAACCGTTCCTATCGCAAACCGTAATCTACAAAAGAGAACAGCGACCTGCAGGGATACGTGTTCGCCTGGATGATTGTCCGCATCGGAGCCGAGCCAAAGGGCTCATCCACTCTGGGAAACCAACAAGACGTCACCTATCCTTTCGGCCGGAACAAACGAGATCTAACAAACAGGCATAGTTCAGAACCACCATGTGCTTTTCAAGCCATAATCTTGGCCGCAAGCATGACGGCAGCTTAAAAACCGCGTATGTTCATATGAGGCAGATGGACCAAAGTCGAGTAATATAAGCGATATGCGGTACAACATTGTTTCCGCACTATAGTCTGAAACTGGATCAGTGCAAAGGAGTACGGTTCTATGAGTAGATATGCGATGTGCCCTGATTGTGGTCATAGAATGAGGCGAGTGCTTGATCTTTGGGGCAACTGGGACGGGGAATCATACGAGTGTGACTACTGTCCTTCGGAATATGACGATGAAGAGGAAGATGACGAAAGCTTGGATGTATATGATGCCGCGTTGATTTGGGCTTCAAACGGCAAAGACGAGGATTACTCATTCGGATACTCGGAAGATGAACTGGAAGACGCTCTATAAACGCTAGCATCCGAACGTATACGTTTTTGGTCGAGAATTCATGAAAAATGGGGGGTGGTGACGTTTTGTTGGACTCCGGTGTCGTTGTTCTTCGATTATGCCATGAGTCCGAGCTCGCGTCTTCGTTTTGCGATGCTGGTGCCGAACGTGAGTTTGATACGCTCGTCCCGGTACCAGGTCATGTACCCGTCCAGCCGTTCGATGAACTCGTTTCTGCTCACGCCGGCGAAGTCCCGCCCATGGAAGAACTCCTGCCTGGGCCGGCCGAAAAACCCTCCGCGGCCGCGTTGTCCGGGCCGCGGCCTTTCGCGCCCGTCGACCGGGTGAGCTTGTTCTCTTTGCGGATGCGGATCCATTCGGGCCACCGGTAGTGGCAGCCGCGGTCCGAGTGGATGACGGGACGCTCCCCGTCCCCGAGCGTGGCGCACGCGTCCATCAGCATCCGGTTGGCCAGCTCCGAGTTCGGACTGGTGCCGATCGTCCAGGCCACCGGCATCCCGTCGAACGCGGTCGATCACCGGACTGAGGCAGGCCTTGCCCGCGGGGATGGAGAACTCCGTCAGGTCCGTGACCCACAACCGGTTCGGAGCCTCGGCGTGGAAGTCCCGGTTGACGAGGTTGTCCGGCGCCTTGGCCGACTCGCCCTTATACGAGCTGTAGCGCCTGGAGCTCCTGGACGGCGGTTTCAACCCGTTCGCCGTCATCAGCCGCATGACGCGCTTCGCTGACACGACAATACCCATGCTTCTCAGTCCGAGCCACACCCGTCGGTACCCATAGCGGCGCAGGCTGTTCCCCGGATACGTCGCGCACCAGGGGGGGGGGGAGCAGCCCCTCGTCCCTGTCCGGCCTGTTCATCGCGTCCGACTGGCGGTAGTACGTGCCGCGCGCCAGGCCGACCCGGGCGAGCAGCCGACCCACGGGGACGCCGTGCCCGGCACCGATCGTCCTGACGAGGATCGCCTTCTCCCTATCAGTCAGGTTGTCCGGGTCTGCGCCCCGCTCTTATGCCCGCCAGCTCCACCGCCCCCTTGAGGATCGCCAGCTCGATTGTTTGTGATCAAATAAAGGTGTTCGGTGTCGGCACTTGTTTTGGACGGTGATGGCGTTCATTTTGGACAGTGTCGGCGGTGGGTGGCATTGGTGCAGAAAGAGGGCGCCGGTGCCGTTGGTTTCCTGATAGATTCCCGAGTGCCGGTCAACCATTCGTTCGGTTTCCCGGTGTGGGAAGGAATGACGACACCGGTGCGTATTCAACAGCGTATCAGGCAGCTGGAAGGGCAGGGACTGAGCCACACGCGGATAGCCAGGGAGCTTGGTGTTTCGCGTACGACGGTAATCAAGTACGCGTCGAGGGATTATTCGCCGTTGCCGTGGGAGGGGTCGGCCGGGACCCGTTCCCTGGTGACGGGTGAGTACGCGCGTGCTGCGGATGAGTGGCCGGCCTCGGATCTGCGGATGCCGCGCAAGCAGCGGCATACCGCGCGTCGTGTGCACGAGCGGCTGGTGGCCGAGCTCGGCTTCCCGGGCGAGTACTCCTCGGTGCAGCGGTGGGTCAAGAAGTGGCGGGAGGCGCATCGCCGCGAGTCCGACGGGTATGCGGAACTGGAATGGGCCCCCGGCACGGCGCAGGTGGATTACGGTCTGGCGAGGGCCGTGATCGCGGGCATGGAGCGGACGGTGCATTATCTGGCGGTCTCGTTCCCGTATTCGAACATGCGGTACGTGGCCGCGCTGCCCGGGGAGACCACGGAGTGCGTGTGCCACGGTCTGCTGCAGGTCTTCGGACGCATGGGCATGGCGCCCAGGGTGCTGGTGTTCGACAACGCCACGGGCGTCGGCCACCGCAATGCGGACGGCACGGTCACGCAGGCCCGCCTGTTCTCCCTGTTCAGCGCGCATTACGGGTTCGAGACCAGGTTCTGCAACCCGTATGCGGGTCATGAGAAAGGCAGCGTGGAGAACGCGGTCGGTTTCGTGCGACGCAACCTGATGGTGCCCGAACCGGCGGCCGAGGGATGGGACGCGCTGACGCGCGCGTGGCTGGACGAGTGCGATGCGATCGCACGCCGGGAGCACTACCGCCAGGTCGTGCCGATCAGGGATTTGTTCGAGACCGATCTGGATCATATGCTCCCGCTGCCGGGCACGCCGTTCGACGCGTGCGACTGGCGGAGCGTGAAGACGGACCGCACCGGCACGGTCCTGATCGACGGCAACCGGTACCTCGCCGGTCCGAAATGGCGTTCCATGCGGATCTCCGCCGGCGTCAGGGCCCTAGGCATCGAGCTGCGCGGCCCGGACGGCAGCCGCATCGTGACGTTGGAACGCGTGTGGGGGCGGGAGCCGCGCACCGTCATGGAGCCGACGACGCTTCTGGCGATCATCGCGCGCAAGCCCCGGATGTGGGGCGAAAGCCCGATCCGCGGCGATTTCCCGGACAACGTGCGCGGCCTGCTCGACAGGATGGATGTCCGGGCGCGCGCCGACCTGCTCGACGACATCAGGCACGTGTCCCGGACCAGTGGGTTCGCGGCCGCCGCCAAGGCCGTGTCCGCAATCATCGACGCGGGCCGTCAACTTGACCGCGCCTCGATCGACCAGACCGCCAGACGGATCAGACAGGGCGGCGAGGGCGACGTTCCGGGCCCCGACCTGAGCCGGTACAACACCTACATGGAGGAACGATGACCACGACACCAACGAAACGGACCGCCCGGAAGGCGGAGAAGGCCACCGCCGAACAGGTCATGGAGCTCTCCCGCAACCTGCCATTGACCCGAAGCGTGCTCAGACGGGCCGTCGAGAACGCCACCCCCGGCCAGCTCGGCTTCCTCGCGGAACTGTTCACGGCCGAGAACGCGAGCCGTGCCGAATCCAAACGGAACCGACTACTCAGACAGGCCGGATTCCCCCAAGCCAAGACCCTTAACGGCTACGACTGGAGCATGGCCGCGTTCCCCGCCGACTGGGGGCGCGAACAGCTCGCGTCCCTCGAGTTCATCGACCACGCCGAGGACCTCGTGCTCTACGGCGACGTGGGATGCGGCAAGACCCACCTCGCCATCGCCATCGGCACCCTCGCCTGCAGGTGGGGCATACCGGTCAGGTTCTTCACCGCCTCCGGCCTGATCATGCGCCTGCGCAAGGCCAAAACCGAGAACAGGCTCGACCAGGAACTCAAGACCATCGGCAAGGCCGACCTGCTCGTCATCGACGAGCTCGGATACCTGCCCATCGACATCGACGGCGCCAGGCTCCTGTCCCCGGATCATCGCCGACAGCTACGAAAGGAGAAGCATCATCTTCACCTCGAACCTCGAGTTCGGCCGATGGGGCGACGTGTTCGGCGACGGCGACATGGCCGCCGCCGTCATCGACCGCATCGTCCACCACGGACGCATCATCCGATTCCACGGCGAATCCTACCGAAACACCCACTCACTCATGAAATGACCAACAACCAAGGGAACCACCCGCCGACACTGTCCAACATGAACGCCGACAGTGTTCAGATTAACTGCCGAACACGTTCACATCGACTTGACGAAAGACAAAGGGCCTGCCGGCCACCGCCCCGGAACACATCCGGGAACGCTACCGCGGGCTGCGCACCCCGACCAGGATGCGCAGGCTCGCCGCATGCCGTCCCAGCGGGAACACGGTGGAGCAGGGCAGATAACGCCCGATTTTTTGCGCACTTTGTGATTCGGGCTTTCCGGAAGGGAACATGGCCCGTGCCGGGTACGATTTTCAGTCGCCAGACATGAAAAACGCGATTGGAAAAGAGGCACGGGCCATGTCCAAGGAAATCATACAGTTCGACCAGGCCATGTTCGAGACCAGGCTCGACGCCATGGTGCGCGACAAGGTCGAGCAGATCGTCAACGCGATGCTCGACGAGGAGGCCGACCTGATCGCCAACGCCGCCAGATACGAGAGAAGCGATGGGCGCAAGGCGTACCGGGCCGGCCATTACGGGCGCGGGTTCACCGTCAAGGCCGGCAGGCTCGCCCTCAGGATCCCCAAGCTGAAGGGCGCGGTCTTCGAATCCGCGGTCATCGAACGCTACCGGCGCAGGGAGCAGAGCGTCGAGGAATCATTGATCGACATGTACCTGGCCGGCGTCTCCAC
>NZ_JGYX01000009.1 GCF_000741215.1 Bifidobacterium pullorum subsp. gallinarum
CGACTGCCATGACGGCAAGATCGTCGCCTACACGGCCGGCTTCCATCCCAACGCGGAGCTCGCCAACCGGATGCTCGCCGAGGCGGCGGAGACACTGCCCGACAACGCCCGTCCCGTGGTCCATTCCGACCGGGGATGCCACTACCGGTGGCCCGGATGGCTGGAGCTCATGGAACGCTACGGGCTGATCCGGTCCATGAGCGCGAAGGGCTGCAGCCCCGACAACGCCGCCGCGGAGGGATTCTTCGGTCGCATGAAGACGGAGTCCGTCTATCCCGAGCATTGGGAGAAACGCACCCGCGACGAGGTGCTTGTCCTGATCGACGAGTACATCCACTGGTACAACCACGAGCGCATCAAACAGTCGCTGGACTGGATGAGTCCGGTACAATATCGTCAAAGCCAAGGAATGGCTGCATGACTATCTCCAAGAAAACGTCCGCAGCCCCCTTACTACAATGATTGCCTTTCCCGATTCACTCAATCGGGTGACACATCATCGCCGGAAAAGTACATGGTTCCCAGCCCTGATATTTCATGGACGGCAGGCTTCAGGCAAGATTTTGCGAAGAAGAAGACCAAGCATCCGGAACAAGGCAAAATTGTGCGTTCCGCTTACCGGCCTTTCGCCAAACAATTTCTATGGTTCGACAAACAGACCAACGAAAGAACATATCTTCAGCCGCAGTTGTTCCCGTATCCCGAAGCGAAAAATCTTCAGATTAGCATCGTTCTTGGGAGCAGACAGTTCTCGTGTTTGATGACTGATGTTGTCCCTGACATACAGCTCTCTTTTAATGCGCAGTGTTTTCCGTTGTATTGGTATGAGAAGTTGGATGATGACTCTCCGGAGAAGTATGGTCTTGACTTCTACGAGATACGTGACCGTGCGGATTCGCATGGGTATGTGCGTCACGATGCAATTACCGACACGGCGCTGAACGTGTTCCGTGCGGCGTACCCCGCACTAAGCATCACCAAGGAGGACATCTTCTACTACGTGTACGGCATTCTGCACAGCAGCGAGTACCGCAGGCGCTTCGCCAACAACCTGACCAAGGAGCTGCCGCGCATCCCGCTCGCCCGTAACTTCAAGGCGTTCGAACAGGCCGGCCGCAAGCTCGCCAAGCTGCACCTGAACTACGAGAAGGTCAAGCCGTGGGACGTGACCGAGATCGGCGATCCGACGAACCCGGGCCGCACGGTCAGGATGACGTACCCGCGAAAGGTCAAGGATCCCGACACCGGCAAGAAGGTCGCCGACCTGACCGTGCTCCAAGTCGCCGAGAACCTGACCATCGAAAACATCCCGCTGCGCGCCTACGAGTACGTGGTGAACGGCAAGACCGCCATCGGATGGCTAATCGACCGGTATCAGGTCACCACGGACAAGAAAAGCGGCATCACGAACGACCCGAACGACTATTCGGACGATCCGCGCTACATCGTCGACCTCGTGGAGAAGGTCATTCGCGTCAGCGTGGAAACCGTCGACATCATCAACGGACTGCCGAAACTCGACGAGATCGGCAAACCCGCGAACTGGCCGCAGGAATGGAACTAAAACGGGCGAAAAATGGGGATCCGGCCAACCGGGTCCCCACCCCCCATCCGAACCTCTGAAGCCGCGTGGCGTGCACAGGGGAATCGACCTGCGCCGCTGCTGATATGCTTGGGAATTAGTTCCCTATATCTGGTAGACTGGATGCCGGTTGTTGGGAATTGGTTCTCCGTTGAGAATTGGTTCTTCCCATATCTGGTAGACTGGTGGATCTCCCGGAAACGGCTTTCCCATGCGGTTCCGCGCTGGTTGCGCGATGGGAAAACCGTCACCGGGGATGACGCCGATGGGGTCAGCGCCCCTGTTTTTTCTCGTCCCAATCCCAAGACAGCGGCACATGCTTCCGGGACTTCCATCGGGGATCGCCCAGCGCGTCGAAGCGCAGGCAGACGGGGTTCATTGCGGCGAGGGTGTTGACCGCGACCACCCATCCTCGTCCGGCGATCAGCTTATCCACCTCCTCCGGCACGGCGGCTCCGGTCGTCCAGCCCACCCGTTCCAGACCTTCGGGCGACAGGATGAGGGGCCTCAGCTTGAGCTGGGTCGGGCTGTTGAATCCCGCCACGGTCCACTGGGAGCAGGCGTACGGCGAGGCGTCGGGGAGGTTTCCACCCATGCGTCCAGTCCGGCGACGGGGTGTTTTTGTTCAATTGTTTGTTGAGGTTTGGGGGTGGTGACGTTTTGTTGGACTCCGGTGTCCTTGTTCTTTGATTATGCCATGAGTCCGAGCTCGCGTCTTCGTTTGGCGATGCTGGTGCCGAAGGCGAGCTTGATCCGCTCGTCCCGATACCAGCGCATGTACCCGTCCAACTGTTCGACGAACCCTTCGATGGTGACGCCCGTGAAGCTCCGGCCGTGGAAGAACTCCTGCTTGAGATGCCCGAAGAACCCTTCCGCGGCCGCGTTGTCCGGACTGCAGCCCTTCGCGCTCATCGACCGGGTCAACCCGTTCTCCCTGCAGATGCTGATCCACCCGGGCCACCGGTAGTGGCAACCGCGGTCGGAGTGGATGACCGGACGCTCCCCGTCCCGAGCGTGGCGCACGCGTCGCGGAGCATCCGGTTGGCCAGCTCGGCGTTCGGGCTCGTGCCGATCGTCCAGGCCACCGGCATCCCCGTCGTAGCAGTCGATCACCGGGGCTGAGGTAGACCTTGCCCGCGGGGAT
>NZ_JGYX01000010.1 GCF_000741215.1 Bifidobacterium pullorum subsp. gallinarum
ACCCCGTCCACGAACAGATACGGGTACGAACGGTCCGTCAATGGGCGATTCCGCCATCGGTCGATGTCCTCGTACACCTTCTTGAGCTTGTCGCTCAACGTCTGGGAGGGCATGCGTTCTCCCCACAAAAGCCTGCTGATGTCGTCGACCTGACGCGTACTCACTCCCGCCAGGTACATGTCGATCAGCGCCTCCTCGACGCTCTCCTCCCTCCTGCGATATCGTTCGATGACCGCCGACTCGAACAGCGCGCCCTTGAGCTTCGGGACCTTCAGGGTCATGGTCCCGGCCTTCACGGTCAGGTTCCGCTCGTAGTGGCCGGCCCGGTACGCCCTGCGCTCCCCGGACCGCTCGTACCTGGCCGCGCCCGTGATCTCGTCGGCCTCCGCGTCCAGCATCGCGTTCAACAGCTGTTCGACCTTCTCCGACACCAACCGGTCCAGCTTCGTCTCGAGCATGTTCTCGTCGACCTGTAGAATCTGATTCGGCATGGTTCCGTCGCCTTCCTAAATAGGTTGATTTGGTTTGGCGACTGAAATCGTACCCGGACGACGGACCATGTCTCTCAACTCAAGCCTCAACCAAAATGCGCAACAAACCGGGCGTTATCAGGGTTTCGGTGTGTTGGGTTGGTTGGTTCGGGGTGGTGATGGTTTGGATCCAGAGGGTGGCGCGACGTTCGAGTTCGGGTAGGTTGCGGGTGCCGCGTTCGATCTCGCTGATGCGGCTGGAGTGGACGCCGAGGCCGTCGCTGACCTGTTGCTGGGTGATGCCGTGTGTGACGCGCAGCTCGCGAAGCCGTCGTCCGCGTTCGGCCGGTGGCTTGTTCAGGGCGTCCGTCCCCGGCGGATGGAGATGAGGGCCCGGTAGGCCTCGCGGGCGATGAAGTGTTCCGGGCAGCGGATGATTCTGCATCTTGCCTTTGCCTTCCCCGGTCTTCCGATTCACGTAGTCGCGGGTGGGCTGGTGGTAGCGCATGCGGACGATGGCGATGTGGTGCAGGGCGGAGTTGCCCTGCCTGTTGCCGCCTTTGTTGAGCCGGTGCCGGTTGGTCTTGCCGCTGGAGGCGGGGATGGGGCAGGCGCCGCAGAGCCTGGTCGGACGCGGCCTCGCTGCGGATGCGTTCGGGGTTGTCCCCGGCGACGATGGCCAGTGCCGCGGCGGTCACCGTGCTGGCGCAGTAGATGTCAAGCAGCGGGCGGGCGTTGTCCTCCAGGATGAGTCTCATGCTCCTCTCCAGCAGATCCGCCTGCTCCTTGAGGGCCTTCCATGCCTTGCCCGAGGCCTTCAGCGCAACGAGCATGCCCTGCGGTTGTGCCCGAAAAGTTGCGCAAATGTGGTTCCGCCCGTCCGTGGCGCGGTGATCAGTTCGCTTCCATGAGCCTGTCATTGAGTCGGGACATGTCGAGGTAGCGGCGTGTGGACCATTCGTTGGCGGTGACGTATCTGATTCTGGCGCAGACGAGCATGAGGGCGCTCCTGCCGTCGGGGAAGCTGCCGACCACACGCGTCCTTCTGCGGATCTCACGGTTCAGCCGTTCGATCATGTTGTTGGTGCGGATCCGGCGTCGGTGCTCGGGCGGGGTATTCGTCGAGCAGGTAGGTCGTGGTCTCGCCGATGCCCTCCCTAAGGCAGTTGGCCGCAGCCCTGAGCTTTCGGGTCTCCATCTCGGAGGCGACGGTCTCAGCCTTGGCGAGGGCGGACGCGCGCGATTCCATGGC